>CAVWMC010000006.1:0-517825 GCA_963756005.1 uncultured delta proteobacterium
ACGCCGACTTCGCGTCGGATTCCGGCTCGGGACTAAGCAGTGCCTGAGCGCGCGGGTTGGCGAGAAAAAACAGTTCGCGCCGATCGAGGGCGAGCACTTCGGCGAGGCGGGTGACTATTTTGTCCGACGGGTGGCGCTTGGCCGATTCGAGATGTCCGATGTAGGGAGTGGAAGTCTTGATGCGGCGCGCGACTTCTTCCTGCGTCAAATCGAGTTGCCGCCGGCGATCGCGAAGTACCTGACCAAAACTGCGTTCCTTGGTCCGTGCCATTGATGTCATCCCCTTGAGGAAGTGCTTGTTGCGGCGCGGGATCAACCGCATTTCCCAATCAATTGGGTGAGATTCGACGCTGCCAGTTTGTACCATCCAAGAGCCTATAAGGCAAATTCATAAGGGGAGGCGAAGCGGCGTCGGCCTCCTGCAAATCGCCGCCCTTGACCAGGATCGACCAGAGGTCTTTCGGGTCGCCGAAAATCAGGTCGGCCTTGGCCGGAATCACGTACCACGCTCCCGCCATCACTTCGGCCAGCAGCTGATCGTGCAGCCACTGGGCCTTGCCTGAAACGACGCGCAAGTCGGTGATGCGCGGGTCCTTGAGGACGGCGGCAATCGCGTCGCGGCCGGTCGCGACGTAAACGTCGTCGAAGACTCGCGTGGCGGAGCTTTGTGCCGACGGCGCGCGGAAGACGATCGACACGTCCTCGGGCTCAACCGGACCGCCGAGGTAGATCGATTCCGCCGGACCCTTCAACGCGCGGACTTGTGGAAAAATGTCGCGCACCTGCTGTTTGGCGGGACTGTTGATGATGAGGCCGGCGAGCAGCGGCGGCTCGGTGGACGGCACCATCAGGATTACCGAGTGCTCGAACAGCGGGTCCTCGAGCGCGCGAGTGGCGACCAGAAAGGATGGCGTCGTGAGATCGGTGCAGCGGGCGTCGGGCGGCGTCGCGAGGCTCGCAATCAGAGCCGCAATAATGACAGTGGCGACCAAGCGTCCACGGAGCCAGATATCGAATCCGCGCATACCTTATTGTACATAACCGCCTAGAAGTCGTCACCGAAATCAAATGTTTGGCTGACCGCGGCGGCGTCAAGTGCTATTGCTGTGGGGTTGCGATGAGCGCGAATCGAAAAGCGGACGTGGCGATCGTCGGCGCCGGCATCCTGGGCCTTGCGCATGCGTACTTCGCGGCCAAGCGCGGGCGTTCGGTCGTCGTGTTCGAGCGTACGCCGCGGGCGCAGGGAGCGTCGGTGCGAAATTTCGGGATGATCTGGCCGATTGGGCAACGCGCCGGTGTCGTGCATCAGATGGCGACGCGCAGCCGTCAAATCTGGAGTGAGATTCTCGACGCGGCGGGATTGCAGTATCGTCCGACGGGATCGCTGCACGTCGTTTATCATCAAGATGAAGCGGAGGTGGCGCGTGAGTTCGTCGAGCGCGCGCCGGCGCTCGGCTACACCTGCGCGTGGATTTCAGCCGGCGAAGTTGTGAAGAAGAGTCAGTCGGTAAATCCCAAAGGACTGATCGGCGGTATCTGGAGTCCTACGGAACTGACGGTCGATCCGCGGCAGATACTCGCGCAGCTGCCGGCCTATCTTGCGGAGAAATTCGGCGTGCAGTTTCGATTCGGCACGGCGGTGCGATCGATTCAGTTGCCTCGGATTGAAGCTGGGTCGGAAAGCTGGGAAGCCGCGCAGGCAATCGTCTGCGGCGGCGACGATTTTGAAACTCTTTTTCCAGAATTATTCGCCGCCAGTGGTATCGATCGATGCAAGCTGCAGATGATGCGCACCGCGCCGCAAAAGTCCGGCTGGGAGCTTGGTCCTGCGCTGGCCGCGGGCCTCACGCTGCGGTTCTATCCCGCGTTTGAGATCTGCACGGCGACGCTGCCGAAATATAAGGAGCGGGTCGCGCGCGAAATGGCCGACTACGATCGCTTCGCCATTCACACGCTGGTCTCGCAGACCGCCGACGGCGCGCTGACGCTGGGCGACTCGCACGAGTACGGCCTCGCGGTCGATATCTTCAACAAAGCTGAAATCGACGAGCTGGTGATGCGGAACGTGCGCGAGTTCCTGGTTGCGCCCGACCTGTCGATCGCGCAGCGATGGTACGGCGTGTACGCCAAGCATCCGGAAAAATCATGGGTCGCGATCGACGCGGCGCCCGGCGTGCGCATCGTCACGGCGGTCGGCGGCTCCGGCATGACGCTGTCGTTCGGCCTGGCCGAACAGATGATCCGCGAGATGCACATATAATGAAGCAGTCTTACTCGGGGCCGGTGAAGGCCGTCATTCTGGACTGGGCGGGCACGACGGTCGATCACGGCAGCCTCGCGCCAGTGCGCGTTATCCAGGAAGTGTTCGCCCAGCGCGGCGTTCCCGTCTCAGAGGAAGAAGCGCGGCGCGACATGGGCGTCCTGAAAATCGACCACCTAAGAAAGATTCTGTTCGCGCCGAAGGTCGCGGCGCGATGGCGCGAGGCCGTCAAACGCGAGCCGACCGAGGCGGACGTCGAGGCACTGTTCGCGAAGTTCATTCCGCTACAGCTCGAATGCATTGTGAAATACTCGACCGTGATCGATGGAGTCGCGGCAACCGTCGCGCGCATCCGCAAACGTGGAATCAAAATCGGCAGCACGACCGGATACACGCGCGCGATGCTCGAAATCGTCCTGCCAGCGGCTGCCGCACAGGGCTACAGTCCTGACTGCGCGATCACGCCGGATGACGTCGGCGCCGGCCGGCCGCATCCGTGGATGATTTTCGCCAACGCAATCCGCATGCAGATCGAGCCGCTCGAAGCGATCGTGAAAATCGGCGACACGCCTGTGGATATCGAGGAAGGGCTGCATGCGGGCGTGTGGACGGTAGGCGTCGCACGCACCGGCAACATGATTGGGCTGTCGGCGGAGGATTTCGCCGCACTTGCACCGGCGGAGCAGGCGACTCGGATCGCGAATGCGCGAAATGCGTTGTCGGCGGCCGGGGCGCATGAAGTGATCGACGCGGTCGCCGATTGCGAGCGTGCAATCGACGCGATCGAGATGCGGATTCGGCGTGGCGAGCGGCCTTAGGAAATCAGCAACAGAATCTTAATCGCGCGCGGGGCGCGCTGTATAAGGACCCTCACCTTCGATCCTCTCCCTAACAGGGAGAGGGGAAGATTCAGTAGCGGGGGGCGCGGCGGGTTATTGGGCCGTCGTCGCGTAACGTGATGTGGGTGAGGGTTTGCTCGTCGTGGTTCATGCGCCATGACAGGAGCTTTTGCGCGTACTCGAGGACCTTTGGCGCATACGCGGCGTCGCTTGCGAGGTTGGTGAACTCGTTGGGATCCTTTTCCAGATCGAAAAAGAGCGGCGGCAGATTTGTGAAGTGGACGTACTTGTAGCGCTCGCCGCGGACGATGTTCATCGTGCATTGATGCATCGTGAGTCCGAGCGCGCGCTCGGCCGAGTCGTCGGCGGGATCGCGGAAGTCGAACTCCCAGTGCGCTTCGGTCCGCCATTTGCCGGGAAGGCCCGCGCCTTCGAGGAACGGCGCGAGCGACGCGCCGTCGCATTGCAGCGGAATTTCGGCGCCGATCGCCTCGAGCATCGTCGGCATGATATCGACGTTCTCGGTGAACGACGAAACTATCGCGCCGCGCTCGGCGTCGGCTTGCGCGCGCGGATCGCGAATGATTAGCGGGATGTGGTAGGAGCCGTCGAAGTAGCCGCACTTGCCGATTAGCCAGTGGTCGCCGATTTGCTCGCCATGGTCCGACGTAAAGATGATGAGCGTCGAATCCCAGCGTCCCGATTCCTTCAGAAACCGAATCAGTCGTCCAAGTTCCGCATCGACCCGGCTCATCAGTCCGTAGTAAACCGCCTTCAGCCGACGGAGCCGCTTCTCGTTGCCGGTCGCTCGATAAACTCGGCGGGCAAGCTGATGCGCGAGCCACGGATGCTGACGGGCTTCATCTTCAGGCGTGGCCAGGCGCGTGAAGCCCGGCACCTGCGCGGGATCGTACATCGAGTTGTAAGGCTCGGGCGCGACGAACGGCGGATGCGGCCGCAGGAGCGACAGGTGCGCGATGAACGGACCGCTCGCGCTGCTTATGTAGTCGATCGTTTTGCCGACCAGGAACGCGGTGTCGTCGAATTCCGCGGGATACCTGAGCGGCTTCGGATGCGCCGCGCCGTCTTCGTAGTCGGGACCATCGGTGCGATTGCCGTAGGCGAAGCGGATGTCCGACGGCACCTCGAAACCGTTAGCCTTGAGCCAATCGGTCCACGGCGTTGGCGCGCCGATCATCAGGCACACCGGACGAATGCCGGGCAGCGGGCCTTCGTAACTCTTGAGCCACGGATCATCGGCGTCGAGCGCGCGCGGATCCTGGCTGGTGTCGGTGTAGCCGAACAGCACTGGATCGTAGCCGAGCGCCGCGGCCTCTTTGGCCCAGTTGGTGTGGCGCGCATCGAGCGGCGTGCCGTTGGTGCCGGACCGATGATTCTGCAAGTACATCCCGGTGTGAATCGACGCGCGGCTCGGACCGCATGGCGCGGCGTTGGCGTAGTGACGGCGGAACAGCACGCCGTCGGCCGCGAGCGCGTCGAGATTCGGCGTGCGCACACACGGATGGTCGAGCGCTGAAAGACAGTCGCCGCGCCATTGGTCGGCGGTGATGAACAATACGTTGAGCGGAGATGCCACCAAACTGGATACTAGCCGCCGCTCGCAATTGGCGTCCAGCATCGTACGACGCTACGTTGTTGATGATAGTTTCCCCGTGGAGGCGCAATGATTCCATTCGCCGGCAGTGCTCTTAATCGCGCGAGCGAGAAGCGGACCGATGCAAACTGGATCGAGTCGAAGCGGCGCGAGCCTTCTTCGCTGATACTCCCGATGTGGCGGCTGGAGCCGTTTATTCTTGGATCGGAAAAATCGGGACCGCCGTTCGAGCTTGGACTGGTGCGCGCGGAAATCGCGGATTCGATCGCGGGTGCTGAAGCCGTTTGCATTTTCCTCGGTCTCGACGGCGAGCGCGCGGTGTTTGCGCTCGACGTTTCGGCAGCCGCCGATCCGGCCAACATCGAACCGCTGGCGGGGCTTGGATATTTTCGCGACGCGCGCGTGGCGGGATCGATGGTGTCGATCAAGGACTCGGCGATCATCGCGCAGGCGAAGGCGATGATCGATTGGCATCAGCGGCATGGCTTCTGCCCGAAGTGCGGCGCGCCGACGAAAATTATGGACGCGGGTTATCGGCGCTTATGCGGCAAATGCAACGCCGAACATTTTCCGCGCGTCGATCCGGTGGTGATCATGCTCGCGACGCATGGCGAGGCCTGCCTGGTCGGACGCGGCAAGCTGTTTCCGCCGGGGATGTTCTCGGCGCTGGCGGGCTTCGTCGAGCCGGGCGAAACGATCGAGGAAGCGGTGCGGCGCGAGCTGATGGAGGAAGCGTCGGTGAAGGTTGGCGAAGTGAGTTACTACGCGACGCAGCCGTGGCCGTTCCCGTCGTCGCTGATGATCGGATGTTTCGCGAAGGCCGACAGCCGCGACGCCAAGGTCGATGAAAACGAACTGGCCGAAGTGCGCTGGCTCGAGCGCGGCGTCGCGCGCGAGCTGATCGAAGGCAAGCAGATCGAAGGTATCCGAGTGCCGCCGCCGGTCGCGATCGCGCATCATCTGATCAAGACGTGGGCGCTGGGCGGCAAATAAGCCACCCCGTTCCCCGCGGGACCGGCGCTTCCGAAAGCAAGTATCGGGGATAGTCCTACAGTTAGTTTCGTCCGGCGCTAACTGCTAGACTCCGTGCGCAGTGGAGGACGCTCGGGTGGGGGAAATGTTGGGGAGCGACCGGAAATCATTCCAGCGCGTGAGGCCGCGGGCAAGTCTGTCGGCGGCGCTGATTGCGCTACTTGCCGCGATGACGCTAAGCACCGCCGGCTGCATGCTGCCGCTGCTCGGGGCGATACCGTCGGTCATCAGCATGGCCCATTCGCTTTACACCAGCGGCAAGGACGACGACGCCGACGCGAAGAATCAGGACCCCGAGCCAGTCACCGAGGCGGATGCGAGCAAGCCGGCAGCGCCACTGACGCCGGGGAACGTTTGCCAGATGATGGCGATCGCGCGGCCGGACATGGTGTTGGTCGAGTTGCGCAGGAACGGCGGCGGCGCGCCCGAGTATCGCGAACTTCATCTGCAGAATTCCACGGACGAGGCGCACTGGACGCCGATTGTTGATAGTGAAACCGGCCCTGACGGTTGGCTCCCGGCGGTCAACTTTCTCAAGATGGATTTCCAGCCGCCGCTGACTGACGCAATCCCCAATTCCGGGAATTGCTATCTCGCGTACGCGCCGTTGGCGGTAGATCCGAGCAATCCCTACCAGGTCGCCGAATTCAAGTCAGGTCACGGCGGTTCGATGAGCACCTTCTCCTGGGCCGGACGCCTTTACGAATACACAGTCGCGCCGACGCTGCCCTGCCTTGCTCCATCTTCGTAGAAGTCCGTCCAAACAAATTAGTTCTAGTTGTGATTGTAGCCGCCGGCCTCGTTCTCGGTGAGCGGATGTGAGACGGGATGCTTTTCGAGGATCGCAATCGAACGGCGGATGTCCTCGAGCAGCAGGTCGCCGAGGTCGCGGCTGACGCCGTGGCGCACGAGGATTCGCTGGACGACGAGATCCTCGCGCTTCGCGGGCATCGAGTAGGCCGGCACCTGCCATCCGCGCGCGCGCAGCCGATCGGAAACATCGTAGAGCGTGAAGCCGTGGCCGGCGCCCTCTGTGAGCGTCCAGCAAACCGCGGGCAGTCCGCCGCGGCCGTCGTGGATGACGCGGAACGGGCCCATCTTGTCGAGCTCGGCCGCGAGATGCTGAGCGGTGTGATAGCAGGCGTTCTGAATTTTCTTGTAGCCCTCGAAACCGAGCCGCAAAAAATTGTAGTACTGGCAGACGATTTGACCGGCCGGGCGCGAAAAGTTCAGCGCAAAGGTCGGCATGTCGCCGCCGAGGTAGTTGACGTGGAAAATCAATTCTTCCGGCAGGTCCGCGTGATCGCGCCATACCACCCAGCCTACGCCGAGCGGCGCGAGACCAAACTTGTGGCCCGAGGTGTTGATCGATTTGACCCGCGGCAGGCGGAAATCCCAGACGATCTCGGGCTGGCAGAACGGCGCGAGAAAACCGCCGCTAGCCGCATCGACGTGGATCGGAATGTCGAGTCCCGCGCTCTTCTCGAAGTTGTCGAGCGCCTGCGCGATAGCCTGGACCGGCTCGTACTGGCAGCAGGTGGTCACGCCGAGCGTGGGGACGACCATGATTGTGTTTTCGTCGCATCGCGCGATCGCCTGCTCCGGGCCCATCAGCAACCTGTCGCCTTCGACCGGAACCTCGCGCACTTCGACGTCGAAGTACTGGCCGAACTTGTGCCAGCATACTTGCACCGGCCCGCAAACCAGATTCGGCTTGTCAATCGACTTGCCCTGCGCGCGCATCCTGGCTCGCCAGCGCCATTTCGCCGCCAGACCACCGAGCATCGCGGCTTCGCTCGAGCCGGTGGTGGAACAGCCGATGGTGTTTGAGCCGTCGGGCGAATTCCAAAGATCGGCAAGGATATGAACGCATCGCGCCTCGATCTCGGCGGTCTGCGGATACTCATCCTTGTCGATCATGTTCTTGTCGATGCACTCGTTCATCAGGGTCAGCGCCTCGGGCTCCATCCACGTGGTGCAGAAGGTGGCGAGGTTCTGGCGCGAGTTGCCGTCGAGCAGCAACTCGTCGTGGATAAGCGCGTAAGCGGTGCGCGGCGAACTCTCGTCGCGGGGAATCTTGTGCTTTGGAACCGACAGCGAGAGATCGCTGGACGCGTAGATGGCGTCCGACGCTTTTCTGCCGGAGTCATGCTTTCGGTGAAGTGACATGCTCGTTCCTCCAATGCCCGCTGAGAGCCGTCGCGAACGAGTCTAGCGACTAGCCGGCAACCTGTGCGAGGGCGCTGTAGCCGTTCCAGATAATTTCGATGCCGATGCAGAACAGGATGAAGGCCGACAGCCGCACCACAACATTGGTGCCCGACTCGCCGAGCGCGCCGACGGTCCCTTCGGCGTATCGGTAACACACATATATAGTCGCCGCCATCGCGACTACGCCGGCGATCGCCGCCAGACCGAGGATTGCGACCTGGGAGAAGACCTCGTCGCGCGGGCGCTGGCTGCCGATCGTGATGGCTACCGCAATCGAGCCGGGGCCGACGGTGATCGGCATGGTGAGAGGATAAAATGTGTCGGTCGGAATCTTCGGCTCATGGGCGGCGCGGTCGTCGGTGAAGTCATCTTTTTCCTGGAGCAGAGTCCAGCCGGTTGCGGCCACGATGAGTCCGCCGGCGATGCGCACGATCGGCAAAGTGATGCCGAAAAACTCGAGCACGTAGGATCCGATGAGCAGCGATCCGAGCAGCAGGAAGAAGCTGTTGAGCGTCACCCCAAGTGCGAGCGCGTGGCGCTCTTCGTCAGTGCAGTGGCGGGTCAGGCCAAGGAAAATCGGCGCGCCGCCAATCGGATTGACGATCGGAAACAACCCCGCGTAAACGAGAAGGAATACATTTGCAATTTCGTAACCGGAGATCATCCGCATCAAGTATCACATCAGAGGGTTCTGTCGCACGGCGCGATAGACGCGGACCATCCAGCTATTAAACAATGCACACTCCTGGAGGCGTCATTACAAATGCGACTGCTCTACGTCGATATCGATACGCTGCGCGCCGACCATCTCGGCTGCTACGGATACCATCGCAACACCAGCCCGGCCATCGACGCGATCGCGCGCGACGCGATCCGCTTCGAGTCTGTCTATGCGTCCGACACGCCATGCGGGCCTTCGCGCAGCGCGTTGATCTCGGGCCGCTTCGGGATTCACAACGGCGTCGTCGGTCATGGCGGCACGGCGGCCGATCCGTTTCTCGAGGGCGCGGCGCGCGGCTTCCAATCGCGCGGTGCGACGACCAGTTGGGCGCGGCGGATGCGCTCGGTCGGGATGCATACCGCGACTATCAGCACGTTCGGCGAGCGTCATTCGGCGTATCACTGGGATGCGGGCTTCAACGAGGTGATCAATCTCGGCACGATGGGAATCGAGACCGCCGACCAGGTTGCGCCGCTGGCGCTCGACTGGCTCGCCCGCAACGGCGCGCGCGACAACTGGTTCCTGCACGTGCATCTGTGGGATCCGCATACGCCCTATCGCACGCCTGCCAGCTACGGCGATCCGTTTGCGAACGATCCGGCGCCTGACTGGATCACCGAAGAAATCCGCGCACGCCACTGGACGATGCCGGGGCCGCATTCGGCGCAGGAGATTGTCGGTTTCAAGCCCGGCGAGCATGGCGTTAATGCGATGTTCGCGCGCCAGCCGCAGCAGGCGACCTCGATGGCTGAGGTTCGGCGCATGTTCGACGGTTACGATGTCGGCGTCCGCTACGCCGACGATCATATCGGGCGCTTCATGAACCGGCTCGCGGAAATGCGCGTGCTCGACGAAACCGCGGTGATGATTTCGGGCGATCACGGCGAGACTTTGGGCGAGCTCGGCATCTACTGCGATCATCATACGGCCGACGAGTGCGTCGCCCACGTGCCGATGGTGCTGAAGTGGCCGGGACTGGCGGGCGGTCGCGTCGAGCGCGGCCTGCACTACCAGATCGATGTCGCGGCGACGGTCCTCGAGCTGCTGGGCGCGCGGGTGCCGTCAAACTGGGACGGCGCCGGATTCGCCGACGCACTCCGTCGCGGCAATCAGGCGGGCCGCGAATATCTCGTCCTGTCGCAGGGCGCGTGGACTGCGCAGCGCGCCGTGCGCTTCGGCGACTACATCTGTATCCGCACCTATCACGACGGCTATCACGGTCTTCCGGACGTGATGCTGTTCGATCTCAAGCGCGATCCACATGAGACTCGCGACCTCGCCAGGGAGCAGCCGGATCTCACGGCGCGCGCGCTCGCGAGTCTGGAAGAGTGGCATTGGCGGCAGATGATGCGATCGACGACCGGCATCGATCCCTTGTGGACCGTGCTGCATGAAGGCGGTCCATGGCACGTGCGCGGCCGGCTGAGCGAATATCTGGAGCGCCTCCGCGAAACCGGTCGCGGCGAATGGGCGGATAGGATAGCGACTGCTCACGCCGACGAGGTCCGCCTCGTCGCTCCGACCGGCGCGATGCGCTGAGAGAGTTAAGCGGTGCTGGTCAATTGCGGACGCTACTCGGGCATACTAAGTTGATGAGAAGTCGCGCCGCCGCGTAAGTGTGCGGCCTACATGGAGATTAAAATGGGACGGAAGGTTTACGTCGTAGGTGTCGGGATGACCAAGTTCGAGAAGCCGGGCTCGCGGTCATGGGACTATCCCGACATGGCAAAGGAGTCCGGCACCAAGGCTCTGCAGGACGCCGGCATCTCCTACGAAAACGTCGAGCAGGCGGTGGTCGGCTACTGCTACGGCGAATCGACCTGCGGCGAGCGCGCACTCTATGGACTCGGGATGACCGGCATCCCGATTTACAACGTCAACAACAACTGCTCGACCGGCTCGACCGCGCTGTTCATGGCCAAGCAATTCGTCGAGGGCGGCCTCTCGGACTGCGTGATGGCGCTAGGATTCGAGAAGATGGAGAAAGGATCGCTCGGCGCCAAGTACATGGACCGCATCAATCCTATGGACAAGCACGTCCAGCTGATGGCTGACCTGCGCGGCTTTGCCGCATCGCCGCCGGCGGCGCAGATGTTCGGCAACGCCGGCCGCGAGCACATGGAGCGCTACGGCACGACCGCGCTGCAGTTCGCAAAGATCGGATGGAAGAATCATAAGCACTCGGTAAACAACCCTTACTCGCAGTTCCAGGATGAGTACTCACTCGAAGCAATCCTCGGCGCGCCGATGGTGTATGACCCACTGACCAAGCTTCAGTGCTGCCCTACTTCCGACGGATCGGGCGCGGCTATCCTGGCGAGCGAAGATTTCGTCAAGAAGCATGGCCTCGAGAGCAAGGCGGTCGAGATTCTCGGGATGGCGATGGCGACCGACTTTGCCAGCACGTTTTCCGAACGCAGTTGCATCAAGATGGTCGGCTCAGACCTATCGAAGTCCGCCGCGCACAAGGTCTATGAGCAAAGCGGCCTCGGACCGGAGAACGTTGACGTAGTAGAACTCCACGACTGCTTCTCGTGCAACGAATTGATCACCTATGAGGCGTTAGGACTGTGCCCTGAAGGTAAGGGCGGTGAATTTGTTGACGCCGGCGCCAACACCTACGGCGGCAAAGTAGTAGTAAATCCGTCGGGCGGCCTGATCTCGAAAGGCCATCCTTTAGGCGCAACCGGATTGGCGCAGTGCGCGGAACTCAACTGGCAATTGCGCGGCGAAGCGGACAAGCGTCAAGTGGCGGGCGCCAAGGTCGCACTCCAGCACAATCTTGGACTGGGAGGAGCCGCGGTAGTCACGATGTATCGTCGCGCCAAACTCGCTTGACCTTTGCTATGGCGCAATTCAACAGCAACCTGGTGCTGAAGGCCTTGTCGTTCGCAGCGCATAAGCATCGCCATCAGCGCCGGAAAGGCGTCAAGGCGATCCCCTATATCAACCATCCTATCGCGCTGGCGGATCTGCTGGTGCGTACCGCGAAGATCAATGATCCCGAGGTAATCGCGACGGCGCTTCTACACGATACGGTTGAAGACACCTGCACCACCCTTAAGGAACTCAAAACGGAATTCGGACCGGTAATTTCAAAGCTGGTGGCCGAACTAACCGATGACAAGAACCTGCCGTCGGAAGTGCGAAAGCGCCGGCAGGTCGAACACGCGCCGACGCTTTCTCCTCGAGCCAGGATGGTTAAGCTGGCCGACAAGACCTGCAACCTGCGAGATGTGGTTCAGGACCCGCCGGCCAAGTGGTCGCTCAAACGAAAGCAGGAATACTTCGACTGGGCAAAAGAAGTAATCGACAATATCTCCGAGCCCAACGTCCAGCTTAAGCGCGCGTTCGACGCAGCGTTCGCGAAACGTCCGAAACGTTAGATAGAAACCGGCATCGGGCGGCCGATTAGCTGCTCGACGGTCGGGCACGACGCTTTCATGTGCCGATCGAACTCGTGCCGTTCCATCCGTGGCGCCAGGAACCGGTCGCGCCCCCAGTTGGTCAGCATGAAGTAGCGCTCGATCGCGTCCGCGCCGCGCGGCACGACGCCCTGATGGAACAGGTAACGCCAGGTTAGTACGTGGCGCGCCTCTTCGGGCTTGACGTTGTGATTCACCTGATCGATTAGCTGGCCGGCCAGCGGATGCTTCCAGCGCGCGCAAGCGTCGAGCACCAGCGGAAAGGCGCGCTCGAGCGCGAGCGTCTCGACACCGCCGAGCACCGCCATCATGTCGATCACCTTCTGCGTGTTGACCGCGGGATCGGCCACCGGCTCGAGGAAGTCGCCGCCGTTGTCGAGCTGCTCCTCGGCGAGCGGCGCCGGCGCGACGCCGCCCATCTCGTAGTAGGCGGCGCCAAAGACCTTGTCGCCGTGGCCGGCCTCTTCCGCCGATTGCTGGTTGAGTGCGACAAACGCGGCGTCGCGCGCACGCGGCGGCAGATCGGAAGCGATCGCGACGCGGGCCGCCTTGTAGGTCGGGTCTTGCCCGGCCTTTTCAGTCACCGAGTACGCGCGCAGCATCATGTAGAACTGCGCGACGCTGATCGCGTTGCCATCGTAGTCGGTCGTGACGATCGGGCGCGGATCGATTCCGCGATCGGTAAGGCGCGCGGAGGCATCGGGCAGTGCGGCGAGCATCTTCTGCCGGATAAGCTCGTTCAGCCGTTCGCGTTCGACGCGGATATTGTCGCTGGCGAATGACGATTCCATGGTGCCGCCCTGCTCTGCCATCGTGATCTCCTCAAATGCCGGCGTCAACGCCAACCTAACAGCCGTTAGCCAAGCTTACTGGAAGCGATCGGAACGTGGCAAGCGAATTGAACGACTCGTATGTAGGGCGCAATCGCGCCGGCGGAGGGCAGTCAATACTCGGCTCGCCGCTGGCTCCCGGGCGTTCGAGGAAGGTTGAGGTCGTGTTCCATCCGCTCGTCACCGGCAAGGTGAACGATCGTAATGCCCTGACGTTCACCGACTCGGCGCAAAACAGCCCCCCAGCACGTCGGGCTCGACGGACAGGGAACGGTCGGCAGCTTCCTCTAGACATCGAGACCGAGTGTCGCAGCGACGGCGTCGGAAACTCCCAGCTCGCGATCATGACGACCGTGCGACTACTCGCGTCGATCGGGCGATAACGTCCTTGTCGCGCCATGTGTGCCGCGGCCGGCAACCACTTGCAAATCGGCTGAGGTTGATGGAAGTGTGAGTCGGAATTGAACATGGAAAAACGACTCAAAGCGATGAATCAACTCTGGCTCCTCTCGATCACGATCACGCTTCTGATTGGCGCCGTTCCAGCCCGCGCCGCTTGGACCAAGGGCACGTATACGTCCGGCGGCCAACCGGTCGAAGTGTACGCCTGTGCACCCGACTCGAAGCAATCGCATCCAGCGGTGATACTGATCCACGGCGCGGAAGTTCATGGCGCCGGTTATCACAACATGGAGCAGGTCTGCGGGGACCTGGCGGCGCAGGGCTACTACGCTGAGATGATCGAATACTACGCCGCGGGCGAAGAAGTCGTACCGGGGGAGCAGGCGAAAATCCGCCAATCGTTCGCAGGCTGGGTCAGGAAACTTCACGACGGCCTCGACGCGCTGGGCAAGAACCCCCAGGTCGATCCCAAGCGAATCGGTGTGATGGGCTATTCCCTGGGCGCAATGCTGGCGCTGTCTCTAGGGGCCCGTTATTCAGATCAGGTCGCGGCGGTTGTCGACTACTATGGCCCGGTGCCCCCGTCGGTACAGGAAAGAGCCGCCACGATGCCGCCAACCTTGATTATTCACGGCGGAAAAGATCGTCTGGTGCTTGCTCAGCAATCTCAAGAGCTCGATCAGATCCTCACTGCCGCGGGGCGGCCGCATCAACTTAAGCTCTATCCCGAAGCTGAGCATGCGTTCAACTTTGAGGACTCAAACGCTTACGATGCGAACGATACTCAAGCAGCATGGTCGGTTACGCTCGACTTTCTTGCGCAATATCTGAAGGGAAAATAATGGCGGATGACCCCCGAAAGGGAAGCAGCAGCATCTCCGGCGGCCTGCTTGGTGCTGCTGCCGCACTGGCTACTGTCGTCGCCGCTATCGTAGGAACGCTCAATCAGCTCGGCTACATCGGAAATCACGAGGCAACCAGGGTCACCGAAATCAGCGCACCGGCTCCGCCTTCTGAGGAACCTGCGTTCGCACCTGGATCGGCAGTTTCGAATGAGGCTCGCTCCGGAGCCGGATCACCCGCAGCTTCGTCCCAGCTCGCTTCGATAAAGAGTGGGAAGCATCCAACCCTGACCGGCGCTTGGCGCGACATGGTGGGTGGCTGTCACCTCATTACTCAAAACGGATCGAAGCTCGAAGTAACGAACTACTTTCCGGAGTCTGACGCAGTGATGAGCCACGGCGATGGCACCGTCGATGGAACCCAGATTCAGTTGCACCTGCGGACGATGCATGGAGCCTTTCAAGTATCGCCCGACGGCACCCTCTTGACCGGAACAATGTTTCGCTTGTCTGGTCCGGGTCATTCGATCTGGAAATACGTCGGAGCCTCTTGCCAGAAATCAGGCTGAACGGCTCAGTACTGGCGCGCCACTTTAATGACGCCGCTGGCATCTGATTGTCCTCACACCTCCGCTCAGTTCGCTTGCGCCTAGCCTAAGCATTCGCGGCGCGCGGCATGACTATTGGGACCTGGAGGAACGAGCCGCCCCTGACGCATCGCAGAGACATCAAAATGTCAGACAATTTGAATAATTCGGCGGCAGTCAATTCGGACTCTGTGGGGACTATCCTCATCTGGGCGCAGTCATTCGAACCCTGAGGGACTTTCGGTCGAAAGGCCGAGTCTCTACCCAAATCCAAGCACGGCCAAAGTCCCCTCCGAAAAATCGAATAAGAGAGAATCGGGCCAAATGCCCACCGTGCATCTCGATTCGAGCTTTCTCTGGGCGACTTTGCGCTCAGAAAACGCCGTGCACGCAGGCTTTTAGCGACGCTGAGCGCAATTTTCTCTGCTTCGGAGACTCGCCGGCGGAGGGGGTGGGATTCGAACCCACGAGGGACTTTCATCCCTGCCGGTTTTCAAGACCGGTGCCTTCAACCACTCGGCCACCCCTCCAGCGGAGGCTTACAGGATTTATCGCATTCGCGATTGCGGCGCGACTAGGTGAGCCATTCGAGCCGCCGCGGCCGAAATTTGAGATCGCGCTTCGCCTTCGCGTTTGACGCACCGCGCAGCCGCGTCGCGTAATAGGCCGTGTCCGCGCCGAACGTGTCGAGCGCCTGTTGCTCTGTCACTGCGGGCGGTGGCGATGCTCCAACCGCGCGCGCGAACGCGGGCAGCCATTCGCGCTGCGGCGACGGCTCACTGTCCACGACGTTGTACGGCCCCGGCGCGCATTCGAGCGCCGCTACTGTGGCCGCCGCGGCATCATCTATATGCACCCAGCTCCAGACGCCTTCGCCGGCGCCGATGATCGGGATCCACTGCTGCCGCACCTGCTCGCCCATGTCACCTTCGCCGCTGTACCAGGTGCCCGGTCCGTAGAAAAATCCGTAGCGCAGCGCAACGCACTCGATGCCCGGCGTCCGCGCGGCCGACGATTCCAGCTCGGCGTAGGTGTGAGCGCCGGCTGCCACCGCGGGCGATGCTTCAAGCGCAAACGGCGCCGACTCGTCGGCCAAACCGTCACCCGGCGCGTACCAGAATCCCGACGACTGCAGGATGTAGCGACGCACGCCTGCATCGTGGAGCGCCGCGAGCAGGTTGGCGTTGCCTTCGATTCTAACTTTGCGATCGCGCTCGGCCGCCTCTTTCAATTCCGCCGCCGTGTAGTGCGCCGGCAGCGACGTCAGTTCGTTGATGACCGCATGCGGCTGGATGCGCGCGATCGCAGCTCTGACCGCGACCGCGTCGAGCGCATCCGCCGTGACCGCGCCGGCGCCCGCCTCGGATAGTACTCGCGCGGATTCGGGCGAACGCGCCAGCCCGAACACAGTGTGCCCGGCTTCGCGCAAATATCGGATCAGCGGCCGGCCAATCGCGCCAGTCGCGCCTGCCAGCAGGACTCTCATCGCATTTCCCGTGCGCCGATCGCGCTACGCAGCCTGCTTCGTCACAGCTTTATCCTGCCACAGCTTGATGCCGCCGAGCAGGCCGTCCGTATTGCTCACGACCTTGACGTTGGCCGGCAGCTTGAAGTTGATCGTCGCCGCATTGCCGCCGCCGATGTACAGCCGATCGTAGTTGAACGTCTTCGCCAGCTCGTCAATCGCCTCGCGCAGGTGCTTGTTCCATTTCTTCTTGCCCTTTTTTATGAACGCGCGGTTGCCGAGTTCATCTTCATAAGTCTTGCCGTTGCGAAACGGATGATGCCCGAGTTCGAGATGAATCCGATGGCCATCGACGAACAGCACCGATCCGAAGCCCGTGCCGAGCGTGATCACCAGCTCGTCGCCTTTGCCCGTGACGCAACCGAGGCCCTGCACGTCGGCGTCGTTGGCGAGTCGGACCGGCTGCTTGAGCTTCCTGATGAGCTCCTTTTCGAGCGGAAAATTTTTCCAGCCCTTGCCCAGGTTCGGCGCGGTGTAAACGACGCCGTTTTTGATCACGCCCGGAAATCCCACCGACGCGCGATCGAACGCGCCAGCCATCTTCGCGAGCTGCTGGATGATCGCGATCACTTTCTTCGGTGTCGCGTTGTGCGGCGTTTTGATTTTTTGCCGCTCGCCGATCATCTTGCCCTTTTCGTCGAGCGCGGCCGCCTTGATTCCCGTGCCGCCGACATCGACGGCCAGCGTTGTGATCGACTTGGCAGCGACCGGAGTCTTCGCTGCCGGAGTGTTCGCGACTTTTTCTTCTTTCATTTGCTCACTCTTGGAGTTGAGGGCCGGCGACAACGCGCTGGGATTCGTTCCTTATATACCAAACCGCATTTGCGCGCATTGTTGTGGCGTATGGCGGGCGCGACGTGATAATTCAGGCCTCGCGAATCGGCCGCGCTGCATATTGAAATCGCGAATAGCAAACTTCTTCGGGCTCGAGGCCAACGGCACCACGTTTCGACGCGAGATGCTCGCGGGCCTCACCACCTTCGTCACGATGTCGTACATAATCGCGGTCAATCCCGCGATTCTCAAAGCCGCTGGCATCCCCGAAGGACCCTCGATGGTCGCGACCATCATGACCGCAATTGTCGGA
Organism: uncultured delta proteobacterium; assembly: GCA_963756005.1. Lineage (GTDB taxonomy): Bacteria > Desulfobacterota > Binatia > Binatales > Binataceae > Binatus. The sequence continues at coordinate 17,377 of CAVWMC010000006.1, forward strand.
ACGCTGGTGATGGGCCTGTACGCCAATCGCCCGTTCGCGATCGCGCCGTACATGGGCGAGAACGCGTTCGTCGCCTACACGGTCGTGAAGGTGCTCGGTTACAGTTGGCAGACCGCGATGGCGGCGGTGTTCCTGGCGGGCGTGATGTTCACGCTGTTGACCGTCGCGCGCGTGCGCGCCTGGATGGTCGAGGCGCTGCCAGCCCGGCCTGAGCTACAGCTTCGGCGTCGGCATCGGACTGTTCCTGACGTTCATCGGACTCAACGAATCGGGCATCGTCGCGATCGGCGTGCCCGGCGCGCCGGTGAGACTCGGCAATCTTGCGACGCCGTCCGCCGAGATCGCGATTCTGAGCTTTGTGTTGATCGCGATTCTGATGGTGCGGCGGGTCCCGGGCGCTATTCTGCTCGGGATTTTGATCTCGACTGCGATTGCGTTCATCACCGGGGTCGCCAAGGCGCCGGCGGCGTGGGTCAGCATGCCGCCGAATCCCGCGCCAATAATGCTGCAACTCGATCTGCGCGGCGCGTTGAGCGTCGGCTTCTTCGGCGTGCTGCTGACGATATTCGTGATGGCGTTGATCGACACGATGGGGTCGCTGATAGGCGTCTCGGCGCGCGCCGGATTTCTCGACGCCGACGGCAAGCTGCCGCAGATCGAACGGCCGATGCTGGCCGACGCGATCGCGACGATGTTCGCGGGACTCGCCGGCACCACTACCGCCGGCGCGTACATCGAGTCGGCGGCCGGAGTCCACGTCGGCGGACGCACCGGACTGACGGCGGTGGTGGTAGCCGCGCTGTTCGCGATGTCGTTGTTCTTCGCACCAATCGTCGCCGCGATTCCCGCGGCCGCATACGCACCGGCGCTGATCGTGGTCGGCGCGATGATGATTGCGCCAGTCGTCAAAATCGACTTCGACGACTACACCGAACTGATTCCCGCCTTCACGGTGATTGCCCTGATGAGCTTCACCTACAACATCGGCGTCGGCATCACGGCCGGCCTGATTCTATATCCGCTGTTCAAACTCACGGCCGGACGCTATCGCGAAATCCACGCCGGACTGTGGATTCTATGCGTCCTGTCGATGCTCTTTTACGTTTTTTATCCCTACCGATAGAGTATGGTAAGCTGACCAATGGCCCCCAATTGATCTAACTTGGAGCCCTGACTAGATTTCGATTGTTCGCAGCCGGCGGAGCCGTCAGCCATGGCTATTTTTACCAAACAGTTCGCCAACGCCGATGAGTACGAAGAATGGCTGGCGGAGGCCAGCGGCCGGGTCAACGTGTTGTCGATCGAGAATTCACCGGTGTCCTTTGGTTCGACAGCTCAACCGCGCGGCGGCCCCGTCGTTCTGAGGTACCAGACCAACGATCGGTCGTTCGCACCGCCGCGAAGCATCGTGCGCAGAACCATCGAAGTGGCGATCATCGCGGCGATTTTCTTCGCCCTGTTCCTCTATTTCACCAATGGTTTCTAGTGTCGCGTCCCACGAATATCTGAAAAATGGTCCGGTTCGTTCCGGAACACCCACCCACCGCGCTTTCAAGCCTCAGCTCCGGTTCTGTTCTCCCCCTTTCCCCTTGGAAAGGGGATGAGCGGGATTTCCCTTTGCACGCTGGAAAGGGGGTGACCGGGATTTCTGTTCCCCCTTTCCCGCGGGAAAGGGGGCGAGGGGGATAGGACGCCGCTTCTGTTCCCCCTTTCCATCCTGGAAAGGGGGTGAGGGGGATAGGACGTGGCGGAATAGTTACTTCAATTCCCCTTCCCCCTCCTGGGGAAGGGGCCAGGGGTTAGGGTTCTGTTCTTAAGGATTATTTGCGGGACATCACACTAGCCGCCGCCCAGGATCCCGCATCCGCGAGATCGCTAATCGGTCCGAGGTCCAGCCAGCGGTGCGGGACTCAGTGATCCAGGCGTGCGCGCGATATGATCGGGCGTCAGCCGCAGCTTGCGCGTCTGCTCGTTGAACAGCTGCGAATAGACGCCGGATCGCTTCACCAGCTCGGCGTGCGCCCCGACTTCGACTATCTTCCCGCGATCGAGCACCACGATCACGTCGGCGTCCACGGCGCTGGCGAGCCGGTGCGCGATCAGGAAGGAGGTGCGCCCCTTCATCAGGCGCCGCACCGCGTCGTGAATCAGGTTTTCGACTTCGGAATCGAGCCCCGAGGTCGCTTCGTCGAGAATCAAAATCGGCGGGTCTTTCAGAAACACGCGCGCGAGCGCAAGCCGCTGCCGCTGCCCGGTCGAAGGACGCACACCGCCCTCGCCTATCAGCGTGTCGAGCTTGTCGGGCAGCGACTCGACGAAGTCGCGGATGTTGGCCTGCTCGAGCGCGCGCCATACGTTGGCGTCGGGCGCGCCGGGGCGGCCGTACTGCACGTTCTCGCGAATCGACGCGCTGAACAGAATCGCGTCCTGCGGCACGATCCCGATCGAATCGCGCAGCGACTTCAGCGTCACCGTCGAAATGTCGGTGCCGTCGATCAGGATACGGCCGGCGGCCAGCTCGTAGAAGCGCGGGACCAGGCCGGCGAGCGTGGTCTTGCCGGCGCCCGATCGTCCAACCAGCGCGACTGTGGTGCCGGCGGGCACGGCCAGATTCACGTCGTCGAGCGTGATGCGAATCGGGCCGCCGTCCAGCGGCTTGTAGCCGAAGCGCAGATGCTCGATTTCGACCAGGCCGCTCTGCACCTTGAGCGCAGGCGCGCCGGGCACGTCATGCACCTCGGGCGTCTCGTCGAAGAACGCGAAGATACGCTCGATGGCCGCCAGAGCCGTCGCCACGATGACCGACAACTCCGAGAAGCGCTGCAATGGCAGGTAGAGCGCGGGCAGCAGGCCGAAGAACGCGACCACGGTGCCGATGGTCATTTTGCCATGCATGATCATCAGCGCGCCGGCCCAGATGACGATTAGCGGCGCGCCGCGCGAGATGAACTCGGTGAACATCTGATGGGTTGACGACAGCTTTACGCTCTCGATCGTCAGGTCGTACATTTCGGTCGTGCGCTGGTGGAAGCGGCGCGCCTCGTCGGCCTCGCGCGCGAACGACTTGACCGTCGAGACGCCGGCGACGCGCTCCTGCAGTTCGCCGGAGAATTCCTCGACCACTTCCTGCAGGTCGTGGCTGGTCTCCTTGATTCGCGGCGACAGGATCCTGATCACCGCGACGTAGAATGGAACTATGATGAGCGAAATCCACGCCAGCCGCACGTTCAGCGAGAACAACAGCCAGATCACGAAGCCCAGCGATACGCCGTCCATCCAGATGTTGATCATCGCGGAGCCGACGAAGTTCTGCGCCATCGAGATATCGGAAATGAAGCGCGAGACCACTGCGCCCGACGTGGTGCGATCGAAAAACGAGTGCGACAGGCGCTGCATGTGCAGGTACAGCGCGTAGCGCAGGTCGAAGATCAGCCGATGTCCGGCCATGCTCGCCCAGTAGTTGCGGAAGAAGGTCGCGATCGCCTGCACGAAGAACAACGCGAACAGCGCGGCGGTCAAAGCTTCGAGCTTGGCCGAGGAGCCGATCCCGAGATGAAGCATCGCGGCGATCGCGATACACCATCGATCGATCATCGCGTTCCAATGCTCGAGATGCGGTTGCGGCACCAGCAGAACGTCGAAGACGTACTTGAAGGCCAGCGGAAACGCGAGCGGCAGCGTGAACTTGAGGATGCCCATGATCGAGCCGCCCGCCACCAGCCACAGATGCGGCCGCACGTAACCGAGGAATCGGACCAGGGCAGTGCGCGGAACGAAGCGGTCGAAGAGTCGCTCGAAGAAACCGCGGCTACGTTGGTCAGGTTCGTCGGGAGCGCCGGTCGGCTCACCAACGGAACAATCCACCGTCTCCGGCGCACCGGCAATTACAGCAGAACTACGATTTGGCATGCGCCGTAGTTTAGCAGTCGCGCAACCGCCAGAAAACAGACTCCTAACCTCTCCTTGTCCGAGGAGAGGTCGGCACGAGCCGAAGGCGAGCGACGGGAGAGGTACAACCGCCGGCCGGTGCACGGCGCGTCGTTGTGCTGCCGCCGCGCCGCGGCGTTAGTGTCTTGCATCGCGATTAGACGAGCCGGGGTACGTGCGCTGTCTGGCGTGGTACCTCTCCCGGCGAAATCGCTGCGCGGCGTTTCGCCGACCTCTCCTCGGACAAGGAGAGGTTAGGATCGATCCGAAGACTTCGAGGAATTCCTTACGCGGCGGCGGAGATGCGATCGATCATCGCGGGGATCTTGCTGCGCTTGGCGTGGCCGGCGAGGCCGGCGGCGGCGATTCGCTCCATGTACTCTTTCACCGCCAGCCGGATGAACTTCGCGGTCGCGACGCGGCCCTTATCGACCTGCGCCTTCTCGAGGCCGCCGCCGCAGATGATGATCATCGGCTCGAGCAGCTCGGGACTGCCGATCAAGCCGAGCAGCACGTGCTCAGTCAGATCGAGATAGCCCTCGATCGCGTTCGTATCGAGCGGGCGATGCTTCAGATGGTAGCGAAGTTGGCCGAGGCCGTAGGCGGTCTGGCGCGCCGCGTCCTGCATCGCATAGCGCATGATCCTGCGATCGACATTGGTCGGAGCGAATGCGGCGACTTGGCGATATAGCGTGAGCAGGAATCCACCGAGCGACAGGTTGATCGACACCGAGCCCTGCGGAAACTGATCGGCCCACAGCCATTCCTTGAGTCCCTGCTCGGCCGTGGCGCTGGCGCGGCCGAGGCCCGCGCCGCCAAACAGCGCGCGCTTGCGGAATACTTCGAACAGGCGCGACGCGTCGAGCATCTGCGCGCACATCCAGCTCTTCTGCTCGAGGAAGTCCTGGTTGATCACCGCGACCCACTTCGACGGGAAGTCCATCGAGACGATCTGGCATTCCTGCAGAAAGGTGTAGAGCTGCGCGCACGCCATCTCGAGATCGTGCGGCAGCGGCTTGGTATGCAGCTCGGTCCATGGGATGTCGGTCGCCGGGACCCATCGCCGCGCCTTCACCTCTTCGTAAAGTTCGGCGACGTTGTCGGACCATACGTCGGACTTCCGATTGACGACGTAGCCCATGTCGGGCAGCTTGCCGACCTTCTCACTGCCGCGCGACACCATCGACTGACTGGTGCGCACATCTTCGGGGATGTTGGTGTAGCCGTAGCTGCCGACGTTGAGATCCTGGTAGGTAAGACCGCGCTTGGAGTCTGATGGGCGACCTGCTATGCGCTCAGTCTTAGCCTCATACCAGTGCAAGCCTAAGTTGCCCTCCATCACCTTCTGAGCGGCCTGGAGGACTGTTTCGTCAATCGTGTAATCCTTGTCAGCGTAAAATGCCACTTAAGCTTGCCTCTTATAACTCTCGCCCTACTTCGAACTCAGCAACCTAACCCCTAACCTCTTCCCAAAGTGGGAAGGGTGACCGGATTGAATAAGACCTAGTTCAGCTTGATGCCTGCGTTTTCGGCGGCGGCGCGGCCCATCTCGTACATAAGATAGAGCTTTGAACGTTGGCGACGCTCCGGCATCCCACACTTATCCAGGCGCTCGAAATGCTCCTGCATCTGCTTCAAGTTGAACTGCGTGGTGATCTTTATTCCCTGCTCGATATTTTCCTTCTTCAGACCACCGCCGGCGAGAATGATAAACGCCTCGGTCAGCTCGGTCGCGGCGGCGCCGGCGAACGAGATGTTTTCGGCTTCGTCGAGATGCGCGTGCAGGACTTCGCGCTTTTCCGGGAAATGTTCGAGCACGTATTTGAAATGCTGCATGCCGTAGCCGACGTGCCGCGCTTCATCCTGCATCACGAGGCGGAAAATCTTCTTGTCCACATCGGTCGGTGACAGATATTCGCTGAAACGGAACAGCGTCAGCACGTTGCCTTCCGCGACCAGATGCAGCGCGACCGACATTTCGCTGAACGAATCGGCGTCGCGCAGATGCTTGAGCGCCATCTCGTTGATCGGACTCGCCTGCATCAGGCCCCAACCCGTCGTCAGCGCGCGCTTGCGGAAGACCTCCGCATGACGCGCCTCGTCCATCGCCTGCGCCGCGATGAACGAACGCACCTCGATGAAATCCGGGTTGAGCCGCGGCAGCCACATCGCAGGCGTATCGGTCGCGATCATTTCCACTTCGGTCAGGAAGGTCATCAACTGCGACAGCGCCTTGCCGGTAACCTCGGGCAACTCGACGCCGTCCAGCCTATCCCACGGAATGTCAGTGGTAGCATTCCATTGGCGCGAGACCGCTTCCTCGTAATAGGACTCGGTGTTGAAGGCCCATAGCTCGCTCTTGCGCGAGACCCATGGCTGCGCGTCGGGCACGCCTTCTGGAATCTCGGCGCCGCGCGGCGCATAGGAGCGATTGTTGCGAACCTTCTCGGGGATGTCGGTGTAGCCATAGGTGCCGACGTTGAGGTCGCGATAGGTCAGTCCGCGGCGCGGGTTGGCTTCTTCGGGGCTGATTTTCTCAGTCGCCGACTTCATCCACGACAGGTCCATCTCGCCGGTCCTTATCGTGTATAGCCACTTGTCGATGAAGTCCTTGTCCTGGGTGAAGTCGGTAGTCGATAGATATGCCATGGTCGCCCGCGCCTCCGCGCCTGCTTAGTTGAAGCTCACTTCGACCTTACTCGAGAGGTCGAAAAATTCCTGGATTGATTCCATGAAACGGTAAAGTTTGTCGTGACCGTCGGGATCGTCGTAAACGATTTTCAGACGCTCGCCGAAATGCGCGAGGGTATTGATGTCGTGCGATGAATCGGCCTCGCCGTTGCGGCGGATGTTCTCGATCATCTCGCGCCAGACGCGGGAGTCGCCCTCGATCTGGAAATCGACTTTCTTGAGATCGATCGCGGGCACTTCGCTGACGTTCTTGAGATCGAAGACCTCGAACTCGAGCACGAAGTTGCGGGCCTTGCCGTTGACGCCGACGGTCACGCCGAAGGTGGTGTCGATAAAGCCGAGGCGCCGGAATTTTTCCTCGTTCGCGGCCATCTGCGCCTTGAGCGCCTCGAAATATTCGGTCGAAGGAAAGCTAATCGCCATATAATGGATGTCCCTGCCAGTGCGCCAAGAAATTGATCAATGCTGAATGAATCTACGGTGAAACGAGTCAAGAAGGCAAGGGAGCGGCGAGTTTGAACGCTCGAAAACAGGTCCAAGAAGAGAAGAATCGCCTGCGCGGCGGGCGGCAGGGGTGACCCCTGCACCCAGTGAGAAGCGCAAAGTTGCGCGCGGCGCGCTACTTTGCTCTCAGGGGCGGTGGCTCGAGGGAGTGCCATACCCTCCGCGAGTGGTTTCATAGCCAAAAAGAAAGTCAGGCGCCGCGATTATGCCGGCGCCGGACTTCAAGCAATTGAGCTGAGAATCGCCTACTTGGCTGACGCCTCTTTGTTGCCGCCGCCGGTGGCCAGCTCGTCGTTGATTAGTTCCTCGAATTTCGGTGCGGGTTGCGCGCCGGTCAGCGGACGGCCGTCGATAAAGAACGCCGGAGTTCCGTCCACACCGACTTTCTCGCCGGCAGCCTGGTCGGCTTTGATCTGGCTGTCGTACTTGGTGCTGGCGAAGCATTCGTCGAACTTGGCCTGATTCATCCCTAGGGTCTTGGCGGTCGCTTTCAGGTCGGCAGGCGCCAGCTTGCCCTGGTTGGCGAACAGCGAATCACGGTACTGCCAGAACTTGCCCTGCTCGTTGGCGCATCGCGCGGCCTTGGCGGCGTCCATCGCGTGGGCATGGAACGGCAGCGGGAAGTCCATGTGGACGAGGCGAATCTTGTCGCCGTATTTGTCCTGCAACTGCTTGAGGGTGGCCTCGGTGGCCTTGCAGAACGGGCATTGGAAGTCGGTGAACTCGACAATCGTGACGGGCGCGTCCTTGGCGCCGAGGGCAGGATGCCCGCCGCTGTCAACCACCATGCGTTTGGGCTCGAGCAGAATCTTTACCGGCTCGTTCTTTTTCAAGCGGTCGAGCAGAGCCTGCCGGTTCATCATCTCGAGCAACTGCGGCTTGATCGAGGCGAACGGCGCGGTGCCTTGTCCCTTGTTCTTGTCGTAGAAGGTTTTGGCCTCGGCGTCGGTCACTCCGTCTTTGCCGGAGAACTCTTTCTTGAGGTAATCGGGGACGCTCAGCTTGTCGTGATCGGCGGCCTGCTGAATCAGGTAGTCGTCGGTCATGGATTCGAGGGTCTCGCGCCTCAGATCGAAGGTCTTGTCGGCGATGAGCTGATCGACGCGCTTCTCGAGCATCGCGCGCATCTGCACGACCTGCGGTTTGACTTTCGCATCGAGGTCTTTGTTGGTGATTTTGTGATCGCCGACGGTGGCGACCGTCGTATTGGGATCGTCGGCCCATGCGCGCGGCGCGGAAACGGCGGCGCAAACGATTGCGGACGCGGCGATAGCGGTAAGGAAGCGCCACGCGGATTGTGGGCGATTCCGCCCCGGCAGATTCATCTTCAGCAGCATCGGATAATGTCGAACTCCCTCGTTGAATATAACCGCCAAATATTATCATGCCGCGAGCGCGATGTCGCGATGCCAAAAACGGGGGTTTGCCCGGAGCGCCGCGACTTCGCTACCCTGCCATTTACCTTGAAAAACAAGATCGCATCTGCATTCGGAATCCTCGCCCTGTCGCTCCTGATCTTTCCCGCCGCGGCCGGAGCGGCCGGCAGCGCACCCGACAGCAAGCTCAGCGTGTTTGTCGATTGTCATTGCTCCGATCCGGTCGGCACGGACTTCTGCTCGGCGCTCAAGGACAAGGTCGGCGATTCGACGGCGTACCGGCTGGTCGATCACACCGACGCCTACGGTATCGGCGTGCATCTGTGGTGCGTCGATATGTTCACCGGACTGCCGGGGGTCGAGAGCAAGCTGACGGGCACGATGTCGGCGGTGTCGGTCGCGTTCACGATCTACTCGGACCGGCTGCCGGGCGAAGTGTACGAAGACTCGTCGGTGTTCCGAGTGGGCAAGGATGCGGCCGACGAAATGTCGCAGAGAATTATCGCGGCCGTGGGCCAGCTGGCGAACACCAACAAGGCCGTCTTCGAGCATATTCGCGCGACTCCCAAGCCGGCGGCGACCCCCACGCAGCAAGTCATCCAGTAAGGCGCGGAAGACATTCGATAAATCGACTAACGGCAGCTACTGCTGGCGCAACCAATTCGGCAGAGGGCGCGGCTCGGGGAACCATAGATTGCTGGCCGTGATGATGCCGATCAGCCTGCCGTTATAGACCACCGGCAGCGCGCCAATCTCTTTTCCCTTGAGCAGGGCTACGGCGTGTTCGAGCGTTGCCGCTGGTGAAACGGTGACCGGATCGGGCGTCATCGCCTCGAGCACGATAGTGGATTCGAGCGCCTCGAGGTGACGGCGCAGGTCGTACTCGCTCAAGATGCCGATCAGTTTGCCTTCATGGACGACCGGTAATCGGCGAAATCCTCCCGCCCGCATCTTGATCAGAGCATGGCACAGGGTCTCGCCGGGCGCCGCCGTCACCGGATCTTTCGTCATTAACTCCCGAACGAACATGTTTGCCTCCCGCGCCACTCGCAAACCTGACGACTGAAACCAGTAATGATTAGGCGCGCTCCGTGCGCGTATCGCTTTGCCAGATGGCGGTGAGCGCGCCGTCCTGATCAGACCAGGTGTAGCGCGCGCGCCCGCCGAAGGCTTTCTGCAATTCGCGGGCGATGCGATGCGCGAGCTTTTGCGACGTGGTTAGCACCTCGAGCGTCGACCCGTCCCATTGGCTGGCGATGATTCGCCGCTCGGGCTGAGTGAATTCGGCGCGGCGCTCGACGTTGGCGATGCGCGCGCGAATCGCGTCCAGGTTCGCCATGGCATTGGCGCCGCGCACCAGCACGCGGCCAAAATACTTGCCGCTCTTCGCCTGCTTGCAGGCCGGGCACACCGTCCATGCGGCCGCGTCCATCATCTTCGCCGGCACGGGACGATTACGCCGCCAGGTTTTGGCCGTATAGACGCTGCCACAGATGTCGCAAACGGATGGATCTTCGATGGGAGCGCCCTTCTGCGCCACGGGCGGGCTCATGTTGGATCGCGTGCCGCGACGGTCGAGACTGCGGATGAGCGACTTGGTGGTGGTGCGCGTGACTTGCCTTTTCATTGGATTGCCATCCCTCCCGGGGTCAGCCGTTCTTCATGATTTCGCTGGTGCCGGCGACGACTATCAAAAATGCCCGGAGCAGATCGGTCGTGGTAACGATGCCGACCAGCGCGTCGGCGAGGACAATCGGCAGCCCGCCGATCTTGTGCTTCAGCATCAGGCGCGCCGCGTCCTCAACGGTGTTGTACGGCGTGATCGTGACCACCGACGTGCGCATCGCGGCGTTCACTCGGGTCGATTCGAGAAAGCCTGAGTATTTGTGCAGGTCGCGCTCGGTCAGGATGCCGACGAGGCGCCCGTCATCGACCACCGGCACGCGCCTGAAGGTACCGGCCTCCATGATGCTCTTGGCCTTCGACAGCGTGTCGCGGGAACGAATGGTCTTCGGGTCCGGGGTCATCAAATTGACAATCTGCATGAAATTCCTCCAACGCGGTCACTTGATGATGGGGGAGCAATTCGCTTGCCATCGGCAGTCAGCCCGTCGATAGGACCATTTGGCTGCATCAGACAATTTCAAGTGGCGCGATCGGATACAGATGCGGCGCGATCAGCCGCATAAGTCCTGAAGCAGGCGATGGCACAGTCTTGGCTTATGTGTAGTGAGCACGGCAGAACACGAAGGAGAGATGAATATGGCAGCGCAATTTTGCAGGATCCTTTGCCCGGTGGATTTCGATGACAACTCGATGCAGGCGCTCGATACAGCCGCGAATCTCGCCCGCGAGAGCAACGGCACAGTGTTTGTCCTGCACGTGGTGCCGATGATCATCGCGCCGACCGGAATGCCGGTCTATGTGGATCTCTACAAGGGGCAGGAGGAGACGGCGCACGCCAAGTTGCTCGAAATCGCACACAAGCGGCTGGCCGGGCTCAAGTACGAGCTCCTGATCCATACCGGCGAGCCGGCCGGCACTATCCTCAACGCCGAGAAGAAGACCAAGGCGGACGTACTAGTGATGGCTACGCACGGGCGGCGCGGCTTCAAGCGCTTCTTGCTCGGCAGCATTGCCGAGCAAGTCGTGCGCGAATCGGTTTGCCCGGTGCTGACTGTGCGATGCACGCCGACGCAGAACGATCTGGTCGGCACCTGGATGACGAAGAATCCGGTCTCGGCGACGCCGCACGAAAAGCTCGACTCGATCGCGGCCAAGATGCACGCGGGCGGCTTTCGATGCGTGCCGATCGTCAGTGGCGACGCGCCGGTGGGAATCGTCACCGACCGCGATATTCGCCAGCGCACCGGTTACCTCGATCAAACTGAGGCCTGCAAGGCGATGAGCGAGGCGCTGATCACAGTCACCCCCGCGACCGACATCCGTGAGGCGGCGCGCCTGCTGCGCGAGCGGAAAATCGGGGCGCTGCCGGTGGTGGACGATGGCAAGCTGGCCGGAGTGATAACCACTGCCGACGTGCTCGAGGCGCTGATGCAAGGCGCCGAGCATAGCGGTTAATGGAGGACCTCGTGAACTTCGCGGCTGAAATGACGGAGGCACGCGCTTCGAGGTCGAGCGCGCCGACGCCTGATGGGCAGCGGCCGCTGGTCGAGGCGATGACGCGGCCGGGGTTCTATCCGGATTCGCCCGCGCGCATCGAGCTAAAGCAAACTCACATTTCGTACGTCTTCATCGCCGGGGATTTCGTTTACAAAGTGAAGAAGGCGGTCCACTTCGCGTTTCTCGACGCCGCAAGTCTCGCCGCGCGGTTCCATTACTGCCGCGAGGAGGTGCGGCTGAACGCGCGTTTTTCGCCAGACGTGTACCTCGGCGTCTTTGCGATTCTAAAACGCGCTGATTCCTTCGTGCTCGGACCCGAGACCACCGCCGAGCATCCCAAGGCTGTCGAGTACGCGGTCAAGATGCGCCGGCTGCCCGCGGACCGGATGCTCGACGTGCTGGTTGCGGCGCGGAAGGTGAACCGCGACACGATCCGCGCAATAGCCGCGCGCATCGCTGCATTCCACACCGGCGCGCCGTCGAACCGCGGATGGGCGTACGGCTCAGCAGCGGCGGTCTGGCGTTTCATGGTCGAGGACATCGCGCAGAACGAGGGGTTCATCGGAGATACGCTGCGCCAATCCCAATTCGCCGCGATCGACACTTTCTGCCGCGCCTTCATCACGGCTCATTGGCGGGCGTTGAACGATCGCGCGCTCGGCGGACGCGTCCGCGAAGGCCACGGCGACCTGCGCGCCGAGCACATTTGCCTGCTGGGCAACGACGACGAGAAGCAAATCGACGTGATCGATTGCGTCGAGTTCAGCGAGCGGCTGCGCTACTGCGACGTCGCGTCGGAGATCGCGTTCCTGGCGATGGATCTCGAGCGGCTCGGCGCGCCGGCGCTCGCCGACGAGCTGGTCGAGTCCTATGCCGAAATCAGCGGCGACGAAGAGTTTGCGATGTTGGTGCCGTTCTACAAGTGCTACCGCGCAAGCGTGCGCGGCAAGGTCGAGAGCCTGCGAAGTCTTGAGCGCGAAGTTGGCGAGGCCGAGCGCGAGCGCGCGCGCCAGCTCGCGAGCAGTTACTACGCGCTGGCGTGGCGCTATGCGCGTGCGGCATCGCCCGCATTGATCGTGATCTGCGGACTTTCGGGATCGGGCAAATCGACCGTCGCGCGCCTGCTGCAGCATCGCAAGGGCTTCAAGGCAATCAACTCGGACCGCGTGCGGAAACGGCTGGCCTCGATCTCGCCGCACCAGCACGTCCGCACCGATTACGGCGCGAACATCTATTCGGACCGGTTCACGAAAATTTCCTACGACGCGATGCTGGCCGAGGCGGAGAGCCTGCTGCGCGAAGGCCGCGGCGCCATTCTCGACGCGACCTTCAAACAGTCCGCGGACCGGCAGCTCGCACTGGCACTAGGCGCGCGCCACGGCGTGCCGGTGATCTTCGTGGAATGCGTAGTGAGCGAAGACGAGGCGATGCGCCGGCTGCGGGAGCGCGCGTCGAAAGAGGGCGAAGTGTCGGATGCCACGCCGAAGATTTACCAGCGGCAGCGTGCCGAGTTCGAGCCGATTGGCGAGATTCCGGCGCGCAACCATCTGCGGATCGACACCACCGTCCGCAGCGAGCAACTCGTCGCCGAAATCGAGGACGCACTCGAGCGCCTGAGCTGACGCTCGCCTCCCTCGACGCCGACCTCGTCAGAGCGGCGAAAGCATCGGGCACGATCGTGCTCGGAGCATGACGAGGGCCGGGCGACGCGCGCTTAATATACTTCGAAATTGTCCGCGTGGAGGCGCGGATCGTCGGCGGCGATACACTTGGCCGCCAGCGTGCGTTTCTGGACGACGGAGTAGTTGACGTTGTCCGCGAGCAGCGCGGTCAATTTGGCGAGTTCGCTTCTGCACGCGGCGGCGCCGTCATAACTGGCAACCTTATCCCACTGTGAAAGTGGCGCCTTGTTGTCAATCGACTGGCGATCGCTGGAAACCGGCGGCACTATCAGGCACCAGGCGACCGGCACGAGCGCGACTGCGTGGCGCAATTTCATGGACGCGGTTTACCAGAAAGCAAAACGCCGGAACAGTGTCCGGTTCAATGACTGTCGGGGCTGACAAAAGCGTAGTATCGTCGAATGCTTCCTGACTCGCGCGAGAGTGGCGGAATGGCAGACGCGCTGGACTTAGGATCCAGTGCCGCAAGGCGTGGGGGTTCAAGTCCCCCCTCTCGCACCATCATCATCAGACTCGACTGAGAGGGCGCGACTTCCGATGCAGCCGGATTAAGGCGCGCTTGGTTGCTGGTCATACTCAGTGTACACTAACTATAATTTATTGTAGGGGCATGTCACCGATGCGAGTGCGGAGCAATTTAGCCGTCTTGTCGGTCGTTTGCGTGTTGAGCGGTTGTGCGACGGCATATCAGCCCGACGGCATCACCGGTGGATATTCCGATCAGCTGCTGAACGGCAACACCGAAGTGGTTTCTTTCCGTGGCAACCGGTTTAATTCCCCGGAGACGCTGCACTCCTACCTGCTCAGAAGGTGCGCGGATGTGACTGTGCACAACGGATACAACTACTTTGAATTGGTAACGCCGATCGAAAGTAGCGCCAACGTTGACGGCGCGAGAGTGGATGACCCGTTCAGCGCCAGCGCGACGATCAAGATGTTCAACGGCAACGATTCGGCGTCGGCAGCGCAGGCCTATGACGCGGCGGCCGTAATTAGAAGCACTCCGGTTGACGAAGGCGAGACGGCGGAGGCGATGCCGCCAGCAGTTTCCATAAGCGGCGGCCAGGCGATGGCAAATGCCAACGTGGCGTCCGCCGCACGCATACCCGTCGTGAATCCGAACGCCCTGACCAACGAGCCCCCGCCGTTCGAGCATTTCTAAGGGCGCCAGGCTCGAACCGCACCCGCGGCACTGCTACATAGTTTGCCGCGCTCCAATATAGCGTCATAAATGGCGTAAAATATTTGATTCAAACGTCATTTTTGGCTATATTTTGAAGGACAGTGAACTCAAAAAGCGCAAATAATCGAGCTGCAATGCTGCTCAACAGTCTTGCCGTCAGACGTAGAGATCTTCGCATGAGTCTCAAGGTACTCGCCAAGCGTTCAGGCCTCAGCCTACGAACGGTGCAACGGGTGTTCTCACCCGCAGAGCCGAACGCAAGACTCGATACTGTGCTTCAGATCGCCGATGCATTGAACGTTGAGCTGCGCTTCAAAGAGGTCGGCAGCGGCCACTCGATCCGCAAGAGAGCGGCAACCGCGAAGGCTGCGCGGCTGGCGTCGATGGTTCAAGCGACCTCTGCCTTGGAATCGCAGGCTATTCCTAAGAGCGATCTGCGCGATATCGAAGCTGATATTGCTGCCAGATTGTTGACCGGGTCGTCGCGCCAGCTATGGGCCGACTAAGCGGCGGGCCTCATGATGAACCCGACGGGGCTTCGCCGTTCGATGCTTCAGGATTGAAACTGAAGCATATTCGCAGCAGGCGGCAACTCAACATTGCCGAGGCAAAAAATATCGGCCGCGCCATAACGAAATACATGGCGAGTACTCCGTCGGTGCGGAAGGCTCCGTTTACGCTCGAATGGGGGTACAAACTACACAGGGAGATGTTCTCCAACGTATGGGAATGGGCGGGCAAGCGCCGCAATAGCGAGTTGAATATCGGGTTTCCCTTTCACCGAATTGATCCTGCTCTCAGGGACCTCTTCGACGATCTTGCCGCGTGGTCGCGGCACGGAAGCTATCCGATAGCCGAACAAGCCGCCCGGCTGCACCATCGTAGCGTTCTGATCCACCCATTCAACAATGGCAACGGACGATGGGCGCGATTGCTGGCCAACATTTGGCTGAAACAACACAACGCAGCTCCCGTCGATTGGCCCGACGAAACGATCGGCGATGAGGGCGTCATTCGGCGCGAGTATCTCGATGCGATTAAAGTGGCGGATGCCGGCGATTTGGAGCCGCTTCTGCGATTGCACCTGAAGTATTCGTCCGGGTCGGAGTAACTGGCGAGAGACCAAGCGCGGGGCGCTCGCGTGATTGCGAGCGCCCCGCTCTGCGTATGCGTCGTTACTATTCGGGCACCAGCTCAACGCGGCGGTTCTGCGCGCGTCCTTCAGCGGTATCGTTGGTCGCCACGAAGTCTGTCTTGCCGTAGCCGTGCGGATGCAACCGGCTCTGGTTGACTCCGGCGTTGGCCAGGTAATCGACGACCGCGTTCGCGCGCCGATCGGACAACTTCAAGTTGTAATCCTCGCCGCCGATAGCGTCGCAATATCCGTTCACGTCGATATCGACGTCGGGATTGGCTTTGAGGGTTGAGACAGCCTCGTCCAGTACAGCCGCATCGCCAGGCCGGATGTTCGATTTGTTAAAATCGAAGTGCACGCCGCGCAGCACCAGCTTCTCCTTCACCGGCGGAGGCGGTGGTGGCGGAGGAGGCGGAGGTGGCGGCGGCGGTGGAGGAGGAGGCGGCGGCTGAACGATCGGATCGCAATAGTAATGACCCGCGACGCCGCCGATTACCGCGCCGATTCCAGCTCCGGCCACAGCGCCCGCAATTTGCCGCGAGCGCGAGCCGTCATCACCGCCGGCGGCCTCGCCGATACCGAAGCCGGCGCCGGCGCCAATCAGCGCGCCTGCCGCGGCGCCATACACGGTGCACCAACCCAGCTCGCGCTGCTGCGCGCATCCGCTGAGAAACAGCGCGATAGCGGCAACCGCCGGCAACAGAAAAGACGAGATACGCGATCGAATGTTCATGTCCCCTCCCAAGTCGATCCATGCCGTCGCTTAGCGCAGGCACCTGCGCGCGACGAACGGCGTCAACCTAGTTCAGAACGATGTCGGAACAATTAGTCGCGGATTAATAGAATGTGACGTGAACGGACTGAGGCTAGAGTTGTTAACAGACGCGATCGAGGTCAGATGGTCAGGCTTTGCGCTTCCCACAGGGCGCGGAAGCGGCCGTCGCGCCGCGCGCTCAGCGACGACCAATCGCCCGACTCGACGACCTTGCCGCCTTCGACGACGTAGATCAGGTCGGCCCATCTGATGGTCGCGAGGCGATGCGCTATCAGCACGACGGTGAGTTCGCCGCGGCGGCTTTCGATCGCGTCGAGCACGCGGCCTTCGTTTTCGGAATCGAGGCTGTTGGTCGCCTCGTCGAGAATCAGCATCGACGGGCGGCGCAGGAATGCGCGCGCGAGTGCGAGGCGCTGACGCTCGCCCTGTGACACCATCATGCCGCGATCGCCGACGACGGTGTCGAGTCCGTCCTTCAGGCCCAAAACGAAATCGAGCACCGACGCCTGCCGCAGCGCCGCGAGCATTTCGTCCTCGCTCGCGTCGGGGCGCGCCCACTTGAGGTTCGCGCGAATCGTGTCGTGAAACAAAAATGTGTCGGGCGCGACGTAGCCGATCCGATCGCGCCATCCGCGCACGCCTTCGGGTCCAAGCGGCCGGCCGTCGAGTCTGAGCGTCCCCGAATCGGGCAGCACGAGGCCCATCAGAATGTCGGCGATAGTACTCTTGCCCGCGCCCGACGGGCCGACCAGCGCGACGACCTTGCCGGCCGGTATCACCAGGCTCAAATCCTTGACCGCGGCCACGCGGCCCTCGCTGTAGGTGAAGGAGATATGTTCGGCGGCCAGCTCACGCGTGAGCGACATCCGATCGTGCGGATGCGCGGCAGGCTCGGCCGCGGCGGCGCATCGCGCTTCGATGTTAAGCAGGTTGGCGAACGACGGCAGCGAGTTGACGAAGGCGCGGTAGTGATGCTGTCCGGTCATGATGCGCGGCATCACGCGCGCGAACAGCAGCAACAGGATGAGAATCGAGGCGGGCGGCACCACCAGCACTCGAATCGAGACGTACAGCACGACCGCGAGAATCATCACGGAGCCGAGCTCGAACCAGGTTGCTGCAATCGCCTGTTGGCGAGCGCCGTCCACGTTGGCGCGGACAACCTCGTCACTGAGGGCGGAGAAGATCGAGAAATTGAGTTCCTCGGCGCCGTAGGTCTTGGCCGCTTTCAGGCTCTGCAGATGCTCGATGGTGGCGGCGTAGAGCGATTTGTTGGTAGTCGAGACTTCCTCGCCCTGTTCTTCGATCGCATGCGTGCGCCCGCGAAAAACGAAGGTCAGCATCGCGCCGGAAATCAGCACCAGCGCGGTCATCCCGGCCGAGAGCGCAAACGCGATCGCCATGTAGAGCATTCCGAGCACGACCTCGCCGGTAAATACGAGCGCGAGATTGGTGCCGTTGCCGATGCGGTAGATTTCGTGCGTCAGCGCGTGGGTGAAATCCGTCGCGCGGCTGCGGCAAACGAACAACCAGTTCGCGTCGGCGATCGCGTGGTAGAGGCGGCGGCGCAGATGATGCTCGACGTCCTGCTGCACCTTATACATCCACACGCTCTGGATTTGTCCGAGCACCGTGCGCGCGCCGACCAGCGTCACGAATACGCCGAGCAGAAGAATCAAGGTCGGATGCAATCCGATCGAAACGAACGCGTTCGCAAGCCGGGTCGCGTATTTTCCGGCTTCGCCCTGCCCCGCCATGTTGAAGCCAGCCACCTGCAAGGTAGGCAGCAGCAGCGCGATGCCGATGCCCTCGCTCAGCGAGAACAGCACCGTGACGACGATCACGCCTATGAGATGCCAGCGCGAGACCTGCACCAGCATCGCGAAATAGGTGCGCAGCGTGCTCTGCGGGCGCGATTTAGCCTGAGCGTCGGCGATAGCGTTAGTGCCGGCCTGCGTCTGGGACGCGACTATGGTGGAGGTCGTCGAGATTGTCTTTTCCACGAATTACAACGGTCCGAGCGGCACAGACGATGCGACGATTGCTCTAAGCGTCAGAACCCTTTCCATCGCTAGTGAAGGCGACACGAGTCTACCGAGCAATCGTAGCACGGGCAAGCCAGTGACGCCGCACATCGCTCAGATTGCGACGGCGGATGGTGAAAACCGGCGGTCGTTTGACGAAAATGTCCGTCCCTGAATAGGTCTGCATGGGTCGTTTGTGGCGCCCGCGCTTTTGTTTTTTTGTCATCCTGACGACGGGAGCGCTAGTGACGGGAGGAACGGATCTCGGACAGCTTCGCGCAAGCGAAGCCGGTTCCGGTTTCTGAAAATCGCGAAGCGGTCCTTTGTGGAGGTCGTGCTCACCCTCCGGATTCTTATTGGATGCAGCGACGCAGAACCGGAACCGGCGGCTCTTGCGCCCCGCTGTCCGAGATCCTTCCTGCCGCTTGCGATGCTCGCTTTGTCAGGGGGACACAAAAACTTTGCGGCGTTGCCTAATATCAAAAGATTCGCGAACTCTCAGGCGAGGTGGGGGCGAACTTCGGCGTCGAAGCGGTCGAGGAATTTTGCGAGGGGGTCGGTGCCGAGCGGGCTTATCAGGATTTCGTTGACTCCGATTGCGGCGAAGCGGTTCAGGTAGTCGGAGATTTCGGCGGGCGGGGCGAGGATGCCTTCGACGTAGCCGCCGGTGTCGGTCCATTTCGGGGCGAAGCCCAGGTACACGCGATGACTGATCGTAAAGCCGTCGAGGCTGCGGCCGCGGCGCGCGGCGAGATCGCGAATCCATCCGATACGCTCGGCGACCTGGTCGGGATTCATCCGCGTGCCGTGCCATCCATCGCCCATCTCGACAGCGCGGCGAGCGGCGCGACGGCTGGTGCCTCCGACCCAGATCGGGATGTTGCCGGCACTGGGACGCGGGCCGAAGCGCATGCCGCTGAGATCGAAAAACTCGCCGTGAAATTCGGGGGTGGCCGCGGACCACGCCGCGCGCATCAGCTTGATTGCCTCGTCGGTGTAAGTGCCGCGTTTATCGAACGACACGCCGAGCGCGCGGAACTCCGCTTCGAGCCATCCGCTGGCGACGCCCGCGACGACGCGCCCCGACGACAGCCGGTCGAGGGTGGCAAGTTCCTTGGCGAGATGAATCGCGTTGCGATACGGCACGACGATCACACTGGTCGCGAGCTTGATTCGGCTGGTGACTGCGGCGACGTAGGCGAGCGTCGCTATAGGCTCCAGTATTTCGATCGGCGGCAGGCGGCCGCCCGACTCGGGCACCAGCAGGTGGTCGCTGACCCAGATCGATTCGTAGCCGGTCTGTTCGGCGCGCCGCGCGGCATCCGCGACCTGGCCGGGAGATGCCCCGATCTGCGGCAAATGAAGTCCGATTTTCGTGGCCGCTCTCCTGCACCCTAGTAATTCGGGTCGCCCGCGAGGATCGCAACCATGCCCCGACAGGTTGGAAAATCGTAGTGCAGGTCGCTCATGCAGAGCTTCCACGCGGACGGGGCGTCGTGCTTGCCGATAAGCGCGAGCAACTGCGACTTGGTGGGGTCCTTGAGCTGCGCCACGGCGGCCTTCGCATGTTCGTGACCCAGCTCCTTATATTTCTGCAGCTTGGCGAACCGAACCATCCCTTCGGCGGTCGGACATGGTTGGGACTCGTACCATTGACCGCCTTCCTGGCCGATTGGGAGGTTGACCGTGTCCTGATTGCCGTCCGGCGTGTTGAAATCCATGCTCATCAGATGAGTCGGCTTCATCGGGTAGGTCGCGTATTTTGTCGGGTTCATTATGTTTGTCGGCAGGGCGGTAACCTTCAGCTTGAATTTCTGGTTAATCGGGAGAGCGAACAGCCGCTTTATCCGGTCCTGCAGAAAATCCTCGTTCTTGCCGATGCACTTTAAGGTCGAAGGCGCGATCAGCTGCTTCATCGCGGCGAAGTCTTTCGAGTCCATCGCGTCGGCGACCTTGCGCGCGAAGGCCTGCTGCTCCGGCGTTCCTTTCTCGGCTTTCTTTATCGCGGCCACCTCTTTGGCTGACAGGGTCGGAGCGCCGTGCGGAGCGGCGTCCGGCGCGCGCATCGCCCACGGCGACTCCTGCGGCTTGGCAGACTCCTGCGGATAGGCAGGCGCGACGAGCGCGGCGGTCGTGACGATCAATACAAGTATGGTTGTCAGGGACTTCAGCATTCTCACTCCTTGAGTGCGGGCACACGCCGAGAAAATTTCACGATGCGAGATTAATCTTTGTCGGGGATCGACTTCAATTGATCGAGCCATGCGATCGCCTCGCTATCCGAGGGCGCACGCCAGTCACCGCGCGGCGACAGCGAGCCGCCCGAGCCTACTTTAGGCGCGTTGGGGATCGCGCTGCGCTTGAACTGGCTCAATTGAAAGAAGCGGTACAGGAACGTGTGCAGGTGGCCCTTGATGGTGGCGAGGTCGTACTGGTTGCGGCGAGCGGCGGGAATGTCGGGCCATTGGCCGGCGTTCTTGTCGCGCCACGCGTTGTACGCGAGGAACGCGACTTTGGGCGGCGGATATCCAAAGCGCAAAGTGTAATAGAGAAAAAAATCGTGCAGCTCGTAGGGGCCGATCGTCGCCTCGGTGTCGTGGCTGGGATGGCCGTTCGCCGCGGTGCCGGGAATCAGCTCGGGGCTGATCGGCGTCGCGAGGATTTCGAGCAGCGTCGAGCTGGTCTGGCGGCCGAGGCTTTCGGTTTGCGCCAGCCATCGGATGACGTGCTGAATCAGCGTCTTGGGCACGCTCGCGTTGACGCTGTAATGCGACATGTGATCGCCGACGCCGTAGGTGCACCATCCCAGCGCCAGCTCGCTCAGGTCGCCGGTGCCGACCACCAGCCCGCCGCGCAGATTGGCCAGGCGAAAGAGATGGCTGGTGCGCTCGCCCGCCTGCACGTTCTCGAAGGTGACGTCGTAAACCTCTTTGCCCTCGGCATACGGATGCCCAATGTCCTTGAGCATCTGCATGCAGCTTGGGCGGATGTCGATTTCGTCGGTCGAGCAGCCGAGCGACTTCATCAGGCGGCGCGCCTGCTCGAGCGTGCGCGCGCTGGTGGCAAAGCCCGGCATAGTGACGGCGAGAATATTTTTGCGCGGCGTGCCGAGACGATCCATCGCCCGCGCGCATACCAGCAGCGCATGGGTCGAGTCGATTCCGCCCGAGACTCCGATCACGACGCGATCGAGTCCGGTTGCGCGGATCCGGGTCGCGAGGCCTTGCACCTGGATGTCGAAGACTTCGGCGCATCGCTCGTCGCGCGTCGCGGGATCCGATGGCACGTAGGGGAAGCGCTCGTAGCGCCGTTGCAAGGGCATCTTGCCGCGGCGCGGCAACTCGCTTGAAAATGCGATCCGCCGAAAGCGCCGCACGCGATCGGACTCGCGCTGAGCGGTATCGCCGAAAGTGTTCTGGCGCATCCGCTCCTGCGACAATCGTTCGAGATCGATTTCCGCGCAGACGACTTGCGGCTGATCCTTGAAGCGCTCGGACTCGGCGACGATGTTGCCGTTCTCGGCGATCAACGCGTGGCCGTCCCATGCGAGGTCGGTGGTCGATTCACCCACACCGGCGGCCGAATATGCGTACGCCGCGAGGCATCGCGCGGACTGGCTGGCGACCAGCGCGCGGCGGTAGTCGGCCTTGCCAACCGTGATATTCGACGCCGACAGATTCAGCAGCACAGTAGCGCCGGCGAGCGCCGCGTACGACGACGGCGAAATCGGCACCCACAGGTCCTCGCAAATCTCGGCGTGGAAGGTGAGCAGCGGCTGTTCCTCGTGCTGGAAGATGAGACTGTTGCCGAACGGCACGGCGCGGCTGCCGGCGAGATCGATTTCGTCGCGCGTCGCGGCGTCGGCCGAGGTGAATTGGCGCGGCTCGTAAAATTCACGGTAGTTCGGGAGATTGGTTTTCGGCACGACGCCGAGAATCTTCCCGCGATGAATCACGATCGCGCAGTTGTATAGATGATGATCGAGCTGGAGCGGCGCGCCGACCACAGCGACTATCGACAGCTTACTGGTGGCTTCGACCACGGCGGCGATTGCGTCGAGGCAGGCGTCGAGAAGGGCGCGCTGCTGAAACAAGTCGTCGCACGAGTACGCAGTCAGGCCCAATTCGGGGAACAGCGCGAGGACTGCCTTGCGTTCGGCGGCGTCGCGAATGAGCGCGACGGTGTGTTCGCTATTGTAGGCGGGATCGGCGACGCGAACGGACGGAACTCCAACTGCGATTCGCACGAAATCGTGATTGTAGAGATTGAAAAAGTTGCCGTTGCTGGTCACGCCGATGCCCTACTCGATACCAAGACTGTGCCGATTGTAGGCGTGCCGTACAAGATTGCCCAAATTGCGCCTTTCGATGCGTTCGCGAGCTTCAATCCTCGCGCTTTTCGACGAACGCCTTGAGCCGGGCGAGCGCCGCGTCCCAATCCTGCGAAATCTGATCGAGGTAGCGCCGCGCTTCGACGAGCCGTTTCGTCTGCAGCTCCCAGATGCGTTCGCGGCCGACGCGTGAGCTGCGTGCGAGGCCGGCCTGTTCGAGGGCATGCAGATGTTTGGTGACCGCCTGGCGCGAGACCGCGGCAGTGTCGGCCAATTGCACGATCGACAGCGGCCCGTCGCCGCATAGCCGGGCGACGATTTGCAATCGAGTATCGTCGCCGAGCGCGGCGAAGACGGGCGCGGCCTCGGCGAATTTCGCGACGGCTGAAGTAAGCGATCGTGGCACGGTTCAGGCCACCACGCAGACGGCGCGATCGTTGTTCGTCATCATACGCAACCTTCGAGTTGCGCTTATAGTGACACCGCTGACGGTCAAATGCGACCCGCGGGTTGCATTCCCGCCTTGGGGTGGATCGACGGTATCCAGAAAGACCGGGATTCTTCGCCGCGCTCTGAGTGACACGAGACGGATACAAGATGGAGAAGACCCGAAAAATCCTTACTTTTCAAGTGTTTAGCTAATGACAGCCTCTCGCTCGGCTCGTTGAACAAATTGTTCAATCGAATGTAACGCCTATTTAAGTGAGAGGGACCAGAGAACAGGAGAAACGACGATGCTATCCACGCTTTATCACGAGTACTTAGTCCCGACCGGCGGCCAGCGGACGGACAAGAACCTCGCGGCCCGGCTCGGCGACCAGCTCGACGAGATCGCGGTATTTGCGCTGGTGGCAGTCGCCGTCTTCTACATCGCAGCCGCGAGCTGCTGGTTCATTTTATAAAGGCGTCAATCCCCCGAGCGCGCCCTGGCGGGGAGTTTCTGCGATGAGCGGAGCCCCCGCCAGGAAAATTAAGCGCGAAGTGGGGAATTAGAAAAGTTCCTGCACCGAGTCCCACGCCCGCCGGTGCGCTCCCAAAGGGGGGCGCGCATCGGCGGGCGTTCCTTTTTGCGCGCGCGAAAACACCCTCGCATTCCTTGTCCGGCGTGTCGATCACTGCAATAAGAGGGGAGCGACCCGGCTCCCGCGCCGGATCGAAATGCCGTCGAAGGAGGACTCGCGATGCCAGCCAGCTCAGCCGAGAACGGAAACGGAACCAGGCGCGTCGTACCCGCGAAATTTGCGCACGCCGTGCTCGCCACCAAGCAATTCCAGCCGATGGTCGATTGGTACACGACCGTGTTGCAGGCCGAGGTCGTTCACAGCAACGGCATGCTCGCGTTCATGACCTACGACGACGAGCATCACCGGATTGCGATCGCGGCGGTGCCCGGGCTTGAAGACAAGCCGCGGCATTCGGTCGGGCTCGATCATTTGGCATACACCTACGCCAATCTCGGCGACCTGGTTTTCACTTACGAGCGCCTCAAGCAGGCCGGGATCATGCCGGTGGTGACTATCAATCACGGGCCGACGACCTCGATGTACTATCGCGACCCCGACGGCAACCGGGTCGAGCTGCAAGTCGACAATTTCGATACGGTCGAGGAGCTGAAGGGATTTTTCCAGAGCGACGCGATGCAGAAGAATCCGATTGGCGTGAGCTTCAACCCCGACGAGCTGGCGCGCGAGTATCACGCCGGCGTGCCCGAGTCGGAGCTCAAGAAATACGACGCGACGCGGGGACTCGATCCGGCGACGATGCGGCGGTTGATGGGCGCGAATCAGTAGTTTGAAAATAATTTTGACGGCACGAAGCGGAGCGGCTGGAGTCGAATGAAACTTGCGACCTTCACCCATGGCGACGCGACGCGGATTGGCGTCGTGGTCGAGGACTCAATCGTTGACCTCGCGGCGGCGGCGTCAGAACTGCCGCGCGAGATGATCGCGTTTCTAATCGCGGGACCGCATGCGATCGAGCGCGCCGCCGCGGCGGCGAAGAATCCAGCGCATCGAATCGCGCTCAAGAGCGTCAAGCTCGAGGCGCCGATTGCGCGGCCGCCGGAGTTTCTCGCGATCGGGCTCAACTACGCCGATCACGTCGAAGAGACGAAGATGAAGCGGCCCGAGTTTCCGATGTTCTTCAACAAGCAATCGAGCTGCGTCACCGGACCCGGCGATCCGATCCACCTGCCGCGCGCGTCGTCGGCACTCGATTACGAAGGCGAGCTCGGATTCGTGATCGGGCGGCGATGCCGTCACGTGCCGCGCGGCCGCGCGCACGAGGTAATCGCCGGTTACGTGATCGTCAACGACGTGAGCGTGCGCGACTGGCAGCGGCGCGCGCCGACGATGACGCTGGGCAAGTCGTTCGACACGCACGGGCCGGTTGGGCCGTGGATCGTGACGCCGGACGAGATTGGCGATCCGCACAAACTGGACTTGAAAACGTTCGTCAACGGCGAACAGCGCCAGCATTCCAACACCAAGAACCTGATCTTCGACTGCTTCGCGCAGATCGAGACGCTCTCGACGGTGTTCACGCTGCTGCCGGGTACGATCGTTTCGACCGGCACGCCGGGCGGCGTCGCGGCGGCGATGAATCCGCCAAAGTGGCTGAAGGCGGGCGACGTGGTGCGAATCGAGATCGAGAAGATCGGCCAACTCGAAAACAAAGTAATCGAGGAACCCGCCAGCACCGACTCAATCTAGGCGGATGCTACGCGCGAGCTAAAAAGTCGCCGTACCTTTGGCGCGCGACGGCAAAGTCTCGTCGCGCGCAGAGTACTATTTCCGTTGGACCGCGCTCGACGCGAGCGATCTTCTGCGCACGGCTAGCCATACTTTTTGGAGTTTTGAAGTCGTTATCCGCCGCGAGAAATACCGCGGCGTCAGCATGCTTATGACAAGCGAAGAATGGAATAAGTAGCGTCAGCGACAAAAATGTTGCAATGACTCTACAGTTTGTAGTATATAGTTGACGACGTGAGGCAGGGGCGCGGCTTAGACGTTACGCTATTGATCGATCGCTCATGGCACATTGATTGCTCCCTCTTCGAGCAAGGAGAGGCGGTTCGGATGGGCGGGATGTAAGTATTAACGCACCTTGGGGAGGGCGCGAAGATGCTGCCAACAGTGTCGAATGGGATCCGCTCGTCGGAACATGAGATCAACCAGGCAAGACCTTCGCACCCTGGAGTGCTGAGCCGCCTCCTCCTGAAATTCCGGCCGCCGTGGCACGCTGACTATTTTTTCCAGAAACCGCGCCGCTCGATCGACCGCGACCTGCAGGAGCAGTGGCCGACCGACTATCCGCTGTAAGCCGGGCCGGATTCGGCGCCGCCCGATCTGTTCGCTGCTGATCGGCTAGGGAAACCGGCCGGGTTGCGCGATGCCTGCGACTGGTGCTCCCGGCACCTTCGAGGCCGCGAAGTCTTGCCGGGCATAGAGCCTCGATGAGGCATCGTCGTAGATCAATTTCCAGTCCGTGCGCGTGTCCATCAGCTTCCGCGATTCGGAAGCCGGCTTGATCAGCACAAAATCAGTCGGAAATTCGGACAGGACCGCGTCGCCGCCCTGCTGATTGAAATTAAACAGCGCGAACTTGTAGATGGTTTCGTACGGAAAGACCGTATCATACCGCCCGTCGATGAACACCCGCGACCCCGGCGCCATGTTCCAGATCAGATACTCGCCCCATTCGAAGGTACTCAGGATATTGCCTTGCAGCTCGTGCTGCTTCATGAACTCGCATGCGCCGGCAGGGTACGGGTCAGGCGATACCAGCGCGCGCGCGAAAAATCCGTACTGAAGGAAAATGATCGCCGATAGTGCGATCAGTACTATCTGATTGATCCATCCCGAGCGCCGCGGCGGCGGCGGGCTTGCCTTCGCTGGCACAATCAAATGCCACGCGCGCGGGGAATGACGCGCGAGCGGCGCCGCCAACGCGATCATCGCAATCGGGAGATTCCGGGTCGAAATGAACGCCGCGATTGCCATCAGCACTGCTATCGCACACAGCGGCAGATCTACCGCCTCGATTGTCAGCGCCCACGAAATGCCGGCCATCGCCATCATCGCGATCCCGATGTCATAGTTCGAGATTAGAAACCGATGCTGCTGCCAGTGAGCGATGGCGGCGGACGCGAGCGGCTGCCATTCTTCGATCACGCTCCGCGTATATGGATTGTGCAACGCGTGCCCGACCGTCTCCCAGGTCCCGAATCCGTACGGCGTCGCGAGCGTCGCGACGATCGACGCGCCCGTGATTGCCGCGAGTCTCATCGCTCGAGCGTAGCCGCGGCCCGCCATGACATCCTGCAATCCCGACACCGCGGCATAAGTGCCAAGCGCGGCTATCCCCATGATGAACCCGCCGTGCAGGTTCGCCCAAAGTGCAAGTATCGGAATCGCGAGCCACAAACGTCCCGCGCGTCGGAAAGCATCAGCGCTAAGCAGGTAAATGAGTACCGCCAGCAGCGCGAACGTGAATGCTTGCGGGCGGAACTGCAGTTGCGGCTTGATAACAACCGCCGACCCAATCAGTACTGCAAACTGAACCAGGGTTGAGGAGCCGGTCTCGGCGACCGCCGCTGCGAGCGCAAGAATCACGACCGTGGTGCACGCGAGTTTCAGGAGAATGAGGCCGAAGACGCCGGCATGATTGAAAATTGCCGCCATCAGCACTTCGGTGAGCCATTCGTGGTTGTTCCAGTAATGTCCCGCGGCCGAGTAGGAGTAAGGATCGTGAAGCACCAGGTGATGCAGGCTCAAGACGGCCTGACCGAAACGAACATGGCCCCACAAATCGGGATCCGGCAGGCGAATCGAATCGGCAATCGCGATAGTGATAAGCAGGAGTCCGGGAGAATAGCGAAATAGCGACATCGATGCGGGCGCAGTCGGCACCGTCTCGGGCACGGCCCTATCCGCCAACGCTGCGTTGTCCTTTGTCACCAAGCCCCCGCTTAATAGCACAAGTAGAGCCGCAGTTCAGACGTCGAGGTAGAATGGCGCGATTTCTAATGAACTGTATGTTGGTGAAAATCGGGCGACGTCGCGCCGCGTGGCGTTTGCCCGCGATTGGGATTAAATACCGTGACCGACGGTCTTCGCGACGAAAAAATCTGACCGGGAGAATCGAATGAAAATCTACGACTTCAAACTCGCGCCCAATCCGCGCCGCGTGCGCGTCTTCCTGGCGGAAAAAGGTCTCAACGTTCCGCTCGAGGAGGTCGATATCTTCAAGGGCATCAATCGCCAGCCGGAATTCCTCAAGAAGAATTCGCTGGGCGGGATTCCGGTGCTCGAACTCGACGACGGCCGGCATCTGGCCGAAAGCGTCGCCATCTGCCGCTACTTCGAGCTGCTCCACCCGGAGCCGGCGCTGTTCGGCAAGGGCGCGTTCGAGCAGGCGACGGTCGAGATGTGGAATCGACGGATGGAACTGGCGCTGTTCGTGCCGGTCGGGATGGTCTGGGGACATTCGCACGAGCTGACGCGCGCGCGAATCAAGCAGATTCCCGAGATGGGCGAGCAGTCGCGCAAGGTCGTCGAGCAGCGCTACGATTGGCTCGATCGCGAGCTCGAGGGCAAGAATTTTATTGCCGGCGACAAATACTCAATCGCGGATATCACCGCGATGGTCGTCATCGACTTCGCCAAGTTCAACAATATTTCGATTCAGCCGGAGCAGAAGAATCTCGCGCGATGGCATCAGGCGGTCTCGTCGCGGCCGAGCGCGACCGCATAGCCGCGATCCTTAGTCGGCGCGTCCGTGGATTCCGCAAGTCGGCGCGATACCCATCCGCTCGTAGTAGCGCTGGTGATATTCCTCGGCGCGGTAGAACTCGGCGGCGGGCGCTATCTGCGTGACGACCGGGCGGCCGAGCTTGCCGGATTGGTCGAGCCGTTTTTTCGATTCTTCGGCGGCTATGCGCTCATGCTCATCGGAATAAAAAACGATCGAGCGGTATTGCGTGCCGACATCGGGGCCCTGCCGGTTGAGCGTGGTCGGATCGTGAATCTGCCAAAACACGTCGAGCAGTTGCTCGAACGACACGCGCGCGGGATCGTACTCGACCTTGACGACTTCGGCGTGTCCGGTCTTGCCGCCGCAAACCGTTCGATAGCTGGGCTTCGGAACGGTGCCGCCCGCGTATCCGACGGCCACATCGACGACGCCTTCGACGGCGCGAAAGGCCGACTCGACGCCCCAGAAACATCCCGCGCCAAAAACCGCAAGTTTGTGTGTGTTGGTCATTTGCCTACTTAACGATGACTCGATGCGCGAATCAATCCTCGGCGAGCCTGTGCGAGGCTGCGAAGCTGTGCCATTATTCAAGCGATATGACAAGTATCATGGCATCCTATCGGCTGCGAGTAATTCTTCTCGTGGCAGTTTTTGTTTTTGCGTGGCCCGTCGGCAACGCCGGCGCCGCCGATATAAAGATCGCGGCCGCGTCGGATCTGACCTTCGCCTTCAAGGACGTAGCCGCGCGCTTCGAGCAGCAGACGGGCGCCAGCGTCAAGCTGAGTTACGGTTCATCGGGGAATTTTTTCGCGCAGATTCAAAACGGCGCGCCGTTCGATCTTTTCTTTTCCGCCGACGTAGGCTATCCGCAGAAGCTCGAGGCCGCCGGTCTGATCGAACCCGGCACTATCTATGACTATGCGAGCGGAAAACTCGTGATATGGGTGCCCAATGCGTCCAAGCTCGATTTGAGCCGCGGTCTTGCGGTATTACTCGACCCCGAGTATCCGGAAGATCGCGATCGCCAATCCGCTCCATGCACCATACGGCGTCGCCGCGGCTGCGGCGCTGCGTCACGATGCGATCTACGACAAAGTTAAGCGCAAGCTCGTGCTCGGCGAAAATATTTCGCAGACCGCGCAGTTCGCGCAGTCGGGCAACGCCGACGTCGGGCTGCTAGCCCTTTCGCTCGCGGTTGCACCGGCGATGAAGGACAGCGGACGCTATGTCGAAATTCCGGCGGCGGACTATCCGCCGCTCATCCAGGCCGGCGCGATTCTCAAATCATCGCACAACAAGGAACTGGCGGCTCAATTTCTCAAATTTCTCAAGCAGCCCGCAACCGTTGCGCTGATGGAACGATACGGTTTCTCGATTCCGAGCGACGTCGCCGCGGCACAGCGTGAAATGCCCGCGCCTCACTGAGCGCCGATGGACTGGAGCGCGATTTTTCTGACGATCCGGCTCGCGCTGGTGGTTTGCGCGACTCTGCTGATAGTCGGGACGCCGATCGCGTACTGGCTCAGCTTCACGCGCTGGCGATGGAAATTTTTCGTCGAGTCAATCGTCGCGCTGCCGCTGGTACTGCCGCCGACCGTGCTCGGCTTCTATGTGCTGGTGGCGATGGGCTCGCGCAGTCCCGTCGGCCGCTGGTATCAGTCTTTCACCGGCCACGGACTGCCGTTCACATTCGAGGGCCTGGCGATCGCGTCGGTCATCTACAGCCTGCCGTTCGCCGTGCAGCCGATGGCGGCGGCGTTCGCGCAGGTCGATCGCAACCTGATCAACGCCTCGTCGATACTCGGCGCGTCGCGGATGCGCACGTTCATGCGCATCGTACTGCCGCTTTCGATCGGCGGCGTGGTCACCAGCTTCGTCCTGAGCTTCGCGCATACGCTCGGCGAATTCGGCGTAGTGCTGATGGTCGGCGGCAACATCCCGGGCGTCACGCGCACCATCTCGATCGCGATTTACGATCAGGCGCAGGCGCTCGACTACGCCGGCGCCAACCGCCTGGCGCTGCTGCTGCTGGCGTTCTCGTTCGTCACGCTGTCGATCACCTACTCGGTCAACCGCCGGGTCTGGGCGGTCTGGCCGATGAGCCGCTAATCTCCCGAGACGATGGCAGCAGACAAGCGTCTATCGGTGCATATCGCGCATCGGCTCTCGAACAGCTTCGCGCTCGAAGCCGGATTCGAGGCGGCGGCCGGTTTCACGATGATCCTGGGACCGTCGGGCGGCGGCAAGACGACGCTGCTGAATTGCATCGCGGGATTCACGCGGCCCGACCGCGGCCGAATAGCTATCGGAGCGCGGCGACTGTTCGACTCGGACGAACGCATCGACCTGCCGGTGGCAGAGCGAAGATTGGGCTACGTGTTTCAGGATCTCGCGCTGTTTCCGCATCTGACGGTCGCGCAAAACGTTCAATACGGGATCGCGAAGATGCCGGCCGGCGAGCGCCGCGCGCGGATGACGGCGATGCTCGAGTCGTTTCGAATCGCGCATCTGATCGCGCGCAAGCCGGACGAGATTTCCGGCGGCGAGCGCCAACGCGTGGCCCTCGCGCGATCGCTGGTCACGAATCCGGCGGCGTTACTGCTCGACGAGCCGCTGACGGCGCTCGACAACGCGACCAAATCAAAAATCCTCGATGACCTGCGCGTGTGGAATGCGGCGCACGAAATCCCGATCCTTTACGTAACCCATGCCCCCGAGGAAGCCTTCGCCCTGGGCGAGCGTGTGGTAGTCCTCGAAAACGGCCGCATCCTCGCGCAGGGAGTGCCGCAACACGTGCTGACAACGCCGCGCCACGAAACTATCGCGCAGGTGGTAGGATTCGAAAACGTCTTTGAGGCGATTGTAAAGTCGATCGCCGAAGCCCAAGGCACCATGCTATGCCAGCTCGCCGGCAGCACAACCCAGCTGGAAGTCCCACTAGGCCACGCCGAGCCGGGCGCGCGAGTAAAAATAGCAATCCGCGCCGGCGACATCATGGTTGCGTCCGCTCGCCCGCAAGGCTTAAGCGCACGCAACTCATTCGAGGGCAGAGTCCTATCAATCCGCCGCGAAGGTGTGCGGGTAGTACTAATGATAGAAGCAGGCGCAACCTTCGAGGTCCACCTGACGCCAGGCGCCATCGATTCGCTGCAACTGGTACCCGGAAAACAGATCTGGCTGGTGATCAAGACCTACTCATGCAACTTGCTTGAGCTCCGAGCGCTGTAACTGCCGCGAATCAGAGGCAGTTGACCAGCACTATGTCGTCGTCAATCCCTTTCAGTCCAACGCTGCCGGGCAAAGGGTTTAACGTTGTGCACGAGTCCGCAACCCTGGTCGTGTCACGACACTGACAAAAGCTGGTTGTTTTGACGCATCGGTTTCTGAAACTGCCTTCGCCGCCGGCCAACGTCACCTTGCCCTTGCATCCATTGTAGATAGGGCCGGGATTTATATCGCCAGAGGTCTGCGGAGAAATCCGGTATAGCGGCTTGAAGGCCACCAGATCCGCCACCCATACCACGGGGTCACCCGACACAGTAGCCACCTTGTTGCCGGTAGGAGCCGTGGGATAGGTCCATGCTTGCGTCGCGAGATTCGAGAAGGTTGAAGGACGATAGATCCCGTAGTCGTTCTTCACAGCTATCCCCATGTTCGACGGCGGTACCCACGTTCCCACTCCGCGGTTAATGAAGAATGCCATCAGGTAGTCGCCGATTTCGGTAGTTGTCACGCCCGGCTGCCATCATTGAAGTGCCGCGCCCACTGTTGCTGGACGCCGCGTCCACCGATGACACATTGGAAACCACGTAGGTCCTGACGTCATAGGGTAGCGTGACGAACCATCGAAACCTGTACGGCGGTTTCTCATCCGACTCGAATTTGCGATAGTAAAGCACTTGGCATAGGCCATCCGCGCGCGTTTCAGAATTCGGCACCATCGTCCATCGATAGTCGGGACTGGCCCATTTGCACGCCGTCGAACTTGCAAGAACGAGCTGGACGATGCCTACCAGACCCTGCAGCGCGGGTGGGTTTACATAGGGCTGGTGTATTTCATTTGCCAGAGCGGCAAATCCCACGGACACCGCGGCGCCCTTGCCCGGCCAGGTCGCGACCAACGAATCGGTTCCATTAAAGTTCGGACCGCCGATGAATTGCGCGCGCGCCGATACTGATAGCAACAAGAGAGCTATAACGGCTGCGAGTATTCGAGACTTCACTAGTTAGCAGGAATCTCCTCGTTGTAAACGCTATTCCAGGTGGCATAGGCGGCCGCTGAATTGCCCGGATTTATATAACATGTGTAGCCGGTGAAGATGATCGTTGCCTGATCGCTGGTAGCGACCATTTGCGCGTTGAACTCGGTGCAACCTCCCGCCGGAACCTGGACCGGAGCGGTTTGAGCTATAGCAGTGGGCCAGCCGCCGTAGCGGTTACAACGAAAGGTAGCCAGTGTCGTAGCCGAATCGTAGTTACAAAATTGGATGACGCCGGATTGGATCTGAGCATAGCTGACGACTCCGTTGCCTTCAGGTCCAAAGAATCCTCCGTTGTCGCCGAACACTCCGGTCTCGGTATTAGCCGGGAGAAAGAGCGCCTTGGCCGAACTCTCTCTGCCAGGATGGTCGCCTATGCTGGTACCCGCGCCCTGGAATACCGGCGCCAACTGTTGAACGGTGGATCGAGACAGGTAAATCCATTTATCAATAGAGCTATCGTACTGAAACAGAACATTTTCAGTCGCGTTCGGGAACGTAACCGGAACGAGCGTGTTGGGTGCGTAAGCGTATGAGCTCTGGAACTGGAAGCTCTTACTCCACTTTGGCAGATGACCACCTACGGAATCCTGCGCCAGCCGGATTGTAAAGAACTGACCCGAGTAAGCGGCAGGTCCCATCGTTATCTCCTGTTTATCAAACAGGACAACAGTTCCGATGTTTCTCCGGTCAGGCCAGCAGGTCCAGACTTTCCGCGAGAGCGTGCAGGCCGGCGACCATCGGGAAATCGCCAGCACTCCTGAATCAGGACTTCTGGGCGGACTCCAACGCTGCGAGGCGCATCCGGTGAGTGAGGCGAAAAAACATGCGAGCAACGATGCTACTCGAAGGGTGTTCATCTGCCGGTCGTCTGCTAACCTGTTCGTCGCTACAGGCTCGCCATGTATCATGAAGCCGGTTTCGGCTGGAAGAACGCCGACGCTGGCGGGAAGTTGGTGCCCCCTGCGGGATTCGAACCCACGGCCCCAGGATTAGGAATCCTGTGCTCTATCCATCTGAGCTAAGGGGGCGCTCGGACAAAAGTTACGCCGATGCGCGGCGCGGGCAAAGAGGACCGCGGCCGGGTGGGATTTCGCGCGGGCGCGCGCTGTTGTACAAATCATTAGACGGACATCGATATTTAATTGAGCGCTTGGCCGATGTGTGCAGCGCGGCGGGAAAAATCAAACATGGCGGATGACAAGAATTCTCTGAGATCGAACAGTAGCGTGCTGGTTGACGGCCCCTCGCGGGCACCGGCGCGGGCGATGCTCAAGGCCGTTGGCTTTACCGACGAAGATCTCAGCAAGCCGCTGATCGCGGTCGCGCATACCTGGATTGAGATCATGCCCTGCACGGCGCATCTGCGGGACCTGGCCGAGCATGTTAAGCGCGGGATTCGCGCGGCCGGTGCGACGCCGATCGAGTTCAACACGATTGCAGTCTGTGACGGGATCTCGATGGGCACGCACGGCATGCGCGCCTCCTTGATCAGCCGCGAAGTGATCGCCGACTCGATCGAACTGACCGTGCGCGGGCATCTGTTCGACGGCGTCGTCGCGATGTCGGGATGCGACAAAACGATTCCGGCGACAGTGATGGCGCTGCAGCGGCTCGACCTGCCGTCGCTGATGATTTACGGCGGATCGATACAGCCGGGGCGCTTCGGCGATCAGCAGGTTTCGATCCAGGACGTGTTCGAGGCGGTCGGGGCGCATTCGGCGGGCAAGATGAAGCTCGAGGATCTCAAGAAACTCGAGGACGTCGCGTGCCCCGGCGTGGGCGCATGCGGCGGGCAGTTCACCGCGAACACGATGGCGACGGCGACCGAGCTGTCTGGGAATCTCGCCGATGGGATCGAACAGCATTCCGGCGACGGATCCGAAGAAGCCCGAAAGCGCGTTCCAGGCCGGGCGGCTGGCGGTCGATTTGCTCAAGCGCAAACTCAAGCCGAGCCAGATAATCACCAAGAAGGCGATCGAGAACGCGATCGCGTCGGTCGCGATGACGGGCGGCTCCACCAATGCGGTGTTGCATCTGCTCGCGATCGCGCACGAGGCCGGCATCGCGCTCGATATCGATGACTTCGATCGTATCAGCTCGCGCACGCCGCTGCTCGCCGACCTCAAGCCGGGCGGACGATTCCTCGCCACCGACATGTACAAGGCGGGCGGAATTCCGCTAATCGCAAAACGCCTGAAAGAAGCCGGGATGCTCCACGAGAACGAAATGACGGTGACGGGCCGGACGATTGGCGTCGAGGCCGACGCGGCGCGCGAGACGGCCGGGCAGGAAGTCGTGCGCGCGGTGACGAAGCCGCTCAAGGAAACGGGCGGCCTGGTGATTCTCAAGGGCAACCTCGCGCCGGAAGGATGCGTGGTGAAGGTCGCGGGCCACGAGCGCATGACGCATCGCGGACCGGCGCGCGTGTTCGATTGCGAAGACGACGCGTTCAAGGCGGTGTCGGCGCAGAAGATCAAAGCGGGCGACGTCGTCGTCATTCGCTACGAAGGACCGCGCGGCGCGCCCGGGATGCCGGAGATGCTCGGCGTCACGGCGGCCCTGTCGGGACAGGGCCTTGGCGAATCGGTTGGACTGCTGACGGACGGTCGATTCTCGGGCGCGACGCACGGCCTGATGGCCGGACACGTGGCGCCGGAAGCGGCAGTTGGCGGGCCGATCGCGGCGGTGCGCGACGGCGACGTGATCACGTTCGACATCGCCAAGCGCCGGCTCGACGTGGCGCTGAGCGACGAAGAAATCAAGACGCGGCTCAAAAGCTGGAAGGCACCGGAGCCGCACTATAAGACTGGGGTGATGGCAAAATACGCGCAGACGGTGTCGTCTTCATCGCGCGGCGCCGTGACAAATTGAAGGGATCAGCGGAATCAGTGGCGGCAACGACGCTCGCGGCATGCGCGATGCTCGCGTTGTCAGTCGTCCTGAGCGCGCGCATAGCGCGCGCGCAGGACGACTGGCAGGTGATCGAGCGGCATGCAACGTCGCCGGCGCCGGCCGGCGCCGATGCGGCCGCGCCCGCCGTCGCGACGGGCGGCGGCGAAATCCGGGCGTGCGGTGAAACCGCGCGCCCCGCTACCGAGCCTTACAAGACTATCGTCGCCCAGCTCAACGATATGTGGGGTACCAAGTTCCAGGTTTACGAATCGCTCAACGCAGGTTCGCCCCACGCCCGCAACGGTGGATGCATTTTTTACAATCAGAAGTTTCTGGACAACCTGTTTCAACAGTGGATGAGGATCGACGACCAGGACGCGGTCCGGCCGATGCTCTACGCGATCTTCGCTCACGAGATCGGCCATCTCGCTCACAGCGATTTCGATCCCAACAATGACAACGTTCCGGTCAAGAACAAGGAGCTCGCCGCCGATCAATTCGCCGGCTACTCGCTCGAACGGATCGGTATGCGACGGCTCGATCCGGTCGAAGTAACGCGCTACTACCAGCTTACCGGCGACGACTTCGTCGGCCACGAGTCCGGCCATGGCAACGGCGAAGAGCGCACGACGGCGTTCGAGGACGGCTGGCATCGCGCGGAGATCGGACTGCCCGAAGAAGGCACGCAACCTGCCGGCGGACTCGGCGAACCGTAAAATCTCAGTCGCGATTTTTTTATACATGAGCGCTTCGACAATATCGAATTCATCACAGGCTACCGCCGACGCGATTCGCGCCGGCACCGACGCGATCGATGCGCGCGCGCTCGGCTTTCGCTATGGCGATCGCGCGGCGCTCAGCGACGTAACCTTCTCGATCGCGCGCGGCGAGATCTTTGGCTTCCTCGGACCCAACGGCGGCGGCAAGACCACCTTGTTCAAGCTGCTCTCGACGCTCGCGCCGATTCAGTCTGGCAGCGCGCGGCTCTTCGGGCACGACCTGGCGGGTGAAACCACTGCGGTGCGGCGGCGGCTCGGCGTTGTGTTTCAGCATCCGAGCCTCGATGGCAAGTTGACCGTCGGCGAAAATCTCGCGGCTCATGGTCACCTGTATGGGATCTCCGGCAAGCGCCTGCGCGAGCGCAGCGCGGCGATGCTCGAGCGGCTGGGATTGTCGGCGCGCGAGCGCGACCGCGTCGAAACTTTGTCGGGCGGGCTGCAGCGGCGGGTCGAGCTGGCCAAGGCCCTGCTGCACGAGCCGGCGCTGATGCTGCTCGACGAGCCCAGCACGGGACTTGACCCGGCGGCGCGCCGAGAGTTCTGGAATTACCTTGAGCATCTGCGCGAGCGCGAGGGTGTGACCATCGTGCTGACGACGCATTACATGGAAGAAGCGGAGCGATGCGATCGCATCGGCATTCTGCATCAGGGCAAGCTGGTCGCGATCGCGCCGCCGGGCGAGCTCAAGTCCGAAGTTGGCGGTGACGTGATCGTGATTCGAGCTGCAGCGGCGGAAATTCTGCAACGAAAAATCCTCGCGCGCTTCAAACTCAAGAGCCAACTGGTGGACGGCGCGATTCGCATCGAGAAACTGCGCGCGCACGAGCTGGTGCGCGACTTGATCGACGCGTTCGGCGAAGAGATCGAATCGGTTTCATTCGGCAAGCCGACGCTCGAGGACGTGTTCGTGCATCTGACCGGGCATCAGTTCTTCGCCAATACGCTGGACACGGAATAGACGACGATGGGTGAAATACTGCTTCAGGCCGAGACGCTCTGGTATCGCGAAGTCGTGCGCTTCATTCGCCAACCGATCCGCGTGGTCAGCGCGATTGCGACGCCGCTGGTTTTCTGGCTGCTGCTCGGCGCCGGCTTGCAGGCGTCGTTCAAGCCGAGCGGGATGCCGGCCGGGCTCGACTACGTGCAATATTTTTATCCCGGCGTGATCGTGCTGATGCTGCTGTTCACGGCGATCTTCGCGACCGCCTCGACCGTGGACGATCGGCGCCAGGGGTTTCTGCAAGGCGTGCTGGTCGCGCCTATTTCGCGCGCGACGATCGTGCTCGGCCAGGCGCTCGGCTGCACGACGCTATCGTTGATGCAGGGCGCGATCTTCCTTGCGATGGCGCCGCTGGCGGGAATCCATCTCAGTCTCGGCGCGATCGTCGTGTCGCTCGCGATCATGGGATTGATCGCGTTCGCGATGACGAGCATCGGGCTCGCGATGGCGTGGAAGACGGAATCGACGCAGGGCTTCCACGCGTTCATGAACATGCTGCTGCTGCCGCTCTGGATGCTGTCGGGGTCGGTGTTTCCGGTGGCGGGCGCGCCCGGCTGGTTCCAATGGACGACGCGGCTCAATCCGCTGACCTACGCCGTGGACGCGCTGCGGCAGGGACTCTATCTCGCCGAGCCCGCCTCGAGCGGCGCGACGATGCCGATGGGATCGTCAGTCGCGATCGCGATCGCATTCGCCGCCTTCGCCTTCATCCTTGCAACCCGCGTCGCAAGGACGGCTTCAACGATTTAGCGCGGCGGCATTCGCAGCGCGCCGTCGAGGCGGATCGTTTCGCCGTTCAGCATTTCGTTCTCGACGATGTGGCGCGCGAGTGCTGCGTATTCTGACGGCTTGCCCAGGCGCTGCGGGAACGGAATCTGCGCGGCCAGCGCTTTGCGATTCGGCTCGGGCAAGCCCGCGAGCATCGGAGTCTCGAAAGTTCCCGGCGCGATCGTGCAGATGCGGATGCCGAGCGACGCGAGGTCGCGCGCTATCGGCAGCGTCATCGAAACCACGCCGCCTTTCGACGCCGAGTACGCAACCTGCCCTATCTGTCCGTCAAACGCGGCGACCGACGCGGTGTTGATGATCACGCCGCGCTCACCGTCGGCGCCCGGCTGATTTTTCGCCATCTGCGCCGCGGCCAGCCGCGTGACATTAAAGGTACCGATGAGATTCACCGCGATCACTTTGCTGAACAGGTCGAGCGAGTGCGGACCGTCCTTGGTCACCGTGCGCATCGCGCGGCCGATACCGGCGCAGTTGACGGCGATTTGAATCGAGGAGAACCTGGCGACAATTTTCGCAATCGCGTCAGTGACCTGGTCGGCGGAGGCGACGTCAGCCTCGACGAAAAGCGCGTTGGCGCCGAGCGACTCAGCGACTTTGGCGCCGGGCGACGACGGCAAATCGAGAATCGCGACCTTGGCGCCGGCCGCCGCGAATTCGCGGACAGTTGCTTCGCCGAGTCCGGAGCCGCCACCGGTCACCAGCGCCACCGAATTTTTGAGATTCATATCAACCTCGCGGATGTAAGTGCTGCAACCGCGAAGAGGCTATGACCGAAGCCGTGAGGTTGCAACCGGCCAACAAACGCTCGCAGCGAATGCCGAACGCCGGGAATCTCTAGCTGTCAGCAGTCGCCGCCGGAGCTTTTCACGGTCGCGGTTCCGGGGGGCGGTCCAGGGGAACAGAAGGGTGGCGCATCGTCGAAGGCCTCCGCAGTCCCTTCGCCGGTTGCCGTCGCGCGTGCGAAGCCGCCAGCCTCACATTGTGCCATGGCCGTCCCGCTTGAGGTGGCGGTGGCTGTGGCTGTGCACTTGCCCGCACTTCCGTCCGCAGACGCGTCCGCCGTGCCCTCTCCGCTCGCTTTTGCCGTAGCCTTGCCGTGCGAGGCAGCAGATGCGTCCGCGGTACCCTCTCCGGTCGCGGTGGCATTTGCCTTTCCGTTTGTTTCCGAAATAGCTTCCGCAGAGCCGGCGCCCTTCGCGATTGCCTTCGACTTGCCACCACCGGTCGCATCCGCTTCGCAATCACTCCCGTCGGCGCCCGTGTGCATGACCTCGCCCTTGTTGTTTGACTTGCACGTCGCCCCCTTCCCAGCATGTGCACTCGCTGCCGCAAATCCCAAAAAAACTACAGCCACTAAACCCACCATCGTCTTTCGTGCTTTCACAGATTTCCCTCCCGAGGATCTGCGTTAATTCCGAGTATGAACACTCGGCGCGCGCCAAACATGTATATGACGCGGGCCGCCGTTTCCACTAACTTCCAGACGAACTAGTCTGGCGAAGCTTGTTGCTGAGCAGGAGCCGGGCGCGCTGTTTCAAGTAGTCGCCGGGCGGAGGCGACCGCGGCAATCGAGCCGGCTAGTTCCAGGACGTCGCCTTCGCGCAGGATTTCGTTGCCGGTCGGGACCACTACTTCGGAATTGGCGCGACCGATCGCAACCACCACCGCGCCGCTGTTGGTGTGCAAGTCCAGGTCTGACAGTTTCTTGCCGACGCTCTCGCTATCGGCGCGCAGCGGTATCGGCGTGATTTGTCCGATGCCGGGGACTTCGTATGACCCGGCACCGACGTGAGCGCCGCCGAGCGCGAGGCGAATCAGCTGCGTGGCATTGCGAATCTGCCCCTGCATCTGGCGCGCGCTGCGGGTCACGATCACGACCAGCAGCACACTCGTGATCACAATGATTCCGATTCCTTCAACCGACGCCATGAACGGCTGAACGATCGCGAGCAGCGGCACGGCGGCGACCAGCAGAATCGTTATCTGCAGCAATTCGATAAGCGCGCTCACGGCGGGTGCGCCGCTCGGTGGAAGTTCAGCCAGTGCGCGCGATGCGAGCGCGCTCGCGAGGCGGCGCGCCGCCAAATACATCGCGGCCGCCGGCACGGCGCATAGCAGCAGCGCGAACAGATCGACGAACAGGCCGGCGTCGAAATACGAGAGATGCTCAATGCTCGAGACGGTGGTGGTCACGTCGAATGGATCGTGTTCATTGACGATCAGAATTGCGCCAATCAGCACGGCGCTCGAGACGATGGCGGCTATCGGCCATGCGATTGAGTTGGCGTCTTTGGCGGGCTGCCCCGCGTTGCGAATCCGCTCGAGCCACGAGTCGTAGAGCGCCTCGAGCACCTTGAGCGGTCGCGGCATCCGCGCTGAAACGAATTCGGCGAAAGGAATCGAGCCGCGAATCATGTACGGCGTCAGAAAAGTTGTGACCGCCGAGACCGCGACGGCGAGCGTGTAGAGAAAATCGCGGGCGGCGCCGGTCTTGAGCGCCGCGCCGGCGATGATGAACGAGAACTCACCGATTTGCGACAAGCTCATGCCGGCTTCGATCGAAGTTTTAGTGCCGACGCCGCTCAGGATCGAAGCGAAAGTGACGCCGATTATTTTTCCGCCGACAACCGCGGCCGTCAGCACGATCAGCGCCTGCCAATGCTGTTGAATAAGCGCGGGATCGATCATCATGCCAACCGAGACGAAGAACACGGCGCCGAATATGTCGCGCAGCGGTGCGACCAGATGCTCGATTTGCTCGGCCTCGCCGGACTCCGCGACGAGCGATCCCGCGAGGAAGGCACCGAGCGCGACTGAGTAGCCGGCGTGCTCGGCGAGCAGCGCGAAGGCGAAACAAATGCCGACGACCGCGACCAGCGTCGTCTCCGGCCGATCCATCCGCACGATAAATCGCACGACCGGCGGCACCACGATAAAGCCGATGCCCACGAAGGCGACCAGGAACAAGATCAGGCGCGCGATCGTCACCGTCATCAGCGACGCCGATACGTTCGCGCCCGAGGCCAGCGTGGTAAGAATCGCGAGCTCGACCACGGCCGTGAGATCCTCGGCGAGCAGCACGCCGAACACCAGTTCGCGCAGGCGGTCGGAGACCGGCGTTTCCTGGTAGGCCTTGGCGACGATGGTCGTGCTCGAGATCGAAAGAATCGCGCCGGTGAAGATGCTCTCGAGCGGCGTCCACCCGAGCGCGCGACCGCATACGTAACCGAGCCAGATCATGAAGCCGACCTGGAGTGCAGTGATGAAGCCCGAGGTCGGGCCGAGGCGAATCAGCTTGCGCACGCTGAACTCGAGCCCGAGCGCGAACATCAGCAGAATCACGCCAAGCTCGGACAGCGTGTGGATGCGCTCAGGGTCGGCGAGCAGCGGAATCGGAACGTTGGGACCGACTATCATGCCCGCTATCAGATAGCCGACGACGACCGGCTGGCGGATCTTCTGGAAGATGATCGTGGTGACCGCGGCGACGCATAGCACCATCGCGAGATCTTCCAGAAACGTGTGTGAGGTGAATACGTGCACAGTCGCGTCGGGGCATTCTAACTTGATACGGAGCGCGGGCGCGAGTGTTCGAGCGATCGCGTCGAGATGGTGGGCTACTGCTTGAAGACCAGCGGCGGTCCGCTGACGCGCTTGGCCGTGAGGGCGACTCTCACTTCGACGCGATTGGCGATCTTGATGAACGGAATGCCGCTGTTCATCCCGTAGTCTTTGCGGTCGAAGTAGAGCGTCCCGTTAATCGTGCCTGAGCCCGTACCCTTGCCGATCACCGCGAGTGTCAGCTTCTCGGACCTGGTAACTCCGCGCAGCGTAAAGTTGCCGTCCACTTCGAAGGTGTTGGCGCCGGTCTGTACGAGTTTCGTCGACTTGAACGTGATCAACGGATTGTTGTTGACGTCGAAAAAATCTTTGCTCTTCAGCTTGCCGTTCTTCAAGCTGCTTCCCGTATCCACCGTGGCAGCCTGAATCTCGACGTCCAAAGTCCCGCTCGTCACGTCGCCCGACGTAAAAGTTAAAGTTGCGGTCCACTTGTCGAAAGTACCCTTTATCGCCACCGACGCTTCGACGTCGAACTTGATCGAGCTCTCGACTGGCGTGATCGCGAACACCGGAACCTGCTGCGCCCAGCTTAATGACGGGAGCAGCACGGACACTAAAAGGCAGAGGGCGAATGATCGCATGGCGGGCAGTGTGAGTTTTTAATGCTTCATTGTCAACTGGGAGAGGAACCTGACCGCTGTCTGACGCGAATCGATCTAATTAGGCCGCGCGAGATTCGATCGTGCGTCGCGACGCGATCGATCTTGCACTAACCGACAGCTTCCAGTACTAACCTACTCATTCGGGCTCAGTTGACTACGGGGGGACCGTGAAGAAACTCGCCGTCAGTATTCTTGCCGTTTGCGCTTTGCTTGGTTCTTCCTGCGCCACGATGCTGAAGGGCACGAAGGATGAGATCACCGTAGTTTCGGATCCGTCAGGCGCCGAGGTAACCGCCAACGAAACGCACGAGGGACCGACTCCTGTCTCGTTCACGGTCCCGTCGAAACAGGATCTTAACATCACGGTTTCGAAAGCGGGTTACCAGCCGGAAGATCTGCAAGATCCGACGAGCTTCCGCTGGGGCTACGAGATCTGGGCTTTCATTGCGTACGTGATTCCGATGGTCGTTGATTTGTCGGACGGTGCAGCATGGGGGCATGACCATCTGACGATGACTGCGCATCTTGAGCCGAACGGTCAGCCGACTTCCGCCGCTGCGGCAGCACCGCCAGTTGCGAGCGCGGCCTCCGAGGCCCCAGCGTCGCCTCTTGCGAGCCCGTCGCCGGCGGCACCGAGCGACGCTATTGCGACCGGGTCTGTTCCTCCGCCTGTCGCGGCTCCATCGATTTCCGCTGCGACGCAACCTCAAGCAAATGTCCCGCCGTCATCGCCTGTCACTTCCGCACCGCAATAGTTCGGAATGCGCGTGGCTTAAGAGCGATCCAACCCGTTTCTCCTACCAATGGAAAACAATCGCAAGGCTCAGCGAGTATCCGATACTCGCGGCAGCACCTTGGTCCAGAACAGCTCGATCGTTTTCATCAGGCGGTCGTGCGGCATCAGGCCGTTGTACATCCATGCGAAGATCCACCTGATCGGCAGGCGCTTGAGCAGGTGCTCGACCTGGCGCGTGACAGTGTCCACCGTGCCGACGAAGGCGAGGCCGTTGCTCCACAGATCGGCGGGCTCGCCGGTTTTGGGATCGTCGAGGCCCTTGGAAAATCCGAACGGCTCGAACCATTCGTGGCCGCAGAAATAACCGCTCTCGCGCCAGATTGCGCGCGCTTCGTCGTCGCTGTCGGCGATCACGATATCGCGCAGCACGCCCATCCCTTCGCCGAGCGGCTTCTTCGAGACTTCCGCATAGACTTCGCACAGCTGATGTTCGAGCGACGGATGCAGCGGCGGCAGAATCGCGGTGACACCCTCCTGCGCGCACCATCGGATGCTGCGTTCGGATGACGCGAACGGCTGAAAGATCGGCGGATGCGGCTTCTGCACCGGCTTGGGCACGACCGAGACCGCGCGCACGATTCCGTTCTCGACGCCGCCGCCCCATTTCGCCGTCGCGTCGAGCGTCCACGGCGTCTCGCCGGGCGGCACGCGCCAGTATTTGCCCTGGTACGAACTGAAATCCTGGGTCCAGGCCTGCTTGATGATGCGAAAATTTTCCTCGAACGCCGCCCGGTTCGCGCTGTCGATTTCGTCGTGCTGATGCGGTTGCGCGCCGTGAATCCCGTGCGTCTGCTGCGCCATGATATCGACCCATCGCCGCTGATAGCCGCGCGCGAAGCCCGCGTTGGCGCGCCCGCCGCTCATGTGATCGAGCATCGCGATGTCCTCGGCCACGCGCAGCGGATTTTGCGACGGCAACACGATCCCGAGCTGGCCGACGCGCAGCCGCTTGGTCTGCATCGCGATATACAAATCGAGCAGCACTGGATTGTTCGACAGCTCGAAGCCTTCGACGTGAAAGTGATGTTCGGTGAAACTGATCGAGTCGTAGCCGAGATCGTCGGCGAGCCGCGCCTGCCCGCTGATGTCGTGCAGCATCTGATCGTAGAGATGACCCTGCAATCCGACGCGCCCTTTTTCGATGTCAGCTTTGCTGCCGACCGACGGTAGATAGAAGAGCGATACCTTCATGATGCCCCGACTGTAGAACTCCTCGAATGAAAACGGCAAACGACACGAGCCACCCTGCTCTTTGCCGATTTGCGCGCGGCGGCGCTATAGTCGGGGCGCTGAACGTTGCCAGGCTTCGGCAAAACTCTTTGGAGAGGTGAATCGATGTCGCAACAACAACTCCAGCAGATAATCCAGATGCTCAAGGCGCAGCCGATCGCGGGCCGCCCGACGGTGCAGGAGACGCGCGCCAATTTCGAGCAGATGACAACGCTGTTTCCGGTCGCCGCTGACATCAAATGCGAGCCGGTGAACGCGGGCGGCGTCAAGGCTGAATGGGTGACGGCGCCGGGTGCGGACGCGGGCCGCGCGGTACTTTACCTGCACGGCGGCGGTTACGTAATAGGCTCGATCAATACGCATCGCGATCTCGCGTCGCGAATTT
This sequence comes from uncultured delta proteobacterium, assembly GCA_963756005.1. Classification (GTDB taxonomy): domain Bacteria; phylum Desulfobacterota; class Binatia; order Binatales; family Binataceae; genus Binatus. Next base: position 62,237 of record CAVWMC010000006.1, read on the forward strand.
CGCGTGCGGCGAAAGCGCGCGTGTTGTTAATTGACTACCGGCTCGCGCCCGAGCATCCGTTTCCCGCGGCGGTCGAGGACAGTGTCGCGGCGTATCGCTGGATGCTCGCGCAAGGACTGAAGGCCGCGCGTATCGCAGTCGCAGGCGATTCGGCCGGCGGCGGACTCACCGTCGCGACGCTGGTTGCGATTCGCGACGCCAAGCTCGCGAGCCCCGGCGCTGGTGTGTGCCTGTCGCCGTGGACTGATCTCGAAGGGCTGGGCGATTCGATGAAGTCCAAGGCGGCGGTCGATCCGATGGTGAACAAGGAAGCTTTGCTCGAAATGGCGAAACATTACCTGGCCGGCAAAGATGCGCGCAGCCCGCTCGCGGCGCCGCTGTATGCCGACCTCGCGGGCCTGCCGCCGCTGCTGATCCAGGTCGGCACCGCGGAGACGCTGCTCGACGACTCGACGCGAATCGCCGAGCGCGCGCGCAAGGCGGGGGTGAAGGTCGCGCTCGAGCCGTGGGAAAATATGATCCACGTCTTCCAGGTTTTCGCGCCGATGCTCGACGAGGGTCAGCAGGCGATCGACAAAATTGGGGAGTTCGTCCGCGCCAACGCCGCGTAAGACCGGTGCGTCGATCGGCGATCGCGTAGCCGCGCTCGACTGGATGCGCATCGAGCGCGATCTCGACGCGCAAGGCTACGCATTGACCGGAACGCTGTTGCGTGCGCCCGAATGCGCCGAGTTGATCGCGCTTTATCCCGAGCGCGATCGCTTTCGCAGCCGCGTCGTGATGGAGCGCCATCGCTACGGCGTCGGCGAGTACAAGTATTTCGCGCGCCCGATGCCGCCGCTGGTCGAGGATTTGCGCGTCGCGATATACCGCAAGCTGGCGCCGACGGCGAATCGATGGGCCGAGCGGATGCGATCGCCCGATTCGTATCCACCGTCGCTTGCCGAGTTTCTGAAAATCTGCGCCGCTCACGGACAAACCCGACCGACGCCGCTGATCCTTCGCTACGAGGATGGCGGCTACAACTGCCTGCATCAGGATCTGTACGGTGAGGTAGCGTTCCCGCTGCAATTCACCTGCGCGCTCAGCCGGCGCGGCCGCGACTTCGAGGGCGGCGAACTATTGCTCGTCGAGCAGCGCCCGCGCGCGCAATCGCGCGGCGAGGCGATCGCGCTCGACGAAGGCGAGGGAATAATTTTCGCCAACCGCTACCGTCCCGCCGCCGGCACAAGGGGATTCCATCGCGTGAACATGCGTCACGGCGTCAGCACGATCAAAGCAGGCGTGCGCTACGCGATGGGCGTCATCTTCCACGACGCCGCGTGAACCAGCCTACGGCGTGTGGTCGTCAGCCGGACACTTGCCGTCATTGCATTCGCAAGTCGCACCCTCGTTGTCGGTGCGCCACTGGCCGCAGAAGTCCGAGCAGGCGGTCAGGTTGTCGTCCGTGCCGTAGAAGCCTTTGCAGCCCGCCGCGGCAGTCGGCGTCTTGGGATTGGAGAAATCGGCGTGACGATCGCGGTCAGCCGCAAACGCCAGTCCCACCAGTGCGATCGCAAACAGCCCCGACATGATGATCTTACGCATCGATTCGTCCCCTATGCACGAAGCCCCCAAGCCGCGTGCGAGAATCGTTTGACGGTATCAACCCCCTCCGCTATTCACAAACTGAACGCGCGGCAGATGCGCGATCCGACATGCTGTACGGTTGATTTCACAGTTTGTTGTCACCAAAATAACGGACTGCCTGGTGCAGTTAGATCGCGAGTCGCGCCTGTCTTGCAGGCAAAGGGGATTTTCATGCGGCGCATTTTTCTGGTTCTGATGCTCTCCATGTCGATGGCGATTGTGGCGTGCGCGTCGAATAGCGCGTCGAGCGGCAGCGGCAGTTCGAACGACGTAAAGGTGCTGAACGGGTGCAAAGTCGATGCGGCGCGAATCTGCAACAGCATCCGCGGCCAGAGCGTGGACGAAAGCAACACCGGATTGCAGGCCGATCCGACAAGGCTCGAACAAAACTCGGCGCGCACGGCAAATATTGTCGTGCCGGTGAAGAATCCCAAAGGCGACGAAATCTTTGAGGTTGAGTGCGGGATGAACACGCAGCAGCAGTCGGTTAGCTGGGCGAGCATCAAAACCGGGCCGCCGGTCACCGACGACGACGCCAATTATCTGCGCGGCGCCGGCTACTGCTCCGAGCCGTGACGAATCTTCATGCGATACTTCAAGTTCGGGGTTCTGCTTTGCGCGGCCGCGATCTTGGCAGCCATCCGGGCCGAGGCCCAGGGCGTGCCGCCCGATTTCGCCGCGAGCGCCAAGGCCCGCGTGAACTACTATCGCGCGATGGCGAAGTTGCCGCCGATTGTCGATGACGCCGCGATCAGCGCTGGCGCGCTCAATCACGCGCGCTACCTCGTCAAGCACGGAATCGGCGGCGGCAACATCATGCTCGAAAGCGGACAACTGCATTTCCAGACTCCGCAGGACGCTTTTCGATGGGAAGACAAGGGTAAGCCGTTCTTCACCGACAACGGCGCCGCGGCCGGTAGAAACTCCGTCGTCCTGAGCGCGAGCGAGATCAACTTGAGCGGCGCCGACCTAGTGGACCTCCTGATGACGATGCCGTTCAGCGGATTGATTCCGATGGTGCCGCAGTTTTCGGTGGCCGGACTCGGCGCGTACTGCGACCCGGGCCAATGCGCGATCGTGATCGTGTATCGGTTCGAGCTGGAGAAATCAGTGCGCATCGCGCTCTACGACGGACCCACAAGCGACCGCTTCTGGAACCCGAGCCTCGGGCTCATCCCAGCGGAGACCGGACGCTTGCGCACGCCCGTCGAATTTCCGCCCGACGGCGCCACCATCAACCTGCAGTCGTTCGCCGGCGAAGATTACCCCGATCCGTTGTCCTCATGTCCCGGCTACAAGGCTCCGACCGGCGCTCCGATCTCGATTCAATTTGGACAGGGCTACGGCGCCGACGGCAGTCTCGAAGTGTCGTCCCCGCTAGTCACGCATGACGGCGCCGAGATCGAAACGTGCCTGATCACCTCCGCGTCATACAGCGGCCGCGACGACGTACAAACGCGGGTCGGCAAGACCAGCCTCGCAACCCTCGGCGCGGCGGTCATCCTGCCGCGCCAACCGCTCGCGCCCGGTAATTACAAAGTCGCGTTGAAAGAAAACGACAAGCTCGATCAGTGGAGCTTTACGGTCGCCGCGCCAACTCGTCCGCCGGCCGCAGCACCTGCCAGTCCCGCGCCTGCTAGTCGATCGCAGCCGATGACGTGGTAGCCGCGGGTTCGAATCTGCGCAACGGGATCAGCAGCGCAAATGAAACCAGCGCTACTGCGAATGCGCACGCGATCGCGACGCGGTAGCTGCCGGTGCGATCGATGATCAAGCCAACAACCGGCGGGCCCACCATCGCGCCAATGCCGCCGCTGGTGTAAAGCGCGCCCAGCACCGTTCCCATCCGATTGGTGCCGAACAGATGCGCGATCACGGCGGGCGACAGCGCAACGTAGCCGCCGTAGCCCACGCCCATCACCAGTGCGAACGCGACCATCATCGGATACGAGCTCGCCTCCAGCCAGATGCCGTAGCTCAGCGCGAGCACGAGGAAGCTTGCCTGGTAGAGCCGCACCGCGCCGGCGCGATCGGCGAGATTGCCTAGGCCCATGCGTCCCGCGACGCTCGCGCCGCCGATGATTCCGACCAGCGCGGCGCTGGCGAACTCGCTCGCGCCGTGGTCACGCGCGAAGGACGGCAGATAGACGAAGGGGACGAACAGCACGATCGAAACTGCCACCGACGAAGCGTAGAGGAAGCCGAAGGCTGGACTGCGAAGCGCGTCGGCGAGACGCACGCGCGATGGCGTCACGTGCACGGGCGGACGCTCGACCACCCACGCGCATCCGAGCAGAACCACCGTGGCGGCAATTGCAAACAGGGCGTACGTCGCGCGCCATCCAAGACGAGCGATCAACGCGGCGGCGATCGGCGCGCCGAACACCGTGCCGAATCCGATTCCCGCCACCGCTATTCCGAGTGCTGTGTTGCGCCGCCGGATGAACCATCCGCCGACCACCGCGACCATCGGCACGTATGCGCAGGCGACACCGACGCCGACGCCGAGTCCGTAAGTCAGGTAGCCCAGCCACAGGCGATCGATCATCGAGGTCAGCGCGAGACCGAGGCCCATGCCAATCGCGCCGGTCGCCACCACGATTCGCGGGCCCAAGCGATCCGCTAGATGGCCGGTGAATGGACCGAGCACACACCAGACCAGCACCGTGATCGAAAATACCGCCGAGGTCGCGCTGCGCTCGGCGCCGAACTCGGCCGCCATCGGTTTGAAGAACGCGCCGAAGCTGTAAGCGACGCCATAGGTGGCGAACATCGCGACGAACGCCGCCGCCACCATCCGCCACGCGCGCGGTGAGTCGAACAACTCGAGCGGCGGGAGCGGCTCGCGCGACGCTTCCGCGTCCGGCGCGCCGGCGTCAGTGATGCTCGCCTTCATGCTCGAGCGCGATGCGCGCGGCTTTCAGTTCCTTGCGCTTGGCGGCGTCAACGACCGGGTAATGGAGATTCAACTGCTCGAGCGCGTCGATGATTGCCGCCGACACCACCAGCCGCGTGTACCACTTATTGTCCGCCGGCACGACGTACCAGGGTGCGTGCGGCGTGGCGGTGTGCTGGATCATTTCCTCGTACGCGGTCATGTAGTCGGACCATCGCTCTCGTTCAGTGATGTCGGCGGTCGAAAATTTCCAGTTCTTGGCGGGCTGGTCGAGTCGTTTCAAAAAGCGCTTCTTCTGTTCCTCTTTCGACAGGTTGAGAAAGAACTTGCGGATAACGATACCGTTGCGCGACAGGTAGTGCTCGTACGCATTGATGTCCGCGAAACGCTCATTCCAGATATTCTTCGTGACCAGCGACGGCGGCATCCGTTCGCGCTCGAGCATCTCCTTGTGCACGCGGACGACCAGCACCTCTTCGTAGTATGAGCGGTTGAAGATGCCGATTCGGCCGCGCTCCGGGATGCGCTTGCTGGCGCGCCACATGAAGTCGTGGTCGAGCTCTTCGGCGGACGGCTGCTTGAACGAAAAAACCTGGCATCCCTGCGGATTGACGCCGGACATCACGTGACTGATGACGCCATCCTTGCCGGCCGCGTCGATCGCCTGAAGGATTATCAGGATTGCCCATCGATCCTGCGCGTAGAGCATGTCCTGCAATTCGACCATGCGCTCGAGCCCGCGCGGCAATTCCTTTTCGGCGTGCTTTTTCGATTTGACGCCGCTGGTGTCCGCGGGATCGAAGTCCTTCAGGCGAAACTTGCGCCCGTGATCGACGCGGTAGGCTTTCGAGATATCGCTGGCGGCTGACATAGAGATGCGATCCTCCCGCTCGATCGTTACACCACGCCGCGCTCGACAGTCGAGCGGCGCAACTTTCAATGCGCGCGCGATTTGCGCTACTCGATCAGCATGAAAATTAAATTCGCTTTCCAATGCATCGTCCCTGCGATCGCACTCATGCTCGCGATCGCAAACGCGCCTGCCCTGGCGGCAACCGTGAGCTGCGATTCCTACGGCGGCGGGCGCAATACGTGCCCGGCCGATACGCGCAACGGCGTCGCGCTCGCGCGTCAAAACAGTTCGGCCAAATGCAAGAAAGGCGTGAGCTGGGACGTCCAGAACGACAACCGCATCTGGGTCGATCAAGGATGCCGCGGCGTGTTCACGACCGGCGTCATCTGGTCCAACGGCGGCGGCGGTCAGCGGCTGACGTGCGCGTCATACAGCAATCGCCGAACCGAATGCCCGGCCAACACCAACGGCCAGGTCAACCTGACGCGCAAATGGAGCAACGCGCCATGCATCCAGGGCACCAGTTGGGGCTACAACAACCGAATGGTCTGGGTCGATCGCGGCTGCCGCGCCGATTTCCTGTTCGGGAAGTGAATGGTGCGCCATGAGGGACTTGAACCCCCGACCTGATGATCCGTAGTCATCCGCTCTAATCCACTGAGCTAATGGCGCATCGGAACCCTAGAAATTTTCACATCGCGAGGCCGCGAGCAAGCCGGTTGGTTTGTGCTGGAATAAAAAGCGGGCCAGCGGGAGAAGTGTCCGCTGGCCCGCGACTGACTGGTCTGGAAGAAGGATCAAACCAGTCAGTTCTACTGTAGGTAGCTCTTTCATACAAAAATATCGCGCGTATGTCCAGCGCCTAAATCGCGGATGCAGGGGTCACGTTCTGCGCCGCGGGAATCCACACCGACACCGTCGTGCCTTCATGCACCTTGCTCTCGATTCGCAGCGCGCCGTGATGCAACTGGACGATATGCTTGACGATCGCGAGGCCAAGGCCGGTGCCGCCGAGCTCGCGCGAGCGCGCGCGATCGACCCGGTAGAATCGCTCGGTCAGGCGCGGGATGTCCGCGGCGGGAATCCCCTCGCCCGTATCAACCACCACCAGCGCAACGCCCGGCTTCGCGCCGGCGCCGTTGGAATCGGCGGTTTCGCGCGCCTCGACCGTCACACGGCCTTCTCGCGGCGTGTACTTGATCGCGTTGTCGATCAAATTGAGCATCACCTGATGCAGCCGGTCGCGGTCGCCGGCCACCTTCGGCAATCCATCGGGACAATTCACCAGCAGGCGCAGGCCGCGCCGTCCCGCCTGCTCCTGCATCAGCTCGGCCGCCTCGGACAGCACGCGCGACGGCTCGAGCTGCTCGATCTTGAGCGGCGTCAGCCCGCGTTCGAGGTCCGAAAGCGAGACCAGGTCGTCGAGCAAGCGCGCGAGGCGGCGCGCCTGCCGCTCGATGATGCGGAGAAAGCGCGTCGAGGTCTCGCGATCGTCCACGCCTTGCAGCAGGGTCTCGGCGTAGCCGTACAGCGCGCTCAGCGGCGTGCGCAGCTCGTGCGTGAGATTCGAAATGAAGTCCGCGCGCAGCGTCTCGTAGGCCTTGAGCTGCGTGATGTCGTGAAAGACGAAGACCCAGGCCGCGCCGCGCGAGGTGCGAATCTGCGCGGCACTGGCGCTGACGTGAAGCGGCGCGGGATTCTGAATCATGATCTCCGCGCTCATCACTTCGTTGTCGGTCGATCGCATCGAGCGGCCGGCAAACTCCTGCAAGCGCGGGTCGCGGCACAGCTCGACGAACGGGCGCGCGCGATAGTCGGTGTCGGCGCCGAGGGCGAAGATGCGCCGGGCGGCGCCGTTGAGCAGAATCACTTCGCCGCGCGCGCCGGTCACGACCACTGCCTCGGCCATGCTGCGCAGGATCGCCTCGAACTCATCGCGCTGCTCGGCCAGCGAGTCCACGTCATCGACAATCGAGTCGGCGGCGTCGAGCAGATGACGCTCCGCCCGGCCCATCGCGTCGCTGCCGTTGGGCAGCAGATGCGGTGGCGGACGCCTATCCTGGAGCGCGGACGCAAGCGCGTCGAGTCTCTCCGCGCGGCGCGACAGCGAGCGCGAGAGCGCGGTGGCGGGAATCGCGACGAGCGCGAGCCCGAGCACGATAACGACCACGACCAAGACCGGCGAGACCGCGCCGGTGGCGGCGAGCACGACCAGTAATGTTGCCGCCGGTGCGAGACCGATTCCTATCGCGACGATCAGGACGGCGGTCGGTGATCTATCCAAGCGCTTCGGGGTTGAAGCGATAGCCGACGCTTCGCACCGTGAGGATCAATTCGGGATTAGCGTCATCGCGCTCGATATGCTGGCGCAGGCGGCGCACGTGGACGTCGACGGTCCGCGGTTCGACGAACGTATCGCGTCCCCACACCATGTCGAGCAGTTGTTCGCGCGTATATACCCGCATCGGATGCTGCACGAAAAATTTGAGCAGTTCGAACTCGCGCAACGCAAGCTCCCGGCGCTGGTCTTCGACGAACACCTGGTAAGTGCCGAAATCCATCCGCAGGCGGCCCTTCTCGTACGCGCCGCCGCCGGAGTCCGGCTCTGAGAGCGGATTTGCACGGCGCAGCAGCGCCTTGACGCGCGCCACCAGCTCGCGCGGGCTGAACGGCTTGACGACGTAGTCGTCCGCGCCCATCTCGAGCCCAAGCACCTTATCGACTTCGGTGCCCTTGGCGGTCACGATCAGTATCGGCAAATGCGTCGTTTCGCGCTCGGCGCGCATCTGGCGGCATACCTGCAACCCGGGCATCCCCGGCAGCATCAGGTCGAGCACCATCAGATCGGGCACCCGGCGCTTGACCTTCTCGAGCGCCTGCACGCCGTCGGCCGCCTCCTCGACGATGAACCCTTCCTGCGCGAGGTTGTAGCGAATCAACTCGCGGATGTCGGCATCGTCCTCGACGAGCAGCACACGGTATCGAATTCCGCGCTGCGCCTCTGAGACCGCGCTCGTGGCCTGGCTGGTTTGATTCATCGCTGCATCCCCTCCACCTCGTAAATCAAGTTCCCCGCTTCTTGGTTTCCACGTGACGGATCATTTTGCCCTTGACCATGAACGTCACCATCTCCGCGATATTGGTCGCGTGGTCGGCGATCCGCTCGAGATACTTCGAGACGAACAGCAGCCGCGTCGCCGACGCGATCGTATGCGGATCCTCGGCCATGTAACTCAGCAGCTCGCGATAGACCTGGTAGTTGAGCAGATCGACTTCGTCGTCGCGCGCGATCACCTGGTCGGCCAGGTCGGTGTCATCGCGCATGAAGGCGTCGATACTGTCCTTGACCATCGACTGCGCAATCTCCGCCATCCGCGGCAAATCGATGTAGGGCTTGAGCTGCGGCACTTCGTTCAGCTCGAGTGAGCGCTCGCAGATGTTGACGGCGTTGTCGCCGATTCGCTCGAGGTCAGTCGTGATCTTGAGTCCGGTGGTGATAAAGCGCAGGTCGCTGGCGGTCGGCTGATGCAGCGCGAGCAGCCGGATGCATTGCTCGTCGTTGTCGTTGTCCATCCGATTCACTTCTTCGTCGCGCTGAATCACTTCGCGCGCATGATCGCTGTCGCGATTTACCAGCGCATCGACCGCTTCCGCGATTTGGCGCTCGACCAGGCCGCCCATCTTGAGCAGACCGGCGCGCAAGCCGCGCAAATCCTCTTCGTACTGCCTGTTGGTATGCTGCGGCTGTGTACTATCCATTTTCCTTTCCCCGAGATCAGCCGAATCGCCCGGTGATATAGTCTTCAGTCTCGCGCTTGGTGGGGTTCGTGAAGATCTGCTTGGTCTCGCCGTATTCGATCAGGTCGCCGGTGTACATGAACGCGGTCATGTCGGAGCAGCGGGCGGCTTGCTGCATGTTGTGGGTCACAATGACGATAGTGTACGCCGACTTCAGTTCGAGCAGAAGTTCCTCGATGCGCGCGGTTGAAATCGGATCGAGCGCCGAGCACGGCTCGTCCATCAGCAGCACCTCGGGCTGAACCGCGAGCGCCCGCGCGACGCACAGGCGCTGCTGCTGCCCGCCGGACAAACTGCCGCCGGGACGGCGCAGGCGATCCTTGACCTCTTCCCACAGCGCCGCCTGGCGCAGGCTTCGCTCGATTACCTGGTCGCGCTCGGCGCGGCTTACCTCGACGCCGTTGAGCGTCAGCCCGGCCGCGACGTTGTCCTCGATCGACATGGTCGGGAACGGCGTCGGCTTCTGGAAGACCATCCCGATTCGCCGCCGCACCTGCACCGGATCTACTTCGTCGTCATAAATGTTATTGCCGTCGAGCAGCACCTCGCCGGTCGCGGTTGCGCCGGGCACGACCTCGTGCATCCGGTTAAGGCATCGCACCAGCGTGGACTTGCCGCATCCTGAGGGGCCGATTATCGCAGCGATTCGGTTCTCCTCGAACGACAAGCTGACGTCCTTGAGCGCGCGATTCTTGTGAAAGAATGCGCTGAGATTTTTGACGACCAGCTTTTCCGCCATGGCTACCTTGGCGCTTTCGCCGCCCCGCCCGTCACCCATCGCACGCCCAACTCGAGCGCCAGGATTATCGCCGTCAACACCAGCGCGCCGGCCCACGCCTGCCGCTGCCAATCGGCAAACGGCGAAATCGCGTAGGTGTAAACCTGCACCGTCAGCGTATTTATCGGATGAAACAACGAGGTTGACCAGAACCGGTTGCCGAACGCCGTAAACAACAGCGGCGCCGTCTCGCCCGACACGCGCGCGACGGCGAGAATCACGCCGGTGGTGATCCCCGACAACGCCGTGCGCGCCACCACTGACAAGGTGGTGCGCCAGTTCGGCACGCCCAGCGCCAACGACGCCTCGCGCAACTCCGGCGGCACCAGCAGCACCATCTCTTCGGTGGTGCGCGTGACCAGCGGAATCATGATCGCCGCGAGCGCGACCGACCCGGCCAGCGTCGAGAAGCCGCCGAACGGCCGCACGATCACCGCGTAGGCGAAAATTCCGACCACGATCGACGGCACGCCCATCAGCACGTCCGCCGAGAAGCGCACCCAATTCGTAAACTGGCTCGCGCGATTCGCCGCCAGGTAGAGTCCCGCGCCGACTCCGATCGGCACTCCAATCAGGCAAGCGATTCCAACGACCTCGAGCGTGCCGACGATCGCGTTGGCCATGCCGCCGCCCTTCTCGCCGACCGGCGCGGGCATATTCGTGAAAAAAGCCCAGTTCAAACTCGCGACGCCCTTGGTGAGCAAATAGCCAAGCACCAGGAACAGCGGGATCAGCGTGACGATGGTCGCGCCGACCGTGACCGCCATCATCGCGTCGCTCTTGAACTTGCGATAGCGATAGCTGGTCTCACCGTGAAGTCCGCTCAGAACGCCGGCTGCCATTATTTGGCCCTCTCCTGGTAGCGCCGCCGCTGTACGCCGAGCACCAGCGCGCGCGCCACCACGTTGAGCACGATTCCGAGAATCAGCAGCACCAGCCCCAGCTCGATCAGGGCGGCGACATATAGATCGGAGGTGGCTTCGGCGAATTCGTTGGCGATCACGCTGGCGAGCGTGGCCGCCGGCTTGAACAGCGATACGGAAATATCGGCCGAGTTGCCGATCACCATCGCCACCGCGATCGTCTCGCCGAGCGCGCGTCCCAGTCCGAGGATTATCGCACCTATTACGCCGGTCATCCCGTACGGAATCACCGCCGTCTTCACCATCTCCCACTTGGTCGCGCCGAGTGCGAGCGCCGCCTCGCGCTGCGTATGCGGCACGACGCGAAAGACGTCGGTGCAGACCGACGAGATATACGGGATGATCATGATCGCGAGAATTACGCCCGCCGACAGCATGCCGACCGACACCTTCGGACCCTGGAAAAACGGCAGCCAGCCGAAGTAATGCCCCAGCGGCGGCTCGACGTAGTCGCGAATCCACGGACCCATCACGAATACGGCCCACAGGCCGTACACGACGCTGGGAATTGCGGCGAGCAGATCGACCAGGAATCCCAGCCGATGGCTCAGCCAGTCGGGCGCCATTTCGCTGAGGCATAGCGCGACACCGATACTCAGCGGCACCGCGATCGCGAGCGCGATAAACGACGAAACGAAAGTCCCGTAAATAAACGGCAGCGCGCCGTACCGGTCATTGACGGGATCCCAGTCGGTGCTGACGAAGAAATGCAGCCCGAACGCGCGAATCGCGGGAAAGCTGTCGGCAATCAGCGCAATCGCCAGACCGGCCAGCAGCGCGAGAATCGCCAGCGCAAGAATAAACGTCGCGGTATTGAAAATCCGATCGCCGAACAGACGCACATGCACCGGCGCTCGCGCGCGCTCGCGCCGCACGGTCGGAATACTGTCAGCCATCGAACCTTCTAATTCGGACAAGCGATCTCTTCCTGCGGAATTTTTTAGTGCACTCACGCCGAGCCGTCCGCGACCTCGCGACCGGACCATCCGTCCGCGTAATCATACGCATCGATTGTTGCGGGAATGTTACGGAGCCCGAAAATCGCGATTAACCCGCGAATCCAAGGCGAAATCCTTTGCCCGTCATCCCTCCGTCAGGATGATGAGATGGACCCAGCCCGCGTTCAACGGCTTCATAATGAGCCAGCGATGGTACGCGACCATCGAACACGAACTACGGGAGGGTCCGCTATGCAAGTTACTAGAATCGGGATGGATATCGCAAAGCAGATTTTCGAGCTGCACGGCGTCGATCGGCGCGAGCGGCCGGTGCTGCGCAGGACTGTCAGGCGTGAGCGCCTGTTGGAGTTCCTGACGCAGCTCAAGCCCTGCACGATTGCGATGGAAGCCTGCGGCGGTGCGCACTATTGGCATCGCGAGATAAGCCGGCTCGGGCATCTGGTGCAGCTGTTGCCGGCGCATAAGGTCAAGCCCTACGTTGACGGCAACAAGAACAACCGCCACGACGCCGCCGCGATTTGCGAGGCCATGAGCCGGCCCTCGATGCGCCTGGTCCAGCCCAAGAGCCACGCGCAGCAAGACCTGCAATCGCTGCATCGCGCCCGCGCCCTGTTGGTCCGCGACCTGACCGCGCTGTCCAATCAGATCCGCGGGCTCTTGCACGAGTATGGCATCGTCATGCGCAAGGGCGCCGCCGCGCTTAAGCGCACGGTGGCGGAACTGCTCGGCGGCAGCGATGAGCGGCTCACGCCGATACTCAGACAAGTGCTGGCCGAGCAGTTCGAGCGCTTCAACTACCTGACCCAGCGCCGCGAGCAATACGACCGCCGGCTGACCCAGCTGAGCAAGCAGGACGCGCGCTGCCGGCGGCTGCTGAAGATCGAGGGCATCGGAGCGCTCGGCGCAACCGCGCTGGCCGCCGCGATTGGCAACGGCCATGAGTTCCACAACGGGCGCCACTTCAGCGCCTACCTCGGACTGGTGCCGGGTCACAGCAACACCGGCGACAAGACCGTGATGCGCGGTATCACCAAACGCGGCAACCGCTATCTGCGCACCCTTTTGATCCATGGCGGACGCTCGGCGGTCTACGCCGCCCGCCGCCATACCGATCCGCGCGCCGTCTGCTCAATGGCGATGACACGATCCGCTCCACCCCACCCATATAAGGCCGCAAAACTTCCGGAACGGTGACGGAGCCGTCTTCATTCTGATAATTCTCGAGCACAGCAATCATCGTGCGCGGCAGCGCGAGCCCCGACCCATTCAGCGTATGCACCAGCTCGGGCTTGCCGCCCTTGCTCTTGAACCGAATCTTCGCGCGCCGCGCCTGGAAGTCCGTGCAATTCGACACCGAGCTGACCTCGAGCCATTCACCGCATCCCGGCGCCCACATCTCGAGATCGTAAGTCACCGCGCTCGCGAAACTCAGGTCTGCCGTGCACAACTCGACGCACGCGAAACGGAATTTTCAGCCGCCGGCAAATCTCGGAGGCGTCGTTCACCATCTTGTGAAATTCGTCGTCCGACGTTTCCGGACGCACCAGCTTGACCATCTCGACCTTGTCAAACTGATGCCCCCGCTTGATCCCGCGCACGTCGCGCCCCGCCGACATCTTCTCGCGCCGAAAGCACGGCGTGTACGCGGTCATGTAGATCGGCAAGCTGCTTTCGTCGAGCGTCTCGTCGCGATGGAGACTCGTCAGCGGCACCTCGGCGGTCGGGATAAACCAGAAATCATCTTCGGCGTCGCGATACATCGTGTCGGCGTTCTTCGGCAGATGCCCGGTGCTGGTCGCCGTCTCGGTGCTCACCATCAGCGGCGGAATTATTTCGAGATAACCCTGCTCGCGCGTCTTGACGTCGAGCATCCACGCAATCAGCGCGCGCTGCAGCCGCGCACCCGCGCCGCTCAAGACGTAGAAGCGCGTCCCCGACAGCTTCACGCCGCGATCGAAATCGATGATCCCGAGATTCTCGCCCAGCTCCCAATGCGGCAGCGGTTTAAACGAGGTAAATTCGATCGGCGTACCTTCGGTTTTGATAACGCGATTGTCAGCCTCGCTCGCACCAACGACAACGTACGATCGTGGAATATTCGGCAGCGTGAGCGCTAGCTCGTCAACTTGCTTCTCCGCTTCACTCAGTTGCGTCCCGAGCATCAGCAGCGGATTGCTCGCATCGACCGCCTCGCCCTTGGTCAGCTTCTCTTCATCAGCTTCCTCGGCGCGAATCTTCGCGATCTCAGCCGCGCGCTGCTCGGGCGGCAGCTTGCCGACCTCGCGCGCCCGCCGCTTCCGATCGGCGCGCAGTTGATCGACTTCGCCCTGCAGCTTGCGCCGCGTCTGATCAACCTCGAGCAGCCGATCGACTTCCGCCGGATCGACGCCGCGCTTGGCCAGCTCGCCCTTCACGAAATCGGGCCGTTCACGAATCAGCTTGATATCCAGCATTCAGAATGCGTTCCTCAAAAGTTCAATCTCCAGCCGCTTGCCCGACGCGTCAATCGCGATGATGTCGAAGCGCATCGTGACCTCGTCCGCGCGATAGCGCGTCGCAAAGATTTCCGCCGCGCGCCGTATCTGTTTCTGCTTGCGCTCATCGACGGCTTCCTCCGGCGCACCAGCATCACGACTGCGCCGTGTCTTCACCTCGACAAACACCAGCGTATCGCCATCCATCGCAACGATATCGATCTCTGCTCCCGCCGCGCGAAAATTCCGCGCAACGATCCGATAGCCGTTGCGCCGCAGATACTTCTCGGCCGCGCGCTCCCCGCGCCGCCCCAGCGGAAGCTGCGCCCGCAGCGCTTTCAACCATGATACCGCCCGATCAATCAAATCGCGCGGGTTCATCTTATCCAACGCGCCCCCACTCTCGCGAGGCTAGAAGGCCGCACCAGCCGCCGCAAGCCAACAAAGGAGCGCTGCGCGATTTCAGAAACCGGAACCGGCTTCGCTTGCGCGAAGCTGTCCGAGATCCTTCCAGCCGGTCGCGTTGCTCCCTCCGTCAGGATGACACAGGAGGCTCGCGATGCACGCTTCGTCAGGAAGTTCCGAGCGCTGCCCACTCCCATCATCCGCTCCCCCTCTATTTTAACAGGGACGAAGTCCCGCATCTTTTCTTAATACTGGGTGCAGGGGTCACCCCTGCCGCGGAAGCGTGAAACCCCGAGGGTTTCACATTAAATTAGTGATCTCCCCTTCCCACCCTGACATGGATCTCTCGGAATGTTACCATTTGCCCGGAGCAACGATGCCTGAATCAAAAATAACCCTCGAACAGGTGCGCCACGTCGCGCTCCTCGCGCGTCTCGAACTGTCCCCGCAGGACGAAAATCGACTGCGCGCCGATATGGACGAGATGCTTGCGTACGTGGACAAATTGAACGAGCTCGACACCAGGGACGTACCGCCGACGACCCAGGTCGGCGAGGCCGGCACGCCGATGCGCGATGACGCAGTGACGAACGGGTCGGCGGCGGAAGATATGCTCGCGAACGCGCCGGCGCGCGATCGCGGCTACTTCAAAGTGCCGAAAATAATCGAGTAGAAAGTTTTCTGAATGGCATCCGAACTGAACAAACTCACGATCGCCGACGCGTCGGCGAAACTCCGCACGCGCGAAATCACCGCGACTCAACTCACGCGCGATTGCCTCGATCGCATCGCCGCCGCCGAGCCCAAGCTGCACGCGTTCCTGACCGTGTGCGAGAAGGAAGCGCTCGAGCAGGCGCGCGCGGCCGACGCCCGCCTTGCGGCCGGCAATGCGCCCGCGCTGTGCGGGATTCCGCTCGGTATCAAGGATATCTACGCGACCAAAGGCGTGCGCACGACCTGCGCGTCGAAAATTTTGGAACATTTTGTGCCGCCGTTCGACGCGACGGTGATCGGGCGCCTGCGCGCCGACGGCGCGGTCTTCGTCGGCAAGACCAACATGGACGAATTCGCGATGGGTTCCTCGACCGAGAACTCCGCGTTCGGCGCGACAACCAATCCGCACGACCTCGAGCGCGTCGCGGGCGGCTCGTCGGGCGGCTCGGCCGCCGCGGTCGCGGCGCACGAATGCCTCGGCTCGCTCGGCACCGACACCGGCGGTTCGATTCGCGAGCCGGCGAGTTTCTGCGGCGTGGTCGGGATCAAGCCGACTTACAGCCGCGTCAGCCGCTACGGCGTTATCGCGTATGCGTCGTCGCTCGACCAGGTCGGCCCGTTTACGAAATCGGTGCGCGATGCCGCGATCGTCCTGCGCACGCTCGCCGGCAAAGACGTTCGCGATTCGACCTGCTCGGCGCGTCCGGTGCCCGACTACGAAGGCGCGCTGACCGGCGAAGTCAAAGGACTCCGCATCGGGGTGCCGCGCGAATATTTCGTCGAGGGGATGCAGCCCGAGGTCGAAAAGTCGGTGCGCGCCGCGCTCAAGAACTACGAATCGCTCGGCGCCTCGACCGTTGAGATCTCGCTGCCGCACACCGGCTACGCCGTCGCGGCGTACTATTTGATCGCGACCGCGGAGGCGAGTGCGAATCTCGCGCGCTACGACGGTATCCGCTACGGCCTGCGCGTCAACGCCGACGACAACGTCGCGCTGTACGAAACCACACGGGCACAGGGCTTCGGCGCCGAAGTCAAGCGGCGCATCATGCTCGGCACCTTCGCGCTCTCGGCCGGCTACTACGACGCCTACTACTTGAAGGGCCAGAAGGTGCGCACGCTGATTCGCAACGATTTCGAGCGCGCATTCGAGAAATGCGATTTGATCGTCACGCCGGTCGCGCCGACTACCGCGTTCAAGCTCGGCGAGAAGATGAACGATCCGCTCACGATGTACCTGTCGGATATTTTTACTATTTCGGTGAACCTCGCCGGCTTGCCCGGGATGGCGATGCCGTGCGGGCACGACTCCAACAATCTGCCGATCGGGATGCAATTGATCGCGCCGCCGTTCGCCGAGGAAACAATTTTGCGCGCCGGCGACGCGTTCGAGCGCACCGGAGCATTCAAGCCGCGCACACCCGCGGTCTAGACATGACATGACGACAAATCGAGACGCATACGAGGCCGTGATTGGACTGGAAGTCCATACCCACCTGCTGACCCGATCGAAACTGTTCTGCGGATGCTCGACCACCTTCGGCGCCGCTCCAAACGAGAACGTCTGTCCGGTCTGCATGGGGATGCCGGGCGTACTGCCGGTTCTCAATCGCAGAGTTGTCGAACTGGCTATTCGTACCGGCCTCGCCGCGCATTGTACTATAGCGCCCTACTCTATTTTCGATCGCAAGAGTTACTTCTATCCCGACCTGCCGAAGGGCTATCAGATTAGTCAGTACGAAACTCCTATATGCAAAGGTGGCTATATCGACTTGCCGCCGACTGAGAATGGCGAATCGCGCCGGGTCAGGCTCACGCGCATCCATATCGAAGAAGACGCGGGCAAGAATATCCACGGCGAAAGCGCCAGCCTGGTCGATTTCAACCGCTCCGGCGTGCCGCTGATCGAGATAGTCAGCGAGCCGGATCTCCGCTCCGCAGAGGACGCAGGCGCATATCTGCGCCAGCTCCGCGCGATCCTGCGGTACGTCGATGCGTCTGACGGCAAGATGGAAGAAGGCAGCTTCCGCTGCGATTGCAACGTCTCAGTCCGCAAACGCGGCGCAACTGAGTATGGCATCCGAACTGAGATTAAAAACCTCAACTCCTTCCGCTTCGTCGAAGACGCAATTGAGTATGAGGTCGATCGCCAAATAGCTATTGTCGAATCAGGCGGCAAAGTCGCGCAGGAAACTCATCTGTGGGACCCGGCGCGCAAAGAAACGCGCCCGATGCGCTCGAAAGAGTATGCGAATGACTATCGCTACTTCCCCGAGCCTGACCTGCCGCCGCTGATCGTGCCCGCGGAGTTGATAGAGAACGTGCGCGCGTCGATGCCCGAATTGCCCGCCGACCGGAAAGCGCGATACGTGCGCGAGGGCCTGACGGAATACGAGGCGGCCGTGTTGCTCGCCGACCGCGACGTCGCCGACTACTTCGAGGCCACGCTGCCCGGACTCAAGAATCGCAAGGCGGCCGCGAATTGGGTGATGACCGAAGTGCTGCGCGTCGCGCGTGACTCAGACAAACCGTTCGCCGAAGCAGTGCCGCCCGCGGCCGAGGTCGGCGCGCTCTTGCGAATGGTTGAAGCGCAGAAGATAAGTCTGAACGCCGCGAAGACTGCGTTTGCCGCGATGGTGAAGTCCGGAAAAGGCGCGGAAGCAACAATCGCCGAGCTGGGCCTCGCGCAAGTCTCAGACGAAAGCGCGATCGCGGCCGCGATCGACAAAGTGCTCGCCGCGGAACCGGACAAACTCGCCGAGTATCGCGCCGGCCGCGACAAGCTCTTCGGATTTTTCGTTGGCGCGGTGATGAAAGCGATGGGCGGAAAAGCAAATCCGAAGGTGATCAACGACCTCCTGCGCGCAAAGCTCGCGGGCTAAACGAGCGGGTGCGCGGTCTGGGGCTTATTCGCTATAATTTCAGCGGAGACAGCGATCACAATGAGTAAATTTGTATCCGCGTTGACGCTCGCATTTATCTTCGTGGCGACGATGGCGCACGCCGGAATCGCGATCGTGAATGATAGTGGGACCAGTTCCGGTGTCGTCAGCAATACTTCCAGCTACGCGGTGAACCTCCCGGCCGGGGTCGAGGATGGCGACCTGGTCGTCGTCGCAATCGCGAGCGACACTCGTGCAACGCCCGCCGCGCAAGGCTACACCACCGGAGTCGAGCAGGGCTTCAATGGCGGCGCCAACGGCTGTTTCGAATTTTACCATGTTTGGAAAACCGGTGATTCCACCAGCCCGCTATTCAGTCGCGCGACGACGGGATCCGATGCTTACGCGGTAGTAGCGCTTGCCGGAGCCGGGACCGGCACGCTCGTTGACACCTCTACAGGTACGTCGTCGGGATACGGCACACGGGTAAATCTTCCGGCCATCACGACCCATAACAACGACGACCTGGACGTGTACGTAAGCTGCGCGCAAGCGGCTGCGGCTTTTTCAAATCCGTCGGTCGGCACTATCGCGGTGCAGCAGGCTAATACTTCCAGCTCGGTTGCCATCAGCACGTATGCGCAGGCGACGCAGGGGCTGCTTGGTACTCAGGCCACCTTCATGGATACGAGCCAGATTAATGGATCAGCTGTTATCGCTCTGATTGCAGCGCCCGCGCCTTAAGTCTGGCGCTACTTCGGAATGTACACCTTGTAGGTGACGCCGCCGGGATTAGGTTCGCCGGTGGCGAAGGCCTGGACGTCGTTGAGCCACGCGTACTTGCCCTTGGTCGAGGTCGCGAAGACCGGAGTCGTCGCCAGACCGTGCGGGCCGCTCGGACCAATCTTCGCGCGGCCGGTGTAGGTCATATAGATGTTCTCGCCGTCGTCGGTTTTCAGCACGAGGCGCACATCGATGATGCCAAGCTTGCCGTCGGGACGAATCAGGAACCAATCGGCGCCGCTCGCGAGCACCGTACCTTTGAGCCGCGGGCCTTCGAATTTGCCGCCGGTCACGTGCACGACGACGCGGGTTCCGTCGGGAGTGTCGGGAATTAGTATTGGCGGCGCGATCGCGGCGGTGATCTCGAAGAGCAGTTCCAGTTCCATGTTAAGTACCTCGTCGATTTTGTCGAGCGTCAGCCTTTGGGCAGACCCAGGGTGCGCTCGCCGATTATGTTGCGCTGGATTTCGCTGGTGCCGCCCGCGATTGTGTATTGGCGCGAGCTGAGCACACGGTTCAGCCATCGCGGCGAATCGGCGACGACGCCGGTCGGCTCGCCGACGAGGCCGTAAGCGCCGAGCAATTCGGTCGAGAAGCGCGCGATGCGCACGCCGAGTTCGGAGCCGAACAGTTTCAGCATCGAGCCCTCCGGTCCCGGCGGCAATCCGCGCAGTTGGCGCGTGAGCGAGCGCAGTTGGGTGTAGCGCGCGGCCTCGCATTCGATCATGAATTGCGCGAGCTGCTGGCGCACCCACGGCTGCTCCCACGCCGGCTTGCCGTCGATGTTCACGATCTGCGCCAGTTCCGCGAGGCGTCGCACCTGCGAAGCGTGGCCGCCACCGCCGGCGAACGAGCGCTCGTAACTGAGCGTCGTCATCGCGACTTTCCATCCTTCGTTGAGCGGGCCGACCAGGTTTTCCTTCGGCACTTGCACGTTGTCGAAGAAGACTTCGTTAAAGTGCGAGTGCCCGTTCATCAGGACCAGCGGCCGCACCGTCACCCCGGGACTTTTCATGTCCAATAGCAAGTAGCTGATGCCGCGATGCTTGGGCGCCTGGGGATCGGTGCGCGCGAGCATGAACATCCAGTCCGCGTACTGCGCGCCGGAGGTCCAGACCTTCTGCCCGTTGACCAGAAAGTAGTCGCCCATGTCGGCGGCGCGCGTGGACAGGCCCGCGAGATCGGAACCGGCGCCCGGCTCGGAGTAGCCCTGGCACCACATATCCTCGGCGCCAAGGATTCGCGGAAGGAAGCGTTTCTTCTGCGCCTCGGTGCCCCAGTTCATCAGCGTCGGACCGCACAGGCCAAGTCCGAAATAATTCGGCAGCACCGGCGCGCGGGCGCGCGAGTATTCCTCGTCCCAGATGACCTGCTCGATCAGGCTGGCGGCGTGACCGCCGTATTCCTTCGGCCACGACA
Source organism: uncultured delta proteobacterium (assembly GCA_963756005.1). Lineage (GTDB taxonomy): Bacteria > Desulfobacterota > Binatia > Binatales > Binataceae > Binatus. Next base: position 82,750 of record CAVWMC010000006.1, read on the forward strand.
GGCCGGCGTATCCGGCTTTGTGAAGCTGCGCCTGCCACGCGCGACGGCGGTCGAAGACTTCGCGATTGGGCGCGACGCGTTCATCCTGGGCGTCGTCAACGCAGAGATCCTTAGGTAGATTGGCGTCGAGCCAGGCGCGAACTTTGTGACGGAAAGATTCCTGCTCGGCCGTATATTCGAAATCCACTTTGACTACTCAGTTGAAGTTGAAGGCTCTGGTGGCGTTGTCCCAGAGAATCTTCTTCTTGCTCGAGTGCGGAATGGATTGCTTCAGCAAAGCGTCGATGCCCCAGGGAAATGTTCCGTCCGGATGCGGATAGTCAGTATCCCAAAGGAAGTTGTTATCGCCAACTATATCAAGCGCGGCTTTCATGGTTGGTTCGTCGCCGCGGAAAGCTACAAAGAAGTTACTTTTGAAATACTCAGTCGGCCGCTTGCTCAAATACTCGTGTTCCGAGTTGCCGCTGAAATCCCAATGCTGCTCCATCCGCTGTAGCCAGTAGGGAACCCATCCGCCGTCGGCCTCAACCTGGACGACGCGCAGCTTCGGGAACTTTTCGATGACGCCGTACCAGATGAGCCCCGCCATCGCGGCCATCGCCTCGAACGGATGCGACAGGATATGGCCGGTAACGTGGGTATCCATCCGATCGCCGAACGATTCGACCGACGCGGAGCCGGAGTCGTGGGTGGAAATCGGGCGATCGAGTTTTTCAACTTCGGCCCACAGCGGCAGGTAGTCATCGTGAAAGATAGTGCGGCCGCGGACCGGATTGGGGCGGACGTAAAAGCTGATGGCGCCGTTTTTCGCCGCTCGATTCGCTTCCTTGATCGATTCGCCCACGTCCTGCATGGGCAGAATGGCGGCCCACTTCACGCGGTCATGGGTCTTCGAGCAGTAGTCGGCGCTCCAATCGTTGTAGGCGCGGCAACACGCGGCCAGCAATTGCGCGTCGTGGAATTCGCGGCCGAGCATCTGGCCGGCCGCGGTCGGATATACAATCTGCACGTCAACGCCCTGATCGTCCATGTCCATGATGCGACTCTCGGGACTGAAGCCGAGCTTACCGGCGCGATCGAAACGCTTCATCGCTTTGCGCACGGCGTCGAGGAAGCCGGGCGCCGCCATCGGGTATTTGCCCTTTTCGCGGGTGAAGGGTTCGCCTTCGACCAGGAACGTGCGGCGGCCCGATTCGGGCGCGATACCGATTCTCGGCGCCGCGGATTTGTAGCGCTCGTCGATGTAACGCTCAAATACATAGTCGGGTTCCATCAAGTGAGTATCTACATCGGCGATTTTGAATCCGTCTTTCATGGTAATGCTCCAAATACTACTTGATTAGCTAATAGCTAATCGCTCGGAATTATCAGCGCCTTTACTCCGCGGCGCTCGCGCAGAAGGTCGAAGGCTTCGAGGCCGTGCGAGATAGAATAGCGATGTGTGACCATCGGACGTAAGTCCACCGCGCCGCTTGAGACCATCGCGATTGCGCGGCGCCAGGTTTCCGGAGTGCGGATGCGCGAGTTGATGATCGTGACGCCGTGAAAAAAGAGCGAACGCAACTCGGCGGACTTGAGATCGCGCGCGGGCCATCCGACTTCGATAAGCTCGCCGCCGCGCCGCAGCAACTCGCGCGGCGAATCGATCGCGCCGGCCGCGTCGAAGACGACGTCGGCACCGTCGGCAGGGAGCAGCGCGCGCGCCTGCTCGATCCAGTCGCGATCGCCTGCGCAGACAGTTTTGAATCCCATCGTCCGCGCGAGCGCGAGACGATCGGTGTCCACCGCGAGGCCGGTCATCACTATAGATGTAACGCCGAGGGCGCGCGCCGCGAGCGCGATGCTGAGGCCGATCGGTCCGGGACCCTCGACCACGGCGCTGTCCCCCGCCTTGAGACATGACTGTTCGACGGCGTGGAGGCCCGTGCCGAAGGGTTCGAGCAGCGCGGCCTGTTCGACGCTCATCGCGGAAGGAACCAGATGCGCGTTTCCGACCGGTGCGATCGTATATTCGGCGAAGGCGCCGGAGAGCGTGGTGGGCGCGGCGCAAAGATGGAAGCGGCCGGCGCGGCACGGACCGCATCGCCCGCAATGACCGAATGGATCGAGCGCGACGCGATCGCCGACTTTGAAGGTGGTGACGCGCGCGCCGACTTCGACGACTTCGCCGGCGGGCTCGTGTCCGAGAATCACCGGCAGCCGCGCGACCATCCGCTCGGCGCCGAGTTCCCAATCGACGATGTGCAGATCGGAGCCGCATACGCCGCACGCGCCGACGCGGACGAGCAGCGTGCCTTCGGCGGGCGTCGGCACGGGAGCATCGATCACTTCGGCGCCGGGCGCGGGACGGGTCTTGGCGATTGCTTTGATTGGCGGAACCTCCGAGTACCTTCAATACGACGGCGCGGCGGTTCGCGTCAAAGAAAATATGCGCGAGAAATTTTTTGAGGAGGCTGAAGCGCTACTCCCAGTGACGGAGGGCAGCGCCGCGATAACGCATGCGCGGACGAATCAGCCGGTTGTCGGCGTATTGCTCGAGCGCATGCGCAATCCATCCCGAAGCACGGCCGATAGCAAAAATTGCGGCCGGCATCGAGCGTGGAAAGCCGAGCATGCGGACGCATACGGTGAGATAAAAATCGAGATTGGGGCGGAGGCGATCGCGCTTGGATACACTGCCTTCGACTTTGAACGCGGTCTCGAACAGGCGGCGGCCGCGGTGCTTGGCGATCGTCTGCGCGACTTGCCGCAGCAACGCGGCGCGTGGATCGCCGTCGGGATAAATGGCGTGACCGAAGCCCGGCGGCAGGCGATGTTCGCGGGTGAACGCCGCTAGACATTGGTCAACGCGCGCACCGTTTTCGAGCTCGGCGAACATCGCCTCGATTCGATCGCACGCGCCGCCGTGAATCGGGCCGCTCAACGAACACAGTGCCGAGAGCACGGATGCGAAGAGGTCGGCGCCGGTGCTCGCGATGACGCGCGCGGCGAAGGTCGAGGCGTTGAGCTCGTGTTCAGCGCATGCGATCAGCACACGATCAAGCGCTTCGACTTCCCATTCGGCGGCGGTCGAGCCGGGGACCCATCCGAGCAGGCGTCCCGCCATGCCGGGGCCGCCGGGCGCTCCTGGAGCGGGCGGTTGCGCGAGCGCGAGCGGGAGTTGGCTGATGATGAGCTTGGCGCGATCGATTCGTGTGCGCGGCGGCTGACGGCGATCCCAAGCGGCGAGGCTCGGCATCACGGCCTCGAGCCGCAGCAGCGGCGGCGCGTCATCACCGACGGCGGCGAGCGCGTCGGCGACCGAAGTGGGCATCTGCGCACCGTGAATCTCGGCACGCAGCGCGGCGATTTCTTCGGCGACGGGCCGCTCGCCACTCCACAGCAGAAGGCAAACCTCCTCAAACGACGCGTGCGCAACGATTTCCTCGATCGGATAGCCGCGATACGCGAGCTTGCCCTCGTTGATTGAGCTGACCGCCGACTCGGCCACGATGACGCCGGGCGCGCCGTCGTCGATACTCTTGGGTTGCGCGACTGTGACCCACGTCGATGCGGCCGGCAGGCTCCGTCCGCGGCGGCCGCGCTCGTTGGAGACGACGCCGCGCAGCGCTTCGATGTCGGCGCGCCGGTAGAGCGCCTGGCGACCGACCTTGCGCCGATAACTCTTCAGCCAGCCGCGGCTGACGTAGGCGTAGAGCGTGCCGAGCTTGACGCCGAGCTGCTCGGCCGCCTCGCCCGCGGTCATCATGCCGGCGCGTTCGAGATTGGCGCGTTCGAGATTGCGAGTGGCCACCATGAGAATCACGCCATGCGCGGCGGGCTTCGTCAAGTGGTATCGATTCAACTTGCATCAAGATAGACCTAGTTATATACAGTCAAGTTCAGTTGGGAGGACGGGCGCATGAGCTCAGCGGAAGTGCGATTCAAGGATTTGCGGGCGGATTTCGGCAAGACGGCGAGCGATTACGGGCGGCATCGCGCGGGTTTCCCTGACGAATTCTTCGAGCGCCTCGCGTCGTTGGGAATTCTGCGTAGCGGAATGCGCGCGCTCGACCTCGGCACCGGCACCGGGACGATTGCGCGCGGATTGGCGCTGCGCGGATGTGAGGTCACGGGGCTCGACCGTTCGGCGCCGCTGATGGAGCAGGCGGCGGAACTCGATCGAGTCGCGGGCGTCGTCGTCACGTACGTCAATGCGCCGGCGGAAGAGACGGGACTGCCGGCAGCGCAATTCGATCTGGTGACGGCGGGTCAATGCTGGCATTGGTTCGATCGTCCGCGCGCGGCCACTGAGGCGCGGAGAGTTTTGAAGCCCGGCGGCACGCTCGTCATCGGACACTTCGACTGGATTCCGTTGCCCGGCAACATGATCGAGGCGACGGAGAAGCTGATCGAAAAACACAATCCGAAATGGAAGTTTGGCGGCGGACTCGGAATCCATCCGCAATGGCCGCGCGACATGGCGATCGCGGGCTTCAAAAATATCGAGACGTTCTCCTTCGACCTCGACGCGATCTACACCCACGAGGCCTGGCGCGGACGGATTCGCGCGAGTGCGGGAGTGGGCGCGAGCCTTGCGCCGGAAGCGGTTGCGGCCTTCGACGACGAGTTGCGCGCGATGCTGGCGCAGCGCTGGCCCGACGATCCGATGCCCGTGATGCATCGCGTGTTCGCGGCGATCGGCGTCGCACCGTAGCTCGCTTTGACCAAATGCGGTGAAGTTCGGCTATAGTCGCGGCTCAGAGAGGGAGTGACTATGGATTTTGGAACGCTGATATTCACCAAGCCCGAGCGCGCGATCACGGACGTCAAGTACGCCGAGGAGCGCGGCTTCACGCACGCGTGGATTCCCGACTCGCACATGATTTGGGGCGACACTTACGCCTGCATGGCGCTGGCGGCGGTCAATACGAAAAAGATCAAGCTCGGCACCGGCGTGGCGATCGCGTCGAACCGGATCGCGCCGGTGACGGTGCATTCGATCGCGACTATCAACCAGCTCGCGCCGGGGCGAGTGATTTTAGGATTCGGCACGGGGCATACCGGGCGGCGCGTGATGGGATTGCCGCCGGTCAAGCAGGCGGAATTTCGCGAGCAGGTGCGCGTGATTCGCGAACTGCTGCGCGACGGCGAGGCGACTTACAACACCGAGGGGCTGAGCCGGAAAATCAGGTACCTGCATCGCGATCGGCGCTTTATCAACCTCGACGACAAGATTCCGCTGTACGTGGCGGCCAACGGGCCCAAGACTTTGGCGCTGGCGGGCGAGTTTGGCGACGGCGCGATCACGACGGGAATCACCGACGCGGATCGAGTCGGCGCCGTGCGAAAAAGCCTCGAAGCCGGCGCGTCGAAGGTTGGGCGCAGTGCTGACAAGATGCCGATCGTATCGCTCACGCATATTTGCGTGCTGCGGCCGGGCGAGAAAACCGATTCGCCGCGCGTGAAGGCGATGACCGGGCACTGGGTGATGGCGAGCTTCCACGCGATCGCCGCCGGATACGCGCGCGCCGGCTATCTGCCGGAAGCGGTCGCGGAAGTTTACAAGGCGTACGAAGAGTACGTCGCGAAGATGAAGACGCCGCCCGCCGAGCGCTACCTCGAACTGCACATCGGGCACTGCACGTACGTCGCGCCGCTCGAGCAGAAGTACGTGACGGCCGACACGATCGCGGCGACGACGATAATCGGCTCTAAGGAGGAGGTCGTCGAGCGGCTGCGCTCGATGGAACGCGCGGGCCTGTCGCAAGTCTTCATCAACCCGCCGATGGACGGCTACAACGATTGCCTCGACGAAATCTCGCGCGACGTGATCGCGCGGATGTGATGGGCTAAGTCGTCCCGACTTCGGCCAACTCGATCGAATCCAGGGCGATCGCCGGCACGTAGTAGGCCTCGGGCGATCCCCACACCGTCGCGGGTCGCGGACGCGCGCCGACTGCGAGCGGATGCTCGAATACCTGCGCGATATTCGCGTTGAGGCGCAAACAGTTGGGCGCGAGCGGCTCGGCAATCTTGCCGTCGCGAATAATGTGCGAGTCGCCAGTGACGGTGCAGGTGAAATCTCCCGCGCGCTGGCCGTTGATCGGATAGGTGTACCAGATGCGGCCGACGTAGATTCCGTCGCCGACGGCGCGCACCAGTTCGCGCTCGGCGACGCCGCCGCGCGCGCGCATCACGACGTTGGTGCCCGCCGATCCGGGACTCGCGTCGAAGCGGCGGCCGCCGCCTTCGCCAAGGCGGTAACCGCTCAGCGGAGGGAGGTCGAGCTTGACGGGGGAGCTGGGGCCAAACTTTTCGGCGCGATGCTCGTCGGTGAGCATGCGGTGGGTGTCGTAGAAATTCGAGAGCAGGCCGACGAGCTTGCCGTCGCGAATCAACTCGACACGGCTGGCGGAGATTCCCTCGCAGGTGATTCGCCGGCGAATCGCACCCGCCTCAAATGCCGGATCGTCATCGAGATTCAAGCGGGAGTCCATTACGGGCGCGCCGAATTTGGCGTGATACGCGGAACTGGCGGCGTGAAACGCGCCGGTCGTGAGCGACCCCATCACCATGTAGTTGAGAATCTCGGCGACCGGCTGCGGTCCCAGCACGACGCGATATTTTCCGGCCGCGGGCCGTGCGCCGTGAGAGAGCGCGAGCGCGCGGCGAACCGCGTCGCGCCCGAGAATGCGCGCGTCGCGGCGCATCGCGGCCATGGAATCGCCGATCGCGCCGGCAGTGCCCTTGGCCTCAAGCGATTCGATTATCGAGGTGACGGACGCGTTGAAGTGCGCACTCTCGTCGGTGCGGACCTCGGTGAAATTCGAGTTGAAGATCGCGATTCGATCGCGAATCACCGACACGTCGCCGCCGATGATCAGGCCGGGGTGTTCTGTTCGGGGATCCGCAGCGCGCTGCGCGAATGCCGCGAGCGCGCCGTCGATCACGTCCCACGCGGCGGCGGCGATCGCACCGTCACCCACTCTCGCCAGATCGCTTTTCTCAGGCGCGAGCTTGCGGCCGACCGCGACACTCGGGAAGCCGGAGAAATGCGGATCGACGACGGCGGAACTGCGGGCGCGGCGGATCGCGTCGCGAACCGCGTCGGCGGTGAAATCTCCCGCCTCGGATGCGGCGCCGACTTCGTGCGGATCGCGGCGCATCGCGAGGCGCAGCTGAAAGCCGTCGGCATGAATCGACTTGAACTCCTCCAGGCCGCGGCTCGGGATGTCGGAGGTGTAGTTCAGGCGCGCGATCCGATGCTCGGCCGTCGCACAATAGATCTCATAGCTCGCGAGGTCCTTGTCGCGCGCGAGAATCCGCGCCGCTTCGCGGGTGAACGACTTGAGTTCCGCGATCGATCGCATCAGATGCCCGCCAACCGCGCGCGCGAGCGCAACGTCGGCCCGCCGTTCGACATCCGCTTGACCTGCATCGGCTGGCCCTTGCCGCAGTTGGGGATCGCGATCAGCTGTAAATCGTTGCCGACCGCGTCCACGTTCGTAAAGAAGCTCTTCGAGTCTGCGATCACGCTGCCGGAGCGATAGAGGCGGCCGATTCGTCCGTGCTCGATTTCGTAAACGCGGCGCGCGGAGATGCGGAAATTCTCGCGCGACTCGGAGATCGACGGAATCTGATGGCCGCAGACGTAGTAGCCATCCTCGACGTCGGCGATGATCTTTTCGGGCGGCGTCTCACCGGGCAGAAAGAAGGTGTTGGACATTCTGATCAGCGGCACGTGCCATCCTTCGCTCGCGCGCGCTGCGCCGTTGGGCTCCACGCCAAGAATCGCGGCGGTCGCGCGCGAATTGAGAAACCCGCTGAAGATGCCGCGATCGACGTGCATTACGCGGCGTCCGCGCGTGCCCTCGTGGTCGTAGCGGTACTGGCCGTAGCCGTCGAGGCTCGGATCGGAGCAGGCGGACAGCAGCGGCGACGCGACCTGCTTGCCCAACTGGTTTTCCTTGAGCGAGCGCAGGAACCAACTGCGGCCGGCGTACGCGGCTTCCATCTTGAGCGCGCGATCGGCTTCGCACGGATGGCCGATCACTTCGTGCGAGACGAGCGCGTTGAAATGCGGATCAGTCACGACCACGACTTCGCCCTCGGGCGGCTTGAGCACTGGCGCTTCCGCGAGCTCGCACGCCTCGGTGGCAAGGTTGACGCAAAATTTCGCCAATGAAGGATTCGGCATCAGCTCGCCGCGCCATCCGTCGCTTAAGCACTCGAGTCCGCGCTGCTGGCCGATCGAGTCGTAGCTTTCCTGGTGGCCGTCGCCGATCTGCGCGACGACGTAGCAGTCGCCCTGCGAGAATGCGTACGCCTGCGAGACCATCGTACCGTCGGTGTCGATGAAAATTTCGCGGCGCAACTCAGTCATCGCGGCGATACCCTGGTAGGCGATCGCATCGCCGAGCGCGGCGACTTCGTGCGACGCGTCGAGCGAGATTTTCTTGAGCTCGTCGGTCGAAAGCGAGCGGGGATCGCGTCGAAAGTTGGCTTCGACGTCGTCGCGGACTTTTTCGCGCGCCGGAATCGGCGTGACCAGCAGGCCCTTCGCCGCGACGCCAAGGTGCGCGATGAGTTCCGCCTTCTTACGTGCGCTGAAGCGCGCGCGATCGTAAGCCTCGTCGAGCCCGCGCCGCAGTTCCGACGACAAGTTTCACCGGACGTCCCGCGAGCGCGCCAATTTCCGCGCCGGTTTGACCGTGACCGACAGGGCCCGCCCGATCGGCAACATGAACGGAGACCGCGTACGCGGCGTTCTCGCTCTCAGAGCCGTCGCGCGGCTCACCATTCACTGCCGCGCCGGAACGGTTGAAGACCACCTCGAAGCGCAGATCGGCGTACACGACGCCGCGCTTCGATCGCGCGAAGCGTGCGAGGATGCCTTCACCCTCACGCCGTAGGTACTCGATCGCCTCGAACAGGTCGCCGCGTCCGCTCAAGTGAGCCGCATCTAGATGATGCCTTCGCGCTTGAGATCTTCGAGCTGGCCACTGCCGAGTCCGAGCAGCTCGCCATAAACGTCGGCGTTGTGCTGGCCAAGCAGCGGCGCGGATTTTACTTCGACCGGCGAATCCTCGAGGCGCACCGGACATCCCGGCATCGTAAAATCGCCGCGCTGAGGATGCTTGATCGTGACGATCATGCCGCGCTCCTTGAGATGAGGATCGTTAAGCAACTCGACGCTGTCGAGCACGGCGCCGCACGGCACGCCGGCTTCGCCGAGGATGCGCATCACCTCATACTTGGTGTGCCGCCCGGTCCATTCGTTGATCATCGCGGTCAGCGCCTCAACATTCTTTGCGCGTTCCCGTCCAATGAAACGTTCGTCGCTCAGGATCTCGGGATGACCGATCACCTGGCACAGGCTCACGAACATTTCGGGCGACGTGCACAGGATGTAGCAATAATCGTTATCGCCGCCGGGCGCGCATTTGTAGATGTCGCCCGGACCACCGCCGCCGACGCGATTGCCGCTGCGCGGCGTCGGCTTGTGCGTGATATAGGTGCCCATCATCGGCACGCGCACGAAGTTCAGCACCGCTTCCTGCATCGCGACTTCGACCTTCTGTCCCTTGCCCGTGCGCTCGCGCTGGATGTACGCGGCGAGCACGCCGACCGCCGCATGCATGCCGGTGCCGGTGTCGCCGATAGTTGGTCCGGGCTTGAGCGGCGGCGAACCAGGGAAACCAGTAAGCGCCATCGCACCGCCCGACGCCTGCGCAATCATGTCGAAGCTTTTGTATTTGCTGTACGGGCCGTGCGTGCCGAAGCCCTTGATGGTCAGGTAGATGAGCCGCGGGTTTATCTCGCGCAGCTTGTCGTAGCCGAGGCCGAGGCCTTCGAGCGTGCCGAGCGAGAAATTTTCCGTGAGCATATCGACTTGCTTGACCAGGTCGATGAACATCGCGCGGCCCTTCTCGCTCTTGAGGTTGAGCGTGATGCCGCGTTTGTTGGCGTTGAGCAGAATGAAGTAGTAGGAATCGACGCCCGGCTTTTCGGTGAGCAGCCAGCGGCCCTGCTCGCCCATCTTCGGCGACTCGACTTTGATGACGTCGGCGCCGAGCCACGCGAGCATCTCGGTGCACGAGGTGCCGGCCTCGAACTGCGTCATGTCGAGAACTTTGACTCCGCTCAGCGCCTTTTCCATTGCGATCCTCCTGCCGCTTGCAACTACCTGATCTAGCGCCAGCGGCGGAGCGGCGGCAAGCCTCGAAGCGCGGATGGGGTTAAGTCTTTGGCCGCGGTCTGGTAGAGATCATGATTAACAGGCGAATGGCAGACACCGCACTATCGAAGCTCGCGCGAATCCGCGAGGAACTGAACCGGATGTTCCTCGAACGCATCGATTTGATCGACGGCGCGATCGTGGCGATGCTGTCGGCGAATCACGTGCTGATCATCGGGCCGCCGGGTACGGCGAAATCGATGCTGGCCGACGAATTGTGCCGGCGGATCGAAGGCGCGAATTACTTCCAGTGGCTGCTGACCAAGTTCAGCACGCCGGAGGAAATTTTCGGCGCGGTCAGCCTCAAGGGACTCGAGGAAGACGACTACCGGCGCGTCACGACGCACAAACTGCCCGAGGCGCACATCGCGTTCCTCGACGAAATCTTCAAAGCCAACTCATCGATCCTCAACGCGCTGTTGACGATCATCAACGAGCGCATCTTCCACAACGGACGCGAGCGCGTTCCCGTGCCGCTGATCACGATGTTCGGCGCGTCGAACGAATTGCCCGATGAAGATGAGCTGACCGCTCTTTACGATCGCTTCATGCTGCGCTTCATGGCCGACTACATCACCGAAGAGCACGGCTTTATCCGCATGATGGCGGGCGCCCCGGAGCGCGCGCACACCACGCTGCAATTCGCGGAGCTCGACGAATTGCGCGCGGCGGTCGCGGCGGTCACGGTGCCAGGCGCGATCCTCGAGGCGATCGCGCAAATCCGGCGCGAGCTCGCACGCGAGCAGATCGTCGTGTCGGATCGGCGCTGGAAAAACTCACTCGGCGTTTTACGCGCGCACGCGATTCTGGTGGGACGTAACGCGGTGACCGAAGACGATCTGATGTTCCTCGCGCACGTGCTGTGGAAGGATCCCGAGGAGCGCCCGAAGGTGGTCGAAGCGCTGCGGCGAATCGTGCGCGGATACGAGGACAAGCTGCAGGAACTGGTGTTCGAGAGCCGCGAGCTGCGCGAATACGCCGAGGGCGCGTGGGAGAGCGAGGAGCTGCGCCGGCGCGCGCTGACCGAGGCGAATGCCAAGCTCGCGAATATCGCGGCGCGCTTTGACCTGCTGCTCAAGCAAGCGACGGACGCGGGCCGCGCGATCGCAAATGCGGAACGGATGCGCGTCGAGGTCAAGGACATTCAGCAAGCCGTGTTCCGCAGAAGCGTCGGCGATTAGCAATTCATGCCGGCTGAAGAAACCACGCCAGCGATCGTGCTACGCGCGCGCGACTACGCCGAGTCCGATCGAATCGTCACGCTGCTGACGTTGCACGCGGGCAAGCTCAGCGGAATCGCGAAGGGCGCAAAGGCGTCGCGCCATCGCTTCGAGCGCAAGCTCGAACCATTTTCGCACGTCGTCCTGCACTATCGACGCCGGCCCCACGGGCAGTTGGTGTTTATCACGCGCGCCGAAGCGGCCGACCTGACGCAGCACGTACTCGACGACGACCTCGCTAAAATCGCACTCGGCAGCTACATGCTGGAGCTCACCGACGCGCTGACGACCGAAGAGAGCGAAGCGGCCGAGGCGTATCGGGTGCTGTCGGAAGGACTCGGCGCGCTCAGCACGCGATTTGCCGATGCGGCGCTACGGCAGGCTTTCGAGATGCGGCTGCTGGGATGGGCGGGCTTCGGGCTCGAATTCACGCGCTGCCGCATGTGCTCGACGGTCAACGGCGACAATGGCGCGACGGTTTATTTCGTCGTGTCGCGCGGCGGAATCGTGTGCGCGAAATGCCGGCCGTCGGTGGCGGAAGGCGCGATCAAGCTGTCGAGCAAGGGCGCCGCGATCCTCGCGCGACTGGGCGTGCTGCCGATGCACGACTCGCCGGGCTCGGAGGCGGCCGGCCCCGACGGCGCACTCGCGCTGGCGCGGTTCATCGGATCGATCATCGATCGGCGCCTGCGCAGCCAGGAATTTCTCGATTCAATTTTACCGGGCGCAGGCAAAGCCTGAATCTCATCCGCCGGCTTCGCGCACCGGCGGCTCTCCGAACACCACTTCGGGCGCGCGGTAGCGGCCGCTCCGATGTTCGATCAGCACGATGCCGCAATTTGGCGGCACGTGAGCATTCTCCCATTTGCCGGTGACGTGCGCCCACACCGCCCGCATCACGCCGCCGTGGCTGACGACCACAATCTCGTCGTCGGGATATTTTTTCGCGACTCGGTCGAGCACCGGCGCGACGCGCTTGAGCACATCCTCATGACTCTCGCCGTTGGGCGCGCGCCAAACCCATGAGCGCTTCGGATCGAAAGTGGGATCGTTGGCGATCGACTCGTACGGCTGTCCCGCGAGGTCGCCGAGACTCTGCTCGCGGAACTCCGCCTCGTATTCGATCGGGATGCCGAGTTCGGTTGCGATAATAAGGCCGGTCTCACGGGCACGCGCGTAGGTGCTCGCGATCACCAGCGTCGGCTGGTACTTCAGCTTGATTCTGACAGCGGCTTCCAGAGCCTGCCGCCGGCCGAGGTCAGTGATCTTCGCTTCGCCCGAGGTGGTGAAGCGCCGAATCGCGTTGCCCTCGCTCTCGCCGTGACGAACCATTATCAGTTTGCCCATAGGGTCGAAATTTTCTCCGAAAATTCAGTTTGGTGCGAACGAATCGATGCGGCGCTTCAGGTCTTGGGCTTGTCGTCGCCGATGCCGGCGGCTTTTGCGAACGCGCGGAACGGCTCGAACAGATCGATCGGCATCGGAAAAACGGTGGTCGAATTGTTGTCGGTTGCGATCTCCTTGAGCGTCTGCAGGTAGCGGAGCTGAAGCGTGATCGGACTCTTGCTCATGATCTCGGCCGCATCGGCGAGCCGTTGCGACGCCTGGAATTCGCCCTCGGCCGCGATCACCTTGGCGCGCCGCTCGCGCTCGGCCTCGGCCTGCGCCGCGATCGCGCGCTGCATGTCCTGCGGCAGATCGATATTTTTCAACTCGACCAGGGTAACCTTCACGCCCCACGGCTCGGTTTGCGAATCGACGATTTCCTGGATGCGCGCGTTGAGCTTGTCGCGCTGGCTGAGCAGCTCGTCGAGCTCGGTCTGCCCGCCGACCGAGCGCAAGGTGGTCTGAGCCAGTTGCATCGTCGCGAACAAATAATTCGCGACCTCGGTCACCGCGCGCGACGGATCGACGACGCGAAAATACAGCACGGCGCTGACCTTGACCGTCACGTTGTCCTTGGTGATGACGTCTTGCGGCGGAATGTCGAGCGTCACGGTGCGCAGATCGATTCGCGCCATCCGCTCGAGCACGGGAATCACGAAGATCACGCCCGGCCCGCGATAGGGCGTGAGGCGGCCGAGTCGAAAGACCACGCCGCGCTCGTACTCGTTGAGGACTTTGAGTCCGCTCAAAACGAAAATTACGCCGATGAAGACGACTATGCCGACTCCGCTCGCCATCGCGATTCTCCTTCGCCCCCAATGCGCGCGAGGCTTGCCGATAGCCTGCGCTACCTGCGGGTTTTACGCTACCTTCTGCACTTGCAATTCCAGGCCGTTGATCGACTTGACCAGAGCGCGCGCGCCGGGGTTGAGCGCGTCGGCGCTGACTGCACGCCAAATCTCGCCGTGCACGAAAACTTTGCCGGGCGCGCCGGGAGCGATCGCCTCGCGCACCTCGCCGACTTCGCCGACGATCCCTTCGGCGCCGGTAGTCGCGCGGGTGCGGCGCTCGCGCGCCACGATGTATCCGAGGCCGAGGATGATCACCGTCAGCGCGGCGGCGGCGCCATATATAATGTCGCGATTGACGACCAGGTCGGTCTTCGAGGTGTCGATCAAAAATAACGAGCCGATGACGAACGCGGTCACGCCGCCCAGGCCGAGGACGCCGTAGCTGGTGACGAAGGCTTCGGAGATGAGCATTCCAACGCCGAGAAAAATCAACAGCAGGCCGGTCAGGTTCACCGGCAGCACCTGGAACGATGCGAGCGCGAGCAGCAGGCAAATCGCGCCGGCGACGCCGGGAAAAATTACGCCCGGATGCGCGAACTCGAAGTACAGCCCGATCAATCCCGCCATCAGCAGCAGATAGACGATGTTGGGATCGGCGAGAACGTTGAGCAGGCGCTGGCCGGGCGTCATCTGTGCGCGGCGCACCGTCGCGTCGGCAATCGCGAGCGTCACGGTTTGGCCGCCGACCTGGACCTTGCGGCCCGACGCTTGCGTCAACAGGCTGCGCAAGTCGGGCGCGACGATATCGATGACGTTCTTCGCCAGCGCCTCGCGCTCGCCGATTGCGACGCTGTGGCGGACGGCCTGCTCGATCCAATCTTCGTTGCGTCCGCGCTGCTGCGCGATCTCGCGCGCAAAGGTCGCGGTGAAATTCTCGACCTTCTGACCCATCGCGCCCTTGATGTCCTCACCGCCCTCCTCGACCGGATGTGCCGCGCCGATCGTCGTTCCCGGAGCCATCGCGGCTACGTTCGCGGCTTCGGTGATGAAGGTGCCGGCGGACGCGGCGCTGGCGCCCGACGGCGCGACGTACACGATCACGGGTATCGGCGCGGCGAGGATCGCCTTGACGATCTTTTGCGCGGAGTTAAGCAGCCCGCCCGGCGTGTCGAGCTCGATCAACAGCGCGGCGGCGCCGTCGGCACTTGCGGACGCGAGCGAGTCGTCGATGTAGGACGCAGTCGCGGGGTTGATCGATCCATCGATCGTTATCAGCTCGACCCACGGCGGATGCGCAGCCGTTTTCGCCGACGTGTCAGCGGCGAGAATTCGCTGCGATATGAACGCCGCGATCGCCACTGCCGCGACGACGAAAACGACTCTTGCGCGTACGTTCACGACGCGGAACCGCCGCGCCGAGGAATCGGCATCCCGAGATATTTCATAACTTCCTGAATATCCGCCCACACCAGCCGCTTGTCACTCGGCGTGCGCAGCAGATACGCGGGATGAAACGTCGGCATGAAGCGGATACCGCGAAAATCCTGCCAGTTGCCGCGCAGCTTGCTGATCGGAATCTTCACTTTGAGCACCGCCTGCACGGCGAAGGTGCCGAGACCCACGATCGCGCGCGGCCGCACGAGATCGATCTGGCGAAACAGAAACGGCTCGCACGCCGCGACTTCGTCGGGCTCCGGATTTCGATTGTCGGGCGGGCGGCACTTGATCACGTTGCAGATGTACACGTCGGCGCGGCTGATACCCATGCCGCGCTCGATGATGTCGGTCAGCAATTGACCCGCGCGGCCGACGAACGGTTCGCCGCGAGCGTCCTCGTCGGCGCCGGGCGCCTCGCCGACGAACATCAAATCCGCGTTGGGATTGCCGATGCCGTAAACGAGATTGGTGCGGCGCGGCGCGAGCTTGCATCGCTGACAATCGCCGATAAAAGCGCGCAGCTCGTCGAGCGTTGAGGTTTTTTCGAGTCCTGGATATTTCGAGAATAGTTCAGTCGATATCGACGCGGCGTCCGCCTTCACGACCGCGGGCGCGGACGCTCCCGCACGTGTAACGGACGACGATGCCGGCAGCCCTTCCATGCCTTCCTCGCGCAACTGGTCCACGTAGTCGCGAATCGTGGCAACCAGCGTGCGGCGATCGAGCGATGAAGCGTCCATGCGAGAATTATCTGACGGCGCGCAGGCGCGAGGACTTTTCCGCGCGTCCGGATTTCGGTTTGGCCGCACGGAGCGCGACAATCCGATCAAGGATCAAGTCGGCGACCGCGTCCTTGGACATCTGCGGATGGCTCTGCGAGCGGCCGTCAGCGCCGATTAGCGTGACGATGTTGGTATCGACTTCGAAGCCGGCGCCCTCCCGCGTCACGTCGTTGGCGACGATCAGGTCGAGGCCTTTGCGCTTGAGCTTGGCGCGCGCGTTGGCTTCGAGGTCATCGGTCTCGGCGGCGAATCCGACGAGCAAGCGTGCGCCCTTCTTCGCTGCGATGCGCGGCATCTCGTCGGCAATCGATTCCATCTCGAGTCGAAGGCCGCGGGCGTCCTTCTTGATCTTGCCGCGCGCCGGATTCGCGGGACGGAAGTCCGCAACCGCCGCCGCCATCACCAGCGCGGTGGACCACGGAAAATTACTGGTGGTCTTGGCGAGCATCGCCGACGCCGTCACCGTGTCGATTCGCTCGACTCCATACGGCGTCGCGAGCGCAGACGGACCGGCGACGATTCGCACCGACGCACCGCGGCGCCATGCGGCGCGCGCGATCGCAAAACCCATCTTGCCCGACGAACTGTTCGAGACGAATCGCACCGGGTCAATCGGCTCGCGCGTCGGTCCAGCGGTCACCAGGATATTTTCGCCCGCAAGATCCTGCGGCGACAGCATCTTCTCGATTTCCGCGACTATGATCGCCGGGTCCGGCAGCCGCCCCTTGCCCTCGTATCCACACGCCAGCGCGCCCTCGCCCGGCTCGATAATTACCGCGCCGCGCGAGCGCAGCCTGGCGAGATTCTCCGCGACCGTCGGATGCTCGTACATGTGAACGTTCATCGCGGGCGCGAATGCGACCTTCGCACGCGTCGCGAGCAACACCGTGGTGACAATATCGTCGGCGAGACCGACGGCTGCCTTCGCGATCACGTCGGCCGTGGCAGGCGCGATCACGATCGCATCGGCGCTGTCGGCGAGCCGGATGTGCCCGATCTCGGATTCCTGCGTGAGCGAGAACGTGTCCGTCGCCACTGGATTCGCGCTGAGGGTCTGCAGCGTGAGCGGTGTGATGAACTCGGTCGCGTTGCGCGTCATCATCACGCGGACGTTCGCACCCGCCGTAACGAGCAGCCGCACCAGTTCCGCCGACTTGTAAGCGGCAATTCCGCCGCTCACGCCGAGCACAATCATCTTGCCATTAAGGGGGGACATTTGGCTCACTGAGCGCTGGCTTGGGCGCGTGAGAAGCACTTATGCGCCGGCTTCGGCACATCGATATCAACAAAGTAGCGGCGCGGGTACAGATAATCTTCGCCACTCTCGTCAATTACCCGCACCAGGCCGTGCCGTTCGCCATCGGGATCTGGAAGCGCGCGATAAACTTTCCGGACCTCCAGCGAAGTGCGATAGGATCTGTTCTGAACGCATAGCAGGAAATGCAAGCTTCCGTTTCTGTGGATCAATCGCTCCATATCCGTTTCAGTTTGACCTCACGAGCTCTGCGAACTTGTAAGCGGCGATTCCGCCACTCACGCCTACCACAATCGTCTTTCCGCTAAGCACGCCCATCGACACTTGATTCTAATGCGGCGCGCCAGTGGTTGAAACGGCCCATGATTGGACTGTCAGTCGTAGTATTCAAGCCCGAGATGCGTGATCAGGTCTTCGCCGCGCATCCAGCGCAGCGTGTTCTTGAGCTTCATCAATTGGATGAAGATGTCGTGCTCGGGATAGATGTTCGGCGCGTGCATCGGCGCCTTGAAGTAGAACGACAGCCATTCCTGGATGCCGCGCATGCCCGCGCGATGCGCCAAATCCATAAACAGCACGAGGTCGAGCACCAGCGGCGCCGCCAGGATCGAATCGCGGCAGAGGAAATTGATCTTGATCTGCATCGGATAGCCGAGCCATCCGAAGATATCGATATTGTCCCAGCCTTCCTTCGAGTCGCCGCGCGGCGGGTAGTAGTTGATTTTCACCGAGTGAAAAACATCTTTGTAAAGCTGCGGATGCAAGTCAGGCTGGAGAATCTGATCGAGCACCGACAGCTTGGTCTCTTCCTTGGACTTGAACGAGCCCGGATCTTCGAGCACCTCGCCGTCGCGATTGCCGAGAATGTTGGTCGAGAACCATCCTGACATCCCGAGCATGCGCGCCTTCAGCCCCGGCGCAATCAGCGTCTTCATAAACGTCTGCCCGGTCTTGAAGTCCTTGCCGCACACCGGAAGATTCGTCTCGCGCGCGAGTTCGAGCAGCGCGGGCGTGTCGGTGGTCAGATTGGGCGCGCCGTTCGCGAACGGGATGTCCATCTTGAGCGCGGCGTATGCGTAAATCTGGCTCGGTGCGATTTCAGGATCGTTGCTGGCGAGCCCGGCCTCGAACGCCTTCAACGTCTCATGCACCGCCGCCGGCCGATGGAAGACCTCGGTCGAGCCGCACCAGACCATCACGGTGCGCGCGACGCCGGTGCGCTTCTGGAAATTCCGGATGTCGTCCATCAGCATCGCGGCCTTGTCCATCTTGGTGCGCGCTTCCTTCAGATTGGGGCCGCGGATGTTGCGCACGTAGTCCTGATCGAAAACTGCATCCATCGGATGAAGTTTTTCCAGCGGCGCGCGCACCTGCTCCAGGAGCCCTCGATCGAGCACCGCGGCGTTGAGCGCGGCCTCGTAGGCGCTGTCTTCGTAGATGTCCCAGCCGCCGAATTCGAGATCCTCGAGCCTCGCGAGCGGCACGAAATCCTTGATCAACGGCGTGCGTCCTTCGGTGCGTTTGCCGAGCCGAACGGTGGCGAGTTGCGTCAACGATCCGATCGGCGCGCCGAGGCCGCGCTTGACCGCTTCGACGCCCGCGATGAACGTGGTGCTGACCGCGCCGATGCCCGGAAGCAGCACGCCGAGCTTGCCGTCCGCGGGCGCGATTCGGACGGGACCTTTTGTCGTCAAACTTCAGAGCTCCCTGGGCGTCAGCCCTTGCGAAACCGTGACGGGAATTCGGCGCCGAAGGTCTGATCGGGATGGAGCACGCGCGCGCGCTCGATCAGCACCTCTTCGGTCTCTGGAATGTTGGGATCGGGGATGCAGCAATCGACGGGACAAACCGCCGCACACTGCTCCTGGTCGAAGAAGCCGACGCATTCGGTGCACTTGTCGGGGACGATGTAGTAGATGTCTTCCTTGATCGCGGGCTTGTTGGCGCCATTGAGTTCCCACTGCGCGCCGCCTTCGTAAATCGCGGTGTTGGGACATTCCGGCTCGCACGCACCGCAATTAATGCATTCTTCAGTTATCAGCGTGGACATTTTCCAGCTCCGGGATTGGTCCTTGTTTTGATAAACCGATCGGACCGAACGGCAACAATATCGGCGCGCGGCAGGAGGAGCAAGTATTTCAAGGCGGCAGCCGGTCAGTCGGCGACCGCATCGGCAATGCGCCGCGCAAGCTCTAAAAACGCAATGCTGGCCGGATGCGCCGGGTTCGCGACGACAATCGGCATACCGTCGTCGCCGGCCTGCCGCACATCGGGATAGATCGGAATCCTCGCGAGCAGTTGCGTCCCCTCCTCCGCCGCCATCCGCTCGCCGCCGCCGTAGCCGAACAGTTCGTCGCGCTCGCCGCAATCGGGACACACGAAGTAGCTCATGTTCTCGACGACGCCGAGAATCGGGCAATGCACCTGGCGAAACATCTTGATAGCGCGCGTCGCGTCGAGCAGCGCCACGTCCTGCGGCGTCGTCACGATCACGCAGCCGTCGAGCGAGACCTGCTGCGCGAGCGTCAACTGTGCGTCGCCGGTGCCGGGCGGCAGATCGACGACGAGGAAATCCTGCGAACCCCAGAGCGTATCCTTGAGAAACTGCCGCACCGCGCCCATCACCATCGGACCGCGCCAGATAACCGGCGCCTTCTCGCCCAGGAAAAAGCCAATCGAGATCAGCTTCACTCCGTACTTTTCGATCGGATAAAAATTCTGGCCGCCCGCCGACTTCGGCCGCTCGTCGCCGACGTTGAACATCATCGGCACCGACGGCCCGTAGATGTCGGCGTCGAGCAGCCCGACGCTGAGCCCCAATCGCGCGAGCGCGACCGCGATGTTCGCAGCCACCGTGGATTTGCCGACGCCACCCTTGCCGCTGCCGACCGCGATGATGTGCTTCGTTCCTTCGAGCCGCACGCGGCCGGTCTTCTCGCCCAGCTCGGCTTCAATCCGATGCACCCGCAGCTCGATGGTCGGCACGCCGAGGTCATGCGTCAGCGCGCGATGGATACTCGCCGCCAACTGGCGAATCACGTCGTCGCGCTCGGTAACCTGCCGCAGAGTGATCGCGTAACCGCCGCTTGGCGTAGGCTGCGCGTCCTCCACCAGCCCGAGCGCAACAATGTCAGTGGAGTAACCGGGATACTTTACGTGTCCAAGAGCCTCGATAACCGCGTCGTTGGGAACCTGTCGTGCCACTAATGCGATTATCGCAGATGTATTAGCCGCTCGAAAGCATGGACACCGCGATCTGCGCCACAAACCTTAAGGCTTCGTCGCCTTGATCGAAAAAATCGTCGGAATCGGATCGCCTTCGATGTGCCACATACCATCACTTCCCTGCTTCATGAACGGGAAATGCTGATAGATGCACTCGGCGAACTCGTGCAAGTACTCGATTCTGAGCCCCGTCGCCGCGAGCGCACTGACGATATCCCCGAGCCGGTACATCCATTCGTGGCTCTCGGAGACTATTTTGGTGTGGTCGGAGTAGTCGGGGCCCGGCGGATCAACTCGCATTGCCGTGTGGAAGTACGAAATCTCGTTTTCGAGCTTCGTCATACCGCGGCGATTGTCGCTCATCAGAATCAGGGGGTGAAACTCTGCGATATAGAAGAAGCCGCCCGGTTTGACGAAGCTCGCTGCGATCTCGGCCCATCGGTTGATATCAGGCAGCCAGCACAGCGCGCCGTACGACGTGAACACGATGTCGAACTGTTCATGCAGCACGTTGGGCGCGTCGTAGATGTTGGAGTGTAAAAATCTCGCCGGGATTTTGCATTCGGCGCTGATCGACCGCGCCAGCGCGATCGCCTCGTCGGAAAAATCCACGCCGGTGACGTTCGCCCCCATCCGCGCCCACGACATCGTGTCGAGCCCGAAGTGGCACTGCATGTGGAGCAGCGACTTGCCGCGAACGTCGCCGACCTCGCGCAGCTCGATCGGCTTAAGTACGTTCTCGCCCGCCTTGAACTCCGCCAGCCGGTACTCGGGCGAGGCCGCGTGATACCCGGTCATCAGGTTCCACGCGTCGAGATTTGCTTTCAGCCGCTCGTCCATCGCAAGGCTACGGACGCTCCTGGCTGTAGTCCCACGAGATCGTGCGCGACGGCTTGAAGCTGACGACGACGACCTTGTTGCCCTTGAGCGATTTCGCGTACGCCTTGCCGAGTTTCTTGCCGAGGTACTCGATCGCCATCCGCTCCGTGCGCTTGTCGTCGATTTTTTCCTCGAGTGTCGCGCGCCCCTTCAGCACCACCGTTTTGTACGGCGCCTTCTTGGTATCGACCACCAGCGTGACGCGTGGATCGCGCACCAGGCACTTGTATTTGAACGCCTCGGCGCCCGTATGAAACACAATTTGCCCGTCGGTGTATTCGTACCAGGTCGGCACGGCGTGCGGCGCGCCGTCGGGCGCGGTCACGGCGACCACCGCGACAATCGGTTTCTTGAGCAGCTTCTCGATATCTTTTTTCTTCATCGGCATGTGGACGATGGCTCCTGTAGCGGCTCGGACAAGATCACTTGCCCTTGAAATTCGGTTTTTGTTTTTCGCGGAAGGCGCGGATACCCTCGCGCACGTCCTCGGACGGATTGGTGATCATTACGTTAAGCGCGGCGTCCTCGAGCGCATTCTCGAGCGTCATCTCACGCTGCTTGTACATCATACGTTTGGCCAGTCTGATTGCGAGCGGAGGTCCGTCGGCCAGCCGCCGCGCGAATTCCTGCGCGCGCGCCTCGAGTTCAGCATGCGGCACCACTTCGGTGACCAGCCCAAGCTCGAGCGCGGTCTTGGCGTCATAGACTTCGGACAGCAGCGTCATCTTGAGCGCGCGATCGAGTCCCATGAAGCGGGGGAACAGGTACGCGCCCCCTTCGTCGCAGAGCAGTGCGAACTTGAGCGCCGTGTCTCCGAGCCGCGCCTGGTCCGACGCGATTCTGAAGTCGCACGACAGCGCGAGCGTGAGACCACCGGCCACCGCCGCGCCGTTAATCGCCGCGACGACGGGCTTGTCGAAACGATGCAGCGATATCACCAACTGATGGAACCCCTCGCGCATCTCGAGCATGTGGCCCATCGGATGCCCATGAAAGCGCGAGCGGCTCTCCGGTGCGCCACTGATATCGCCGCCGGCGCAGAACGCGCGACCGCTGCCCGTGACGATCAGCACGCGCACGTCGTCGTCCTGGCGCGCGAGATCGATCGCCGCGCACATCTCCTTGACCATCGTCTCGTTGTAGCCGTTCATCCGCTCAGGGCGGTTGATGGTAATTTTCGCGATACCGTCGCGCGAGCCGTAGATAATTGTTTTGAAGTCCATCGGGTTTTCAGCTCCTCATTGAAGGTGTTGACCGATCCTAATCCTAACCTCTCCTTGTCCGAGGAGAGGTCGGCATAAGCCAGTGAAAAACGTGAAACGCGGCGTCGCCGGGTGAGGTACAATGCCGGAATCGCACCGCCGCATACCTCATGTTCCACGTCAAAAACTTGTGCCGCCGTCGGAGACCGCACCTCTCCCTAACCCTCTCCTTGGACAAGGAGAGGGCACTATCGGCGGACGATTCTCTAGCTACCGCCCCTTGAACGTAGGCGGACGCTTTTCCAGAAACGCCTTCACCGCCTCGCGATGGTCCTCGGTGCGGCCGGTCATCGTTTGGCCCCACGCCTCGCGATCGAGCAGCTCTTTGAACTCGTGATTCAGCGCCGCGTTGAGATTCGCTTTCATATAGCCGTAGGCGATCGTCGGGCCGTTGGCGATCCTCGACGCGATCGCATGCACCTCGTCTTTGAACGACGCGCCCGGCACGACGCGATTCGCCAGCCCGATGCGCAGCGCCTCGTCGGCGCCGATCACGTCGGCGAGAAAATACAGTTCGCGCGCTTTGGCCGATCCCACCAGATGCGTCAGCGACCAGGTGCCGCCGTAGTCGCCCGAGAAACCAACTTTGGCGAACGCCGTGCCGAAGCGCGCCGCGTCGGACGCGATCCTGATGTCGCAGGCCATCGCGAGGCTGAGTCCTGCGCCGGCCGCTGGGCCGTTGACCGCCGCGATCGTCGCCTTCGACATCTCGTGCAGCATCAACGACGCCTCTTCGCCGCGCCGCAGTCCGGCGACGCGATCCTCGATCGTCTGCGCCGCACCTTCGCCGGCGCCCGCGCCTTCGTTGCGCGCGCGCATCCCGCCGATATCGCCGCCCGCGCAGAATCCACGCCCCGCTCCGGTCAGCACGACGGCGCCGATTTCGGGATTGGTCGCGGCCCGCGACAGGTTGTCCACCAGCGCGCCCATCATCTCGCCGCTCATCGCGTTGAGCTTGTCGGGCCGATTGAGCGTGAGATACAGAACGCGGTCTTTAACTTCAGTCAGCAGATCTGCCATTTCTTTCGCCTCCGAAATCCGGGTTCGACTCTGGTACTACTGCACGTCCGCCAATCTGTCGAGTGCCGCCGCAACCGCCTGCGTGCCGTCGAGATCGTGACCGAGCACGGCCGCCGAGTTGAACATCGAGGCCATCAGCGAGAGTCCCGGCAGCGCGAGCCCCGATTCGAGGGCGGCCTCGGCCACCAGCCGCAGGTCCTTGCGAATCAGCTTGATAAAAAACCCGGGCCGATAATCGCCGGCAATGATCTTCGGGCCGAGATTCGACAACTGCCACGACGCCGCCGCGCCCGCGCCAATCGCCTCGACCACGCGCGACGGGTCGAGCCCGCCGGCCCTGGCAAACTTGATCGCCTCGGCCGCTGCTTCGAGCGCCAGCGCGACCGCGATCTGATTCGCCAGCTTGGTCATCTGCCCCGCGCCCGACGCGCCTATGTGCGTGATTCTCTTTCCCATCAGCTCGAACAGCGGACGCGCCCGCTCGAATGCCGCCGCTTCTCCGCCAACCATTATCGCCAGCGTGCCGTCGCGCGCACCGACGTCGCCGCCCGAGACCGGCGCGTCGAGGTAATCTACGCCCTTGGCCTTCAGCCTCGTCGCGATCGTGCGCTCAGCCGCCGGCGCGATAGTGCTCATGTCGATCACAAGCTGCCCCGCTTTGAGCGCGGGCTCGATTTTCGCGACCGTCGCCTCGACGTCGGGCGTGTCGGGCACCATGATGAAGACAATCTCGGCGCCCGCAACGCACGCCGCAGCCTCGACCGTCACGAGCGCACCGTCAGCCGCCATCACGCGCGCCTTCTCCGGCGATCGATTGAAGACGCGCACACGATGACCTCCGCCGATCAATCGCCGCGCCATCGGCGCACCCATGATCCCTGTCCCAATCCATCCAATCTCCATACGACTGCTCCAACGAAAAAATGCTCAGGTGCAGGGGTTACCCCCCGCGACGGTGTCGATGCCGAAGGAAGCGTGAAACCCACCGCGGGTTTCACATTCAATCAAGTCGTTTTCGTTCCTAGCTCGGCTTCAGCGCGCGCCACGAAAATCCCGCAGGCGTCGTCGCGGTGATTAGCGCAATCGGAATCCACAGCGTGAAAATAAATCCGATCATCGGCTCATGCCACAGCCAGAACAGTCCGTATATAAGGTAGGCCGCCAGGATCGCACCGTGTAGCATCGTGCCCGATTCGCCCAGCCGCTCGTCAATTGGCGAAAACAGCTTTGACGCCAGCATCCCCTGCCCCAGGCAATGCCACTTCCCGTAGAAGCGGCAGCGCCGGCAGACGTTGGCGCTCGTCTCGTACCAGAGCGCGCCTATCAGCACGAGTCCGAATACAACGGCGGCGACGCCGTGCGCGCCGGCAATTGAAAATGCGAGTATCGAGAACAGCACGAGCCCGCCCAACCCGACGACGCGAAACATCACGGGCGTCTGCAGCAGATAGACGAATGGCTCGAAGGGCCCAGGATTAAATCGCAGCATGAAGGGAGTACGAACGACCAGCCTACTCGTTACTCACTGAGGCGCAAGCTTGCGAGCGAGTTACGCGCCGTCCTAGCTTAAACGCCGGTCGCAATGTTGAATCTTGCGTGCAAAGCAATCGAATCGGGCATCGAGCGCGGGCTCCATGTCGGCGCGCAACTCTACGTCTCGCGCGACGGCAAGCCCGTCGCCGATCTCGCCTTCGGCATCGCCCGCGACGGCGTCCCGATGACCCCCGACACCATCATGCTGTGGATGTCGTCGATCAAGCCAATCACAGCGGTCGCCGTCGCACAGATCTGGGAGCGCGGCAAAATCGCGCTCGACGATCCGGTTGCGAAGTACATTCCGGCCTTCGGCGCCAAGGGCAAAGACCGCATCACGATTCGCCACGTGCTGACGCACACCGGCGGCTTTCGCGCGGCGGTAGGTCCGTGGACTGCCGATCCGTGGGACAACATCATCGCGCAAATCTGCGCCGCTGAAATCGAGCCGGGATGGGTTGTCGGGGAAACGTCCGGCTACCACGTCGCCTCGGGATGGTACATCCTCGGCGAAATCGTGCGCCGCGTATGCGCTGACGGACGGCCTTACAGCGAGCTTGTTCGCGAGAAAATCCTCGAGCCGCTCGGAATGCGCGACACGTGGATCGGGATGCCGGCTGCGCGATGGCGCGAATACGGCGATCGAATCGCGCCGATGCATTTCGGCAGCACCGTGAAGCCGGCGGCGCCATATCCATACGCGCCGTGGTCCGACACCGCCGACGCGGTTGCGATCGAACGTCCCGGTGGCAACGGCCGCGGCCCGATTCACGACCTCGGACGATTTTACGAGGCGATGCTCGCGGGCGGCGAAGGCGTCGTCACGCCGCAGACCGTCGAAGCGATTTCCTCGCGCCACACCGTCGGCCTGCCCGACAAAACCTTCGGCTATCGGCTCGATCGCGGACTTGGCGTCGTGATCGATTCGCACCAATACGGTTCTTGGCCGGCATGGTACGGCACACGATGCTCGCGGCGCACATGGGGCCACGGCGGTTACTTGTGCTCGGTCGGTTTCGCCGACCCAGAGCATCGCGTTGTCGTTGCCGCGGTGTTCAATGGCATGACCGAAGATGAGCCGGCGCTGCACGACGCCCGGATGCGCGAGACTATCGACGCCATCTATGCCGATCTCGGAATCGGCTCGTCAGAATAGCCAAAAGTGCCCGCATGGACATCCCGGTTGTTCCTTTCGTTACACGTTTGTTGACAATTTGTTGTTATAGAGTGGTCAGGCGGTTGTCTTCACGCTAAAAGATTCCTCAGAGAGATACCAACTTGTTACGCATCAGACATAGCGCCGCTGCACTCTGCTACGGTTTTGCGTGGCTCTCGATGATCGCTTTGATTGCGATGGTCGCGGTCGCCGAAGCAATCCAGGGCGAGGTCGCCGTCAACGCCGACTCGGCCGACGCCGACACCTTCGCGCTTCTGAATATGGTCCGTCGAAACTCGCGCTAGCGCTGGCCCGTCCAGTCCGCCGGCGCGACCGCGCGCCATCGCGCGCGAATCGCTTCGTACTCCGAGGGCGGCAGCGGTCCCGCGCCCGCGTGCGCGATATTCTGCGCGATGCGCTCGGGCCGCGTCGTGCCGACGATCGCGGTCGTCACGCCCGCGGTGCCAAGCGTGAATCGAAGCGCCACCGCGGCCGCGTCCTCGACGCCGCGCTTCAGAAAGTCGTAGTCGAGCTTCCGCAACCGATCCCAATATGGCCGAGTGTACCAATCGCCCGGCGGCTGCTTGCCGTGACGCCACGCCGCGTTCGCGATCGGCCGCTTTACGATCACACCCATCCCGCGCGCGACCGCCTTGGGCAGCACGCTATCGATCGCCTCCTGGTCCGCGATGCTCACCGAGATCTGGATCGTGTCGAATGCGCCGCTTTCGACCGCGTACACGGCGTCATCCGAGTCGATGCTGCATCCGACGAAGCGCGCCTGTCCGCGCTCACGCGCTTTGCGCAGAACCTCGATCACGCGGCCGTCCTTGAGCGTCGCCAGCGGCGGACTATGGAACTGCATGACGTCGACATGATCGGTGCGCAGGTTCTTGAGACTGCGCTCGATACTCCGCGCGAGCATCGCAGGCTCCCAATCGGGCGTCGCATAACCAGCGGCGCGCTCCGACGCCGATCCCAGCGGCGCATGCCCGCACTTGGTCATCAGCACAACTTCGGCGCGCCGCTTCGAGATAGCCTTGCCAATCAGCGCCTCGCCATCGGCGTAACACTCGGCGGTGTCGATCACGTTGATGCCGGCGTCGATCGCCGTATTCAAGATTTTATCGACGGTCTTCTGGGCAACGGCTTGATAGCCAACCTCAGACCCGCCGAATCCAACGGTGCTGACTCGAAGCCCGGTCTTTCCCAACACGCGATATTCGATTGTCATAAGTCTGGAAGACTATGGAACGCGAGCGAGCGAGGCAAAGTGACCGAGCGCTACGCGCCGCGGTCGAGCTTGGCGCGCAGGCGCGACGCCAGGTCGGGCGCCGAGGTCTCGTGTTTGAAATAGACGAAGATTTCGCCGGCGCCGGCGTCACGCAGGCGATCCAGATTTTCCACCCAGGTATCCAGGCCAGAATCGTCGTAGGTTTCCTTGCGCAATCGAATATAGACGTACGGCGCGGTTCGCTCGAGCGGTGATGCGAGCTTTTCGGTTTCCGCGATGCATAGCGCGACACCGTTGTCGGCCAGCGCCGTGATTACCGAGTCGTCGAACCAGGTGCGGTTTCTGAATTCGAATGCGGCGCGAATCCTGCCCTTCAGAATCGCGAGAAAATCCTTCAGCAGCGGGAGATCAAGCTTCAAGTCGGGCGGCAGCTGGAACAGCGCCGGCGCCAGCCGCTCGCCCATCACACTCGCGCGCTCGATGAAAGTGTCGGTCGTTTCCTTGACGTCGCGCAGCTTGGCGAAGTGCGTGATTCTCTGCGGAGCCTTCAGCGCGAAGCGAAAATTCGCCGGCGTGCGCGCGGCCCACCCTTCCAGCATCGCCGACTTCGGCATCGCGCGGAACGTGTAGTTGATCTCAACCGTCGGCATCCGCTCGGCGTAGTACTCGAGCATCTTGGCGCCGGGAAGTTTCGCCGGATAAAATCCGCCAACCCATTCTTTGTACGAAAAGCCCGACGTGCCGATCAGGATGTCCGCCTTCGCCATGGAGCCATCCTAGTTGACGGCGAAGTTTAGTCGAGAGCCGGCGCTTAAGAGCTGCTGCCCTCGACCATCTTGCGCAAGCGCTCGGCGCTCTCCCGCGCGACCTTCTCCTGCTCCGGATTGCTTCCAGAGCCATCGAGATCGAGCAGGTCGTAGTAGAGCTTGCCTTTCAGCTTGCCGACTTCGTTGACGAACGTCGTGCCGTAGTCGCGCTCCGGGTCGCCCATCGCGAACGCCTGCCGCGTTATAGTCCAGCTCTCAGGGCGCAGCGCGCGCGCTTGCTTGAAATACGGCACCGCGTCGGGCGCGTGGCCGGTCTCGCACAGATATTCGGCGAGCCTGAAGTATGCGGCCGCTTGCGCATGATCGCGCGTCGGCAGTTTGAGGCGGCGCTTGACCTCCTCGGGCTTCATGACGAAGCGGCTGTTCGCGCCGTTCTTCGCCCAATCGCGCAGCGCGTCGAGATAGCGCGCCGAATCGAGCCCGGTGATCGCGCGGAACGTGTCGATCGCGTACGCGACTTCGTTCGGCCGCACGATCATTCCCGACTCGTCGATCCAGACCGCGGTCGGCACGTTGACCATGTTGTAGAGTTCGGCGACGAGGTGCCGGGTGTCGATCAGCGAAGGATGCGCGGGCTTGCCGGCCTTGATGAACGGACCGGCCGACGCAGCGCCGCCGGTGTCGAACGCGACCGTCACAATCGTAAAATTGAGGTCCTTGAGTTCTTCGTACAGCGCCTGCCACCCGGGCAGGTCAAGCGAGCATCCTCACCAGGAAGCCCATGCAAGCAGGAAAACTTTCTTGCCGCGATAGTCCGACAGGCGATGAAGCTTGCCGTCGAGATCGGGCAACTCGAAATCGGGAGCCTCGAGCGATTGCAGCGCGTCGCCGCGATCGGCCGCCTGCGCACCGAAGTACCATACGCGATGCTCCGCGTCGCCGGCCCACGGCTTGCCCATCAGGTCGGCGAGCGCGCTGAAGTTGAGGAAGGTCGCGCCGTCACGCTTCGAGCTGAACTCGTGCTCGCGTCCGGGCGGAATCGGCACGCACAAATCACCGCGGCAGATTCCCTCCGGCTTGAGCTCCCATCGCGCGAGCTTCTTCAGCTCCGCCGCGTCGAGCCACAATGCGTTCGTGTCCGCGATCGCGCGCTCGAAATGCAGCGGCTGGTCGTCGTGAATGACCGTCGCGGCGGCCGGCTTCGATTCATTTGTCATCCTATAGTTCTCCTCGTTCATCCTTTGAGCGTCGCCTGCAGGTTTTTGCCTTCGCGCTTTCGAAATCCGACCGCGACGCTCAGCCGTTCGAGGTGCTGGTCGATTATCTTGCCGCCGAGGCGCACGCGATGCTCGCCGAAGAACTTCTTGACCTCATCCTCGCGATCGAGCAACCCAACGACCGCCTCGCACATTCGCGGCAGCGCGTTGTCAGGATATTTTTGAATCATCTCGTCCCAATGCGCGCGCGCAAAATCCCACGCCTGGTAGCGGCACGCCGGGTTGAGCAGCAGCGAATGCATCAGGTACGGCGAATTCTGCGTCCGCACCTGCCCATCGAGCGTCATCTCCATCGTGCGTTTCAGCAGATCGCGGTCGCGGAAATTTGCCAGCGCAAACAGAAAGCGCTGCTCCTCCTGCGGCGTGCGCGGCAGTTTGAATTTTTTCTTGAACTCGTCGTAACGCGCGGCGTCGCCCGAATGCGCGAGGATATTCACAAGCGCCGGCATCAGGTCGCGGTCCGCCGATTCGGGATTGTCCTCGAAGCGCGCGTACAGGTCCCGCGCACGCTTGTGCACCTCGGGATCGTCGCCCAGCGTGCCGAGCGCGCCGATCAACGTGCCGCGCAACTGACGCACCAGCTCGCTCTCGCCGCTCTTTGGCTCCCAGCCGAGACGCGCGGCGGCGGGACCAACGATCTCGCGCACCATTGCCGCGAGCGCCGGCCGGTCCGCGTCCGCCGCGATCATGTCCAGGTACGCGAACGCTCCGATCAGCGCGCGCCAGACGTTGATATCGGTCTCGCCGGTGAACAGCCGCGCCATCTTGAGGAACTCACTCAGCGGCCCGAGTCCCGCGACGGTCGCCGCCCACGTGTCGCTCACCAGGCCGAAGCGCTCGATCGGTTGCAGCGCGTTCAGATTCTTCGTGATCGACGCGAGCAGCGCCGGCGCGTAATGCACGCGATAGAAGCCGTGGCCGCCTTCGTTCAGCAGCGCCCATTCGATTCTGCCCGCGAGCTCGACCGTCGTCTCTTTCCCGGTGAGCAGCACCTTGTGCGTTGAGATGCCCTTGTCGGTCTTCGCGCGAACCATCACGGGCACATGCCAAAGCTGAGCGTTGTCTTCGACCAGGTAGAAAAACCGCCGCTGCGAAATCTTGAGTCCACGGCCGTCGGCAGTCGGCGCCACGTCGATAATCGGGAAGCCCGGCTGGAAGATCCACGAGTCCATCATCTTGCGCACGGGCTCGCGCGACGCCGCCTCGAGCGCGTCCCACAAATCGCTGGTCTCAGTGTTGTTGAACTGATGCTTCTTCAGGTAGAGCCGAATGCCGTCGCGGAAGACGTTCTCGCCGAGAAACTGCTCGAGCATCCGCAGCACCGCCGCACCCTTCTCGTAAGTCAGGATGTCGAACATCGCGCGGCAATCTTCGGGACTGCGCACTGTGAATTCGATCGGCCGCGTGCTGCGCAGCCCGTCAATCGCCATCGCCGCCGCGCGCGAGACGCTGAAGCTCTCCCATCGCTTCCACTCCGGCTTCCACGCGTGCACCGCGAGCATTTCCATGAAGGTGGCGAACGCTTCGTTGAGCCAGATGCCGTTCCACCAGCGCATCGTGACCAGATCGCCGAACCACATGTGCGCGTTCTCGTGCGAGACCACGTCGGCAACGCGCTCGAGCTCGGCCCGCGACGCGGTTTTCTCGTCGGCCAGCAGCGCGGTCTCGCGAAACGTGATCGCGCCGAGATTTTCCATCGCGCCCGACGCGAAATCGGGAATCGCGATCAGGTCGAGCTTGTCGCCCGGATACTTGAGGCCGTAATAGTCGGCGAAATATTTGAGCGAGAACGCGCCAATCTGCCTGGCCCAACTGGTCAGCGACTCTTTGCCCGGAACGTGAACGATCCGCAGCGGCGTGCCCGCATCGACCGGTGCCGTCGCGTCGAACTCGCCGACGATGAACGCGACCAGGTAGGTGGACATCGCGATCGTCTCCTTGAAGACGACCTCCTTCTTGCCGCCACCGACCTTGCGCTCGCTCTCCTGCCCGCCGTTCGAGATCGCCGCGAGGTTCTCATCGACCACCAGCGTCACTTTGTAACTGGCCTTGAGCTCCGGCTCGTCCCAGCACGGAAACGCGCGGCGCGCGTCGGTCGATTCGAACTGCGTCGTCGCCGCGACGTGAGTCTTGCCGGACGCGTCCTGATACTGACTGCGATAGAAGCCGTGCAGCTTGTCGTTCAGGATTCCGCGGAAAGCGATCTTAAGCGTCCATTCGCCCGGCGCGAGCTTCTCGGCGAATCTCAGATGCGCGCGTTCCTTGGACGCCTCCAACTCGGCCTTCGCGACGACGGATTTTCCGCCGCGCTCCGCCGTCACTTTGTCGATTTCCAGCTCGAGCGCGTTCAGCACGACGTCGTCGGCCGCCTCGTTGACCACCACCGCGATATTCACCTCGCCCTGAAAGGTGAACGCCTTGAGGTCCGGCGTCAGACGAATGTCGTAGCGTTTGGGCGTAACGTTTTTCGGCAGGCGGTAATCCTGCGTCGTGTCAGCGAGGGGAGCTCCATCCTGATCGCGCATCGGTCTCTCTTCCTTATATGCAGTCGAGTGCGAAACTAAAATTAGCGCGGGACGCACGCCCCGCGTCTGTCCAGCCTAGTTCAAACGGCGTCGATGCGCGAGCAATTACTCGCCACTGAGGCGCAGCGGCCGCTCCATCCACATCACATCCCAGTATTTGCCGAATTTGCGGCCGCATTCGCTGAACACGCCAACCCTAGTGAAGCCAAACTTGCGATGGATAGCGACCGAGGCCTCGTTGGGCAGCGTGATCCCGGCCATCAGGCGATTGATGTCCTCGCTCTTGATCGCGTCGAACAGCGCCCGATATAGCATCGTGCCGATTCCCCGCCCCTTCGCCTCGAGCGCGCAGTAGATCGACGTCGCTACGCTCGTATCGTATGCCGCCCGGTCGTGAAACGATCCCGCGTAGGCGTAGCCGGCAACGCGGCCAGCGTCCTCCGCCACGAACATGCGATGCCGCCGAGTGCCCGCGTGCTCCTCGAACCATCGCCCGCGATCTTCCACCGCAAATGGTTCCAGGTCGAACGTGATCGGCGTGTTGACCACGTAGTAGTTGTAAATCTCGGTCAGACGCGGCAGGTCGTCGCGCACCGCCGGCCGAATCCTTACCTCCGCCATGAAGCCTCTCTCCTGTTTGCCAACTCTCGCCGATTCACAGGCAACGCCAGATGCAAACTTGAATCAAGCGGCGAATTCACCCTTCGCCAGCTCGGCGAACGTGATCAGCTCGATTCCATTTCGCTCGATCGTCTCGCGCACGCGCGCGCTGGTGAGAATCTCCACTTCCAGCTGCGCCTCAACCGCCGGCGGGACTCCGCCAATGTCGCCAGCGGGATGAAAATACAGCTCCGTCGTGCCGTCCCGGATGCGCTCGATCACGCCGACGATGTAGTCCTCGCTCAGATGACCACTCTGATGCAGTCCGAACAGCGCGTCGCTCGAGATGAGCCCGCGCTCTGCCATCATGCGGCTCGTGCGGCGCGAGAGCGTGCGAAATATAATCGACTCGATCAGCTTGCGCGGCGCATGGTCCTGGCGCAGCCGAAGTGTCGTCATCACGCGCTCGCGCGGCAGCCTGATGCACGGCACTTTGTATTCCACGGCAAGCTTAACCAGAATATCGGCGAACAGCGGATGGACGTGGAAGTTCAGATGACCGTCGATATGATTGAGGTAACCGACCAGCTCCAGATGCCGCTCGATCTGCGCGCGCAGCTCGTCAGTCATCGCGGTGCGCATCGAGCGGTCGAAGAAATATCGCATCCCCGCGCCAACCGGACTGTCGATGAACTCACCCGGCGCGCGCAACGCTGCACCGAGCCGCGACCCGTCAAGCATGCTGCGGCCGCGGCATACGACAGCATGCAAGCCCACGTCGAGCGCGGGATTGTCGCGCGTAAGCTCAGCCGCGGCGCGCGCATAAGGCTCCGCGACCATCAGGCTCGCACTGCGCAGAATGCCGTCGCGATGCGCGCGCAAGACGCCGGCGTTGACCTCGGCCGACAAGCCGAAGTCGTCGGCGTTAACGATCAAGCGCTTCAAACCGCGCCACCGCGATCACTAAAGAACACCGGCACGATTTTGATAGTATCGGCGCGTTCACTCAAGCGGGTTCGCCGCCAAATCAAAATGAGACCACGCGCTTGATTCTTCTCTTCTATGCGTTCGAGCGCGAGATCGCGCCTTTCAAGCGCCGCCAGAAAACACGTGCGCTGCTTGCGCTCGACGGCTTGCATGGCTTCCGCACCGAGATCGCGGGCAAAGAGTTTGCCGTTGTCGGCCACGGAATCGGACACCAACGCGCAGCGCAAACCGCGCGCCGCGCGTTCGATCTGCTCCCAGGTGCGGAGTTGGTCATCGGCACCGGCGTGGTCGGCGCGCTGTCGAGCGGACTGAAGCCCGGCGACCTCGTGCTATCGGACCGCATACTGACGATTGATGGCGACGGCCGGATTGATGAACAGGCGGCTAAGCTCGGCGACGCTCACATCCGCGCCGCCGGCCGCTCGCTTGCGCTCGCGGGGATCGCATATTCGAGCGGCGCGATTCTGACGTCGCATCGCGTGCTCGCGACCGCCGCCGAGAAGCGACGCGCCAAGGAAACCACTGGCGCCATCGCGGTGGACATGGAAACCGCCGCCATCGCCGCCGAAGCCGGCGCGCGCGGACTCCCATTCGTCGCGATTCGCGCGGTGCTCGACGAAGTTGACGACGATGTTGTCGGCGCCGAGATGGCCGACGAGCACGGCATCGTGCGCCCCCTCGCCGCCACCTCCTTCCTCGTGCGCAATCCGGGCACCCTGCTCAAATTGCCGCGCATGATGCGAAACCTCTCGCGCGCAACCGCCGCGATTGCCGACGCCCTCACGGCGATCGCGCACGAGGGCAAGTTTCCCGCCGACGCTAAGCGCGCTCGCGGCTCGGCGGCGCGAAAGCGCCCGCGCTGAAGCCGCCGTCAATCGGAATCGCAACGCCCGTGATGAAGCCGGCCTCGTCCGACGCGAGGAACGCCGCCAGCGCGCCGACTTCTTCCGGCTTGCCGTTGCGCCCGAGCGGATGCATGTTGCCGGTGCGTTCCCAGACCAACTGCGACGCGCCGGCCGGAACCGTATTGCAATTTTCCGCGATCGGCGTTTCGATCACGCCCGGGCATATCGACACGCATCGAATGTTGTGCCGCGCGAAGTCGAGCGCGATGCCCTTCGACATGATCACGACCCCGCCCTTGGCCGCCTGGTAGGCGCCGAGATTCGGCACGCCCTCGATGCCCGCGCCGCTGGCGGTGTTGATGATCACGCCGCCGCCCTGCTTGATCATTTGCGGGATCGCATACTTGCAGCCGAAGAAAACGCCCTTCATGCAAACGTCCACCACCCAGTCCCATTCCTCTTCGCTCGTGTCCACCACATTTTTTGGCACAAAAACGCCGGCGTTGTTGAACAGGATGTCCAGCCGCCCGAACGCGCGAATCGTCTCATTGACCATCCGCTCGACTTCAGCGCCGACGCGCACGTCAACCGAGACCGACTTCGCCACGCCCCCGGCCTTCTCGATCTCAGCCGCGGTATTGCTCGCGGTCTCCGCGCGCAAATCCGCCACCATCACCTTCGCGCCCTCCTTTGCGAACCGAATCGCGCTCGCGCACCCAATTCCCGAACCCGCGCCCGTAATCAAAGCCACCTTGTCCTTGAGCAGCATGCTGAATCACCTCGAGTGCGTCGTCGTAGCTGTGATCGACGCTTGCCACAGTCGGCGAAGTTTTGGAAGCGCGTAACTAGGCGGTCGCTCGGCGGAACTCGCGCTTGTCCGCGCTCGCTGGCTTCCAGACTGGAAGATCGCGCTCATACGGAAAGTCCGCCAGGTGCCGCTCGATAGCCGCGGCGTCGCCGTGAGATTCGCGCCGAGTCAGAATGTGAATCGCCAGCGCCGCGAACGGCAGGTAGATGAAAACGCCCGACCATCCGATATTCGGCGCGTTGATTCGGAACAGCATCGTGATTCCGAAGATTACTATCCCGGCGTAGAGGATCGGACCGAGCAGCGCGCGCGACCACATCCCGGGCAGCATGCCCGCGGGTTTGTCCGCGCCCCGATTGAGCGCGGCATCGATCCACTGAAAAATCCCGATCGTAATCGCGGCCAC
Organism: uncultured delta proteobacterium; assembly: GCA_963756005.1. Lineage (GTDB taxonomy): Bacteria > Desulfobacterota > Binatia > Binatales > Binataceae > Binatus. The sequence goes on from CAVWMC010000006.1 coordinate 118,364, forward strand.
CAGGTACCAGCCGAGATAGTTGCTGATCGGCACGCCGAAGTGCGGGCCCGGCGGGTCGTACCAGAAAATCTTGCCGAGGAACCATCGCTCGCCGAGCACGCTCAGCGGATCCACCACCATGTCCACCATCACCATGAACAGCGCCGCCATCAGCCAGACTCGCGGCGCGCGGCGAATTTCCCAGGTGTCGAGAAGCCGGAAGTCGGCAACCCGCCGATAGCGCGGCGAACTGAGCAACAGCGCGACCGTGTAGCTGGCGAACGCAAGAAAAGTGAACGACAGCGAATCCATGAACGGGACCCCGAGCACCCAGATCTCGCGGCCGCGCGTCGCGTCAATATAGTGATACAGCCCGAACGGGAATCCGTTGTGAATCGATGACCATTCGCACGCCAGCGAGACGGCGTAAGTCAGCAGCGTGAACAGCAGCGTCGTGCGCAAACCGAAGTTGACAATCGCGATAAACAGAAAACTCGCGAGGAAGATAAACACATACGGGCGCAGCGCGATCGTCGATAGCAGCAGATGCATCGCGGGCTTATGCGGCGCTCTTCGCCGTCCCCCTCGTTCTGAAAAATTCTATCGCCGCCCCGATCGCCGCGTCGATCGGTCCCGGCGTGTAACCCAACTCCGCACGCGCCTTCGACGAGTCGAAGAACATCCGCTTCCGCGCCATTCGCACTTCGGTCAGGCTGGCCCGCGGCGCACGGCGCGTCACCGTGCGCGCAAACGCCTCGGCGCCGAGCGCGTAGCCGTACGCCACCGCGTACGGAATTCTCATCTTCGGCGCAGGCATCGCGGAAATCGCCGCGAGCCGCCCGAGAAATTCCTTGAGCGCGAGATTCTCGCCGCCGAGAATATATTTCTCGCCGATTCGGCCGCGCTCCGCCGCCAGCAGATGCCCGCGCGCGACGTCTTCGACATCGACGATGTTCAGCCCGGTCTCGACATAGGCGGGCATCCGCCGATTCAGAAAATCCACGATGATTCGGCCGGTCGGCGTCGGCTTGAAATCAAGCGCGCCAATCGGCGTCGATGGATTCACGATCACCACCGGCGCACCCGCACGTGCGGCTTCCAGCGCCGCCTGCTCCGCCATGTACTTCGAGCGCTTGTAATGACCCGGCATCTCGGCCAGCGACGCCGGCGTGTCCTCGCGCCCCACTCCGCCGTGCGGAATTCCCAGCGCGCCCACCGTGCTCGTATAAACGATTCGCGCAACCCTCGCGGCGGTCGCGGCGCGGATAACGTGCTTGGTGCCATCAACGTTGGTCGCATACATAGGCGCCGGGTCGGTCAGCCACAGCCGGTAATCGGCGGCAACGTGATAAACCTCGTTGCAACCGATCACCGCGCGCGCGACTGAATCGAAATCTCGAAGATCGCCGCGCACGATTTCCACCGGCAACCCGGCCAGCGCACTCAGATCCGCATTCTCGCGCGCCAGCACACGCACGCGATCTCCACGGGCGAGCAGCGCGCGCACCACGTGGCATCCCACGAATCCGTTGCCGCCCGTCACGAGTGCCAACTTGGTAGTCATTCGATTAGTCAATAGCTATTCGGCAGTCCGTGCGATGACGGCGACGGCGGCAGCGCGTCCCGAAATCACCGCGCTCTCGATCGTCGCCGGCAGTCCTGTCTGTATCCAGTCGCCAGCCAGAAAGAGGTTCGCGATCGGCGTCTGCGCTGTCGGACGCAATTCATGCGATCGAAGGTCCGGCGCCATCGTCGCATTCTTCTCCTTCAGCACCAGCGACTTCACCAATTTGGCCTCGCGCGACGCCGGAATCATCGCGTGCAGATCGTTCATCACGATTTCCAGGATTTCCTGGTTACTGCGATCGACCAGCTTGCCCGCGCCGCTGATGACGAAGCTCAGGTAACCCGGATGCGCCTCGCCGCGCTGCGCGAATATCCGGCGTTTGTTGAATAGCCATTGAGTAGTGGTGCCGATGAACCCGATGAATGGTGAATTAGTCACTTCGCGATCGAGCCAGACGTGCACGCAGATGATTGGCGAGCTCGAAAGTCCGGTGAAGCGCGAGAAAAATGGATCGGCGACGGCATTTTCGGGCAACAACCGCATTAACTGCGGCGCCGGCACCGCGCTGATGAAGTTCGACGCCTCGATTCGACGCCCGTCGCGCAAGCGCACGCTGGCGACCTCGCCGCCCACGCCAAGTTCGAGCATCTCGACGATCGAATGCGACGCGACGGTGCCGCCTGCGCGCTCGATTAACCGCTGCGCGCCTGTGCAATACAGTTCGCTCAGCCCGACGCGCGAATAGACGAACGCCGAGTCGCGCCGCCGCGAAAAAAACGCACGCTTGAGAACTTCGGCCAACAGTTGCGCCGACGACGATTCAGGTTCGTCATTCAGCGTCGCGATCGACATTGGATACCAGAAGCATCGGCGCGCGTGTTCCGACTGCCCGAGCCGATCCATCAGCTGCGCGACCGTGAGTCGGCGCAGTTCGCCGCCGTTGAAGCGTCTCATCGCAAGCATCCGAAGTCCGCCGCGCATCACGCTCATTCGTTCCGCAATGCTCAGATGCTGATAGCCGAGCAATGCGGCCGTCATGTGCAGCGGACCGGGCAGCCGAGCGGTTTTCAGCGTCGCACTCTGACCCGGACCGGCGAGCATTTCGATTTCCAGATCTTCGTGAAACACCAACTGGCCGTAGGCGCCGATACGTTTGAGGAAGTCGAGCGTCTCAGTATAACAGCCCATCAACACGTGCTGTCCGTTATCGACGAAATCGCCGGTCTCCGCGTCGGTGAACGAATACGCACGGCCGCCGAGCGCGGGCTTTCCTTCGAGCACCGTCACTCGCACGCCGCGCTCGGCGAGCGCGACCGCCGCGCTCAGTCCCGCAAAGCCGGCGCCGATCACGACCGCGTCTTGCTTTGCCGACACCATCTATCCGCGCAGCGAGCCGAGGCGGCCGACTGCCCACGCGCGTCCGACCAGGTACAGCTTGTGCGGCGCGGACAGACTGTGGCGGCGGTCGAGCACGCGATAGTTTGATTTGATGATTCGTTCCAGCAACGCGGCGTAAATCAGCCGCATCGCTTCCGCCGTCAGCAACGTCGCGCGATCCTCCGCCGCAAGCTCGCTCTGCGCCAGCGCGTAAAGTTCGCGCGCGCGCCTGGCCTCGAAGTCCATCAGGCTGACGAAGTTCGGCGAATACACGCCGCCGAGAATTTCATCCTCGCTCACGTTGAAGCGCGCCAGGTCCTCGAGCGGCAGATAAATCCGGCCGCGCTCGGCGTCCTCGCGCACGTCACGCAGAATGTTGGTCAACTGAAGCGCCAGCCCAAGATTCTCGGCGTACAGCTTCGCCGACGGATTGCGATAGCCAAAAATCTCGATGCAGATCAGGCCGAGCGCCGACGCGACGCGATAGCAATACGGCCGCAGCTCGTCCCAGCTCTGATAGCGCTTGCGCGAGAGATCCATCTCGACGCCGTTGATGATCTCCTCGAACAGATCGCGCGGAATCTTGAAGCGCCGCGCGCTGTCGGCGAGCGCACGGGAAAGTGCGCGCGTCGGCGTGCCCGCATAGACGCGTTCGAGTTCTTCGCGCCATCGCTTGAGCAGCAACGCCGGCTCGCGAATCGATTCGTCGTCGGCGATGTCGTCGATGAAGCGGCAGAATGCGTAAACCGCATGGAGCGCGCGGCGCCGCTCGGGCGGCAGCAAAATGAAGGCGTAGTAAAAGCTCGAGCGCGATCGCCGCGTGACTTGCGCGCAGCGTTCGTAGTCGGCGTCAAGCGACGTGACGCCGCCGTCGATGCCGTCTTCGAGGCCGGCGGCGCTGCTGTCAGACTTCAAGACGGCCACGAATCGCGCTCCATCCAAGTTTCAGGTAGTCGAGTTTCGCCAATTCCGGACGCCTCCGGAAGACGTCGTAGTTCACGCGCTCGATCGCGCGCAGTATCGCCAGTCCGCCGCCGGCGAACATCACGATGTCGCGCCGCAGCCGCCGGTCCACGCGCTTGTGCAATTCGCCGCCCTCGACCAGCATCGCGCGCGCGACACCGGCTTCATGCCGCATTAATTCGATGAACTCGCGCGACGAGGTATGCGCCGCAAGGTCCGCCGGCGTCACGCCGAATCGTTCCATATCGCGGCGCGGAAAATAGATCCGTCCCTTGTCGAGATCGACCGCAACGTCCTGCCAGAAATTCGCGAGCTGCAAACCGCTGCAGACCAGGTCCGACAGATGCTGCCGCTCGGCGTCGCGATAGCCAAACAGGTAAAGCACCAGCCGGCCGACCGGGTTCGCCGAATAGCGCGAGTAGCCGAGCAGCTGGTCAAAAGAGTCGAAGCCCTTGAAATCCACGTCGGAGCGAAACGCCGTCAGCAAGTCCTTGAACGGCTCGCGCGGAATCTCGAAGCGGCGCACGGTATCCGCGAGCGCGATGAATACCGGATGCCGCGGCGTGCCGGCGTACGCGAGATCGAGTTCGTGCTCCCAGGCGTCGAGCATCGCGCGGTCGTGATGCTCGTCGGCGAAGTCGTCGGCCATTCGGGCGTATGCGTAAATCGCGTACATGTGCGGACGCATCGCGCGCGGCATCAGCCACGACGCGACTGTGAAATTTTCGTAATGCGATTTCGCCAGCCGCGTGCAGAATTCGTACGCGCTCGCGACGTCGAAGGTTCCCGCCGGCATCGACGCATCCGGCACCGCGCTCGACGCGTACGCCGCTGCTCCGCCCTGCACGTTGACTCGCGCGCTTGCCATCGTCTCAGGCTGCGACCGGCCGCGCTCCGATAAGTTCACGCGCCGTCGCGCGCGCCCATCCGTCGGTCTCGAGCAAATCTTCGATCGTTCGCGCCGCCGAATTGTGATGCCGATTCATCACCGTCTCGACGTGGCGCGGGATGTCCATGAAGCGCACGTGTCCGGCCAGGAAGCCCGCGACCAGTTCCTCGTTGGCGGCGTTGAGGCACGCGGTCATCGTGTTGCCCGCCGCCAGCGCCTCGTACGCCAGCCGCAGGCATGGGAAGCGTCGCAAGTCGGGCTCTTCAAACGTCAGCCGCGAATTTTCCGCCAGTGAGAGCGGCTTCAGATGCGTCATCGGCAACCGCTCCGGATACGCGAGCGCGTACGCCACCGGAATCGCCATGTCGGGAATCGCCATCTCCGCGATCACCGAGCCGTCGATCATTTCCACCATCGAATGAATCACGCTCTGCGGATGAATCACCACCGAGACTTCGGCCGCCTTGAGGTCGAACAGCCAGCGCGCCTCGATCACCTCGAGCCCCTTGTTCATCAGCGTCGCGGAGTCGATCGTAATCTTGCTGCCCATGACCCAGGTCGGATGCTTCAGCGCCTGCTCCACCGTGATCGCCTCGAAGCGATCCGCGGGCAGTTCGCGAAACGGTCCACCCGACGCGGTTAGAATTATCCGCTTCAACGACTCGCGTCCGCGCCCTTCCAGGCATTGAAAAACCGCGTTGTGCTCGCTGTCCACCGGCAGCAGCCGCACGCGATTCTCGCGCACCGCCGCCGTGATCAGCTCGCCCGCGATCACCAGCACTTCCTTGTTGGCGAACGCGATGTCCTTGCCGGCCTTGATCGCCGCGAGCGTCGGCCGCAAGCCCATCGCACCGACCAGCGCCGACATCACCAGCTTCGCCTCGGGATGCGTCGCGACGGCGATCGCGCCTTCGAGTCCGTGCACGATCGTCACGCGTTGCGCACCAACGCGCGTCGCCAGCTCGCGCGCGAGCTCCGGCGTCGCCACTGAGACCAGCTCGGGACGAAAGCGCTTCACCTGCGCCGTCAGCAGATCGAGGTTGCGTCCCGCCGCCATAGCGACGACGCGAAAGCGATCGCCGAAGCGCCCGACTACGTCGAGCGTGGTGACGCCGACCGAGCCGGTCGAGCCGAGAATTGAAATCACCTTCATCGCAATTCGCTCACCGCGGCGCCGTCTCCGCCAGCCGCTTGCGGAATCGTCCGAGCGCCATCAACGGAAAATAATGCGCATACATGTGATAGCGAAGATAAAAATGACTCGGAAATCCGGTCCCGGTCGATTCGCGCTCGTCCCACGCGCCTTGGTCGTTCTGCCGCTCTGAGAGCCACTGTGCGCCGCGCATCGTATTCTCGCTGAGGCCCGCCTCGCCCGCGATCAATCCGATCAGCGCCCACGCCGTTTGCGACGCCGTGCTGCTTCCGCGCCCGTGCCACGCCGGATCTTTGTCCGCGAGCGGGCTCTCACCCCAGCCACCGTCGGGATTCTGTTTTGACTTGAGCCACGCGACCGCGCGCTTGATCCACGGTTCGTTGAGATCGACACCGATCGCGCGCAAGCCCGACAACGCCGAGAAAGTTCCGTAAATATAATTGACGCCCCAGCGGCCCCACCATCCGCCCGCCGGCGACTGATTCTTCTTGAGCCATTCGATCGCGCGCTTCGCCACCGGATGGTCGGCGCGATAGCCGACTGACGCCATCATCTCGAGCACGCGGCCGGTCAGATCCGGACACGAAGGATCGGTCACCGCTTCGACGTCGGCCAGCGGCAGATGATTGAGCCAGGTCGAATTGTTGTCGGCGTCGAACGCGGCGAAGCCGCCGTCCTTCGATTGCATTCCCATCACCCAGTTCGCGCCAACGCGAATCGCGCGCTCCTTCGCCGCCGGGTCGGCCCCGTTGGAATCCGCGAGCACCGACAGGATCACCGCCGAATCATCGACGTCGGGATAGCAATCGTTATAAAACTCGAACGCCCATCCGCCCGGTTCCAGCTCGGGACGCTTGATCGACCAATCGCCCTTCTTGAAGATCTGATGATCGATCAGCCACTGCGACGTTTTCTTGAGCGCCTCATCGTCACCCGGCAACCCCGAATCGAGCAGCGCGCGCCCGGCGAGCGCGGTGTCCCAATTGACCGAGACGCACGGCATGCACATGTCGTAGTCGTCGAAATGCCAGATCAGTTCGTTCGACGCCTCGATCGCCCGCTTCAACACCGGATGGTCGTTGCGGTAGCCGTTGGCTTTCAGAGCCATCGCGCTCAACAGGTAGCACGGCTCGATTCCGCCCCACGAACCGTTGGCCTCCTGATGCTCGAGCAGCCACTGCTCCGTATGACGTAGCGCGCGGGCGCGCAGTGATTTTATTTTGTGCCGATCGTAGAAGCGCAGCGCCTTGTCGGCGACGTTCAGCGCGTTGCGCATCGACAGCAATGTTTTCCCGCGCGGCTGTTTGAACTTCGTAAAATGCGGCGGCTCGATAAACAACTCCAGCACGCCGCGCTGGTAGTCGATCTTTTTCTCTGGCCGCGCCGCCTGCAGCATCATCAATCCCATCAGCGTGCCGCGCGCCCATGAGCCGAGCTCGTAAATGTTGAACGGGAACCAGTTCGGGAAAAGCGAGAGCTCGATCGGCAACGCCGCCGTAGCGTCCCACGTGATCTGTCCCATCGACGCCAGGTAGAAGCGCGCGAGCGTCCCGCAGTTCACGATTCCACCCTTCGACAGAATCCAGCGCCGCGCGGCCGCCATCGGCTCGTCGCCCGCGCGCATGCCGGTCAGCTTGAGCGCGAAATAACTTTCGATCGTCGTCGAGAGGTATCCTTCGCCGCCCTGGAAAAGCGCCCAACTGCCGTCGGGACTCTGAATGTCCAACAGGTGCTTCTTCAGCCGCGCCTCGGTCTCGACCTCAACCGTGTCCATGAAATGATTGAAGATGATGAACTCCGCGTTCATCTCCGCGTTCGCTTCGAGCGGCCCGTGCCAGTAGCCCTCGGGCTTCTGCAGCGCGAGCAGCGCGCGCTGGGCGCGATCGACGGTGTAGTCGATCTGCGCGACGAACTCATCATGCGGCGACATCGCGATCGCGCCGTTTCCAATTTCAATAGCTTGCGTCATCTTTTGTCCTTCATGGAATCACGGCGCATTTCAGGACCACGCCGCGCTCGAGCATCTCGAACACTTCGGCTAAATCGCCGAGCCGCATTCGCGCATTGACGATCGCGCCCGCGTTCAGCGCGCGCCCCGCCAGCAATTCGTAAGCACGCCGCACGTCGCGCGGCCGATAGTGAAATGGGGCCATCAAGGTCAGATTGTCGTAATGCATCCGGCGCGTATCGACGCTCAGCGCCGTGCCGGCCGCGCAGCCGCCAAAAAAAACCACGCGCCCGCCGCGCCGCACGCGCGCGAACGCGTCATTCCAGCCTTCGACTTGCCCGGTGCATTCAATCACCAGGTCGGGTCCGAAGCCGCCGTTGAGCCGCGCGATTTCCGCCGCCGCGTCCGCGCCGCGCGCATCGACTACGCGATCCGCCCCCAGTTCCCTCGCCCACTTCAGACGCTCCGGCCCGCGCCCGACTACCACCACCTCGCGCACGCCCGCCGCCTTCAGCACCAGCATGTGCAGCAGGCCGAACGCGCCGCCGCCGATGATTACCACGGTTTCGTTTTTCTCCGGACGCGCCATCTCCTGCGCATGCACCACGCACGCAAGCGGTTCCAGCAGCGCGGCTTCCTCGAACGGCAGCTCCGCCGGTTTGATAAACGTGTTGCGCGCGACTACGTGCGCCGGCAGCAGCAGCATGTCCGCGTACGCGCCGTGCACCATCCGCCCGACCGCGTCATCGCAAAGATTTTCCTGCCCATGCTGGCAGTAGAAACAAATTCCGCACGGCGCCGTCGGCGCCGCCATGATTTCGTCGCCGGCCTTGAACGCCGTCACCCCGTCGCCCGCTTCCACCACCACGCCGGAAAACTCGTGCCCGAACGGCATCGGCAGTTGCCACAGTGGATGTCCGCGGCGAAAGGTCTTCAGATCGGTGCCGCAACTCAACGCGCAGCGAATTTGGATCAGTAGCTCGCCCGGCGCCGGACGCGGCGCGATGTAGTCGCGCAACTCAAGGCGTCCCGGCTCGACCAGCATGGCTTGCCGCGATTGCGTCCGCGCGATTTTCGCCGACGCTTCGAGCGCGCTCACAGTTTGCGCTCCACCACGAACGTCGCGAGATGCCGCAGCGGGTCGGCGCGATCGCCGAAGCTTTGCAACGCGCGATGCGCCCGCGTCTCGAGCTCGCGCGCCAGGTCCATCGAGCGCTCGATTCCAAGTATCGCCGGATAGGTCGCCTTGCCGCGCTCGGAATCCTTCTGCGTGCGCTTGCCCATCTGCTCGGGCGTGCCTTGAACGTCGAGCAAATCATCGACGACCTGGAACGCGAGTCCGAGCGCACGCGCGTACGCGTCGAGCGATTCGATTTGCGACGCGCTGGCGCCGCCGAGCCGCGCGCCGCCGCGCACCGACGCCAGGAACAGCGCGCCGGTCTTTTTGCCGTGCAGCTCTTCGAGCTCATCGACGGTCTTCGACTTGCCCTCGCCCAGCAGATCGATCACCTGCCCCGCGACCATCCCGCCCGATCCCGCCGCGGTCGCGAGCTCGGCGACCGTTTCGAGCACCAGCGCCGGCGACGCGCTCCTGTCCGCCGACACTGCGAGCATCTTGAACGCGTCGGTCAGCAGCGCGTCGCCTGCGAGCGTCGCGATCGCTTCGCCGTAAACTTTATGATTGGTCGGGCGTCCGCGGCGCATGTCATCGTCGTCCATGCACGGCAGATCGTCGTGAATCAGCGAATAGGTGTGAATCATCTCGACCGCGCACGCCAGCCCCATCGCCGCATCGACGTTACCGCCGACCGCCTCGCACGACGCGAGCACCAGCACCGGCCGCAAGCGTTTGCCGCCCGCGAGCAGCGAGTAGCGCATCGCCTCATGCAGACGCGCCGCCGCGCCCGCAGGTTCCTCGACGCTTTGCTTGAGCGCACGCTCGATCGTATGCGCGCGCTCCTTCAAATAGCTGTGCAAGTCAAACACGTCTCGTCTCTTAATCCGGATGCCCGATGGCGCTCTTCGAAACCGGGTTTTTCGGGTTTTCGGCGCGCGAAGATTCCCCGCATCGCGAGGGCTCACGGGCTAGCTGCGCGATTTCCTACGCGACGTAATGCCGCACCATCCGCCACGAGTCCTTCAGATTCTGTCCGAACTCGAGCGCCACCGTCCCCTCGAATCCCGAATGCAGCTTGCAGTCGCGGCAGCGGAAATCCTGCTTGGTTCGATAGTACTCCCAATCCGTCGCCGCATGCATCTCGTCAAACGTCTTGTAGTGCCCGTTGGTGATCAGGTAGCACGGCCCCTTCCAGCCGCGCGGATTGCGTGTGACCGTCGTCCACGGACTGCACTGCATGTCGCGTTTGCCGACCAGATAGTCGAGGTAAATCGGCGTGTTGATAATTTTGTAGTCGTTCGCCATGTCGCGAACCTTGAAGAACTTCGCCGGCATCTCTTCTTTCTTCAGATACTCTTCGTCGTTCTGCAGCACCTGGTAATGATAGCCGGGACTCAGCAGCATCCCATCGACGCCGAGGCTGGTCAGGTACTTGACCATGTCCTCGAGTTCCTGGCCCGTGGTCTCGCGGAACACCGTGGTGTTGGTCTGCACCCGGTAGCCCTTTTCCTTCAGCATCTTGATCATCTTGACCACGATGTCGAAATGCCCGGCGCGATCGGTCACGCGATCGTTGGTCTCGCGCATCCCATCGAGATGAAGGTTGAAGCTGAGATAAGGGCTCGGCGGTACCTGCTTGACGAAGCGTTCGAGCAGGATTGCGTTGGTGCAGATCATCACGTGACGCTTCTGTTCCTCGATAAGGCCGCGCGTCAGCGCCGCGATATGCTTGTACATCAGCGGCTCGCCGCCGCAGATCGATACGATCGGCGCGCCGGCTTCTTCGGCCGAATGCAGCGCCTCGTCCAGCGGCATCATGTCGCGGATAGTGTCCTTGTACTCGACGATTCGGCCGCATCCGATGCAGGCGAGGTTGCACGCATGCAGCGGCTCGAGCATCAGCACCAGCGGAAAATATTTTTCGCCCGATTTTTTCTTGGCCCGCATGTAGCGGCCCAGGTCGATCATCTGTCTCAGCGGAATGCGCATACTTGTGCGTTCTCCTGGATCTTGAGGTTGAAGAAAATCAGGCCGACGGCGCGCCGCCGCCCTCCGATGAAGATGTCCCCGACGGACCGAACAACCACTCGCTCACCATCGCCACCGCCCCTTCGGGGTCGATCGCATTTGCGCCCATAAACAAGTATTCGATCAGCAATCCGTTCAGCGCTGACAGCAGGAACGCCGCCGCCGATTCCGGCGCCGGCCGCCGCGTGCAGACTCCCTTCTGCTGCGCGCTCGTGATCAGCTCGACCAGCATCGCGCGATACCCGCTGTAGAGCTTCAGCACTTGATCGTTGAGACTCTCGGACAGCCGCTGGTCGTGCAGCATCTGCGCCAGGAAAAATCGCACCGAGCTCGCGTTGTCGCGCACGAACGACAGGTACGACTCGACCAGCTTGAGAATCTGCTGGCGCTCGTCCATCGCCGCGGCTTCTTCGGCAAAATCGATAAAGTACGGCTCGAGCAGGCGGTTCAGCACCGCGACAAACAGCTCTTCCTTGGTCTTGAAATGCCAGAAAATCAGCGCCTTGCTGACGTGCGCCTCGCGCGCCACTTCCGACATCGACGTCTCATGGAACCCCCGACTGGCAAAAAGCTGCATCGCCGCTCTGAGGATCTCGTCGCGCGAGTCCTGCGACACCGTACGCGGCTCCGCGACGCCTAGCTTTATCTGCGATGCGCCCATGTCCCGGCTCTGAACCCCCGCCTTGCTCCTGTCGTCGCCCGTAGCCACAAAAGTCCGTCCAATGCCCGCTAATTCAAGCCGCCGTAATCTACGGTCTTGAAATGCGGCTAACCATTCGGTCAATGCAAAACTTTTACCGTCAGGATTGCGAAAGTCAAGAGCGACAGTCCGAGCGGTCAGTCGGTCAGGGCCATCGAAAACGCCCGATAGCCGCGATATGGCGCTAACTATTCGATTTTAGAGGAGATTTATCTCGATGCCGTTGCTGATAGACGACTTCCGCGCCGCGTCGATTAGCATCAGTGCAACACGCGCTTCATCCAGATTGCGCTTTGCGGTCTGGGAATTGGTTCCTTCAGCGACCGCGCGCTCGAACTCTTCCGCCACTCCGCCGAACCATGCCGAATGGTACGAATCGTCGGGAATGTCGGCGACTGACAGGTCCTCAACCTTCCCCGCTCGATCCGTCAGCAGCACCCGATCGCCTTCGATCTCGAGACTCGCGCGCTCTCCATATATAAGCGCTGAAGTCCTACGCACCGGCGCGCGCCACGAAAGGTGTGCCCGGGAGAACGCTCCGCTCGCGAACATGATTCGCACATCGGCAACGTCGTCAACATCCACACCGGCAGACGATTCGAGTCGCGCCGAAATCGACACCGGCTTTTCGCCGCCCATCAACCAATTCATAAGGTAGAAGACGTGCCATCCGTGATCGATCAAAATCCCGCCGCCCGACGCCGCCGACGCGCGCCACTTGCCGCCGCTGCCACCGGCGCCGGCCGGCTCAGTCCGCAGCCGATCGATCGACATGAAACGAATCGCGCCCAGCCGGCCCGCCTCGATCGCGATGCGCGCAGTCGCGTACGCCGGCGCGTATTTCCAATTGTGCACGCACATCAGCACGCGCTTCTTCTCCGCCGCGATCGCCGCCAGCTCGTCGAACTCGCCAGGCGAAAGTGCGAGCGGCTTCTCCACCAGGACGTGCGCGCCGGCGTTCAACGCAGCGCGCGCCGCCGCATGATGCAACCCTGGCGGACTCGCGACATCGACAAAATCAGGCGCCTCGCCGTCGAGCATCAGCTCGAGGTCGTCATACACGCGAACACTCTTGATAAGGCGGATAGCCTCATGCCGGCGCTCGGAAATAGGATCGTGAATCGCGCCGATCGCGACATTCTCGCGCGTCCGCCATCCCGCCAGATGGGCCCGCGCAGCAACCTCGCCAAACCCCGAAATCACCCCGCGCAATTTTGCCCGACTCGCCATCAAGGCCGCTAAGTTTCAGCTAAACCATAAGCGCGAGCAACCGGCCCGCAGTAGTAATCCGGCGGTGCAGCCGGAATGCGGCATCGCAAACGCAATATTTCGAGCCGCTCGCCGCGCAAATCCTCACGAAATCCCGATGGCAGCGCTCTTGCTCTCCACAAATAGGGAACTGCAAAGGAGGACAGGTAATATGTTCGAATGGATTCTGGTCGGACTCATTTCTGGATGGCTGGCGGGAAAAATTCTCAACGGCAACGGCTACGGCATGATGTGCGACATCGGCCTCGGCCTGCTCGGCGGCATCATCGGCGGCATGATCTTCGAGGTGCTGGGCGTGCGCGCCCACAACTTCGTCGGCTCAATCCTGATGTCCACCTCAGGCGCCACCGCGCTGATAGTAGCCACCAGAATAATCCGCGACGAAATCTGAAAGCGCTGGGATGACGCAGAGACCCTCGCGTTTGACAGTTTGCGGCGATCGCGCTATGAGCTGGAGTTCAGAATATGAATCTCCATTCATTGCGGGGACTGCGCGATTAAATGAGCGTCCAGGAACGGCATCGGCGCGAACGGCATGCACGCGGTCAGGCTATCCTCACTGCCGCCGCCAAGATCTTCGCCAAGCATGGACTTGAGGGCGCGACTATCGAGATGGTCGCGCGCGAGGCCGAAGTCGCCGTCGGCACTATCTATCTCTACTACTCCTCGCGCGACGATCTTTACTTGAATCTTATCGCCGACCGCGCCGAGCATCTGCGCGCCCGCTACCTTGAGATTTTCGCGCGCCGGCTCGCGCCGCTCGACGAGCTCAAGGCCATCGCGTCCGCCTACCTCGACCATCTGCTCGGCTCACGCGAGATTTCCTTGTCGCAGCATTCGGTGGTTTTCTCGCAGCTTCACCAGCGGCTCAAGCGCCAGTCCGAATTGCGCAATTTTCAGCGCGTGATGGACTTGAGCCACGAGATTTTCGGACTGTGGGAAGGTACTATCCGGCGCGCGTTCGAAGGCGGCGTGATCGCCAATTCGATGGGCCCGCGCAAGACCGCCGCGGTGGTGTGGGCGAGCATGAACGGCGCCTTCATGCTGATGGGCGACGGCAATTTCTTCCGCGACGTCACCGGCCTTAACCCCGAGCATTTTGTCGATGACGCGCTCGAGTCCCATCTCGCCGCCTCGCAACTGACTGCGCATAGAAATGGAAAGCGCCGCTCCGCGCCTTCCCGAAAAACCAAGGTCGCAAATTTAGCAGAGGTCGCCGTCCACACGTCCGCGTAATCGCGGCGCAAAGGAGAAAGCTCTATGAAGTTTACCTGGTTCCATCTGATGCCGTATCGGTTCCTGCCCGAGGACTTCAAGGAAAAGTACCACAGCGTGTGGGTCGATATCCCGCGCGACTTGTACGATCCGAAAGTCGGCCACCGCCTCTACAACGACTACCTCGATCAGCTCGAATACGCCGACTCGATGGGCTTCGACGGCCTCGGCGTCAACGAGCATCATCAGAATGCGTACGGGCTGATGCCGTCGCCGAATATCATGGCGGCCGCGCTCACGCGGCGCACGCGCAACGCCAACCTGGTCGTGCTCGGCAACTCGATCGCGCTGTACAATCCGCCGATTCGCGTCGCCGAAGAATTCGCGATGCTCGACGTAATCTCGGGCGGCCGTCTCATCGCCGGCTTCCCGGTCGGCACCTCGATGGACACCAACTTCTGCTACGGCGAAGTTCCCGCGACGATTCGCGAGAAGTATTACGAGGCGCACGACTTGATCATCAAGGCCTGGGAGGCCAAGGACGTCTTCTCCTTCAACGGCAAGTACACCAAGCTGCGTTACGTCAACCTGTGGCCGAAGCCGCTCCAGCAGCCGCGTCCGCCTATCTGGATTCCCGGCGGCGGCTCGGTCGAGACCTACGATTTCTGCGCCGACCACGATTACCAGTACAGCTTCCTTTCGTACTTCGGATACATCGCGGGCAAGAAAGTGTCCGACGGCTATTGGGACGTGATGGCGAAGAAGGGCAAGGAGCTCAATCCTTACAGCCTCGGCTTCGCGCAGGTCGTCGCGGTGTCGGAGACCGATGAGCAGGCCGAGAAGGATTACGCCGCGCACATGGACTACTTCTACAACCGCTGCCTGCACGTATATAACGGCTTCGCCGACGCGCCCGGGCTACCGCACGGTCAAGACCATCAAGGCTGGAATTCTCGGCCAGGTCGGCGACCAGGCGGCGATGCGTCGCGAGGGCCTCAAGTGGAAGGACTTCCTCGATCAGGGTTACGTGATCGCGGGCTCGCCCAAGACGGTGCGCGATCGCCTGCGCGAGGCGATGAAGTCGCTCAACTGCGGGCATCTGATGATCCTGCAGCAGATCGGCTCGATGCCCCCCGAACTCGTGCGCAAGAGCACCAACCTCTTCGCCACCGAGGTCATGCCGCACATGCGCGACCTCTGGAGCAACTTCGAGGATCGTTGGTCGCCCAAGCGTGAGCTGCCGCAAGCCGACTTTGCGATGCCCGGTCCGGTCCGCTTCGACAAGCGCGAAGTCAACGGCAAGGCTCACGCCAGTGCGTCGGCCTCGGCGGAAGTGCGGAGCGCGAAATGAATACGACTCAGAAACTTCTCAACGGAAAATTCTCGCTCGAGATGCAGACCTACGGCAGCAGCGGCGATCCGCTCCTCTTCATCCACGGCGCCGGCGGCCTGATGCCGGTCGAGCCGTTCCTCGAGGAGCTCGGCAAGACCTTCAAAGTCTATGCGCCGCAATTCCCGGGTTACGCCGAATCGACCGGCAACGAGTTTATCGACGACATCGCCGACGCAGTGCTGTTCTTTCACGAGCTGATGGACGAGCTCGGCATCCCAACCGCCAACATCGTCGGCCATTCGATGGGTGGGATGCTCGCGGCTGAGGTCGCGGCCTTCGACGTGCATCGTGCGAAGAAGCTCGTGCTGATTGCGCCGGCCGGTTTCTGGATCGACGAGGTGCCGATACCCGACCTGTTCGCCGCGCAGCTGACCGAGATCGCGCCGCTGCTGTTCCACGATCCCAACTCGCCCGCCGCGCAATTGCTGACCGCGATACCGTCGGACTTCAAGGCGCTCGAGACGATGTACGTCGAGCGCGTCAAGCGCTTTGCGACCGCCAGCAAATTCCTGTGGCCGATTCCCGACCGCGGCCTCAAGAAGCGCGCGTATCGCATCCAGGCGCCGACGCTGTTGCTGTGGGGCGACGACGACAAGTTGATCCCGCCGGCCTACGCCAAGGAATTCACCAGCCGCATCAAGAACTGCAAGCTCGAACTGATCAAGAACGCCGGCCACATGGTGATGTACGAGCAGCAGGAAGCGCTCGTCGGCGCGATTCGAAAATTCCTGAAGGGCTGACCGCTAACTCCACGGATCGAACAACGGCCGGAGCATCACCGCTCCGGCCGTTTCTTTTTTTGTGGCTTGAATCCAGCCGCGCGCGCGACTAGCTTCCCGCGCATGGCAGATCAATCGTCGCAATCCGCTCGTCCGCCGCGTGGATGGTTCCTCACCGTGATCACGCTGCTGTTCCTGTTGCTGGCGCTATCCGACTTCACCAAGGCGCTCCAGTATGCCGGCAATCCCGCCGTCGGCGGCCTGGTGATCCTCGGCCACAAGTTCCACGGCGTCGCGCACAATCTCATACTCGGCCCACTGTTCGGCGTCGTGCTTCTCATCTACGCGTACGGCATCTGGAATCTGCGCACCTGGGCGCTCCGCTTTTCAATCGTGTATGCGTTCTACGTGCCAACCAACATGGTCCTGTTCTGGTCGCTGCACCAACTGCCACCGCCGACCGTGCGTTTCATCTTGGTCTATCTGTTCCTTTCACTGACGGGCTCGATCGGCACCGCGATCTATCTCGCCTACCATCGCGAGCGCCTGCGCTGACGGCGAATTTTTCTCGTTGACAGCTCTGCGCGCTGGTTTTAAATTGCAACCATTATGAAAATATACGACTTCGCGCTCGCCCCTAATCCTCGACGGCTCAGAATTTTCGTGGCGGAAAAGGGACTCAAGATCCCGACTGAGCAGGTCGATATTTTTGCCGGCAAAAACCGCACGCCCGAGATGCTCGCCAAAAACCCCGCCGGTGGCCTGCCGGTGCTCGAGCTCGACGACGGCACTCACATGGCGGAGTCGGTCGCAATCTGCCGCTACCTCGAAGGACTGCATCCGGATCCCAACCTGATGGGCAAGGACAGCCGCGATCAATCAATCATCGAGATGTGGAACCGCAGAGTCGAGCTTGGGTTGCTTGCCGCAGCGGGGCGAGCGTTCCAGCACACCAATGAGCTGTTCAAAGCGCGGCTCAAACAGTTCCCGGAATACGGCGAAACGCAGCGCGAAGCCGTGACGCAACAGCTTCAATGGCTCGACGCTCAGATCGGCAGCAAGCCTTTCATCGCCGGCGACCGCTTCACGATCGCGGACATCACCGCCGAAGTGGCGGTCGATTTCGCCGTGCAGATGGCCGGTGTTCCGATGGACCCTGCGCTCAACAATCTCGCGCGATGGCATCAGTCGGTGGCGAGCCGTCCGAGCGCCAAAGCTTAAGGGTTGACGGCAGCGCCGCACAGTTTTAAATTGCAACCACTATGAAAATATACGACTTCACTGGAGCTCCGAATCCACGCCGCGTGCGCGTCTTTCTCGCGGAAAAAGGCATCAACAACGTTCCCTTCGTGCAGGTCAACCTCGCGACTGCCGACAATCGCAAGCCCGAATTCCTGAAGATCAATCCGATGGGCGGAATCCCGGTGCTCGAACTCGACGACGGCACCAATATCGCGGAGTCGGTCGCGATTTGCCGCTACTTCGAGACCGTCAAGCCCGAGCCACCTCTGATGGGCGTCGATGCGAAAGACAAGGCCGTGGTCGAGATGTGGAATCGGCGGATGGAGTTCGAGATTTTGTCGATGACCGCCGGCTCATTCCGCAACACCAGCGACTTCTTCAAAGGCCGCATCCCGCAGGTCAAGGAATACGGCGAGATTTGCAAGAACGCGGCGGTCAAACGCCTGGAATGGCTCGACACGGAACTGGCCAACCGCGAGTTTATCGCGGGCCCGCGCTACACCATCGCGGACATCACCGCATTGATCGGAATCGATTTTGGGCGCACCACCGGAATCAAGATCCAGGACAATCAGAAGAACCTCGCGCGATGGCATCAGGCGGTCTCGAGCCGCCCGAGCGCGAAAGCCTAAAGCATCTATTAGTCTGTGCGGATTTGGGGCGGTTCGCTCGAGCGAACCGCCCCTATTATTTTAACGCAACGCGGACTGCGCGTAGGCCGTCGCCGGCGGCGGATAGATCGGCGTGTACATGCGGTACAGCATCAGGTAAACGATCACCCCCGTCACCGACACGTACATCCACAGCGGCCAGGTCCATCGCGCGATTCGACGATGACGCGCGAACTTGCCGCGCAGCGCGAACACAATCGTCGTAATCGCCAGCGGTACGATCACACCCGCGAGAATTATGTGCGGAATCAGGATCGAGAAGTACAGCGATCGAACCCATCCTTCGCCGCTGAAACGCACGTTGCCGACATTGTAGTGATAGACCAGGTACGAGGTCAGGAACACCGCGGAAAATCCCATCGCGCTGATCATGCACGCGCGATGCGCTCGCACCATTCCCCTTCTTATGAAGATGAATCCCAGTAGCAGCAGGACGGTGGCGCATCCGTTGAGGAACGCATTGAGCGGCGCCAGCGAATGGTAGGAATCCAATCAGCCCGCCAAACTACGGCGTTTGCATCGCCGGCGGCGCGACCGGATGCGCACCCATCTCGGCCCCACTCGTCACCGGCCGCGGATGGTCGAAGCGGGTCCACATCCGCGTCGTCAGATCGGGCAGCAGCATGAAGCACAGAAATGTGACGAGTATCAGGGGAATGATTGCGATGATTGCGAGGGCCCTGCGCTCCATCGCCAGATGCATGAAGTACATCGCCACCAGCACCGCCTTTGCAAATGCCAGCGCGATCAGCAGACCGACCTTGGCGACCTGCGGCAGCCCCATCGCGTACACGCCCAGCTCGATCGCGGTGAGTATCGACAGGTAGATAAAAACCGCAATGTAATTCGGCCCGCTATGCTCGGCCTCGTGTCCTGAAATCGCAGCTTGCGTCGTCATGGTTTGAATTTCATCCCCAGCGCGTAGTCGTTGGAAAGCTGCCGCTCCGTTAAATCAAATAGATGAACGTGAAGATCAGGATCCAGACCAGATCGACGAAGTGCCAGTAGAGCCCCGCGATCTCGACCAGGTTGGCCTTGGCCGGCGTCAGCTTGCCGGTCATGCCGCGCACCAGCAGCACGAAGTTGTACACCACGCCGCCGAAAACGTGACAGCCGTGGAAACCGGTCAGAATGAAGAAGGTGGCGTCGAACAGATCGACCTTTATCGACATGCCTTTTATTTCGAGCAGGTGATGCCACTCGAACGCCTGCATCCCGAGGAACAGCAGGCCGCCGAGCACTGTCAGCGCCATGAAGTTGCGATAGCGCGCCATCCTGCCGGTCTGGATCGAGCCGAGCGCCTCGACCATCGTGACGCTCGAGCAGATCAGAATGAAGGTCATGATCGCGGTGGTGGTGATGCCCAGGAAGGCTGCGGGCGACGGCCAGTTGGGATTGTCGATGCGCAGCGCGCCGTAGGCGGCGATGGCGGCGCCGAAGGTCATCGCGTCGCCGGCCAGGAACGACCACATCCCGAGCTTGCCGAGATTTCCCGGCGTCAGCGACGGTTCCAGCTGATCGCGCACCTCGGCGTGATCGTGAGTATCTACTGCGGCAGCCTCGCTCATCGCGACCATCCTCTTTGGGGCAAATAGCTATAGTCAGTGTTCATCTCAATTGACTACTTGTTAGTTGAGTTTCGATCCTGCCGCTGCGACCGCCGATAGACGAAGTAAGCAACGCCGCCGACCGTGCCGAACAAGGCGTACGGCGACGCCATCATGAACAACACGCTATCCCTGTAGGCGTTGGCGGCGTGGTCGCCCTCCGACAGTCCGCAGGTCGCGCAAGCGTTTGCGATCCGCGGCGCCGCCGCGACGATCGCACCTAACATCATCGTTGCGGTTGCCTTGAGCTTTGCACTTTTCATCATCACGTTCTTCCCATCGGCGAAACTACATCAGATATACGAGCTCGAACAGGACCGGCCACACCGCGCAGACGAAATACCAGTACACGGCGCAGAGCTCAATCCCGTGAGCATTGCGCGCGTTATACCTGCCGCCCATCGCGAGCCACGCGACGCATGCGAGCCAGATTACGCCGGCCGTCACGTGCGCTCCGTGGCATCCGATCAACAGATAGAAGGTGCCGCCGTAAACGCCGCTCGACAGCTTGAGGCCGTGGGCAACCAGCCGCACCCATTCGCTGCCCTGCACCACCAGAAACGTCACGCCCAACGCGAGCGTCGCCAGCAGGTAGTGGCGGGTCAGCCGCTGGCGGTTGCGATGGACCGCGCGCAGCGCGAGCGTCATCGTCACCGCGCTCGCCAGCAGCACAACCGTGTTCATCCAGGTCACCGCGATCGGCAGGCGCGGCAACGCCGGCGGCGGCCAGAAGGCGGCTTGCATCCGAAAAATAAGAAACGATCCGATAAGCCCGCTGAACAGCATCGTCTCCGACGTGATCACCATCATGATCGCGAGCATCCCGCTGCTGATGAAGGGACGCTCGCGCTGATCGCCGCCCGCGCCCGAGTCGGATGCTCGGCCGCGGCGAACCGGCGCCACCAGCGGGCGCACCTTGATGGTCGAGGCTGTCAATCCAATCGCCATGTCATCAATGATGCTTCACTAGGATTGTCACGACCGATATCGCAATCAGCAGGACCATCACGCCGATTAGTATCTTCAGCGTCCGCCAGTTTTCCACTTTGCGCTCTTCGCGCGTAACCAGGGTACTCATTCCATTACTCACACGCGATCCAGCACGAGTACTAACAAGACGATCGGCAAATATACTAACGACGCGAGCAACAGCCGGCGCGCCGCCTTCGAATTGCCTGGCGCACGCACCATGGCGATGCCAAACGCCAGCATCCAGACGCCAAGCGCGGACGCGATTACCATGTACGAAATTCCCGCGAAGCCGAGCATCGTCGGAATGATTCCCACTGCGATGAGTCCGAGGCTGCCCGCGATGACGATTGGATTTGATGCATTGCCGCCGCGGGCGTTGTTTTGCGGCAGCAGGTGGATGCCCGCGCGTTCGTAGTCCGTGCGATAAAGCCGCGCGACCGCCATCGTGTGAGGCAACTGCCACAAGAACATGATCGCGAACAGTATTATCGGCTCCCAGCCGAGATTGCCCCGCGCCGCGGCCCATCCCGCGACCGGCGGCAGCGCGCCGGGAATCGCGCCGATGATGTTGCACAGCCAGGTGTAGCGCTTCAGCGGCGTGTACACGCCGAGATAAACGATCGTGATCGCGACCGTCACCGCGGCGCACAGCAGGTTCGTCGCCAGCGTCAAGTAGATGAGGCCGCCGGCCGTCGCGATCACGCCGAATGTCAGCGCTTCCGCCGGGCGCATCCGCAGGTCGGGCAACGGACGACGGCGCGTGCGCTCCATGATCGCGTCGATGTCGCGCTCGACGTACTGATTGAGCGCGAGCGTTCCGCCGGCAGCCAACGCCGTGCCAGCCAGCAGATTCAACGCGAGCGTAAGGTCGAAGCCCGTGCGTCCGCCGAGATAGAAACCGGCCAGCGTCGTGACCAGCACCATCAGCACCACGCGCGGCTTGGTCAATTCGTAATAATCGCTAACGCGGCCGCGGGGCAGCGTCAGCGCGGATTCCGCCATCGCCACTTTGGCGCTCATGCGGTCACCTGGCGTTCGACTGCGCGCGAACTCGCGCGCGCCTCGAGCGCATGCGCGCGACTCGGCACGCCCAGAATCCGATACGCACGCAGCGTCAAAGTCAGGCTGGTCGCGAGCACCGCGGCGCCGACGGCGACGTGGCTGGTGGTCGGAATCACCGAGCGGCCGCTCCAGATCGTAATCGCACCAAGACAAATCTGGACGATCAGCAGCAGGAACAGGCCGAGCGCCGGACGCCGCAGCGCGACCACGTCGCGATGCGTCCTCAATACGCGGGTGACGGTCCACAACACCATCGCGGTGACGACAACGGCGCCGCATCGATGCGCGAAATTAACCGCGATGAACTCGTTCCAGTACGGCGGCACAACGTAGCCGAACGACAACGGGAAATCAGGAATCACCAGCCCCGCGCTCATGTGCCGCATGAGCGCGCCCACGAGTATCTGCATATAGATGACAGCGGTGGTCGCGACCGCAAGCGTCGTCAGCGGGATTCGCGACGGCGGCTCATCGACATGCGGCGTCGAATCCCAGCGCGGATTGGTGAAAATCGCGATCGACACCATCAGGCAGAACAGCGCCTGCGCCGTCGCAGCGTGCGTAACCGCAATCGCCAGCGGCAATTCGAACAGCACCGTGATTCCGCCAAGGATGGCCTGCACGATGATCAGCCCGAACGCGAGCATCACCAGTTGGCGGACCCATTTGCGCGGCTCCGCGCGCCACGCCCACGCCATCAGCACCAGCGTAAGGATGACGACGGTTCCGGCGGCCAACCGATGCCCGAACTCGAATCGGATGCCGCCCTGCCACGCCGGAATCAGTTTGCCGAATGCGAGCGGCCAGTCTGGAACGGCCAGCGCGGAGCCGGTCGAGGTGACGAGGCCGCCGATGAAGATGAGGCAAAAGGTGGCGGCCGCGGTCAGCACCGCGAAGCGGTGCAAGCCACGCGCCTTCTCAACCTCAGTTGGCGACTGATTAGTCATTGACTATTCGACTGACTAATCCGCCGCGGCCGTCGTGTGTTCGATCAACTGCGATTGCGGCAGGTAATCCTCCGCGACCTCAGGCGAGCTGTACTCGTACGGTCCGCGGTAAACGATCGGCACCGGGCCGGGCCAGTTGCCGTGGGGCGGCGGCGACGGCGTCGTCCACTCCAGCGTGTTCGCATGCCACGGATTCTCGGTGGCCTTCTCGCCCTTGAAGTAGCTGTAGATGATGTTCGCGAGGAACAGGAACTGCGCGGCGCCGAGCACGAACGCGCTGATCGAAATGAATTCGTTGATTGGAATGATCGGTTTCAGGAAATCGTACTGCTGCGGATTGTAAATTCGCCGCATGTGCCCCGCCATCCCGAGGATGTGCATCGGGAAGAAGGTGCAGTTGAACGCGACGAAGGTTATCCAGAAATGAACCTTGCCCAGCTTCTCGCTCATCATGCGGCCGAACATCTTGGGAAACCAATACGTGACGCCGGCGAAGATTCCGAACAGGCTGCCGCCGAACAGCACGTAATGAATGTGCGCGACGATGAAGTAGGTATCGTGGATGTACATATCCACCGGCGTGCACGCCATCCAGATTCCCGACAGCCCGCCAATGACGAACATCGCGACGAACGCCAGCGCGTGATCCATCGCCGTCGTGTAATGGATGTTGCCCTTGTAGAGCGTGCCGAGCCAATTGAAAGTCTTAATCGCCGACGGCACTCCGATGATCATCGTCGTGATCATGAAGCTGCCGCCGAGCAGCGGATCCATCCCCGAGACGAACATGTGATGGCCCCAGACGACCCAGGACAGGAACGCGATCGCGATCATCGCATACGCCATCGCGCGGTATCCGAAAATCGGCTTGCGCGAAAACGTCGCGATGACGTCCGACGCGATCCCCATCGCGGGCAGGATCATGATGTAAACCTCGGGATGGCCGAAGAACCAGAACAGATGCTGCCACAGCAGCGGCTCGCCGCCGCCGGCGGGCAAGAAGAAATGCGTTCCGCCGAGGCGATCGAACAGCAGCAACGCGAGCGCCGTGGTCAGCACCGGCAGCGCGAGCAGCAGCAGAATCGCCGTAATGAACAGCGACCAGATCACCAGCGGCAGGCGGAAGAAGTACATGCCCTTGGTGCGCATGTTGATGATGGTCGTGATGTAGTTGATCGAGCCCATCAATGACGAAACGCCGAGCACGATGATGCTGATGCACCATAAATTCTGGCCCCAATCGACGCCGGTATAGATTGGCACGGCGCTGAGCGGCGCGTAGGAAGTCCAGCCCGCGGCGGCCGGTCCGCCGGTCACGAAGAACGAGGACAGCATGATGACGGCGGCGACCGCGCCGACCCAGAACGACAGCATGTTCAGCTTGGGGAACGCCATGTCGCGCGCGCCGATCATCAGCGGGATGAGGAAGTTGCCGAAGCACCCGACCAGGATCGGCATCACCACGAAGAAGATCATGATGGTGGCGTGCATCGTGAACATCGCGTTGTAGGTGTTGGGCGGGATCGCGCCTTCGTACATGAAGGGCTCGGGCACCCAGGCAAATCCGGGAACGGCGGTTTCAGGCCACGCCAGTTCCCATCGCATCAGCATCGCCATCAGGCCGCCGATCGACATCATGAACAGCGCCATGAACAGGAACTGGCGCCCGATCATCTTGTGATCTTCGGAAAAAATGTACGTGCGCATGAAGCCGAGCTCATGATGCTCTGCGTGAGCGCCGTGTGCCGCAACCGCTGCCGTGCTACTCATCTTCGACTAGCTCCTCCGCCCGGCGAGGCCGGCGAGTGCGGGTGTTACTTGTTTTGCGCGTATTGGTCTTTGAGCCACTTGTCGAAATCCCCTTGCGACTGCACCGTCAGATTGCCCTTCATCCCCGAATGCCCGAAGCCGCACAGCTGCGAGCACGGAATTTCGTATTGCCCGGTTTCGGTCGCCTCGAACCAGACGTGAATGATGCGGCCGGGGACGGCGTCCTGCCGCAACCGCATGTTCGGGACGTAAAAACTGTGAATAACGTCCTTCGCGGTGAGATCCATCCGCACGACCTTGTTCACCGGCACGTGCATTTCGTTCTCGATCGTGAGGTCGTCCTTGGTGCCGAATTTGCCGTCGGGTCCCGGGTAGGTGATTTCCCAATTGAACTGTTTTCCGGTCACCTGGTAGAACACGTCGCCCGGTGGCCCATGCTCCTTGATATCCGCCCAGGTCGAGCGGCTCATGAAGGCGAGGACGATGAGGATGACCGCGGTTGCCGTGGTCCACAGGATCTCGAGGCGGGAATTGCCTTCGATATACTCCGCCTTGCGGCCGGGGCGGGTGCGATAGCGAATCATGAAGGTCACCATCGCGACCATGACCGCTATCCAGACGACCAGCACGAGCCAGAAGACGATCTCAAACAGCAGGTCGATCTTCGGACCGAAGGTCGAGATGTCGTGCGGAAAATACATGTGCTCGAGCATCGAAGCGTCACCTCTGCGCTATCAACGTAAAAAGCCGGCCGAGCCCTCGCGGCGCCGATCAAGGCGGCTGCAACCTGCCAACACCCTTCGATTCATGAATTGCGTGCGATTATGCCCGTCTGCGCCACTATTAGTGAAATGAAAAATCCTGGTCCCCAGCCGCAACCAACGCTAAATTACCGCCGACAATGACGCTCACATTTCGCGAACAAATTCAAGCGCTTCGCGGTCGCATGCTCAGCATTACGGCAATCGGATATTCGCGCGCGATTGGCGTCAACAACGCTTTGGGCTACAACCAGTTCAGCTAGAGGAGGTCCCGGTTTTTTATGTCCGAGCGCGTGGCGACGCTTTCCCAAAACTTCGAGGCGCAGGCCCAGAAGTATGGTGCGCGCGCGTTCCTCAAGGACAAACGCGACAAAGTCTGGACCGACCACTCATGGACCGAAGTTGCCGAGGCCGCGGGCAAGCTGCGTGCCGGTCTGCTCGGCCTCGGCGTGCGACCCGGCGATCGCGTCGCGATCCTCTCGGACAATTGCCCCGAGTGGATCGTCGTCGATCAGGCCGTGCTCGGGCTCGGCGCGATCGTCGTGCCGCTCTACACTACCAGCGGACTCGAGGAGACCGCGCACGTCATCAGCGACTCGGGCGCGAAAGTCATCGCCGCGAACGGGCCCGAAATGGTCAAGAAAATTCTCGGAATCGGTGCCTCGATTCCCGAGGTCAGCGCAATTGTCGCGATGCATCGTGACGCCGAATCGACGCCCGCCGCCAACGGAACGCCCGCCGTGATAACTGCGGCATCGGTCAGCGCCGAGACGCCCGCCGCGATCGTCGAGGGCAGCAGTGACGACCTCGCGACGATCATCTACACCTCGGGCACGACCGGCACGTCGAAGGGCGTGATGCTCTCGCATGGCAATCTGGTGGCCAACGCCGAGGACGCACTCGCCGCACTCGCGCTCAACGAGACCGACATGACGCTGTCGCATCTGCCGATCGCGCACTCGTTCGAGCGCACGGCCGGCTACTACACCGTGGCGATGGCGGGCGGGACGATCGCGTTTGCCGAGAGTCTCGGACAGATCGCGTCGAATCTCACCGAGGTCGAGCCGACCGTCGTGCTGACGGTGCCGCGCCTGCTCGAAGTGATCCACAGCCGCGTGATGCGCACGGTCGAGACCTCGCCGCCGATGCGTCAGCGGCTGTTCAAAATGGCGCTGAACGCGGGCGAGCAAGCGGCCGATTATCGCAATCGCGGCAAGCCGGTTCCGCCGATGCTCGCGCTGTCGATGGCGCTGTTTCGACGGCTGGTCTTCGCGCGAGTGCGCGCGATCTTCGGCAGCAAAATCCGCTACCTGATTTCCGGCGGCGCGCCGCTGCCGACCGAGATCAATCGGTTCCTGTCGGCGGCCGAGGTTCCGATCGTCGAAGGTTACGGCTTGACCGAGGCGGCGCCGGTGGTCGCGTGCAATCTGCACAACGGCAAGACGCGAATCGGCACGGTCGGACTGCCGCTGGCGCGCGTGCAGACCGAAATCGCACCGGACGGCGAGTTGCTGCTGCGCGGGCCGAATATAATGAAGGGCTACTACAAGCTCGAGGCCGAGACGAAGGAAGCGATCGACGAAAACGGATGGCTGCATACCGGCGACATCGCGAAAATCGACGTCGAGGGCTACATCGCGATCACCGATCGCAAGAAAGAAATCATCGTGCTGTCGGGCGGCAAGAACGTCTCGCCGGCCTACGTCGAGGGCAAGCTGGCCGGCGACAAATTCGTCAGCCAAGCCTGCGTGATCGGCGACCGGCGCAAGCATCTGGCGGCGCTGATCGTGCCGGACTACGAAAATCTCGTCGAGTTTCTGAAAGAGAACAACCTCGACCCAAAAAACGCGGACGCGCTCGCGAAATCAAAAGAGTTGAAAGCGCTGCTGCAGGGACGGATTCGCGAGATCAACAAACAGATGTCGGACGTCGAGGCGATCGTCGCGTTCACAGTCGTCCCGCAGCCGTTCACCCAGGAAAACGGCGAGCTGACGCCGTCGTTGAAGATCCGCCGCAAAATAGTTCAAGCGCACTTCAAGGATCAGATCGACTCGATGTACGGCGATTGAATGCGGGGCTCCGCGCCCCGCGCCCGCGGCAGGGGTGACCCCTGCACCCAGTGAAAAGAAATCGCAAAATGGCGAGGACGCCATTTCGCTCAGAATATTCTTTTGAGGGGAAGGCGCGGGGGAAATACCTCGCTCGTTATTTTTTTGATTACTGGGTGCAGGGGTCACCCCTGCCGCGGGGTGCGGGGCGAGGAGCCCCGCGTTTTACTTGGTGCCGTTCTCGACCGCCATCAGCACGTGAATCGTCGTCAGCTTCTTCACCATGTATGCGCGCTTGCCCTTGGGCGTGACGACTTCGATATCGTCCTCCGCGGCCTTGCCGATCAGCGCGCGCCCGAGCGGCGACGACAGCGAGATACGGTTCTGCGCGCCGTCAACTTCTTCCGGTACGACTATTTCGAACACCGCGACTCCGCCTTCATCGAGATCTTCCAGATGGACGCGGCTGCCGAGGCCGACGGTATCGCGCGGAATCGTCTCGAGGTCGATCATCGTCAGCTCCGCGATTCGCGTCTCGAGGTTGCCGACGCGCGCGCGCAGGAACTCCTGCCGCTGCTTCGCCATCGCCCACTCCGCGTTTTCGGACAGGTCGCCGTGCGCCCGCGCGCGCTCAAGTTCCTTGGGCAGGTCCACGGTCAGCTCATGCTTGAGCGTCTCGAGGTCTTTTTTGAGCCGCTTGATTACCGGTAATTCAGCCATCGATCCATTTTTCCTGCGCAGTCTGCTTTTATTCTATACGATTCGGCGCGCGCGCGAGCGTCAATCGGCGACGATCGAAGTCAGGCTTCGATTCACACCCGTCACGCTCTGAATCTTGTGCACGATCAGCTCGCCGAGCGAGGTCACGTCCGCGGCCTCCGCAATCGCGATGATGTCGTGCGGACCGGTGACGGCATGCGCGACGGAAACCCCCGGCACGCCGCGAATCTTGGCCGCGACCTCGCGCGCCTTGCCCGGCGACGTGTCGATTAGGATGAACGCTTTTACGGACATGCTGGTTTCCTCCCGGCGCACGGTTGCGCGCACCCGCGACTAGCGCGGTGGCGGAATCAAAGTCCCCTTCTCATCATATACATAAAAGCCGCGGCCCGACTTGCGCCCGAGATAACCGGCATCGACGTATTTCTTCAGCAGCGGGCACGGCCGGTACTTGTCGTCGCCCAGCACCCGATGCATCACCTCCATGATCGCGAGGCAGGTGTCGAGCCCAATCAGGTCCGCCAGCTCGAGCGGGCCCATCGGCTGGTTGGTGCCGAGCTTCATCGCGGTGTCGATATCAGTGACGCCGCCGACGCCTTCGTACATCGTGTAAATCGCTTCGTTGATCATCGGCAGCAGCACGCGATTGACGATGAAGCCCGGAAAATCCTGCGCGGTCATCGTAGTCTTGCCGAGCTGCTCGGCGAGCGTGCGCGTCTGCTGAAAGGTCGCCTCCGACGTCGCCAGCCCGCGAATAATTTCGACCAGCTTCATCGCCGGCACCGGGTTCATGAAATGCATGCCGATGACGCGGTCGGCGCGCGAGGTCTTCGCGCCCATTTTGGTAATCGAAATCGACGAGGTGTTCGAGGCGAAAATCGTTTCCGGCGGGCAGACCTTGTCGAGCTTCTGCAGCAGCGCGATCTTCGCGTCCTCGTTTTCGATCACCGCCTCGATCACGAAGCCGACCCTGGCCAGGTCCTCGAGATTGGTGGTGGTCTCGACCCGGCGCATCACGCGATCGCGCTCTTCGGCCTTGAAGCGCCCGCGCTCGATCATGCGATCGAGGTTGCGCGCGATCGTATCGACGCCGCGCTTGCACATATCCGGCGCGATATCGTGCATCACGACCGCGATCTCCGCCTGCGCCGCGACCTGCGCGATTCCTGCGCCCATCTGCCCTGCCCCGATTACACCGATCTGCTGCAAACTCATTCGTCTCTCCGAAAAATTCTCAGTCCCGAACTAGAGGTACGGGATATAATTCTTGAGCGAGCTAAGCAACGCCGCCACGTCGGCCTCGTCGCCAAGGTCGCGGCACAGGATTTCGTAGTAACCCTTGATCCGCCCGCGCTCCTGATTCTCCGGCGCTTCGGCCAGCATCGCCTGGAAATCTTTGAGAATCGCCTGCGCTTCGAGTTTCTTTTTAACCGGGATCGCTTCGTCATCGACCGCAATCAGCAGACGGATGTGATCGATCATCCGATTCATCACGGCGAAATCGCTGCGATCTTTTTCCATCGTCGAGCTTCCAGTGAAAACGATCAGTGATGGTCGGGCGGTTCCTCACCGCCGACCCAGGTGCCCGCGCCGCCGCCGCTGCGCATCGCGGTCCGCACCTTCATCACGTCTTCGGGCGACTGACGCCCCGGCATCCCGAGGTTGCGCATCAGGACGTTGGTCATGTTCGAGGTCAGCCGATCGCGGATTGTCGGCGCAGTCCCCACTTGCGCGTCGAGCACCAGGTCAACCTGCTCGCGCGTGAGCCCCTCGGCGACGAAAATATCGACCAGCCCGGCCAATCCGACTTCGCCACCCGCGCGGTCCACGATCGCGACGACCTTCGCGCATGGCGTGCATACGCGGCGGATAAGACCTGCCCGCTCGCTGCAATAAACGCATCGCATTCGGAAATGACGCCCGATCCCCGAAAAAGCTTGAAGCGGCCGTGCGCACGAAAAATCGGCGGGCCCGCTTCGTTTCTGAGCGTACTACCGGCTCTGGACGGTCGCAAGCAGTGTCCGAATCGGCTGATTTGACATGGTCAACGGGCGTGCTAATATCGCAATTGAGAATCATTCTCAGAATTACCGCGCCATGACTCAAACCGCTGTCGCCTATTTCTTCTACTCACTCGGCATCCTGTTCCGCGAAGGGATGGAAGCGATGCTGGTGGTCGTCGCACTCGCGGCCGGCACGCGCGGCGCCGGACGAATCGGCCGCTCGCGCGACATCTACGCCGGCGCGGCAGCCGCGATCGTCGCGAGCATCATGCTCGCGTGGGCGGTCAATCACCTGATCACCGACGACGCCAGCGACACGCTCGAAGGCGTCTTCCAACTATTCGCCGCCGCCACCCTGTTTTACGTCAGCTCGTGGATGACCTCGAAGGGGCAGTCTGATCGCTGGATGAAATTCATCTCGCACAAGCTCGAGGACGCGGAGCACAGCAAGATTCCCGGCATCGCGCTCGGCTTGACCGCGTTTCTAGCCGTGATGCGCGAGGGCGCCGAGACTATCGTGTTCTTCCAGGCGCTCACCAACGGCGCGACCGAAACCGTCGAGCGTCACGCGGTCGCCGGCGGCATCGTCGCCGCCGCGATCGCTCTCGCCGCGACCTTCGTCGTAATCCAGCGCGCCGCCGATCGAATCCCGATGCGGCTCTTCTTCCACGTGACCTCGTTCATGCTCTACGCGCTGGCGATTGTGTTCGTCGGCCAGGGCGTCGCGAGTTTGCAGGAAGCGTCGGTGGTATCGGCGACGTTCGTGAACTACGCGCCGACAATCCCGATGCTCGGCATCTTCCCGACGGTTCAATCGCTCGGCGCGCAGGCCGCGCTGCTGATCTTCGCGCTCGCAGCCGTGTTCGTTCCGCGCAGGGCGGCTACGCGCAGCGTCAAGGTTGCGGAGCCGCCGGAGATGCAGCGGGCGCGCCAGGCTTGAGCGCCGGCGCCTCCGCGAAAGAATCACCGCCTCCGAACAGCACACTCTCCACGTCGGAACTCAGCTTTTCGGATATTACCAGCGCGCGAAATCCCATCCGCACACATTGATCGACCATCGGGTCCCGCGCGACCGCACTTTCACGCGCGCGCCTGAGCGCGACACGCAGATCATTCGTACGATCGAGCAGGACCGACAGCCGCGCCTCGACGATCGCGAGGTTGGCGCCGCTGGTCGCGAGATCGAGCGCCAGCGACTCGTCGTGCTCCGCGTCGGCCAGCGCATGAAGCGCAGTCTTGATTTCGGTGCATGCAGCGCCGGCGTCGTTCTCAGGTCCCGGCGATAAGTCTGCGGCGATGGTGATCTGAAAAGTACCCAGCACAAAGACGGAAACGAGAACCGCCCGGGTGGATACTGAAAAGAATGTATTAAGCGGCGCTTTCCTCGCTGGTGTCGTAGCCGAGCGAGGTCAGGAACGCTTCCTTCTGGCCGGACGGCATGATGTAGATTCCGTCCCATCCGCAGACCTCTTCGCACAGCAGGCATCCGACGCAGGTCTTCTCGTTGACCTGCACCTTGCCGAGATAGACCGCCGTGTTCTCCGGCGACGGCGAGATGCAATCGAACGGGCACACGTCCACGCAAACGCCGCATCCGTTGCAGTTGTCGGGATGGACGATGGCGACCGGGCGCTCGGCGCGCTTGAGCACGTGGGTTATCTCGCCGTGATTGTTCATGATGGCGTCGTCGGGGCAAATCACGCCGCACGCGCCGCAATCGATGCACATCGCGGCTTCGATGTAATAAACCTTTTTCGACAGGCCCGAGATGGCGCCGGTCGGGCAGCGTTTTTCACACGCGCTGCATCCGGTGCAATTCTCGGCGATTATCTCAAATGGCATTGCGGTTCCCTACTTCCTCATCTCGTCGATAATGCGTTCGCGATGCCCATGCTCGATCAGCTGATCGTTGCGCCGCGCCTGCTTGAGCGCGATATACGTAAAAAACATCACCAGAATCATCATCGCGATGATCGGGATGTTGTCGGGAACGGTCAGGATTTCGAGAAACTGCTGAAGCCCGGTAATTTGCACGATTAAATCCTCGAGGTCCGCTCAGTCTTCCTACGATCAGAGGTACCAACGCCATTAGCCGATGTCAACTTTGCCGGATCGCAGGATGCGGATTGCTAATCGGAAAACTCTGCCGTCCTTGCTTGTCGGCATTGATAAATCGGACTATCAGGAAGAAATTGACGACGATACCTAAGCACGGGAGGTACGGCCGATGAGCAGTAAATGGTCGAAGCGATCAGCAATCATTGCGACGTTAGCGGTGCTGATGGCCGGCGCGACGGAATTGCGCGCGCAGATTAGCAACTACCTACCGTCGGCGCCGAGTCAGGCGGCGCAGGCACTTACCGGCGGTCAGCAGTCGGCGGCGAACAGCGCGTTGTGTTCCGCGCTCGCGAGTCATTTCCCGAATCCCACCGCTGCCGGTCCGTCCGCGTTGAGCGATCCGACCGTGATGACCACCGCGGCTTCGTCGTTCGCGGGCAGCACGAGTCTCCCGCTTTCGAGCGCCACCGACATGTTGAAAGGCTATGTCGCGCAGCATGCCACCGACATCCTCGCGTCGTGCGCGACCAGCAACGCCGCGAGCGGCTTGACCTCGAAGATTCCCGGGGCCGGGAGTCTGCCGTCGGTTCCCAGCATGCCCTGAGCCAGGCGATCGCACGACGCGCTTGCAGCGCGACGCTGCCTGCGGGCAGAGTATTTGAGCATGGCCGGTCAGCCGCAAACTTCCTCATACACCGCCGCCGCGCCGCGTGGGATCTTCAACCTCGCCTGGGGCGTCGTCGCGACGCTTTTGTCGGCGATTTGGACGATGATCTGCGCGACGGGCGCGGCGATCTCGGCGCTGTTGAACAAGCCGCACTGGGTCACGCTAGTCACGCGCGCGTGGGGGCGCGGGATAATCGCGGTCTGCGGCATCAAGGTGGAAATCGAAGGCCTTGAAAATCTCGCCGGGCTCGATCACTGCGTTCTCGTCTCCAATCATCAGAGCTTCTTCGACACCTTCGCGATTGCCGGCTTCATGCCGGGCGATCCTCGTTTCGTCGCCAAGAAAGAACTGCTCAAAATTCCAATCGTCGGCTTCGCGATGCAGCGCGGCGGGCATATCCTCATCGACCGCGAGAGTGGCGGCAAAGCAATTCGCAAGGCGATTCAGATCATCCGCAGCGGCCTCGATGTCTGCATCTACGCCGAGGGCCATCGCTACAACGATGGCCGCGTGCACGAGTTCGAAGACGGCGCAGCGTGGCTCGCGATCCTGTCGAAGTTGCCGGCGGTGCCGATGTCGATCGCTGGCTCAGGCCGCTTCTACCCGCGCGGCGCGATATTCGTGACCCCGGGCCTGACGATGCGCATGCGGATTGGCAAGCCGATCCCCACCGACGGCCTCCGCAGCAGTGACCGCACCGAGCTGACGCAAAAGCTCGAAAAAGCCGTCCGCGCCAGCTTCACCACTGAGGTTTGACGGCGTCCACGCGCAAGATGGGCGGCAAGAGTACAAAGCCGAATGCGCTTTTGACCGAGCTGATCGATCGACAGATCGGTATCGTACGCGGTCACCGAATTATGCTCAGTACCAATCTTGCCCGTCTCTACGAGGTCGAACCGCGCGCACTCGTCCAGGCAGTAAAGCGGAACCTCGCGCGGTTTCCGGAAGACTTCATGTTTCAACTTAGCGATGCGGAGTTCCGGGCTTTGAAATCACAAATTGTGATTTCAAGTTGGGGCGGGATGCGGCGCGCTGCCCCTTACGCCTTCACTGAGCAAGGCGTAGCGATGCTTTCAAGCGTGCTTCGAAGCCAACGCGCGATCCAAGTGAACATCGAGATCATGCGAGCGTTTGTCCGCCTGCGTCTTATTCTCGCATCTAACGACCAACTCGCTCGCAAGCTCAAAATGCTCGAGAGGAAATACGACAACCAGTTCAAGGTCGTCTTCGATGCAATCCGCGAGCTGATGACGCCCCAACCGCCCAATCGCCGCACGATCGGCTTTACACAGAGATGAAATCCGGTCTGAGCAATCAAGCTAGAACGCGCCTGACCTCCGATCACTCCGGTTGCCCTGATGGGCGCTGACGTGGCAGATCGATTGTTAGCCATCGAGGGAGGGTTCAACCATGACGGCAGCTTCGATGCCCAAAGAGTCATCTGCAAATCCGATCGTTGAGACTGCGTGCGGCAAGGTTCGCGGGGTTGCGGCGAATGGCGTGAGCAGCTTCAAGGGCATCCCGTATGGCGCTTCGACTGCGGGGCGCAATCGCTTCATGCCGCCGGTTGCGGCCGCGGCGTGGGCGGGCGTGCGCGACGCGGTCAGCTACGGACCCACTGCGCCGCAGAATCCCTCGTCGATGCGCGGCCTGGTCGATCCGCGAAGCGGGTTCGCCGCGTACGCCGACGCCGACGGCATCATCGAGAGCGAGGATTGCCTCGTGCTTAACGTCTGGGCCGGTGATGCGAGCGACTCTCGTCAACGTCCCGTGATGGTCTGGCTGCATGGCGGCGGCTTCATGGCGAGTTCGGGCTCGCCGCTGATTTACGACGGCGGCAATCTGGTGCGGCGCGGCGACGTGGTGGCTGTGAGCGTCAATCACAGGCTGGGCGCGTTGGGCTACACGTTTTTCGCCGGCCTCGGCGACAGCGATTTTACCGAGGCGCGCAACGTCGGGATGCTCGATTTGGTCGCAGCGCTGGAATGGGTGCGCGACAATATCGCGAAGTTCGGCGGCGATCCGCGCAACGTGACGATCTTCGGCGAATCCGGCGGCGGACAGAAAGTCTCGACGCTGCTGGCAATGCCGTCGGCGAAGAACCTGTTCCATCGCGCGGTGGTTCAGAGCGGCCCGGGATTCCGGATGAACAAACTCGCCCACGCCGAGAAGGTCGCGGAGATGCTGCTGGCCGAGCTCGGACTCACGCGGGCGCAGCTCCGCGAGGCGCAAACGGTGCCGGTCGATCGTATCGTTGCCGCGCAGGCCGCGGTTCAGGCCAAGCTCGCGGCGCGCGTGCCGGGCTTTGTCCAGGGATTCTCGCCGGTCGTCGATGGCGTCACGCTGCCGAATCATCCGTTCGATCCGACGGCGCCCGACGTTTCCGCCGAGGTGCCCTTGATCATCGGTTACAACCGCACCGAGATGACGCTGTTCGCCGCCGGCGATCCAAAAGCCTTCTCGCTCGATGAGAGCGACCTGCACAAACGCGCGGGCCGTTTGCTTGGGCCAGATGCGGACAGCGTGATCGAGATTTTCCGCAAGCACAATCCCGACGCGACGCCGTCGGAGCTGATGTTCCTGATTGGAACCGAGTATCCGACCGCGGCCTACTCCAGAAAAATTGCCGAGCGCAAAGCGGAGCATGGTGGCGCGCCCGCGTATCTGTACCGCTTCGATTGGGAGACTCCGGTTGCGGGCGGACGGCTGAAATCACCGCACGCGCTCGAGATTCCTTTCGTCTTCAACAACACCGCGCTTGCCCCGCGCCTCGCGCCGGACCGGCCGGACGTCCATGCGCTGGCGCACGCGATGAGCGATCGATGGATTGCATTCGCGCGCAGTGGCGATCCGAATGCCGACGCCGCGCCTCGATGGCTCCCCTACACGGCGTCGGATCGCGCGACGATGATCTTCAACAGCGAATGCAGGCTCGAAAAAGATCCCAATCGCGCGGAGCGTCAGGCGATCGACAACGTCCTGTTCGCGCAGAAAAGTTGATCGAGCGCCTTACGAGAATAAATCGCCGACCAGGTGGAACGGATACATAACCACTGAACCGACGCCGTCGAGCACCGAGCCGACCGTGTCAGACGTGGAATTTGTTACCTCGTTCGTAGTGTGCTCGGCCTGCTGCGACGCGCATCCGGGAACGACGAACAGCGCCGCCGCAACCAATAATATCGGTAAAGCCTGTTTTATCTTCGACATGAAAATTCTCCACGGATTGAACCTTCGTTCGCTCCTGAAGAAGGCAGCAAAACCTGTGCCCGCAGATGACGCGTTCGGTCAGGCCTTGCGATCGAAGATATACAGCGGCACCTGATTGGCGAATTTGGGATCGATCGTAAGAATACGGCGTCCCGACTCGATCTCAATCTTGCCGGCGTCGAGACCGGCCATGTGAAACTTCGCCACCACTTGCTCGACGTCGTCGGCCTCGAGCCACAGACCGATCATTCCTTCGCTCGACGAATCGAGCGCTCCCGCGACCAGCCGAATCTCCGCGCCGCCAACCCTCACCGTCGCCGACTTGCCGTCCGCCGATCTGGTTACCGCAAAGCCGAAATTCTTTGCGTAGATCGACGATGCGTCCGCGAGATCCGAAGTCGCGACTTCAAGCGTGTCGAGGCGTTTGATCATCGTTTCCCAATCCTATCGCGCTGTGCGCTAATGTACCAAAGAAAAACGGGGCCGGATTGCTCCAGCCCCGTGGTTCATCTGTTCGTAAACGCGC
Organism: uncultured delta proteobacterium; assembly: GCA_963756005.1. Classification (GTDB taxonomy): domain Bacteria; phylum Desulfobacterota; class Binatia; order Binatales; family Binataceae; genus Binatus. The sequence continues at coordinate 154,945 of CAVWMC010000006.1, forward strand.
GACTAGCCCTTCGGCTTCATTGAGAAATCCGTCGTCGCGGTCGCACCGTCCTTCACGCTGGCCTTCGCATCTTCGGTGCCCAGCTTCTCCTGCCACACCTGGACGGTGTAGTCACCCGGCGGCACGTCCTTGATCGAGTAGTTGCCCTTGTCGTCCGTCACCGCGAAGTACGGCGTGTCGGTCGAGACCCACCATCCGTGCATCCAGCCGTGCGCGTCGCAGGTGACCTTGATCACTTCGGGCTTCTCGATTTTCTGCTCGATCACCTTCTTGAACTTCGGCTGCGCCATGTTGAACGATGGATTCACGGTCGAGTAGGTATGGATGTTGTGCAGAATCCCGTCCGAGTTCACGATTTTCACGGTGCTGCCGGCCTCAAACGCGAGCACATGCGGCACGTAGTCGCAGCCCTTCTGGTCGAAGGTCACGTCGCCGGGCTTCATGTCGCCCTTGGCGCCCTTCACGATCACGACCGCGTTGGCGATGCCGCCGTCGCTGCCGACGATCAAATCTTCCTGAAAGTGCTGATGGAGCCCGCAGACTTCCTTGTCCTTGGTTATTTCGACCGGCTTGGGCGCGGGCGCGGTGCCGTCATATTTCACGGTGCCGCTAATCGTGCCGCCGGCAGCGCTCGCAAAGCTGGCGCCGACGCTCATGCTGAGCGCAACACCCGCGCACGCCGCCAGTACAACTCGAAACTTGTTCATTACCATTTCCTCCTGGAACGTTACCTGGATATTTTCAATCGGTTAGACAATCTCTCACTTTAGCGAATACTCAGTTGCCAACTCAATCGACTAGTCGATCATAACCTCTTCTTACTCACTTTCACCGGCGCCGGCGCCGCATTACTCACTTTGGCCGGCAGCGCCGCTTCCTGTCCCGGCAGCGTCTGCCCCGGATGAGTGCCGAACCAGAAGATGTAGTCGCGCAGCGCGCGAATCTGCGCGTCCTGGTTGCCGCCCAGGATGTCGTCGGGACCGCCCGGATAAAATGACGGCATCTTGGTCCCCGGCTGCAGTGACGGCGGATTCGCGATCCACTTCAGCATCCAGTCCGGATTCAAGCGCGCATGCGCCAGCGCCAAATCAGGCGCCCATCCCGATTCCGGTCCCTCGGGCTTCTTGTCGCCCTGCTGATGGCAACTGAAGCAGTTGAAATAATCCTTGGTCATCAACTTGGCGCCCGCCTGTAGCTCGGCCGGCGGAGTCAGGTTGGTGTTGATGAACATATACGGCACGCCGATGTCCGACAGCGCCGTGAAGTAGTTCACGATCGTGTCGTCTTCCGCGTTGGTGAAGTGGAACGTCGGCATCCTGATCTTCAGCCACGGACGAATCGGCGTCGGCCCCTGCAGGAATGTGAATAGCCACTCGGGCTGAACCTTGAAGCCCTCGCCATTGAGTATTGGCGGCGCAAAGTTGATTTGATCTTCCGGGTAGAAGCGCCGGATGTAGCCGCCGCGATTCTCAACGATGTGGCAGCCGACGCAGTTGTAGTAATTGACCATGCGCCGGCCCGCGACGATCTGCGTCTGATGCTCCGATCCCGGCATCCGGTACCGCTCCTGCACCTTGCCGTCGGTCATACCGGCCAGGAACACGCGCAGGTTGAGGATGTCGGCGTCGTCGAAATCGAAATTCGGCATCAACTGCTCGACGTCCTTGGTCTGGTAAATCCGCGGGGTCTGCAGTTTGTGGAAGGTCCAGTCATTCCAGGTCTCGGGAATGTTGGTCTGGTTGCCGAAAAACAATTCGTCGAGATGCTTCGATCCAAACGTCGTCAGCTCGACGCCGATGCGCGACTCCTTGTCCATCCCTTCGATCTCGTGGCAGCCGAAGCATCCGTACTTGCGCACCAACGCTTCGCCCTTCTGGATATTCTCGGGATCCTTGAGCGCGGTCTCGACGCCGGCGTCTTCCTTCTTCTCGCCATGCGTCATCAGGAACGCAGTCAGCGCCTCGGCTTCGTGATCGCTCAGGCGCAGCGACGGCATCGCGGTATGCGGTGAGAAGTCGCGCGGATTTTTAAGCCACGTATAGATCCACGCGGCCGAAGTCTTCTCGGCGATCTTGCTCAGGTTCGGCGCGAAGTCCTTGGTCGTGCGCGCCTCGGCCGGCTTGAAACCCTCGGCCACGCCGACCGGCGTGCCATACTGATCCGGATCGATCGCGTGGCATCCTTTGCACCCGACCGATTCGAACAGGCCCTTGCCCTCTTCGACAAACGCCGGATTCTTGATGTCCGCTTCGAGCGTCGGCAGCTCCGGATGCGCGGTCAGCCAGTCCTTCGAGTTCTTGGCCGAGCTGTCGAAAATGAACGCCGCGAGCTGAGTCGCCTGGTCGCTGGTGAAGTAGAAGTTCGGCATCCGCGTATGCGGCCGGAAGACGTGCGGGTTGGTGATCCAGCGCACGGTCCACGACGGATCGAGCTTGGCCGACGCCAGTTTCAGGTACGGGCCAATCTTCGGCATGTCCTCGTAGCCCGCGACCAGATGGCATCCCGCGCATCCCATCTGCTGGAACATGCGCTCGCCTTCGACCCAGTTTGCGGCAATCGGCTTGCCGGCGGCGTCGTGCAGCGAGCCGACGTCGATATGGCACTTGATGCATCGCGACTGCATTTTGTCGCCGCGCAGCATCGGCGAATCCCAATCTTTATCGTCGCCGTGCGCGAGCCGCACCGAGCTGACCGCGGGTCCCTGCCCGTCATGACAGGGCGTGCATCCGAGCTTGTCGGGCGGATGCTTCAAAATGATCTGATCGAAGTTCGAATGCGTGCGGAACGGCTCGGGCGCGTTCTCGAAGCCCTTCTTGTCGGCGCCCATGTGGCAGCTCTGGCATCGATCGACCCGCGCGATCGCCTCGTCGAAGGCGTTGCGGTCGAAGTCGTCGATCGCGGTCTGCTGAATCTTCGGAATCTTCGGATAGCGGAACAGCACCTTGTTGCGGAACTTGACCGGGATCATCCACGAGTCGGCCTTGTCGAAGAAGTCGTCGCGCTTGGCGGTCAGCTTCGTCATCTGCGCGGTCAGGCTATCAACCTTCGAGTTGATCTCCTCGATCTGATCCTTGACCGCCTGCAGATTGGCCTTGGCCTTGTCGGAAACGATATTTTCCTGCGCCAGTTCCGCGTCGAGCTTGTCGATCTCCGCCTTGTACGGCGCCGGATCCTGCTTGTACTGAATCGCGTGGTTGTAGTCGTACCATCGCTCGGTCAAAAACGACTTGGTGAACCGCACCAGCTGATCTTTGTCGTTGGCGGTGTTGTTGAGACCAACCAACTGCGCGCGCAGGTCGGCGAGCTTGGCGGCGGTCGCGCCGGAATCGAGATCTTTCTGCGCCTCGGCCAGGTCCTTCGACACTTTCTCGTACGTGGGATCGGCGTTGAGGCGCTTCTGCTCCTCGGCCGCGTCGTTCATGTACTTGTCGTAGGCGAGGTGATCCCACTCGACCTGATATTGCTTCCATGGGCGGCGCGAGATGTTGTCGTCCCAAATCGACCAGACCGCGCTCACCAGCAGCACCGCTACCAGCAGCACGAACAGCGCGCTGTAAGATTTTCCTTCTTCGGTGGGATCAAGCCCCGGTCTGCCAGCCATCTGCTCTACCTATTCCTCAGCTCCAAATGCCGCCGCGCGGCCACCTTCCGAATACTCAGTCGAATAGTCAATAGTCATTTGCCCGCGCGAACCCACAACCCCTCGATAATGTAGCCGGCCAGAAAAACCAGGATGCCGATGCCGGTGAATTCGTACTCGTGTCCCATCCCGTGCGGCTGCGTGATGCCGACGTAAAGCGCGAACCCGACGTCGGCGAGTCCGAGCGCCTGCAATACTTTGGCGAGGATGAACACCGAGTCGTCGCGGCCACGTCAGATGTTAATCCAGGGCGTAACCAGGATGTACTTGATGTTGAGCGCGTGCCGCAGCGCCATCTTGATGAACACGCCGGCCATCGCGATCAGCAGAAATCCGGTGATTCCGAAACGCACCGGCCCCCACTTCTCCAGAATCTCGGGCCCGCCGCCGGGAAACGCCGACCATGGATCGTTCGCCGGCCTCGATCTTATCCAGAAATACAAGACCGCGTAGCCCACCACGAAGTAGCCGCCTATCAGGAACAAGCCGAACAGCGCCGACGCCAAATAGTCGCGGAAGCCGAACATGTACGGCAGATCGACGTTGGTCAGCGCCTCGACCAGGTGCGGATCCCAGACCTGCCCGGGCCAGAACCAGTTCCAGCCGGGGCCGCGGAAAAACGTGCCGATGATGATGAACGAGACCCACAAAATGTGGAAGCCGACGAAAAATGCCGTGATCTCGAAAAATCGCTCGCGCAGCGTGTAGTAGCCGTTACCTTTCGGATTGATGTCGAGATACGGGATCAGCATCAGGCCCACGATGATGAAGCTCGGCAGCACGACGCCCGCGTACCACGGGTCGAAGAACACGAGCATTTCCTGCAGGCCGAGGAAGTACCACGGCGCCTTCGACGGATTGGGCGTGCGGGTCGGATTCGACGGCTGTTCGAGCGGCGCATTGAGCAGCAGCGACCAGACCGTAAGCACGATGATCACGAGGAGCGACATCAGGAATTCGTTGCGCACGAGGAACGGCCAGGTGTGCAGCTTCTCTTCGACGCCGCCGCCGGCCTTCTTGATCGGGACTTCGATGCGCTTGCCGCCAGACGCGGGCGGAGTCCGCGACGCAGTTCCCGCGCCCGCGCCCGCCGCGCGCATCACGATGCCGCCTTCGTTTCCTTCCGGGCTTGCCATGATTAATCCCTATGTGAGGCGCTCAGTCCTCGTCGTCGCTCCACGGCGGCGGCGCAGCCAGCCGGTACATTATATACAGCAGGATCGACATTGCGATCGGCACCGAGAGCACCCGCACGATTCCCTGGTGCAACAACCATGAAAACACGTCTCCCTCCCGCCAGCCCTAAAGCGGCCCCGACATGCCGTCGCGCCGGATTCGCCAGAAATGCACCGCCATGAAGATACTCGCGATCAACGGAAAAAATATGCAGTGCAAAATGTAGAAGCGCAGCAGCGTATGCGGTCCGATCTCCGCGCCGCCGAAAATAAACGCGCGCGCGTCGTACACCGGATTCACTCCCAGTATTTCATGGAACGGGCCGCCATGCCCCAGCAGCGGCGTCGCGCGCGCCATGTTCGAGCCGACCGTCACCGCCCAAATAGAAAGTTGATCCCACGGCAACAGGTATCCGGTGAACGACAGCAACAGCGTCAGCACCAGCAGGATCACGCCTACCACCCAGTTGAACTCGCGCGGCGGTTTGTACGATCCCGTCATGAAGACGCGGAACATGTGCAGCCATACCGCGATCACCATGCCGTGCGCGGCCCATCGATGCATATTGCGCATCAACATCCCGAACGGCATGTCGAACTCGAGGTACTTCATGTCGGCGTACGCGTATTCGGCGGTCGGCCGATAGTAGAACATCAGGTACACGCCGGTGATCACGGTCACGAGGAAGAGCAGGAACGTGATGCCGCCCATGCACCAGGTGAAGCGCAGGCGCACGGTATGCTTCTGCACTTTGGAGGGATGCAGATGCAGCCACACGTTGCCGGAGACCATCAGGATGCGGTTGCGCGGCGTGTCCTCGTAGCCGTGCCTGAAGATCGACTGCCAGGCTTGCGAATCGGTTATCTGGCGCTTGGTTTCGTTCCAGTCAAACTTAGCCATCCGATACCACCCGAAACTCGATGGAGCCGCCGGTGAGCGTCCTCATCAATCTCAGCAAAAACTGTGAAAAAATCAAACCCTTACGACGATGTACCCGCGAGCATGCTCGAAATCCGGCGTAAGGCTACCTAATTTTGCCCGATCTCTGCAACAAAAAAGAGTCATCGAATCGATTTTTTCTATACGCTCGAATGGAAAGAAATCGAGGGCCTCGTCGCGGCAAGGAAATTGAACCGCCGGAGCGATCAAATCGCTCCGGCGGTTTTCCTCATCTAGTAGAAGAAAGCAAACTAACTGCTGGTGCCGCCGAGGCCTCCGCTGAAAGCGGCCGGCCGGCGCGGTCGATTAGACCGCGCCGGATCGGATCTTACGGGTTGCCCCAACCACCATTACTGTCGATCGCGCCGCCGGGATTGAAGTCAAGCCCGCCCTGGTTCGTGCTGTTCTGAAATTCGAACAGACGCAGGTTGTTCGTGTCGAGAAGTTGCATGAACGACTCGTTCGCCTGTACCGATGACGTGGCGGTCAGAGCGTTACCGAGCACCGAAAGCGTATCACCGGCTCCATCCTGACTTAAGAATCCGTTGAAGTTGGCAGATGGATTGTATTGGATGGCGTTGCGCACGTTCCCGGACGAGTCGTACAAGATAGAGTAAGAAGCTGAATTGTCGTACGCATTGCCTATGAGCGATTCGTTCGCTCCAGTCGATCCAGTTGAACAGGTGGTGTCGGAGTTCGTTGGATTTGTCGGGTAGATTCCAGTGAAGAACCCTACGAAGTTGGTGCACGGATTTACTTGTACCCCCGTGCGGACTGTCCCCGAGCTGTCGTAAAGATTAACAAATGATGGATAGGTCGTGCCGTCCAGGCTGGAGCCTATTGCAACCCGAGGCGTTGCGCCGTCGGCGCCACGAACGAACATGCCGAATCCCGAACCGTAGGGAGACTCGTTTCCCGCGATCCCAAACGCAGTGCGCAGGACCCCATTGCCTGATGCGAGCGTGTTGCCATCAAACGCTTCGAGTCCTGCCTGTGTGCCATCGTCCTTCACGCCGACCAGTAAATATCGTTTTCCGTTGCTGTCGAAAAAGGTTAAGCTCCCGCCTCCGTTAGGGGCAGCCGTAAGCGTGGCGAGAACCTGGTTACTTCCGTTTACCAGGTTAAGCGTTTGAACACTCGCGCTTTTACCTAACGTCCCGCTCGGACCTGCCGGCCCCGTGGCCCCTGCTGGTCCTGCTGCACCCATTGGACCTGCTGGTCCTGCCGGACCTAGAGCACCCGTTGGACCGGCCGGACCTTGTGGTCCACCGGAAGGCCCTTGTGGATGCCTGCTGGTCCTGCTGGTCCTGCCGGACCTGCTGCGCCTGCTGGACCCGTCGTGTTCCACGTCAGCAGTGTATCCCCCTTCTTGCACGCGCTCTTGAGCAATACGGTGATTGCTCCTGATTTGGCGACGCACGCCTTGATCACTTGCGCCGAAGCGACGTTCGGAAAAAATGCAACCGTGATACAAGCGAGAAATGCGGTTGCGGCCACCACTTTGGTGCCCATCCAATGCGACTCGCGATGTTTGCCAGCCCGGATCTTGCTACTCATACAGCCTCCCTTTATCTCCTCGGCGATTCCCGACGCGTTTGTTAACGGCACCATGCACGCTAAATCAGTTCTTACAATTGGGATGCTCCAACTGGACGCGAAGAACGGCAACTTTTGATGTGGCGACCAGTTTTGACCAGACGAAGGCATTCGGTTTTTCTGTCGCAAATGATTGTTCACGCTCCTCGCTTGCGATTGTTTCGCTCAAAAGGGTAGTTTGAAGGCGGACGCGTTCACAATTGGTGGATTAACTGATCTGCATCTACGCAAATTTGCGTAGTTCGCCAGGAAACCACAAATTTGCGACGCCCACGCGACGAACAGTTGCGAAGACCAGTTTCTTTCCGTCCACAAGGGGACCGCATGGAAAGACTGACGATGCGTCAACAAAGCGCCGCTCTGGCGTTTCTCCGTGACGCCTATCGCGCGCGCGATTTCGATCAATTCGTGGCTTTCCTCCTGGCGACGCTCCCCATCTTGGTTCGGTCAGAAGTCACCTCGTACAACGAGATGCGCCCTGCGGAGCAACGATCAACCAACTGGGTTGATCCACCTTCGCTAATGACTCCTGAGCGCCATGAAGCTTTCGCGCGTGTGGTACATCTTGAGCCGGTGATCTCTCATTTTGAGCGCAACCCAAAAAGTCCACCGGTTAGACTTTCGGACTTTATGAGTTCAATCCGGTTGCGCAACTCGGCTCTGTATTCTGAGCACTATGGTCCTCTTGGAAAAGTGGAAGATACCGTTGCGATCCTCTGGCGCTCCGAGGTAGGCGGGATCAATGCAACTGGACTGCTTCGGCACAAAAGGTTCACGGATCGGGATCTGGCGCTGGTACAATTCCTCGCCCCACACCTCATCCAGGCGCACGCCAATTCGATTGAGGTCACAAAGATGGAACGCGAAGCGACCCGGTTGGCGAAGGTGCTCGACGCCTCCTCCCGCGCGCTGGTGGTCCTGAAGCGCGATCACACCATCGACTTCGCTACAGAGTTGGCGAGTGGCTGGATGCGAGAATACTTCGACGATGCGCGTGCCTCGGACCGCTTGCCTGAGGTGCTCGATCTTTGGATACGCCAGCACGACTCCGCTGTGCGCCAGACACTCGAGCTACCGAAGCCTCGCGATCCCTTGGTCGTGAATCGCAAAGATCGGCGCCTGGTAGCGAGGCTCTTGTCCGGCGATGATGAGATCCTGCTATTGCTCGAGGAGCAAACGACTTCTATCGAAATGGCCGCGCTCAGCTCTTTAGGTCTCACCCCACGCGAGAGTGAAGTCCTGGCGCATATGGCCAATGGCCTAAGCAAAGCGCGGATAGCGCAATTGCTTGGAACCAGCCTGCGGACTGTCGATACTCATGTCCAGAACATATTGGGAGCCTTGGGCGTTCCGAGCAGTACCGCGGCAACTGCCAAAGCGTTTCAGGCCAGCACGCTCGGTTCCGACAAGCTTCCGAACAGGGAGGACGTAGCGCTCAGTGAGAGGCTGGTTGGAGCGACCGCGAAGGCTTCTTGAGCGGTCCGTGGAAGCTTGATCTTTCTCCGAGGGCAAGAGAGCAAATCCGCCGGCAATTCGCGCTGCCGTTACGCCTGCGGCTTGCTCTTCTCGCGACGGAAGCGGCTGAAGAAGGCCACGATCAGGCCCCACAGCAGCATCAGCAACGCGATTCCGATTATGCCGAGGCCGACGCCGGCCAGGATTCCGGTCGCGCACAGGATCGCGCCGACCACGAATAGCGGGATTGCGAACGCGATCGGGTTGAACGGGTCATTGCGCGCCGCCCGCGCGACCATCGCCGCCGCTTGATCGGCCGCGCCCGCGTCCTCGTTGCTCTCTTTGAGCACGCTCACCGCGTAGTCAGTGAGTTCCTGCCGATTGGGCAGCGCGCGCAAACGCTCGGCCAGCTCCTTGGCGAGCTGCTCGACGCGTTCGTCGTTCTCCTGGGAATCAGAGTCAGGTTTGTTCGATTCAGCCACGCTGCGTTTGCTTCTTGTCGGCGACTCAACAGCTATCGACATGAGATCGAGTTGTCAATGTAAGCAGGGCCGCGACGCTCTGACTTACAGGCTCACTCGCTTAAGTCTGAGCGCGTTGGCGATTACTGAGACGGAGCTCATGCTCATCGCGGCACTGGCGATGATTGGGCTGAGGAGCAGACCGAAGACGGGATAGAGAACGCCGGCGGCGATGGGGATGCCGAGCACGTTGTAGAAAAACGCGAAGAAAAGATTCTGTCGAATGTTGCGCATCGTCGCGCGGCTCAGGCGCCGCGCCTTGGCGATTCCGCGCAGGTCGCCCTTGACCAGCGTGACGCCCGCACTCTGCATCGCGACGTCGGTCCCGGTGCCCATCGCGATCCCGACCTGCGCCTGCGCCAGTGCTGGCGCGTCGTTGATACCGTCACCCGCCATCGCGACGATCCGCCCTTCCGATTGCAAGCGCTTCACCACCGACGCTTTCTGATCCGGCATCACCTCGGCTTCGACCTGATCGATGCCGAGTTTTTTCGCGACGGCCGCCGCGGTGATTCGATTGTCGCCGGTCAGGACGACGATTTTGACGCCGTCGTCCTGCAACATCTTGAGCGCTTCCGCGGTGGACGCCTTGATTGGATCGGCAACGCCGATTAGTCCCGCCGCACGCCCGTCGATCGCGACGAACATCACGGTGTGGCCGTCTTTTCGCTGCGCGTCGGCATCGCCCGAGCCGGCGTCGAAGACGACGCCGAGCGCGCGCATCATGTGCTCATTTCCGAGTGCTACCGCGCGGCCATCGATGCGTCCGGTGACGCCCTGGCCCGTCACCGACTTGAAATCCTCGGCGGCCGCGAGCGTCAACTTGCGCTCCTCGGCACCCGCCACAATCGCTGCCGCCAGCGGATGCTCACTGCCGCGCTCGAGACTGGCGGCGATCCGCAAAACGTCGGCGTCGGTGAAGCCGGCGAGCGCGGTGACCGAGACCAGCCGCGGCTTTCCTTCGGTCAGCGTCCCGGTCTTATCGACCACCAGCGTGTTCACCTTTTCGAGAATCTCGAGCGCCTCGGCATTTTTGATCAGCACGCCCGCGGTCGCGCCACGGCCGGTGCCAACCATGATCGCCATCGGCGTCGCAAGCCCCAGCGCGCACGGACATGCGATGATCAGCACCGCGACCGCATTGACGAGCGCATAAGCCATCCGCGGCTGCGGCCCGACCATCGCCCAGACAATGAAAGTAATCACCGCCGAGACCAGCACGGCCGGGACGAAATACGACGCGACCACGTCGGCGAGGCGCTGAATCGGTGCGCGGCTGCGTTGAGCCTCACTCACCATGCGCACGATCTGCGCGAGCAGCGTGTCGAGGCCGACGCGATCGGCGCGCATGATGAATCCGCCGGTGCCGTTGATAGTCGCGCCGATCAGCCGGTCGCCCGAATTTTTTCCGACCGGGATTGGCTCGCCGGTGACCATCGATTCGTCAACCGAGCTGGTCCCCTCGACCACGACGCCATCGACCGGGACTTTCTCGCCCGGCCGCACGCGCAACCGATCTCCCGGGACGACGCGATCGAGCGCGACGTCCTCTTCGCGGCCGTCGGCCCTGATGACGCGCGCAGTCTTCGGCGCCAATCCCAACAGCGCCCTGATAGCGCTGCTGGTGTTGCTTCGAGCCCGCAGCTCGAGGACCTGGCCGAGCAGCACCAACGCAGTGATCGCGGCGGCCGCCTCGAAGTAAACCGGTACAACACCGTCGGCGGCGCGGAACGAATCGGGAAATAAATTCGGGAAGATCGCGGCGAACAGGCTGTAACCGTAGGCGACGCCGATGCCCATCGCGATCAACGTGAACATGTTGAGGCTGCGGTTGACGATCGAATCCCAGCCGCGAACAAACAGCGGCGCGCCCGCCCACAGCACGACCGGAGTCGCGAGTACGAGCTCGAGCCACGTTCGCGTCGATGCGGACATCGTGCGCGCAAGCGGCTGACCCGGAATCATGTCGGACATTTCGATCAGTATCAGCGGCAGCGCGAGTGCGACGCTGATCCAGAAGCGCCGCGTCATGTCGAGCAGCTCCGGCGATGCCTCCTCGCCGGCAACTGCGACGCGCGGCTCCAGCGCCATCCCGCAGATCGGACAATTGCCCGGCTCGGCGCGGACGATCTGCGGATGCATCGGGCAGACGTATTCGGTTTTCGATACCGGCAAGACCGGCGCAACAGGTTCAAGCGCCATCCCGCACTTGGGACACGACCCCGGATGGTCCTGTCGAATCTCAGGATGCATCGGGCACGTATATAGAGGAGCGCCGGCTGCGATTGGCGCGGGCGCACTGGTCTTCGCCGGCTCTCTTATCGGCACCCCGCGAGCCAGGATGCCATCGGGATCGTTTTTGAATTTCTCGAGGCAGCGAAGGCCGCAGAAGTGGTAGGTCGTACCCTTATGCTCGAACGATCCCTTGCTCTTCGCCGGATCGACCTGCATCCCGCACACCGGGTCGGTAACTTTGATACTCATTCCGGTTACTGCTTCACTGACCTAATGATACTCGCGCTCGTACCTGCGAAAGAATGATTGGTAGAGTAGAAACCATAGCGTCATCAACGTTGTTCCGATTCCGACCGAGATTGGGTAGGCGATGGTCGGGTGATCCATCACGAATGGAAGCAGAGCGACTGCGAGCGCCGGCGGTACGTGCAGATCGAACAAGCGCAGCACGGCCATTCCACATGCCATACTGCATCCGACGGCGAGCGGACCGACTCCGAGCAGATTCCAGAAGAGCAACCCACCGGCCGCGGTCAGAAAACAAGCGGCCGGCAGGAACATCGGTCGCTTGGCCCACGGGCAGATAGCGGTATGGCCGAACATCTCGAACCCAATGACGACCAGCGGGGGAAAGAGTACAAAGCGCAGACCGGTCAGCTTGACGACGAGCACGGCCATCGCCACGAACAGCATCAGCGCAATCAACCACCAGGAGGTGGCGGGATTCTGTTCCAGCGTTTCATCGACCACGTCCGCCGCGGTGATTGGCTCCAACCAGTTTTGCGCGATGCTGAGCCTTTGCCACAGGATTGAAAGCGCGGCCAACAGCACCGTTCCGAGCAGAACGCCCGGAGGATACCACCAGCTTTTGACTCCCAGCACGAGCGGCAAAAGGCCGGCAGAAATAGCCGGCGCGATCGGCGACCCTAGCAGCATTATCAGGCCGACTGAGCTTCCCACCGTGAGCAGGACCGAGAGATAGCCATACGGAAGCGCCCTCGTGAAAACGATTCCTATCAGCGCTGTAAGGAAGGGTGTGATCGCAAGCATCAGCGGCGAACGCGCCCAGGTACCACGAGGTCGCGTGAAGACGTCGTGCGCCAGCGCGCCGAGTTCCGGAAACAACACATAGAAGGCGCCGGTGGCGGACGCTATCTCGGCAATCAGCGCGATATAGATGAGTGCTATCAGCTCCGCGGCAAACCGATGCCAGCGGCCGAGCGCTATCTGATCGGCGCGCACGCCTCAGGAATTCTTGCGCGCGACGATCACCGTATGCACCGACATCGGGCTTACCTTGGCGTTGCGCTCGAGCGTGATCGGATGGCCCTTGAGCACATCCTTCTTGCGCAGCTTGGTGGTCCAGCCGAGTTGCCGCGTGATTGGATTGACGACGGTATTGAGCGCGGCGACTACGGGGTTCGAGCTCTGGAAATGCGTGGTGATCGCGATACGCCCGCCCGGCTTACACACGCGCACCATCTCCGACATCATCCGGTAAGGATCGGGCACCACGGTCAGTACGTGGAAGGACGTGACGTAGTCGAAGCTGTTGTCGGGATAATCGAGATTGAGCGCGTCGCCGAGGCTGAGCTCGATATGCTTCCAGCCGTTATCGGTGACGCGTTTCTCCGCGCGCTTGAGCATGTCGGCCGACGGATCGATGGCGACGACGTGCGCATACGGCGGATATCCGTCGAGCGCGATGCCGGTGCCGACGCCCACCTCGAGCACGCGGTTGCCGGGCCTGAGATTCAGGCTCTCGATAACCTCATGCTCGCGATCAACAAAGACCCGGCCGAAGAAAAAATCGTAAAAGCGCGCGAGGTCTGAGTAAACGCGGCTTTCGTGCGGTTGTGACATCGGCGAGGCTCCCTCGGTTGGACGCAGCCCAGGAGATCAGTGCGGGACCGTACGTTCAGCGCGTCGCCTCAGGCGGCCGCGTTGATTCCCCGCAACTGACGTTTGACAGAAGTTATATCTCGTTTGCGGAATCGCCACTGGCGGCCTTTCTTGAAAGCCGGAATAATGTTGCGCCGCGCAAATTCGTTCACGGTGTCCGGGCTCAGGTCGAGCATGAACGCGACTTCGCGGGAGTTCAGCAGTATGTCGTCTTTATCGGCCATGTGAGTCCAACAAGACGCCTTTCAGGGATTTTGTCGGGACGCGATTTTGTAATATGCGCCCGCCCGCGAAGTCAAGGTAAAGGATGCCGAGCACTTGAAAATTTGCCCACAGGCCTCCAAGATCGCGAAGGTTCAATTTGGGTCTTTAAGCTTCATTAAGGATTACTAAACGCTGATTCGGGTCAGCTTGCGTATCGAAATCCGGTAGTCGTACCAAGCTCTGGTCACCACAATACATGAAAACAGGCCGGTCAGCACTCCAACGCATAGAGTGACTGCGAAGCCTTTGACCGGGCCGGTTCCAAATTGAAATAGAATCAGCCCCGCCGCGAACGTCGAAATATTCGAATCGCGAATGGCCGACCACGCGCGCTCGTAGCCGAGCTTCACCGCCTCGCGCGGCGATTTGCCGTTGCGCAACTCCTCGCGCATGCGCTCGTTCACCAGCACGTTGGCATCGACCGACATGCCGAGCGTCAGCACGATACCGGCGATGCCGGGCAGAGTCAGCGTCGCGCCGAGCGCGGCCATCACGCAGATCAGCAGCAGGATGTTCAGCGACAATCCGAAGTCGGCGAGCAAGCCGGCGCCGCTGTAGTACACCGCCATGAAGATCAGCACGGCGCCCGCGCCGATTACGAATGACAGCTCGCCCTGGTGAATCGAATCGCGCCCGAGCGACGGGCCGACGGTGCGCTCCTCCTCGATTTCGACCGGCGCCGGCAGCGCGCCCGATCGCAAGACGATCGCGAGATCGTGCGCCTCGTCCATCGAGAAGCGTCCGGTGATTTGCACGTGACCGCCGGGAATCCGCTCCTTGATTACGGGCGCGGAATAAACCGTGTTGTCGAGCACGATCGCGAGGCGCCGCCCGACGTTTTCCGCCGTCATCGCGTCGAAGATGTCCGCGCCGCGATTGTCGAGCTCGACCGCCACGTACGGACCTTCGAGCCGCGCGCCCGGACGCACGCGCGCGTCGGTGACAACGTCGCCGGTCATGAGCACCGGACTCTCGACCAGGTACGGCTCCCGGCTGCCGGTCTCCGAGGTGCCGTAGAGGATTTCGTCGCCGGCGGGCGGGCCGTCCTTGATCGCGTCCTGCACATTTTTCGTATCGTCAACCAGCTTGAATTCGAGCACCGCGGTCTTGCCGATCAGTTCCTTGGCGCGCTCGGGGTCCTGGATGCCTGGTAGCTGCACCAGGATCTCATTATCGCCTTCCTTGGCGACGGTGGTTTCGCGCACGCCGAGCTGATCGATTCGATTGCGAATCGTTTCGAGCGCCTGATCCATCGCGTTCGACCGAATCGTCTGCAGCTCCTGCGGCTTGTAGGCGAGCGAATAGACCGGACCGGGACTCGACGAGTCGGTGTTGCTCGACACCGTCATATCCGAGAACGATTTCTGCGCGAGGTCGAGGAACGCCGTGCGATCGGCGCTCGACTTGAGCTTGACCGTCAGATTGCCGGAATCGTCAGCCGCGACGTCGCCGTCTATTTTGTTGTCCTTGAGCTCTTTCTTGAAGTCGTCGGCGCGGCGGCGCAACTGCGTCTTGACCGCGTCGTCGAGCTTCACCGCCATCAGCAGATGCGTGCCGCCCTGCAAGTCCAGCCCGAGCTGAATCTTGGTCGAGCCGAATCCCGCTTTGAACCAATCGGGCAGATCGATGTTGAGGCTGGGCAGCAGAATCAGAATCGCCGCGAGCACTATCGCGCCGGCCAGGTAGATGCGCGTAAGGCCGCTGCCGTTGGTGAAATGCATGTAGAGAAAGGACACGATCAGCACGAGCAGGATGAGGATCGGTCCGAAACTTTGGGTCTGGTCCACTATGATGAAGCCTCTACTTGTCGTCTTTCTTCGCGGACGCCTTGTAGTTCGAGAGCGACGCGATTTGCGATCGCTCGACCCGCACCCTGATGTTGGGCGCGATTTCGAGCGTGATCACTTTTTCGCCGGTCTCCTGAATCCGCCCGATGATGCCGCCGGTCGTCACGACCTCGTCGTTGCGCTTGAGCCCGCTCAGCATCTTCGCCTGCTCCTGCGCCTTCTTGTTCTGCGGCCGGAAGACCAGGAAATACATCACGGCGACGACCAGCGCCATGATCGGCCCTGGCCCGGTCAGCAACTGCTGCACGAACGACGGATTGTCGGCGGGAGTGCCGGCGGCGGCCTGCGCCCATGCGGTACCTTCGAACAACATCAGCTCACGTCCTCGATCGAAAAGTTCAAGCTACAAATCTCCTGAGACAGCCGGCTCGGCCTCGCGCCATGCGGCCGCTGTGACCATTGCGTACGCCTTGAAATTCCCGGATGCGATAGCATCGCGGGATTCGCGCATCAAGCGCGCGAAGAAGTGCAGATTATGCTCCGTCAACGCCCGCGCCGCGAGTATCTCGCCCGACAAATATAGATGACGGAGGTAGGCGCGTGAATGGGTCCGGCAGGGGCGGCATTCGCAGGCCGAGTCGAGCGGCGTCGAGTCGCGCGCGTGCGCGGCCTGCTTGATCGTGACCGGCCCGGTGCTGGTGAAGGCCATCCCGTTGCGCGCATTGCGCGTCGGCAGCACGCAGTCGAACATGTCGAAGCCCATCGCAATCGCGGCCAGCAGGTCCGACGGCGTGCCGACGCCCATCAGGTAGCGCGGCTTGTCAGAAGGCATCATCGAGGCCGACAGCGCCGCCATTTCCAGCATCGCGGCCTTCGGCTCGCCGACCGAAAGACCGCCCGCCGCGTAGCCGTCAAATGCAATCGAGGTTATCTGCGCCGCACTAATCTTGCGCAGATCCTCGAAAATGCTGCCCTGGATAATTCCGAACAGCGCCTGCGTCGTGCTCTTGCGCGCGGCGAGGCTGCGCTCGGCCCAGCGCGCGGTCATTTCGAGCGACTTGAGCGCGCGGCTATGCTCGGCCGGGAACGGCGTGCATTCGTCGAGCGCCATCATGATGTCGGCGCCGAGCTGTTGCTGGATGTCGATTGCGCTTTCCGGCGTCAGCATCAGCGGCGCGCCGTCAAGATGAGATCGAAACCGGATTCCCGCTTCATTGATCGAATTGATTTTCGCCAGGCTCATCGCCTGGAAGCCGCCCGAGTCGGTCAGCACCGCGCCGGGAAATCCCATGAAGCGCGCGACGCCGCCCATCTCGTGAATCAGCTCTGCGCCCGGGCGAATCGCGAGATGGTACGCGTTGGCGAGCACCATTCTATAGCCCATCGACCACAACTCGTCGGGCGCCATCGCTTTGACCGCGGCGCGCGTGCCGACCGGCATAAAGGCGGGCGTCTCGATCGCGCCGTGCGGAGTCACGATCCGTCCGCTGCGCGCGTCGCCTTCGACGGCCGTCACGCTGAATTCGATTGGCCCGTTCACAGGATCAACATCGCGTCGCCGTAGCTGAGGAAGCGGTAGCGATGGCGAATCGCGTCGCGGTACGCCGCCAGAATCTGATCGCGTCCCGCAAACGCCATCACCAGCGCCAGCACGGTCGTGCGCGGCATGTGAAAGTTCGTCATCATCGCGTCTGCCAGCTTGAAGCGAAAGCCCGGATGAATAAAGAGCCCGGTGAAACCCTCGACGTCGCCGGTTATCGCCCACGACTCGAGCGCGCGCGTCGAGCTGGTGCCGACCGTGATTATTCGCCCGCCGATTCGCCGCGCATGCTCGACCGCGGTCTGCGTCGCCGGCGGAATCGTGTACCACTCGGCTTCCATCGTGTGACTCTCGACCTCGACCGCGCGCACGGGTGCGAAAGTGCCGGGACCGATATGCAAGGTCACCTTCGCGGTGCGGACGCCCGCGTCGGCCAGCGCTTTGAATACGTCGTCGGTGAAATGCAGCCCCGCGGTCGGCGCCGCGATCGCGCCGGGTTGCGACGCATACACGGTCTGGTAGTCGTCGATGTCGGCGGCCCCGACGGTGCGATGTATATAATGTGGCAGCGCGAGCGTGCCGCCAATCTGGAGTATCTGCTCGATCGAAGTACCGCCCTCGCTCACGACGACTGGCCGTCCCGGCCGCGCGTAGCCCGTGATTCTCAGCGCATGACCGTCGCCCAGGATGAGGCGCGCGTTCTCCTTGAGCACGCGATGCGTCCGAATCAGCGCGATCCACGCGCCCGCGGGACCTTCAGCCGGGCTGGCCGGCCGCACCATCAGCAACTCGACGCGTCCGCCCGACTCCTTCTGCGCGAACAGCCGTGCCGGCAGCACGCGCGTGTCGTTGAGCACGATCAGGTCGCCCTCGCGCAGATGACGCACGAGTTTGTAGAAGCGCGAATGCTCGACGGATTTGGTTTTGCGGTCGAGCACCAGCAGTCGCGCCTCGTCGCGCCGCGCCAACGGCTCCTGCGCAATCAGTTCTTCGGGCAAATCGTAGTCGAGTTCAGAAAGCCGCATCTAACCCAAGTGGAAACCATCTCAGATTATCAGGCCGGCGGCGCGCCGCGAATCGTTCACTGCCGCAGCAGCGATTTCCGCATCGACTGATGCTTGGTCTGCGGATGAAGCCACACGCTCATGATGGCCGGGCAGAATGACGGATCGTTTATCTCGCCGGTCTTCGATTCGTTCAAGTAGCCAATCGTCCGGTTGGTGTCCGGACAGAAGATGACGATCTGGTCGCCCTGCCGGACATTGGGTATGACGGTCTTCAATTCCCCTTGCCAGACTCGCAACTTACCCTCGTCGCCAACCTTGAGATCGCGCATCTCGGCAATCGCGTTCTTAATCAAGGTATCGGCGGGAACATCGCGGCCCGGCTCTATATCGAGCGCTTGAGGCGCGGCCGCGGACCATTGCGGGCCGACAATCCACAACGTCGCGTCGTACATCCGAACGCCGAACCACGTATGGCGTCCTTTCCCCAACGGATGAATTCCCGGAGCCTTGGACACCACCGGCGGCGGCAAGGGCCGGCTGGCGCTCGCGTAGGCGGCGGAAATCACAACCAGCAGAATCGTCGCGAGTCGGATCGACGCAGCGCGCGCATGAATTCGGGATGCCATCGGCAGCCGCATCGTGGCCTACTGTCGGGCGGTCCGCAAGCCAGCAACTTCAGACTCGCGGACGCGAGCCGACGGGCTGATCAGGTCTTCCGGTCGCCGAAATTCAATTGAATCAGGCGCCGGCTTGCGGAAAATCCGGCCGCAGCGTCAATTTCCCACTGTGCCCAGCAGGAACTGCCGCATCGTCCGAACTACGAACGCCTCATTGTTAATAAAAATATAGTGAGTAGTCCCGGGCGGCAGCTCGATCACCACCGGTTCAGGATTTTTCGGATTGCTGATCCGAAACCGCTCGATTTCAGCGCGTTGCCATTCGACGATTCCCTTGAAGTTCTGATCGAATGTTTTTTTCTCGGCGGCACTCAGGTACCAGTAATACGACTGTCGGGTCTCGGTCGAGAATAAGCCGAAAATGCCGAGACGCGGCGCCGCGATGTCTGCCCAATTCACCGCGGGATTTGCCTGCGCCTTCACTCCATCCAGCACCTTCTCGCCCACCCAGTCCGGCGTCGTAGAATCCAGAATTTTCCCGCGCGGATCGAATTTGACGTGCAGGCAAATCGACGGGTCTGGTCCGCGCACCGCCAGCAGGCGTGCTCGCGCTGCTTGAAAAGTCTCCAGGGAATTCAAGTCCGCGTCGATAAACGGCGGCCCCGGGACTTCGGGAAGTTTGAATCGCTCGGCCAGGTCGAAGGCATCGAGATAAACCAGCTTCTCGACGCGATCCTTGTACGCCGTCGCGATCCTGCTCAATTCCGATGCCGCAATCGAGTGCCCGACAAAAACCGCCTTGCCGATGCCCAACGCGTCCAGCACCTTCATATCATCGAGTGCCCGCGTCGCAACGTCGTAGCCGTCATCCGGCTGGCTCGACGGCAGGTATCCTCGGCGGGTGATGCCGATGACGTGGAAATAGTCGGTGAACTGGAATGCGAACTCGTCGAAGATGTGCGCGTTGTCGCCAAGCCCCGTCAGCAGCACCATCGTGTCCGGCTTGCCCTTGCCGCCCCAGTCAAGCACCTGGAGCTGCACCCCTGGACCGACCGCAACCATGGTCTCCATGTGCGGGGTCGTATCCAGGCATCGCGCCGGCATCTGTGGAGCGGCGCTCGCGGCGTCAGCGGAAATCAGAATCAGGATAATTGCTCCGAGGCGCAAGCAAGCAGCGACGGCGGAAATTCGGTGTGTCATCAGCAGAGTCAGGCGGCGCGCAAGCAGCCGGCGCGCTGCTAGAATGGATAGTTGATGCCGGAGAAGACCGCGGCGCCTTCGCCGCCCCATCCGATATCGACGAAGCCGACTACGAACGGCTCCGCGATTCCGCGGAATCCGATGCCGCCGACCGGATGCAGATCCGAAAACGGGTCGTAGCCCATCTCATGCGCGACGCGTCCCGCTTCCGCGAACGGCGCCAGCTCGAGAATCCCATGAGTGCCGAAAACGGTTTTGTCCCACACCCGCGTGCGCATCTCGACGTTCATCACGAACAGATTGTTATCGATATAGCGGCCGGTCCCGTACCCGCGCAGCGTTTCCTGATCGGTTAGCAGGCTCTCGTCACCGCCGAGCCGCGCTTGCGACCAGAACGGCATCTCGTTGCCTGCCGGCTCGTATTCGTTGAATAGATGGCCGGCGAAGGTGATGCGCTCGCCGACGGTATAGTACTGACGCAATTCGCCGCCGAAGCGGTTGTACGATACCGAACTGCCAAAGCTGCGATCCGCATTGCCATAGTAAAGCCGGCCGAGCGTCCCCGAGCGCGGGATATCAATCGAGTCGCGCGAGTCGTATTGGAGCATCACCTGCTGCAAAACTTCGCTGCCGCCGTTGATGCCCTTTTGATTGGGGAACAACTTGAAAATCGAAGGCACGGAGGTGAAGCCGCCCTCCTGGATTCGCACGTAGCGCGGACGTTCCATCAGCGAGGCCTGCCATTTCTCGCTGAGGTTCAACCCGAATATCGCCTCGCCGTAAACCTGCTCGGTGGTGTAGTTGGTCTGGTTGCCATAGTGCGAGTCGTTGCCCGGTCCGAAGAAGCGTTCGGTCGGGTCGCGCTCGAAAAAGAAGCGCCCTTCGAACGAAAACCAGTGCTTATGCTCGCGCCCGGTCTGATAGTCCAGATCCACGTTGCGCGCGATCGTCTCCTGCGCGCCGCCCTCCACGTACCAATTGGTGTCCGACGACGGATACGCCAGGTAGCGAAAATTGCCGCCCGGCCCGAGCGTGCTGTTGGCATTGATATCGGGCGCCAGGATGCTGCTGATCTCGTTCTTGCTGTCGGTGAACAGCCATACCGGCAGCACGCCGTAGGTGACTCCGCCGTTGGGATCGGTCGCGACTTCCGGCACCGGGATGAACGGCCACGAATTGGGATCCTGCGGCTTGAACGATTTCCAATCGTACTGCGGCCAGCTCCAGGTGCTCGGGTCGATCAGCGAGAACCCCGATGAAGACGTTGGCACCGACGACGTTGGCACTGGAGCTGTAGGCACCGGGGACGAGTCGGCTTGCGCGGCAGCTGCCGCAATAACAAATGTCGCGATTAGGATCAGGGAGGCGAAGATGCGCCGCATTGTAAGATCCTGGAACTAAGCTTTGCCATTTAGCATTCGGCTACTCTTCCGCCACTCCGCCACCACCTCCAATCCAAGCGCTCGGATCCGTCCGAGCCCGCAGCACCGAACGATGGTCAAACGTGACAGGCTTGCAGGCGTCAATCAACCCGTCCTTTTCATTTTTCACCAGTGCATTCTGCAATTGAATCGTCGCAAGCGCGTGCGCTTTTCGGCGACGCATCAAATGTGCAAGGATTCGGACCAAGCGGAAAGATTTCTTCAAAGGAGTTTGGCAATGGCGAAAGCTGACGGCGGAGAATTAATCGCGCGCGTGATGCGCGAGAATCGTGTCAAGTATTGTTTCGCGATCAACGGCGGCCATCTGTTCCCCATCCTCGGCCAGTTGCGCAATCACGACATCAAGTTGATCCACATGCGCCACGAGCAGGCCACCGCCTACGCCGCCGACGCCTACGCGCGCACCTCCGGCGAAGTCGGTGTATGCATGGTCACCGCCGGATGCGGCCTGACCAACGCGGTGACTGGACTCTGCGTCGCCGGACTGACCAACAGCGCCGTCGTCTGCATCTCGGGCCAGCATCCGAATACCGAGGATCATCTCGGCTCGTTCCAGGAGGCATACGGATCCGAAGTCGTCGATAGCTTCTCCAAGTTCACCAAGCGCGTGACCGATTGGTCCACGATTCAGTTCGACCTGCGCTCCGCGTTCCGCGAGGCTATCTCGCCGCCGCAGGGCGTCGCGCTGTTCGAGATTCCGCAGAACATTCTCTATCACCACGAAGAAGACTCGGGGCAGCGCAAGGGCGCAGGCGAGTTCACGATGGACGACGTCCGCTCGGCCGGCGATCCCGCGAAGATCGATCGCGCGCTCGAGATGCTGGTGGCGGCCGAGCGTCCGCTGATCGCATGCGGCGACGGCGTGTTCTGGTCGCAAGCCGGCGCCGAGATGCGCGAGTTCGTCGAGCTGACCAACATTCCGATCTACGCGCGCCGCGCCGGCCAGGGCGTCGTGTCCGAGGAGCATCCGCTGGCGATTCGCGGCGCGTTCAAGAAGCCGTTCACCGGCGGCGCCGACGTGGTATGCGCGATCGGCTTTCGTTTCTGGAGCGGCGAGCATTTCGGACAGCCGCCGACCTGGACCGACAAGGCCAAGTACATCCAGATCGATCCGACGGCGACGCGCATCGGATGGCAGGTCAATGCGGACCTGCCGATGGTCGGCGATCCGAAGATCGTGCTCCAGCAGATGATCAAGCGCATCAAGGAGCTCAAGCTCGACTTCTCGAAGAACAAAACCTCGCCGTGGGTCAAGCAAGTTTGGGAAACGCGACAGCGCTTCGACAATACGATTAAAGAGCAGAACGCCAAGGTCGCCAAGAATCAGCCGATACATCCGGCGCGCCTGTGCGAGGACCTGATCAAGGTGCTCGACAAGAACGCGACGACAGTTATCGATAGCTTCACGCTCTCGGGCTGGATGAGCCGCGCGTTCACTTGCCGCTTCATGGGCCAGGTGGTTGACGCAGGCCCGCTCGCGCCCGTCGGTCACGGCGTCGGCATGGGTATCGGCGCGCAGCTCGCGCGGCCGGGCCAGCAGGTCGTCGTCATCAGCGGCGACGGCGGACTCGGAATCGGCGGATGGGACATGGAGACGGCGGCGCGCTACAAGCTGCCGGTAATCACGGTGCTGTGGAACAACAGCTCGTGGGGTCCGAACTTCGATCAGATGCCGGGGCTGAAGGGCCGCACCGATCCGTTCAACATGCTGCCGAACATCCGCTATGACAAAATTTTCGCCGAGATGGGCTGTCATGGCGAGCAGGTCGAGACCAACGAGCAGATAATTCCAGCGCTCGAGCGCGCGTTCAAATCCGGCAAGCCCGCCCTGATCAACGTGATCGGCGACGTCGCCGTCGGCAACGCAACGCTGGGCGGCAACTTGCTAGGCTCGACGGGATCGAACTAGCCTCTCGCGAGCAACCAAACCTGGCCCCTCTTTCCGAGACGGAAAGGGGGGCCAGACGGAATAGGACCTCACGACGCCGCAACGAATCCTCTTCCCCTTTTCCATACTGCAAACAAAACCACCCTAACCCCTAGCCCCTTCCCCAGAACGAATGGGGAAGGGGAACCAGAAGAAACATCCGGCGCGCCGCTGTCCTATCCCCCTAACCCCCTTTCCGGTCCGGAAAGGGGGAACAGGCAAAAGAGTTTCGCGTTCATCCTTATCCATCATGCAAACGATCGGAGCGAATTTTCTGTTTCCCATTTCCATACTGGAAACAAAAACACCCTAACCCCTGACCCTTCCCCAGAAAAAATTGGGGAAGGGGAACCAGAATAGGCATGCGAGCGCAGGCGTCGTCCTATCCCCCTCACCCCCTTTCCGGTCCGGAAAGGGGGAACACAGGCAAGAGAGCTTCGGGTTCCACCTTGCCCATCCTGAAAAGGGGTTAGGGAGGTAGGACATGAGCGGGCAGTTTCGTTCAACGTCAAAACCGCTCCCGTTCCCCATTTCCGATCCTGGAAGGGCCCTCGAGACCGAATTTTCTGTCCCCCTTTTCCATTAGCGTGAACGCCCGCGGGACCGGATTTTCTGTTCACCCTTTCCATTCTGGAAAGGGAGCGAGGGGGATAGGACACCGCGACGCGACGACGTTTCTGTTCCCCTTCCCCATTCGTTCTGGGGAAGGGGCTAGGGGTTAGGGTTCCGCGTCTCCAAGTTTGAACCGGAATTCTTAACTCCCATCCCCCCTAGTATGATCACGGTTCCCCTATAAGTGATAAACTGTTGCGATGGATGCCGTTCACGCGAGACCGATGGTGGTGCCACGTTCATCTAGCCACAACCTACGGTACAAACTGCCGCTCCTCTTCTTGATCGCCACGCTCGCCGCGTGCAAAACGGCGCCCTCGTGCCCGCCCGGAACGCGCCTCGTCGGCGATCCTCCGCCCAACGGATCCGAAATTGCCTGCGTGAAAACCGTCAACGGCGCCGACGTCAAGGAAGGACCCTACGTGCTCTATCACGAAGACGGCTCGAAAATGATCCAGGGCGAGTACCTCGACGGCAAACAGAACGGCGAATGGACCATGTGGTACGACAACGGCCAGAAGAAGTCCGTCGATCACTACAAGGACGGCGTGCAGGACGGCGAGCATACCGGCTGGTACACCGACGGCAAAATCGCCGCCATGGGCATGTTCAAGGACGGCCAGCCCGACGGCGTCTGGAAGCGATGGGATCCTCAGGGTTTCAAAAACTGGGAAGAGACCTACAAGGACGGCAAGAAACTCCCATGACGCGCGCAGCAACCAACCTGACGATCGTCGATGCGGACTTGTCGCGCGACGAGCATCAGAAGGCGCTCGTCACGATGCTCGATTCTTACATGCGCGATCCGATGGAAGGCGGCGAGGCGCCGTCGGAGCAAGTCAAGCGCGACCTGCTGCCCGGCCTGCGCGCGCATCCGGCGTGCTACGTATTTCTCGCCTCTCGCAGCGGCGCGCCAGTCGGCTTTTCGATCTGCTTCCTGGGATTCTCGACCTTCCTCGCGCGCCCGCTAATCAACATCCACGACATCTTCGTCGATTCTGCGTTGCGCGGCCTGGGAATCGGCGCGATGCTACTCGAACGAATCGAAGCCAAGGCGCGCGAGCTGAATTGCTGCCGTATCACGCTCGAAGTGCGCGAGGACAATCGCGTTGCGCGCGGCCTCTATCGCAAAGTGGGTTTCGATCGCGTCGTCGTCGGCCCCGAGCGCATCCCGATGGAGTTCTGGCACAAGCCGCTGTGAGCCTACAGCGTTCTGCCGACCGCCTCAGCCAGCGGCTTCAGTGATTTCATCAAATCGGCGAAGCGCGACGGCTTCAACTGTTGCGGACCGTCGGACAGCGCGCTGTCGGGCTTCGGATGCACCTCGATCAGCAGTCCGTCAGCGCCCGCTGCGATCGCTGCCAGCGCCATCGGCGCCACCATCTTGTAGATGCCGGTGCCGTGACTCGGATCGACAATCACCGGCAGATGAGTCCATTCCTTGAGCAGCGGCACCGCGTTGAGATCAAGCGTGTTCCGCGTCGCGGTCTCGAACGTGCGAATCCCGCGCTCGCATAGCACGACGTTGGGATTGCCCTCCGACAGGATGTACTCCGCCGCCATCATGAACTCTTCGAGCTTCATCGACATCCCGCGCTTGAGCAGCACCGGTTTCTTGATTCGCCCGAGGCGGCGCAGCAGCGAGAAGTTCTGCGCGTTGCGCGCGCCGACTTGCAGCATGTCGGAATGCTCGGCGACTGCGTCGATATCGTGCGGGTCCATTATTTCAGTGACCACCGGCAGACCGACGCGCCGCCCCGCGCGTTCGAGCAATACGAGGCCCTCGTTTTCCATTCCCTGGAACGAGTACGGCGACGTGCGCGGCTTGAACGCTCCTCCGCGCAGCGCATGCGCGCCCGCCGCTTTAACCGCGTCGGCGGCCGCTTCAATCTGCGCCTCGCTTTCGATTGCGCACGGTCCCGCGATCACCGCGATTCGATTGCCGCCAATCTCCATGCCGCCGACTTTGACAATCGATCCTTCCGGCCGCACCTCGCGCGACGCCAGCTTGAACGACCGCACTACCGGCATCACGCGCTCGACGCCCGCGACCGATTCGAGATGCGTCAGTTGATGCTGCTCGCCGCGCTCATCGCCGACGCACGCGACCACGGTGCGCTCGACGCCGCGGATAATGTGCGCGTTGTAATCAAGTTCCTCGACCATCCTGGCAACGGCCTGGATCTCAGCTTCGGTGGCATGCGCTTTCATTACGACGATCAAGTGATAAACCCTCTGCGCGATGGAATGCGCGCTCGAACTCTAGTAAATCTGACTCTACAGCATGTTGTCGTCCATCGGAACCGAGCGCCAATTCAGAAGGAGTAAGCTTTGATCGAGTCATCTGCGTTTGCGGAGCAGTCCGCCTCGCGATTACTCGCGCACCGGACGAATTGGTCGATTGCAACTGCTCTATCTGCCGGCGCTACGCCGCGCTCTGGGCCTACTACCCGCTCAAGGACGTGATCGTTCCGGGCGGACTGACAGACGTTTTCATGCTAGGGCGGAAGAAGATTGAGTTCCACCGCTGCAAGATTTGCGGATGCGTGACTCATTGGTCGCCGACCGACGAGCGCGACCGCATGGGCGTGAACGCGCGTCTGATGGAGCCCGAAGTAGTGGCACGCGCGCGGGTACGCCATCTCGACGGCGCCAACACCTGGAAATTTCTCGACTAGCGACTGAAGGACCCAATCTTGCCAACCAAGCCGCCGCATCGCCCGCTGAAGATACTTCACACTTCCGACGTCCACCTCGAGACCGACACGTTCGGGTCAGGCGAGCGCGGTATCGAGTTGCGTGACAAGGTGCGCACCGCCTTCGGCCGCGTTATCGACATCGCCAACGAGCGCAACGCCGACATGCTGCTGATAGTCGGCGACCTGTTCGATTCGGCGCGCGTCACCGAGGAGGGCCTCGCCTTCGCGATGGGCACGATCGCGCGGGCGCAGATGCCGGTCGTGATGATCCCCGGCAACCACGATGCGCACGACGAGCGATCGATTTACGCGGGCCTCGCGCCCGGCGCGCTGCCCGAAAATCTGCACCTGATCCTCGAGCCCGAGGGCCGCACGATCGATTTCCCCGATCTGGCGACTCGCGTATGGGGCCGCGCGCTGGTCGAGCATACCCCCGACTACCGCCCGATGAGCGGCGTGCCCGAACCCGCGGAGGAGCGCTGGAACATCGCGCTCGCGCATGGATTCTTCATGGAGGAAGGCGAGATCGAGCGATCGTCGCCAATCACGCCCGCCGATATCGAGCGCTCGCGCTACGACTACGTCGCGCTCGGCCACGTGCACGTGCTGAGCGACGTGTCGCAGGGCGCGACCCGCGCTTTTTACTGCGGCACTCCCGCGCCGTTCTATTCGAGCGAAAATTCCGGATGGGTGCTGTGGATCAACTGCATCCCCGGCCAGCCCCTCTTAGTCGAACGCCTGATGGTTGCGCTCGAGCGTTAGCTGATGGCCGGGTAGCTCTTCAGCGGCCGGAAGCGGCCTCGTCTCTGCGTCTCAGCTCCGGGTATATTTCCGAGAGCTTGCGCCACATCCGCTCCAAGCCGTAACTGTCGAATGGCTCGACGATGCATTCGAGCGCGCCCTCGCGCAGGTAAACCCGCTGGTCGTCGGGCGCGCGCGACGCGCTGACGATCACGACCGACGTCTTCGGCGATTCGCGCCGAATCATCCTGAACAACGACAGAGCCTCGAGCCCGTTCGCGCTGCGCAGCCCGGTGTCGAGTGTGACGACATCCGGCCGCGTAGTGCGAAATAGGTCGATTGTCTGCGCGACCGTCTCGGTCTCCGCCACCACCTGACATCCCCCGCATTCGAGATGATTGCGCATGATGTCGCGCGTGATCCCCGAGCTGTCCGCAATGAGCACTCGTACTGCCATTAGCGGCTTCTCCTTGGACGAACACTGCGCCAGCCCAGTCCCCAAGGCGTCACACAGCTGCGATCCGTTTGGTTATTTAGCAAGGGCGGGGCCAAGGGACGGGCGGGTCGGGCAGGACTGTCCGATTTCCGGGCAGACTAGCCAAATGCAATTCGCGGCCACTTAGTTGACCATTTACACGCGGTACAATCCGCCTCGAATGATCGCGATTCACGATCACCGTTGCACGCAAGTGATTTGTAGCATCGCAGTGACATCCGAGCCCTCGCGCGTCACATCACGGATCGGACCATTGGCGCCAAAAGCACAGCGGCGGAGCCTCGATTGGCCCCGCCGCTGCGTCAGTCTCGGATTTCTTCTCTCGGCTACATCATGCCGCCAGGAGGCATTCCGCCCGGCATCCCGCCGCCGCCGGCGCCGCCCTTCTCGTCGGGCTTCTCGGCCACCATGCATTCGGTGGTGAGCAGCAGGCTCGCAACCGACGCCGCATTCTGCAATGCGCTGCGCACGACCTTGGTCGGGTCGGCGATTCCAGCCTTCATCAGATCCTCGAACTCTTCGCTGGCCGCGTTGAATCCGAACGGCCCCTTGCCGTTCTTGATCTTATCGACGACGACCGAGCCTTCCCAGCCCGCGTTTGATGCGATCCACCACGCCGGGCCTTCGATCGCCTTCTTAATGATCCCGATGCCGACCTTCTCGACCTCGCTGGCGCGCATGTTATCGAGCACTGCCGCCGCGCGAATCAGCGCGACGCCGCCGCCCGGCACCACGCCCTCTTCGATTGCGGCGCGGGTTGCATGCAGCGCGTCCTCGACGCGTGCCTTCTTCTCTTTCATCTCGATTTCGGTCGCCGCGCCGACGCGAATCACCGCGACGCCGCCGACCAGCTTGGCCAGCCGCTCCTGCAGCTTCTCGCGATCGTAGTCCGAGGTGGTCTCCTCGATCTGGGCGCGAATCTGCTTGATACGACCCTCGATGTCGGCCTTCTTGCCGGCGCCGTCGATGATCGTGCAGTTGTCCTTATCGACCACCAGGCGCTTGGCGCGGCCGAGGTCGGTCAGCGTGATGTTCTCGAGCTTGATGCCGAGTTCTTCGGAGATGTTGCGTCCATTGGTGAGGATCGCAATATCGTCCAGCATCGCCTTGCGCCGATCGCCGAAGCCCGGCGCCTTGACCGCTACGCACGACAGCGTGCCGCGAATCTTATTCACGACCAGCGTCGCCAGCGCCTCGCCTTCGATATCCTCGGCGATGATCAGGAACGGCTTGCCGGTCTTGGCGATCGTCTCGAGAATGGGCAGCAGGTCCTTCATCGACGAGATCTTCTTCTCGTGAATCAGGATGAACACGTCGTCGAGCTTCGCTTCCATCCGCTCCGGATCGGTCACGAAGTACGGCGACAGGTAGCCGCGGTCGAACTGCATGCCCTCGACCACTTCAAGCTGGGTCTCGAGGCCGCGCGCCTCTTCAACCGTGATAACGCCTTCCTTGCCGACCTTCTCCATCGCCTCGGCGATAATGTCGCCGATAGTCGAGTCGTTGTTGGCGGAAATCGTGCCGACCTGGGCGATTTCCTTGCGATCCTTGGTCGGCTTGGACAGGTTCTTGAGCTCGGCGGTAATCGCCTCGACGGCGCGATTGATGCCGCGCTTGAGCGACATC
Organism: uncultured delta proteobacterium; assembly: GCA_963756005.1. Classification (GTDB taxonomy): domain Bacteria; phylum Desulfobacterota; class Binatia; order Binatales; family Binataceae; genus Binatus. Next base: position 184,367 of record CAVWMC010000006.1, read on the forward strand.
GGATCATGCCCGGCGGCGACCATCTTGATGCCCTCGGTGAAAATCTGGCGCGCGAGTACGGTGGCGGTGGTGGTGCCGTCGCCGGCGACGTCAGAGGTCTTGGAGGCGACCTCTTTGACCATCTGCGCGCCCATATTCTCGAACTTGTCTTCGAGCTCGATTTCCTTGGCGACGGTCACGCCGTCCTTGGTCACAGTCGGAGCGCCGAAGCTCTTCTCGAGCACGACGTTGCGGCCCTTGGGGCCGAGCGTCACGGTGACGGCATCGGCGAGGACGTTGACCCCCTTGAGGATCTTCTCGCGCGATTCTTGTCCGAAACGAACTATCTTTGCGGGCATGGTTCTTTTGCCTCTCCTGAATTTCTTGTCAGTGGTTGTCTAAATAAATGGGGACTCGTTGACGAGCGAGCGCGAAGGCCTACTCGATGATTCCGAGGATATCGTCCTCGCGCAGGATCAACAGGTCTTCACCCTCGAGCTTGAACTCGCTGCCCGAGTATTTGCCGAAGAGGATTTTGTCGCCCTCTTTCACTTCGATCGGAATCAGCTTGCCGTTGTCGTCGCGTTTGCCCTTGCCGACGGCGACGATTTTGCCTTCTTGCGGCTTTTCCTTGGCGGTGTCCGGGATGATGATCCCGCCCTTGGTCCGCTCTTCTTCCTTGACGCGCTTGACGAGAATTCGATCTCCCAGTGGCCTTAATCCTTTCATTGGGAACCAGCAGCCTCCTTGGCTTTCAGAGAAAGTGTTGCTAGACGGGACGATTCCCGCCGTCGGAAAGTTAATTACTGTCCGGGTTTTGTCAATTGGCACTCGCGATGTCCGAGTGCTAACGACATTCTAGCCAGATCAGGGAGAATTGCAAGCCCTGTGGATAAGGCTGTTGACGACCGGCCGCCGCCGCGAGGCTCGGCCCGGCATGAAACCAGCGCGGGAAACGGCCGGCACTTGCGCGCGATCCTGAGATGTAGTCGGCTGCTGGGGTCGCTAATGGAATCGAGAGGTAATCTGTTGAACACAAAACAGCTGGTGAAAATATTCGGGCTCATGATCGTCGTCTGTGGGATGATCGTTTTGGCAGCCCATGCACAGACCGCTGCGCCTCAAACTGACGATTCGTTCGCCAAGTACGGCCAGGAGTTCAAGGGCAAGATTGGCCGAACCTACGCCGAATCACAGGAATGGTACCCCGAGCTGCCGAAGCCGAAGCCGGGCACGCCCAACGTGCTTCATCATTCTGTTGGACGACGTCGGTTTTTCGCAGTTGGGCAGTTACGGTGGATTGATCAAGACCCCCAACCTCGACGCGCTCGCCGCCGACGGCTTGCGCTACAACAACTTCCATACCACGGCGCTATGTTCGCCCTCGCGGGCCGCGCTGATGGCCGCGCGAAATCCGCATCGCATTGGGTTGGGCTCGCACGCGCTCACTGCGATGGGCTTTCCGGGCTACAACGGCGTCCCGCCCGAAAGCGCGAAATCAATTGCAAAGGATTTCCAGCACGCCGGCTTTGAGACCTTTGCGCTCGGTAAATGGGACCATACGCCGCTGCCGGAAGCCTCGCAGAGCGGGCCGTTCATCCATTGGGCGAGTGGCGAAGGCTTCGACCATTTCTACGGCTTCATGGCAGCCGACGCCGACGACTATCGAACCCTGATGTGGGACGATCACCATCCCACCGAGAACTGGGTTGGCAAACCGGGCTACCACCTGACGACCGACCTGGCCGATCGGGCGATCAACAACGTCACCTCTCACGTTTCGATCTATCCGGACCGTCCGTTTTTCGTTTTCTGGGCGCCAAGCGCGATGCACTCGCCGCATCAGGTCCCGCAGAAGTACATCCAAATGTACAAGGGCAAATTCGACATGGGCTGGGACAAGGCGCGCGACCAAATCTTCGCGCGGCAGACGCAAATGAAACTGCTGCCTGACGGCACCAAGCTATCCAACGGCATCCCGGAGATTCCTCGGTGGGACAGCCTGAGCGCGGAACAGAAGAAGCTGTATTCGCATCAGATGGAGGTCTTCGCCGGCATGCTGACGCAGACCGACGAGCAAATCGGCCGTATCATTGCCGCCCTGAAACGCACTGGCGAGTACGACAACACCATCATCATGGTCACCTCCGACAACGGCGCCAGCGGTGAAGGCGGTTTGAACGGAACCTTCAACGAGTCGCTGGTGCTCAACGCCCAGCAAACCAGCCTCGAAGAAAACATGAAGCACTACGATGAATGGGGCGGCCCCGACACTTATCCGCACTATCACGCCGGTTGGGCGATGGCCGGGAACACGCCGTTCAAGTACTGCAAGCAGATTGTACACAACGGCGGCATTTCCGACCCTCTGATCATCACGTGGCCGAAGGGCATCAAGGCCAAGGGCGAGATCAGAAATCAATACGGATTCATCACCGACCTGATGGCCACCGCGCTCGAGGCGACCGGCACGCCTTTCATGGACGAGATCGACGGCGTCAAACAGATCTCGTTAGACGGCAAGAGCCTGGTCTATTCATTCGACAACGCCTCGGCGCCATCGACCCGCACCCAGCAGTATTACGAGCAATTGGGCAACCGCGCGATGTACAAAGATGGATGGAAGGCGGTGACGATCCATGGCAACCGGATGCCGTGGATAGTTGCGGGCACCTTTCCCTTCGACAAGGACGTATGGGAGCTTTACAACGTCAACCAGGACTTCTCGGAGACGAACGATCTCGCAGCCAGCAATCCGCAGAAACTCGAAGAGCTGAAAAAAGACTGGGATGACGCTGCCTGGAAGAACAACGTCTATCCGCTCTACGACGACCTGGCCTCCAGAGTAGCAACTCAGTTCAGCCGCGCCTTCGGCGACCGCAAGCAGTTCGTTTACTATTGGCCGGGAGCGCAGCGCATCCCCGAGGCAGCTTCGGCGCCGGTCAAGAACACTTCGCACACAATCGAGACGACGCTCAATTTGAAAGGCAACGAAGAAGGCGTGATCGTGGCCTGCGGCGGTGTGAACGGTGGCTACACCTTGTTCATCGCCGACCACAAGCTGCACTACGACTACAACTACTTCAACGTCGCTCGGTACGCGATCGTCTCGCCGACGCTGCCCACCGGCAAGGTCGATCTGAAATTCAATTTCATCAAAACCGGAATGCTGAAGGGCATCGGGCAGTTGTACGTGAACGGGAACAAAGTCGCGGAAGGCGCGCTCGATCAAACGGTGCCGGGCAGCTTCTCGCTGAGCGAGACTTTCGATGTAGGCGTGGACAACGGAACGCCGGTGTCGAACAACTACAAAAAGAAAGATCACTTTCCATTTACCGGTCAGATCGACAAAGTGATCATCACCTTAACTGCGCCGGACACGGACAAGGCCAAAGAGGCAAAGGATTTCGAGGTGGTGGACTAAGGAGGCGGCTGGACCCAGCCTGTTCGAGTTCCACAGGCTTTTGGTCGCGGCGCGACGCCGGCTTTTAGAACGCGGGGGCTGCGACCGGGGCGCGGCTGCGATTGCGACGCTGGCTCAGATGCTTGCTGCGCGGCGTGATTTTGAGCCGCAGATGGGGCGTGCCGGCGCGCGCTTCGTCGTCGCGGCGGAGTTCGTGCTTCCATGCCAGCATCCGGCGCCGCAGCATGCTCGGGTTGATTCCGAGCGCGTCGCATACGGTGTCGAAGCTGAAGGCGTGGCGGCATCGCGCGCTGGCCGTGATCCATCGCTCGGCGTCGATGAAGAGCAGGCGCTTGCGCGTGTTCCGCGACAGCGCACCCTGCTGATAGACATTGATGGCGTCGGCCAGCAACGCGAGCATCAGGCGCTGCTCGCCGGTCAGGCGATGGCCGCCCGACAGGTCGTAGTATTGGCAGGGCAGGATCTGATCGAGGCCAACGAAGCGCTCGACCGCGCTATCGGAAGCCAACTGAAAGCCTTCAGACATCGGAAAAATCCTGTGGGGCGCTAGCGTCCGCGGGAGCGGTGCTGGCTGGCTCCCGGCCGGACTCTCATCGGCTGCGATGAGACGGTCCCCTTGCGAGCTTTTAACCATCGAGTTGGGCCGATGGTTCCCGAACGAATCGCGATTTCCGCATCATTCAGAAATACGGACGGGGCGGGCGCGCGGATTATTCCGAAGAGGGTGATGATTGATGCGGAGAACCTAACCCCTAACCCATTCCCGCGCGGGAAGGGGTACCGGATATGAAGACCCGATCGCTTTCCGCTGCTATCGCGCGGTCAGGTGGAGAGTTGATGGACCAGCTCGATCAGCGACGGGTCGAGTGGGCGGCGCTGGGTGGCGACCTCGCTCAGCGGAACGCGCACGATGGCGCCGCGATCCTCGCCAATCAACGAGGGACCGGCGCCGTCGAGGATTGCCTTGATCGCACCCGCACCCATCCGGCTCGCGAGCAGCCGGTCGCGGGCGGTCGGCGCGCCGCCGCGTTGCACGTGGCCAAGGACGACGACGCGCGCCTGCATCCCGAGTCGCGCGGTAAGAGCCTCGGCGACCGGGATGACGCCGCCGGTGCGCGGACCTTCCGAGACGACGACGATGGTCGAGCGTTTGCCGCGGCGATGGCTGTCCTCGACGCGATCGCAGATGTCGTCGAGGCTGAACGGGATTTCGGGGACGATGACGGCTTCGGCGCCACCGCCTAGCGCGACCGCGATTGCGATAAAGCCCGAGTCGCGGCCCATCACTTCGACGCAGAAGACGCGCTCGTAGGCGAATGCGGTATCGCGGATGCGGTCGATAGCTTCGAGCGCGGTGTTCACCGCGGTGTCGAAGCCGATCGAGTAGTCGGTGCCGGGGATGTCGTTGTCGATCGACGCCGGTATGACGAAGACAGGAACGCCGGTCTCGGCGCTGAAAGCCGCTGCGCCGATCATCGAGCCCTCGCCGCCGACTACGATCAGGGCTTCTATCTGGTGACGCTTCAGGTTGCGCGCTGCAAGTCCCCGCGCCGCGGGCGTGCGGAACTCGGGCGATCGCGAAGTCTCCAGGAAGGTGCCCCCGCGCTGGATCATGTTGGCGACCGAGCGGCCGTCGAGCGGCTCGGCCAGGTCGCGGATGAGGCCCTCGTAGCCTCGCCTGAAGCCGATCACTTCAATTCCGGCGATCGCGGCGCTGCGGACCACGGCGCGTATCGCGGCGTTCATGCCGGGAGCGTCGCCGCCGGCGGTAAGAATCGCGATGCGGCGCGGCCGCGGGGCGTTCAGTTCGGGAGTTTCGCTATTGCCATTGCCGTCCATGGAGATGAGGAGGGCTGTGCGCCGCCCCCATGATCAAATCTAACGAGCGCGACGAGCAGAACCAAACCGGCGGGAGGCGAATCAAACTGAAATCGGTGCGTGCAACCTAACCCCTTCCCCAGGTGGAAGGGAACAAGATCACGGACCGCTTGCAGGGATTCGGAAATCACGGCATGCGGGAGGCTTGCAGGCGCAGGAGCGCGGCCTTGGCTTCGTCCTGGGCGTCGCTGACGGTGGCGCTGTTGGTGTCGCTGTCGGTGTCGGCGGCCTTTCGGTAGTAGTTGATGGCCTCGACTTTGTTGCCGAGCGCCTCGTAGGTGCGCGCGACGTTGACTTCGCCCTGGTCATCGTTGGGGCAGGCCATCAGCGCATCCTGATAGTATCCGAGCGCCTTGTTGAAATCGCCGGCGGCGAACCTTTCGCCGCCGCGCTTGGTCGCTATCCCTTCAAGCTCCTTGTCGCAGCCGCCGTGGGCGGGGGTCGCGGCTCCGGGCGTGTAGTTTTGATTCTGATTGGACTGGAGCGCTTCGAGTTCCTGCTGCTGATGCTCGAGCTGTTCCTGTTGCTGTTGAACGAGCTTGTTGGTGGCGTCCATTTGATCGCTCATGCATCCTGAGGCGATGAGGGCGAGAGTGCCGAGCGCGATCAGCGCGAGAACCGGTCTTGCCAAATTTGTTGCCGAAGTGGAAATTGTCTGGGCGCTGGATTTATGTCGCATCGCCATCAATACTGGCGAATAACTGTACGGTGTCAATGCCGCTGAACCGCAACAAGGGAAGTGACGATGACTCGACCGGGAAAAATCTTACCAAGGAGTTTGATACTGTTGGCTATCGCATCGCTGTCGCTGGTGGCGACACGCGCGGTGATTGCCGCAGTCCACGCAGCAACCATGCCTCCAGCTCAAGCTCTGCAACTTTTACTCGATGGCAACGAGCGTTTCGTCGCCGGCAAGCCCGAGCATCCCAATCAGACGCCGGAACGCCGCGCCGAAGTGGCCAAGGGACAACATCCGTTCGCCGCGGTGCTCGCATGCTCTGACTCGCGCACGCCGCCCGAAGTCATCTTCGACCGCGGACTCGGCGATATCTTCACCGTGCGCGTCGCGGGCAACGTTGCCGACAAGGTCGTGATCGAGAGCCTCGACTACTCCGTAAAGCATCTGGGCGTGCGCGTCGTGATGGTGCTGGGGCATCGCCGATGCGGCGCGGTGATCGCGGCGGTCGATGGGCATGAAGGCACCGCCGATCAGGACGTCGGCCCGATGCTCAGTGAACTCAGGCCCGCCGTGGCAGCGAGCAAGGCCATGCCGGGCGATCCGGTCGAGAACGCCGTGCGTGAGAATGTGATCCTGGTGATGAAAAATCTCGCCACCTCGGAAGAGCTGGCGGCGATGGTCAAATCGGGCGATTTGAAGATCGTCGGCGGCATCTACGACCTCGACACCGGCAAGATCGAGATGCTGAAGGAATAGCGCTGTTCAATCCGTCGCTTCGCGGCTACTGGGCGACGGGTTGCGCCACGATCACGCCGGCGAACGATGACGCCTGATGGCCGTCGGTGTCGGTCACGGTTACGTTGACCACGTAGCTGCCGGGGTTCGTGTACGTGTGAAACAGCGCGGTCGGCGGCAGCATCGAGACCTGGCCGTCGCCGAAATTCCAGATGTAGCTGGCCAGCGGCGCGGCGTCGGCATTGATGCTCGAGACAAAGAATCCGACGGTCAGCGGCGCCGGTCCGTATGCGGGCACGGTCTGAAGCTGAATCTGCGGAATCGTGGGCATGACCATCGGCGTCGGCGACGGCAGTCGCCATCTGCGCCGACGCGGGCGTGGTCGAGCCGGCGATTATCAGCAAGGCGACGGCAAACGTTGCGACCGCGCGAGAATCGCGAACGATCCGTGGAAACCTGACTCGCACGAGATTTTCAGTGATCACTGCATTGTGATGCCGCCGTCGGGGTGCAGGATCGAGCCGGTGTAGTAGCGGCCCTCTTCACTGGCGAGGAATAGCGCGGTGTTGGCGACGTCAACCGGCTCGCCCATCTGCTTCATCGGCACGCGATCCATCAACTGCGTCATGTTGCCGAATTCCTGTATTCCCGCGGTCATCGGCGTCTTGATGAAGCCGGGACCGATCGCGTTGGCGGTGATGTTGAACGCGGCCAACTCCGTCGCGAGCACCCGCGTCAGCATCCACACGCCGGCCTTGCTGACGGAATACTCGCCGACACCGGGGGTCGGCAGCCGCGCGGCGGCTGACGCGATATTGATGATGCGTCCGCCATTGCCGGCCGCGATCATCGCCTGTGCGCATGCGCGATCAGTCAGGAACACACCGTCGAGGTTGACGCTCAAGACCTTGCGCCAGTTGGCGAAGGACTTGTTGCTGAGAAACGTGATGTCGGGCTGGCCCTCTTCACCATAGTGCGCGTGCGAGATTCCCGCCGCCGCGACCACGATGTTGACGCTGCCGAGGTCCTTGACCATCCGCGCGACCATCGCGTTCACCTGCGCCTCGTCGCTGGTATCGACCTGGAACGGGACCGCCTTGCGTCCAAGCTTTCTCACGGAAGCGGCGGTCTCTTCGGCGGCGGCGAGATGTCGGTCGGCGACAAAGATGTTGGCGCCTTCTTCGGCGAATCGAATCGCGGTCGCGCGTCCGATACCGCTGGCGCCGCCGGTGATCAATGCATTTTTATTTTCGAGTCTCAGGGCCATCGAACAGTTCTCCTTGGCATTCTCTGCTCTGCTGCGGTTGTTAGCACGACGCGGCGCGCATGAAAATCTATCCTCAGCATCCCGCGTCGAATAGAATCGCAGGTTATGGCACCACAGCAAGCGGCTACCGCGCTCGCGGAGCCGACCCATCGGTACGTCGAGGTTGATGGACTCAAGCTTCACTATCTGGACTGGGGCGGCGACTCGGACAAACACACTTTCGTTTTGCTGCACGGCGGCGCGGCGCATGTGCATTGGTGGGATGGCGTCGCTCCGCTCCTGACCCCGCATGGGCGGGTGATCGCGCTGGATTTTCGCGGTCACGGCCGCAGCCAATGGGCGAACGACGGAATGTACGGCCCGCCGTCGTACCTGAAGGACGTGTGCGGATTGATCGAGAGCCTCGGCGCGCGCGCAATCCTGGTTGGACATTCGATGGGGGGCGCGGTTGCGCAGTGGGTCGCGGTGACGCATCCGGAGTTGCTCGAGGCGCTGATAATCGTTGACGCGCCGCACGGGCCGCCGCCGCTGTTTCGGCGCCTGATGTGGCGATGGCGGCGGAAATCTCACGGGGGAGTTCGTCCCGAGCTGCGCTCGGCCGACGACATCATCAAGAAATTTCGACTACAGCCGCCGCAGACGAGTTTGACGCGGCTGGAAGTAGAGCGCCTCGCCCTGCTTGGCGCCGAGCAGCTACCCAATGGCACCTGGGCGTTCCGCTTCGATCCGGAAACGCGGGCGTGGCGCAAGCATGGGGTCAAGATGACGCGGCCGAAGATCAGGCAGATAAAGATGCCGACGCTGCTGCTGCGCGGCGACCACAGCGGGCTGGTGAGTCCGTCGCACGTCGCGGCGATGCATCGGAAGATTCGCGGCTCGGTGCTGAAGGAGATCCCGCGCGCCTTCCATCACGTGCCGCTGGACAACCCGAGCGATACGGCGGCGGCTATTATCGAGTTCGTCGGCAAGCTCTAGCCACTTTATATAAGTGTCGCGATCATGCCGGCGGCGACGGCGAACATCACGCCGGTGGCGATCCATCCTATGACCTTTTGAAGTGTAGGTAACCTCACTTGGCCCGTGATCTTTTTGTTGGTGGTCATCAGCATCATCACGATCATTATGGGGACTGCTGCCAGGCCGTTGATCACTGCGCTCCAGAAAAGCGCCTTGATAGGATTTATTGCGGTAAAGTTCAGGGCGACACCTATCAGGGTCGCCACTGCGAGAATTGCATAAAACCCTTTCGCCCGCTGCAGCTTGCGCTCGAGTCCTATCGGCAATTTGAGAGCCTCGGCCAGCGCATAGGCCGAAGAACCCGCGAGCACCGGAATAGCTATCAACCCGGTTCCTATAATACCTATGCTGAAAAGCAGAAATGCCAATTCGCCCGCCAGCGGCCGCAGCGCTTCAGCGGCTTGCGCTGGAGTCTGAATGTTGGTGATGCCGTGTGCGTGCAGAACAGCGGCGGTGTCGAGGATAATGAAGAAGGCGATGATGTTGGAAAGGGCCATCCCGAGATAGGTGCCGCTTCGCATCCGCTCAAGTTGCGCTGGCGCCTGGTGGGGCGCGTCCTTGAGCGGTTTTTCGCGCGGCGCGGATTTCTGTTCCGCCACTTCTACTGAAGCCTGCCAGAAAAAGAGATAGGGACTTATCGTGGTTCCGAAGACCGCAGTCAGAGCGATCAGATAGCTGTTCGAGAAAGACAGCGAGGGGATGAACGTTCCGAGCAGGACCAGCTTCAAGGGAATATGAACTATAAGAGCGGTACCGGCGTATACGAACAAAACCAGCGTGGTCCACTTCAAATACTGAGCGTATTGCTTGTAAGGGAAGACAATTGCCGCGATAACCGAAATCACTCCAAAAACGATGCTATACAACAGTGCGGGACCGCCTGCGATTAATTGCAGCGCGCTTCCCATGGCGCCGATGTCGGCGCCTAAGTTGATCACGTTCGCGATCAACAAAAACGCGACTAAGGTGTTTACAACCAGAGGCGCGTAGTGACGCCGTATATTACCGGCCAGTCCTACACCGGTGACTCGCCCGATCCATGCGCTGATTTCCTGGATTCCCGCCATCAACGGGTAGGTCAGGAGCATCGTCCATAGCATCGTGAAGCCGAACTGCGCGCCGACTTGCGAATAGGTCGCGATGCCGCTTGGATCGTCGTCGGCAGCACCGGTTACGATGCCCGGGCCGAGTGCTTTGAAAAAGCTGGCCAGTCGCGAGAGCCAGGAGGTTCCCGATTTTGCTGATGCGGCGCGAGGCGTGCCGCTGCTGACTGCTCTTTTTGCCATGCTCGCCGACTACAAGCATAGCGAGAACCTATATTCGAGCCGAATTTACGCGCGCAGCAGGAAGTCGCTCAGGTCCATCGCGTAGTGCCCGTCGCTCAGCGTCATCGATTTCGGCGAGCGCTTGAGCATCAGGCGCGAGATGTCCTGCCCTTCTGGCAGCAGGTACACGATGTCTCCGGAACCCATCGAGAACACGCGCAGGCGTTCTTCGCCGCGGCGTTCCTGGCCGGCGACCTCGTAGGAGCTGACGTGAAAGACGTAGCCGCGGGCGCGAATCAGGACGCCGTCAGTCTGCTCGACGATGCCCACGAAAATCCGCGTGTTGTCGTCCTTGAAGAGCCTGCGATCGATGAGGACGATCCGGTCTCCCTCGGCGATTGCCGCCATCGTGCGTTCCTCCTGTGGCCTTAGCCCAGCGGCATTCTACTCGATCGCGCGGCCTAACACGACGCGCCAGGATCAACGGTAGTGGGCAGTTTGATCTGACCCACTACCGGATCTCTTATCGGCGCCCCAGTGATTCAGCGACCGGCCATCAGGCGCTCGGTCTGCTGTCCCTCCCCCTGGGAAGCGGTCCATCCACGCACCACGTCGCTCAGCTCACGCGCACGAATCAGGTCGAGTCCGAAGCGAATCGGCAGCGAACGCGGCAGCGTCTCGATCGCTTCGCGTCCGCCGGGACGAATCGCCAGCCGGTCGAGCAGCCGCGACGTCACCGTGCGGCGCTGCCCGCGCAGATACTGGTCGTTGTACATCTTGACGATCAATTCGGCCGCCAGCCGCACCGCATCCGACATGTTCATCGAATCCGACGCGAACTGGTCGAGCGCCTGCTTGAGCGGGAACTGATCGGGATTCCACACCGCGACCGAGCCCGCGCGCATCAGCGTCTCGATGCTCGGGGTGGTGAACGAATAGCCCCATCCCGCGAGCTTGGTGCTGGCGGTGGCCAACTCGGCGGGATCGAGGTTGCCCGCCTGCGCGCGCGCCTGCAGCGCGGCCTCGGTCCATACCCGGCGCACGCCGAACTCGGTCTTGGCGAGATCGGCGAGGATCATGTCGTCGGTCCACAGCACGTGTCCCGGCATCGAGGCGATCACGATGCTCTCGGCGCCGTGACGGCCGAAGAATCTCACCAGCCGCTCGCGCCGTTCAGGATCGATCGAGGCCAGCACCGCGCCGTCGCGCACGCGGCAGACCGACTGCAACGCATCGGCGAGTCCCTTCAATTGAACATCGGCGCGCTTGCCGTCGTTGGCGCTGCCGGTGATCGACGCGGAAAATCCGGGCGGCAGGCGGAGCAGCGTGTCCTCGAACGCGAGCCGACGAAGTTCGGCGAGCGTTGACTGCGAGATCACGAACTGGCGCGGCCACGTCGGCAGCAGGCTGAGCCGTCCGAGCATGCATAGCGTCGCGATCGCGGTCAAATCGAGCACCACCGCATTCGCGCGCTCAAAGGCTCCCAGAGCCGCTTCGAGCTCCTCCGGCGAACCGGTGCAGCACTTGAGCGGCGCTTCGGGGCGCTGCGCCAGGATAAACACGGTCTGCAAATCGTTCAGGTTGAGGCGTTCCGCCACCGCATGAATCGGGATCGAGTTGTTGGCGTAGGTGCGCTCGGCCTGCTTGAGGGCGTCGTCGCGCTTGCCGTTGACTGCGCCGTTGCCGTGACCGTTGGCTTTGGCGAGACCGTTGCCATTCACGACCCCGTTGCCATTGGCGACGCCGTTGCCGTTTCCATTGCCGTTGCTCGCATCGAACAACGACTCGAAGCTCTCATTCATCTCGCTCCATGGAATCGCGTCGGCGCGCACATAGTTCATTTCTATTTCGGCCTCGCCGGGGAAGCGCGCCTGCCAGTTAATCAGCACGTCCATGTAGCGATAGGCGTACTTGCTGATCATCTGCTTGACGCTGGCCTGGCGGCGGCTGAAACGGCCCTCAGGCAGCTGGAACTTCTCGCCGGCCTTCTTGCCCTTGACCGCCTTGGTCATCGGATGCTGCGGGCCGTACTCGTCGAGCATTTCGTCGGCGTCGTTGGCGTCCTCGAGCAGAATCCACTTCTCGGTGTTGGAACCCTCTTCGAGGAAACTGAGCGCGCAACCGGATCCGGCCGTCTCGAAATCAGGCACGTGCGGCATCGGACCGACCGGTCCGAGCGCGGCGAGGTACGCGCGATGCGCATCGACGCTGCCACCCTGGCGGCGCAGCAATTCGTAGGCGTAGGCGAGCGACTCGTTGGCGCGTCCGCCGTCGCGCATGAATTGCACGGCCGCGCGGCCAAGTGCGGGCGGGATTTCCCGCGCCGACGGCATCGCGTTCGGATCGGCGACGACCAGATCCACGCGGCCCAGGCGAACGGCGACGATCGAGCGGCGCAGCTTAAGCACGCGATCCTCGGGATGCGCGCTGAGCATCTCTTCAAGTTGGGCCAGCGCGGCTTCGGGATCATTGCGTTCGAGTTTGTCGAGCTGGTCGGCGACCGAGCCGGCGTTATCGGTTTGTTCGGGATGCAACTGGCGCGAGATGTCGTCAACGATGTCCTCGCGGCCGAGACGGCCCGCACAATCGAGCAGCCGGCGCGTGTCGGTGCCGGCGGTGCCGGCCGGCGCGAGCGTTTGCCACAGAGGCAAGGCGTCGCGATAGCGGCCCAAATCATGCAGCAGCGCGGCGAGCTTGCGCCGGTTGTCGGGGCCGATGTCGGGCGTGAGGCCCGATAGAGCCTCGTCGGCCAGCTTCGACGCCTGATCGAATTTGCCCTGAGCCAGGCGGAGATTTGCGCGCAGCGTGCGCAAGGTAACCGCCGGCAAGCGCCCTTCGGGAATCGAGGTCAACAGCGCGTCGGCATCGTGATAGCGCTCGGCGATCGCAAGCGCTTCGATCGCGGCTGCCACTGCGAAATGGAAAATCGCCGGCAGGAATCGCGTCCGGCCGCGCGATCGATCGCATCAGCAGCTCGGTCGCCTCCTGCAAATCGCCGGGTTCGTCGCGCTCGCGCAGCGTGACCGCCAGATGGTAGTCGATGTCGTCGCGACCGCCGACAGACGCGGCTCGGCGCAGCACGTCGATAGCCTCGCTCAGGCTGCCGCGCGTTCGCAGCACGATTCCATACTCGCACAGCCCGTTGGCGTCCTCGCGTTCGAGGCTATGCGCCTGTTCGATATCCTTGCCCGCGCCGTCGGTGTCGCGCAGCGCGATTCGAGCCTGTGCGCGTCCGATCAGCGCTTGCACCTCGCTCGAGGCCTGGCGTTCGGCCTGCGCCAGCGTCAGCGCCTGGGTGAAGCAGGTCTCCGATTCGCGGATGCGGCCCTCGTCGCTCTGCGCCGGAGCATCGCTCCCGCCCTCTCCCGCCATTTCGAGTTCATTGAGCAGAATTGCCTGTCCGAGGACGAGCCACGGGATCGAATTGTTCGGCAACGCCTCACTGGCGAGACGCGCGTAACGCTCGGCCCGATCATAATGAGCGTCGAGCAGCGCGCGGCGCGCCATCACGACCGCGACTTCGGGATCGGAGGAAAGCTCGGGCGCGACGTTTTCTTCGAGCGAGCGGGCGTCGTACGACTTGGGCGCGTTGTTCAGCCACAGGGCGACAGCGCGTCCGCTCGACGGAAACTGCATCCGCAGCTTGTCGGCCAGCGCGAACGCGCGCTCACGCTCGCCGAGCAGTTCGTGCGCGAGCGCCTCGTTGGTGCACGCGTTCTCTTCGTCGGGCTGCAGCGATTTGGCCGCGATGAACAGCATCGCCGATTTGCGCGGCTCGCCTTCCTTCAGCCACGCGGCGCCGAGGTGCGAGAGCACGCGGAACTTGTGCGTGTTCGAGAGCTGGCTCCACTTCTGCTCCCGCAGCCGCAGCAGCGCGAGCCGCGCCAGCTGATATTGATGGCTCTCGAGATATGCCGCGGCGGCCGAGATCTCCTCTCCCAGCGCATCAGAAGGTCCCGCCGCCGCGGGCTCGCATCGTGCCTCGAGATGGACCACGGCGTCGGCGCGCGTCAGCGCCTGGCGCTTGGCGGCGGTGCCGAAGTCGGTGAGGATTTGAGGATACTCGTCGAGCAGCTCCTCGAGATCGTCCCACGTCAGAACTTCGATCGCCGAGATGCCGTCTTTGCGGTTGGCGCGGTTGAGATCGAACAAAGAACGCTGCAAGCCCTCGGGCTTGGCGGCCGTGGTCGCAATCACGAAGCGTCCAATCGGAAGCTTCAGGCTCGCGGCCCGATCGACGGCGTCCTTGATCTCGGCGATCGTCAACTCGCCGCGCGCGGCGCGCAGGTCGCACTTGACGGCGGCGAGCCGCGGACGGCCGCTGATCTCGATTAGGTTGATTCCCTTTTCGGCGCGATCCGGGTCACGGAATCGCTCGAGTTGAGGGAGCTGCCAATGACGCCGCAGAAGCTTGAGACAGAGTCTTTCGAACTCGTCAGCGCTTCTGGGCAGCGGATAACCGGGAGCGAATTTTGCCATAGTGTAACATTTCCTAACACAATGTCGGGATTCAAGGAAGCCCCTCAAACATCATGGCCCGCGGCGGTCGCTTTCGGCACGTAAACCGCGCTGATAAGATGTCTTTTTTCACCATGCTGAGTCTCGACAACCTTTCCAAGTCCTACGGGGGCCGCAAGATCCTCGACCGCGTCAGCTGGTCGATGGGCGACGACGGACGGGTCGGCCTGGTCGGGCTGAACGGCGCCGGCAAATCCACGCTGCTCAAAATGATTGCCGAAGTGCTGCCACTCGACTCGGGCCGCATCACCCGTCCGCAGCGCACCCGCGTCGGCTACCTGGCGCAGGACGCGCCCGAGATGGGCGGCAGGTCGGTGCTGCGCGAGACCCTGTCGGCGCTGGACCGGATGCAGGCGCTCGACTTGCGCCGCAAGGAAGTCGAGGAAATTCTCGCTCACGAGCACTCCGGGCCGGCGCACGACGCCGCGCTCGAAGAATTGGGCGAGGTGCTGACCGAGCTCGAGCATCACGATTTCTACAGCGCCGAGAGCCGCGCCACCGCGGTGCTGTTCGGGCTCGGCTTCACCGACGAAGACCTCGCGCGCGACGTCAGCGAATTTTCCGGCGGCATCCGCATGCGTATCGCGCTGGCCAAACTGCTGCTCGACGCGCCCGACTTCATGATGCTCGACGAGCCGACCAACCATCTCGACATCGAGGCGCGCAACTGGCTCGAGGATTATCTCGTCGCCTACCAGGGCGGGATCATTCTGGTCTCGCATGACCGCTATTTTCTCGACCGCGTCACCAAACGCACCGTCGAAGTCTCGCGCGGGCGCCTCACCGAATACGTCGGCGGCTATTCGCGCTACCTGGTGCTGCGCGAGGAGCGGTTCACGCTCGAGATGGCGGCGTACGAGCGGCAGCGCGAAGAAATCGATCACATGGAGAGCTTCATCAGCCGCTTCCGCTACCAGGCGAGCAAGGCGCGCCTCGTGCAAAGCCGCATCAAGCAGCTCGACAAGCTCGAGCGCCTCGAGCCGCCCGAAGGATCGCAGAAGCCGCCCGCGATTTCGTTTCCGAAATGCGAGCGCAGCACGCGCCGCGTGTTCGAGCTCAAGGGCGCGGTCAAGCGCTACGGCGCGCACACGGTTTACGACGGCGTCGATCTGACCATCGAGCGCGGCGCGCGAATCGCGCTGGTCGGCCCCAACGGTTCGGGAAAATCCACCATGATGAAGATGCTGGCGGGCGTCGAGCCGATGTCCGGCGGCGAACGGATCGTCGGCCCCAGCGTGCAGGCCGGATACTTCGCGCAAAATCTCGCCGAGTCGCTCACGTACGACCGGACCGTGCTCGACGAGCTGAGCCAGAGCGCGCAAAGCCTTTCGATGGGCGAGCTGCGCTCGATCCTCGGCGCGATGCTGTTCTCGGGCGACGACGTGCACAAGCGCGTCGAGGTCCTGTCGGGCGGCGAGCGCGCGCGCCTCGCGCTGGCCAAGGTGCTCGCGCATCCGAGCAATTGCCTGCTGCTCGACGAGCCGACCAACAACCTCGACATCGTCGCCAAGGACACGCTGCTCGAAGCGCTCCGGCGCTTTCCGGGCACCGTCATTATAGTCAGTCACGATCGCTTCATCCTGAATGAGCTGGTGACCGAGGTGCTTGAAGTCGGCCAGGGGCACGCGATTCGCTACCTCGGCAATTACGACGAATACCTCGAGAAGAAAGCGCAGACCGAAGCGCCGCCAGCATCAGCGCAGGCGGCTCGAACCGCGCCAGTCCACTTGCGCGACGCGCGCGGCAACAACGGAATCGCGCCGCCCGCAAAGAAAGTCGAAACGCCGAAGACCGCGCAGCCGGCCAAAGACGATCGCGACGCGTCGCGCAAACGCGACCGCATCGCGAAGCAACGCAGTCAGATCGAAGCCGAAATCGAGCAGAAGGAAAACCAACGCGCCGCCCTCGCGACCGAGATGAACGTGCCCGACTTCTACCTCGCGCGCAAAGACGCCAACGATCTGATTGCGCGCTACGAACGGCTCGGCCGCGAGATCGAAAAGCTCTACGCCGACCTGGTCAAGTTCGACGAAGCCGCCTCCGCCTAGCCGCGGATTCAGGAAAGAGAGGGGGAACCGAAGCCAAGTTCTTTCTGGTTCGCCGATTCGAAATCTAACCTCTCCTTGTCCGAGGAGAGGTTTGGATACTCAGCTCAACTCTCGATAAAACTCGCGAACGTCCTGCGCCAGCAGCTCCGGCTGTTCCATCGCCGCGAAATGCCCACCCTTCGGCATCACCGTCCAGCGCCGTACATTATATACGCGATCCGCCCAATGCCGCGGCGGACGCACCAACTCGCCCGGGAACAGCGCGATCGCCGTCGGCGCCTCGATCCGCGTGCCCGGCTTCAGCCGCCACGGGTGATGCCGCGCCTCGTAGTACAGCCGCGTCGAGGAATTAATCGTCTGCGTGATCCAGTAGATCATCACGTTGGTCAGTAACTGGTCGCGCGTGAAGCTCTTCTCGACCTCGCCGTGGCAATCGCTCCAGGTGCGGAACTTCTCGACGATCCATGCCGCCAGCCCGGCCGGCGAATCGTTGAGTCCGTACGCGAGCGTCTGCGGCTTCGTGCCTTGTATCCACTGGTAGCCGGTCTCAGCCGTGCGAAATTTTTCCAGGTCGCCGAGAAAGACTTTCTCCTCGGGCGTCAGCTCGGGTGCGCTCCGTCCTTCGGCCGGCCCGATCGCAATCATGTTGATATGGATGCCGAAGACGCTGTCCGCGTGCACTTCGCCGATTCGCGACGTAATCGCCGCGCCCCAGTCGCCGCCCTGCACCGCGTAGCGCTTGTAGCCAAGCGTCTCGGTCATCAGCTTGTGAAACAAATCCGCCATCGCCTGGATATTCATCGCACGCGCGCGCGGATGCTCCGAAAATCCGTAGCCCGGCAGCGACGGCGCGATCACGGTGAACGAATCCTTGGCGTCGCCGCCGTGCGCGGCCGGATCGGTGAGCATCGGGATGATTTGCATGAACTCGTAGATCGAGCCCGGCCATCCGTGAATCAGCAACAGCGGTTTCGGATTCGGCCCTTTGCCTTTTTCGTGGATGAAGTGGATTCCGAGTCCATCGACGTTCGCCTTGAATTGCGCGAAGCGATTGATCTCACGCTCGTGCGCACGCCAGTCGTATTTCGTGCGCCAGTACTCGACCAGCTCCTTCAGGTAGGCGAGATTGGTCCCGTACTCCCAGCCGGTGTCGGGCACCTCGTCGGGAAAGCGCGTGCTGCTCAGACGCGCGCGCAAATCGGCGATCGCTTCATCGGGCACCTCGACGCGGAACGGCTCGATTTTTCCAGGCATAGGAACCTCTGCGGAGATACGCTCAAGTGCTATCGGGAAAAGGGTTTGATCGTCAACCGCGGCGCCGCGACTGGCGTCAGGCCGGAGAATTGTGCGATACGCTGATGCGATGAGCAAACATAGCGCGGGACGCGCTCGCTACTTCTTCGCGAGCGCTTCCTTGGCGAGTTCGCTGGCAGTCTTGCCGTCGAGGCCGGCGCCGAACTTGTCGCGCAATGCTTTCATCAGCGGCCCCATCTGCGTCGCGCCCGCCGCGATCGCCGCCGCGATTTCCGCGCGCACCTCATCGGCGGAAGCGGCGGCCGGCAGATACGATTCGAGCACCTTTGCCTCGGTCTCGTTCTGATCGATCAGGTCCTGGCGCGCCGCCTTGCGCGCGAATTCGAGCGTCTCTTCGCGCTTGGCCCGCTCGCGCTTGATGATTTGCAGGATCTCGGCGTCGTTGGGATCGCGGCGAACGTCCTTTTCCAGCCGCGAGATCTCCGACAGCACGCCGCGCAACGCCATCATGCGCAGCTTGTCGCCGCTCTTCATCGCGGCCTTCAGATCATTTTGTATTCTGCTCTTCAAAAACTACTTGTGCGCAGCCGCCGCGGTGCCGGTAACGTCAACGTCTTCCCATTTCGGCTGCTCGACCTCGGTCCATTTGCCACCGTCGAGGCGATAATTGAACACCAATATTTTCTGCTTCCCGGTCGGCCGGCCCCGGCCCTCGCCGCTCTTGGACGGCGTGTATTCAGCCGCCTGGAGCTTGGCCAGCACGGTCCAATGTCCCGCCTTCATAGTAGGCAGGTACAGGAATTTTGCGTGCTCGAGATCGACGTAAGGCTTGCCCGATGATTTCTTCTCGCTCTCGTCGCTGACGTAGGAGTCGGACTCGCTGGCGATAGTGTCGCTCAACTGTTGGGCGGCGGCCTTGGGGATTGGATTTTCCTTGGCCGGACCCGCAGCGCTCGGACCAGCGGGGCCGCTATTGTTGTAGAGATCCTTTTTAACTTCGATCGCGCGTGCGCCGATGGGCACAAGAATCGCCCCGGCCACAATCAATCCCGCCACCGCCAGAGTAGTACATGCTTTCGCGGCCATCTTTCCTACCCTCCTCGGATCGGGCTTATATCACGGCTTCTTGCGATTAGCACGATGGTGCAAAACCGTCAGTGAACGGCGTTGGCCTCGAGCAGCGCGAAGCGTATCGGCACCAGCACCCAGCTTTCGACCGCGACGCCGTCGTGGCGCGCGGGCACGAAGCGCCATCGCGCTCGAACGGTCTCCAGCGCGGCGTCGTCGAGCGAATCGAAGCCGGAAGAGTCCGCGACTTCGGCGCGTTCGACGGCGCCGTCGGCGCCGACCAGCACCCTGACGGTCACGGTGCCTTGCTGCTCGCGGCGGCGCGCCGCCGAAGGATAAACGGGTGGCGGATTACTGGCGTAGTCGGCATGGGCGGTCGAATTGGGGTCGTTGCCGGCGCCGCCATCGGCGGCGCCGACAGACCCCGCCTCACCACGGTTCCCGCCGCCGCCGGAAGCGGCAGCGGCGGGAACCGCAGAAGCACCAGCCGCGTCGCCATGCGACGCGGCTGAGTCTTCAGGCACCGATACGGCCGGTCGCGCGAGCGCGACCGCGCGCAGCGGCGCAATGCTCGCGAGCGCGGGCGGCGCGTCGGCGACGCGCCGCCGCGGCTTGCGCGCCGCCTTCGGCGGCGCGAAGCGCGCCACGCTCGCCGCGTGGCGCGCCGCGGGTCCGGAGGCGGCGGCGTCAGCGCCGTCGCGTCCGGACCCGCCATTAGCGCCCTCAACCAGATACGCCAGCACCCACTCGCTATGCCGCCGCGCCACCGGCGCCGCGAAAATCACAAGCAACGCCACGATTGCCGCGTGAGCGGCAATCGACGCCGCCATCGGCGCCAGATGACGCCGCGAAGGCGGCTTGCCTGATGCGTTAAAAAAATTCGATTTGTGCTCGTCGTCCAACATCGCCCGGCCTGAACTTCGCGAACCGAAATGGAAGTGGCCAGGAGCGACAGAAGATCTACGCGGCAACCGGAACGCCGGCACTAGACACTGAAAAAACTCCTGAAGCCTCCCTCTCCCGCGAAGGTTCTTACGGCTCCATCGATTCGCCTGGTCGCCTGACTCGACGAGCGTCGCGCGACGCTCAATCTCACAGTTGCGGGGCAGCGCCGGCCTCTCACCGGCTTCCCCAAGCAAATCCCAATGCAGATTACGCCCCTCAAGCGCAGTGTCAACCGTTAGCATTGCCGGGCCAACCCGTTGCCAGACTTGTCTGAGAAGGGGCAGTTCCTACTACAGGTTGCGGTCTGGCGATAGCATACCCCCATCGGTAGCTTCGTTCCGTCAAAACTTGTTTTCGTCAAGCAGATCTCCCCCGAGGTTGAGCGGCTCAGGCAGCGGAGCTGCGTCCGATGATTGCGGACCCTGGCGGGCAACGCGGATGCGTTCGAGGGTGTAGAGCGCGCGGTACAGGTTGCGCTTGATGAGTCGTTCATAGCGGACGATTTTGTCCACGTCCGAATCGTCGGGCAGGATCAAGGTATCGAGCCCGGCGCGGCGGAGCTTGCGAAAAATGCGGTCACGATTGCCCTGATGATCGTAGCCCATGGTGGAGAGCAGCGCGTCGCTGGGACTTTCAGTTTTGGCCTTGCGCCGATATCGGTCATCGTCGATCCACGTTTCGCGGCATTCGTAGCGCAGGATTCGGCGGATGCGCCAGCAAGACGCCGCGACCTCATCGATGAGGATGCGCTCGCGGACGGATTGCGGGTCGTATTCTTGAAGCAGAGCGTCGAGCATCATGGTGAATTCGTCGAAACGGGCGGGGCCATCGAGTACGGCGTTGACGACGTCGCATGAGAAGAACCCATGCTTGAGACTGTTCTGGCGGGCGATTTCCTTGCCTTCGGACGTGCGCGGGCCGGTAGATTTGAGGGCGTTGGCGCGGCGCGCTGCGAGCTGACGCGGAGAAAGTGCAGGCAGATGATTGTCGGGTGATTTGGTGACATCCTGACTGTTATTCATTCGGGGATCGTAACATTCGTGGTGCGACGTCATCAGGCTGAACAGTTCATCCCTGAACTCTTGTTGGCAGTCGAGAGATCGTCGAGTTGATGGGTGCCACTTTGAGCGGCGCGAGTTTGACTGCGTAATTAGAACTCATGACGCAGACAACTCCGATTTGACATAGAGAGTATCAGACCAAGGACCTCAAGGAATGAGGATAATTCAAGATCTTCTGATGCCGCTTGCAGAAAACGATCAACGGTACATGACCATAATCTGGGCCTTTCGAAATCAGCATGCTGAGCCGTGCGACGATACTGCCCAACTGATGTACTGTGCTGTAAGGAAATCCCTCTTGAGCTCGGCCAAGACGAAGAGCACAGCCTTCTGGCATCATGCGAACAACTGGAGTTCTCTGCCGATTTCCGGTTGGATGAGACTATACAACACAGGACCAGCGGCATGTCGCACTAATCTTGTTAGCCGCCATGACGCTCGATCCATTTCACGTCGTCTCTGATCGGTTCCACACGAACTGTTGCGCAACGTCCATGGCAACGCTGCCAACAAGCCGCCGTAAGTCTGCAAAGCACCAATGCGGGTGCGTACTGCTCCCGCAATGCTGAGATCTAACAAAAGCCAGAAGATATCGGAGGCGGACTTTATGCGGAAACCAACTTGAACGCGAATATCATTGTTGGTATCTGCCGCGCACTTCTCAAGACTTTGGCGCACGATCCAAACGACTTTGAGGTTGACGTGATCTAAGGGCGAGACAATGAAGGGTCCGGAGTCCCGCGACTTAGGCCGCCTCGCTCATGATAACATAAGGAGGAAAGTCCGTCCAGGCAAAAAAGCTCTCACCCGACGCTTAAGGTCTCGCGTCGGACTCTCCCTCGTGAACGGGCTAGGCAGGAAGACGGAGCCGGGATTCTTCGCCGCGGCGGCTCTGAATGACACAAGTAAGAGAGCGGCAGGAGTTCTAGTTCGCGCTATCAAACGTACAACGCCGCGATCTTTTTCAGCGTTCCTTCTGAACTTTCGAAGGTCAGGTCGCCCAGGCCCGCGACGAATCGGGCTGCTCCCGCCTCCGCAAACTCCTTGAGGCCGTCCTGGACCTTTGCGCGATCGCCGCGGATTCCGCCCATGATCGTGATGTCCAGTTCGGCGAAGTTTCTGCCGACTGCCGCGCATTCGCGCTTGAGCTCGTCGATACGGGTCTTCAACTGCGCGGCATTCAGCGCGATCGGGCACCATCCGTCGGCCCATTTGGCGACGCGCTTCAGCGCGTTTTTGTCGAGGCTACCGATCAGCACCGGCGGTCCCGACTTCTGCGCCGGCTTGGGCAGCGACTTGACCGGCGGAAACTTGACGTACTTGCCGTCGAATGACGGCGCGTCCTCGGTCCACAGCTTGCGCATCGCGGCGACAATCTCGGCGGTCTCGGTCCATCGATGGGGAAAATCGACGCCGAACAAATCGCTCTCCTCACGCAGCCATCCGGCGCCGATGCCGAATAGCACGCGGCCGCCCGAGTAGGAGTCGAGCGTCGCGAACTGCTTGGCGAGCGCGAGCGGCTCATGCTCGGGGACGAGGCAGATGCCGGTGGCGAGTTTGAGCGTCTTGGTGACGGCGGCCGCCATGCTGAGCGTGATCATCTGATCGGCCATCGTGAAGTACGGCGGTGGAATCGGACCGCCCGACGGGAACTGCTGCTGCGGATTCGCCGGCATCGCGGGATGCTCCGGCACCCAGATCGATTCGAAGCCGAGCGACTCGGCGACGCGCGCAAATTCCGCGGGATGAGCATTCTTGCCGGTGAAGGGCGTGAGCAGTCCGATTTTCATTTTTCTTTTCCTCTCCTGGTCACTCAACTCTTCTAACAAATTCCGTCCCGAATAACCTCTCCCAGTACGCCGGACGGGGACAGGTCAGGAGCTCTCCGCAAGGCGCTGGATGTCGAACTGCGCCGCGAGCGACGTCATCATCGCCTCGACTTCGTCGCGCGAGTCGGCCGAGAAGTAGATGCGCAGGTGATGCCGCACGGGATCCTCGGTGCGCAGCGTCGCGATATTGTCGTAGGACTCGACAATCGACTTGAACAGCACGATCTGTGCGGGCGGTATCGCGATCAGCATCGAGGCGATCGCCGGCGGCTTCTTCTCAGTCAAAATTCGACCTCTCAGGCGCAAGGTTTACTGCCGGCTCCATCACCCCTACATTCTAGCCGATGACGCTGCCGCGGGTCTTGTTCGTAACCGGCAAAGGCGGCACCGGCAAGAGCACGGTGGCGGCCGCGCTTGCGCTCGCGCTGTCGCGGCGCCGTCCGACCACGCTCGCCGACCTCGACCGGCGCCTATCCGCCGCCGCCGCGCTCGGCGCGATGCCGCGGGATTCCACTGCCGTCAAAGTCACCGACACGCTCGACGTGATCGCGCTGACGCCGCGCGCCGAGCTCGAGGCCTTCATCGAGCGCATCGTGCCGATTCGCGCCATCTCGCGCCGGATGCTGCGGAGCCGCACTTTCGGCTACGTCACCGCGGCGCTGCCGGGCCTCGAGGCATTTTTGCTGCTGGAACGTCTGCGCATCATGGCGGGAGACGCGGCGCTCAACGATCGCTATCTGGTAATCGACGCGCCCGCGTCCGGCAGCGCGGTCGAGCTGCTGTCGGTCTCGTCGGGCGTCAAGGGCATCGCGCCGGCCGGCACGCTGAACCGCCTCGCCGATTCGATCGACAGCTTTCTCCGCGACGCGACGCGCTTCGGCGCGGTGATCACGACGACGCCGGAAGACCTTGCGGTGCGCGAGGCGCTCGAAACCGCCGCGACGATTCGCGCCCGCGTCGGCATCGCCACCGTCGCCGCGATAATGAACTGCGTGCCCGATTTGCTCTTCGACACCGCGGAGCTCGCCGCGATGAGTCCGCTCGGCGGTCACGCGCGCCTCGCGATTCGCCGCAATTCCGCGCACGAACAGGCGATGCTCGCCGCGCCGCGCTTCGCCGACGCCGGCATGATGACAGTCACGCTCCCGATGATGTTCACGCCGGCTATCGGCACCGCCGAACTCAAGAAACTCGGCCGCGTGCTCGACGCGAAGCTGATCGACCGATGAAGCCGTTCGACCTGCGCGCGCAGAAACTCGTCATCTGCCTCGGCCCCGGCGGCGTCGGCAAGACTACTGTCAGCGCCGCGCTCGCGGTGCATGCCGCGACGCTCGGATGCGCCGTCGATGTGATGACGGTCGATCCCGCGCCGCGCCTGCTCGACGCGCTCGGCCTCGAACAGGATTCGTCCGAGCCGGTCGAGGTTGTTTTGGATGAGGTGGATCGGGGCCGTCGCCGGAAGACGCGCGAGCATGCGCGGCTGCGCGCGTTGCGGCTCGATCCGAAGCGTACCTTCGATTCGATCGTCGCGCGCTATGCGCTGTCGGACGCGGCGCGCGACACGATTCTCGAGAATCGAATCTATCGCAATCTGTCGGGCGCGCTCGCGGGCGTCGGCGATTACATGGCGATGGAAAAACTGCTCGAACTCGCCTCCAATCCCGCCACCGACCTGATTGTGCTCGACACTCCGCCCGCGACCGAGGCGATCGACTTCCTCGACGCGCCGCGCCGCCTGCTCGAACTGCTCAACTCGCGCGCGATCACCCTGCTGAGCGCGCCGAGCGGAATTTTCAGAAGCCGGCTGCGCGTGGTCGATATGGCCGCGCGCGCCGTGCTCGCGGCGTTCGATCGCGTGACGGGGCTGAACCTGCTGAGCGACGTGCAGTCGTTCGTCCGCAGTTTCGACGGCATGTACGAAGGCTTTTCAGCACGCGCCGCGCGTGCGCAGGACAAACTGCGCGCGTCCGACACCGCGATCGTTGATCGTCACGACGGCGGAGTCGAGCCGCATCGCACAGGCGCGCGAATTTGTCGGCGCGCTCGAGAGCGCCGGCTTGCGCGTCTCCGCGATGGTCGTCAATCGAGTGATGTCCGAGCTGCCCGACGCCGCCGAACTAACCTCGGCCAGGATCGCGCCGTCGCTCAGGAAAAAGCTGAAGCGCAATCTCGCCGACTACGCCGCGCTGAAGACCCGCGAAGAAGCTTCACTGACCGCGTTGCGCGATTCACTTCCCGCCGGCGCAATCCTGATGGTCGCGCCCGACCTCGGCCGCGAGCCGCGCACAATCGCCGACCTCGCCGAGATCGGCCGCAGCATCCAGCAGGGGTGACCCCTGCACCCAGTGAATACGAGAAGGTGTTTGGTTTCGTGCCCGTGGAAAACTAAGGGTCGCTTGATCAGCTCGGCTTCTTGGCGCGACGGAGCGGCGGCTTCGCTTTCGCGGGCTCTTCGTGATCGAGCACGCGATCGAGCTTGATGCTGAGGTTGAGCAGTTGCGAGCTCAGGTGATCGAGCCGCGCTTTCAGGTCGCGCACGTCGCGCTTGGACGGGATGTTGACGAAGTCGAGCATCTGCTCGACGTTGCGGTCGAACGACGACTTGTTCGCCATGAAGCGCTCGCCGGCCTTGCCGAAACTCGAGCGCATCCGGTCGTTCGACATGATCTCGTTGAAAAAGCCGGTGATGCCTTCTTCGCTCATCTGGCGGAGCTTGTCCATCAGGTTGTCGTTGTCGCCGCGCGCCATGTGATTCAACTATATATAGAGGGCCGCACGGCGCAAACCGATGAGCACAGTCGCCAGCATTCTAAGCATCGCGTCGGGCTTCGCGCTGATGCGCTATCACGAGCCGCCGGCGAATCTTATCGCGACCTCGATCATTATAAATCTCGCGCTCACTCCGCTGACCGCGATCGTCGCCTCGCGCCGCGGCCGCTCTGTGACCCGATGGACAATCGGGGGACTCGCGCTTGGCGCGTGGGCTCTGGCCGCGGTCATGATCATTCCGGCACCGAGCCGCCCCGCTCCGCCGGACATCCCGCAGTATCCGCCTACTTCTCATGCTGCTTGATGAACGCCGCGGTCGGCGCGAAGACGAGGCTCTCCGACTTGGTGCCGGCCAACACGTCGAGATGGCCCCAGTTGTCGAACTTTGTAAATGAAGGAGCGGGCGCGCCGGTCGATTTCGACGCCGCTTCGACCATCCCCGGCCAACCCGCGCCGAAGTTGGTGCTGGCGAACGCGATCACCGGGATTTTCGACGCCTTGAGCGACGCGAGCAGCGCGGGCGTGAACGGACTCTCGCCGTCCTGCACCGACGGCCAGTAGCGGTCGTAGGTGATCAGCAGCTTCGCGAGCACCACCGGATCGGAATAACCGCCCTGCATATTCGAGAACGCGCCGTTGCCGGGCGCCGCGTCGTACATGACGTGCTCGAGGTTTTCGCGCGCGGTCTTGTACTTGGGAATCGGCGCGGGCTGATCGGGATTGTCGATCACCATCTGCATCAGCGCGCGCCGCTTGTCGAAAGTAAGATGTTTGCCGGCGACATCGTCGGCATATTGGCCGGGCTCCAGCGGCGCAGCTCGCATCGGATGAGTGGGGATGAATCCGTCGATGGCGACGATGCCGGCGACGCGCTCGGGATGCATCGCGGCGTAAAGATACGCGAACTCGACGCCGCGGCTGAAGCCGGCGACGAAGATTCGGCTGCGGCCGGATTTTTCGCTGACGAATTTCGCGGCCGCGTCGATGTCAGTTTCGAAAAGGTCGTTGCTCCATCCCGCAAGCTCGGACAGATCGTTCTGCGGCGTCTGCGGCGGAATGAAATGGGTGCGATAGTCCAGCGACCAGACGTCAACGTCGTGCGCGGCGAGATAGACCTGGAATGAATAGCGCGGATCCTCGAGCGCAACTTCGCCATTCATGTTGGTGCCGGGCAGGTAGAGCACGACCGCGTCGGGATGCGCGGGCGGATTAGGTCCCTTGGCCACGCGATGGAGTGC
This sequence comes from uncultured delta proteobacterium, assembly GCA_963756005.1. Lineage (GTDB taxonomy): Bacteria > Desulfobacterota > Binatia > Binatales > Binataceae > Binatus. The sequence goes on from CAVWMC010000006.1 coordinate 211,341, forward strand.
GATCTTGTCGAATGGCGATTTGCCGACGGTCGCCTGGTAGGTCCACTCGCAAATTCCCGGAGACGTAAAAAATCCCGGCGTAACGAGGGCGCGGCAATGGGGCGCGCCGACGGCTTGAAAATCGGCGGCTGATGCTACGGTCGCTACAAGAAGAAGCAGGACTGCGGGGAGGTCGAGGGTAATGCGTCGTCGAATCTTCATGGGGATAATCCTGTCCACAATTTCGCGTCGCCGCACAAGTCCACAGTTGACCCTCCGCGGTCTGACGTGCGAAACAGAGGCTTCAGGTTGCTTCGCCAATCACGCACGGGAGTTAATTTCCAATGAGCAAGAAAGTTCAGTTCGCTTTGTTCTCGCCGCAAGCCGGGCAGTCGTGGCATCAGCTCGAAGAGCGGGCGCATCGATGCGAGAAGCTCGGCTTCCACTCGATTTGGCTGGTCGATCATATGTGGACCGGCGGGATGCCCGACCTCGACCATCATGAGTGCCTGGCGCTGATGGCCGGACTGGCGGCAAAGACTGAAAAGATTCGCATCGGCACGCTGGTAATGTGCAACTCGTATCGCAATCCGGCGCTGCTGGCGAAGACACTTACGACGATCGATCACATCAGCGGCGGCCGTCTGGAAATCGGCTATGGCGCGGGCTGGATGGACAAGGAGTACAAGGCGTACGGCTACGAATTTCCGTCGATGGGCACGCGGCTCAAGATGTTCGAGGAAGGCCTGCACATCATGAAACTGATGTTCACCGAGAAGCGCGCGACGTTCAAAGGGCGGCACTACTCGAATCGAGGAAGCGATTTGCAATCCGAAGCCGGTGCAGCAACCGCATCCACCGATCACGATTGGCGGCAGCGGCGAAAAGGTGATGTTGAAGCTGGTCGCGCAAGTTCGCCGACCGCTGGAATTGTCCGGCCGGGTACGAAAGCTTCGAGCACAAGTTCAACGTGCTGAAGCAACACTGCAAAGACGTCGGGCGCGACGTGAACACCATCGATATATCGGAGCAATTGCTGGTCTGCATCGGCGCAGAGCGACGCGGAAGTCGAGGCGAAATGGAAGTCGGCGCAGATGCTCAAGCCGTTCGTCAGCGACCGGAATCAAGGGCACGCCGAAACAGTTGATCGAGGAACTCAAAAAGCGCGTCGCGATGGGGATCACGACGTTCGTGATTTTCTTCAGCGACTTCGCGCCGCCGCCGACCCTCGAATTGTTCGCGAAGGAAGTGATGCCGGCGTTTGCGTAGGACTTTCAGACTCGGCGCGCCGCTAATCATTGCGCTCCTGCTCGCGGGATGCGCGAGTAGTCAGCCGTCGTTCTACACGACGCAGCTCGACACCAGCGGCGGGCTTGGTCCAGGCGATCCGATAACGCACGCGTCGGCGACGATCGGCCAGGTGACGAGCGTCACGCCGATAAGCGACGGCGATTCGGAGATCGCGTTCCAGGTCGAAGGATCGCACGCGGACGAGATTCACTACGACTCGATCATGACGCTCAACAGCCTCGGCGCGACCCCCTCGCTCGACGTGATGAACGTCGATGCGATGAGCCATAGCGCGCCGTCGGGCACGCGGCTGGACGGCGCGTCGAGCATGAACGAGGTGCAGATGTTCATGACGGCGCGCGGTCCCGGAAGCTTCGCGCAGGCGCTCGGCAAGGTGGCGGGAATGGGAACGCAGCCGCCGCCGTCGGCGTCAACGGTGCAGACGATGCAACTGCTATCGCAAATTTCGCAGCAGACGCTGGCGACCGCGGTGGCAGTCGCGCCGCCGACCAAGGAGCAGCTCGACCAGGCCAAACACGAAGCGCTCGGCGTCGAGCGGCAACTGATGCGCAACGGCAAGATCGAGCAGGCCGAACGGCTGCGCGCGTCGATGGGCAGCATGATGGGTGGCATCACCGCGCCGGTGAACGCGACGGCGCTGCCGCCGACCTCGCCAAATCCGTAACGCAATGGAATTCAACTAAATTGGATCAGCATCGACTCACCGAATATCTCAAACGCAAGATGCCGCACGCGCGCGACCATCGCGTGGCCGGCCTCAAGCGAATTTCCGGCGGCTCATCGCGCGAGACCTACGCTTTCGACCTCGAGTGGAGCGAAGGCGGCGAGACGCGCATGCGCCCGATGATCGGGCGGCGCGATCCGACCGGCGGCTTGCTCAAATCGGATCGCGAGCGCGAGTTCAAGGTGATTGCCGCGATGCATCGCGCCGGGCTCAAGGTGCCCGAGCCGCTCTACCTGGAACTCGACCCTAGCGTGATGGATCGCCCGTTCTTCATCATGCATCGCGCAGCCGGCCAAACCGGCATGGGTGCGTTTCCGGCCGCCGAAGCGGAGACCACGCGCGCCAAGGTCGCGGATGATTTCATTGGCGAGCTCGCGCGCCTGCAGTCGATCGATTACCGCGAATGCGGGCTCGAAATTCTTGGCGAGCCCGAAAATCCCGCAGCTCCCGCGCGCATCCAGACCGCACATTGGGCCGAAATATATGAGCGCGATCGGATGGGCGAGCACTATCCGATTCTCGACGCCGCGTTCGCATGGCTCAAGGCCAACCCCGTGGTAAGCGACCGCATCGTGATCGTTCATGGCGACTATCGCTCGGGAAATTATTTGTACGACGACAACGGAATTATCGCGATGCTCGATTGGGAAATGGCGCATCTCGGCGATCCGATGGAAGACCTCGGCTGGGCGTCCATGATGTTCTGGGGACGCGACGAATTCGCCGGCGGCCTGATGGAACGCGAGGCCTTCTACCGGCTCTACGAAGCGAAGAGCGGCCATCGCGTCGATCGCGAACGGCTATTTTTTTACCAGGTGCTCGGCAACGCAAAGATGGCGGTGATTTGTTTGACCGGGATCCGCGATTTCGTCGAGCGGCGCACGTCGGACGCCGTCATGCCGTTCCTCGAACTGCTACTGCCGCAATTGTTCGGCGACCTGGCCAGCCAACTTCGATTGGTCTGAGGTGTCACATGCTACGGCCGACCCTGAATGAACTGCTGAGCGGAATGCAGCGCACGATCGTCGAAGCGCTGATGCCGGAACTGACGTCGCCGTACGCGCAAGGTCAGGCGATGTCGGCGATCGCGATGATCGCGCATGCGGCGGCGGTGCTCGAGTCGGCGCCGGCATACGACGCGGCGGAGGTAAAGGATCTGCGCGCGACGTTTGCGGCAATCAAACGGTTGGGCGATAAGCACATCGCGAAGAAAGGCGGCCTTCGCGGCGCGCTCGCGCGTGCGACTCGCGCGAGTGCGAAGGCTCCGCCCGATCGGCGCGCGATGGAAGAATCGATGGCAGCGTTCGCGACCGCGGTCGCGCTCGGGCATGCCGGCGACAGCGTCGCACGTCACGTCCGCGGCTACCTGCGGCGCAACCTCGAGCGGTCGCGCAACCTGCTCGGCGGTACGTCGCCGGGCGCCTGAGGCATTAGCGGCGCTGCAATTAAGATCGCTCGACGAGGATTGCAGCTACCTTATGCAATAAGATGCTATCGCTAGCCATCACCAGTCACTTCCAAATGCATTTATCTGTGCCAGGACTCCTTGCGGATGAAAATCAATTAGAGTAGATTGTCTAAAGCAAAGTAAGGGCGTTAAGAGTCCTAATAGCTAAATGTAGAAAAAAGACACTAACAGTATGTGTCGCACTTGCTACAGAGAGTAAGAAGTTCTAATTTAGAAACAAGGGCGCGAGGTTGGGTTGCTCCAAGTTGCCGCAGAACGAACTGCGAGGATGAAACAATGAGCGTCGTCATTATTCCCACTCCCGGAACCGCCGGCGGACCGTGCCGCGGATCCTGCGTTCATGCCAAGTGCCACACGATGCGTTCGATGGCGGACGAGCGGTGCCATCACTGCGGAATCCGTTTCGGTTTCGGCACCAAGATTACGGGTGAACCACCGCTGCATCTGAGATGCGCTCAGAGCATCGCAGCGCGCGATGGCGCTCCGGCGACGCATCCGATCCACGATCCCGCCGCCGGTCAGGACCTCACCACTCATCGCGGCGACAAGCGCTAACGCTGTTTCGTTTGGATTTTTGATTTGATTCGCCGGCGCGTGGCGCGACCGGCGATGTCCGCTTGACACCCTCGTCGCGCGCGCGCTACCGCTCAGGCGTGAACACCGAAAGCGTTTCTCAAGTGCGGGCACTCCGCGCGCGGCTCAATCATCCGGTGATTGACGCCGACGGGCATCTGATCGAGCCTGCGCCGCTCTTCAACGAATATCTGCAGAAGGCCGGCGGCGCCGACATGCTCGAGCGCTACAACCGCGAACTGCGCGAGCATCCGACCGGCTCGCGCGGGAATCGCGACGCCGGCGACATGCGCGGCGCGTGGTGGGGCGTCTCGAACGACGCGTACGATCTGGCGACCGTGATGGCGCCGCGGCTGCTGTACAGCAGGCTCAACGATCTCGGCGTCGATTTCTCAATCCTGTACCCAACCCTCGGACTCGCGCTGCCGACGATTCACGACGACGAGGTGCGGCGGATCGCATGCCGCGCGCTGAACACCATGAACGCCGACATCTGCGGCCAGTTTCGCGACCGCATCGCGCCCGCCGCCGCGATCCCGATGCACACGCCTGCTGAAGCGATCGGCGAGCTCGAGTACGCGGTGCGGCTTGGCCTCAAAGTCGCGATGATTCCGCCGGGCGTGGCGCGGCCGATTCCCGCGCTCGAGCGCGATCATCCCGGCGCGTTCCCCAATGCCGCCTATTTCGATTGCTACGGCCTCGACAGCTTTTACGACTACGACCCGGTGTGGCGCAAATTTGTCGAGCTGAAAATCGCCGTCACTTCGCACGGCGGCGTCGGCCTGCGCTACCTGCCGCTCGGGCGGCGCTCGCCGACCAACTACATGTTCAATCACATCGGCGCCCATGCGTATCAGCAGGGCGAGCTGTGCCGATCGATCGTGATGGGCGGAGTGGCGACGCGATTCCCGGAGCTGGCATTTGGATTTCTCGAGTGCGGCGCCGGATGGGCTTGCGACCTGCTCCATTCGTTCGAGGAGCATTGGGAAAAACGCAACACCGCGGGCCTCGTGAACTACGATCCGTCGCGGCTCGATCGTCCGCGATTGCATCAACTGCTTGCCGAATGGGGCGGTCCCGAATTTATCGCAAAGAATTCCGCGCGCGCGGCGCGGGCGTACGACGAAGGCCTCGAGCGGCACGATCGCGCGACGGATCGCGACGAGTGGGCGTTGACCGGCGTGCGCGACGAGCATGACTTCGCGCGGATCTTCGCCAACTTTTATTTCGGATGCGAGGCCGACGACCTGAGCGTCCATCGCGCGCTCGACGCGCGCGCCAATCCGATGCGGGCGCGCTTGCAGCCGATTTTCTCGTCCGACATCGGCCACTGGGACGTGCCGGATATCTCGACGGTGCTGCTCGAGAGTCATCGGCTGGTGGAGAAGGAACTTCTGAGCGACGCGGATTATCGCGATTTCGTTTTCACGTATCCCGCGCGGCTGCACTTGAAGGCGAACCCGGAATTCTTCGCGGACACTGCGATCGCGGATTCCGTCGAGAAGCTCCAAGCCTAAGCGGCAGAGGCGTTTGATGCTCTCGAACCAACTCAGTCGCGAGTGGAATGAAAAAGGCTTCTTCATCATCCGCGGCTTTGCGCCGGTCGAAGCCTGCCGCGAGATGCACGCGCGAGTAGTCGGCATCTGCCGGCTCAACGCGGCCGGCGAGAGAGTTCCAAACGTCTTCGTGTTGCCGGAGAAAAAACCCAACCCGCTGGCGCGGAACCCCGAGGACACCGTCGGCAAGGTTTTCCGGCTCCATCGCGATCCCATTTTCAAAAAGCTGGTCGAAGATCCGGCGGTGCTCGACCTGGTGAGCGATCTGATCGGTCCGAAGCTCGATTGCTTCGTCAGCCAATTCATTTTCAAAAATCACGGCGCGCTCGGACAGCCGTGGCATCAGGATTCGTACTACTTCGCCTTCAGCACGCGGCCGCAGGTTGGCGTCTGGCTGGCGATCACCGAGGCGACGCTCGACAACGGATGCCTGCACGTGATGCCGGGTTCGCATCTCGAGCCGGTGCACGAGCACATTCCGGATCGGCGCCCGCATGCGCAATACGGCTACACGGAAATCGTTGACTACGACATGTCGAAGTCGGTGCCGGTGCTGATGCAGGCCGGCGACCTGCTGGTATTTCACAGCCACCTGATGCATCGCTCGACCGACAACCTGTCGAGCGGGATTCGCGCCGCGATGGTGTGGCATTACACGAAGTCGGGGACGATCGATCAGACCAGGGAGCGGTTCGGGCATCAGAACCCGTCGCACGATTTCATGAAGATCGAACGCCGCGTCGCGGCTGAGGACTGAATCATGAATGGAGCTGAGAGCCTGATTCGCACCGCGATCGCGGCGGGCGTCGAAGTGTGTTTCGCAAATCCGGGAACGACCGAGATGCCGCTGGTGGCGGCGCTCGACTCGGCCGAAGGGCTGCGGGCGATTCTCGGATTGTTCGAGGGCGTGTGCACGGGAGCGGCCGACGGTTACGGGCGGATGGCGGAGAAGCCGGCGATGACGCTGCTGCATCTCGGGCCGGGCTTCGCCAACGGCATCGCGAATCTGCACAACGCGCGGCGCGCGCGCTCGCCGATCGTCAACTTGATCGGCGACCACGCGACGTGGCACGTCGGCGCCGACGCGCCGCTCACCTCCGACATCGTTTCGCTGGCGACACCGGTTTCGGGATGGGTCCGCAGCGTGCGCACCGCCGCATCGCTCGCCGATACGACGGCGCAAGCGATCGCCGCCGCCGGCCGCGCGCCGGGGCAAGTCGCGACGTTGATCATTCCGTCGGATTGCCAGTGGGATCCTGCGGAGAAGCATGCCGCGCGAATTGAGCCGACAGCGCCGCCGGCGGTTTCATCGAGCGCGATCAGGCAGTCGGCTGAATCGATCCGCAAAGGAAAGAACGTCGCGCTTTTTCTCGGCGGCACCGCGCTCCGCGCGCGCGGGCTGAAGGCGGCCGCGCGCATCGCGGCAAAATCGGGATGTCATCTGATCTGCGAAACTTTTCCCGCACGACTCGAACGCGGCGCCGGGATGCCCAATCTCGATCGCTTGCCGTACTTTCCTGAACAGGCGATCGAGATGCTGAAGGCATTCGATGCGATCGTCCTCGCCGGCGCGAAAAAGCCGGTAGCGTTTTTCGGCTATCCCGATTTTCCGAGCCAGTTGATTCCGGAGGGAGTCGGCGCGGTGATTTTAGCTGAGCCGACCGATGACGTCCCGGCCGCTCTGGAAGCGCTTGCGAGCGAAATCGCGGCGCCGGTCTCGGTCGCGACGCCGTCGCAGATAGCGCGCCCCGAGCGTCCGCTCGGAAAGCTCAACGCGATGACCGCGGGCGCCGCGATTGCAGCGACGATGCCCGAGGGCGCAATCGTGATGGACGAGGCTGCCACCACCGGATTGCCATTTCTCGCCGCGTCGGTTGCCGCGCCAGCGCACACATATCTCTCGCTCACCGGCGGCGCGATTGGGCAGGGATTGCCGTGCGCAACCGGCGCGGCGGTCGCGTGTCCGGATCGGCGGGTGATCGCGTTTCAGGCCGATGGCAGCGCGATGTACACGATTCAGTCGCTGTGGACGCAGGCGCGCGAGTCGCTCAACGTCACGACCGTGCTGTGCAACAACCACAGTTACCGGATTCTGCAAGTCGAGCTCGCGCGCGCGGGCGTGACGGAGCCCGGCCGCAAGGCGCGCTCACTCACCAGCCTGGCCAATCCGGATATCGAGTGGACCAGCCTCGCGCGCGGACTCGGCGTGCCGAGCGTGCGCGTCGATTCGGCGGAGGACCTAACGCGCGAGCTGGAGCGATCGCTCGCGACGCCGGGTCCGGCGCTGATCGAGATGATTCTCTAGAGGCGCGCTTACTTCAGGTCGGCGTCCAACAGTTCCAGCGCCGTTCGCAGCTCCGCGATCGTGTCGATAAGTCGATGGTGCTCGATGCGGCTGCCGACGCCGATGAAGTGCACACCGGCGCTCGCGGCCGCTTCGCGATCGATCCTGCTGTCGCCGACGTACACGGCGCGCGCCGCGTCGATACCCGCGCGTTGCAAACACAGACGCAGGATGTCCGGCGCGGGCTTGGGACGAACCTGGTCGAGCGCACTGGCAACCGCGTCGAATACGCCGCCGAGGCCGAGATGCTCGACCAGCGCGGGCACGGTCGCCGAACGATTGGTTGCCAACGCGAGCTTGTAGCGCTGCTTGAGCTCGAGCATGAACGGACGCAACTCGAGCGGCGGCCGCAGCATCCTGAAGAACGGCGCCTGATCCATGTTGCGGGTAACGTCGTGCATTGCGCCGAGCTTGGCCGCGTCGCCGCCGGCGCGGGCCGCGAACACTTCGCTCGCGGCGTAGGAGACCGCCTTGATTTCCTCGTCACGGTCGAGCGGCGGTTCTCCGACCTTGGCGAAAATCCAGTTGTAGTAGGCGACGTTCGATTCGGTTGAATCGAACAGCACGCCGTCGGCGTCGAACATCACCAGTTCAATCATGACGTGAGAGTCAACGGGCGGCGCGCTTGCGATCCGATCGATCGGCGCGCCGCGGGTGCGCGGGCGCCGGCCGGCGCGGAATCGCGACGACCTCGCGCGCGGTAAGATGGTCCCCGCAATGCGAACAGACCAAATCCGGCGCAGTCTTCGCACCGCAGGCGCGATGTATCAGCGTCATCGGCGGCCCCGCTTCGTCACTGAGCCAGGTGTCGCCCCATCGCATCATCGCGATCAGCACGGGATAGAGTTCGAGGCCCCTGCGCGTCAGCCGATACTCGACGCGGCCGCTGTCGCCTTCGCTGCGTGCGCGATCGAAGATTCCGTCGCGCACCAAGTCGCGCAGTCGCGAGCTCAGGATATTGCGCGCGATGCCCGTGCCCTGCTGAAACTCGTCGAACCGGTGGCGTCCGAGAAACGCCTCGCGCAGTATCAGCATCGTCCAGCGCTCGCCGACGACCGAAAGCGTTCGCGCCACGGAACAATTCACATCCTTGACCGAATCCCATCGCATGGACGTCTGTCACTCTCCTCCCCCGAAATTTCGCGAGCCGCGGCGTTCCCCAACGCCCACGACGAAAAATATCGTTGCACTTTGAAACCGCGATTGCTACTTGTTCCAGTTGCGAATTGAAACTTATCGGAAGGGGCGCTGCCCTGCGGCGCGGCTTCGGAGATAGGCCTATGCGTAAGCGGGTCGAGTTCTTTTACGATTACCTGAGTCCCTTCAGCTATCTCGCGGACACGCAACTGCCGGAGATTGCGCGGCGGACTGGCGCTGAGATCGCGTATCGGCCAATTTTGATGGGCGCGATCATGAAGAGTGTCGGCAACGCGGGGCCGCTCTCGATTCCGTCGAAGGCCGCGTACAACATCGCGGAGTTTCAGCGATGGGCGAAGCGCTACGGCGTTCCGGCGCAGTTCAGTCCGTATTTTCCGTTCAACACGATTCGGATAGTGCGCGGCGCGATCGCGGCGCAACTGGTTGGCCGCTTCGCGAAGTTTCATTCGGCGGCGTTCCGCGCGATCTGGGAACAGGCGCAGGATCTCAGCAAGGAGGAAGCGCTGCAGCGGCTTCTCAACGAGGCGCAGATCGATCCGGCGCTGATCGAGGGCGACGAAATCAAGAATCGGCTGCGCGCCAACGTGGATGAGGCCGTCGAGCGTGGTGCATTCGGAGCGCCGACGTTTTTCGTCAACGGCGAAATGTTCTGGGGCAACGATCGGCTGGATTTCGTCGAAGAGGCTCTGATGCGGATGGCGTGACGCGAGTTCCATCGCATCACCATCCGTGAGATAGATCGGGAAATAACGGCGCGCCGCCGGATGAGGTCATTCATATGAAGGCAGTTGTATTCGATAAACTTGGCGGACCCGAGGTGATGAAGATTGCCGAGGTTCCGCGCCCCGAGGTGAAACCCGGAACCGTGCTGATCAAGGTGCGCGCGGCCGGAATCAATTTTGCGGATACGCTATTCCGGCAAGGACAGTACCTGATGCAGCCGCAACTGCCTGATACGCCGGGGCTTGAGGCTGCTGGTGAAATCGAGGCGGTCGGCGCGGGCGTCGCGAATCTCAAACCGGGGCAGCGGGTCGCCGCGCTCGGCAGCAAGATGTACGCCGAGTATGCGCTCGCGCCAGCCGCGCAGGTCATTCCTATTCCCGATTCGATCAGCTTCGAGCATGCGGCGGCTTTTCCGGTCCAGGTGCTGACGGCATGGCACATGCTGCACACTTCGCATCAAACTGGTCCCGGACAGACGGTGCTGGTGCATTCGGCGGCGGGCGGGGTCGGAATCGTCGCGGTGCAAATCGCGAAGGCGGCGGGCGCGCGCGTGATAGGGACGGTGTCGAGCGCCAGCAAGGCCGCGCTAATCAAGGAGTATGGCGCGGACGACGCGATTAACTATGTCGCCGGCGATTTTGCGGCTGAGGCGAACCGTCTCACCGGCGGACGCGGCGTCGATCTGATCCTGGACGCGGTCGGCGCGACGACGATGGACAAAGGGCTGACCTGTCTCGCTCCGTTCGGCCATCTGATTCTCTACGGACGCGCAGGCGGCCCACCCGAACCGCTCAACTTGTTCCGGCTGTTCGAGAAATCGATCAAGGTGAGCGGTTTCGTGCTTTACACGGTGACCGCGGTGCCCGACGCGATGCGGCGCGGAATCGAGGAGTCGTTCAAGCTGATCGCGCAAGGCAAAGTGAAGCTGCTGGTCGGCAAATCGTTCCCGCTCGCGCAGGCCGCCGACGCGCACAAGTTCATGGAATCGCGGCAATCGACGGGCAAGCTGGTGCTGATCCCTTAGCGCAGATTTCGCGCCGCGATTTTCGATTCGATCACGCGCAGTGCGAATGTTGCATTCCGTTGCGAATCCGTCCGGTCTGACTTTTATGATGGAGATTTAGTGGCATTTTGCAACTGCGTGGCAATTTGCAACTGACTCCCAATCGTATGCGATCGGCTGGATGCATGTCGCTCTGAGCATAAATTCGTCGGCCAGGTTGCGTTTTGATGCGATCGAGGTTGATCCAATCGGGTGATCGCGCGCGACGACGGCCAGCGCCTTCAACATACTGCGAATAATTTTTCCGTCAGCTACCGTAGTTTTCCTTCTGCCGCGCACGACAATTCCAGGGAGCCGTCGTGGCACCTGTGTTGCTTCCTCTCTTCTATTTTTCCGCCGAGGAGGAACTCATGGAACATTTCGGTAAGGATGTTCGACGGGAGCGCGAGTGGCCGGCGTCGGCTCGCATGGCCCTCGCCGTGGTAGCCGCGTTGACCTTCATCGCGATCGCAGCCGCGGCTCGCGCCGAGGTGAAGCCGGGCGATCTGATCACCCCGGCCAACGCCTCGAAGGTAAAGGACCTGGTGTCGCCGGGCGTGTACTACAAAGTCGTCAACGGGATGGAGATGAAGATAATTCCGAGCGGGGAAATCGATTGGCCCCCGCCCTATAAGGACGCGACCGAGAAGTACTCGGCGCAGGTGCGTCTTAGCCGCGACAATCGCAGCCTCGTCGGCTACGTCGCCGGGCAGCCGTTCCCGCTGATCGACACCAACGATCCGCAAGTGGCGACCAAGATCATGTGGAACAACGTGTTCCGGCCGCTACTCACCGACGACTACGACCTGCGCTTTTACGATTGCGAGAGTGTGTACGGCGGGCGCAACAAGCCCAACAACGTGATCCAGTACTACCAGATCGGGCACTACGCCGGGTACGACCTGGTCGGGCGCACCGAGGTCGAGCCGATGCCGATCGATCCCGATTTCAAGAAAACCAACCGGCTCTGGCTGTTCGCGCTGTATCCGGTGCTTTCGCCGCAGGCCGAACGCGGCAACGGCATCATCCGTTATCGCTACCAGGAACCGACCCGCGGCGACGACGATTGGAGCTGGACTGCCGGCACACGCAGAGTTCGCCGCCTCAACGAGGCCATCGAGAGCACCGCGACCAGTGCGCAAACCTGGAATCCGGATCACTACTCGGGCTTCAACGCGAAGACCGAGGAGTACAACTACAAATTTCTCGGCGAGCGCGAGATGCTCGGAGTCGCGCACGCGGAGCATTCGCCCGAGTTGAAATGCTCGACAGACGGCGGCGCCAGCGCGTGTCCCGAAGCGTGGGAGATGCGGCATATGTATATCGTCGAGGCCGCGCCGCGGCGCGAGCTGATTTCGCAGGCGCTGCAGAGCAAGACGGTCATCTACATGGACTCCGAGATGTGGTACCAGCCGTATATCGATGAATACGATCAGCGCGGCCAGCTGTGGCTGAATCACATCTGGTGGACCACTTACCGCGATCGTCCGGTGCCCGACGCGCGCGTCGCGATATATCCGTTCAAGCGCGAGTTCGAAGTCGGCGCGGTCGCGACCGACGTGCAGAGCGGCTTCGCGACGATGTGCTACCTGCCGGGTCTGCAAACTCCCGAGCGCGAGTGTTGGTACATCAACATGGGCGCGGTGGACAAGGATTTCTTCACGACCGACGCGATGGTCAAAGCGGCGCCGTAACCTGAGCTAGGCCTGGTGGTGGGGGCGGGCCGCGCACCCGCCCCGCCACCGGCGTTCTTCCTCTTGACTCGCCGCGAGAGCAAGCTTAATTAACTGATCAGTTAATACTTCAATTAACTGTCCGGTTAAAAGCAAGCACAATGGCTGCCGCAGGCAAACCTGTCCGCAATCTCGATCGCACGCGCGAGAAGATCCTCGCTGCCGCGCTCGCGGAATTCTCGGCCCGCGGCTTCGCCGGCGCGCGGGTTGACGCGATCGCCAGGCGCGCGCGCGTCAACAAGCGCATGCTGTATTACTGTTTCGGCGCCAAGCAGGACCTTTATCGGGAAGTCCTTCGCCGCAAGATCGCCGACCGCGCCGAGTGGCTCGAATCCACACCCAACGACTTCGCCGGCGCACTCGCACACATCTATTTGTCCGGCGGCACCGACCTCGACTTCGTGCGCCTGATGGAGTGGGAGGCGATCGACAGCGGCGGCAAGCGATGCATCGCCGAGGCCGAGCGCCGTGCGCTGTTTGAGAAAGCGGTCGCGCGTCTTCGAGGACTGCAACGCCAGGGAAAAATCCCCCGCGGCGTCGATCTGACTCAACTCTTCATTTCGATGCTCTCGCTGGCGCTGTTCCCGCTCGTGATGCCTCAAATCATTCGTCTCATCCACGGCATGGAGCCGACCGACCCTCGCTTCATGCGTCAGCGCGCGAACTTCTTGCGCTGGCTGGGGGACAGTTTGGTCAAGCCGGGGGAAATAATTCGCAATCGAGTGAGACCGTCGCGGACCGCTCTTCGTCGCCGCCAATCGTCGAGCGGACAGGAGCAACTCGCATGAAGAGACGAGTCGTCCTGCTGTTGGCGATACTGATAGTTGGCGTCGGCGCGTGGGCGGGTTATTCGTTGCTGTTCAAGAACCGCGTCGCGACCGACAATCTGCTCGTTTCGGGCAACATCGAAGCCCACGAGAGCGTCGTCAGCTTCAAGGCCGTGCAATCGCGAGTGGTGGAATTGCCGTTCGACGAGGGCCAGTGGGTGAAGGCGGGCACGCTGCTGGCGCGGCTCGATGACAGCGATTACCGCCAGCAGGTCGCGATCAACGAAGCCGCTCTCCAGGTGCAGGAACAAGAACTTGCTTCGGCGATGCAAAAGCTCGAGGCCGCGCGCGCGACGGTCGCCAATGACAACGCTGACCTCGCTCAAAAAAATATTGACTACGTCCGCAGCGAGAAACTCTGGACTGCAAAAATTATCTCCGGCGATGAGCGCGACCATACCGAGACCGCGTTGAAGCAGTCGAACGCCGCGATCGAGCGCGACCGCGCGATGGAGCGCAGCGCGCAACAGGACATCGAAGTCGCCAAGGCTAATATCAAAAACGCCGGCGAAAACCTCCAGCTCGCGAAGATCATGCTCGGCTACACTACGCTGCGCGCGCCGTTCTCAGGTGTAATTCTCACGCGGCAGACCGAGCTCGGCGAGGTGATGCAGCCGGGGACGCCGGTCGTCACGCTGGCCGACCTCGATCACGTCTGGCTCCGCGCCTACGTGGCTGAAACCGACCTCGGCCGAATCCGCTGGGGACAGGCGGCGACGATCCACACCGACACTTATCCCGACAAAGCGTATCCGGGGCAGATTTCGTTCATCTCTTCCGAGGCCGAGTTCACACCCAAGAGCGTCGAGACTCACAAGGAGCGCGTGACGCTGGTCTATCGAATCAAGATCGACGTCGAAAATCCCCGTCACGAACTGAAGCCCGGGATGCCCGCGGACGCAACGATTCACCTCGGCCCGCCCGTGCAGAGCGGGGACAGTCGTGGATGACAAGACGGTCGTCGTTCGCGATCTGGTCAAGGATTTCCCCGGGGTCCGCGCGATCGATCATCTGAGCTTCGACGTCGCTCCCGGTGAAATCTTCGGCATCGTCGGACCCGACGGCGCCGGCAAGACCACGACGATGCGAATCCTGGCCGGAGTTCTGCCGCCCGACGCCGGCTCTGCGACGGTCGCGCACTGCGACGTGCTCGCCGACCCCGAAGGCGTCAAGCATCTCATCAGCTATATGCCCCAGCGCTTCGGGCTCTACGAAGATCTGACCGTCGATGAGAACATCCGGTTCTATGCGGACTTGTTCGGCGTTCGCAGAAAAGACCGCGAGGGGCGCGCCGCCGAACTGCTGAAAGCATGCGGCATGATCGAGTTTCGCGCGCGGCTGTCCGGCAAGCTGTCCGGTGGCATGAAGCAAAAGCTCGGCCTGGTCTGCGCCTTGATCCACACGCCGCGCGTCTTGCTGCTCGACGAGCCGACCAACGGCGTCGATCCCGTCTCGCGCCGCGAATTCTGGGCGATGCTCTACGCACTCGTCGGCCAGGGCGTCACCGTCGTCAATTCAACCGCGTACCTCGACGAGGCCGAGCGATGCCATCGCGTCGCGCTGCTGCATCAGGGGCGCCTGCTCTTCTGCGACTCGCCCGCGCGGCTCAAGTCGCGGTTACAAGACGCGGTCGTATCGATCGTGTCGGCCGAAGCGCGCCGCGTCCGCGACCAACTTGCCGGTGCCGAGGGTGTTTCAAGCACAGTACTCGTGGGCGACGCGGTTCATTTGTTTGTTGATGACGCCGAGCGGCGTATCCCTGAATTCAGCGCGCGGTTGAGCGGCGGCCAGATTCCTTTTGACGAGATCGTCCGCGTCACACCGACCATCGAAGATCTTTTCGTCGAGGCCGTGCGCAAAGACGCGACACACGCAGCCGCATGATGCGTTCCAACGGCAATTCGGTCGAGGTCGAAAACCTGGTGAAGCGCTTTGGCGATTTCACCGCAGTCGATCGCATTTCCTTTCAGACGCGAACCGGTGAAGTCTTTGGATTTCTCGGACCCAACGGCTCGGGGAAATCCACTACGATTCGAATCCTATGCGGATTGCTACATCCGACTTCCGGCCGCGCAATCGTCGCCGGCTACGACGTGGTCGAATCGCCCGAGCTGATCCGCCGCAACATCGGCTACATGTCGCAGAAGTTTTCGCTCTACGCCGATCTTACCGTGCTCGAGAATTTACGCTTCTACGCCGGCATGTACGGCGTCCCCGCGAGCGCCTTGGGCGGCCGCATCGATTGGGCGCTCGAGATGGCCGGCTTGCGCGGCCGCGAGTCGAGCCTCACCGGCGCGCTCGCCGGCGGATGGAAGCAGCGCCTCGCACTCGGCTGCGCCGTGCTGCATCGCCCGCCAATCCTGTTTCTCGACGAGCCGACCTCGGGCGTCGATCCACTCTCGCGCAGGCTGTTCTGGGAGCTGATCCAACAGATGAGCGGCGACGGCGTCACCGTCTTCGTTACCACGCACTACATGGACGAGGCCGAATACTGCAACCGCCTGGCGCTGATGAACGGCGGCAAGTTGATCGCGCTGGGTACGCCCACCGAACTCAAGCTGGGCTCGATTCGCGGATCGTTGCTGCTGCTCGAATGCGACCGGCTCGGCGACGCGATCGAGCGTTTGCGCCACTTCGACGGTGTTCGCGACGTTGCGGTGTTCGGCGACGCACTGCATCTGGTCGTATCCGACGCGGCCATCGCACCCGCGATTCGCGCCGCGCTCGAAGCCGGCGCAATCTCCGTCGCCAGCCTCAGCGTGATTCGTCCGAGCCTCGAAGATGCGTTCGTGGCATTGACTACTCGACGCGACGTTGATCCAGTCGCGGGGCTGGCGCCGTGAATCTCCGCCGGCTGCTAGCTATCTCGCGCAAGGAAGTGATCCAGGTGCTGCGCGATTCGCGCAGCCTGCTGATCGTTCTGCTGATGCCGCTGATGCTGATGACGACGCTGGGTTACGGCGTCAATCTCGACACCAAGCACATCAAGGTGTTCGCACTCGACGAGGAAGGCAGCCAGGCGAGTCAGGATCTTCTCAAGCGCTTTCAGTCTTCCGCCTATTTCGATCTGGTCGCGACGGTCACCGACTACCGCGCGCTCGGCGCCGCGCTGGACGACGGCCGCTGCCAGCTCGCGCTCGTGATTCCCTACGACTTCTCCGCGCGCCTGAATGACGGCCGGCCGGTGAACATACAGGCGCTGGTTGACGGCTCCGACAACAACACCGCCGAGATCGCAATCGGCTACGCGCAGGGCGTGCTCGCCGCTTATGGCGCCGTCGTGCAGGCCGAGTATCTACGCAAGTCCAACGCGCCCAGCGTGAATCCCGTGCTGTCGGTCGAGACTCGCACCTGGTTCAACGAAGATCTCGAAAGCAAGAACTTCATCGTGCCGGGCGTCGCCGCGATCGTGATGGCGGTGGTCGGAGTGTTGCTCACTTCGCTCACCGTCGCGCGCGAGTGGGAGCGCGGCACGATGGAGCAGCTTATCTCGACTCCGGTCAGCTCGCTCGAAATCATCATCGGCAAGCTGCTGCCGTACTTCGCGCTCGGCATGTTCGACACCGCCGCATGCGCCGCTATCGCGGTCTGGTGGTTCGAGGTGCCCTTTCGCGGTTCGCTGATCGCGCTGAGCGCCGGCTCGGGAATTTATTTGATCGCGATCCTCGGGCTGGGATTCTGGATTTCCGTCGCCACTAAAAATCAGCTGGCCGCGAGTCAGATTGGCCTCGTGACTGCTTTCCTGCCCTCTTTTCTGCTGTCGGGATTCACGTTTCCAATCGACCAGATGCCGGTCGGTGTACAGCCGTTCACCTATTTGATCGCGGCCCGTTATTACATCGTCATACTCAAGAGCGTATTTTTGCGCGGCACCGGCCTGAGCTTTCTCGCCGGTCCAATGATTGCCCTCGTAATCTATGCGACCGTCATGGTCCTGCTGGCCAAGCGATCGTTCCACAAATCGCTGGCGTGAGAAGCTGACATGATCGAACGCCTGCGCCAAATGCTGATCAAGGAGTTCATCCACCTGTTCCGCGACCGGCAGGCGCGCTTTGCCCTGATCGTCCCGCCCCTGCTGCAGATGCTGATATTCGGCTACGCCGCGAGCTACGAGGTGAATCGCGTTTCGACCGCGGTGCTCGATTACGATCACAGCCAGGAGAGCCGCGATTTTCTCGAGCGCTTCAGCGCCAGCAGCCGCTTCCAGGTGCGCGAGGTTCTTCACGACGAGTCGCAAATCCCGTCCGAGCTCGATCATCGCCGCGTCGTGCTGGTACTGCAGATTCAGCCGGGCTTCGCCGAGCTGCTGCGCAAAGGCCAGACCGCACCGGTTCAAGCCGTGCTCGACGGTACCGACTCGAATGCCGCGCTAATCGCCGTCGGATACGTCGACCAGATAGCGGCGCGATTTGCCCAGGACTATCAACTTCAAATGGCCGACCGGCTGAAACCATCGCTGGCCACCTTCGCGCCCGACATCGTGCTGCAGGAGCGTCCATTCTACAACGCCAACCTCGAGAGCCGATGGTTTTTCGTGCCGGGCGTGATCGGAACTCTGGTCCTCGTGACGGTGATGATGTTGACCGCGTTTGCCGTCGTGCGGGAGCGCGAGATCGGCACCCTCGAGCAATTGATGGTCACGCCAATCAGTCCCGCGGAGTTGATCGTCGGTAAAACCCTGCCCTTCCTGATCGTCGGGCTTGCTAACGTGGTCGTCGTGGGAGTTTTGGGAAGCCTGTGGTTCCAGGTTCCGTTTCGCGGAAATGTTTTCGTGCTGCTGCTCGGCTCGACGCTCTTTCTGTCGAGCGCGCTCGGCGTCGGATTGCTCATTTCCACGCTCTGCCAGACCCAACAACAGGCTTTCGCGATCTCCTTCTTTTATATTTCGCCTGCAATCATGCTGTCCGGTTTCGGCTATCCGATCACCAGCATGCCGACCGCGCTGCAATGGTTCACGAATCTCGATCCGCTGCGCTTCTTTCTCATCGTCCTGCGCGGAACGTTCATCAAGGGCGTCGGGCTGGACGTGCTGTGGCCGCAGATGATTGCGATGGCGATTCTCGGATCCGCGACGCTTACGCTCGCGACCCTAAGGTTCCACAAAACCCTGGACTGAATCTTCACATCGGCAGTCGAGGCGAGGCTGGGCCGTCGTTGACGACCGTCGTCTGGTCAACGCCCTTGACGCCGAATCTCCTGATGACCTGCGCGAGTTTCGCCGGCGTCCCAACCGGTGTGGCGCAGGCTGTTCCCGCGCATACGAATGCGAGTGGAACGTTTTTCGCAGTGCTGGAGTCGAACATCGCCCGCGCCGCCGCCGGCATTGCCGCGGTGCCGCGGCCCGATTCGATCCGCATCACGACTTTCCCCGGTCGATAACTCGCCAGCGCCATCCGCCACAAAGCTGCCGCGCGCGCTTCGCCGCGCGGCCCCACTATCGCAACCGTCGCTCCGCCGTTCGCGCGATATTCGAGCGCCAGCCCGACGGTCGCGACGGAGTTACTCATCATCGCCTCCGCCATCGCGGGCGCACTCGCCATCAGTTCGCTCGCGGTCTTTGCATAACTGTCGTCGCCCGTGATCAACGCTAGCTTCGCCATCGCAGTCGCCATCGTCGCTTGCACCGACGGCGTCGGCATATCCAAGAACACCTGCGCGGTCGCCGACGCTTGGCCGATCACGGTGCCAGCGTCCGCGGTGTCGCGGTTCATCAACAAATTCGATGTGCCGCTTCGGAAATTCTTCAAAATGATCGAGGCCAGCTTCCGCGCTTCCGCCAGGTACTTCTCATCGGCGGAGAACTGATAGGCATCGACCAGCGCGTTGAGAAGGTAAACCTGATCGGCGGCCAGACCGGCCACTTGCGCGCGTCCATCCGACCAAACGTGAAAGAAACTTCCGTCAGGTGCGCGCAAATGCCCGACGATGAAATCCAAATCGGTGAGCGCAGTGCGTTGAAGACTCGAATCGCCAAGCGCCGCCGACGCCGTCAGGTACGCCTCCGCCATCAGCGCGTTGCGATCTGTCATCACCGCATGATCGACCGGCGGAGTCTTGCGACGAGCCCGCGCCGCCAGCATCGCATCTGACGCCTGGGCAATCTTGTCGCGCGCCTGTTCCACCGGAATTTTCAGCGTGCTCGCCAGTTGCTCGGGCGTCATCGCGCGCCTCAGCACGATCCGTCCGTCGGGTGCGAGCGCGGGCCCGTCTTCCATGCCGTAGAATAAAAGCGCGACGCGCGCCTGGTCCGGCGGCAGCGCGCGCTTTACTTCCGCCACCGTCCACGTGTAGTAACTGCCGTCGTCGCCCTTGAAGGAATCGGCGTCCTGATGCGAGTAGAACGCGCCGGTCTTAGGATCAAGCAGCTCGCGATTTACGTAGCCCACCAGCGACTTCGCGACTCGCGCGAAGTCCGGATCGCCGCTTTCTTCGTACGCGTCACTGTATGCGTGCAACGCCATCGCGTTGTCGTAGCCGAGCTTCTCGAAATGCGGCACGCGCCAATGCGGGTCAGTCGAGTAGCGATGAAATCCGCCGCCAAGTTGATCGAACACGCCGCCCGCCGCGATTTTTTTCAGCGTGTCGATCGCCATCGCCGTGAACTCTGGATGCCCGTAAAAGCCGTGCGCGAGCGCGAGTTCAAGCGCCGGGAAATCGTAGAATCGCGGACCTTCGCCCGATGCGAATCCGCCCGACTCGCGATCGTACGACGCCGCCAGCCCCGCCAGTATTTGCGCGCGCAGCCCCTCGAGTCCGCCCTTTGCCGGCGCGTTCTGACTCAACGCGGATTTGAGCTTCGCCGCGGTCGCCTCGGCCTCGCGTTCGAGTCCCGCGCGATCCGTCGCGTACACTTGCGCGATTCGCTTCAGCAACGGCAGCATCGACGAGTTTTCCCCGCCGCTGCCGTTGGGTCCGCTGCCCGGCCGCGGCGGTAGAAACCCTGCCGCGAAGAACAGCGCGCCGTCGGGCGTCGTGAAACAAGTCAGCGGCCAGCCGCCCGCGCCCGTCAGTTGCGCCGCCGCATTCTGATAGTAGTCGTCAAGGTCGGGACGCTCATCGGTATCGACTTTCACCGGCACGAATTCGCTGTTCAGCGCCGCCGCAACTTGGCGATCCGCATACGTCGTCGTGTCCATCACATGGCACCAGTGACACCACACCGCGCCGATGTCGATCATGATCGGACGGTTCAACGACCGCGCCAGCGCCAGCGTAGCCGGACTCCACGCCTGCCATCGAATCGCACTCGCCGACGCGTTTCGCAGATACATGCTCGACGACGACTTGAGCGCCCCAGCCGGCAGCGCATTCGCCGCATCGGGCGCAGCGGCGGCGCGCGCACTCACGATGCAAACGATCGCAACTGACGCAACAATCGTCCGCGTTGACATCCGCCAATTGGCGCGATAGCTGGGAATTGAGCGAAACATGAGCACACGATCCGCAACCCGCCGACGCCCCTCCGGAACTCGCAATGGCCCGGCCAAAGTCATCAGGATGCCGACTCCAACAGTGGTCCGCCGGCGCCGTGCGATCAAGACTGGAATCGGCCTGCTCGTGCTGTCGTTGCTCGCCACCATTATCGCGCGCCTCTACTTGATGCACACTGCGCCACCGTCGCCCGAGAAAGTGTCCGGTCTGACCGATCAGGAAACCGAGGTCCTCGGCCTGGTGAATCGGCAACGTACGCGGATTGGATTGCCGCCGCTGAAATTCTCGGCGCGCCTCGCGGTGATCGCGCGCGGCCACAGTTACGACATGGCGATGCGCCACTACCTCGCCCACAACAGTCCCGACGGGGTGGCGCCTGCGGACAGGATCAGCGGCGCTGGCATCGCATTCCGGGCCGTCGGCGAGAACATCTATGCGGACGACGACGCCGATTCCGCCGACCTGCCGCAACGCGCGATGGAAGGTTGGCTGAAGAGTCCCGATCACCTCGCCAACATCGTCTCCAGCAAGTTCACCGAGACCGGCGTCGGCGTCGCCGAATCAGCCGACGGCAGAACTTACGTTACGCAAGACTTCGTGCACTGACAGGCGCCCCGATGGATTTCGCCGAACTTGCCGCGCTGGCCTCTGGTCACGCCGAAGCGCGCGCGATTCAGACCGCGCTCAAGCTCGGAATCTTCGACATGCTCGAGCAGTCGCCGCTTGACGACGCCGCGCTCGCCGCCGCCATCTCCGCGAATCGCCGCGCGACGGCTCTGATAGCCAACGCGATGGTCGCGCTCGGATTGCTCGACAAGCGCGCCGAGCGTTACTCGCTGACTGAGGCGGCGCGGCGCTATCTGCTCCGCTCGTCGCCCGAATATCTCGGCGGCCTCATTCTGTTCGACGAAGCATTCTTTCAAACCTGGACGAATCTCGAGCAGACTATTCGCACCGGCCTGCCCGCACGGCCGACCGACATGTTTCAAAGCCGGCCGGAAGAGACCGAGCGATTCATCCGCGCCATGGACAGCCTCACTCGCGCGCGTGGCGATGCGGCGTACGTGGCCGGCAGGCTCGATCTCAGCAAGGTCTCGACCATCGCCGACATCGGCGGCGGCCCGGGGACGTACACCGTCGCGATGCTCCGGCGATGGCCTCATCTGCGCGCCACGATTTACGATCTGCCGGCCACTCTCGAAGTTGCGCGGAAAATTCTCGCCGAGCGCGAGCCCGCGTCGTTGGCGCGCATCGATCTCGTCCGCTTCGACTATCTCTACGACGAGATCCCAAGCCGATGCGGAGCCCTGTTCATGTCGAATATAATCCACAGTGAAGATGAGACCGACAACGCTCAAGTCATGCGTAAATGCTTTCGCGCGCTCGAACCGGGTGGCCTGATCATCATCAAGGACCACATCATGAACGCCGACCTGACCGAGCCGAAGGCGGGCGCGATTTTCGCGCTCTACCTGCTGATGGCAACGCGTGGGCGCGACTATTCCTTCGACGAAGTTTCCCGCTGGCTCGGCGACGCCGGCTTCGCCGACATCAAACACGAGGTGCTGCCAAGCCCTCCGTTCACATCCTCGATGGTCATCGCACGCAAGCCTTTGTGAAACATTTTAGTGCGCGCCGCGTCGCGTTCGTCGCGATCGTAATCGTATTCGCAGGATCGTGCTCGGGATGTGCCTTGGGCGCGGCCGGCATGGTGACCACCATAGCTCCGATGGTCGCCGAGGGCAGCGCTCAGATCATCGGCTCCCAGGTCGCAATGCAGCAGTCCGGCGACACCGGAGCTACCAAGGAAGAGAATGCCGACAAGTGCGATCAACTGGTCCGCGTTCCGATCGGCGTCGAGGAAATTCGCAAAACCAAGGCCGGGGTGATTGAATCGCGCCAATGGAAAATCGCCGAAACCAGCGGCGACCCGATCTGGATCGTTGACGCGCAGCCAGACTGAAGACGCACCCGAGGACGCGTGGCAGCCGAAGCCCGGCATCGCCAACCTCCTCTTCGATCCCCCGCTCTTTCAGATGCTCAAGCCCGGCGAGCCGGAGTACCTGGCCTACGCTCCGGCCGATGTGGTCAACGTTTCCGACAGCGAGCAGTTCGACTCGATGACCGGGGCGTTCGGCGCTGGCGTCGGAACATTTAAGTGGCGCGATCGCACCTACAGTTACGTGCTGGTCAAGCACCTGCCCTGCTTCAAGCCCGAAAAGGAGAAGTGAATTCGCTGCCGTTGTATCGATCGAACCTGATGCGAATGCTGCCGCGGCTAATCGCCGTCGGTTTAGTTTGTTCGCTGGCACTGTCTCCCGCGAGGTCGTACTCTCAGAGCATGAATTCCGCGCCCGATCGTTCGCCCTCACCACCCGCGCCCGCGTCGTGGCCCGACAACTCGCTCACCATCGCGAACCTCGGCCATGCCGCCGTGCTGATGAATTTTTTCGGCACGCGCGTAATCACTGATCCCAGCCTGTTCCCGCGCGTCGGCATGTCGATCGACTCGATCCTCACGATCGGACCGAAACGAGTCGTCGATCCGCCGCTCGCTCCGGCGCAATTGCAGCAACTCGACGTGATACTGATCACGCACGCGCACATGGATCATCTCGACATTCCTTCACTCAAAGCACTGCCCAAGAGCGCGGTTGTAGTCGCATGCGACAAGTGCTCGTCGCTCATCGCCCCGCTCGGCTTCAAGGATGTGCGAGAACTCAAGTGGGGCGAGTCCACGGTCGTCAAAGGACTCACCATCCGCGCGATGGGCGCGCGGCACTGGGGCAAGCGATGGCCGCCATTCGGCGAAGACTACGGCTTCAACAGTTATGTGCTCGAAAAGGACAGCCGCCGGATGCTGCTAGCCTGCGACAGCGCCGACACCGACTTGTTCGCGACCCTCGCCTCGACGCCGCCAGATGTTGCCGTGTTCTCGATCGGCGCGTACGACCCGTGGATCTACAATCACGCAAATCCGGAACAGGTCTGGGCGATGTTCCAGTCAACGCGGGCGCACTACTTAGTGCCCATTCACTGGGGCACGTTCAAACTGTCGAAGGAGCCAATGGAAGAGCCGCTACAGCGGCTAATCGCGGCAGCCGGAAGCGAACAGGATCGAATAGTCTTACGTCAAATTGGCGGGACCTGGACGATGCCCGCAACGATCGAATCGCGCCAGGCCGCCGGCCGCTAAGACTTTTCGCTACAAATTTCGGGTCGCGAGAACTTCCTGAGCGCGAGTCCTGTCTCCGGTGCAGCTAATCATCCGTGGAGCGCTGAGGACTACGACTTTATATCCGATCTTCCTATATAGCCGCTGTATTCGTTCGGTGGCTTGATTCGATAGAACTACTGGCCCGGATGCCGTGCCAGGCCTCTGCCAGCCTTACTTGATCGTCCCAGCCAAAGGGTTCTTTCGATATTGCGTAAACTCAACATCATAGCTCTGCCAGCCTTACTTGATCGTACCAGCCAAAGGGTTCTTCAGTATTGCGTAAACTCAACATCATAGGGCGGGTCTGCATAGACGAAATCATCAGCTCGAGCGGGACCTTTTCGAAGTCAGCACACGCAAACTCCCACTGCGCGAATGCCGGGACGTATTCTGAGAAATCAGTTTTGTAGATAATCTTCTTGTAGCGCCCAAACGGGACGTTGAACTCACCCTTACTGTTAAACCTGCATAGGCCGTTGTAACAGGTCCTATTCAAATAATAGAAAAGGCTCGCCGCTTCCATGCCGTCAGAGATGCCTTCGCGAATGAGTTGATTGAACCGGTCTCGCTGTGCGTAGAAAGTGGTTTCATCGTTTCGCATCGCCGAAACAATACTTAGACCTCTCTTGAGCCAGCTATAGAAGTTTATCGCATGGGGGTTGATGTCGTTGATAAGCGCTCGATCCGGCACCAGGCCCAGCGAGATTGCCAGGCCTCCGCACAGCGGTTCGACCAGTCGGCGGTATCGGTGAGGACTAAAGAGACGAGCTAGCTGTGGCACCAGCCATCGCTTGCCACCCGCCCACTTCAATGGAGGCTTGGGTGCCGAACGAGACTCCAGCGATTCCGCGACCGCTGCCACTTAGCCTGGTTCAGGCACGCTTGCGTTTCTTCGAGAGATAATCGACCAGCATGTATTCGCCGAGATGGTCGGGACGCGTGAACAGCGCGCGGCCGCGATTGATCTGCGTCATCTTGTCCACGAACGCGCGCAGACTGGGCGAATCGTCGAGCATGAACGTGTTGATCGTGATTCCCTTGCGCGTGATCCGCTCCACTTCCTTCAGCGTCTCCTGCGCCGCGCGCATGCTGATGCCGCCGAACGACAGCGGCCACTCGCAGTACAGCCGCTTGTTCAGAAAGTACGCGGTCGGCTGCCCGTCGGTGATCACGATGATGTGCTGGTTGCGCGACGGATGCCGTCCCAGCAAATCCGACGCGAGCCGCAGGCCGTCCTGCAGGTTGGTGAACGGATCGCCCATGTTCCACGACGCTTCGGGCAGATCCTTGAGCTTCAACTCGACCGCGCGCGTGTAGAAGCCGACGATCGAAAAATAGTCGCGCGGGAACTTCGAGCGAATCAGCGTCTCCATCGCCATCGCGACTTTCTTCGCCGCCGCAAAGCGCCCTTCCCAACTCATCGACCACGACATGTCCAGGCACAGCACCGTCGATGACGAGCTGGCGTAATCGTTTTCGTAAATCTCGAAATCTTCCGGCCGCAGCTCCAGCGGAACGCCGGCCTTGCGCGCCAGCGCATGCTTGAGCGTCGCCACCAGGTTCAGATTCAGCGGATCGCCGAAGGCGTACGGCTTGGTCTGCTCCGGGCGCATCTCCGTGATGCCGCGATGGTCCGTCGCATGGCCGCCCGCTCGATCCTTGAGCAAGTTCTGGTAGATGTCGCGCAGCGCAAGCTGCCCGATGCGGCGCACGCCCTTGGGCGAGAGTTGAAAATGGTCGCCCTTCGGCACCATGTAGCCCGACTGCGTCAGCAGCACCATCACCTGCTTGAGATTCTGAAAATCCTTGCTCGCCTGCTGCCCGAGAATTTGCTGCAGGTCTTCCATCGAGATCGTGTCGAAGTTGCCCGACATCAGATCCTGCTCGAGCTGGCGCATCCGCTCCATCTCGCGCATCAAGTCGAGCGCGTCGTCGTAGCCGAGGCTCTTGGGACCGTGGAACATGTGCTGATTGCGATCGCGAAAATTTTCGAGATCGCGAATATTTTCGTATTCCTCCAGCAGCGCGTCGAAGTCCTCTTTCGCCTGCGCGTCCTCGAACTCGTGACTCTCCAGCTTGCGCATCGCCTCCGACAGGCGCCGCGGCATGCGCGACAGCTCGCGCTGCTTTTCCTCGACGCCCGGCTTCTGTCCCTTGAGCGATTCGAGCTTGGCGCGCTCGCGATTCAGAATGTCCTCGAGCTTCTGCTCCATCTCCGACAGCGCGCTCTTGAGATTGAAGTCGCGATAGCGCTGCCGCATCTCCTGCCGCAGTTGCTCGATGAATTCCTCGAGGCCCATCACCTTGACGCCGTCGAAGTCCATCCCCTGCCGCATCATCCAGTCCATCGCCTGCCGCACGTCGTCGGTGTACGAGAGGTACTCGGCCAGCTTTTCGAACACCTTGTCGGCGTCGAGCTTGAGCCGCTGCGTCCCGTCCCACTGCGTGTAGCGGGTGACTACGGCAGCCATTTCCCTGCGCGTCATGCGTGGTAGGCGAAGCGCCCGCCCTGGCGATCCTTGTTGAGCTTCTGATGCAGATGCAGGCCCTCGAAAATAAATTCGCTCGCCGCCGCCATCAGCCCCGGCGTCTCGAACGGCCCGAGCAGCGTGATCACCTCGCGCAGGCCCGTCACTTCGCGCAGCGGCTCCATGTATTCCGACGACGGCGCGCTGTCCGAAACCTCAACGCCCCAGCCCTGCTCGAAGTAGCTCGATACTTTCTTTAAATCGTCGAGCTTCAAGTACTTGTCAAAAACTTTCAGCACCGCGCGATTGATCAGCCGCTCGATCAGATCGTCTTCCTTCTTGTCCTCGCCGACGTACTCGAGCTCGATTTTCCCGGCGGTCGAGGCATACAGCGAATGCAAATCCGAAATTCGCGGCACGATCTCGTTCTCCGAGTTGCGCACCGCGCGCTTCTCCGCGTTGGAAATCGCCGACTCGAAATTGTTGATCGTCACGCGCACCGACACGCCCGACGATTGATTGATCTCGTTCGACGCGCGCGCCTCGAACGTGATCTGCGCCAGGATGTCCTTCATGAACTGCGGAATCCGCACGTCCACGCCGGAGCGCGGCGGATGCGCCGCTTCCTGCTCCATGATCGCGATCTCGTGCTCGATCGTTTTGGGATAGTGCGTGCGAATCTGGACGTCGAAACGATCCTTGAGCGGCGTGATAATTCGCCCGCGCGAGGTGTAGTCCTCCGGATTCGCGCTCGCCACGAACACCACATCGACCGGCAGCCGAATCTTGTAGCCCTTGATCTGGACGTCCTTCTCTTCCATCAGGTTGAACAGTCCGACTTGCACCTTCTCAGTCAGATCGGGCAGCTCGTTGATCGCGAAGATGCCGCGATTGGTGCGCGGGATCAGGCCGTAGTGGATCGTTTCCTCGTCGGCGAGGTAGCGGCCCTCGGCCACCTTGATTGGATCGATCTCGCCGATCAGGTCCGCGACTGAAACGTCGGGGGTCGCAAGCTTTTCGGCGTAGCGCGTGTCGCGGCCAATCCAGGCGAGCGCGAGCGCGTCGCCTTTTTCCTCCTTCAGCTTGACGCAGCGGCGGCATATCGGCGCATACGGATCGTCGTTGATCTCGCAGCCTGCGACCACCGGCACGAATTCGTCGAGCAAGCCGACCAGCGACCGGATGATTCGCGACTTTGCCTGGCCGCGCTCGCCGAGAAAGATCATGTGATGTCCGGCGAGCACGCCGTTCTCGATCTCCGGCACCACCGTCTCTTCGTAGCCGACGATGCCCGGCAGGATTTGCTCCTTGCTGCGCAGGCGATCGAGCAGATTCTTGCGCATCTCCATCCGCACCGGCATGGTCTGGTAGCCCGCGCTCTTGAGTTCGCCCAGCGTCCGGATTTTCAGCAGTTTTTCATTCATCACAAATCCCGTCGAGTTACCGATCGAACTTAGG
The DNA here is from genome assembly GCA_963756005.1 of uncultured delta proteobacterium. Taxonomy (GTDB): domain Bacteria; phylum Desulfobacterota; class Binatia; order Binatales; family Binataceae; genus Binatus. Next base: position 239,353 of record CAVWMC010000006.1, read on the forward strand.
ATAATTCAGCGCCGAGGTTTTTGAAAATCGGCCGCAGTTGCCCGTAACTGTCTTCCAAACTCTGTGATAGCACACGGGTTGAGGCAAGTACCGGCATAAAATTGTTGTCGCCGCCCCAGCGCGGCACCACGTGCCAGTGCATGTGATCGGCGAATCCGGCGCCGGCTGCGCGGCCGAGGTTGGCGCCGACGTTCAGCGCCTGCGGATGCAGCGTTTCGCGCACCCGCTTTATTGAGGCCGCGACAGCTTCGGCGATCAGCGCGCGTTCGGCGCGCGTCAGCAGTTCCGGCGACGCCACATGCGTTCGCGGCGCTACCATTATATGTCCGTTGTTGTAGGGGTACTTGTTGAGCATCACGAGCACCTCGCGATTCTCGAACAGCACCAGGCGTTCGCGGCGCTCGGCATCGGAGAGCCGGCCGAAACAGAAGATGCACGCCATCGGGTCGGAGCGCACGCCGTGCAGATATTCGTAGCGCCACGGCGCCCACAGGCGCACGCCCTCGGCGGGAATCGCCGTCGCGTCGTGCCGCTTAATCGGCCGCTTCTTCGGCGCCATTTACTTCGATTCGGAGTTCCTTGCCCGCGCGGAAGAACGGAATCTGCTTGGCATCGACGCTGACCATCTGACCGGTCTTGGGATTGCGGCCCTGCCGCGCGCGCCGCTGCTTCACCGCGAAACTGCCGAAGCCGCGGATCTCGATACGTTCACCGCGCGTCAGCGAATTGGCCATCGCGTCGAACATCGCATTGACGATCGTCTCCGACTCGCGATGGGTGAACCGATGGCGGCGCGCCAACAATTCTTCGATGATTTCCCGCTTGGTCATCGAGCTCGATGCCGGTCCGCGCGCGCTAATCGGGACCGGCTTCTCCGTCTAGCTGGTTTTGCCGCCGCGCGCCGCGCGACGCTCGCCGTCATCGCGATCGAGTTTGAGCTCTTCCTTCAGGATATCTTCCATCGAGAACCGCGCCGCCTCATGCTCGCGCTTGAGGTAAGCCTGCATTTCCTCGCGCTCCTCGTGCTGCTTGACCGCCTTGATCGACAACCCAATCCGGCGCTCCTTGGCATCGAGCTGCACCACCAGCGCGTCCAGCTCATCATCGACCTTGTACAGCGACGACGGTTTGTCCACGCGCTCGTTGCTGAGCTGCGAGATATGGATCAGTCCTTCGATTCCTTCCTCGATCTCGACGAACACGCCGAAGTCCGCCACCGAGCTGACCTTGCCGTGAATCCGCGTATTCACCGGATAGCGCTCGGCCACCGAATTCCACGGATCGGCCGACATCTGCTTGACGCCGAGGCTGACGCGCTCGTTCTCGACGTCGATTCCGAGCACGGTCGCTTCGAGTTCGTCGCCCTTCTTGACCATTTCGCTCGGATGCCGAATTTTCTTGGTCCACGACAAATCCGAAATATGCACGAGGCCGTCGATGCCCGGCTCGATTTCGACGAAGACGCCGAAGTCGGTGATCGATTTGACCTTGCCCTTCACCTGGCTGCCGATCGGATGCTTGAGGCCGAGCTCTTCCCACGGATTCGCTTCGGTCTGCTTGAGTCCGAGCGAGATTCTGCGATTCGCCTCGTCAACTCCGAGCACCTGTACTTCGACCATGTCGCCCGGATTGACGACTTTCGACGGATGGATCGCGCGCTTGCTCCAGCTCATCTCGGAAACGTGGATCAGACCCTCGACGCCTTTTTCGATTTCGACGAACGCGCCGTAGTCGGTCACGCTGACGACCTTGCCCTTGATGCGGGTCCCCGGCGGATACCCTTCGGCCACCTTGGTCCACGGATCGGGCATGATCTGCTTCATGCCAAGCGAGACGCGCTCGCGCTCGGCGTCGTATTTGAGCACGACGACTTTAACTTTGTCGCCGACCTTCAGGACTTCCGACGGATGCTGCAAGCGGCCCCACGCCATATCGGTGATATGGAGCAGGCCGTCGATTCCGCCGAGGTCGATGAAGGCGCCGTAGTCGGTGATATTTTTCACGGTGCCTTCGAGGATCACGCCCTCTTCGAGCACCTTGAGCGTCTGCTCCTTCAGCGACGAACGCTCGCGCTCGAGCACGCTGCGGCGCGAGACCACGACGTTGCCGCGCGCGCGATTGAACTTCAGGATCTGGAAGCGTCCGCGCTGTCCCACGTACCGGTCCAGATTGCGCGCCGGACGAATGTCAACGTGCGATCCCGGCAGAAACGCCGGCACTCCGATATCGACCTTGAGCCCGCCTTTGACTTTGCCAAGCACCACGCCTTCGACCGGAGTCTCGGCCTGGAACGCCTTGTCGAGTTCGCGCCAGACTTTGAACTTCTCGGCCTTGGCGTGCGAAAGCATCACCGTACCGTTGTCGGTCTCGGTGCCTTCGAAGTACACGTCAACCTCGTCGCCTTCCTTGACCGTCGGATGGCCTTCATGGTCAAGGAATTCTTCGAGGGGGACCTGCCCTTCGCACTTGTAATTGATATCGATGATGACGCTGTCGCGCGTGATCAGAAGCACTCTTCCAACCAGCACATCGCCGGGACGGGGAGCCTTCAAACTCTCTTCCATCAACGACTCAAAGTCATTGTCTCCTCCGCTCATCTGTTCAGGCAACGCTTTCTCCATTTTGGGGGAACCTTGGGACCTTCCGGGACTTCGGGGCTGCTGCAATCCTTACAACCGGGCTAGGCTCGTTTCAAGTCCTTGGCGGCTTTGATTCGAGCGTTAATCTTCGCTTTCATCGCCGCGACCACCGCGTCGATCGAAAGTTTGGTTGAATCTATCTCGATCGCATCGTCGGCGCGCTTAAGCGGCGCAAGCTCACGCGCGCTGTCACGGCGGTCGCGCTCGACCATCTGATCGAGCACTTCATGCTCGCTGATCGACTCGCCTTTTTTTTTCAATTCCTCGAATCTGCGGCGCGCGCGCGTGTTCACATCGGCGACCAGAAAGAACTTGAACTCGGCGTCGGGAAAAATCGCGGTGCCGATATCGCGTCCTTCCATCACCACGCCGCCCGCCGCGCCCGCCGCGCGCTGCAACTCGCGCATCCGCGCACGCACCGCGCCGAGCGCGGAGAAGCGCGACGCCAGGTCGCCTATTTCCGGGGCATTCTTTTCCTCACTCACGTCGCGGCCATTCAGGAATATCTTCTCGCCATCGAACTTTATCTTAATCGCTTCGAGCACCGACGCCAGCCGCGCTTCGACCTTCGCATCGTCGGGATTCACGCCCGCCGCGCGCGCCGCAATCGCAACCGCACGATACATCGCGCCCGTGTTCAGATACGAGAAGCCGAGAGCGCGCGCGAGCTCGCGAGCGGCGACGGATTTTCCGGCGCCAACCGGACCGTCAATCGCGATAATCGGTTCCTTGCGGCTCATATCAGGGGATCTTTCGCTCGGGGTTTGCGAGTGAATTGAACAGCGGCCGAAATGGACCGCGCGCAGCGCGCGAACTCGGAGACCGGAACCGGCTTCGCGTGTCGCGCGAAGCTGTCCGAGATCCTTCCTGCCGCTCGCGTTGCTCGCTTTGTCAGGATGACAGAAGAGGCTCGCGTCGCTCGCTTCTTCAGAATGACACAAAAACGGATCATCTGAGCTTTTCCCGCATCGCGCGGCCGCGATTAAAAATCTTCTCGACGTTATCCACGTCGCCGGCTTCGACCGCGCGCTGAAATTCCGCGAAGGTTGCGCCGTAGAGTTTCAGCGCCGCGGCAATCGCCTCGCGATTCGTCACGAAAATATCGCGCCACATCTCCCACGACGACGACGCCAGCCGCGTCGTGTCACGCAGACCGCCCGCTCCATATTCCACGGCGAGCTTGTCGCCGATCTTTTCAGTATCAAGCGCCGCGGCCAGCACGCTCGACACCGCCTGCGGCAGATGACTCGATCGCGCGAGGATTGCGTCGTGCGTCGCCGCGTCCATCATCTCGACACACGCGCCGGTCTCGTTCCACAGCTGTTCAATTTTGTTGATCGCCGCGGGCGTGCTCTTCGCCGACGGCGTGAGAATCACGCGGCGGTCGCGAAAGAGCGCCGGATCCGCCGCCGCCGCGCCGGTAGTTTCCTTGCCGGCGACAGGATGCGCCGCGACCAGTGCTCGCTGGCCGGTTATCAACGGCTCCAGTTCGCGCACCACGTATTGCTTGACGCTGCCAACGTCGGTGATCACCGCGTCCATTGCCGTGTGCTCGATCATCTTTTGCAGCGTCGCGCGCATCGTCTGTATCGGCACCGCCAGTACGATGAGGTCCGCGCCGCGCGCCGCCTCGACCGGGTCGCGCGTCGCTAAATCGATCATGCCGCGCTCGACCGCAACGTCGAGGTTAGCCTGCGACCGTCCCAGGCCGACGACTTTGCCGACCACGCCCGCGCGTCGCGCTATCAGCGCGAGTGAGCCGCCGATCAGGCCCACTCCGCACACGGTCATCTGTCGAAACAGCTGTGCCATCAGGCCTGTATCCCGCCGCCCGGCGGCAGCGTCTTGGCCGATTTGTTCTTGTTGGTTTGCACCAGCAGGTTGCCGATCGCGATCATCATGACCGCAAGCAGCGGGAAGATGACGTAATTCATGTTGAGATTCGCGCCGCGCACGTCGGCCACGATCACACCGAACACTCCCGCCATCACCAGCACGTAGGCGAGCCTGAACCACGACAGCGCGCCCATCGCGCGCCCCTGGAATTGTGCCGGCGAGAAAACAGCAGTCAGACCGATCAGCGTGTATCCAGCCAGCGCGATTATCGGCAGCAGTAACAGGCCGGTGAATTTCGATCCGTAGGCATCGATCTGCCCCGCGGCGTCCCAATGGATTGGAACCTGCGCGGGGACCGACGACCACGACATTATCCCGACCGCGAACATCGCGATGATCACCGCTTGTGCCATCGTTTCTGCGTTTCGATTCTTCACGATTGCGCCCCCATCGCTTCGGCGAGCATCGCGACCAGCCGGCGATTCTCCTCGGGCAGGCCGACGCTGATTCGCACGTGGCGAGGATAGCCGTAACCATGCATCGGGCGCACGATCACGCCCTTGCGCAAAAGCTTGTCGTACACGGCGCGGCCGTCGCCGACATCGACCAGGAAAAAATTCGCGTGACTCGGTACGAACGGCAGTTTGAGCCGCGCGAACTCGCGCTCGAGATAGGTCATGCCGTCGGCGTTGACTTGCAGCGTCCGCGCGATATGCGCGCGGTCGTCCATTCCGGCAATCGCGGCGACCTGCGCGAGCGACGTGACGTTGAACGGCTGCCGCACGTTATGCAGCATCTGGATCATGTCGGGCCGTGCGACCGCGTAGCCGACCCGCATCCCCGCGAGTCCGAAAATTTTCGAGAACGTTCGGAGCGTTATTAGCAGCCGGCGATCGTCGTGATCTTCCATCGAGTCGGGATACTGAGGATCGCGCACAAATTCGAAGTACGCCTCGTCGGCGACGATCACAACGTTTTCGGGCACGCGTTCTAGGAAGCGCTTCCACTCGGCGCGCCGGTAGATCGTGCCGGTGGGGTTGTTTGGATTGCCGAGAAAGACAATTCGCGTGTTCGCGTCGATCGCCGCCGCAATCGCGTCGAGGTCGTGGGAGAATCCGTCGCTGGTTTTCGCCACGCGATGCTCGCCGCCGGCCGCGGCGGTCGCCAGCGGATAAATCGCGAACGAATGCTCCGAGTAAACCGAGTTGAGGCCCGGCCGCAGATACAGGAACGCGAGCAGGTTGAGCACCTCGACCGAGCCCGACGCCGCGAATACGCGCTCGACGCCGACCTTGTGATGCGCCGCGATCTTCGCCCGCAGTTCGTAGCTGGCGCCGTCGGGATAGCGATTCAGCTCGGGCAGCGCCGCCTTGATTGCTTCGATCGCGAGCGGCGACGGTCCGAGCGGATTCTCGTTCGACGCCAGCTTAACCGGGTCGTTGATTCCGAGTTCGCGCTGCAGCTCCTCGATCGGCTTGCCCGGCTCATAGGGAGCAAGCGCGGCGACACTGGGGAGTACGAGATCTTGCGCTTTGATCAAAACGGGGGAACGGCCACTGAGAATGATTTCGACTGCCCGGCTCAGGCAGCGGCCGACCTTCCTTCAGGATACGATCCTAAGACCTTCAAGAATAGAGCCTTGCTCGACAAGGATTTGAGCGCGCGAGCGAGCTTGGGGTCGTCGCGATGGCCCATAACGTCAACGAAGAACAGATATTCCCACGGCCGCGCGCGCAGCGGACGCGATTCGATCTTCGATATATTGATCGCGTTGCGGGCAAACAGGTTCAGCGCCTGGTTGAGCGTGCCAACCCGATCCGCCACCGCAAACAGCAGCGTGGTCTTGTCGCGGCCTGATTTTTCTATCGGGCGCGTGCCCATCACGAGGAAGCGGGTGGTGTTGGCGGCAACGTCCTGCACATTCGACGCGATGGTCTTGAGGCCGTACGCCTCGCCGGCCGCCTTCGACGCGATCGCGGCAATCGTACCGTCGGCGGCGGCGCGCTGAGCGGCCAGCGCGTTCGACGCCACCGCTTCCGTCTCGCAATGCGGAAAATTCGCGCTGATGTAACCGCGGCACTGCGCGAGGCTCTGCTGATGCGACACGATGCGCCTGACGGCGCCCGCATCGCCGCTAAGCGACATAAGCGAATGCCGAATCGGCAGCAGCACTTCGCCGATTATCACCAGCGCCGTGTCTATTAGCAGGTCAAGCGTCAGGTTGATCGAACCTTCGGTCGAGTTCTCAACCGGAACGACGCCGAAATCCGCGCGCCCGTTCTCGATTGCCTGGAAAACCGCTGCGAACGACTCCAGCGGCATCAGCTGAATGCTCGAGCCGAAACGCATGCGCGCCGCCTCATGCGAGTAGGTATGCTCGGGGCCGAGGAACGCAACGCGCGGCTCGTGCTCGAGCGCGCGGCACGCGGAAATTATCTCGACGTAAATGCGCTTGACCTGGTCGTTGGTGAGCGGGCCCTCGTTCTCGGCGATCATCTTCTCGATAATCGCGCGCTCGCGCACCGGCTGATAAACCTCGCCGCCTTCAAGATGCTTGAGCCGGCCTATTTCGGTGGCGACGCTGGCGCGCGCCGAGATGAGGCGCAGGATCTTGAGATTAATCTCGTCCATCCGCGCCCGCAGAATCTCGAGCGACGGCCCCTCTCCGGATGGCTTCCTGGCGGTCCGTGATGACATCGAACAAGAATGGGTATCCGATCAACCGCTCGTTTTCAACGCATGCGCCAGAGCCTTCTCCCTTTCCAGTGCCCTCTCCTTGTCCAAGGAGAGGGTTAGGGAGAGGTGCAGCGCCAAGCGGCGGCACCACTTTTCGACTTTCGGAATCGAGTATCGATCGACCGCGCTGTCGTACGTTGGACCTCACCCGGCGACACTTCGCTGCGCTCGGCTTACGCCGACCTCTCCTCGGACAAGGAGAGGTTAAGATGTGGATAACTCATAGTTTACAGTTGCAAACTACTTGCTATCAGTGCCAATCTACCATTTGTAACCTCTGGGACATTCCGCATCGTGCACCGCTATCGCTCAACTCGCTTCCTTATACTGGCAACGCTCCTGCTCGCAGCATGCAACGGCGGTGGCTCCTCATCGACGCCGGCGACGACACCGGCCGGCATCGTGCACTTCGTCCCCAATTCGCACGCGTTCTGGAGCAATCCCGCCAACTGGACGACCAGCTTCGGCCCCGCCTACGCCGACATCACGCTCGCGTCGAGCAACTTCGTGCCGTGCCGCGGCGGACCGTTCGCGCTCTGCTATTACTCGGGACCAAGCTCCGGCGCCGAAGATCTTTCGTGCACGCCAACCAGCGACGGCAACTACGCCAACTGCAATTGCTTCGACATTCCGTACGGCGTGTACTTCGTCGATATCAACGCAATCCTCAATCACGCGGTGTATGAAAAAACCGTCGCGCAGTGCGGCGCCGACGGCAGTCTGTGCGCGACGCTCAACTCGGCGCCGGTGTGCGCCAACGTAAATAAGGGAAATCTGATGCCGGGCTCGAGCGTTTACTCGACCTTCAGCTTCGATTGCGTACCCGAGAATGGGCTCGGCGTTACCAATTGCGCGCAGCAGCCGTACGCCGGATGCATGACGGCGCCGTGCTTCAAAACCACTCAGACGGGGATCGTGAAATGCTCGTGCCCGGTGTTCAACGGTCCGTACCAGGTCGGGCAGAACGATCAGGCGTGCACGCTCGGCGACAACCTCGTATGGTCGGCCGCCTACGCACCACCCGCCGCGACGCCGACCGCGACGCCTCTGCCGCCCGGCCTCTCCGCTGACACATATAAGGTGATGGCTGCCGACTCGCGCGCAGCCGCCGTTCCCGCCGCGGTCCCAAGTCCTCCAGCGTGCTTACCGGACGCGCCCGGCGGCGTCGGATGCCCGCTGTACGTTCCCGGCACCACGGTGATTCCGCCTGACAGCGGCGTCGATTGCGCCAAAGTCTGCGACGAGTATCACACCTGCCTGCAACCGAAGGGCGCGCAGGCCGGCTTCACCTGCGACGCCACGCTATGCACCGACGAATGCAACGATCGCGACCTCGTGAGCGTCGCGTGCCAGGGGCTGGCGGGATGCGACATTTCCGAAATCGTCAAGGCGGAAACCGCGGCGAATTGCAGTTGCTGCGCAAGCCAGCTCTGCGGATGCGATCCGAGCGCGAAAACCAACAAGGCGATCACGGCGCTGAATCAACAGCAACGCGATCGCGGCATCACGCCGCAATGCGACATCAACAGCACGCTCTGCGGGACGCCTTAGTTATCCGGAATGGGCCCAGGGATCGTAGCTGCCGAAACTCCAGATGTGACCTTCCAGGTCGCGGCATGTGTACCCGCGGCCGCCGTAATCCTCATCCTGGACGTCTCGCAGCATCACGGCGCCAGCAGCCTTGGCTCGCGCGTAGTGCGCGTCGCAGTCGGGGGCGATTACGTAAGCGCTTTGCGTCTCGCAACCGCCGATTTCGTCCGGATGTTTCATCAGGCGGCCAAAGTCACCCCCGCCGACCGACGACAGCATGATCATTCCGTCGCCGAAAGTAAGTTGCGCATGAGCGATCCCGCCGTCCTTATCGGGCACCACGAGATGTTTTTCGAAGCCGAAGGCCCTGCACAGCCATTCGATCGCCGCCGGCGCATTTCGATACCGCATTCCGGGAATGATCCTCGCGTGCATGCTCTGCGTGTCCATCGAGGCGACCTCCTGCGATTGCTCTCTTTAGTAGATAAACCACGGCGCGTTCGAAAAGGTTACGATCGTATCTGATGGCGCCCGCATCGCGCTCGAAGTCAGCGCCCTCACCCGCCGCTCGCGGACTCGCGTCGACCTCTCCCGATGGGAGAGGTAAGGAAGGATCCGGGATTCTTCGCTTCGCTCTGAATGACACAAAGAAAAGAATGACACAGGACAAAAACTTGAGGGCAAAATGGCGTCCTCGCCATTTTGCGATTGGTACTGCGTGCAGGGGCACCCCTGCCGCGGAAGCGTGAAACCCGCGCAGGGTTTCACATTCAATCGATTGGATCGTTCGCGACGCGACCGCGCGTCAGGTATGCCGATCCCATCGCGGCGAATTTCCGCTCGCGCGCGCGGCGCAATTCCTGCGGCTTCAGCTTGACCAGCCGCTCCAGATGCCGCGCGAGTGACGCGCCGATCAGATGCGCCGCCTCGGCCGGCGCCGTATGCGCTCCGCCGGCGGGCTCGGGAATTATTTCGTCGATCAATCCCAGCTCCAGCAGGTCGGGCGCCGACAACTTCAGCGCCGACGCCGCCGCCGCGACGTTCTCCTCGCCGCCCGCGCGCCACAGAATCGCCGCGCATCCTTCCGGCGTGATCACCGAATAGCACGCGTTCTCCTGCATCAGCACTACGTTCGCCACGCCGAGCGCGAGCGCGCCGCCGGAGCCGCCCTCGCCTACCACGCACGCGACGATCGGCACCGTCGCCCGCGCCATCAATTCCAGGTTATGCGCAATAGCCTCGGTCTGCCCGCGCTCCTCCGCGCCGACGCCCGACTCGGCGCCCTGCGTGTCGATCAAGGTGATTATCGGCAGCCCGAACCGTTCCGCCAAATCGTAAACGCGCGTCGCCTTGCGATAGCCCTCGGGATGCGGCTTGCCGAAATTGCGCCTGATTCTTTCGGTGGTCGAGCGGCCGCGCTGATGCCCGACGACGGCGACCGCGCGATGTCCAAAGTAGGCGAGGCCGGCGACGATCGCGCCGTCGTCGGCATAGCGCCGGTCGCCGTGGATCTCGATAAAGTCGCGCATCAGCAGCTCGATGTAGTCGAGCGTCTGCGGCCGATTGGCGTGCCGCGCGAGGCGCACGCGCTCGATCGCGCTGCGCGGTTCCGCGCCGGGCAGGTCAGTCGTCGCGGCGCCGTTGCCGCGATTCTTGCCGCCGCGCGCCTTATGTCCGTTGTGATTGCCTTTCAATTTTATCCACGCCCGAAAAATTTCTCGAACACCGCAAGAGCATCCTGAGCGCCGCGCTCCACGTCAAGCCACACGATTTCCGGCTCGCGGCGAAACCACGTCAGTTGCCGCTTGGCCAGCCGCCGCGATTCCTGCTTGGCCTGCGCGATTGCGTCGTCGCGCGCGATCTCGCCGCGCAGATACGCCGCGATCTGCTTGTAGCCAATCGTACTGAGCGGCGGCTGCTCCGGCGAGTATCCCGCCTTGACCAGCGCGCGCACTTCCTCGACCAATCCCGCCGCGACCATCGCGTCAAAGCGTGTGTCGATAGCGTCGTAAAGCTTTTTGCGTTCGACTTCGACGCCGACCGTCAAAGTATCGTAGCCGATGTCGGCGAAGCGATGCCGCGTTTGATGCGCCGAGATGGTTTCGCCGGTCAGCTCGAAGACTTCCAGCGCCCGCACGATTCGGTAAAGGTCGTTGACGCCGATTCGATTCGCCGCCTCGGGATCGACCTCGCGCAGTCGATCGTGCAGTCGCGCGACGCCCTGTTCCGCTGCACTCTTGGCCAACCGGTCGCGAATCTCCGGCGACGCAGCCGGCCCGCTGAAAATTCCGCCGCGTATTACGCGCAGGTAAAGCCCGCTGCCGCCGACCACCAGCGGATTTCGCCCGCGCGCCGCAATCTCCTCGATCGCCGCGCGCGCAAGCTGCGCGTATTCCGCCACGTCAAGCGACTCGTCGGGATTGCGCACGTCTATAAGATGATGCGGCACGCGCGCCTGATCCGCGGCCGACGGTTTCGCCGTGCCGAGATCCATCCCGCGATAAAACTGGCGCGAGTCGGCGTTGACTATTTCGCAGTTCGAGCGCTCCGCCACCGCCATCGCGAGCGCCGACTTGCCCGCGCCGGTCGGCCCGACGATAAAGCCGACCGCGATCCTGGCCGGTCGTGCCGACGCGTCAGTCTGCGCCACTGAAAAACTCATCGCCGGAACATTCGCTCGATTTGCCCGCGTCCGAACTGAATATGCACCGGGCGTCCGTGCGGGCAGTTGGTTTTGAATTCGGTGCGATCCAGTTCCGCCAGCAGCGAATGGATTTCCGCAAGCTCGAGCACGCGCCCGACTCTGACCGAGCCGTGACACGCGAGTTGCTTGAGCCAATTCTCGAAGGCACTCTCGCCGCCGCCGCGAAAGCCGGCCTCGCCCATGCTCTCGATCATGTCTGTGAGCAGCTTCGCGCCGCCTTCCGGCCCGAACACCGCCGGCGCGCCTTTGAGCAACAGCGTCGTTGGCCCGAACGGCTCGACCTCGAAGCCCATCGCGCGTATTTCACTCAACGCAGCATGCACTTGGGACGCGCGCGCGGGGTTCAGCTCGACCGGCACCGGCGCCAGCATCGCCTGCGTGCGAATCCCGCCGTCGCGCAGTTCGCGGCGCAGTTTCTCGAAGGTGACGCGCTCGTGCGCCGCATGCTGATCGATCAGCAGCAGCCCTTCTTCAGTCTCGAGCGCGATATAGCCGGCGAAGATTTGTCCGATCACGCGGAGCTTCGAGTACATCGGTATCGGCGCCGCAGGCGCCGCGGTAGGCGCGCCGGGTCGCGCGTCGCGATCGTAAGCAAGCGTGAGCGGACGCTGAAACGCCTTCTCAATCGGCGCGTCGGGCACCAGCCGCAACGGCGTGTCGCTGCGCATGCTCGGCGCTCGATCATCGGCGCGATCGGGCGCGCCCTTCGACGACATTGTGATGAGTCCCATCGCGGCGTCGTCGCTGGCCGCGGGCGCCGGCGCGTCAACTGTATTTGCCGCCGGACGCGCTCTCGGTCTGATCGGCCAGCCGGTCGCGAAGCGCGTGATAGACAACGTCGAAAACCGCGCCGCCGTTGCGGAAGCGCACCTCGGTCTTCATCGGATGCACGTTGACGTCAACCTCTTCGGGCCGCATATCGACGAACAGCAGCGTCGCCGGATGGCGTCCGCGCGGAATCAGCGTCTGGTAAGCCTGCTCGACCGCGCGAATCAGCATCCGGTCGCGCACCGCGCGCCCGTTGACGAACGTGAAAATCATCCTGCCGCTCGCGAACGACTCCTGGCTCGACGCGGCCAGCCCCTGCGCGCGAATCCCCGGACGCTCGAGATCGAACGCAAGCATTTTTGTCGCGATCTTTGCGCCGAACACCTGGCGGAATCGTTCGAGCACCGAGTTGGCGCGCGGCAAATCGAAAACCACGCGTCCGTCGGAAGTCAGGCGAAACGCCACGTGATGATTGGCGAGCGCGACGCGCTGAAACGACTCGGCGATCGCGCCCTGCTCGGTCGCGAGCGTCTTCAGAAATTTGAGGCGCGCCGGAGTGTTGAAGAAAAGCTGGCGCACTTCGATGCGCGTGCCCGCCGCCATCGCGCACGCGCGCGTATCCTCGATATTGCCGGCTTCCGCCGCCACCTCGACCCCGTTGTCGTCGGCGGCACGCCGCGTTTGCATCCGCAGATGAGACACGCTGGCGATCGACGCGAGCGCCTCGCCGCGAAAGCCAAGCGTGCGAATCGCAGTCAGGTCCGCGGCGCTCCGAATCTTCGACGTCGCATGACGCCGCAGTGAAAGGATCGCGTCGGCGCGCGTCATGCCGATGCCGTCGTCGGCGACCGCTATCAGTGCCGATCCGCCGCCGAGAATCTCGACGCTGACCGAGCGCGCGCCCGCGTCGAGCGCGTTCTCGACCAGCTCCTTCACCGCCGACGCCGGCCGCTCGACGACTTCGCCCGCCGCAATCTGGCTGGCAACTTGCTCGGGTAATATGTGGACTATATGGTCGGACATTTTTGCCGCACGACTTAACTGGACATTGTAGCTTTCCGACCGGATAACTGGATACTCAAGCAACCCGCCGGCGCGGCGTCAAAAACCGGGGGATGAATTTGCACGGGTTGAAGATCGCGGCGCGTTTTGAAAAGCTCTCGGCGCGGCAAACTGGCCGCATCACTCTGGCGATGAGAAAAATCACGGCAATGCTGCTGGGCGCGGCAATTCTGGTGGCTGCCGCCGCGGCGGGTGCGGCCGCCGATCAAATCAAAATCGGCGTCGGTGTGATCGGACCGATCTCGCCGCAGACCGAGGCCGATATCGACCAGATCGTCAGCAAGCTGCCCAACGTGAAGGCGGTGCCGATTCAGCCGCCCGGGGGCGTCGATGCGTGCGTCAAGCGCTACGTCGCCGGCGACCCCGACGATCGGCTCGACGCGGTGATGGTCGTGAGCCTGCCGACCGAGTCGTTTCAATCGTCGCGCGACTCGAACGAAGCGAAATTCACCGGCGCCTACGAAATCTGGACGCTCAATCTTTCGACCCTGGCCGAAGACCGCCATCGCTTCACCTTCACCGACAGCGAGCCGGTGATTGGCGGCGTGGCCGCGTTCCTGGCGCTGCCGGCGCAAGCGTTTGCCGAGCGCGCGACCGGCAAGAAACTTATCTCGAGCGATCAATGGCAGGCGTTCGAGGCGGTGCAGACGCGGGTCGAGGCCAAACTGGTCGCCGCGACCAAGCTGTATCTCGCGACTGCGTCGATTCGCGACACCACTCCGCTGGTTCCGCTCGACACGGCCAAGGCGCTGCTCGATCGCGGCGACGGCGAAGATGCGATGCTGGTGTTCAAGTCGGCGGGTATCAACAATCCCGACGTGCAGCGGATGATCGCGGCCGCGCAGGGCCAGTTGCGGCGCAGTGCGGCGAACGCGCTGCTCGGACGCACGCTCGGCGCGATGGCGGGCGGGAATGCCGGCGCGGCGCGCGTGATTCTTGCCGACTACGAGAAGGCGCCGTCGGCCGAGGCTTCGCGCGCGGATTCGATTCGCCGCGTGCTGGCGGACATGCCGAGCAGCCGTCCCGATTCAGTTTACGACGGCGTCCTCAGGAGCGACGTGCCCACGCTCGACCATCAGGCGTTCGTCGCGATGATCAAGCAGCTCTTCAGCGAGCAAACCGGCTCCTTGCCCAACGACGTGATCGTCAGCGCCAAGGACCTTACGATCGAAGACAAGGACGCGCCGAAGGGGATGAAGGAACAGCTCGACACTTACGCCGGGGCGCTTGGGCGCAGCGCGTGGCTGATGAGCCTCAAGTGCGGATGCGACGCGAATGCGGTTCTGACGGGCGAGGCGGTCGGCGACGCGCTGCTGAAGGCGACCGATTCACCCTCTTTCACGCGGCCGCGGGTCGGGCTACCCTAGCAGGATCAATCTGGCTCCAAACGGAAGACTCATGAGACATTGCGCATACTGCAAGAAGCAGCCGTCAGTCGGCAACAACGTCAGTCACGCCAACAACAAGACCAAGCGCCGGTGGAATCCCAACCTGCAGGAAGTGCGCGCCGAGATAAACGGCAACGTGCGCCGAATCCTCGTCTGCACGCGATGCATCCGCTCGGGCTTGGTCAAGAAGAGCGCCTAAGCAGTCCGCCGCATCCACCTTCACAGCAACGCTTCGAGCTTTTCCGGCGGACGCGCGATGATCGCGCGCTTGCCGTGAATCACGATCGGGCGCTGCATCAGCTCCGGATGCTCGAGCAAAATCGCGACCACCGCCTTCTTGTCGGCGTAGTCGGCGGGATTCAACCCGAGCTCCTTGAAACGCTTGTCCTTGCGCACCAGGTCAGCAACCGGCCCTTCGAGCATCCCGATAATTTTCTCGAGCCGCTCGCGAGTCGGATGCTCTTTCAGATATTCGATGATGTCGAACTCGACATCGCGCGCGCGCAATAGCTCGAGCGCCCCGCGCGAATTGCCGCATGCCGGATTGTGATACACAGTTATCCGTTCCATCGCGTCCTCGTCAGAGAGCATAGGCGATGCGCGGGCTTTGATGGAAATGCCGCGAGCGGCTACAATTCATCCGGCGCGAAAAACTATTGCCATGGAGTCGTCGTGAAGAACATTTCCAATCGCAAGTCAGGCCACACTCTTCGCTTCGCGGCGTTAGCTCTATCGATTGCAGTCGGCGCCGGGCTCGCAACAGGGGCGCGAGATCGCGGGAGCGGCGAACGTGAGCGGTCTCATGTCGTATCGCGACGGCAGAGCGGCGGATCGGCGCCAGCTCCATTACGAGAATCGCGTCACCAACGATATCTACGTCGCGCCGACCAAGCCCGACGGCTCGTTCACGGCGGACCTGCCGCCCGGAGTTTATGATCTTCGCGCCGAGCGCGGTGTGATTCTCGCCAGCAAGATTCGCGTCAGTGACGCCGACCTCAATATCGGCCACGTCGTCGAGCCGGCGCCGCTCGATGTGCGCCGCCCGTTCGAGCATGAAGGCGTGGCGGAGGCGATCGTCGTGAGCCCCGCACCGGGGACCGCGAACGTCACGTCGGGACGTCCGCTGGAGGCAATGAAATACGGGCACGAAGCCATCGCTCCATTCGGCGCGCCGGTCGGCACGCCCGCGCCGCAGGAAACACCGCTCGGTGAAGCCACTCCGGTAGCGGCGGCGTCGCCATCTGCGATGGAATCCCCGCTCCCCGGCGGCTACTAAGCGCGCGCACGCAGCGTCTCGAGTTTCCTCGTCCAAGTGCCCTCTCCTTGTCCGAGGAGAGGGTTAGGGAGAGGTCCCACACACGATGCCCAGTGCTGTCTAACTTCAACCACGAGGTACACGTGGACGCGATGGCGTACGTTGCACCTCGCCCGGCGACACCGCTTTTCAAGCGGCTTTCGCCGACCTCTCCTCGGACAAGGAGAGGTTAGGATCATTCGCGGACTAAGAGACGATCAGCTTGCGGACCGTTCCACAAATTCCAGGCGGTTGCCCCACGGGTCGCGGACGAAGAAGCGCTCCTGGCCGGGGAAGCGGTTGCCGGCGATTATCTCGATGCCGGCCGACTCCAGTTTCTTGCGCAGCGCTTCGAGATTGGCGACGCGAAACGCCGGATGCCGCCGCGACGTGCGGTTGACCGCCGACGCTTCCTGCTCGGTGGTCAGATGGAGCTGCTGCACACCGCATTGATACCATGCGCCGGGGTTGCCGCTGTCGGTGTTGGCCGGACGCTCGAGCGGTTCGAGGCCGAGCAGCTCCTGGTAAAATGCGCGCGCCCGCGACAGCGCGTCGTCGCCGCTATCGATGAGAAGGTTTACGTGATCGAGTCCGGTAATCAGGCTCATCGGCAATCTCCCTGGCGCTCTCTCAGTCGATACGATCTTTTTCCAGCGGCCGATCACGAGTCAATCGCCTTAAGCGCTCGCGGCGCGCGTGGTATATCGATGCGACGCTCGTGAATTTCCGGTTGGCTCAAAAGCTTGCGACCGCGGCCTGCGCAATCGCCGCGCTTTACCTGCTCTCGATCCTCGTGACGGGCGGCTACGCCGTGCATCTCGCGGGCGTCAGGTTCGACGCCAACAAGCTATGGCCCGCGATCGTCGCGATGCTGGCATTCGCGCTGCTGAGAACAGTCTTCGCCAATGGCTCACTGGAAGGCGCAGCGAGATCGCGTCCGGGATTTATCGTTTTCGCGATCGCGCTGATCGTATTTCTCGCGAATGGCCGCACGATCTCCGGCGGCGACTCGGTGCCGGCGAAAAATCTGCCGCTCAGTATCCTGCTCCACGGGAATTTCTACCTCGATCGGCTTGTAACCCCTGGCGCCAAAAAAATCCCCTACTACCTGCGCGAGAGCGGCGGGCATTACGTCTCCGACTATCCGGTCGGCGCCGCGCTGATGGCGTTGCCGTTCTATGTGCCGTCGATCGTATCCGGCGTCAGCCCGAACAGCCGGGTCTTCGCCGAGCTCGAGAAAATTTCGGCGGCGACGCTCGTCGCGCTCTCAGCCGTGATCCTCTACATGGCAGCGGCGCGCGTCACCGCCAACTGGATGGCGATACTGCTGACGCTCATCTATGCGTTCGGCACCAGCAGCCTTAGCGTGAGCAGCCAGGCGTTATGGCAGCATGGTCCGGCGCAGCTCGCGCTCGCCGCCGCTATCTATTGCCTGATCCGCGCCCGCGACGATCCGCGCTGGGCCGGATATGCGGGCCTGCCGCTCGCGTTCGAGGTGATCACGCGCCCCGCCGACGCGCTGATCGCGGCGCCGCTCGGCCTGTACGTGCTGCTCAGCTACCGTCGCGAGGTCTGGAGATTTATCGCCGCCGCGCTGGCGCCGCTGCTTTTCCAACTGTGGTACAGCGCCGCATACTTCGGATCGCCGTTGCGAATCCAATTCTTCACCGAGCCGGCATCGGTCGGCGGGCAGACCGTGGCGCCGAGCGGTTTGTGGACGACGCCGATTATGAATGGCTTGGCAGTGGCAGTATTCAGTCCCGGCCGCGGACTGCTTTTCTATTCGCCGATTTTCATCTTCTCACTGGCCGGATTGGCGCTGGCCTGGCGCCGGAATGGCGACGTGCTGCTCCGTTACCTCGGCGTCGGCGCGATTTTGAGCATCATGCTGGCCGCGAAGTGGCATAAAACTTCAGGCGGCGAATCGTTCGGCCCGCGCCTGCTGGCCGACATCACACCGATAATGGCGCTCGCGCTGTTCCCGCTTGCCGATTCGATTCGCAACCGCCGCGCGCTCGCGGCCGCGTTCGCGATGCTCTTGGCATGGTCGATAACCGCCAACGCGTCGGGCGCGTTCATCAGCTATCGAGGATGGAACCAGTGGGCGCTGGGCGATGCGGACCAGCGACTATGGCTGTGGGGCGACAATCCGCTGGTCGATCCATTCCGCTCGGCCTTCGACTCGATGAAGATCGCGCTGGGCCGTCGTCCGACCAGCCGCAATTCACCCGATCTGCTCGACGCAAGCCTGGTGGTGCTCAACGCGCCGCCGCATAACGCCGCGCCGGGAGCGCGCGTCCACGTCGCCCTTCGCGCCACCAACATCGGCAAGGCCGTGTGGCTCGGTGGGCATTCAGCCGATGAGCGAGGAATGGTCAGTCTGGGGTGGGAATGGAAGCGCGACGGGAAGGTGATTGGAGACAGTGAAGTCCGCCGCGAACTTCACCTGAACGTGTTTCCGGGCGATTCGATGGATCTCGACGCGTCCGCACCGGCGCCAGATGAGCCCGGTCCTTACGTGCTCGAGATTTCGCTCGCAGCGGGATTCAGCCCGGCCACTCGATCGATCGGCCCGCTCTTGACGGTTCCGATAACGGTCGCGCCGGCCGCCGCCGCGCCCGACGACATTCGTTGAGCGCCTGGTGGATCAGGCGCGTCCGATTACTTGGATTTCGTTGCAGGAGGGGGCTGTCCGCCGCCCCCGCCGGAACCGTTAAACGCTCCGGCTCCTGCCGCTATTCCGACGCCCGCGCCGGCTGCCAAGCCCAATCCGAGCGCTCCCGCGCCGATGCCACCCAAGCCACCGCCTTCCCAGAAAGCGCCGCATCGGACCTCGGTATGCTCACCCTTGTGGATGTCCTTGCAAACAGGCGGATTTTCCGTATTGCAGACCTGTACCGTACCGTCCTCGACGTTGAACTTGGTGGTCTTGCGGCAACCGTGATGGTCTTCCGTGTCGTAGTGTTCGCTCCACTCGGTCCCGCGAACCGCTCCGATTGCGTTAGGCGTATTGACCTCGAAGGTCGTGGAGGTTCCGCGCATCGCGCCTAATATTACCGTATGCAAATCGCCGTTAAGGAGCCCGACCTTGCTCGGCGCGCCGACTCCATTGACCAGAACGCTATTGTCGATGGTGATGGTCGAGGATGCGCCTAATTGTAATGAGCTATTATCAACAAGACTGATAGTCAGCGATCCGTTCGCGTCGGTCGAAATCTGGTCGTGCAGCATCACGGGCAGATTCGGCACTGCCGCGATGTTCGCGCCGTTGCGCTGGATGTTCGCCGTGCCCTGAACCTGCGTGATCGTACCGACGGTGCTTTGCGCATGCGCGGCCGGAACGACGGCCAGCAGCGTAAGTATTGCGAGCGACGCAATGATTGAAACTCTCATCTGGGTAAATCCCCGCATCTTCGCTTCGTGCTCCACAAAAAGATTCATAGGCTGACGTTTTGGCGCGGCCAGTATGGCAGAATACCAGCGTTGACGTAAACGGGGGTGATGCGGCGCCAAGAGATACGAAATTAAAGCGTAACGATGCTTAGAGATGCTATGACATCCCGGCTGTGGCGTCTCCGAGCCGACGATCGCGCGCTCCGCGGTTGCGAATTTGATACAAAATTGTGCAGGCCTTACGAACAATCGGACTGACTGGCGATCAGTGCAAAATTCAATGATTTCGCGCGTGACGCGGGACGAAGCCTTAAGCTGTCGGCGTATCATCGACGCTCATAGACTGAGAAATAGGTGCTCTCCTCGGTGTGCTTGAATTGGGCAATCGCGCGTTCAGTTTCCGGCGTCAGCGCATAGCCGCCTGCCGCCCAGGTGGGGGGCATCCCGCCGTGCGGAAGCACGATCACGTCGGCGGATTCGATTCTCGCCACTTCGCCCTGAATCTCCGCCGCATTCATCAGGCCTACAATAAAGTAGGTGCCCGTGGGCCGTTCGAACTCGGGATACAAAATCTCAACCGCGCCCGCATAGTGGACAACTACGGTACGTCGCCCCTTGCACAGCGCCAGCACTCTGGACCATTCATCGCGCACCTCCGTGGGACTCCACAGATTGGCGGTAACGGGCGTTCTGCTCGTGCTTCTCCAGGCGGCGATCGATTCTCTGACGACCGCATAATAGGTGCTGACTGCGACAACGATGAGCGCGCAAAGCGCGTAACGGTGAATGTGCCGCTCGATGGGCACCGCGGCGGCGCCTGCTATCAGCAGGTAAGAGTAGTTATTCCACGAACCGGCGGGCCCGAAGAAAAGAAATATGAAGGCCAGATGCAGCAAAGCGCACGAAAATACCATTTCGTCGCGGCGTATCCTGGTGGAATCCGATTTCGTCCCGAGATTCTCCCAAAGCCTCCAGGCGGCCGGGACTGCTCCCCATAGCAGATACACGGTCGCGACTGCCCACAGGCCGATTGTCGTACCGGCGTAGTAATGCCAATTGACGCCCGCGGGCTTCCAGAATTGCGCGCCAATTCCTGTGAAGAAGCCCGTCTTCAGGGTTCGATAGGTGGCCACTCCGCTGATCGGAAGAACGGTGCGCCATAGAACATCAACACCAAACACAGTTCCCAGCAGCACGCAGAGCGATATCCCGGCGATCGCAGCAGGTTCGATCTGTTTGAACCATGTCGCCAGTGAGACCCTCCGACGCCGGTTGAGATCCAGCGCCATCAGCGTCAGCAGCAACGCCGAATAGACAAACCCCATAGATGGTTTTGCGAAGACCGCGGCCGTGGTCAGCGCCAGCGCATTTGCCCGTGCTCCACGCGCTTGCTCGGCCACGGCCAGGCAAATCAAGATAGCCTCGAGACCATGCGCGAAGTTCGGATAGGTCGGCATCACTGCGCGGCCGATCGCAATGAACAGGAAAATCAGTTGAAGCGGTCCGAATGCCAGCGCCCTTGCGACTCTTGCGATCGCGCAGGCCACGCCCAGTTGGCATATGACGGATGCGAGCTGGTAACTGACCGGAGTCAGCGGGGCGACGCGAAACCACGCCATGTTCGCGAATATCGCCAGCAGCCCGTACGGATAATTGAAATCGACTACGGGCCGGTACCCGTGAGACACCAGATACGAGATTGTAAGATTGCTGCCGGGATCGCCGAAAGCGACCGGGGAGAAGCTCAGAAGTTGGGGCAGTTCGAGAAGATCCCAGAGCAGGATCGCTACCGACAAGCCGATTGCGAGCGGTATCCACCCGGCAGTGTCCGCGCGTTGAGATGATTCGTCCTGAGCCGTCAACTTGATCCAATGAGGGGAGCCCCCTCCGGTCGAACGACGGGCAGATCGCGGTGGCGCGCTGGTTTGATCGACGACAGACCACACCGCGCCGAATATCCAGTCTTATCGACGCTCATAAATTAAAAAATATTTGCTTTGCTCGATTTGCTTGAACTCGGCCAGCGCGCGTTCGGTTTCGGGAGTTTGCGGAAAACTGCCGCATGAGGAAGAAGTGAAGACGTTCTCGAGCATGACCATATCCGCGGCCTTGATCCTCGCAACTTCGTGCTGAATCTCGGCAGCGCTCGTCAGGGCCGGCCAAAAGTAGGTGCCGGCGGGCGGTTCGAACTCGGGATACAAAATCTCAATTGCGCCGGCGTAATGCAAAACTGCGGTTCGGTGCCCCTTGTTCAGTGC
Source organism: uncultured delta proteobacterium (assembly GCA_963756005.1). Lineage (GTDB taxonomy): Bacteria > Desulfobacterota > Binatia > Binatales > Binataceae > Binatus. The sequence goes on from CAVWMC010000006.1 coordinate 260,961, forward strand.
CAGAACTCTCGGTCCACTCGTCGCGCACATCCTTGGAACTCCACAGATTGGCGGTAGCAGGCGATCTGCTCATGCTTCTCCACAGTGAAATCGAACCTGCTATCAGCGAGTAATAAGTACCGGCTGCGACCACGATAATCGCGCAAAATACGTAGCGAGGGACAGGCGCGCGTCGATTGATACGGCGGCGACGCCCGCGATCAGAAGATAGGAGTAGTAGTTCCACGACATGGCTATAGCCGAAGAACAGAAATACGAATGCTAGGTGCAGCAAAGCGCACGAAAATACTATTTCGTCGCGGCGCATCCCGGCGGAGTCCGATCTCGATCCCGAGATTCTCCCAAAGCCCGCCGGGCGGCAGGGATTGCTCCCCAGACCAGATAAACGGTCGCGACCGCCCACAGGCCGATCATTGTGCCGGCGTAGTAATGCCAGTTGGCGCCCGCGGGATGCCAGAAGCTGGCGCCGGATTCGTTGAAGAACCCCCATTTCAGCGCTCGATAGTTTGCCATTCCGCTGAGTGGGAAAAACGGTCCGATAGAGAACCTCAAGCCCAAACCCGATTCCCAGGAAAGCGCAGAGCGATAGCCCGACGATCGTGGCGGGTCTGATCTGTCTGAACCATGCCGCCAGTCCGGTAGTTCGACGCCGGTAGAGATCCAGAGCAGTCAGCGTCAACAGCAACGCCGAATAAACAAACCCCATGCTCGGTTTCGCGAACACCGCAGTCGTCGTCAATGCCAGCGCGTTCGCCCGCGCCCCGCGCGCCTGCTCGGCCATCGCAAAGGAAATCAGGACCGCCTCGAGAGCGTGGGCAAAGTTCCAGTAGGTGGGTATCACCGCGCGGCCGATCGCGACGAACAGGAATATCAGTTGAAGCGGCCGCAAGGCCAAGGCTCGCGCGATCCTTGCGAGCGCGCAGGCCACGCCGAGCTGGCATATGATTGAGGCGGTCTGATAGCCGGCGGGCGTTAGAGGAACCGCGCGGAACCATGCGAGGTTCGCGACGATACCCAGCAGGCCATACGGATAACCGAAATCAATTACCGGCCGGTACCCGTGAGAGATCAGGTAGTTGATCGTGAGATTGCTGCCCGGGTCGTTGAAAGCGTACGTCCTGAAGTTCAGAAGTTGGGGCAGCTCGAGCAGATCCCACAGCAGGATTACGGCCGACAAGCCGATTGCGAGCGGTATCCACCCCGCAGTGGACGCATGATCAGATGATTCGCCCTGAACCGTCAACGTGATCTAATGAGGGGAGCCCGCCTCCGGAAGGAAGCTGAGTCAGTCGCGCGATATCCGCCCGCCGTCGAGCAAACGCATTTTCATTGATTGGCAGCCGCGGAGCGATCGCTCTGAGGCATAGCCGCGTCCGCTGGAATGCCGTCGCGACCATCCTCCAGCAGCACCTTTCTGTACAAATCGAGCGTGCGCGCGGCCATCTCGCGGATGCCGAATTCATTGACGACGCGATCTCGCGCGGCGCGCCCCATCCGTTTACGCAGCTCGGAGTTGTCCAACAACCGGTTGAGTGCTGCCGCCATTTCTTCGGAGCTCCTGGGCTCCACCGTGAAACCGCTGATACCGTCGAGCGATACGTAAGGAACGCCGGAATCGATCCGCGTGTTTACCACCGGCATGCCGGCAGCCATTGCCTCCAATTGAACTATGCCGAAAGCCTCGCTGCGCTCGCACGACGGCAGCGCGAAGACATCGGAGGCGTGATAGTAGCTGGTGAGATTGTCGTCGATGTCGCCGAGAAAGATGACGCGGTCCGAGGTTCCATTGGCCGCCGCCTCGCGTTCGAGCTCGGCGCGCAACGGACCTTCGCCGATTATCACCAGCCTGGCGTCCACTTTCGACATCGCCTGTATGAGAAACTTTATGCCCTTGTAGTAAACCAGCCGTCCCACTGTGAGAATCACCCGCGGCCCGAAGCGCTCGCGCAGTTTCGCGACCAGCGGCCGGTCAACACGATCATCGTCGAATTGCCCGGCGTCGATTCCGTAGGGGATCAGATGGCAGCGGCCGGCGTGCATCCGGAGGGTCGGCGAGGCGGCGATATAAGCCGGCGAGGTTGCGACGATCGCGGCACATCGTTTGAGCAGCAGCCGTTCGAGCGGCTGATAGAGGCGGACCAGCCGGCGCTGGCGTATTACGTCACTGTGCCAGGTGATGACGAGCGCACCGCGAGGGCGCGCGAGCAGGCACGCAATCGCCGCCGCCGGATTCGGCAGATGCAGATGCACGATGTCCGCCGGCTCGCGCCGAATGCTGTTGATCATGGCCGGACATATCGGCGCCGACGCCAGCGTCATCACGCGTCCAAGACGGATGACGTCGATACCCTCGATACATCCACGCTCCTGGCGGATGCGATCGTTCGCGACGATCACTTTCAGATCGACCGACTTGCGCAGTTCCGAGCACAAGTCGCGCAGATGCGACTCGATGCCGCCGTGTTGAGGCGCAAAGTACTTTCCGACCTGCAATACGCGAAGCCGGCTGCCGTTTGAGGTCATCGATCCAAGCCTACCACGTTGTCCGCGCTGGAGTTGAGGTGCTTGCGTGCATGGTTGCCGCTCTGCGGGCAATTTTCGAGTGATTCTTTGGACATTGAAGATGATCGCCGGCGAATCAGGCGGCCATGCGCCTGCGGTCGGCAAGCTGCCGATAGTATTCACTATACTGCCGCGCGACACTGGCAACCGAATAGGCTTGCACGCGCTCGAATCCGCGCCGCGCCATGTCGGCGCGCAAGTCCGCGGAGCCCAGCACTTCGACAATCGCGTTGGCCCAAATCCCGGCGTCACTCTCGGGCAAGACCTTGCCGGCATCGCCGACCACGTAGGGTATTTCCCCCGAGTCGCTGCCGAGCACAGGTACGCCGCACGCAAACGCTTCGATCACCATGCGGCCGAACTGCTCACGCCAGCGCGGTCCCGTCTGACTCGGCGCGAGCAGAACGTCGGCGGCGCCAAGATAGGCCGGCACGTCGCGATGCGGCACGAGGCGGATTTGCACACGATCGCTCCATCCGCGAGCCGCCGCCCAGTTGCGAAGATCGCCTTCCATCGGACCGGCGCCCATGACGAGCAAGCTCCAGGGAGTCGAGCCGCCGACGGCGTCCATCGCGCGCATCATCAGATCGATTCCCTTGGCGCGGGTCAGTCTGCCGACATAAGCGACAATCGGCGGATGCAAACCGAGGTCGTGCGCGACTGCCTGCTTGCGCTCCGGCGTGAGCGGCTTGAAGGCGTCGAGATCGACGGCGAGGGTCATGACTCGTCCGCGCTCCTTGGGGAACCCTCGCCTGACCATCGACTCGAATACAAGGTTGCCGCCCGCGATCCAGCCATCCGCCCGCACGCGTGCGGCGCGTTCGAAGTGAGAAAACGGGAACGGGTAGCGCTTGTCGATGTTCTGCGCAGTGCGAAAGCAGAAGGCCGCGTTCGACCTGCTCATCGCCCGCACGATTTGGTAGCCCGCGTAAATGTACGGCTCCTCCCAGGCGTGAACGACATCAAAGTCACCCTTTCCGATCAGCTCGGCAAGCCCACGGCGATCATACGCGAATATCTGCGTCCACTGCGTAAACCGCGCGGCCAGCGCGCTCAGCTTGAGGTTCGACCCCGGTGGTTCCGGTTGCAGCTCGATCCGTCCGAGTCCGCTGCGAAAGGCTACGGGTGCGGCGACGGTGACGTCAAGTTGAGGGTCGCGCGCGACCTCCCGAATCAGTGCGCGGTTTTGCGCGACCACGTAGGAGTGGCCAATCGTGAGCACGCGCATGCGATCGTTCAACGGGTTTCTATCGTCGGCATTGCGGCGAAGCGCATTGCAGCATCACGTTTTCAAGTTAGACAGGCACGGTGTTACCGCGACATTTCAAGCGCGGGACGTCTGATTGTCCAGCACGCGTTTGATTGTCGAGCAGATGAACTCGACATCCTGCCGGGTGAGCTTGACGCCACACGGAAAACTCAGACCGCGGCGCGACAAGTCTTCGGCAATCGGGAAACGACCGCCGTTGTCGTACTTGCGGGTCGGCGGCAGCGTGTGGAGCGGCTTGAAGAACGGCCGCGAATCGATACCGCTGGCGCGCAGTTCAGTCATCATCGAAGCCGGATCGATACGGCTCGGAAGAAGCGCGCAAACCATCCAGAACGAACTCTCGGCCCACGGCATCGACGGGTTGAGTTTCAAATCCTCGCGCTCGCCCAGGAATTCGCGATACCAATTCATGATCTGACGCTTGCGCGCGATCAACTCCGGCGCGCGCCTGAGCTGCGCCAGTCCCAGCGCGGCCTGCAAATTGGTAATCCGGTAGTTGTAGCCGATTTCGGAATGGTAGTAGCGCGTCTCGGGGCGCATCGCGTGATCGTGCAGAAAGTTTGCGCGCTCGGCCAGCGCCGAGTCGTTGGTCACAATCATTCCGCCTTCACCGCTGGTGATCAGCTTGTTGCCATAGAAAGAAAAAATTCCGGCACTGCCGAGGCCGCCCGTCATGCGCCCCTTGTACGTCGCGCCGTGTGATTCGGCGGCGTCCTCGATCACTATCAAGTTGTGCCGCGACGCCGAATCCAGGATCGGATCCATGTCGGCCGGATGGCCATATAGATGAACCGGAATGATCGCGCGCGTGCGCGGCGTGATAGCGCGCTCGACGGCCGCCGGATCGAGGCACCACGTTTGCGGCTCGGAGTCCACGAACACCGGAGTGGCGCCCGCGTAAATTACGGCGCTCGCAGTCGCGATAAAGGTGAGCGTCGGGACGATAACTTCGTCGCCCGGCCCGATGCCGAGCGCGGCGAGAGTGAGATGCAGCGCGACCGTGCCGTTCGCGGTGCTGACGGCGTGGCGCGTGTGGCAGAAATCGGCGAACCCGCGCTCGAACTCCTCGACGTAGCGTCCCAGCGACGAAACCCATCCCGAGCGCACCGCATCGGTCACGTACTCGATCTCGAGTTCACCGATGTCCGGTTCGGCGATCGGATAGAATTTTCGCGCGTCTGTCTTCTCAGCCAATCTTTTCGACCTCGGTCCTCTGATTTCGTTTCAACAGATCGTCCAGCAGGCGGCCGGTCTTGGTGCGAAAGCCCTCGTAACTGAATTCGGCCTCGACGCGGGCGCGCGCCGCAAGTCCCATCCGGCGGCGATTTTCGTCGTCGAGCAGGACAGCCGCAATGGCGTCGCGCATCGCGGCCGGATCGCGCGGCGAGATGACCAGGCCGTTTTCGCGGTCGATCACCGCCTCCTGCGAACCGTCTTCATTGCCCACCACGATCGGCTTGCCGCATGCTGCCGCCTCCAGCGGCGTGAGCGGCACGCCCTCGCCCTTGCCCTGCCCTCGTTCGCTCACCAACGAAAACATATCACCAAGATTATACACGTCGGGCAGCATCGCCTCAGGCACCGAGCCGAGAAAGAAGGCTTTGCGCTCGAGGCCCATCTCGCGCGCGCGGCGCTCAAGCCTTTCGCGATCGCCGCCATCGCCGGCGAAGATGCCGATCACGTTTGGATTGTCCTTGAACGTCGCCAGCGCATCGAGCAGGCGGTCGTAACCTTTGTACCTGGTGACCGCTTCCATCCGGCCGAGCGTCAGCACGTAGCGAAAGTCTGGACCGCTCGGGATTCCGAATTGTTCGAGCAGATCAGTGCGTCGCGGTTGCGGATTGAAGCGCGTCAGATCGACGCAGTCCCAAATCACGCTGACGCGCTCCGGCTTGATTCCATAATCATCGACGACGAACTTGCGCGAGAAGTGGCAGTCCGAAACCACGGCGTCTGCTCCCTGCAACAACCGTCGATAAGCCCACTGCCCGCGGCTCCACAACTCTCGCCCGTAAACGTTGGCGACCATTCGGCCGCCGAGCGCGGCCATTCGCGCGGTCCACGCCGCCGGCAGCAATCGAATGTGACTTGACCACACGACGTCGGGACGCATCGCGAACGCGCGACTCGCGCTGCTGGCCAGATATGCACTCTCGCCGCGGAGTCCAATCCCATGTCCCTGGTAATCGACCAGAAACGGATCCTCGAAGTCGTTGGGCCCGGGCGGAAAGAGCGACATGACGCTGACGTTCGCACCGCCCGCGAGTTCCCGGATTGCGCGAACCTGGTAGCGGCAGTATCGCGAGATTCCGCCTTTGTCGAAAACTCCGATCCCGAGATAAAGAATCTTCAAAAGTTTTATCCGGCGGGCTACGCTTCCAGGGTCATGATGCAGTTTTGCAGCCGGACGGGGTCGCGTACCGTCGGCGCGCGCCGGATGTACCCCGACGATTCGAGCAGCGACACCGGATCGCCGCCCGCGACGCCGCGCCAGCCGGGATTGTCCTCCATGATGAAAAATCGCGGGTACAATTCGCGCCCGACCTGCGCCAGGTAGCGCTTGAGCACCCGGTATTCGAAGCCGCAAATGTCGATCCACGCGCCGTCAACTTTGCGAATCTGCTGATCGCGCACGACCGCTTCCAGAGGCCGGCCCATGATACTCACGCCCTCGCTCGAGTCCGACAGCATCGAACTTGCGGCGCGCGTGCCGCTCGGCGCGACGCCAAGATGCATCGCGCCTTCGTGATCCGATACGCCCAGGTTGAGCGCCGTGACGTTGCGCACGCCGTTGAGTCGAAGGTTGTGCTCGAGCCATTCGAAGCTGACGGGATTCGCCTCGATTGCCAACACCGATCCGCTCGAGCCGACGAGTCTCGATGCGATCAGAGACAAAAATCCCACGTGCGCGCCGATATCGAGGAATACATCGCCGGGGCGGAGACTGCGAACCAGGAAGCCAACCTCGGCGGCGTCCCACAGTTGCGGTGCGAACAGCAGACCGCCCTCGACCCAATCGGCGGGGTCGAGGCACATCTGAAAATCGCGGACCGGGACCGTCGCGCGCGGTCGCGGCTTGCGAACATAAGTTCGTTGCGCGAATCGCGCCACGCGGATCGCGCCTCTCACGCTGGGCAACCTGCGCGTGAGAAGCAGCCAGCTTCGCAGTTCGTCATCAATCATCTGCCGTTGCCCTGATGCGGCGAGCGCGACGGTGGTTTTCTAAGCAGCAGCGCTATGAACGTGTAGGCAAATCCCTGCCATACCACCGGCGCGCCGGAGCAGTCCGGTATTGGGTCTTCATTCGGCTCGAATCCAATCCGCGCCGCTGAGTCGAGCAGGCGACCGATTTGTTCCCGATCGAATATCCGCCACGGCATGCCGAAGGCGCGAATTGAATCCGGGACTTCGATCTTGTCGCCCCAATAGTCGGTGGTGACAAACAGCCGCGCCCCGGGTTTAAGGATTCGGAACGAGTCCGCCAGGAATCGATCGATATCGACGCCGTGCTCGATCGTCGAGATGCTCAAGGCCAGGCTGATTGACGATTCGGCGATCGAAGACTCGCTGATACTGCCGCGCAAAATGCGATACGGCCGCGTGAATCTGCGCTCGCGGTACATGGTGAGTGCTTCGCGCGCGCGCAGCCTCCAACCGATCGACAAATCGATTCCGAGCAGGTTCTCGAATCCCAGCCGCCGCAGGAACTCGAGCGTAAGTCCGTGGCCGCAGCCGAGATCGGCGATCGACGCGCTCGGCTCGAGCCCCGCAAGTGCGCGGCGCAGGATAAAATGATCCCAGTTTTTCTGCGGCGTGGTATGGAGCGGCAGCCGGTCGCGCTGCAGCGTCTCGATACACTCGCCAAGCTCCCGCCAATCTTGAAGTACGCTGATCATCTCGTCGCTCGCCCGTCCGCTCCGTTGAACGACGCACGGAGCGCCGCGACGGTGTGCCGGATATCGAAGCGCCGATCGTAAAGATCGCGCGCCGCCGCTCCCAGCCGCTGCCGTTCATCGCCGTCGCCGACCAATCGATGCACCAGCGCGGCCAGTGCCGGGAGATCATTCGCCGGCGCCAGCGCCACCGCGCGCGACTCCTGCCACAGCGGTTCGCTCAGCGGGCCGCTGGTGGTCACCATCGGACGTCCATGTTCCAGCGGCGCCATGCAACTGCCCTGCCGCGTAGTGACGCCGTGAGGATAGTACTGGATCATCAGGTCGCAGGCCGCGATGGAGCGCGACACCTCCGCGGACGCGAGCGCGCCGGTAGCATGCAGTCGATTCGCGAGCGCGGGATGCCGCTCGATCATGCGCGCGCGAAATTCCGTGCCGCCGTTTCCAATCAACAGCACCGAGAGCGCCGCGTCTTGCGCCAAACCAGCCGCGAGCAAGGCCGTCGTGCCGGCCGCGTAAAACGGGCCGTAAGCGCCGAAATGCCCCGCAATCATCCCGCCATCGGGCGCGATGCGCCGCCGTATCGCATTTGTTCCGGCTTCGTCTTCGACCACCGGGATGTTGCTGAAGATGGGAATCCATTGAATCGGCTGCCGCGTCCGGCTGATCGATCGCAGCATCGGTTCCCACGCCGGCGTCGTCACGAAGATGCGCCGCGCCGATCGCGCCAGTATCGCCGCCATCGCGCTCGTCACCAGCCCCAGAAAGTTATGCCGCACCGATTGAGCGCGACTCATCGGGTACGCGACTTCGTGGAACATCACGCCGAGCCGCGCGCGCTGCCGCGACGCCAGCCAGATGCAGAGCGGCACGTTCATCGCCTTCCAGCCGAAAGCGTGCGGCACATATTGGACCAGCACCTGGGACTTCGACCCTCGATCGATTCCGCGCTCCATCGCCAGCATCGCTCGCGGCCCGAACTTGCCGGGCACGCGATGCACCCGGATCGGGCCGGTCTCATTGGTTGAACTGGAATTCGCCGGCGCCCAGACGTGAACTTCGTCACCGCATCGCGCCAGGGCTTCACCGATAAGACGCGTGTAGTCGCCCACGCCGCCGATGGCGGGCGGATACTCACCGGTTATCAGATGCCATACCTGCGCCATCGATTCAGTTCACGCGGTTGCCGCCCTCAGCACCATTCGGAAGCGGCTCATCAGGCTCGCGCGTTCTTCAGGATGAAATACCACCAGCCACGCGAGCAGGAGATAGACCACCGCGACCGACAGCATCTGGTACGCAATTCCGATCCAGCCGGTGGCGCCGTAAGAGCGCACCAGCCAATCAATAACGGCCGCATATGGGAGCGCGAGCGCGATCGGCGCGGCAACGCAATAGATCAACCTCGAAGCCGGCACCTCGAACATCTCGGACATCAGCATCGGCATGTACCACACGCTGACCGCCATGAAGGCGGCGGTCGTCCCGAGCAGCGGTCCCGCGAGTCCAAACGCGAAGGTAAACGTGATGCTCAAAACGAGATTGAGCGCGGTCTGCACGATCGTCATCGGGAGGATTCTTCGGATCTGCCCGGTCCCGGTCGCACACCATCCCCAGAGCGAAAATATCGCCTGCAGCAGCCCGTTCACAGCCGCCAGCGCGGTGATCAGGTCGCCCGCGTAACGTCCCCCTCCGACCCACAACGAAACAAACTGCCGGTTGAACGCAACGATTGGAACCAGCGCCGCCAGCCCGAGCACCGCCACAACTCGCGTGAGTTCCAACAGCCGGCGGGCGAAGACCTCTTTGCGTCCTTGCGCGCTCAATTCCGCCAGCGCCGCCCAACTCGCGTTGCCGATTGTTTGCAGCTCGCGCTGCGCCAGTGACGTGAGCCGCTGCGTCAGAACGAACGGCGTGACCAGAGCTGGCGAGAGCAGTCCGGAAACCACGATGTTGTCGGTCAGCAGAGAGACTCGTCCGCACAGGTTCAGCACGAACGTCGGAAGGTTGAGCTTGCGCACGTCGCTGCGCGCTGCTTCCGGCGCCGGACCTTTGATGGCGTCGAGGAAAATTGAAGGGACTTCGCTGCGGCATAGCCAGAGCAGCGCGGCGTTGAATACCGCGGCGCCTACGACGACGGCGACGGATTGCCCGGTGATTCCCCAGCCCGCCCACGCCAGGATGAGCGAGCCCGCGGTGATCGTCATCGACTGCGCGCTCAGAAACGCGCTCAGCCAGTAACCCTGCTGACGGCCTTCGATCAGCGCGCGGAACGGCAGCAGCGGAATCATCAGAACGCCGAACCCTCCGATCAGAAACGAGTATCGCAGGTCCGACGCATAGCGCGGCTGCACCGGAATCAGCCGCGTCGCGAAGAGCGCGAGGATAACAACCCCGACGACGCTGACCATCGCGACCTTGGTGTACGCACGCACGCCGGTGACCATCAGGTCGTGCACCGATTTTTCATCGCGGCGCGCTTCCGAAATCGCGATCAGCGGCATCAGCGCGCCGCCGAGCCCGAACTCCAGCAGCCCGAGATAGCCCATCCAGTCCGTCGTCACCTGGAACGCGCCGAACCGTTCGTCATGCAGCCAATGCAGAATCAACGGCGTGGCGAACAGGCCAACCACAACCATTATGATCGTATAGGCCTCGTGCGAAACCAGGGTCAGTATGAATCTTATCGTTCGCACGCAAGCATCAGAGCATTGTCAGGCACTGCGGGCATTACGCAGCACCCGCAGGAATCCAGTATCGATCAAATGCCGCATCCCTTCCTCGTACAGGAAATGCCGAAATTCTCCGGGGTAATGCGTGCAGACCATGTCCGGCGTGATTCCGCCGCCGCCTCCAACCACGTAAGTGTCCGGCAGAAGTTCCACACCGGCCTTGGTCGAGCACAACGCGTGAAGCGTTTGCTCGAAGCACCAGCCGTCGGCGAACAAGGACTCATTCTCGAGCCATCGCTCGATTGACTGAAAATCGATCGTACGCGGGCGGATCAGCGACAAGCCCGAGTTGATGAGCGGGACTGGACGGACTCCGCAACTCGCTTCAAGTGCGTCGAGCGGTGCGGAGTAATAGTAGGCCTGATCCTTGTTATAACGATTGCGCAGCGGGGGCGCGTCACCCGGAATCAGCAAATCGGGACGGCCGAAGAACACGATGTCTGAATCGATGCTGACTACGTAATCCGCATCGGACATCGCATAGAAATCAAACAACTTGCGCGTCACGGGATTTCGCGCGCGCCAATCGATGCAGCGTTCCGCCTTCACACTGCGCAGGCGCGCGGTCACTTGCTCATCTGCTTCCGCGGTGCTGACGATTCTTGCAGTTGGAAAATGCTCGAGCAGCCGCTCAGCCTGTCCCGGCGCAAGCCCGCCGTCGTGGATGAACAAGGGAAAGTCGACGCCGGCGAAATGATAAAAACTCTTCAGCGACCAGAGCAGATTTTGCCAGTCTCGGCGCCAGGTCAGGGCACGGACCTCGACCGCTCCTCCGACGGCTGTTCGGATCGGCGGAGTCTTCAGGATAAGGCGCTGAATCATCCGTCGGCGGAGCACGCGCCCATAGCCCTCGCGACCCGCCGCGCGGAGATCTCTCCATCGCGGACCGTCGCGAAGCCACGACCGCAAGCTGTTTATGTGAGAATCCTCAGGCGGCATTGAATCTGAGTTTCAATCGGCTTCGGAATCTATCGGCGAGCAGGCTCGGCGACTGCGAACGTCTGATTCCGCCGCGTCTGAAATCTGGCCGACAACGAATGGCCGAGCGCTACCAGCGGCCGCTCGAGCAAGTAGTAACTGGCCGACGCGCAGACGAAGACGGCCACGATGTTCAGCGGAAATTCCTGGATCCGGCCAAACGGCAGCGGACGCGGAATTTTCGAACTCACCATGAATAGCTGCTGCCAGATGTAAAGGCTGTAGGAAATCCTGCCGACCCAGCGCATCGGCGACGTCTCGAGAAACCTGCCGAACAACATCGTGGGATTGAGAACCGTGCCAACCAGGATAAGCGGCACGATGAAGGCTTCCCACGCCATCTGCAACGGAGGATTGAGCGCGATGCATGCGATCAGCACTATCACAAGGCCGGCTATCACTGTTGCCGACAAGCGCCGCGCGAGAGTCGCGCGGTAAGCAGGAACGTTCAGGATCAGTGCTATCCAGCATCCCCACAGCAAGCCGTCGAAGCGCGTGTCGGTTCTCTCGTAGATGTTATCGTTCAGGACGCCCGGCCAAATCTGTCCGTGGAAAAAATGAAAGTCCGCCACCCGCCAAATCGCGACCGCGATCGCAATCCCCGGCAAGTAACGCCTTGCGCGACTGGAGCCGAGACTCATCAACGCCGCCGGCCAGATCAGGTAGAAGTGCTCCTCGACGGCGAGCGACCAGAAGTGTCCGGTGTACCATCCAGCGTCCGGCGGCGTCACTATGTAGTTGCGCGAAAAAAATACACTGCTCAGCCATTCGCGCGGACTGACGATGATAAAACCGGCTATCGCGAGCAGGCCAACTACCGCAAGGTAGGCAAACGCCGGCGGCAGAATCCTGAACACGCGGCGGATATAGAAGCTGCCGAGACTTATCCCACCCGTTTTCTCATTCTCGTCGAGCAAGCGCCCGCAAATGAGCAGTCCGCTGATACCGAAGAACAGATCGACGCCGAATCCTCCGTGCGCGCTGATTGAGTACCAGGTCGAACTGGCGAATCTGCCGGCCGGATAGAACAAGCTGCTGCCGCCGTGACAGAACATCACCAGCAGGATGGCGATCGCGCGCCATCCGTCGAGCGTCGGACGATAATCTTTGAAGGCCTGCTCACGGGGCGAAAGAGCTGTGAGTAATCGAGTCTGACGGCGGCGAGGCGAGTGTCACGATGCCATGCTCGCCACCGCGCCGGCCGATTATGTCCCGGTAACAGCCCTCGACAGCATCGAGCGCGCGTGCCGGCGAGCATTGCGTCTCGATCAACTCGCGCGCCGCCAGGCGCATGCGCTCCTGCTCGGGGACGTTGCGCAGCAGCGCCACTGTCCGTTCGATAAGTCCGCGATCGTCGTCGCTCACCGCCAGATGCACGCCGTCGCGAACCGGCAGTCCCTCGATACCTTCTGTATTGGTGACGACCGGCACGCCAAACGCCATGGCCTCGACGATCTTCACCTTGATTCCGCTGGCGTCGTCGGCCGCATACACCAGCACACTGCTGTCTTTGAAGTACGGCTCGATGTCGGGAACGTCTTCGATGATTTCCACGCCGGGCAAATCGACATATTCGCGCAGCGTCGATCGCGCTCGCCATCCGACGATTCTAAGCTTCGCATCCGGCACCTGCGCCTTGATTCCGGGCCACAGCCGCGTCAGCAACCGCACGGCCGCCGAATGCGACGGGCGCCAGTTCATCGATCCGATCAAGCTGACGACGGGACGCGTCGGACGCTCCTGTGGGGGGACGAATCTGTAAAGCGTCGAGTCAATCGCGAACGGAAACCAATACACCGGCACTTTGCCGCCGGTAATCTTGCGCGCCGCGCTTTCAAGCCGCGGAGTGATCGCCGCGATGGTCCCGAAACGGTGCAGCAGATTTCGCTCCGCGCGTTTTCGCAGCGCGCGCTGCAATCCCGTGCGAATATCCACGAAGCTGCTGTTCGCGTCGTCGATTGCATACAGGTAGTGAAGGTTCACGAGCACCTTTGCCGGATCGGCGTCCAACGCGGTCCATCCGCTCCACGCCGTCTCGAGATGAAGTACGTCGTAGCCCTTCCGCAGAACGGCCGCGAGCTCGCGCCGGACTCCCTCACGGAACAGGTGCGAGTGAGGCCTGCGAATCGTTTCGAGCTTGGCGGCGACTCCCTTTCGATTCTCGATCGGATAGCAGCGCAGATCGTATTGCGGCGCCGGGAACATCGCCGCCGCCTTCTCGACATCCGACGCGTCGCTGCACGCCGCAAAGGCAGTAACCCGATGCCCGCGTTCGACCAACCCACGCAACAGCACGTAGTACCATCGCGCCGCCGCGCTTCCGAAAGGCAGCGGCGGCTCGATCATCACTACGACGACGCGCAGCGGCTTCACGCTCATAGCTTCGCCAACTCCCTAACCCGCATCGACGTGGCCTTCCTTCTCCCATATTCGCCACGATGGTCCGGACTGGATAAGTGTCCAGCCACTTTCCAGATAGGTCGGCGTAGCCTGAGTGGCCGGCAGCGCCACAAAGCGGACGTTGTAACGGTCGATGAATTGGCTCGGGTCTTGTACCACAACGTCGTACTGATGCATCAAATCGTCAATCAGCGCCGACATCGGAACTTCGCCCATGCTCCAGGGACCCCAGGTGTACGACCCGGTAAAATCCGTCACCTGCCCGAGGAATTCGGACCGGCTGGCTCCTTTCAGATAGCCATTGAGCGCCACGCGCGTTTTCCATTCGGCGTCGCTGGTTGTCGGACTCTGCAAGACCGCGTAGCCGGACAATGGATGTTGATTATCGCCTACCACTGCCAGGTCGCAGAAAGACTCGTCGCCCGCAATCATCGAGTTCGGCGCCAGCGGTCTTGCGCTACCGTTAAGCCTCTGTGCCTGATAGCGCACATAGTGTTGCTGCATCAGAGTTGTAGGATGCGAGTCGGCAACCGCAACTGCCCTCAGATACATTCCCAGCGCGAAATACGCGCATAGGACGCCCACCGACACTGCTCTAGACATGGGTGTCCAACGAACATGTGGCAATAGCTCGCTTGCTACGAGAACTATCACCGTAATCGAGAGCAACGGTCCCCAAAAGTAAGTCCAGTGTGTGTTGTGGAGCTCGAGCCCGCTAATAACTTGATGGTTAGTCAGTAGCATCCCCGCCAACCCAAGCGACCAGATGTATAGGAGATCCGAGCGTCTCCTGAACCAGATCCATAAACCGCTGATAAGCAAAAGCAGTATTGCGGCCTTTGGCAGAATCAGGCAGCACGTCCTCGGAACGTGCAAGAAGAGGCTGGTCCTGGGCAAGCCTACTGCCAACCTTCTCAGCGAGATGCCTTGAACAATCGATGGCAGACCTATCAGACCACCTATCCACGCCGTGTGCATGTACACGGAGCGATGCCCGCGGTCCAGTACAAATGCAATCGCGAGACCCAGGGCTATCGCCGTCCAAAAATAAAATGAATCGTAGAAGACGGCGCCAAACACAGCTCCGGAAAGGAGGATTCGGAGCCAGCTCGGACGCTCGCGCGCCATCGAGAGCAGTCCCACCTGGATCAGCACCAGTGGAAAGAGCAAGCCGGGGTGAACAACTCGAAACTGGTCAAACTCGAGGTTGTTTCTGAACGCGTCACTGCCGCGGAAGACTTGGACAAACGTAATAAGCTGGCGGGCAACGGGCTCAGCCCACCGATGATCCGAATCGGAGAGCAGCAGGATCGCGCAAAAGGCCGCGGCCCAGCGCGTCTTCAGACCTCGCCAGAAAATGAAATAGGTTCCCAGCGCCGCTGCGATGCCCGCCCATACATGCCAGATCATGTTGATGGAAAACGGCCCCAGACCTGCTACGCCAGCTGCGATAACGGCCGGCACAAACTCGACTGCCGGAAACGCGCTGGGAAAAGCGCGCCGCATAAGCCGGATCGCTGATGTACCAGGCATGGTTGTAGTATGCCTGCGCCGCGAGTTGCAGGTAGTACAAGTTGTCGTCGTCGGCGATGTATATCCAGCTACCAAGGCGTGACCACCACAACGCGAACGGCAGCGTCGAGAGCGCCAGCCCCGCCGCCACGCAGAGCAACACCGGCACAAGGTGATACTTATACCTGGCGGCGCCTGAAAACTGCGTCTGCGGACAGGACGGCATCAGCCGGGAACCGGAACTCCACACCCTGCACGCTCGACTATCTCGACAAACTCCGATGCCATGTCCGCCCACGAATGCTGCCGCAGCTTAGCCGAGACAATGGCAGCGGCCGCGGCAAAGTCCTCCCGGCGTGAATGCCACAGGCGAATACGATCGACCAGGTCGTCCACATTCTCAGGATCGGGCAACATCAGCGCCTCGAGCCCGTTGCCAATCCGCTCGGTGACCGGTGCCGCGCGGCTCACGATCGCGGGCAATCCGCAGCACACCGCCTCCTGGATCGCGAGGCCATAGCCCTCGTAACGCGTCGGAGAAATGAGCGCATCGCTGGCCGCCATGACCGCGGGCAGGTCCTTGCAAAACCCCATAAAGTTGATGCGCGACGCCAGGCCCGCCGCGCTCGCTCGCGCTTTCCACGCCGGGAGTTCGGCGCCGGTGCCGATCACCGTCAACTGCGCGGACCACTCCTTGCTCGCGCACAGCTTCTGCCATGAGCTGAACAGCGTATCGAAACCCTTGCGCCGATCCCCAAGCGCGCCGACAAATACCAGCATCGCCGTGTCCGGCTGCCATCCCAGGGACGCCCGGATAGCATCGCGTTCAGAATGCGATCGCGGGCGAAACACTTCGCCGTCGATGCCGAGATAAACGGTGTGCACTCGTTTTTCGGATACGCCAAGGTCGCGGATCAGTTCGTCCCGTGTGCGATTGGAGTTGCTTATAACCACGCGCGCGACGCCGAACGCCTTGCGATCCGTGAGCCGCGGCGCTCCTGAAGGAAAGCTCGGCTTTCAGTTTCCATAACGGGCTCGCGGTTACTTGCGGTTTGTAGGAGACGTGAAGATGATGGGCCCAATTGATGTCGGGCCACACGCAGTTGCCGCCGTTCACCACCACTCGCCCGCCACGCGCGGCGATGCGCAGCGCCCATTTCCGCCCGGCGCGTGCCAGGATCGGGCTCGCGAGAAAGTACGAGTTCAGCGGTTTCGGCACGCGGTGGAAGAACACGTTTGGATAGCCGGCCAGATCGTCGGCAATCCTGTATGCCACCAGGTGCGTCTCGCCGCCCCGCTCCGCCAGGTACTTCGCGAGCGCATGGTTCGCGCGATCCATGCCGCCGGTCTTGACGAAGTCGCCGGTGACCAGCAGGTACGGATTCATCGCGCGGGTGTCTGGTCAGAATTTTGCTGCCCGCGCGAAGCCGCCGCCGCGAACAGGACCGCGTTGATCATCCAGAATTCCATTCCGCTCTGCCCGCCGAACAAAGGATAGTCAAGGCAAAGCAGCACCGCACCGACGTCGTATGCGCAAATCACCGCCGCCAGAATTGCCAGCTCCGGATCGATTCGCGCCAGCGACAACCTGAAGGCAAACATCCCCGTCACCCAGATCGCGTACAGGTAAACAACGATCAGCGGCACACCGCCGTCCACCAGCCACGCGGTGAACTGCTCCTCCGCCCAGATCATCGAGGTATTCGGATTGGAATTGTCGCCGAAGTAATGGTTCATCATCCCCCAGCGCCCCAAGCCCGCGCCGAGCGGATACTGGGGCAGGAGGTCCTCGATCGACGCCTCGATGAAATGGCCGCGGTTCTGATGATAAACGGTTCCGGCATCGGCTGGCGCAAGCGTGCTGAATCTTTCGATGACTGAGCCACCGCCAACCGCGACCGCCCACGTGAAACCGAAAAATGCCACCACGCCGAGCACTGCCACCAGCCGGATCAACGTACCGGCTTCGTACCTGCGCCAGGCGGGCCGCGCCGCGCGGACCCTCGCGCGCCTGATAGCGAGGACTACCACCAGCACGGCGGCCGACGCCACCAACATCACCAGCGACGCCCGCACGTGCGAGAGAAAAATCGCCGCCAGCCCCGCTACCATCGTCCCCACCGCAAGCATCCTGCCCATCCTCTTCCTCGACGTGAGCATGAAGGCGGTGCCGAACAGGACTGCGTAAAACCCCGCCGATCCGGCGCCGCCCGGAATGTCGGACAGCCCCATCGCGCGGAATACCACTTCCCCGTATGCATTCTGGTACTGAAGACCTTTTACGTACGCCTTTCCCTGGTCCAGGATGACGGTCGAAATAGCGGGTGTGAAATGCCCGGGAAAGTAAACCTGCAGGATGCCGACGACCGCGCTGGTCGATTGGAAGATCCAAATCATGAGCATCACGCGGCGCAGATTGGACATATCGATCGGCAGCCGCGGAACCCAGAACAACGGCGCGCAAATCGCGACGTACATCGCGATTTGCGCGGCGGCGGAAGACAACGTGTTGGTGGTCGGATTGAAAAACGACAGCGCCACAATTGCCAGTATGAACCTGGCCGGCATGACCGCCGGTGAAGGCCGCCCCTTGCCACGCAGCGCGAATAGCAGCGCGATACTCGTGCCGAACACCGCCATCCGCACGATCACCCGGACCTGTCCGATGGATCCCGACAGCAACGCGACCTGGCACACGAATCCGAGCGCGATCGTCAGTTCGACCGCATGCGCGCGCACGAAACTCGTCGAAGCGCGCCGGCGTTCCAGCGCGTATCGGCTGTCGGTATATGAAGCTGTGCCAGAGGTCATGCTAGGTAAGGACGGCGGTGAATCCTACGTTCCCGGCGTCGCATTGTTCGTTATATCGCCTATGCTTCATCGTCCCTCGGCTACGAAGGTAGCGTCAACTTGCAGAACTTCCCACCGCTCGCGATCGATAAATCCAGGTGTAACTCCTACACACCGAAACCCCAGGCCTACGATCCGCGCGTAGAGATCGATGAAGGCAGGCGAACCTTCATAGAGCGGACACAACGACATTTCAGTGTAAATCACCCTTACGCGAGGCAGCGTCCGCGCGGCACCGTCCAACACACTCCCCTCGAATCCCTGGACATCCATCTTAAGTGCGAACGCACCATCGTATCCGGCTAGGCTCGTCTCAACGAAATCGTCGAGCCTTAACACGTGCACGCTTTCCGTACCTGTGTATGCGGAATTCGGCAGTGCTTCGACGTGACGTCGGAGCATCGGCAGCAGAGAAGAACTTTGAGAGTTACCGGCGATGTTCATCTCTACCTTGCCTTCGGTCGCACCCAACGCACAACGCGGCGCGACTGACCACTGCTTATATCCGCGAGCGGCGCCTATGAGCTTGGCGTAGGGACCGGAAAGGGGCTCGAACGACACTATCGACGGTATCCCGGCGCGAAGCATCCGCGTTGCGAACTGCCCCGTATTGGCACCGACATCGAGCAACATCGCGGCACCCGAACGATCGCAGAGCTTCGCAAGACGCCAGTCCGGATCGTTTACCGGATCGTAACGTACCACGTCTCCGCCCCACCTTCTAAGAAACTTGTGGATAGAGTGCCGAACCCTCTCGGACATGGACCGTCCTTTCCAGCTTGCCGTTAGTTATCGGCGCGACGCGATCACAAGTAATAAAGGTTGCGTAAATGAACTATGCCGATATTACAGAGCGCAGTGAATCCCGCAGCGCTTTTACCTGCGCGACACCAAGCAGTCCCGATCTCGCATCCTCATAGCGCTCCCAACTAAGATTCGCCCGACGACACTCATCTATCGCTTCGATAATCTTGTCCTGCTCCAGCGATGAGCACACCGCTCCAAGCCCATATTTTCTCACGACCTGCGACAGGCCGCTGTCGTCCGGGGCGTGAACCAGGATAGGCCTTTGCGCTTGTATGTAGGTCGTGACTTTCGTGGGCATACTGGTCTTTCTGAATACTTTGAAGCGCGAGCCATGCGGATACATCGCATATAGGAAGTCGCATTGCGCCAGGTATTCAATCGCTGTCGATTCACACACATCGCCGCGATCGTCGATTATATCTCCGTGGTCCGCTTGTACCTTTTCAAACTCGCGCGATCGTCCTATCTTCAAGATTCGCACGCTCTTACCCACCTTAGCGCCGTACGCCTGTAACGCCTCGACGAATCGTCGAAATTCACGCTCCCTATACACAGTCCCGATATGGCCTACGAGCAACACATCATCTCTAGGGTTGCCGGCGGTAATAAGTTTGGGCAGTTGCTTCACGTACCGGAAGAACACCAATGGTTTGATACCTACCCGCTGCTCATAGAACTCCCGCATCCCCTCGCTCACTACGTCCACTGAGGTTGCGACTTTCAACAGCCGCGCAAACGCCTTCGACATGAACGGGACAAGATGCCTATAGCGGTTCGATCTGGAAAACAGGGATACCGGGTCGTCGTGAACGGTAACATGCACCCGCTTGCCGCTCGCCGCCAGACTCAAGCCGACTAACACGCCTTCGCCGGCCGCCACGACCCAGTACAAATCCGCGCTCATGCTGCGCGCGATTCTCTCCACTTCACGCGAGCTGCGACCGATCCACAGATTGCCGCTTCTGACCGCATCTTGCAGCAGCGGGCCACCCATCAGCCGCGTCCCAAGGCAGTTACTCGCGCGCGAGCCCGTCTCACCTTTGTCCAGGTAACACCATTGAATCTCAAACTCTGGTAGCTCGGGCAGGAGACTTTTCAGCAACGTGGCCCCTCCGCCAATGGCCGGTGAAAAGGGAGTAAACAGCGCTATACGCATCGAGTTTGCAATAGGCGCGAATGCATGGGCTTAGACTTACTCCCGGGCCGAATGCGCAAAGGAATAGGTCATCTGAAATTTCTTAATGCACCGCTGCCACGTAGCGTTCCGCGATTTCCCGGCAAATCTGATCCAGGTCTGTACTTACGCGCCATTGTGGATAATGAGTCTTCATTTTCGTGAGGTCGCTATAGTAGCAAATGTGATCCCCACTGCGAGCCTCTTCGACGTACCGCCATTTCATCTTTCGGCCGGTAACCTCCTCGACTAATTGAAATGCTTCCAAAATCGAGCATGAGTTATCCTTGCCGCCGCCCAGATTATACACTTCACCTATGCGAGGTGCCTTCGAAAACTCCAACATGAAGCCGGCTACATCCCGCGAATGGAGATTATCTCTTACTTGCTTACCCTTATAACCAAATACGGTGTATTCGCGACCCTCGAGATTACACTTGACCAGGTAATTGAGAAAGCCATGCAGCTCGACTGCCGAATGATTCGGACCTGTAAGGCATCCTCCCCGCAGACAGCAGGTCGGTAGATTAAAATAACGGCCGTACTCCTGCACCATTACGTCGGAAGCGAGCTTGGAAGCACCAAACAGAGAATGCTTGCTCTGATCGACCGGAAAGTCTTCCGCGATCCCACCTTCGAACGAGCGGTCATCGTAATCGTAGCGCGTGCTCAGTTCTTTCATAGGAATTGAGTTTGGCCGGTCCCCATACACCTTGTTGGTGGACATATGGATGAACGGCGATTCCGGGCAATGCCGCCGGGCCGCCTCCAGGAGATGCAGAGTCCCAAGCGCATTGACCTCGAAATCTATAAATGGAATCGCCGCGGCGCGGTCATGCGAAGGTTGCGCGGCCGTATGGATGATAAGACTAGGTTTGAGTTCCTTGACCAGGGCCAACACGGCCTCGCGGTCGCGGATGTCCAGATTCTCGTGCCGGTAGCCCTTGATCTGATTGCGCAGGGTTTCCAGCGTCCGGCTGGTATCGCCTTCAGGCCCAAAAAATACGGCCCGCTGATTGTTGTCGATTCCGACGATTCGGAATCCGTTCCTGGCGAAGAAAAGCGCCGCTTCGGATCCGACGAGGCCACACGATCCAGTTACCAGGGCCAACTGTTCAGGCACGTTTTTCTATTTCTCCACGGGCTGGTTTCGGTTCATATCGCGCCGCCTTCACGCAAAGGGTCCCGCGTTGACGTGAAGCACACGCATCGGTTCAGTTCCGTGTCCTATTGAGCTCTTCGTAAATAGGTATCAGCTCGCGCGCCATCCGCACTCGATCGAAACGATGCTCCGCGGTTTTGCGCGCGGCAGCGCCGAGTTGCGCTCTCAGCGGCGCGGCGCAGGCAAGTTCACGGATCGAAGCGGCCAGCGCCGCCGCGTCACCCGGCGCGATCGCGATTGCGTCCTGCCCCGAGGTCACGATTTCCAGCGCGCCGCCCGCGGCCGCCACGATCACCGCCTTCCCGCACGCCATCGATTCCGCGATCACCCGCCCGAACGGCTCGGGACGCGTGCTGGCGTGGACGACGATATCGAGCGCGCGAATCGCCGCGGCCGGATCGTTGACAAAGCCGGTGAAGCCGAGGTTGCCGTTGAGCGCGAGGCCGTCGGCGACGCGCCGCAATTGCACGAGGCTCGCCTCGCTGCCGCGCGTGCTGTAAACGCTGCCGCCGATGACGTATCCGCGCACCGCAACCTCGCGCGGGATCATCGCGATCGCGCGGATAAAAGTCTCGTGCCCTTTCCATTGCGCCATCGTCGCGAGCAATCCTACTCGCACGACCGAGTTTTTCTGGCGTGTCATCCCGGCGATTTCGTCCAGGTCCGCGGTCGCGCCGGCTGGGTTGAAGGTCTCGAGGTCGATACCGTTGTGAATCGGCACCGTCTTACGAATGCCCGGGCAGGCGGCGCGCAGATCCTCCGCGACGCTGCGCGAATTCGTCACCGCAACCGCGCATCTATGTGCATGCATCGCGAGCAGCCGCGACATCGCCGGCCGCTGTCCCACGTAATCGCGCACGTGCCAGATGACCGGCGTCGATTTGGGCGCCGCCCACGCGGCCATGATGTGCGCCTTGAAGCCGTTGGAATGCACGATGTCGGGACGCTCCGACCTGATCGCCGCGCGCAGCGCAGGCACATGCGTCAGCGCCGCAATTCCTGCACGGCCAAATCCCGCGACAAACTTCGCGCTCCGCATCGCGCCGCTTGGTGCGTTGGCGATTGCGGAATCGCCGAATTGCGCCAACTCCCGCGGATACTCGATCGCTCTGGCCGCGACGCCGATTTCGCGCGACGCCGCGATCAGCGGGCCGTCCTCGCCCGCTATCAGCGACAATTCCCAATCCGGACGGATCACGCGCACCGCGGTCATGACGTCGAGCAGGCTGCGCTCGGCGCCACCCAATTGCGCTTTCGGGTTGAGGTACAGAATCTTCATCGACGCTCATAGACTGAAAGATAAGCGCCCCGCTCGGTCTGCTTGAAAGAGGCCAGCGCGCGTTCGGTCTCCGGCGTCAATGTATAACCGCCCCAGCCGGCGACGTCGTTCGGCACCACTATAACGTCGGCAGATTCGATTCTCGTGACTTCACGCTGAATCTCCGTCGCTGTCATCAGGCCCGGCTCAAAGTAAACGCCGACGGGTCTTTCGAACTGCGGATACAAAACCTCGACGGCGCCCGCGGCGTGCAAAGCGACGGCGCGTCGTCCTTTGATCGCCGCGATAACTCGCGACCACTCATCGCTTGCGCCGGCCGAACTCCACAGATTGGCGGTAGCTGGCGTTCTGCTCATGCTATTCCATTCCGAGACCGAATCGACGCCGAGTGCGTAGTAGGTGCCGGCTGCTATAACCACGAGCGCGCAAAGTGCGTAGCGGTGAATCGGTTTGTCGATCGGCACCGCGGCCGCGCCGACGATCAGGATCCAGGAGTAATAGATCCATGACCATGAGTTGGCGTAGAAAAAAAATACAAAGGCCAGATGCAGCAGCACGCACGAAACTATCATTTCGTCGCGGCGCATCCCGATGGAATCCGATTTCACCGCGGGACTTTCCCACAGCCGCCACGCCGCCGGTGTTGCTCCCCAAATCAGGTACGCAGTCGCGACCGCCCACAGGCCTATCATGGTGCCGGCGTAGTAATGCCAATTGCTATGCGCGGGATGCCAGAAATTCGATCCTTCCGCAGTGAAGAAGCCGTTGCGCAGCGCCTTATAGTTGCCCATCCCGCTGAGCGGAAGAACGGTCCGCCATAGCGGGGCGAGTCCATACATAAGTCCGAGAAGTGCGCACAGCGACAGCCCAACCACCGCCGCCGGCCTTATCCGTTCGAGCCAAGGAGCTAGTGCGGAAATTCGACGCCGGTATAGGTCACGCGCCATTAACGTCAATAGCAACGCTGAATAGACGTAGCCCATGGTCGGTTTTGCAAACACCGCCGCTGTCGTCAACGCGAGCGCATTTCCCCGAGCCCCGCGAGCCTGTTCGGCCGCGGCCGAGGAAATCAGGACGGCCTCCATGCCATGGGCGAAGGTGAAATAAGTCGGCATAACCGCCCGACCGATAGCTACAAAAAGAAAAACTACTTGAGTCGGTCTGAACGCGAGAACTCCGGCGATTCTGGCCATCGCACAAACCACGAATAGCTGACACATGATAGAGAAGGCCTGGTATCCGACCGGCTTTAGCGGCACTGCATGGAACCACGCCTGGTTGGCGAGTATTCCCATCAGCCCGTAAGCATAACCGAAGTCGATTGTGGGCCGGTAACCGTGAGACACCAGGTAGAAGGTTGTAAGATTGCACCCCGGATCGCCGAAAGCATACGGCGCGAAGCCCAGCAGTTGAGGTAGTTTGAAGAGATCCCATAGCAGCGTCACTACCGACAGTCCGATTGCCAGCGGTATCCAGCGGATAGGCGCTTCCGCGATCGAATACTCTGAATCGCCTGCCTTGACCGGATTTAGCGAAGTTATATTCACGCACAGACGCGCGAAAAATGCGGCTAAGGCGTCCGCGTGCCGGCCTTGGCAGTGCCGGCACTGTTCGACTTTTTGAGAAATGCCGCATAACTCATCTTGTAAGCCTCGTTGTCGGGCGCGAGTTGCGCCGCGCGCGCGTAAGCCTTGTCGGCGTCAGCATAGTTGTAGGCCTGCTCGTCCGCGCCGGCCAGTATTTCGTAGGCCAGCGCGGAATCCGGCCGCAACTCGATCGCCCTGGTCAGCATGATCACCGCCTGGTTGAAGTCGTGGTTCTGGCCGTAGAGTTCGCCGAGCCGCATCGTGACCTCGAACGAGTCGGGTCGGTCGGCGGCGATCTTCTTGATCGCGTCGATCGCCGCCGGCAGGTCGCCCATCGATTGCGCTGCGCTGGCCAGCAGCGACTCCATCTCGTAACTGTCGATCCCATTGTCGATCGCCTGCGCGACCGTATGCTTGACGCCCGCCATGTCCTTCTGCGGCACATATACGTTCATCACCAGCTCGTAATACGCCTTCGGTTGGTCGGGCTCGACTGCGTAAGCTTGTTCGAGCAGTGACTGCGCGCGTTTGTAATCGCGTCCGCGTGACGCGGCGGACGCGGCGCTCAGCAAGTACAGGTACTGCGCGTGAGAATCGCGCGCGTGTTGCGCGGCGTCGGCGTAAAGCGCCGCTTCGTCGGAATATTTCCCGACCCCTTCATAAAACGCAGCCGCCCCCGCGATTGCGCCCGGGATCTGTTCGGCGCGCGCGCGCGCGATGCCTCGTTCGACCGCGCCGCGCTCGTCCGCCGACAGCCATCCTATGATCCGATCGGACATATAAGGATGCGTATTCGGCGCCGGCGAGTTGAATACCGACAGCTCGATCTGCTCGAGCGCGTCCGCGCCCCGGCCGTCGGCCGCTAGCTCGCGCATGTAGGCGTCGCGCGTGTACGGATTCATCGGGTCGAGCGCGACGGCGATTTCCCGCTGCCGGATACGATCTTCCAGCGGCATGCGCTCGCCGAGAAAGCTGGCCGCCGCTTCATGCGAATACGGGTTGGCCGGATACAGCAGCAGCATCGACTGCGCCTGCGCCACCGAGGTAGGCGGCTGCAGATTGTACGGATACGCAACCGAGGGCTGCACCAACGTCGCCGCCAGCAGCCCGACCGCCGCGATCGGCACCCAGGCGCGCGCCAACACGCCGCGCGGCGGCTGGAATTGGTCGGCGTCTTCGTCGAGCGTCCACGACCACGCGACCCGGATCGCGAGGCCAAGAATCATCGCAAAGAAAAAAGCGATCGCCGGAATCTGCAGATCGAAATCGAAAAACTCGATCACGCACATGACCACGAGCGCCGTCACCAGCGCCGCCTCAATCGGCAGGATTTTTTGCGGCAGCGCCGCGTACCTGCGATAGATGAAGCTGCCCGCGCGCAGGATGAACCACGCCGCCAGCGCCAGCCCCACCATCCCGGTCTCCGCGATCAGTTGCAGATAGTCGTTGTGCGCCTCCGCAAAATAAAGGTCCGACCACGGCCGCGATCGGTACTGCGCGAATAACTCGGGCCACGCCCGCAGTCCCATCCCTACCGCCGGAAAATCCTTGACTACCTCGAGTCCTCCAGCCCACGCATTCACCCGGCTCGGCAACCCGGCGTCGGTGTCCAGCGAATTCTGCACGCGCGTGCTCACCTGGCCGCGGCCGCTCGCGCCGATAAACAGCATCGCCAGCACCAGCATCAGCGACGCGCCCGCCAGCACCCATCGCCGCGAACCCGCCGAGTTCTCGACGCCTTCCTCTTTGCGCGACGTCAGCAACATCACCAGCGTCACGCCGAGCGCGAGGCCAATCCAGCCCGCGCGCGATTGGCTCATTATGATCGCGGCCATCAGCACGAACGACGTTACGGCGCACGCGATCCGGTAGCCGTTCGACCAGCGCGAAGAGACCAGCGGGCTGCCGAAGAACGTTCCCGAAATTGCCAGCGGGAAAATCATCGCGAGCAGGCCGGCGAAATGATCGGGGTCAACGAATGGACCGCTGGCCCGCGGCACCACGTCCAGCATCGGCGCGCCCCAATCGAGCGGCACGAAGAACCACAGAATCCTGCCGTTCCAGGTCGCTTGCTGAACCAGTCCGAGCATCGCTATCGCCAGCCCCACCGCAAGAAAGACCGTCACTGCGGTGCCGACAAACCAATCGCGCTCGGCCTTTGAGGCGACCGCACCGACCGGCACGAACGCCACCAGCATGAAGAGCGCCGCGCACGCCGCAAACAAAATCAGTCCCGACCACGACAGCACCGGCGCGATCGAGAGTGGCCGCCAGCGTGTCGAATAAATCTTCGACACTGCTTCCCCGCTACCAGGTGAGCCGCTGATCCTCGGCGCCGTTGGCCGCCTCAGCGCCTGCCGACTGCGCTTTCGGCGCGAACGGTATCGGCGCCCCCGCCTTGACCTCTTTGACCGTGGGCAACACCACCGTCAAAGGGCTTGCCGCCGCGGCCTCGGCTGACGCCGGCTTGAGAGATCCTCTCAGCCCCGCGTATGGCGCTTGCGCCGGCCATCCCGGAAAAACCTGCTGATAGAGCCGGTAGGTGGACGGCGAAAAAAAATGAACCGCGGCCGGCGGCAGTGGCGTTACCTGCAGCAGTGCGAACGAGAGGAACGCCACGATCGGAATCGCGAAAGTTCGAATCGGCTGGCGCAGTTCCGCCGGCTGTCCGTCATCTGCCGCGCGGCCAAACGGCCACAACAGCAGCAGCGCGAACGCCGCCATTTCGCCTATTTTGTATGCCCACGGATGCACCGCTCCGAACGCCAGCGGCGTGAACACGGCCAGAAAAATAATTCCAGCCATCAACAGCACGCGGCGCCTGCGGCTATCGTGCACGCGACTCGAAGCGGTCATGGAATTTTCGCGGGGATGCTCGATCCGATCGGGCGCCGGCGGCTCAACCAGTCCGGACGCTAGGCGTTGTCGGGACCATCGGGGTCCTGGACGGGCGTTTCGAAGTCGGAATCCGACCTCGTGTAATGATTGTAGTAGTGCGAGTAGTGGCCGTAGCCCGGATGCTTCACGTCGATCTCATTGAGCAGTACGCCGAAGATTTTTGCGCGCGAGTATTCGAGCTTGGCGTACGCCATCTTGACGTGATGCTTCGAGGTCTTCTGGCTGTTCACCACCAGCACCACTCCATCGACGAACGTTGCCAGCAACAGCGCGTCGCTCACTGGCATCACCGGCGGCGAATCGATGATCACCACGTCATGCTCATGCGCGATGAGGTCGAGCACCTGGCTCATCCGCTCCGACCCCAGCAGCTCCGTCGGATTGGGCGGCAGTGAGCCCGCACTCATGAACGAGAGGCCGTCAACGACGGTGGTCCTGATAACATCCTGCACTTCGCAGGTCCCGGTCAGCACCTCGGTCAATCCCGACGAGTTCTCCAGCGCCAGCACGCGATGACAGCGCGGCTTTCTGAGATCGGCGTCGATTAGCAGCACGCGCGCGCCGGTCTGCGCGAACATCGCCGCCGTATTGGTGGCGGATACCGTCTTGCCTTCCGCGCTGTGCGCGCTGGTGAACAGGATAGTCTTTGGCGGCGCGCCCGCCCGCGACAACATCAGCGCCGTCCTGAAGGTCCGATAGGCCTCGCCGACCAACGAGTATGGATTTGCTACTCCGAGCAGTTCACGCCCGTAGCCGATCTTCTTGATCCCGTTGTCTTCCGGCAGCAGGGTCGTACCCTTGGCCTTAAGGCGCAGGTTGGCGAATGACGGAATCGCTCCGATATTCGGCACGTGCATGTAGCGTTCGACCTGCTCCGGCGTCTTGAGCGTGGTGTCGAGGTATTCGAGCCCAAACACCAGCCCGATCACCGCGACCAGCGCCAGCGCCGAGTTGCGCACGATCATGCTGAATTTCTTCGGACTCGAGGGCCCGCCCGGCGTTTCCGCCGGATCCACGATTATGATGTTCGAGGTTTGCGACTCTGCCGCCAGCGCGATTCCCTTCATGCGCTGCAGCACGCTCTCGTACAGTTCGCGGTTGGTATCGACCTCGCGCTGGAGGATCGCGTATTCGACCGCCGCATCGTTAAGCCCCAGCGCCCGCTGACGCTCCTTGTCCATCTCCGCCTGCAGCTTCGTTTCCTTGTCGGTTGCGGCCTGGTAGGACGCCTGGATTCCCGAGATGACCTGCGACGTCTCCGCCGCCAGCCGCCGCTGAAGTTCCTGCCGCTTGGCTTCGAGCTGCAACATCGGCGGATAGTCGGGCTTGAATTTTTTCGCCATGCTGGCGTAGTCGGCCTCGAGCGAGGTCAACTGCGTCTGCACCACCTGCACTCCGGCGTCGTTCGTCACGGCCGGCAGCGCGTCGTACTTGCGGCTGTTGATCAGCTGCACCTGCGCCTCGATACCTATCCGATCCACCTGCGCCGTCGTCAGGTCCTTGCTCAATTCCGAGACGCGGTCGAGAACGACTGTCTCCTTGCCGTCGAGCGACATGAGTCCCGGAATGATTCCCTTCGCGCGGCGGTAGTCATTCAGCGCGACCTCGGACTTCTCCAGGCTGTCCTTCAATTCGCCGAGCCGCTCCTTCAGGAAATTTTCCGCTTCCTCGTTGGACTGGCTGCGAAGTTCGATTCCCAGCCTGATGTAGCCGTGGGCGTGCGCGTTGGCGAGCTTGGCCGCCAGATTCCTATCGGTCGAAACGTAGCCAATCGACACCAGATCGGTGTCGGTCACCGGCGTGATTCGCAGGCCCCCCAGGTAAGCATTGATCAACCCGCCCGGAACTCCGTTGTGCGTGGTCGCGGAATCGGCGGCCGGCGGCGGCGGCTTGCGCCCGCTGGTGTGATTAAGCCAATGACTGACCGACGACAGCGCCGACGAAATCAAGCCGGGTTGCGGCTTGGGCCCGATGAAGGCCTTGTTCTGTTCCAGGTTCTCCGCGCGGATTACGTACGCCGCCAGGCTCCGGCTGCGCAGAATTTCGTACTGCGTCTTCTGGAAGTTATCGTTGTAGTCCAGGTCGTACTCTTCCTCCTCGCCCTGCTGCGCGTCCTTTTCATCCATCACCTGCGGGGTTCCAGGTCTCAGCAGTATCGTCGCCGCCGCCGTGTACATCGGCGTCTGCATGAAGGCGTAGATCGTCGACAGCACCACCGCCGCGAACACCACGCCAATCACCAGCGCCAGCCGCTTCCTGATTACGTGCCAGTAGCCAAGCAGATCGATCCGGCCTTCTTCTTCGTCGAAGCCGCCAGGACCGAAGCCGGCTCCGCGCACCGGCTCCTCGAGACGGCTGGTGCGGCGAATGAAGTATGGTGATGGTTGCGTCATATCTGTTGCACGCTATAACGCCGGCAGCGGAATCATCATTCCCTTCAAAACGTTGTACACGACGTATGGTGCAATCTTCACGTCCGAGTAGGGAACATCGATTACGTCGTTCGCGCGGACCGGGATGTCGGGGTCCGTGCCATTCGCAATCAGCTCCAGGTTCACCGGTATCGCAACCTTATTCCCGTTGCCGTCGCTGCGCATCAGCGTCGCGTCCGCCGGATCGGCTGCGTACATCGCACCGCCGGCCGAACCCACCGCGCCCAGCACCGTCAGTCCCGAACCCACCTGGAAGAAGCCGGGGCGGTAAACCCAGCCGGTGACCATCACATTGCCGCCACCGGGAACCACGATGATATCGCCGGGTTCCACCGGCATTCCCATGTAATGCGCGCTGCCGGTCATCGCGGTAGCTTTCAATGGAATCACGACGGCGGGTCCGTTGGAGACACTCTGCTGCAGCTCCTCCAGCGTAGGCGCGTCAGTGGGCGGCGCGACAAAAGCACTCTCAGGATTGCTGGCGCGCGGATCGTCGTTAGCCGCGCCGTTGGCCGCGCCGCCGACCGGACGGCCCGCCGCGTTGCCCGGCACCGACACCGACTGCGCGACGCGTTGCAGTTGGAGCGCGCCGGTGCTCACCTGCGGCATGATCACCACTTCGTCGGCCGCCTCGGGAGTTGTGCCGCCAGCCTGGGTCAGCACGTCGAGGATCGATTCGCCCGCCCCGTTGAGTGTAATCAGACCGGGCGCTCGCACGGCGCCGACTACCGCAACTTGCCGGCTCTTGTAGTCTTTGACGAACAGATCGACCTGCGGGTCGTACATGTATTTTTCGAGCGCCGTTGTCAGATTGTCACGGAGCTGTGACTCGGGCACGCCCGCGGCGTGGATCGATCCGATTAGCGGCAAGTCGATATTACCTTCGCTGCCAACCCGCACGATGCGTTCCTTGAAATCATCCACTCCGGGAACCGAGATTTGGAGCACGTCGCCGATGCCAATCGGATAGTCGCTCGTCGTGCCCTGCTGCGAGCGCACGGCCCACAGCGCCTGCAGCCGCTCCAGGTTTTTCGGCGAGCTCGCCACGCTCGGAACGCGCTGCTCTGCCGCCGACACGGCGTGATCCGGCGAAGGCGCCGGCGCCGATGGCGTCGCTTGAGGCGGCGGCGCGCTCGCGCAACCGATCATCGCGGCGGCCGCAATCCCGACAATTCCGCGTAATGCCCACCGAGTCGCGTGCCTGATCATTTCGCCTTCGCGCCCTCCGTATCCGCCGGCGCGGCGCCGGCCTTGGCCACTGCCAGCGGCGGCGCCGTGTCCGAGAGCCCCCAATTTACTGTCAACCCTTCCGTTGGCACATACGACATCACTGACTGCTTCATCAGCACGATCGTGTAAGGACCCGGCTTGAGACCGCGTATCTGGTACGATCCGTCAGCATCAGACACTGCCGATCCCGCCGCAGCCCCCGATGAATCGAGCACCGAAAGCTGCACTCCTGCCGCGGGTTGTCCACTGTCACTCGCAACATGGCCTACGAGGTCCGCACTCGACGCCGCCATCGGCGCTATTATCCCGAACATCCCGGCCAACGCCAATGTCTCGAGCATTTTTCTAATCGTCTGCGACTTCCCGCGGCGCGAGCACGCGTCCGCCCTCCCATCAAAACGGGCCTTGCGATGAAATCTCATAAAACTCTTCGCGCCCAGCCGGTCCGATGCCTCGAAAATAGAACCCTTCAGTGCCGCACCGTCTGCGTCTTTGCGCAGCCGCCGGCCACGACTTGATGGAGACTCACGCCAATTAACCGCGCACACATTTTTGCTGGTTTTCTATGTCAATAACAGCAAAAGCCATTGCCCAATCCGCCGAAGCTGGGCAGATGCCCCCACTCCTAACCAAGCCCGGATGTTAGCAACTACACTGATGCTAAAGCAAGTAGCGAGTATCTAAGAAATGAGTACACCACTCAACACGTGCGAACGCACGCAATTGGAAGCTGGCGCAGCAAGTCATTTCAGACGCAGCTCAACACGATCGAATCCGTCGCCGTGCCGCTAACTGTTACGCTGCCGTTTGCCGGTACCCCCAGCGTGACTGCATTCGCCGGCGTCGTCGTATCGCGCGCGCTGCAAAGACTCGTCGTCGTGACGCATACATTGCTGAAGGTCCCCGCGCCCGCCGCCAGCGTCACGCTGCCCTTGCATGGGCTGACCGTTGCGACGCCCGGATTCGATGAAAGGACGGCGCTGCCGAATCCGCTGAAAGTCGGGTTGGTCAATACGACCTTGGAAGCCGTTCCGGTCGCTTCAATTATTTGCGTAGGAGAACCATTCGCATTGTAAAACTTCGGGCCGATAAAAGTAGCCGTAGCGCCGTTGTCGAGCCACGCTCCCGCGCCGCCGGCCGCCGCTGCGAGCGCGCCACTGATTCCAGTGTAGTTTTCCGCGCCGGTCATAAACAGATGAGTAAACGCGCCACTCCCTTCGGCATCATCCTGCGCGCCGATCTCCGTCACCGTGCCGCCTATTCCGGACGAGATAGCCAGACCGAACCTGGGAACTGTGATGCTCGACTGGGTGCATAGTGGATTGGTGAGCGTCGCATTTCCGTTGATAGCTTCGCAGACCCATGCGCCCGTCACTTGAGTGTTATAGAAAAAATTATCGTTAGCGTTGCTGGCGGCGATGCCATATCTGCCAGGCGTGCCGTTGTAGTACAGATTGGAAAGGCCGAGATTGTTGTAGGCCAGGTCCCACAGCTCAAACCCGATTTCACAGCCATTACCGCCGAACACTCCGCAGGTCACGTTGTTAAGCGTCGCCTCATGCGTGTTGCTTAGGATAACCCCGGATACGTCCTTGCCTTGCGGCTCGATAAGTAGGTTCTGGATATTGTTGTAACTCTGATTGGTCAGGGCGGAGTTGTTACCGTTGTACTCGTATAGCCAGCCGTAACCCCAGGCTCCCGAAAACCCGCCGCCATCGTAAGCCTTGATGAAAGGTGCGCCGTTCGGAGCGGTTTCACCGTTGGTGAGAATCAGCGTGTTTGAATCGACGCTGAACTTGGCGTTCGGCACCGTAGCTATCGTGCCCGTGTAGCGCGCGATTTTGGAAATTCGCACTGAGTCGATAATGCCCTTGATGGCGCCGCGGTATGCGCCTCCATTGGGCCAGCCCTGCCCCATCGACGGCCCGATAGTTACGTCCTCGGTTGGGTCTTGCACGAGACTCCCGGTTTGACTCCCGCTTTCCGTGACGGCGCAGTTGGTGCTGCCCGGCGCGCAAACATAAAGGCGGCAAGTAGATCCGTCGTAAGTCCCGGCCACATATTGATTCGTGCCAAGCGTGACCGCGGAGCCGCTGCCCGACGCATCGCAATTGCCGGCGGTCGTCGTCATCGTAAAATCCCAACGCCCGGCGTTTATTCTCAACAGCCAACTGTCCGTTTCCCCCGCACTCGACGGAACGGAATCGCTGCTGACGACATCGCCATCGCCGGCTGTGACGTCGTTGACGAAGGCCTCGACGCTGAACGTGCCCAGGCCATTCATATTCAGGCCGCTGGGCGCACCGAGCGGTCCATTCACGCCGTCCCACTCGCGCAGGTTCACCCAGTTGTGTGTTTGATCGGTCCTGAAATCGAACGCATTGCCCGCGCCCGTCACCAGCGACGTGGTCAGCGGAATACCGGGATAGGTGCTGCCGACCAGCGCGATCGTAAAACCGAAATCATAGGCCGGCTCGATTGGACCCAGGCCGCCGCTCCCAATCAGCGAACCGTTGTTGCAGTTCTCCCACAGCGGCGAGGTGATTTTGTAGCCCGTCGCCGGCGGCAACATGATCGGACTGCCGGTGGCGCAGCCTGCGTTCCTCGTAGCCTGAATCGCCGCTGTATCGTCAGTGCTGCCATCACCCTTCGCGCCGTGGGCCTTGGCGTTGAGCACGCCGTTGACGTTGAACGACGTGATCGCATCCGAGCCGTCGCCCTTCGACCCTGACAGCGTGTTGATCTGCGCGCCCGTCTGCCCCGCATAAATCGGCGCCTTGCCGCCGAGCACGGACTGCACCGTCGGCGCCGGCAGCGTCCCGCTAAGGTCGCCGCCAGTCATAGCCGTGGATTTCGTGACCGGCACCTGGCCGCCTAGCACACTGGCTACGGTAGGATTCGGGATGGCGCCGCTTAGGTCTCCGCCGGAGGGCTGACCGAACGAGATGGCGTCGCCGGCAATTGTGCCGTTGGCGAGCGCGGTTATCTTGTTGCCGTTCGCGTTGAGACTCGTTTCGAGTGCGTCGATCGCGCACGACCACGCCCCTCTATTTCCACGCGCCCATGCGCCGCTGCCGCCGCCGACGCAGGGCGTCGCGCGCTTGCAATCCTTGCAATAGAGCAACAATCCATCCTGCTCGGCCGGCAGATTGGCGAAGTTTGGGCCGACAACCAGCGGCAGGATCGGCTGTGCTCCCGACATGCGCTCGTTAATTGCCTCGCGGAACTGAAGTCCCGCGCCGACGCCGGTGAAATTTGGAATCGGCTGGTACGCGCCGGGCGGCGGCAGATTCTGCGCGCTGACGATTCCTAGGAAAATCGCGCACAGCGCAACCGCGGACAGTGCAATCCCTGAAAGGACCGGCCACCAAGTCCGTTTCGAGTGCATTGCGGATACCTTTGCGGACTTGCGGGCGCTTAGCCGGCGGACGCGGCCGTCATCGGAAGCCACACCAACATCACGGATATTATCGCATCATTGAGCCGAGAGCATAAGGCTGAAAAGTTCAGGGTGCAGCCCGCACGGATTTTTCATCGCGCAGCTCCAGATGCTGGCCCATCTTGTTTTGATGCAAGCGCTTAGGTAGCTCGGAGTTTCGCAATCGAAAGCGCGCGGCGCACTAATCAGCGCTTGACACGACGTGGGGATAAAAAGGCGGCGGAATCTTGATCTCGCACGCGAGCCGAATTCATCCTCGCTCCAGGAAAGAGAGAAGGACTACGGCCACGCGGGGGGTTGCGCGGCGGCTATCCATTGTTCGCTTGCGGTCCATAGGCGATCGGCGACTGTGGGGTCGTTTGCTTCCGAACTGCTGGGGGTGATTTGGCAATTTTGCAGGTATTGGCCGGCCAGCTCTGATGCCGGTTCGTGGACGGTCGCATAGACGCTGGTGGCGGCGCCCTGTGAAGGATTCTTGGTGAAGGGGCTCACCAGTTTCATCAGTGCGCCGAAGATTTTCGAATTGCGGCCGATGTCGGTCGTGACCAGAGTGCCGGGATGCAGCGCGCACGCGACCAGACCGCGGCTGCCGTAGCGCGATTGCAGCGACTTCGCCATCAGCACGTTGCACAACTTGGCCTGACCGTAGGCGGTCATGCCTCGAAAGTTCTCGCGCGTCATCGGTAACCGATCGAAATCAAGCTTGGCCGGCGATCGATGGCTCAGGCTCGATACCATCACTACCCGCGGCGCGGCGCACGCGAGCATCCGGGGCATCAGCAGTCGTGCGAGGAGAAAGTGACCGATGTGACACACGCCCACCGTTCGCTCGAAGCCCTCCTCAGTCTCGGCCCATGAGGTCCGTACGAGGCCGGCGTTGCAAATGAGCGCGTCGATCCGGTCGGCATCCAGATGATCCGTGAAGCGCGTGATGCTCGCGAACGAAGCGAGGTCGAGCTGCGCGAACTCGGCCTTGCATCCGGGATGCGCATCGCGGGTGCGAGCGACGGCGGCATCGCCGCTCGCGGGTTGGCGGCATGCGAAGATGACGCGGGCGCCCGCGCCGGCCAGCGCCCGCGCGGTCCATTCGCCGATTCCGGTGTTGGCGCCAGTGACGACAATCGTGCGCCCGGAGAGGTCGCGGCCGGCGACGACATCATAGGCGCTCGACCGCGCGCCGAATTCCTGCTTGCCGTTGTTTGCAGCCATTGGTAAGTCGCCTCCGTCGATGGGCAAAATCGGGTCAGGCATTTATAGCATTCGAGGCGGGATTGCGAGGAGCGGCTTACTGAATCTGAAAGCAGTGGAACCGCACTGCCGCCGTGACCGACTTGACTGCACCCTGAACTTTTCAGCCTTATGCCGCGTTCGCCGCTGCGCTATCGTGCTTTCCTATGCCTCCCGCTCAAGATGTCGCACGGCTTCGCCTTCGCCCGCAAAATCCGGCGGAGAATCGCCTTGCCTGACCAAACCGTTCACGCTCCGAAAAACACGAATTTGACGGAACGAACCGACCGATGGTGGTGGCCACCTCTCTGCTCTACCACAGGTGGTATAGGTCGCGGCTTTTCAGGATATCGACGCACATACACCAAGGCTGCCTTCGCCGCATTCGCTTCGACGATACTGCTGTGCGCGCCGCTCGCGCATGCGGATCCAACTCCGCGATCATTCGTCGGTAACTTTATCGGCAATGACGCGACGGTCGAGAATTATCTCTCGCTGTCGGGCGGCGTCGATCGCGCCCAAAACTTCGAGTCGCTGTATCTCGAAAAAACCATCTCGCCCAAGTCCAGCTTCTCGCTGTTCGTCGGCTACCAGCGCCTCGAGCAGGAAGGCGAGGAACCCAGCGCGAGCGGATTTTCCAACCTCGGCCTTGCCTACAAGCGCGTACTCATCTCTATTCCGCGTCACGAATTCGTGTTCACGATCAGCCCGAGCCTCGAACTGCCCGTCGGCGACCGCAATGTCGGTTCTGAATCTCATCCCCGCGTGGGCGGCGATTTGCTTTTTCAAAAAGGCTTCGGCGACCTGCCCGACTCGCTCCGAATGCTGCAGCCAGTAGGCGTCGAGGGCGACGCGGGATGGGAAAGCAAGGTAACCGGCGCGCGCGACGACCTCGTATCCGCCAACCTCGAGCTCGAGTATTCGCTGCATTACCTCGACGCCAATGTCGCCGCCGGTATCGTGCCTCGCGCACTCCGCGAACTCACGCCGCATCTCGATTTCGACTACGCACAGTACTTGAGCGCGCATCGAAACTCTTCGCAGCCCGACTTCGAGCTGACCCCCGCCATCGCATGGATGAACGACACCTTCGAGCTGAACCTCGGCGTCCAGGTCGCCCTCAATCGCGCGTCATCCGGTACCGGCGCCGTCGCCTTCGTCTGGCTGATGGGCGTCTCCTACGATCAACTATTCCCGCCCTCGGATGGAACCTGTTCAAATGACAACTTCTCTCTCCCATCCAATCCCCCTTCCCACTATGGGAAGGGGTTAGGGTTAGTCTCATGCCCTAGACAACCGCCGCCGATGAAGGCGAGAATGCGCGCTTATGGAATCGTGGTTTAACCAAGCAAGATTCGGGATGTTCATCCATTGGGGCCATTGCAGCCAGCGCGGACTCGAGCTGTCGTGGCCGCTGGTCGGCGGCGTCGGCGCCTTGCCAAACGGCCAGAGCGTCGGCGTGGACGAGTATCACTCGACCGCCAAAACGTTCAATCCAACAAAATGGGATGCGCGCGCGCTCGCCCGAATGGCTAAACGCGCCGGTATGCAGTACGCCGTACTGACTAGTAAGCATCACGACGGCTATTCGCTATTCCATACCAAGCATTCTGACTATTCGATTGAGTATTCGCCTTTCAAACGCGATATAGTTCGTGAATATACAGACGCGTTCCGCGCCGAAGGCCTCAGAGTCGGACTGTACTACTCACTTATCGACTGGCATCACCCTGACTATCCGACCTTTCTCGAATCGGACAAGCCCTACAAGTGGGGCGCATGGCGCCGCTCGACACCTGCGCAATGGAATCGGTTCATCGAGTTCATGTTCGCCCAGATGCGCGAGCTGCTGACCAACTACGGCAAAATCGATCTGCTGTGGTTCGACGGCGGATGGGAGCGCACGCCCGAAGAATGGAAGTCGCGCGAGTTCGTCGAGATGATCCATTCGCTCCAGCCCGAGGTCGTCATCAACGATCGCATCCCCGGCTACGGCGACTACCAGACGCCCGAACAGGCCGTGCCCCCGAAGCCGCCCGAAGGCCCGTGGGAAACCTGCTTAACCATCAATAATAGCTGGGGTTACAACCCTTCCGACAAGGATCTCAAATCCCCGCGCTCGCTCATCCACACGCTGTGCGAAGTCGCCGGCAAGGGCGGCAATCTGCTGCTCAACGTCAGCCCGATGGGCGACGGCGCGGTCCCGCCCGAACAAGTCGATCGGCTCGACGCCATCGGCGACTGGATGTCGCGCAACGCCGAAGCGATCGTCGGTACCGACCCCGGACTCGAGCCGTGGCAGTTCTACGGACCCTCAACGCGCCGCGGCAATCGAGTGTACCTGCACGTGCTGGCGAAGCCGTACGAATCCGTCTCGGTGCGCGGCGTCAAGGTCAAACACGTCGGCGACGCGCGTCCGTTGTCGAGTACCATTTCGCTCAAGATGCGCAAGCGCGTCTCCGCCGCCGATAGTCTGTTCAATCATGATCCGATTGGCGAGCTCGTGATTGCAACGCCCGACAGCGCGCTCGACTCGATGGCGACGATCATCGCCGTCGATTTCCAGCGATAGTCAGTCGCCGTTTACGGCGCGGCGGTGATACTCCAGCTGTACGGCTTGCCGTTGACCGTCATATCGACTCGATAGCTCGCGCCGCCAATCAGCGGATCGCGCACCATCATCACCACTTCGCCGAATCCGCGCAGCACCTCGCGGCCGTGCGCCTGGGTGCCCCGGTCGGGATTGGTGTACTTCTGAAAATCATACGCGCAAGTGGCGACTTTGGTTCCCGCCGCGGCGCCGGTCATCTGAGTCAGCGAAGCATCGGCCAGCGTCGCCGCCATGTTGATGCCGACTTGGAGGGTGATCGCCGGCGCGTTGTACGGATAGCCCGGACATGGCGATATCGGACTCGGCCATTCATTGCCGAAGCCGCTCGGCTTGACCGTCGCGCCGTCCGGTGGAACCTCGATCGCCGTCGGGTAGGGATGTCCCCCCGGCAGCGCGGGCGGCAACTCGCTGCGCCAATCGAGCGCCGCCGCGCAAACTCTTTTTCCGCAGTACTCGCCGAATCCCACCCGCCGCAGGTCGGGGTTCGCGATCGATGGGCGATGGAACGGGCCCGCGATCCACGACTCAATCGCGCGCGTCATTCGCTCGTCGTCGGTGAATCTCTCCGGCGGTTGGAACATGACGTCGCTGGCGCGCGCCGCTTTGATTCCGTCGGGCGTGTAGCCCGGCTTCGATTCGTCCTCGGTATGCATCAGACCGCCGGGATTCCATCCGCCCGCCAGCATCGATTCGTAGTTCGTCACCAGATACTTCGCGTGATCCCCGCAGCCCTGACTCAGCGCAGGATCCTCTTCCACCGGCGGCACGTTGAGGCGCGATCGATAGAGGTTCACGACCGCGAGCCAGCCCATCGAGGAGCCTGTGACGGCGGGAGTCTCCGCCGCCATCGGCGAGACTGACGGCACCGCGCTCGCCGGAATCTCCGGCATCGCCACCGACGCGGTCGCGGCGGGAGTCGCGCGATGTGCGCGCGCGGTTCGTCGCGGCCGCGGCGTCGCGGTCTCCGATGGCGCCGGCGCCTCCGTCGGAAACTTCGCGATAGCGGCAAAGGTCGTCGTCTGCGCCTCGGCGGCGGTGAAGCTCCATGCATAAGTCGTGTCGTTGGTGGTGATCGAGACCGCGTAGAGCGACCCGGGCTGCAGCGGCGCGCGCGGGACTATCACCACCGCACCGGACGCGCGCAGGCTCCAGCGGCCGTATTCCTGGGCGGTCGCGTTCGGATTTCGGTAGCCGGGCGCGTCGAACGCGCAGTATTCGATCGGCTTGCCGTCTTCGGTCAACGAATGCGCCGAGAGTCTCGTGTTCACGAGCCGCCCGATTTGCAACGTGATGGGAAGTCCCACCGGCCGTGTATATCCCGAACAGCTTGCGAGTGGATCCGGTGTTTCGACTCCCGGCCAATCAAGCGCCACGGCCGCGCCGTCGGGTGGAAATTCCACCGCGCGGGCATACGGCTTTACTTCCTCAGGCGGTGGCGGCAATCGCAGCGTGGCGGCCCAGCACCCGTCGCTTGAGGCCTCGCCGAAACCGGCGTCCGCCAGGAACGGATCGAGCATCGCGAGTCGATGAAACGGCCCTTCGATCCAATAATCGATCTGCTGCCCGGCAGCGAACGAGCTGCAGCCCCACGCAATCTGGAGATTGCTCGCCGCGGCCGCACCGCTCGCCGAGTAACCACTCTTATCCGGCTTCTCCTCGTATGCCTCCGCACTCATCGGCTTGGCATTGCGTATGTCATCGCCGAAATTGAGCAGCAGATAACGCGCATGCGCGGCGGCACCTGCACTCAGCTTGGGATTATCGCTGACTGGATCGAGCCCAAGACCCGCGCGGTAAAAGTTGAGCCGCTCCAGCCACGACATCGACGACGATGCGGATACATTTGTGGTCGGTGACGACGCGGGCATCTTCGATGTGGACACTGCCAACGCGGGCGTGCGCGCGGCCCTCGGATGCGCCGTCGGTGCGACGTTGGCGACGTAGGCGGCCGGTCCCGGCATACTCGTCGCTTGCGCCGACGGTGCCGCAACCCGAGTCGGCGCGTTGGCAGCTACAGTCGCTGGCGCCGCGACCGGCTTCGCGGTCGCCTGCGGATGCGCCAACGCCGCAATCTCCGTGAGCGCGGCGCTGAACAATCCCAACTTCTCGTAATGATCCACCAATGCGAGTGCGACAAGTACCGCGATGATCGCGCTCGCGCGCAGATTGCGCCGCCAACGCCGCCGCTTGAGCGCATCTGGATCGATAAAGCGATACGGAGCCGCGCCACCGAAGCGGACCGTGTCGCCGTGCGTGAGCTCCTGCTTGCGGCGAATCCGCCGTCCATTGAGATAGGTGCCTTCGGCCGATTTCAGATCGACAACATAGTAACGGCCGCGTGCGTATCTGATGACTGCGTGACGACCCGCGACGCTCGCATCCGCAATGCGCAGTCCCGACCCGTCTGCGCTGCCGACGTGCGCTTCATCGCGCCCGAGCAGCAGCAGCCGCGTGCCGACCGCCTCGCGATCGACCGCAAGCAGACGCGCGGCTTGCGGTCTTTTCAGCACGTGCGGCCACTCAAAACGGCACGCATTCAGAATACGAACGCGTTACCCTTCGAGACTGGCGCGGTGGGAGTCTCGGTGCAGTAGGGCGCATCGCCGGTCGCGTCGCTCGCTCTGGCCGCCAGCAGCTTCGCGAGATCCTGCTGGCAGGTATTATGGTCGGTTTGGTAGTACCGATAGCGAGTGGTTTTGATCGATTGGTCCGGTGGCAGCACCAGGACTGGCCCGCTCACTTTTGAGGCTTCCTCGGGCGTCATCCCCATGTCGGTAAGACTTATCGGCGCGGGCGGCGTTTTGGACTTCCAGATCGGCACCCCCGGCAGGCCCACCGATCGCAAGTTGCCGTTCTGATCCTCGCTCCACGACAAGCATCCGGCGAGCGCACAACAGCAGATCGCGACCGCAACTAATACCGCGCGCCTCAAGATAACCGTCCCCCTGCACTCGATCCGGCAACCTTCAGTTAACGCCGAAACTACATCATGGACTTATGCTGAATGTCCAGTCGTACTGCTTGCCGTTCGCGCTCAAATGAACCGCGTACTTCGCGCCCTTGTCGAGCGGCGCGCGCGGTATGATCACGACGGTGCCGTAAGACTTCAGCACGTTGCGTCCCAGGTCTTGTGAGTATGCGTCGGGATTAGAGTAGCTATTCGAGTCTATACCACATGCTACGACTGCAGTGCGGCTGCCGTCGGCGTTTACCCGCGCGAGTGAGTAATCGCCAAGATGAGTATCCAGCCAGTCGCCGAGCTGAAGTGTAATAGCCAGTCCGCTCGGCGCCGTGTAGCCGGGGCAACTCGTGAGCGGGTTGGGCCATTCGTTCTCGAACGATCGGATCGCGACAGTTCCGCCGTCGGCAGGGAACTCGATCGGCATGCTTGCGGCCGCGCCCGCCGGCATTTTGCCTTGCGATCCCTTCAACAGGTTGAGTCCCGCCGCACACGCTTCCGATTCGCAGTACAGTCCGAAGCCGGCGCTGGTCAGCCGCGGGTTGAGTATCGGCATGCGATGAAACGGCAGCGCCATCCATCCGTCGATCGACCATTCGGGCGATCCCCATCCGCCGGCTTCGCCCGTATCGCCGCGCATCGACCATACATCCATGTCGCTGGACTTGGCGGCCTCGAGTCCTTCGGGAGTGAAGCCCGGTTTCCCCGGATCTTCGGTATGCATCTCGGCGCCGAGGCCGCTACTCATGATCGCGTCGTGGTAATTCTTGACGATATACATGGTGTGCGCGCGGTCGCCGCTGCTCGCCGCCGGATCTTCGACAATCGGCGGTAACTTCACCATCGCGCGGTAGTAATTCACTCGCATCAGCCATGCCGGCTCGGCGGACCCTGGATTCTCTGACGACGCCGGCGCCGATACCGACTGAGTATTGACGGCTGACGGCGCGGAACTGGATTCTTGCGACGCGCTCTCCGCACCGGGTTCCGGCGTGGCGGGCACAGTTTGTCTTCGATAGCGGGCGACGGCGAATCCCGCGAGGAACATCACGGTCAGAATCACCAACCCGCGCCGCATCCGCCTGGGCACCGACGCAGGGTCGAAAGCCATACGCGCAGAGCCGAATTTGATCTCGTCGCCGGCCTTGAGTGCGATCGATTTTTGGACTCGACGGCCATTGACGAAGGTGCCGTTGGTCGAGCCGAGGTCCGCCAGCTCAAAGCCTGTGGGCGTGCGCGTAATCGTGGCGTGACGGCGCGAGACCGTCGTGTCGTCGAGCACGACGTCGTTCGACGGATGACTGCCAATAGCTATTGTCGGCTTGTCGAGTGAGTATTCGCGCGGAGGGGAACTGCCTATTGCGACGAGGCGATTGTTAGCGGCTCCATCCTTCCGCGGCATCGATCGTCTCAGCCCAGGTTCCAGAAGCGGCCGACGTTCTGGGACGCCCGCTCGATCATCGGCATCACGCGGTCGCCGCCGTCGTCCAAACGAATCGGTTCGTCGGCGTCGCGTCCAAATTCGTCGATCACCGCGCGTCCCGACTCCGTGATTGCTTCGAGGTCGTAACCGCCTTCGAGCGCGGCGACCATCTTGCCGTCGCAGCATTCCGCCGCCAGCCGCTTTACCCGCCGCGCCATTGCGGCGAATCCGCGCCTCCGTCACGCGCATCTGAGCGAGCGGGTCGCGGAAATGCCCGTCGAAGCCCGACGAGATCAATATGAACTCGGGCTTGAAGTGGCGTCCGATCGGCATGATCAAGCGATCGAACACGCGCAGATATTCGGCGTCGCCGAATTCCGCCGGCATTGGCAGATTGACCGTGAATCCCATGCCCGCGCCGTAGCCTATTTCGTGGAGCGAACCGGTGCCGGGGTAATGCGGAAACTGATGGGTCGATACGTAGAGCACTTCGGGCGATTCGTAAAATATATCCTGCACGCCGTTGCCGTGATGGACGTCCCAATCGACGATCATCACGCGCTTGAGGCCGCGCGATTCGATTAGCCACTTGGCCGCAATCGCGACGTTGTTGAAGAAACAAAATCCCATCGCGCGATTAGGCAGTGCGTGATGCCCCGGCGGTCGCACAATAGCAAATCCATTAGCTACTGCGCCGTCCATCACCGCCGCGACCGCGGTCAGCACTCCGCCCGCCGCGAGCAGCGCGGTCTCGTAGGTATCGCGCGAACTGTGAGTATCGGGATCGAAGTCGAAGCGATCGAGCGAGGCGGTCCGCGCCACCGTCGCAATGTACTCGGGCGTATGACAGCTGGCGATTTCCGCGTGCGTGGCTTCGCGCGGCGTCATGAACTTCAGATCCGGCCGCGTGAGCGACTCCGCCATCTCGATCATCGCTTCGATGCGCTCGGGCCGCTCCGGATGGGCGCGGCCGGCGAAGTGCTTCAGGTAGCGGCGGTCCGCGACGACTCCGGTTTTATACATCGTTGACACCCCAGTCGGATATGATGATTAACTGGCATGGAGCGGTTGCGCGGAATTTTTGCGCGCCTCGCAAAGTCATTGAATTGCGCTGGCCGGTGGTCATCGAAGTTTGCCTGATCTTTTTGAAATAGCCCTGATACTCGCGATCGCGCTGATTGTCGTCGGTCCCGAACGCCTGCCCGAAGTTATGCGCACCGTGGGAAAAATCCTGCGCGAGCTTCGCCTGGCGAGCAATACCGTCCTCCACGAACTGACCGACGTGCTCGAAGAGCCGCCCGCCAAAACGCCGGCCTCCGCGCCCAAGTCCGAGACTCCGGCGATAAAGCCGACCGAGAATAAATAGCTGGTCATCCCGCACTGTGCCTAGCGAGGATATCACACCGCCAGCCGTCATCGAGGCGACGCCCGAACAGGCGCGGATGTCGCTGATCGAGCATCTGCAGGAATTGCGCAGCCGCCTGATTCGCGCCTTCATCGCCATCGGCGTCGGCTTCATCATCGCGTACGCAATCGCCGATCCGCTGTTCCACATGCTGACCTGGCCGATTCGCGAGGTCTCCGGCGGCAAGGTGCTGTTGATCGGCACCGGCGTGGGCGAGGCGTTCTACACCAAGATCAAAGTTGCGCTGATCGCGGGGCTGTTCATCGCGAGTCCGGCGGTATTTTACGAGATCTGGAAATTCATCGCGCCGGGTTTGTATGAAACCGAGCGCAAGATGGCGAAGCCGTTCGTCTTCTTTGCTTCGCTCTTTTTCGTGCTCGGCGGATATTTCTGCTGGGCGGTCGTGTTCAAAATCGGCTACGCGTTTTTCCTCGGCCAGTACGCAAGCATCGGCGTGACTCCGACGATTCGGATCAGCGAGTACCTGGCGTTCTCGTCCAAGCTGCTGCTCGCGTTTGCGCTGACATTCGAGATGCCGATTTTCGCGTTCTTCTTCACCAAGCTCGGGATGATTGACTATAAGAT
Organism: uncultured delta proteobacterium; assembly: GCA_963756005.1. Taxonomy (GTDB): domain Bacteria; phylum Desulfobacterota; class Binatia; order Binatales; family Binataceae; genus Binatus. The sequence continues at coordinate 305,375 of CAVWMC010000006.1, forward strand.
GATGCTGAGCTACTGGCGCTATGCGATCCTGGTCATCTTCATCGTCTCCGCGGCGCTGACTCCGCCCGACATGGTCTCGCAATTCCTGCTCGCGATTCCGCTGCTGCTGCTGTATGCGATAAGTGTCGGCGTGGCCTGGATGTTCCGAATCGAGGCGGTGGAAAAATCAAGCGCGACCACTCCGAAACCACCGCAACCGGAAATAGTCTGAACGCGGATCGAACCGCACCGAGGCCCTATGGCAAGAATCCAGACATCTCCCGTCGCCACCGGCGCCCCCGGCATCCCGCCGCGATGGACCCGCAGCGCCAAGGACGCAGTTTGCACGGCGTATTCGTCGTCGAGCCGGCTCTGGTTCACGACCTCGGCCGGCGTTCTCAACGAGATTTATTTTCCGACGATCGATCAGCCGCAGGTCCGCGACCTCCAGTTTCTCATCACCGACGGCGAGACTTTCTTCCACGAGGAACGGCGCGATCTCGACTCCACCACCGAGTACATCGGCGACACCGGACTTGGCGTGAAGATCGTCGGCCACGCGCCCGACGGCCGCTATCATCTGTTCAAGGAAGTCATCACCGATCCGCATCAGCCGACGCTGCTGATCAACGCGCGGCTCGAGGGCGATCCGGAGCTGCTCAAAAAACTCCACCTCTACGTCCTGCTCGCGCCGCACCTGGGCGTCGGCGGATGGGGTAACAACGGATACCTGACGCGGATCGTCGGCCACGAGTTCCTGACCGCGAACAAGGACGGCGTCTGGCTGGCGCTGGGAACGACCGCGCCTTTTCTGCGGACCTCGTGCGGATACGTCGGCAACACCGACGGCTGGCAGGACCTGCACGCCAACTTCAAGATGGATTATCAGTTCGCCGCCGCGCTCGACGGCAACATCGCGCTGACCGCGGAGATCGATTTGCGCAAGGGTTATGCGTTCACGCTCGGCCTCGGCTTTGGCCGCGAGCTGAATCGCGCGGTGACGACGTTGTATCAATCGCTCGCCGATCCTTTCCCGGAGCATCGCGCCCGCTTCCTCGAGCAATGGGAGCGCGCGTGCCGCCACTTCGCGCCGCTCGAAAAATTTTCCGGCGACGACGGCAAGCTCTATCGCCGCAGCTGCCAACTGCTGCTCGCGCACGAGGACAAGACCTATCCCGGCGCGCTGATCGCTTCGCTCAGCATCCCGTGGGGCGAGGCCAAGAGCGATGACGACCTCGGCGGCTACCATTTGGTGTGGACGCGCGACATGGTCAACAGCGTGACCGGGCTGGCCGCGACCGGCGACGTCTCGACCGCGCTGCGCGCGCTGATCTATCTGGCGTGTGCACAGCGTCCGGACGGCGGCTTCCCGCAGAATTTCTGGATCGACGGCAAACCCTATTGGAACGGTGTTCAACTCGACGAAGTTTCGTTTCCGATCATGCTGGCGTGGCGGATGCACAGGCAGGGCGCGCTCAAGGATTTCGATCCGTATCCGATGGTGTTGCGCGCGGCGCATTTTCTGGTCGATAACGGCCCGCCCACGCCGCAGGAGCGATGGGAAGAGAACGCCGGCTACTCGCCCTCGACGCTGGCCGCCAATGTTGCCGGCCTGGTCTGCGCCGCCTGCTTCGCGCGCGACCGCGGCGATTTGGTGACCGCGCAATTCCTCGAGGAGTACGCCGACTTCCTCGAAGCGAATATCGAGCAGTGGACCGTCACCAACAACGGCTTCCTCGTCCCCGGCATCAAGCGCCACTACGTCCGCATCAATCCCATCGACATCGCCGATCCCGACGCCGCCGATAGCATCGAGGGCAAGCGCGTCTTCATTCACAATCGCGCACCCGGCGCGCAGGCGGAATTTCCCGTCGCGGAAATCGTTGACGGCGGCTTTCTCGAGCTGGTCCGCTACGGCATCCGCAAGGCCGGCGACTCGTTGATGGAAGACTCGCTCCGCGTCATCGATGCCGTGCTTAAGACCGACTTCCCCGCCGGTCCATGCTGGCGCCGCTATACCCATGACGGCTACGGCCAGCGAGACGGCGGCGGCCCGTTCCTCGGATGGGGCCGGGGACGCCCATGGCCGCTGCTGACCGGAGAGCGCGGGCATTACGAATTGGCAGCGGGGCGCGACCCGACATCTTATATGCGAGCGATGGAACTGTTTGCGAATTCGACGCAGTTACTGCCCGAACAAATCTGGGATCAGCCTGACGTCTCTCGGCGATTGCTCAAGTATGGCGGCCAGACCGGCAGCGCGACGCCCCTGATGTGGGCGCATGCCGAATATATCAAGCTGCTGCGCTCGGCGTCGGACGGCCGCGTGTTCGACACGATCGACGAAGTCCGCGACCGCTACCTGAAACCCGGGCGCAAGCCGAGCCACCTGCGCGTCTGGAAACGCGAGCGCCGCGTCAGTTCGGTGTCTGTCGGCGACCGCCTGCGCATCCAGGCGACCGAGCCGTTCACGCTGCATTGGTCGAACGACGAATGGCAGCACGTCAACGACACCGCGTCGATTTCGACGCCGCTAGGTTTCGAGTATGTGGACATCGAGGTCGGCGCGAACGCCCAGGCGCCGATTCGCTTCACCTTCAACTGGCGCGAGACGCGCCAATGGGAAGGCCGCGACTACGCCGTCGCGATCGAGAAGTGAGCGCCTGAAAAGTCGATTTCCTGGAATTGCCGGGACCGGCCAGGCTCGCCTCCACCTTAACGCTCAGTAACCTCGCGCGACGCGCACCATCGCGGCGGCGCGCCCGCCGCATTTGCGCGTCTCCGTAACATCGCTCTTCTGAATTCTCCGTTCGCGCGCTCACGCCTCACGTCACCGCGCTTTGGCACGAAGATCGCTCCTCCTATGATCGAACGCGCGCCTTACGATTCGTTAATAACCAAATCGGCGAGCGCGCGTATCAGTAGTTGGAGGGAGTGCAATGAGTAGCAAGGATTCGATTGTACGCGATGCGGTTGAGCTGCGGCTGGTGTTCGCATTGATCGTGTTGGCGGCGCTCCTGATGGTCCAGGGATGCACCGCATTCAATCCGCAGGGCGCCGCCATTGCGCAGGCGCCCACCTATTACGACGGCGAGCAGTACAGCCAGCTCTCGCCCGAGCAGAAGATGCAGCTTGAAGATCATCTGTCCAACCAGAGCAACACCGCGTGGCGAACCGGCGCCGACGTCGCGTCGAGCGCGGGCCAGCTCGGACAGGGCACCGGCGTTCTGCTCTGGGGTATCCACGCGATCCAGCGCTAAGCGCTCGAGGTTTGCGAGGTTCGGCGTGAAACCAGCTATGGTCGCCAGTTTGCTCGCGGCAATCGCGCTCGCGCTTGCGATGTCAGCGCTGCCGGGATGCACCGCGATGGCGCCGCAGTATGCGGCGCAGCAGTATGCGCCGTCGTACTACGAAGGCGGCTACAGCACGCTGACCCCGCAGCAGAAGTTCCAGCTCGAAGACCATCTCAGTAATCAGAGCAATCAGGCGTGGCGGACTACCGCCCAGGTGATGGGCGGCGCCGGACGCCTGTTCGGCGGCACCGGCAGCTTGCTCGGTGCGATTAATTTGCTGAAGAGGCCGTCTGCGGGCGTCGCCGCGCGAGCGCGCAACTTGCGGATGCTGCGGCGGCCGCGAATCGCGGGGTGAGTGTCGAGCGAGCGGTCCAATGCCCACTCGACCTACCCCACTTTCGCGCGCCGAGAAAACTATACACCAAAGAGTCGTGAAATCGCTACTACTTGTAGCTATTGGCGTTGTCGCTGAGACTGACGACCGGACGCCGCGCCTCCAAACCGAACACATTAACAGGCGTATAGACTTCGTAACCGGCAAATGTCGGCATCCGTATTCTCTTTCAGGAGAGACATTTATGAAAATCCAAACATCCATTGCAGCCGCGACGTTGGGGCTCCTCATGATGGCGATGCCGACCGTGGCCTCCGCCGAGGTCCGTTGGAATCCACGGCCCGTGCATCCGGTGGTAGTCCAGGAAGTCGTCCAGCCGGCGGCGTTCACGCCCGTCGCGTACTACCGGTCGTTCGCATGCGCCAACCCGCACTTCCGCCGTCATCACTGGTGGAGATGCCGTTAACTGATCGTGCGCTCGGCGGAACTCGATAACCTCTCCTTGTCCTCGAACAAGGGCAAGGAGAGGTTGAGACTTACCAGCCGAAAAAATCTTTCGCGGCGATAAAGTTTGCGACGCCCGCCGCTTCGCCTGCGAGGCGATCGACTTCCTGGTCGCCAACCATCGTGGAGACAGCCAAATCGACGCCGTACATCTCGGCGAGATCGGTGATCATGCCACCCCTGGGCTTGCGGCATTGGCAGTGGTCGTCGTCGGTGTGCGGGCAGATTTGCCATCCGGTGAGAATGTCGCCGAGCAGATGGTCGAGCTGTGCGAGCGCGGCTTCGACGTTTTCCAATTTGAGCCGGCCGCGCGTGATGCCGGCCTGGTTGGTGACGACGAACATCAGATGGTTGTGCATTGGGCGGAGCTTGTCGGCGACGTTGGGCAGCAGCTCGATCACGATGTTGCCGTTAGCGTCGAGCGGAATCTCGCGCGACTCGTTGAGCTTGACCAGCGTGCCGCCGAGGTCGAAGAACAGCGCCGCGTTGCCGTTCGGATTGGCCATGAAAAAAGATTTCGCCTACGCGTGGCGCCAGTCAACGTGGTCGCGAACGTGCGCGAACACTTCATCCAGAATCCCGACGCCGGCTTCGGCCTGCGCTTCGGTGATCACGAGCGACGGATTGATGCGAATCTTCGGAAAGTAGGCCATCGTGACCAGCCCGCGCTTGAGGCATTCGGAGAAGATCAGCTCGGTGACTTTCTTGCCGAGCAGTTCCTTGGTTTCGAGATCGCGCACCAGCTCGACGCCGATAAGCAATCCCTTGCCGCGGACGTCGCCGATGAATTCGTATTTTTCTTTGAGCTGCACCAGCCGCGACAGCATCATCGCACCGACTTTGCGCGAGTTCTCGACCAGATGCTCGCGTTGAATGGTGGCGATCGTTTCCGACACAGCGACCGCCGCCAGCGGATTTCCGCCGTAGCTCGACGACGACGCGCTCGGCTTGCCGAACGGCTCCGCCTTGCCGAGCTCGTCGCTCAGCAGCACGCCCGACACCGGAAAGCCCGAGCCCATGCCCTTGCCTACGGTGACGATATCGGGGCGGGTGCCGCTATGTTCGACGCCCCACCATTTGCCGGTGCGTCCGAAGCCGGTGATCATTTCGTCTGCGATTAGCAGCGCGCCGAAATCTTTGGCGACCGACTTTACGGCGGGCAGCCAGTCGTCGGGAGGAATCACGTTGCCGGCGGTGCCCTGCATCGGCTCGGCGACGATCGCGGCGAGCGAGCCGCCGCTGCTCATCTTGATTTGCTGGCGCGCGAAATCGACGCAGTAAAGTCCGCAGTCGGGATACTTCAACTTGAACGGGCAGCGGTAGCAGTCGGCGTACGGCACGGTGTACTGACCGCCCTGCAGCGGCCCGTAGCCCTGCTTCGATTCGTCGCCGATAAGGCCGAGCACGCCGCCGGTCTTGCCATGGAAGCCGCCCCAGAAACTCACCGCTTCGTGATGACCGGTGGCGGAACGCGCGAGCCGCAGCGCGGCTTCGACCGCCTCGGCGCCGCCGCTATATAGATGTGCGCGAGTCAGTCCCGCGGGCGCGACTTCGGCCAGCGCTTTGAAGGCGGCCGCGCGCTCCCTGGTCGCGAAGGTGCCGACGGTCAGGCGCGCCGCCTGCTTCGACAGGGCCTGCGCCATTGCGGGATGCGCATGGCCGAGGCTGGCGACCGCAACGCCGGCAAAAAAATCGACATAGGTGTTGCCGTCGGCGTCGGTCAGCGTCGCGCCTTCGCCGTGATCGAAGGCGAGGCCGGCGAGCAATGAAATTCGCTGGCGGCCGGGCGCGATATATTTTTGTTCGAGGTCGAAGATCTCCTTCGATTTGGGACCCGGAACTGCGGTTTTGATCGAGGGAAGTTTTCCGTTGGTGGTTGTCGTGGTCTTCAAATTGATAGCGGTCCGAATCCTTGTTTGAATTTGCGGCGCGATTCTAGCGCGCACGGCCAAGCAGACTTAGCGCACGGCGCGCGATCGCGCGAGCGGCCGCGGCGCGCACCCGACTGTAGCTGGGCCAGTCGTTGAAATCGATAATCGCGAAACGATCGCCGCTGAGGATAGCGTCGCCGCCCCACGCCTGGAGGCCGAGCGCGCCGGCCGCGGCCGCAGCCGCCTCCGCCAGCGCGCGCACCGCGGCTTCGGGCACTTCCTCGCCCTCGGGATGAACACTGAAGTGCGCGCCGCCGCCGACGCCGTAAAACTTTACCACGCGGCCGGCGACTTCCTGCTGCAGGTAGGCGAAGCGCACGCCGCGCCGCGCGAAGCTCGCGAGAATCGATTCGATCTCCGCGCGATCGGCCGCGCGCTGCACGTCCTCAGGCGCGAGCGCGTGCAAGTCGCCGCGCTTGACGAATACTCCCGCCGACAAATCGAGGCCGGCCAGCTTGCGCGCGTCGAGCGGGTCGCCGGTCGGGACCAGCGCGCCGACCGGAGTCGGCACGCCGGCGCTCTCGAGGCCGGCGGCGAGCAAGTCGCGGTAGCAATTGCGAATCGAAAGCGCGGAGTTGATTGCGACCGCGCCCGACTGCTCGACTTCGGCCAGCCGCTTGAGCGCGCGCGGCCCCTGGCACATCGGCAGCACCAGATCGGCCTGGACCGGCGCGCCCGCGGCGAAACTGACGGCGTCAAGCGCCTGGATCTCGACCCCTTCGCGCTTCAGCTCGGACAGCACGGCGTCAAGGATCGCGGCGTCGGCCTCGACCTTGCCCGGCGAAAATTCAGGTTCGCGATAAATTCCCAATGCTCGATTGCTCATGGCATCTTCCGTATTGCGGCGCGCGCGGCGTCGAGGTCCGACGCTTCATCCACGTCGATCGAACCTTCGAGCTCGATCGCGTCGAGGCGCATCCCGCGTTCGATCAGCAGCGCGAGAAAGCGGCGGAGCGCGTCGAGACCAGCGCGGCGCGCGTCGGCGGCGTAGTCGAAAATCCCGGTGGACAGGAAATAAACTCCCGCCGTCACCAGAGAAGTCTGGCGGCTGCCGAGCCCGAGGATCAAGCCATTTTCTGTTACATTTGCGAAAAGCGGCCGGGCCTCGCCGCGCCATCGTGTAACGGCCAGCACGCCGGCAAGATTTTTCTCGCGGCACTCCTCGATTTTCCTGCGCGACTCATTAACAAAACGCGCGAGTTCCGTCTGTGGAATTACGGCGTCCACCGTCGATGCGATAAACCATCCGGGCTCGAGCACCTCGCCGAGCGCGAGCATCGTCTCCATCGAGTTGGCGGTGTCGCGCACGACCAGACGAATCGACGGCGGAATCTCGAGCGCCATTTCCTTCGCGACGCGCGCGGTCTCGGAGTTGATCACTGCGACGACTGACGACGCGCCCGCGTCGAGAATCGCGCGCGCTTGCCGCGCGAGCATCGCCTCGCCGCCGAGCTGCACCAGCGGCTTGGGGATATCGTCGCGGGTCGAGATGCGCAGACGCTCGCCGCGGCCGGCGGCAATGATCGCTCCCTGTAATTCCTTCACCATTGGATTTGCGCGATCTCGTCGATACTTCGGATTAAGACGTCGGCGGCCGCAGAATCTTCACCGGCGTGCGGCTCGGTGCGGAGCCACACCGTGCGCATTCCGAGTTTGCGCGCGGGCGCGCAGTCTTTAGCCAGAGAATCGCCGATCATCGCAGCCGCTTCAGGCACACAATGTAATTTCATTAGGGCATCTTCGAAGATACCCGCCTCCGGTTTGAAAATTCCGACGCGCGACGAATCGGCGACCGCCGCAAACAATCGATCGAGCTTCGCCTCTTCGAGGATGCGCTCGAGGTTGCCGTAGAAGTTCGACACGATGCCCATCTTGAAACGGCTTTTGAGCGGGCCGACGACGGCGCGGCTGTGCGCGAGGCCGGCCGACGTTTCGCGAACGAAGGAGTTGGTGACAGCCTCGACCAATCGATGGCGTCCACTGGCGCCGGAATTGTCGAGTGTCGCGCGCAGCGGGTCGGGACCGCTTTTCCGCAGGTATTCGAATTGATGGCCGACAAGGAATCGCACCAGGTCCGTCATTCCGAAGCGCGACACCACCCGCGTCGCGCCGTAGCCGATTCGCGTCGCGTGGTCGAAGGCCATGTCGAGGTCGGTACGTGAAATTTCGATTCCAGCCACGCGGTAGCTCAATAGAAATCGGTCAAGCCAATGCGCGGGGCCGTCGAGCGTGCCGCCGAAATCGAATAGCAGAGTGGTAATCGTGGCCATGAAACGGCCAGCTTATCAGCCGCGGCGATCAGCCTCTAGTTTCGATCCGATTTAAACTTGCGCTTATCAACAGCCGAACTCATAATTGACGGTGGACGCTATCAGCAGGGCTACTTCCGCTGCTGCTACCGCTATGTTACGGTGGCGCGATCGCTGAACACGGGGGAAACTGGGTTCTAATCAGACGACGTTGATTGAAACTGCTCTAATCGCTGCACCTGACCGCGCGGACAACGCGGTCTTCGGACGCCCGCTGTTAGAGCGGCTGATGATCAACTGCGAGCGCGCCGGGATCAAGCGATTCGTCGTGGCGGCGCCGCGCGAGAATTATTCGGCCGTCGCGCGCGCGATGGGACGGTTCAAAAATTCGGACACGGTCTCGATGGTCGAGTCGTTCGGCGAGATTCTGAATCCTCGAAATGCCCGGGAATTGGGCATCGACCCGTCGTTGCCGTGCGTATCCTTCTCGGGAAATCTCGTATTTGCGAAGTCCCAACTGAAGCGCGTTCTCGACGCCCACGACTCCAATCCGCAATCGGTACATCGCGCCGTCAGCACGGACCACGACTGCGGCGGCGAAATCGCAACTGGACCGATCGGCGAGATTCTCAAGCGCGGCGGCATCTCCAATAACGTCGCCGGGCCGGCAGCGAGCCTGCTGCCATTTGCGCTGAACGGGCGGCCCGAAGATCGCGAGGAAGCGGAGCTGCGGCTGGCGCAGTCGATTCGCGAGGAATCGGCGCATAAGGACGCGCCGATGGCGCGATGGGTGGACCGCAAGATTTCGTGGCGCATCAGCTACTGGCTTGCAACCAACACGCGGGCCACGCCGAACATGGTCACGGTCGCGAACACGATGTTCGGGCTGGCCACGGCGTGGATGTTCTCGGTGCCGAATTACTGGATGCGGCTGTTCGCGGCGATTTTCTTTTTGATTTCGATCACGATCGACGGTGTCGATGGCGAACTGGCGCGGCTCAAGATGGTCGAGAGCGATTTCGGCGGTAAGCTCGACGTCCTCACCGATAATATTGTGCATGCGGCCGTGTTCGTGGGCCTGCTCGTCGGATGTTACAGAGTCGAACACAGCCGCGCTTACCTGTACCTGATCCCGCTGCTGCTCGGCGGCTTCGCGATGTGCGCGGTCGCGACCTGGCGCGCGTTCAAGATCAAGGGCGATCAGGCGGCAGTGTGGTTGGACAAGGTCGATCGATGGAGCGGGCGCGATTTCGCGTATCTGCTCGTAGTGTTGGCATTAATCAATCGGCTAGAGTACTTCGCCTGGGGAACGGCATTCGGCACCTATGTGTTTGCCTTCATCCTGATTTGGATTACCGGCCGGACCGCGTCGTCAATGAAGACTGAAAGCCTGTAGGAAGGAATCGAGACCCGCAGGCGGAGGAAGTATGAACGGCAAGAAGCCACGAATTCTCCTGGTGCAACCCACAACCGTCCATCTCGACGGCACCCCGCACAAAACGCGCTGGCGGCTGATCATGGGACTGATGATCCCGCTGATGGCGGGACTGACGCCGGACGATTACGACGTGACGCTGTGCGACGAACGCCTCGAGGACATCAACTTCGACGGCGGCTGGGACCTGGTCGGCATGACCACGACGATTGGCGCGTCGCTGCGCGCGTACCAGCTCGGCGACGAGTTCCGCAAGCGCGGTATTCCCGTGGTCTTCGGCGGATTTCATGCGACGTTGCAGACCGAAGAAGCGCTGCATCATTGCGACGCGGTCGTGAAGGGCGAGGCCGACCTGGTGTGGCCTGAGCTGCTGCAGGACTGGCGCGACGGCAAGCTCAAGCAGGTTTACAAAGCCGACAAAGTGCACGATCTGAAGAACCTGCCGCGCCCGCGTCACGAGCTGCTCAAGCTCAATCGCTACCTGTTCAAGGCGGTGCCGGTGCAGGCGAGCCGCGGATGCCCCTATCGATGCTCGTTCTGCGAGATTCCGGTATTCTACGACGGCGCGTATCGCACGCGGCCGATCGAGGACATCGTCGAGGAGATCAAGCAGGTCATGAAGGTGACCGGCTTCAAGCGTTTCCAGTTCATCGACGATCAGATCACCGGCAAGCACAAGTTCGCGCGCGAGCTGTTCAAGGCGCTCGAGCCGCTCAACATCCGCTTCTCGTGCCTGTGGACGATCAACTCGAATCACGACGACGAGCTGCTCGACCTGGCGGCCAAGGCGGGAATCTTCCACGTCAATATCGGGGTGGAATCGATCAGCCAGGACAGCCTGCTGTCGATGAACAAGATTCAGAATCACGCGGGGCAGTACAAGAAGCTGCTCAAGAAGCTGGAAAAATACGGCATCTACTACTCGCTCAACTTCCTGTTCGGGTTGGAAGAGGATCGGCCGGGAATTTTCGACGAGACGCTCAAGTTCCTGCACGAGGTCAAGGCGCCCGAGGCGTTCTTCAACACCGTGACGCCGCGCGTCGGCACCCCGATGCGCACGCAGCTCGAGAACGAAGGCCGCGTGATTATCCCCGACGCCGACTTGTACACCAACAACTTCCGCTGCATGTTCGTGCCCAAGAACATGTCGCCGCAGGAAGTCGAAGAAGGCGTGTGGCGCTGCACCAAGGAGTTCTACTCGCTGAAGTCGATGTTCAAGCGGCTGCTGCTGCCGCCGGGCAAGTTCACCTGGCAAGGCCTGACCGAAAACATGCTCTTCTACTGGGGCGCGAAGCGACAGATCGATCCGGTGGATTATTATTAGGCGATAGGCCGGCCCGGCTTTGATCCTGAAGACTCTCGCAGTCCTGGTGCTTGCCGCGGCGCTCGAAGTAGGCGGCGACGCGCTCGTCCGCATCGGACTGCACAGCTACGGCTACTCGCTGGCGGCGGGCGCGTTCGTCCTGTTCGGGTATGGAATCCTGGTCAATCAAAGCGGCTACGATTTCAACCGCCTGATGGGAATCTACATCGCAGTCTTCTTCGTCGTGTCCCAGGTCATCTCGCTGGTTCTCTTCAAGCAAGTCCCCGACGACAAAATCCTGCTAGGCGGCGGCTTCATCGTGACGGGCGGCCTCGTGATTTTGCTGATGACGTGACTCCGCTGGGCGCAACGCAGGTAGGCTCTCGACAAATGCCTCAAACTGGCTGGTACACTCACCTGAAACGATCGGGTCCGCGCGCTCAGGATTTAAATTCAGCCTTCAGTCGCTCCGCTACGAAAATCTTCAGTAGCGACTGATAGGGCACGTCGCGTTTGTTGGCCAACAACTTCAAGCGATCCAGCATCGGCTTCGGCAGGCGGATCGAGATGGTCTGGGACGAGGGCTTCAGCTTCGGCAGCGTGCTGCGCCTGGCCTTGCGCCAGTCAATGTAGTCGGTCGAGTCGTGAGACGCCCAAAACTCGCGCTCGGCATCTTCCGTCTTGAATCTCGGAACAACTTTTTTCATAGCGACCTGTAAACCATTCGTTCTTTGCGGCTCATGCCGCGCGCCGAAATCACACGGACGAGAGGGCCGCGTATCGTGAAAACTACAAACAGCAGCCTGGCCGCATCGGACTGCCCCAATGCATAGAGGCGTTCTTCCGCCTCCGAGTGTTTCTCATCCTGACCAATGACAAGGGGATGATTGAAAAAGACCTCCTCGCATTCAGTCGGCGCGACCTGATGCCGCTCCCAGATCTTAGAGGAATTCGCGGCGTCCCATTCGAAGCCGTCGCACTCGCCCAGCCTTTCCGCCCATCCCATCCGCAATTATGGTATATGGCTGGCACATACACTTACAAGCCGTAGAATCTCTGAGTCTGGCGGCGGTGTTCAGGGCTGCAGCACGGCGTTGTCGATCAGTCGGGTTTTGCCGACGCGGGCTGCGATCGCTATCAGGATTGGGCGATCCAGCGACGGGTGGCGCGCCAGGGTTTCGGCGTCCACTGCTTCGACGTATTCGATTGCGACGCCTTTCGTCCGCTTGAGCACGCGGGTCGCTGCGAACACTATTTCCTCCGCGCAGCATGGGTCGGCGCGATGCTTGTCGCGGGCGGCGCGGATCGCGAGGCTCAGCGCGAGTGCGTCTTCGCGCTCGGTTGGCGAGAGGTAGGCGTTGCGCGAGCTCATCGCGAGGCCGTCTTTTTCGCGCACGATCGGCACCGGCACAATTTCGACATCAAAATTCAGATCGCGGACCATCTTCTGGATCGCGCGCAGTTGCTGGAAATCTTTCTCGCCGAAAACCGCCAGATGCGGTTTCACGATGTTGAACAGCTTGGCGACCACCGTCGTCACGCCGCGGAAATGGCCGGGGCGATGCGCCCCGCAGAGGCCGGCGGTGACTTCGCCCGCATCGACCCAGCTTTGCGCGTCGGGCGAGTACATCGCGGCCGGCTCGGGCGCGAAGACTACATCCACCGGCACCGTCTCGAGCATCGCGCAGTCGCGCTCGAAGTTGCGCGGGTAGCGCGCGAAATCCTCGCCGGGGCCGAACTGCGTCGGATTGACGAAGATCGACGCGACCAGCACCGACGATTGACGGCGGCCTTCGCGCATCAGGGTCAGATGACCGTCGTGCAGGAAGCCCATCGTCGGCACCAGCGCGATACGTTCACCGCGCTGGATCGCGACACTGGAAAAACGGGTCATCTCGTCGGGCGAGGTGATGATCGTCATCGCGAACTCCTCCTCGATTCGGCGTAGCAATGCTCCGGCGCCGGGAAACGCGCGGGTTTTCACTTCGCGCACGTAGGCTTCGGTAGCGGATGCGGCTTCATTCCACAGATTCGCGAACGGCTTGGCGAAGCGCGGCGCGCACGACTCGTAAAGGCCGAGCATGTCGTGCATCACGAGCACCTGGCCGTCGCAATCGGGACCGGCGCCGATGCCGATAGTCGGGATGGCGACGCTGGCGGTTATCTCGCGCGCCAACGACGGCGGCACGCCCTCGACCACGATCGCAAATGCGCCCGCGGCTTCGAGCGCGAGGGCGTCTTCGAGCAAACGCTCGCGGCATCCGGCGGCGCGGCCGGATTTGCGCCCTTGCACGCGATGCCCGCCCATCCGATGAATCGACTGCGGCGTCAGGCCGACGTGGCCCATCACGGGAATATCGACGGCCGCGATTCGCGCGACGGCGTCGGCGATCGCGACGCCGCCTTCGAGCTTCACCGCCTCAGCGCCGCCTTCCTTGACCAGACGGCCGGCGTTGCGCAGCGCGTCTTCGGGGCTGACCTGGTAGGAGAGGAACGGCATGTCGGCGACGACCAGCGCGCGGCGGCGCGCGCGTGCGACCGCGCGGGTGTGGTAGATGACCTCGTCGATCGTGACGGCGAGCGTCGTGTCCTCGCCGCGCACGGCCATGCCGAGGCTGTCGCCGATGAGGAGCACGTCGATACCGCAGTTGTCGAAGATTCGCGCGAACGGAAAGTCGTACGCGGTCAGCATTGTGATCGGCTGACGCGCGGCCTTCATGCGCGCGAGATCGGGCACGCGAACTTTTTCTTGCGTCATATTTATCGAACGCTCCCTTTGCTCCAAAAAAATCGGGGCTGCCGCGCACCGGCAACCCCGCATCGGAGCAATCTCGAATTAACGAGCGCTCGAATCACTCGGAGTCCCGGTCCTTATCGGATCCAGGCGCGAGCAGACAACGAAAACAAATGTCCTTTCAACACCGTCTCGCCGGGAAAACTCCTCGACGGACCAATTCAAACATATAGAGAAAGCGGGCGTCCGCGTAAAGGAGAAATCGCGATCAGTTGGTGGCGGCTTGCAGGGTGTTCGCGGTTACCGGCAGCGTTACCTGGACGCGCTTGCCGTCGCGCAGGACGCTCAGGTAAACGATTTCGCCGGGCTGCAGGTCGCGCATGCGGTCCTGGAAGTCGAGGAAGTTGGTTACGCGCGAGCCGTCAACGCCGATGATCATGTCGTAGCTCTCGCCGATCTGCATGTAGTCGATCGCGGGAATCACCACCACCGCCAGGCCGCCCGAGAAAACCGCGCCGACCATCGCGGCCGCCTCGAGCGCGTCGTGAACGCCGTGCGTGTAGGGGCGCAGGCCGACGGCGGCGGCGGGACTGCCTTTGGTGACGGCGGTTATCAGCAGGCCGTCGGCTTCCTCGCCGGATTTGAGCGAGCGCTTGGCTTCGCGCAATTGCATCCCGAACGGAGTCGAAAGCTCGCCCTCGCTATCGAACTCCTGCAAGGCTTTGAGCTGCTCCGGCGGCATCCCGCTCTGCTCCTCCTGGTAACGCGCGACTTCACTGCCGTCATTCGAGGTTTGCGAATCGGTCGCGATGCCGGCGGGCTGCTGTTGCGAGGCGTCGGCAGGATTGGCGGGCGCAATCTCAGCGGTTCCCGGCGCTGTGGCTTCGATGTTGTCGAGCGGCGTCGGAACCATGTTCGGTGGGCCGCCGGTGGGTGAGTCCGGGGCGGCGGATGCGGCAACGGTATTTCGGGTTGTGCTATCGGCGCTGGACTGTGCCGATGCGAGCGGGCTCGCGAACACAACCAGCAGCATCGCGGCGAGCGACGCGCCGAGTGCGTGATGCGCGCGCGCGTTGCTAGTTAAGACTCCAGCGTTTTTCATGCTCCACCACGCGGCCCTCGCGCTCGAGCTTCCTCAAGTGAGAGCGAATCGAGCTGGCGGCCGCGGCGTGCAGATATTCCGGATAATCAACGTAAATCTTTTTCACGATCGCCATCGCGTCGAGCGGGCCCGCGCCGTCGCCGAGCGCCTCGAGCACTTGCCGCTCGCGCAATTCGCGATGCGCAATGTACTCGCCGATCTTTTCTTTTGGATTGCGGATGACCGGGCCATGCGCCGGATAAATCGTCTCGAGATCGAGCGCGAGCAGGCGCCTCAGCGAATCCATGTACTCGCCCAAATCGCCGGTATCGTCGGGAATCACTGTAGTACCTGCGCCGAGCACGACGTCGCCGGTAAACACCGCGCGTTCTTCTTCGAGATAGTAACACAGGTGATCGGGCGCGTGACCGGGAGTGAAGACCGCGCGCAGCGTGGCGCCCTCAGTGTGCACGACGGCGTCGTGGGCGATGGCGGAGATGTCGCCGGCGGGAGCGTCGTGGCCGGCCCACGGCATCTTCAATACTTCCATCTCGCCGAATTTTTCAGTGACCTGCTTGACGCCGCCCAGGTGATCGACATGCGCGTGCGTCAGGACGATTCGTTCGAGTTCGGTGCTGCCGGAAAGTTCCTTGAGCGCCGTTTCAAGCAGGTCCACGTAAATCGCGACGCCCTGCCCCGTGTCGAGCAGAATCGGACGCTTCGAGGTGCCGACGATATATGTGTTGGTGCCGGGGCCGGTGAACGGACTCGGATTCTGGCCGAGCACAGTCGCGACACGCGGCGAGATGCGCGAGTAATCCGGCATCTTGAGACCGATCATCGAATCGGTCACGACCCTGCTCTGCTTGCTCATCAGATCGTTCCCCAAACCTTGCCTCAAAAACCTAGCGCCGGTTGCGTTCAAATATCAGCCGAAGTCCTTTTAATGTCAAAAACTCATCGACCTCTTCAATCGTCTCGCTCTCGGGCGCGATCAGATCGGCGAGGCCGCCAGTCGCGATGACGCGCGCCTTTTCGCCGCGCTCTTTCAGGATGCGCGTGACGAGGCCGTCCACCAGCGCGGTGTAGCCGAAGATCAGCCCCGACTGAATCGAGCCGACCGTGGTGCGGCCGACCGCCTCGCGCGGGCGGACCAGCTCGACGCGATAGAGCTTGGCGGCGTGCTCGATCAACGCGTTCATCGAGACGCCGAGTCCCGGCGAAATCGCGCCGCCGGCGTACTCGCCCTTGGCGGTCACGTAGTCGAAGGTGGTGGCGGTGCCGAAATCGACGACGATGGTCGCGCAGGCGTAGCGCTCGTAAGGCGGCGACCGCGTTGACGATCCGATCGGCGCCGACTTCCTTGGGATTCTCGTAGAGGATCGGCATCCCGGTTTTAATTCCGGGGCCGACCATCAGCGGCGTGCAATGAAAATAGCGCTCGGCGAGTTGCTCCATCACCTGGTTGAGCGGCGGCACCACGCACGCGATCGCAACGCCTTCAGGCTTGACGCCACCCTCGATGCCGTCGCCGGCGAGCAGCGTGTTGAGCAGCGCGCCGTGCTCGTCAGTGGTGCGATCGGGAACGGTCGAGATGCGCCAGTGATTGCGCAGGCGCTCGCCTTCGTAAATTCCGAATCACGGTATGGCTGTTGCCAACGTCAACCGTTATCAGCATGACAAAACCCCGTCCGACGGGCGTCGTCGAAAGCGACGCGATCGGGCACAGATAATAGCGCGCGAACTCGATGGAAAAGAAACGGGCTGCGCGCGGGGTCGAGTGATCGAATCCGGTCAGATTCCAGGAACGGAAGTCGGCAACCGTCAGACGAATTGAGGCAAGCACCGATCAAAGTCGCGACCACAGTGCCGGGGCACCAGATTGCTAAGGTGGTCTGGGGGCATCTGAGCGTGATCGTCTCGCGATCGGATCGGACAGGAAAAAGCGACGGGTTCCTGAATCGGGGAGCCCTCGTTTGCATATCGGGTTTGCTCGGCTCAGACACAAAAAGACAATTTTTGCCCGACGAGCAGATCCCCTGCGGCTTAACTATCTCGCCTCGAGTAGCTACTATCGATCAAAAGGAAACTGCGTTGAATCAAAGCTGAGAGGACAGCTCCCCGCTGCGCTGGCTGCGACCAGAAGCGCTCCAATCATAAACCTGCATCCAAGCTTCGTCGCGCGTTTTCGCTGCACGGTGCCGCTTTCAACCCGTAGACGTACTTTCGCTTGCAAGAATCCACCCCTATAAGGCCCCACCAAGCTGCTGCACTCAAACCGGAGGGCCGCCATCTGACGTTTATTTTCGTAGCCTGCATCTGGATGCTGCCAGCGTCCGCTTGGGCGCAATCGAATATCGAGAAGATCAAAACCAGTTACGCAGCCGTGAGCGCAAAACTTGAGAAGCATCTCGTCGAGGGGGCATGGATCGACGATGATCCCGAGTCACCAAAGCTACTGGCTCTGCAATGGTCTCTCGCTGGCGAGTGGGTTGCCGCATGGCTCAATGAGCATCCTCATGCGGGCCCGGAGGGCGTCAAAGCTGCCATAACCGAACTTGCGCCATCATCTACCCCTCAATACCTCGCGCTGAATACCGGCACCTTCCTTGTCGTTTCGCCAAGTCCCGTTGGCAACGTCTTCATTGTTTCCAAATCAGGTGACGATTACCAACTGGCATGGAGCACGGCGCAGCCGCAGGAAACCAGTGGCAAATCGGCGGAGGTGCTCGCCGCTTGGCGGCCAGAAAACGCGCGGTCTGGTGACCGCGGACCTTACTGGGCAGCGTCGGGAAGTGCGGGATCGATTGTTCCTCTTCGTTTGGGACTCCTCCCCGTCGACGCCGAAGGTCATGCGCGCTTTTACATTGAGGGTATCTACGCGCAAATGGCGGGAGGAACGGTCGGAGCGCAAACCAGCCTCTGGGTCTGGAATGGGGTCACTGCTCGACCCCAACTCACTCGAGACTACGCCGTGATGGTCGATCAGAAGGTTGGTGCGCGAATGGAAGGCGATCTCTTCAAGGTTCAGCAGAAGAAATTTTTTCGCTCGTTTTTCTCATGCGGGGGATGTGAAGGGCGCCAAACGGACTGGATCGTACGCATGACGCCAGACGGGATGGAAGAACTAGGCGAAAAGAGCGCGGTCCCCGAACTGGACGCCGTGGATGAATTGTTTTATCGGGTGATTAACGAGAAATCGGCGTCAGACATGGCTGCACCCGCTGCCGTGAAGGCTGCGAAAGCTGTTGTAGAATGCGCACGTGGGGACGAGTCCGCGGAAGACTGGAAGAAGTTCCCATCGCTCGGAATGATGGGCGACTGGTCGGTCACCAAGAACAAGAATGGTGAAGACTTGTGCCTAGAGCTCGATGACGGCGGCACAAACATATTCAAGCTCAGGCCAGCAGGTGACAGTTTTTTTATTACGGGCATTACTAAGGCCGAGTCTTGCTCAAAGTCCGAACGCTCCTTATCCCGCGCAACCTCTTCCAAGTAGCTGCTTTGAAAACCGCCTCGTACTTTTGCACTAGATAGGCGATCTGGTGACCTCGAAATCAGCGCGCGTCTGCGCGGATAATCGGCGCTTGTGTCTGATAAGTGTCGGGGGAGCGAGGAGCAGAGACCAACGATCCCAACCGGGTGCGGGTCGAGCGATCGGGCACAGATAATAGCGCGCGAACTCGATGGAAAAGAAACGGGCTGCGACGCGCGGTTAATGATGCAAGGCGAGGAACGGATTCGACATCACCATCGGACCGCCGGCCGGACGCGCGAACGCCGACATCGTGGGCGGATTCATCCACGGGCCCTGATTCAGCGGCGGCGTCGCGGCCTGCGTGAGCGGGCTGCTCATCGGCGCATAAGCGGACGAACCAACCTGCGGCGATCGGTTCATCGTTCCAGGAACGGCAACGACGTAAGGGTACACCGCATACGGAACCGCGTTGAGCTGCTGGTTCTGGTAGTCGTCAACGCTGCCCCAATCGCTATCCGGCGTGCCGGCGCTGGCGGTGTCGTCGTCGAAGACCTGGGGCGGAGCGCCGGGCGACGGTGCGTTGATCGCCTGGCTATCGTCGTCGCTGTCGTCGGCGTCGGCGGCGGCGCCGTCGCAGGCAACCGTCGTACCGTCTTTGGCGCACGCCGTCTGCGGGATTTCGAGAACCTTGTCGGCTGACGCCGCGTCCTCATCGAGCGCGGGACCGCCGCCGTCCCACGTCCCGTCAACGCTGGTGCCGGACACCGGATCGTCCTGTGCGAGCGCCGGGCGCGCATTTTGAAGGACGGTTATCGCGAGCGCTGCGAAAATTGCGACGATTAACCGCGAGCACTTCATAAATAAAGACTACCAACGAATCCGCGGAGCGCCAAGGCAAAATCTTTGCGGAGGTTTGCACGCACGCCGCGAGCGGCTAAGATTCGGCGCTATGGCGGAAGCAAAAGTCGCATTGGTAACCGGCGCAGGCCGCGGCATCGGCCGCGACATCGCGCTTCGCATGGCACGGGAAGGCTACGCGGTCGGGCTGATCGCGCGGACCAAATCGCAGCTCGACGAAACCGCCGAGCTAATTCGCGCGCAAGGCGGCAAGGCGGTCGTGACGCCGACCGACGTCGCGCGCCGCGAGCAGGTGGTCGCTGCGGTCGAGACGGTCGAGCGCGAGCTCGGGCCGATTTCCGTGCTGATCAACAACGCGGGCGCGTACTTGCGCAAGCGCTTTACCGAGATCACGGAAGAGGATTTCGATTTTCAGCTCAAGGTGAACGCTTACGGCCCGTTCTTCTGCACGCAAGCCGTCATCGGCAAGATGGCGGAGCGCAAGGCGGGCACGGTGATCTTTGTGCTCGGATCGGAGTCGCGCAGCGGGCCGGCGCAATACTCGGCGTACAACGCGTCGAAGCTGGCGCAGCGCGCGATCGCGGAGTCGGTGGCGTATGAGTTCATGCATCTGGGCGTGCATGCGGCCGCGCTCGACGTGGACGGCGCCGTCGATAGCGCGCGCGTGCGCGAGTCGATGCCGGACGTGGATCCGTCGCACTTCGTGCCGCCGGCGGCTATATGCGACGAGATTGTGCATCTGATCAATCAGTCGAAAAGCGCGTGGACGTTCCAGGTCGATATGCGGGCGTTCGTGCAATGGCGTCCGCGCGTTGCGCCGAAGAAAAAAGTGTGAAGACTCGCGCGGCTGGTCTTGGCGGAAGCTAGTATATAATGTTCGACGCGTCGGGGTGTGGCGCAGACTGGTAGCGCACTCGCTTGGGGTGCGAGTGGTCGCCGGTTCAAATCCGGCCACCCCGACCATTTCAAAATCCTGCTTATCGATCTCGAATTTCCGCGTAATTCTCGATCGGGACCCTGTTGGTTCGAAGTTCCCTCTCCGCTTGAGGCGCTGACGTAACCGAAAGGTCGGCGGCCGCGTCTTTACAGTGTCACCGACGGGTGGCAGCGTTTATGTTACGGGCACATCAGAAAATTCGCGAGCATTCAGCTGACTGCGGTCATACGGGATTTCGGCGTGCGATCGTTTTCGCGATACTGATGATAGGTTCGATGGCTATGGCGATGCTGGACGCGCCGGTCTTCGCCGATGTTTCGCCTACACTTGGTCCGGTACTGGCGCGGTCGAACGTCGAGCCGGCGCGCGTACAGTTGGCGCAAGCGGATCTTCCAAAAGGCGTCGGCAGTATAAGCGACTACATGCACCAGGCGGGTGATGGGCCGTCAACGTCGGCGGTTTCACAGCCGCCTCAGAGCTTCTATCCGCCAGCCGCGCAAAGCTTTAGTCCGCAGGGTATCCCGTCGCAGGAGTGGAACTATCAATACGCCAATCCTAAGATTTCGCGCGACGCGCTGATCGGCACCGCGATAGTAGGTGCGTTGGCGGTGGGATTGTGGGCGTACCAGCAGCATGAGATGCATCAGGCTGAGCAACGCGCGCCGCGTCGATTTAATCCGCGACGACGCGCGTATCGCTAGTTGGATCGAACCGCCGCACGAAAGGTCGTCGATCAACAAGACTGGTTCTCACAGCCAACAACGCTACTTGAGACATTGAAGCGGCCTTGTCGCCGAATGGTACTGTGCGGG
Source organism: uncultured delta proteobacterium (assembly GCA_963756005.1). GTDB lineage: Bacteria > Desulfobacterota > Binatia > Binatales > Binataceae > Binatus. The sequence goes on from CAVWMC010000006.1 coordinate 326,303, forward strand.
TGGTCTCACAGGTCCCCGTAAGACCCTTGGTGGTGAGGCCGACCCGCACAGCGGAGGCAAACAATCGGTCAAGCTGGATTAACTTTGGCCGTCAGCGTATCCCTGCCGAGCTTCTTGGAGTTGCGCGAGAAGTAATAGGCGCCGTACAGTCCCCAAACCACCGACAGCACCACCGCGATGATCGGCTCCTTCCAGCTACCGAGTCCCTCTAGCGGCCCGATGACATAAAAGGCCATGCATGCGAAGTTTGCGAGCGCGCCAAATACCGGCACCACCATGTGCTTGAAGCCGCTGAATTCGTGATGCTCGCGGAAGGCCACTATGCAGATGACGTTGGTCAGACCGTAAAGCCCGAAGGTTCCGAAGTTGGAAATGAGAGTTACGAGCGAAAGTCCGTTCGGAAGCGAGGCCAAGGTTGCACTGGAGCCGATACCGAGCGCGTACCAAATGGTATGCGGCAGCGTGGCGATGGTCTTGTCATCGGGAGCCGCCGGGCCGCAGAAGAAAAACAGCGCCGCGAATGCGCCCAACACTGCGGATATCGTCGCGAGCGTCCAGATCGCGCGATGAGGCGTCAGGTTCTCGCCGTGCAGCATACCGAAATGTTCCGGCACCTCTTCGTCGCGGCCCATCGCATAGGTAACGCGCGCTCCGGTGTTGATGCAACTAAGCGTAGTGCCGATCAGCGCCAGGAACACTGTCAGCGCTTCGACCAACATGAATGCCTGGCCATGGCCGCCGAACAAGGTATTTCCGATGATGACCATCATGTCGCCGATGGGCGCGGCCGAGCCTTTCGCATCGGACAGGCTGTAGGCGCTGCTCATGAAGTAATTCGCGGCAAAGTATTCAATCATGTACATGAACAGGCACTGGATGGTGATCGAGAGCAATACGCCGCGCGGGATGTCCTTGGTGGGATTTTTGGCTTCTTCCCCAAGCGAAGTGATCGATTCGAATCCGACCAGCAGCAGGATTGCGATCGTCGCTTGCAGCATCATCCAGTTGAAATTATGCGGCAGGATAACCGAGAGCGCGCTGGTATGCGCGGGCGCGTCACCGCTGAATGCGTAGTGTAAGACCTTGCTGGTGCCGTCAAGAGCCATGCCGGTAGAGCCATCGGGATGCCCGAGCCGGTAAGCAATCGCAAGCGCCGAAAAGAAAAGCAGCGCGACCCACTGGATTATGTTGATCACAAGATTGACCATCGTGGAGCCGACCACGCCCCGATATGCGATCCAGGAGATTGCGTAGGCCGAAATGATCGCGACCAAGGCCATGAAAACAGGACCCGGAATTCCGGCGTTCATATAGTTGGGAGCTATGCTGCCGACGATGTATCCGATCATGATGCCGATCGTCGCGACCATCACGCCCGGGTAAACCCAATAGTAAAGGTGCGATGCCCAGCCAGTGACGAACTTCGCGATTCGCGCGAATTTGTAGGCATTCGTGGTATTGAGGAATGCCTTCTCGGCGAAAAGATACGAGCTACCCGCGCCCGGATAGAGTTTCGCGAGCTCCGAATATGAGACCGCGGTCGCGTACGCCAGCACGACGGCGAAAAAAATTCCCGCCCACATCCCCATACCGGACGGGTAGGCATAGCCGGCCTGGACTACGAAAGTAATCCATAGGAAGGCTCCCGGCGCGATTAGCGCCATCGCGTTGACCGTAACGCCGGTCAATCCCAAGGTCGGTTTCATCTTAGCTTCTGTTGATTCGGCCATCCTTACACCTTTGTGTTGGGCGCAGCGTTGCGCGTTGCACTCATCTCCCCCGACAAGGGCTATCGCCAATTGTTCCTGCGCGGACGGCAGCAGGAACTATGCCACTTGCCGATCATGGCAGGAGCAAAATGAGGCGGAGGCGCGAGTTAACAGTGAGGTGCCGAGCGCATTACAAAATGAAATGCTGACTGGTGAGCCTGAACAGTGATCTTTCTCTAGACAATGCAGCTTACAACGCAAGCACTTTCATATTGCACTGCATTCGAGCGCACAGTCGCTCTTTAAGTTTTTCTTGAGTCGCGGGACTTACGCTAAGTTGCAGTCATAGTTGCTGCAAATGTTTTGTGCAATGCCAAATGAATAGGCGCTCAAGTTGCACAGTTCTCGCATCAGCGTCTGCCTAGAGACGAGCAGCACCGAGAAATTCGAACACGATGTCCTTGAACCTCTGATCTGCCGGCGCCGTCATGTGATCGCGGCCTTCGAGCATCACCAGCCGCGCTCCCGGAATCATCTTCGCCAGCGGTTCCGGATCTCCAATCGCGTTGTCCTCGGTGCCGACGACTATCAGCACGGGCATCCGCACCGCCGCGAGCTTGGCGGGATCGAACGGCGAGCGTTCGGCGTCGATAAGCGCCGCCAGCGCCTTCAAGTCGTTAGGCATCGACTCCGCAAATCGCCGATACGCTTTCGCGACTGGACTTTTGATCGTCGCCGGATCGTCGGCGCGGTACGCCGCCGCGATCGCGTCGCGATCGGCTTGGTCTTCGAGGCCGTCGTCGTAAGCGATTCCGCCCAGCACGATCGCGCGGAAGCGCTCCGGACGCGACACCATCAGCTCGATCGCGATGCTCGCGCCCATCGAGTAGCCCATCAGCAGCGCGCGCTCGATTCCGAGATGGTCCATCAGCCGCGTCACGTCCGCGCCCATGCTCGCGTAGCCGTAGGCTGTGGGCGCATGCGGCTTGTCACTGAGTCCATGCCCGCGCACGTCGGGCGCGATGACGCGATACTGCTGCGACAGCGCCGCCATCCATCCGGTGCCGCCCCAGTTGTGATCGACCGTCGAAGCGAAGCCGTGCACGAGAACGACGGCCGCGCCCGAGCCGGCGTCATAGTAATGAATCTTGATTCCGGCTGAATCGAAAAACGGCATAATCCCATCTCCCGCGCGTCAAAAGTGACGAAATTCCGCGTCCCGGCAATCTCGCCTGATACCTTAATCGTTCGACGGCGTATCTGTATAATGATGCGCACGATGGCGATTGACCTCGAAAACGCGCGCGCGCGGATGGTGGCCGAGCAACTCGAACGCCGCGGTATCAAGGATCCGCGCGTGCTGGCCGCGATGCGCACGGTCGCGCGCCATCGCTTCCTTCCCGCTGAGCTTCACGATCACGCTTACGACGACGGCCCGCTGCCGATCGGCGATGCGCAGACTATTTCGCAGCCGTACATGGTCGCGTTGATGAGCGAGGTCGCGGAGCTGACCGGCGCCGAGAAGGTTCTCGAAGTCGGGACCGGCTCGGGCTACCAGACGGCGGTGCTCGCGCGCCTCGCGCGGGTGGTCTATTCGATCGAGTTCAACACGCATCTTCACGATCGTGCGCGCGTGATTCTCAACGGCCTGGGCGTCAGCAACGTCTTCCTTCGATGCGGCGACGGTTCGGATGGATGGCCCGAGGAGGCGCCGTTCGACGTCGTGATGGTGACGGCGGCGATGCCCGGAATCGCGCTGCCGCTGCTGAATCAACTGACGCCGCAAGGCCGATTGATCGCGCCGATTGGCGAAGACGAACTCCAGACTCTGGTGCGCATCAGCCGCAAGACCGGCCACTGGAACGAGGAATATTTCGGCGAGTGCCGATTCGTAAAGATGACCGGGAAGCACGGCTTCCAGGATTAGCGCACGGATTTTTCGTATTTCACGGGACCCGCAGGGATGTGGTGCGGGGCGTTGATGGACGGCGGATGACGTGACCGATTCGGGGAGTACAGCAACGCGACGGATTTCGCGCACGAGCCTGGTGGTGGCGCTCGCGCTTTGTCTTGCGCTGGCAGGATGCGGCGACAGCGTTGCACCCGCGAGCCTTCCCATCGGATCGCGTCGCACTGCCACTCACGTCGTCGCGCCCGGCGAGACGATTTACCATATCGCAACAGAATACGGCGTCAGCGTCGGCCGCCTGATGGCGGCGAACGGAATCAGCGATCCGCGCGATCTGCGCGTCGGCCAGGTGCTGACGATTCCCGGCGGCGATCGCGGCGCGTCAATCGGCACCGCGTCCAGCGGAGTGCGTCGCTACACCGGCGCGCGCTCATCGCGCCAATTCCAATGGCCGGTGCAAAACGGAGTGGTGTCGTCGGGATTCGGAATCCGCAACGGCGCGATGCACGACGGCGTCGATATCGCGGCGCCGGCCGGGACTCCGGTCTATGCCGCCGACAGCGGCGTCGTGATTTTCTCCGGCACGCTGCACGGCTACGGCAACACCGTAATCATTCGTCACGACGACGACTACGCCACCGTTTACGGACACAACGAGCGCAACCTCGTCAGCGAAGGCACGCGCGTCGCGCGCGGACAGGAGATCAGCGAGATCGGCCGCTCGGGACGCACCACCGGCGCGAATCTTCACTTCGAAGTGCGGCGCGACAACGTCGCCGAAAACCCGCTCGCCTATCTGCCCGATCCCGCAAGCTCCGATCGCATCAGCTTTGCCGCGGCCGGCGGCAGCTAGTATCTTTGACCACCGCACGCGCGACTGCGCGCGATATCAATGCGATGGAATCAAGGATGACTGTCGAAGAAATCAAAAAACTGATTCGCAACGTACCCGACTTTCCCAAGCCGGGAATAATGTTCAGAGACTTCACCCCGCTGATCGCCGACCCGCGCGGTTTCGCAGCGGTGGTCGATCAACTGGCCGAGCCATATCTCGGCAAGGTTGACGCCGTAGTCGGGATCGAGTCGCGCGGCTTCATCGTCGGCGCGCCTGTGGCGTATCGATTGGGCGTGGGCCTCGCGATCGCGCGCAAGCCGGGCAAACTCCCGTTCCATACTTACGATCAGTCCTACGATCTCGAGTACGGCAGCGCGACCTTGCAGATGCATCAGGACGCGCTCGCCGGCAAAGGCCGCGTGCTGCTGGTTGACGATCTGCTGGCAACCGGCGGCACCGCCGCCGCCGCGATTCATCTGGTGGCAAAGCTCGGTGGCAACCTGATCGGATGCGCGTTCGTGGTCGAGCTCGACGCGCTCAAAGGACGCGACCGCCTCGCGCCGGTAACCTGCTTCTCGCTAATCCACTATGATTAAGCGATGCGGACGTCGACGGACAATCAGCAACCGGTCGTGTATGCGCGATCGGATCAGCGCCGCCTGCTAATCGTCCTCGGCGTCACCTCGCTCTATTTCCTCACCGAACTCGCCGGCGGCTACTTGACCGGCAGCCTCGCGCTGCTGTCCGACGCGGTCCACATGCTCACCGACATCGCCGCGCTCTGCCTCGGCATGCTCACGCTCTGGATCTCGACCCGGCCCGCATCGTCGGCGAAAACCTACGGCTATCTTCGCGCGGAAATCCTCGGCGCGCTGCTCAACGGCATCTTTCTGTGGGTGCTGGTGATCTTCATCTGGATCGAAGCGGCCGGCCGGCTGCGTCACCCTCATCCGGTGGCCGGCCTGGGCGTGATGGCCGTGGCGATCGTCGGGATCGGCGTAAACACCTTCTCCGCGTGGATGACTTCGACCAACATGCCCGGCGACCCCAAGCGTGGGATGGCGATGCGCGCGGTATTCGTGCACGTCATTTCCGATCTGGTCGGCTCGATCGGCGTGCTCGCGTCCGGCGCGATCATTTATTTCACCGGATGGATGCAGGCCGATCCCGCCATCAGCATCCTGATCGGATGCCTGGTGCTTTACGGCTCGTGGGGGCTCGTGCGCGAGGGCGTTGATATCCTGATGGAGTCGGTGCCGCGGCATATCGATCTCGAGGAGATGCGCACCGACCTCCTCGCCGTCAGCGGCACCGAGGAAGTTCACGACCTTCACGTCTGGTGTTTGACGACCAGGCAAATCGCGCTTTCGGCGCACGCGGTGGTCGCGGCCGACGCGGATCGCGATCGAGTGCTGGCCGACATGTGCCATCTGTTGCAGACGAAATTCGACATCCATCACCTGACCTTGCAGCTCGAGTGCGACAATCGGCGCCAACACGAGCCGGAACATTTTTGAGTCAACCCGATGAAAGCTGATCAGACGATCTTCTACGACATCAACACGCAGCGCGACTTCGTGCTGCCCGACGGCAAGTTTCACATCCAGGGCGCCGAGAACCTTGTGCCGAAGTGGAAGGCGATTACCGACCTCGCGCGCAATCAGAAAGTGCAAATCGTCTGCTCGGTTGACTGCCACGTCCCCGGCGACCCGCAGCTCAAGAGTTGGGGTGGACCGTATCCCGACCACTGCATGGCTGATACTCCCGGCCAGCAAAAACTCGACGATACCAAACCGCTCAATCCACTGATGCTCGAAAACCGCGATTACACGCCCGACGAAATCAAGCAGATCCTCGACCATGACGGCGAGATCGTTTTTCGGCGCCAGCAGTTCGACAAGCTCGCCGACAACGCACACCTGAGCGCGATTCTGCGGCTCGTGCTGCGCCCTTACCAGGACATCGTGATGTACGGCGTGTACACCGAATCGTGCGTCGCGCGCGAGATTAACGCGCTCATCGGGGTCGGTCCGAAACTCCACATCATCACCGACGCCGTCGCGATTGTCGGCAGCGAATCGCCAACCTTCCACGAACAATTGCAGCAGCAAGGCGTCGAGCTGATCACCTTCGACGAGTTGAAGCTCCGCATGCTGAACTGATGGCCACCTCGGAACCTGTCGAGCCGCCGGTGGACGAGAGCGCGCCGGAATTTTACGACGAGCCCTGGGTTACGCCGCCGTTCCAGCCTGTCCGCGCGATCTGCGCTCTCATCCTGATCGCGAGCGGCTTCGGCCTCTACGAATACGTGCTGGTGTCGTTCTGGTCGGTGCCGTGGATGGGCATCCACGATCGAATTCCGTGGCCCGCGTTCGCGCTGCTCGCGGCCGCGATTGTGCTCTCCATCGCGGGACTCCGATTCGCGCTCGGGCTCGCTTCGCCGCACGGCAAACTCGGATTCGGCCTGTTCGCATTCCTGGCATGCATCGTCGTCGGCGCGGGCGGCGGCCGCTTCGTCAGTTACGTGATGCGCGCGACACTCAATCCGCCATTCACGCTGAAGCTGGCGGTCGGACAACAATTCCCCAGCTTCGCGCTCACCGATCAAAACGATTCACTTCACCACGGCCCGGTGACGACCGATGCAGGCGCTACATTGATTTACGTGTATCGCGGCGACTACGACGCGTTCGCCCGATTCGAACTCGCCGAGCTGACCGCGCACGCCGAAGATTTTAGCCACGCGGGCGTCGATATTCTCGCCATCAGCACCGATCAGGTCGAGCGATCGAAGATGCTGGCGGGATTTCTGCGGACGAAAATCCCGCTGCTGAGTGACAACGGTGAATCGCTGATCGCGCCGCTCGGTCTCGTTCAACATCATCGCAACGGCGAGCCCGACAACGCCATCCCGGCGTTCTTCATCCTCGATCGAAACGGCGTCGTGCGATGGATTTTCACGTCGCCTTACTATCGCGAACTTCCGCGCGCCGACACTCTCCTCGACGCCGCGAAGTCGGTCATTTCAACGCCGCCAGCATCGCCGCGGTAGCCAGTGCTGGCGAGTCCGCACCAAATATCGCACCGATCGACGCAACTCCGGCCGGTCGCGCCGTCGCTTCGGCTGATGCGAACAATTCGTGCGCGCGTTCCGGCGTGATGCCGCCGAGTGCGAAGACCGCGATATCGCCCGCGCCGCACGCCGCCTTGAGTCCGCTCGCACCCCACGCGGACCGCGCGGCCGTCTTTGATAGAGGATCGAAGATTGGACCGAAAACCGCGAAGTCGGCGCCCTCGCGCGCGGCGCCGGCAACGTCAGGCGGCGAATGACTCGACACGCCGATGAGCCGGTCGGGACCGAGCAGCTTGCGCGCCATGCTGACGCCGATCGAATCGAACGGAAGATGAACGCCGTCAGCCTTCGCTGCGATTGCAACATCGACGCGATCGTTGACGATCAGCGGCGCACCCGCGCGCGAGCAGATTTCGCGAAGCTGAAGAGCAAGTTCGTAAAGCTCGCTCGCCGGCAGATCTTTCTCGCGCAGCTGCAACGCGACAGAACCGGGCGGCGTAGCCGACAGCGCAGCCGCGCACGCCGCTATGAGATCGCCGTCCTTCACGACGCGTCGATCGGTGATCAGGTAGAGTCGAAAGCCGATGCGTAGGCGCGACGACAAGGCGCGCCCTACCCTATCAGCCCCGTCAGCGGACTCGACGCCGTCGCATAAAGTTTGCGCTCGATTCGTCCCGCGCGATACGCGAGTCGGCCCGCTTCGACCGCCAGCTTCATCGCACGCGCCATCGCAAGCGGATCTTTCGCGCCCGCGATCGCCGTGTTCATCAGCACGCCGTCGCATCCGAGTTCCATCGCCTCGGCCGCGTCGGACGCGGTGCCGACGCCCGCATCGACGATCACCGGCACCTTCGCCTGCTCGATAATGATCGCGAGATTAAATGGGTTGCGGATCCCCAACCCAGAGCCAATCGGCGCCGCCAGCGGCATCACCGCGACGCATCCGATTTCCTGCAGCCGCAAGCACGTCACCGGATCGTCGGTGACATAGGGCATGACCTTGAATCCTTCCTTGACCAGCACGCGCGCCGCTTCGAGCGTCGCCGCGACATCCGGAAAGAGCGTCTGCTGGTCACCGATAACCTCGAGCTTCACCAACTCGCCGACGCCAACCTCGCGCGCGAGCCGGCAGGTGCGAATCGCCTCTTCGGCGGTGAAGCATCCGGCGGTGTTCGGCAAGATCTGGTAGCGCTTGGGATCGAGGTAGTCGAGCAGATTCTCCTTGCCGCGATCCGTGATGTTCACGCGGCGCACGGCGACCGTCACAATTTCGGCGCCGCTCTCTTCGACCGCCGCCTTGGTCTCGGCGAAATCGCGATACTTGCCGGTGCCGACAATCAGCCGCGAATTATATTGCTTGCCGCCTAATTCAAATGGAGTGTCGTGCATCTGATACCTATGTACGCCGGCGTCTCTGAAAAATTCAGCCGCCGCCGACGAAGTTGATTATCTCGACTTGATCGCCCGCTCGCACAACCGTCGCGTCGTAAGCGGCCTTCGGCACAATCTCGCGATTGATCTCGACCGCCACACGCCCGCGCCGCATCTTGAGCCGTTCGAGCAGCGCCGTCAGCGGCGTGTCGGCACTGAGCGGATATGGCTCGCCGTTCAGGGTGATCGAAGTTGTGATTGAGTCCACTATTATTGAGCCGCTTCTCCGGTGAGGGGAAGCGGCTCAGGCACAGCCCGAACGTTGCGCCATCGGCTTCCCTACGCCGGCATTACCCGGATCAGGTTCAAGGGGTTCTCCCGAGGGAGCTCTCAGTGCGCCAACGCACACCCCCAGCCTCCTTCGACTATACGACCAGGCCCGCAAGGTGTCAAAATCCGCCGGCGCACAGGTGGACGCGCGGACCAGCCTCGTGTACAAATATGCACAGACACCTGGCTAGTGGAATTCGAGTGGGACTCGCAGAAGGCGGCGAGCAATCTTCGCAAGCACCGAGTTCGGTTCGCTGAAGCAGTGACCGTGCTTGAAGACCAAGCGGCGCTGAGCATGGTGGACGACAATTCTCAGGAAGAGCGCTTTGTAGCCCTAGGCATGGACTCGCTTGGAAGGATTCTCGTCGTAATTTGCGCAACTCGCGGCGATCGAATCAGAATCATTTCGGCACGAAAAGCGACGCGCCGAGAACGGTCACAATACGAGAGAGTGCACCGATGAAACGAGAATACGATTTCAGCAAGGCTAACCGTGGTCCGGTCGTGCCTTCTGCCCCGGGAAAAAAGCGAGTGACGATTCGGCTCGACAACGATATCATCGAGCACTTTCAGGACCTTGTCGATCGCGCGGGCGGCGGGAACTACCAGACGATGATCAACGCCGCGCTGCGGGAACATATCCAAGGCGCGCGCCTGGAGACGGTCGTACGCCGGGCGGTTCGCAAGGAAGTCGAGGCAGTGAGGGACGCGCTTGCGAGAACCGGCTGAGGCGAGAGAGAGATATCTCAACCCGCAGTCTAGCGAAGGAAACCCCTATGCCAGCTACATCGGCAATCGTTGACCAACTCATCGACGGACCGGGATTCGTGCTGATCCCGCGTTTGATCGACGCATCCGAAGCGGCGCAGGCGCGTTCGCGCGCCTTGGAAGTCGCCACGTCGCCGTCCGGCGCTACATTCGGCAAGTTCAATGAAAAGATCCGCCAGCAGCACATTCGCGGACTGCTCGCGCATGGCGAGATTTTCGAGCGCCTCGTGCAGCATCCGGCCGTGATCGAGATCGCCGAGGCGATGCTGGGCGACGACATGACGCTCGGCGCCTACTCGGCGCGGATTTTGTACCCGGGCGCGACCGCGATGGGCGTGCATATCGACTATCCGTACTGGGCGATGCGCGGGCCGTTCACATTGCGGCCGCCCCTCATGGTGCAAGTCATCTGGATGCTGCAGGACTTCACCGAGCAGAATGGCGCCACGCTGGTCGCGCCGCGGAGTCAACTGCGATGCGCACCGCCGAATCGCGAAGTTTTCGCGCGCGAGGCGATCAAGATCACCGGCGCCGCCGGCGACGCGATCATTTCGCACGGCCTTTTGTGGCACGACACTTCGCAAAATCATACCGAAGAGCCCCGCGTTGCCCTTTTGATCAACTACGGTCTGAAGGTGATCCGGCCGCTCGATTCCGGGATTGCAAACGTTGCGCCCGCGGTGCTGGAACGCGCCACCCCGAAACTTCGCCAGTTGCTCGGCCTCGAATTCGCCAACTCACTCTCGCGCGACCTGACGAGAGGCGGTCTCTACTAAATATGACGAACTCGCGCGATCACGATATCCCCGCGGCCCTGGCAGCACTCGCGAAGGATCGCGGATGGCCGCCCGATCTGACGCGGCGGGTCGCTCAGGCGCGCGTGCCGCTCTCGTCGCTCTATTCGTGGACCTGGCATGGCCTTTCGCCGGATCAAACCGCGGCGCAACTCGGATGGTACGAGCGGATGACGACCGGCGACTTGCGCGCGCGCGACGCGACCTACGCCGACAACGAGGAATACTCGGCGATGTGGTCCGATTCGCCCGAGGAGGTCGCCGGATGGGAGATTATCGTCGAACGCGGGCCTGAGGCGTTCGCGCAATTCAAGCTGCAGCAGAATGTTCAAATCCCGATCCTGTTGCTCGGCCCCGAGATCGTCGCGTGCTGCGCATTTTCGCGGCGCAAGGTGCTGATCGATGGACGTCCCTTCTCCGTGCAATACGGACAGGCGCTGCGAGTGCGTCGCAGTTATCGCCGCCTCGGTTACGGCGACCAGGTGCGGCGGCTCGCGCTGCCGCCGGGACTGGCGCGCCCGTCGGTCGGCCAATACGACATCATGCGATCGCAGAATTTCGCGGTGGTCAACTGGTGGCAGAAGTACAGCCCGCAATTTTTCGAGAACACGCCCACGCGCGAAGGCGCCGTGCCGGGTCTGCCGATTTCCATTTCACAATTTCCCGCCGCCGCGCGAGCGGATGACGATCGCGCGATCCGCCCGGTGCAGCGCGACGACCTGGCCGCGTGCGCCGCGCTGATAAATCGCACGCACGCCGGAATGGATCTGTTCCGCCCGTACAGCGCCGAGTTTCTCGAAGACGTGCTCGACGAAGGCTTCTGGGGCGATCGCCCGAAGCCGACCGGCAATTCCCAGATGGATTGGTGGAAGAGCGTTTACGGGTGGGCCGACTACTTCGTGCTCGAAGAGGCCGGGCGCATCCGCGCGTGCGGCGGCTTATGGGATCGCGGCCGCGATATGCGTGAGCAATGGCGCCGCATCGGTGGCGATGAACATCGCTCGATCGCGATCGCATGCGTGCTCGACTTCGGCTACGACGACGGCGCCGAGGAATGCATGGCGCGCCTCCTGCGCTGGATGATCGGACGCACGCATGAACTGGGCCGCGACTACCTCGCGATTCCGATCGAGCATATCCCGAAATTGGTGACGGCGATGGAAAAATCGCAACCCGAACTCGACACCCGCGCCTTGCGATGGGGCCTGAAGGAGCCGCCGATCACGCGGCCGTACACCGACCTCCGGTACTGGTAATCGCGCGAGGGTTTTTCATCGAGCGCCGTTATGAGCACCACGCACACACTTGTCGTCAATGGCCAGTCGGAGCGGGTGACCGTTGACCATTACGAGACGCCGCTGTTGTACGTCCTGCGCGACGACCTGGGCCTCAAGGGCACGCGCTTCGGATGCGGCAACGGTGGTTGCGGTGCGTGCACGGTGCTGGTTGACGGGCATGCGCAGCGATCGTGCGAATTGCCGGTGTGGTCAGTCGAAGGCAAATCGATCACGACGGTTGAAGGTCTCGGCACGCTCGACCGGCCTCATCCGCTGCAGCGTGCATTCATCGAGTTTCAGGCTGGTCAGTGCGGCTACTGTCTCTCCGGAATCATCATGACGGCGGCGGAATTGATCGGAAGCGGCGCCGAGCCTGCGCGGGAGAAAATCGTCGCGGCGCTTGACGCCAATCTCTGCCGATGCGGCGCGCATACCCGAATCGTCAAGGCGATCGAAGCCGCGTGGCGAGCCTCGCTCGCGGGAGCCGCGCGATGACGCCGGCGACGCTCCCGTGGAGCATCCACGAGAATCCGCTGCTCAGCCAGTGGCTCGATTTCAGCGAACCGGGAATCGCGCGCGTGTTTTCAGCCAAGGTCGAAATCGGACAGGGTATCGTCACTGCGATCGCGCAAATCGCATCAACCGAACTGCGGCTCCCGATGTCCAAGGTGGTAGTCGTCTCCGGCGATACGCGAACCTGTCCGGACGAAAGCTACACCGCCGGCAGCATGTCGATTGAAGTCGGCGGCACTTCCGTCAGGATGGCGTGTGCCGAGGCGCGTCATGCTCTCGTCGAGCGCGCCGCGCGCATGCTCAAGGTCGATGAATCGCGCGCAACCGCCTTTGGCGGGCTGATTCTTCTGGATGGGGCGCCGTCGGGGCTCGACTATTGGCAGGTCGCGCGCGAAGTTGATTGGCAGCGTCCAGTCACGGGAACGGCGCCTTTCGCCGCGCCTGCGGATTCAAGCGTGCTCGGCAAAAGCGTCGCGCGTCTCGATCTTCCGGCGAAGGTCGCCGGCGCCGCGTTCATCCACGACCTCGAATTGCCGAACATGCTGCATGGACGCGTGATGCGGCCGCCGTCGAATGGCGCACGCTTGGAATCGCTCGACACCTCCGCAGTGGAGCGCATGCCGGGAGTCGTCAAGATCTGGCGGAGCGGCGACTTCGTGGGCGTTTGCTGCGATCGCGAGTACCAGGCGGTCAAGGCGCTCGAGGCAATCCGCGCGGGCGCGCGCTGGTTTGAGAGCGAAGTTTCCGCCGGCGCTCGAAATTGGCGCGAACTGCTGCCGACGCTTCGCTCGATCGATTCGGAGAACGAGACTGGCGAGCGCGCGGCAGGAAACGCCGACCTGCGGCGGTTGTCCGCGACGTATTCGCGGCCGCCGATTGCGCATGCTTCGATGGCGCCGTCGTGCGCGGTCGCGGTTTATGATGACGGCCGCCTGACCGTGTGGACGCATTCGCAAGGCGTCTTCCCGTTACGCGGCGCGCTTGCGAACGCGCTCGGTCTCGACCAATCGCGCGTCGTGGTGATTCACACGCAAGGCGCCGGAGTTTACGGGCACAACGCCGCCGACGACGTCGCGCTCGATGCCGCGCTGCTCGCGCGCCAGGTCCCGTCGCGTCCGGTGAGAATCCAGTGGAGCCGCGAGGACGAACTCGCATGGTCGCCGCTGGGCTCGCCGATGGTTGTAAAGATCGACGGTGGCTTGAGCGCGGCCGGCGACATCGTCGATTGGAACAGCGAGATCTGGAGCGGACCGCACGGCCAGCGTCCACGCGCTCGCGGACCGGTCAACCTGCTGGCCGCGGCACACGTCGATCCGCCGATTCCGTCGCCCGAGGCGTACGAAGTTCTGCCAGGGTTTGCCGGCGGTGCCCGCAATTCCGAGCCGGCCTACGACCTGCCGCATCGAAAGATCGTGCTGCATAGCCTTCCCGGCCTGCCGTTTCGCACGTCCGCACTGCGTACTCTGGGCGGCTATGCGAACGTCTTCGCGGCCGAATCCTTCATGGACGAATTGGCCGACGCCGCCGGCGCTGATCCGGTCGAGTTCCGCCTACGTCACTTGTCGGACCCGCGCGCGCGCCGCGTAATCGAGACCGCGGTCCGGTTATCCCACTGGCAGTTCGACGCCGCGCGCGGCAAAGGCCGTGCGGCGGGAATCGGCTTCGCGCGATATAAGAACACGGCCGCCTACGTGGCAGTAATCGCCAAGGTGGAAGTTGACCAGGACGTGCGCGTTGCCAGCGTCGTCGGCGCGGTCGATGCGGGCCTCGTGATCAACCCCGACGGAGTGATCAATCAAATCGAAGGCGGCATCGTACAATCGATCAGCTGGACGCTCAAGGAACAGGTTATCTTCGACGGCCGTCGCGTAACCACGCGGACGTGGGAAGACTACCCGATTCTGCGCTTCGCCGAAGTGCCGGAAGTCGAGATTGAACTGATCGACCGGCCTGACTGCCCGCCATTGGGAGTCGGCGAGGCTGCCCAGGGTCCCGCTGCCGCCGCGGTCGCAAATGCGGTCGCGCGAGCGCTCGACTTCCGCATCCGCGACTTACCTATCACGCGCGAACGAATCGTCGCGGCTAGCTCCCGGTCTTCGTAAAGCCGCATCGAGCAGTCGTTCTGATCAGCCGCCACTCAGGACGGTCGTGGCCGCATTCAACCTATCGCTATAAGCGTTCAACGCGTCCGCGGTCAGCTTGGCGTAGCGGTTGGCGTCGGACCAGCGGCGGTCTTCGATTGCTTCGCGGACTCCGGGCAAAGTCTTGGCTTCATAGCCGGTGTAGCGGCCCGGGGCATAGATTAGGTTCTTGTACCAGTTCCTTCCTGGCAGTCCTACATTCTCGGGGGCCAGGGTTTGATCGATGTTCAACATCAAAGCTTGCACGCGAGTTATCTGAGAGCCGGATAGGTGTGCAGAATTTTTCGCGAGCGCATCGTCATAGGACTTGGCGCTGCTCTTTAGACGTTTCACCGCGTCGTTCAGCGGTGTGAAGTCGATATCCGGCACTGGCTCGAGTGCGGTCGGCAGGCCGCTTGACTTGGTGGGATCGGCGGCTAGCTGGAACGCATGGTCGTGTAACAGTTTGGCCTGGATCGCAGCCTCTTCGCGCTCGTCATTGGCCAGCTTCTTCACCTGATCCAGGTAGTCTGAGACTGCGTTCGCAAAAGCGCTCGCGTTTTGCGCCGGAAGATCGGCGTCGGCCACGCGCAGTACTATACGTCCGACCGTCTTCGCCAGCGTCGCGTCATAGACAAAGCCAGGATCGACGAAGCGGCTGTGATGCTCGAAGGTGTCATAGCGAGAATGATATACGCCGCTTGAGTGACCCTCTTCGTAGAAGCCTACATCCAGCACAGGCACACCCAGGTAATCGAGAAAGGCTGAGAAGTCGGAGCCCGATCCTAGCGCCTCGATCGGGAAGTCCTTGTCCGGGTCCGCAGCGATCTTGGCCTCGGTCCTGGTATGCTCGCTGGCGGTAGGCGCGAGCGCTGCTATGCGCATCTTCGCCCGCAGCCTTTGGCCTATCGAGACGCCAGTTTCCGGATCGACTACATCAGCCGCGACCTGGTTAACCAGATGTTGAAAGTCAGGGCTACCACCTACGCCTAGAAAACCACGTTCGTTGGAGTCGGAGTTAATGTATAGGACCACTTTCTTCTTCAATTCGCTTGCATGCTGCTCCGCCCACTCAGTCGAGCCCAGCAGCATCGGCTCCTCGGCGTCCCAGCTCGTATAAACGATCGTGCGCTTGGGCCGCCAGCCCTGCTTTGCCAGTCCGCCGAAGGCCTTCGCCTCGGCCAGTAGCGCGACTTGGCCCGACAACGGATCGGTCGCGCCAAAGACCCATCCGTCATGATGATTGCCGCGGACTACCCACTGGTCCGGCCATGTCGATCCCTTCATCGTCGCGATGACGTCATAGATCGGCTGTTGCTCCCAATCGGACTTGACCGCCAGATGAACGACCGCTGGCCCCGGTCCTATCCGATACGTTATAGGCAGTCCGCCGCGCCAAGCTGGAGGAGCAACAGGACCTGCCAATGCCGCGAGAAAGACCTGCGCGTCGGCATAGGAGATAGGAAGCGTAGGAATCTTCATGATAGTCGGCGCGTCCGACATCTTCAGGCGCTTGGCGTCCTTGGTCGCTCCTATCCCAGGAGTCAGTGGATCGCCCGGATAGAGACCCATGTCGAGCACCGAGCCGCGCTGTATGCCGCGGGGCGGGCGCATAGGACCGTCAGGATAGGTCCCGTCGATCGAGTAGCCATCCTGCGCAGGGTCGGAGTAGATGATGCATCCGATCGCGCCGTGATCCTCGGCAAGCTTGGGCTTCAGCCCACGCCATCCGCCGCCGTAGCGCGCGATGACTATCTTGCCTTTGACACTTACACCCAGCCGCTGGAGCATCTTGTAATCGTCCAGCATCCCGTAATTGACATAGACTAGCCCGGCGGTGACATCGCCATCGCGCTGGTAATCGACATAGGCAGGCAGTGCAGGATCTGTCGCCGTAGCGCTCGAATCGCCGGGAATCGGCGGCTCTTGCAACGTGGCCTTGAACTGCGTGGACCCTAGCAGCTCCAGAGTCTCACTTACCGGCTTGGGATAGAGCACCCAGAAGGTTTCGATGTGCGCATCCCAACCCCACTCCTTGAACCACGCAAGTATCTGTTCGGCGTTAGACTTATCGTGCGGCGAGCTCACGTGGTTCGGCTGCGCGGCTAGCAGCTTCATCCAGTCCCGTAGCTGATTCGGTTGAATCAGCGCGTCGAAGTTTCGCTCGAGCGCGGCTTGATCCGACGCGACTGGAGTTGACGCGCCAAGGGCCGCACTTATGCATAGAACTCCAGCCGCCACGAGCGCGATGGCGAACCTGGCACTGATTTTGGCTTTGCCCGGCACGCAGCTAGGCGCGCAATCCTGCAAGGCAGCCAGTGCGATCGAGTATCGCGTCGAGCGCACGCTTATCGCCGATGGCTTGGTACTTCTCGCGCAAGGTGGCCAGCGACTTTGCGTGATACTTCTGCGGCTTCTGAGTCCAGGTCCGTCCGCCCAGCTCGACGCTGAACTCTTCGCTGTTTTTTGCGATCGCCGAGGCGTTCGCAACCGTCCACGGCATGAAAAGCCTTCCGACCTGGCGCTCGAGCAGCGGCGTTAACGTCGGCGCGAGACTCGCCCACTGCTCGAAGTCGCCTTCGGCTCGCGGCCACAGCATGCGATGAATCCATGCCAGCGTATTGGGCGTGGTCGCATTGATGATCGCGCCCGGCGTCGGATCGGTCCATGCGTTGTACAGCTGCCCCCACATCGCAAAGTCGGCGAACGCGGGACGATTGCCGAACAGGTAGGCGCGCTTCGCAAAGTGAGGCTCAAGGATCGTGAGCGTGTCGCGGAACGATTCTTCGATTTGCGGCGCAGTCTGTGGATTCGATCCCACGAAAGAAACGCGCGGCACCATCCGCTCGCGAACCATCGCGATCCCGTTGGCGAGCTGCGCTTCGTCCACCGCCGGCATCATCGAGCGCGCGATACGGCCGGCCGCCGAGAGGATATCGGCCTCGCGCGCCCATCGGTAATGGAACATCCATTTGTTGCCCCATTCGTCGCCGAACTCCTCGAGCAACGCCGAGATAAACCTTGCGGTCGGCTCGGTTGGATAAATCGAGGGCTCCGGATGACTCGCTTCAACCTGCTCGATGATCGGCGTGGAATCCTGGATGCCTTTGTTGTCGGGCGTGACGACCAGCGGCACCAGCGGCAGCTTCTGGTATTTCTGGTATTCGCCGTCGGTGTCGAGACTGCGCGGAATCCATCGATGCGGAATTCCTTTGTAACGAAAATACGAACGGACTTTCACCGAGTAGGGCGAGAGCTCGATGCCGTGAATGCGGTATTCGCTGGCCATGACTGAATCCTCGGCGGCGAGTATCGCACAGAGCAGGTGGATTTTGTAAATCCTCCGCGCGTCGCGGATTGTCCCGCGCGCGCGCAAGATTCGCATCAGGAGTCAAACGGGGTTTCCAGCGTCAGCCGTCTGGAAACCCCGCCGATGTCAGGCGGATCGCAATTAGACGATCGCGCGCCTAGTAGCCCTTCTCCGGGACGATCGTGTTCTTGTTGGTGTCGTGCTCCGGGCCATGGCAGGCCGCGACCTTGTCTTCCGACGCGTTCAGGTTGGATGCAATCTGAGCGTCAGTCTGGCCGGCTGCCGTCTGCGTCTTCACGACGTTGCAATCGACCGGATCGTTCGAGGTCGAAAACATCGAGCATCCGGAAAATGCCGCCGCTACGATCAGCAGTCCCGCTATGCTTGAGATCCAAAGTCCGCTGCGTATCTTTCGTTCCATGATTTTCCTCCCGAAGTCAGCATCTGTCTCTTTTGCCTGATTCCCCACCATCACGCGGCTTTTTTTATCATCTACCGACGCACTGGGGAAGCAATACCTCTCGGCGGTAATTCGGGCTTTTCACCACGACGCTGACGCTGCTTGCAGGATTAGGCGAAGATTTTTCTAGCGCTTGTCGCGATTGATTGCCGAAACCGCTTTGTCGATCGTCTTTCCGATCGCATCTTTGACGTTGCCCGCGGCTTGATCCATCTTTCCGCGATTCTTCAGCTTCTTGTCATTAGTCAGTACGCCGGCCGCTTCTTCGACGCGTCCCTTAACTTTGTCCGTCGTTCCGCTCATTAGTCATTCTCCATTTCGTGACTGAGATTTCGATATACTATTGATTACTCATTGACGATGGCCGCCAATGGCGGAACCGCCACCGGTATAAGCAGCGGTCCGTCTGACAAGCTTCGATCAAATGCGCCGACGCGTGCCCAGTCTTCACGATTCCAGTGCTCCAGAATCACGCGCATCGAACACCAAACCAGAACAAAAACGATCAGCGATGCGATCACCACCGGCATGGCGCCGTCGAGGCTGAGAACTTCCTGGTAATGGCCGGACGCCATGCGGCGGAAGGAGTCCGTCTCGATCAGGTGCCCCGAGACGGGGGTCAGCATATCGGCGACGAAACTGGCGAAGGTCGAGTACGCAAGGCCGGCGGTCAATCCGGCGAGCAGGCTCAATTTTTCGGAACTGGGCGATAGGTCGGCGCGAACAGGCTGGCTGCGAGGTTGTGCCATGTGGGCCTCCTCAAGCCTTGCGATCGTACTAATGGCGTTGGTCTAGCGGAACGTGGTCAAAGGCGAGCGAAGGGCCACTGTCAGGCTGGATCAAGCCGAGACTCGACTCTTATATCGATTCCGGCTTTCTATAGTTTGAGCCAGCGATTTACTAGTGTCAAGCTGAGTAAAATATAATCAACTGAGAATACTAGTGGATATGTATTCCGCGGCACCGTTATGCTGCCGAGGGCGCCGATCTGAGCTTCAGAATCGTCTCGTCGGGCGTCAACTTGACCATTGCCGCGCTCGACTCCCACAATTCAGCCGCCATCGCCGGATCGTACGAATCCTTGGACGACGGCACCTCGCGCGCGCCTTGAAAGTATTTCCCCGAGATGCGCTCGAATCTCGGCTCGGTGACCATCTTTGCCAGCGCTTTGCCCGATCGCGCGACACTGTTCACGTTTGGCACGAACGGGCGCAGGACCGGCAGCACGAAGCGCCATGCGAAGCGCGCGACCCTGCCGTAGTCGCGCGCCAACCCGGTCCCCGGCATCAGTCCGGGATCGAACGCGTTGACGGTTATCAACCGACCATTTGAACCAGCCGCCTTTTCGACGCGCAACCTGCGCTCGAGTTCGTAAGTGAACAGGACGTTGCACAGCTTCGACGTCGTGTATGCGCGCCGGCCAGCTGTTCCCTGTGGATCATCGAGGGGTTTGGAATCTTCGTCGGGTCGAGCAAGAAATCGCGCCCGCCGGTACACCGGCGGCGGCATCCCGGTCGTCTGCGCCGGGTCATGCGTGCCGCTGCTGACGACCACAATCCGCGCCGGCGGCGTCATCTGCGACAACATCAGGTTCACCAGCATGAAATGCCCGAGGTGGTTGACGGCGAAAGTGGTTTCGATACCGTCGGCGCTGTAGGTCCTGCCCGTCACGATTTGCGTCGCCGCGTTGCACACGATCGCGCGCAGCGGGGGCCGCCGCGCAGCCGCGTAGTCTCGCGCGAAGCTCCGCACCGACTCGAGCGAGGCGAGGTCGAGCGTCATCGCTTCGATATCTTTGTACGCAGTCTGCGCGAACAACCGCTTGACGGCCTCGCGGCCCTTCTCGGCGCTGCGGCAGGCGAGGACCACGTGCCAATCGTGGGTCTCGGCGAGCGCTCGCGCGCACTCGAAGCCCAGGCCGGTGTTAGCACCCGTCACGATCGCGGTATTCATATCTGCCGCGATGATTGCATTCCCGCAAAGTTGAGGGGAGCGCACGGTCAGCCGCACATCCACAGAAGTCATACGCAAACGGCTTGCGTCCATCCGCGCGAAGTTGGAAATTCAGCGTTCGATGAGCATTGAAACGCAACGCCCGACCATCGCCGAGATCGACCTCGCGGCATTACGCTCGAACTATCGCGCGTTGCGGGCCGTCGCCTCGCACGGCGAGTTGATGGTCGTGGTCAAGGCCGACGCTTACGGACATGGCGCCGTGACGGTCGCGCGCGCGCTGCTCGACGAAGGATGCCGTCATTTCGGAGTGGCCACGCTCGACGAGGGCCGCGAATTGCGCGAGTCCGGCGTTCGCTCGCGCATTTACCTGCAGGCGGGCTTCTTCGCCGAGCAGGTCGCCGAAATCGTCGCGCTCGATCTGACCCCGTTCGTTTTCGACGTGCCGATGATCGCGCTGCTCGATCGCGCGGCCGCATCGGCGCGCCGTATCGATTTTCCGATCCACGTTAAAATCGACAGCGGCGCGACGCGGCTCGGCGTGATGCCGGCGAACATCCCCGATTTGATCGAGGCCGTGCGCGGCGCGTCGGCGGTGCGCCTCGAGGGCGCCTGCACCTTGCTCGCCAACGCCGGCGATCCGAAGAGTCCGATCACCGACGCGCAACTCGGCGTCTTCAACCGGGCAATCGAGACGCTGAAGGCCGCCGGCATGAAGCCCTCTGTGATTCACGTCGCAAATTCGGCGGCGCTCGTGCTGCGCTACGATTCGCACTTCAACCTGGCGCGCCCGGGACTTGCGATCTACGGTCTGCCGCCCGTGGCCGCCGTGCGCGAGCGCGTCGAGCTGCAACCGGTCATGACTTTCAAAACGCGGCTGATGCAAATCAAGCGCGCACCGGCCGGCAGCGGCGTCGGTTACGGGCATACCTTCGTCGCCCCGCGCGAGAGCCTGATCGGCGTGCTGCCGGTGGGTTACGCCGACGGTTACCGCAGGGGTCTGCAACACGGCGGCGAAGTGATCGTGCGCGGCGCGCGCGCGCCAGTCGTCGGCGCGGTCTCGATGGATCTGACGACCATCGACGTCACCGACATCGCGGGCGCGTCGGTCGGCGATGAGGTAATCTTGTGGGGTGAATCCGGCGGCGAGGTCATCAGCGTGAACGACGTCGCGCGCCTGGCGCAGACCATCTCGTACGAAATGCTATGCACGGTCGGCAAACGAGTGCCGCGTGTAATTCGGAGCTAGCGGATGAAAAACGACAAGGTCGTGATAAGGCGCGCGCTGATCGGCGTCTGGGACAAGGCGGGTCTCGCGGATTTCGCCCGGGCCCTCGAGCGGTATGGCGTCGAGATCGTATCGACCGGAGGCACCGCGGCGGCTCTGGAAGCGGCCGGCATGAAAGTCAGAACGGTCGAGAATTTCACCGGGCTGCCCGAGATGCTCGACGGACGGGTCAAGACGCTGCATCCGAAGATTCACGGCGGCATCCTCGCCCGCCGCGACGACGAGAACCATCAGCGCCAGATGCAGCAGCATCGCATCGAGCCGATCGATCTGGTGGTCGTGAATTTCTATCCATTCGAGAAAACCGTCGCGGCCGCCCACGTCCGGCTGGCGGACGCGATCGAAAATATCGACATCGGCGGACCCACCCTGGTCCGCGCCGCCGCAAAAAATCATGACGACGTCGCGGTGGTGGTCGATGTGGCGGACTACGCGAAGATCGCGGCCGAACTCGACGCCAACCAGGGCGCGATCACCGCGGACACGCGATGGCGTCTCGCGCGCAAGGCCTTCGCGCGCGTTGCGGCCTACGACGCCGCAATCTCAAATTATCTCGGCGCGCATACTGGAGATCGCGACGCGCCCGCCCTCGGCGAGAGCTTCAGCCTTTCGCTCGAGCGCGAGCAGGCGTTGCGTTACGGCGAGAATCCGCATCAGACCGGCGCGCTCTACGGCCGCTTCCTCGAAATCGCGCATCAGCTCCACGGCAAGGAGCTGTCGTTCAACAACGTCGTCGATATCAGCTCGGCGATGAACCTGATGCTCGAGTTCGAGGACGAGCCAAACGCCGTCGTCGCGATCCTCAAGCACAACACGCCCTGCGGCGTCGGCGTCGCCGCCACGCTCAAAGCCGCGTGGGACAAGGCCTTCGCCACAGATCCCGACTCGCCCTTCGGCGGCATCATCATCACCAATCGGCCATGGGACATGGAGTTCGCCCGCGCTGTCAATGAACTCTTCACCGAAGTGCTGATCGGCCCGGCGTACCCTGACGACGTGATCGCGTTCCTGCGCAAAAATAAAAATCGGCGCGTGATAACGTTCGACGCGAAGGCCATCGATCGCAACGAGTTCGACGTTAAGAAAGTGCTCGGCGGATTGCTGGTGCAGACCCCGGATCTGACGATCGAAGATCCGCGCAAAGGAAAAGTTGTGACCCGGCGCGCGCCCACCGACGCCGAGATGCGTGCGCTCACGTTCGGAATCAAGGTCTGCAAGCACATCAAGTCCAACGCCATCGCGTTCGTCGCCGAGGACCGCACGCTGGCGGTCGGCGGCGGCGCAACCTCGCGAATCGATCCGGTTTACGCGGCGCGCGAGAAAGCGGCGCGGCTGAAGGTCGCGCTCGAGGGTTCTGTGCTTGTGTCGGAAGCGCTGTTCCCGCTTCCCGACGGCCCGACCCTCGCCGCCGAAGCGGGCGCGACCGCGATTGCGCAGCCCGGCGGCTCGTTGCGCGACGACAAGGTGATCGAAGCCGCCGACAAGTTCGGACTCGCGATGGTCTTCACCGGAGTGCGCCACTTCAGGCATTAGCAGGACACCATGAAGGTACTGGTTATCGGCAAGGGCGGGCGCGAACACGCGCTGGTCTGGCGGCTTCATCAGAGCGAAAGCGTCTGGAAGATCTATTGCGCCACCGGAAATCCGGGTATCGATCAGATCGCGGAAGCGGTGCCGATCGCGCCGACCGATACCAAGGCGCTGGTTGAGTTCGCGAAATCAAAATCGGTCGATCTGACGATCGTCGGTCCGGAGGACGTCCTTGCCACCGGAATCGTCGACCATTTCACACGCGCCGGACTGAAAATCTTCGGGCCGACCGCGGCCGCCGCACAACTCGAAACCAGCAAGTCGTTCGCCAAGACGGTGATGCGCGAGGCGGGCGTGCCGACCGCCGACTTTGAAGCATTCGACGACGCCGAGTCCGCCCGCCGCTACGTGAAGTCGCGAACGGGCTCGATGGTCGTCAAGGCCGACGGACTCGCGCTCGGCAAAGGTGTCATCATCTGCCACGACACGGCGACGGCTCTGGAAGCGGTCGCGGATGCGATGGAACGCCGGCACTTCGGCGGGGCCGGCAATCGCGTGGTCGTGGAAGAGTTCCTGACTGGCGAGGAAATTTCGTTCTTCGCGCTCTGCGACGGCGAGCACGCCGTCCCGCTCGGCACCTTCCAGGATCACAAGGCCATCTTCGATGGCGACCGCGGCCCCAACACCGGCGGCATGGGCGCGTATTCGCCGGTGCCGCAATTCGGACCCGCGATGGAAGCGCGCGTCATGCGCGAAGTGATCATGCCCACGCTCGCCGCGATGAACGCGCGCGGCACTCCATTTCGCGGAATGCTCTACGCTGGACTAATGACCGACGGCGAGAGAATCAACGTGATCGAGTTCAATGTCCGCTTCGGCGATCCGGAATGCGAACCGCAGATGATGCGGCTCGACAGCGACCTTGCCGAGAATCTGCTCGCCGCCGTCGACGGCAACCTCGGCGATGCGTCGATCAGGCTTTCGCCGCGTAGCGCAGTCGCAGTCGTGCTCGCGTCGGGCGGCTACCCGGGCGAATACAAGAAGGGGATCCCGATTCGCGGCCTGGACCGGCTCGAAGGCAACGTCCCGTCGGACATCAAGATAAAATGGGCGATGAAAAAGATTCGCGTGAAAGTTTTCCATTCAGGCACCGCGATGCGCGACGGAAATTTGGTGACCGACGGCGGGCGCGTGCTCACAGTTACTGCGATGGCGCCCGATCTCGCGACGGCAGTTGACGCCGCGTACGAGGCCGCGCAAATGATCGAGTTCGAGGGACGCCACTTCCGGCGCGACATCGCGCGCCGCGCGCTCGGATAATCGCGATGCCGAGCGTCGAGGATGGAATTGCGGCGTTGCAAGCTGGCGAGCTGGTCGTGTATCCGACTGAAACGTTCTACGCGATCGGCGCCGACGCCTTTTCATCGATCGCCCTGCGACGACTGTTCCAACTGAAAGGACGCGAGCCCGGAAAACCGGTTGGGTTGATCGCAGCGGACAGCGCGATGGCGTTTTCGGTCGCGCGCGAGGTACCGCTCGACGCGCGGCGGCTCGCGGACGCATTCTGGCCCGGACCCCTGACGCTCGTGCTGCCGGCGCGCGGCGAGATTGCGTCCGAATTGACAGGACCCGACGGCGTCGGCGTGCGCGTGTCGCCAAACCCGGTCGCACGCGCTCTCAGCGCGGGAGTCGGCCGGCCGATCACGGCGACCAGTGCAAACCTCAGCGGCGAAGCGCCCGCCAGCACGCTCAAGCAAGCGCGCGCGGGGCTTGATGAAAAAGTTAAAGTTTACCTTGAAGGTGGCAAATTGACTGCGCTGGCGCCAAGCTCGGTCGTCGCGATCAACGCCAGCGGGTGGAAAATGGTGCGAGTGGGAGCGATTTCAGAAGATCAGATCGCGGCGGCGCTGAAATGAACGGGCTGAGCAAAAGGATCGAGCCGTTTCGCGCTCTGATGTACAACCGCCGCGTCGCGGGCGAGCCGGCGCGAGTCGTCGCGCCGCCGTACGATTTGATCGGCGCCGCGCGCCAGAATCAGCTCTACGAACGCAGTCCGTACAATGTCGTGCGGCTCGAACTCGCGCGCGAAGCCGATCGCTATGGCGCGGCGGAGAAGACGCTCGCCGATTGGATCGCGGCGCGAGTGCTCGAGCGGTCCGCGCGTCCCGCAATTTTTCAATACACGCAGACTTTCGACCTCGAGGGCCGGCTGCTCCATCGCACAGGCTTCATCGCCCGCGTGCGGCTCGAGGAATTCGATCGCGGACGCATCCTGCCGCACGAAAAGACTTTTCCCGCTGCGAAGGAAGATCGCCTGCGCCTTCTCACCGCGCTCCAGATCAATACCAGCTCGATCTTCGGGCTGTACTCGGGCGCGCATGCTGAGCTCGACCAATTGCGCGACAAGGTTGCGGCGCGCGAACCGTCGATCGATCTCGTGGACGACCTGGGAATCCGTAACGAGCTGCGCCCGATCGAAGCCGCCGACGAAATCGAAATTATTCAGCACGCACTCGAATCGCCGCGCATTTTGATCGCCGACGGACACCATCGCTACGAAACCGCGCTCAACTATCGCCGCGCAAGGCGTCACGAGAACCCGGCGCCCGAGCTCGAGCCGTACGACTACACGATGATGACGCTGGTGGCATGCGACGATCCGGGGCTGGTGATCCTGCCAACTCATCGCGTGGTGAAGTCCTTGCCCGCCAGTGCGATCGTGTCGTTCACACAACGTGCGCGCGAAGTGTTCGAGGTGACCGAGATAGCGCATCGCGACGAGTTTCGCGCGCTCCTCGATGATTCTGGCACCGGCGCAATCGGCGTGACGCTGAAGAATAGTCCGCACTATTTCATTCTGCGCCTGCGCGACGCCGCCGCGATGAAGGCGGCGTTGCCCGACGCGCCGGACAAAGTGCGCCGCCTCGACGTGTCGATACTGCACGCGCTGGTGTTCGATCGAATCTTCGGGCTTCGCGCCGACGAGATTCGCAAGGGTGGAAACATCGACTACACGATTGAGATCGGCGGCGCGCTTGGCGCGGTCGCGAATGGGCATGCCGACGGTGCATTCCTGATGAATCCGCCGTCGATCCAGGATGTCGAGCGGGTCAGCGACGCCGGCGCGACGATGCCCGAGAAATCGACCTACTTCCATCCCAAGCTGCTCACCGGCCTCGTGATGAATCCGTTGTTCGACGACAAATGATTAGCGGGTCACGGTTGATTCTCGTTCGTCATGGCGAGACCGAGGGCGAGTCGAGCATCAGGTATCACGGCCGCACCGACGTCGCGCTGTCGGAACTCGGACGCGCGCAGATGCGCCGCGCGCGGCGTGCGATTGAGACGCGGCGCGGCGACGGAACCTTCGCTCACGTTTTTTCGAGTCCGCTGGTTCGTGCGTCCGAGGGCGCGCGAATCGTCGCGGGCGGCTCGGCGCCGATAGTCACCATCGACGACTTCGTCGAGGTGCACTTCGGACTGTTCGAAGGGCTCACCGCGGATGAGATTCGCGATCGCTATCCCGACGAGTTCGCGCGCTGGAACGCCGATCGATTCGCGCCGACCTACGTCTATCCCGCCGGCGAGAGCCGCGCCGGCTTCACCAATCGCGTCGAGCGCGGGCTCGAACGCATGCTGGCGCGGTGGACGCCGCGCGACCACGACGCGCTGCTGATTGCGCATCGCGGGGTGATTCGCACGATCGTGCGCAAGCTCACGCATCAGGAGCCAGTCGTCGAGCTCGGATCGATTCAGATTCTTCACTTCGACGGCGGCTGGCAGGCCGAAGCGCTCGACTTGATCGATCACCTCGACAACATCTGAACTCACACGCGGCGAAGCACTCCGAGCCAGCGGTAGCGGCATTTGTCGAGCGGCTTGGTGAACGACAGGTCGCAGTAGGCAGCGACCATTTTGAACACCCCCGACGCCAGCGCCGCGAGTTCGAGCGTGGCGGGTGTCGTGTAGCGAACCGGAATCAAATCGCGAGTCGTCACGGCGCCTGCTGGAAAGTTGATCGTGCATTCGAGCTCGTAGATCGAGTGCAGCGGCGAATGCCACGCGATGGGGCGATGGAACTCGCGGATGTCGAGCGCGACTCCGCCGGCGCGCGCGGTACGTTCGCGCCACATCGTGCGATTCGGCACGCGCGCAATCGGATCCTGGCGATCGATGTCGATGCAGTACAAGCCGCCGCGCTTGAGCGCGCGGCCGACCGACTTGAGATGCGAGAGCAGGTTGGCGTTCTCGACGATCACCGGAAATGTTTCGGACATGAAGATTGCGGCGTCGAAGGCGCGCTCGGGGAGAGTGAAGCGCTCGATCGAACGACGGTAGAAGTGAAGATGCGGATTCGCTTTGCGGCGCCCGGCCGCGATCATGGTCGGCGAGCGATCGATGCCGACGACCTCGAATCCATCACCCGCCAGCAAACGGCCGTGGGGCGAGTCGCCGCACGCGATGTCGAGGATGCGGCGCGCCGGACTTTTGCGATGCCGCTGCCAGACCTGCTGCAGAAAAATCACTTCGGCCGGAATCTCGCCCGGACTTTCCAGATGCGCGCGCCGAAAGACGTCGGGATATTGGTAGATGCTCGGTTCCATCGCCGATGAGCGTAGCGACGGCGCGCGTCGAGATCGACGCTTGAGATTTCGCGGCGAAGCGCGGGATAATGCCCGCTCATCCGAGTTCCTGAACGACCGTTTAGGGGTAGTCACGATGAGCAAGCCGCTCGAGGGAATCAAGGTCGTCGAGATCGCGCAGGAAATCCAGGGACCGTTCGCGTCGCTGGTGCTGGCCGACATGGGCGCGGACGTGGTCAAGGTCGAGAACAAGGAGACCGGCGATCTCAGCCGCTGGATGCTGACGGCGCTGATTGGCGGTCCCGATGTGAAGAACGCGACCGTGTCGCATTACTTTATCGCGATGAATCGCGGCAAGCGGAGCATCACCGCCGATCTCAAAAAGCCCGACGCGATCGAGATGGTGCGGCGGATGGTGAAGTCGTACGACGTGCTCGTCACCAACTATCGTCCGGGCGTGCTCGACCGCCTCGGTCTCGGCTACGACGACGTGCGCAAAATAAATCCGCGCATCGTGTACGCGCAGGGCAGCTCGTGGGGGCCGCGCGGGCCGTGGGTGACGCGACCCAGCCGCGACACGCTCGCACAGGCGGCGAGCGGCGTGATGGCGAAGACCGGGATGCCTGACGATCCGCCGCTGGCGGCCGGGATGTTCGTCGCGGATCATTCAGGCGCGCTCAGCCTCGCGAGCGGTGTACTCGCTGCTCTGTTCGCACGCGAGCGCACCGGCAACGGGCAGAAAGTTGACGCGTCGATTTACGGCACGATGATCGCGATGCAGGGGATGGAGATAAACTACACGTCGATCACCGGCGTCGAGCCCGAGCGCGCCGGCCGCGGGCATCAGTTTCTGCGCGGCGTGTGGGGCGCGTTCCCGACGCGCGACGGCTACATCTGTATTGCGGGGGTGGACGAGAAGCGCTGGCCGTCGTTCTGCAAGATCGTCGGCATCCAGCATCTCGAGACCGATCCCGAGTATTCGGACAACGTGGTGCGCAATTTTCACGGCGAGAAGATCCAGAAAGTGCTCGACGAGATTTTTCCGAAGAAGACGAGCAAGGAATGGCTCAAGGAACTCACCGACGCCGACATCCTGGCGACCGAAGTCGTCGATTACCGCACGATGCTGAAGAGCGAGCAGGCGCGCGTCAACGGCTACCTGCTCGAACTCGACCATCCGGTGGCGGGCAAGGTGCTGGTGTCGGGCACGCCGATAACGATCAACGGCGAAGTGACAACGATTGCGGAAGCCGCGCCCGAACACGGGCAGCATACCGAGGAAGTGCTGCTCGAGCTGGGCTACTCGTGGGAAGAAATCGGCGCGCTACGCGACAGCGGCGCGGTATAGCGCGGGGTCACGGCCGCGTCACGCGGTAGATGACGAAGGTGCCGTTCACGTTCAGGTGGTAGTAGAGCGACTTTTCGTCCGGCGACAACGCGGGCGCTTCCGCGAAGCCGGTGATCGCTTCGATCTTGCGCGGCTTGCCAAACGGCTTCGATATGCTCGAGCGCGTCGCCGTATAAATCACAGGCGGCGGGGTCGGGGTCTTGCCCGGTATCCGCGTGAAGAAGAACTCGAGCCCCGACTTCGAGATGTCAGGCGCGTAGTTCAGCCCATCGGTGTTGATCTTGCGCATGATCTTCGCGCTGTCCTTGAACCGCACGAAGTGATCGCCCTCGTGCTTCGCGATCGCGATGCTCGCGTGTTGCGGAACACTGCCGCCGTTGAAGACGCCGTCCACGAAGTACAGGGTGCCGCCATCGGGGCTGATGCACTGGTCGAAATTAACGTCTCCCGCCTTCTGTTTCGAAATTCCCGGCACGATCGCGACGTTCGAGAGGCTGCCGTTGGAAAACATCCCCCAGTAGATAGTCGAAAAAGTCTGCGAATAACTTCGGGTCGAGACGAAATAGAAGATGTCGTTAGCGTCCATCGAGGCGACTGCGTTCAGTCCGGTCGCGTTGGCGCCGCCGATCTCGCCCTGGAACTGGAACGTCAGGTCGTCGATCCGCGTCGCGTAGTACAGGTTGGTCTGCGGTAAAGAATTTGAGTCGTTGAAGAACAGGTAGTTGCCGTCGGGACTGATGAACGGCTCCATCGCGTCCTGACTGTAGCCCTCAATCGTTACCGGTTGCGGATTGGTGAAAACCCCGAAGACGGATTTGGCCTCCGGCGCGTCGGCGGCGCTGGCATTGAATTGCGCGCACATCAGCATCGACGAAATCATCGCGAGCATCAAAATGCGACTAGTCGGAAGCATTTTCAGCCTGAGTTCCATATTGCATATTAATTCAAACTCGCGCGAGTTCACCGGTGCAAGCGAGTGATGGGTGAAAATGGCTGAACGGCACATCGTGGCGATGGGCGGTGGCGGATTCTCGATGGAGCCGCGCAACCCGAGGCTCGACGATTTCGTGTTGAGGCTCGCGCGGAGAAAGAGGCGTCCGCGCGTATGCTTCGTCGGCACCGCGAGCGGCGACAGCGATTTGTACATCAGACGCTTCCACGAAGCGTTCCCGCCGTCGCGCGCCGCGGCGACGCATCTGACTTTCTTCGAGCGCACAGTTCGCGACCTCAAATCGTTCGTCATGGAGCAGGACGTCATCTATGTCGGCGGCGGCAGCAGCGCGAACATGATCGCAGTGTGGCGCTTGCATGGTCTCGACAAAGCTCTGCGCGCGGCGTGGAACGCGGGCGTCGTGATGGCGGGAATCAGCGCGGGCGCGATCTGCTGGTTCGAGGACGGACTGACGGATTCGTTCGGCATGCCGTATCGGGCGCTCGACGACGGACTCGGATTCGTGCGCGGCGCATGCTGTCCGCATTACGATGGCGAGAAAGAGCGGCGGCCGGCGTTGCTGCGATTGATCAAGCGCGGCTTTCCCTCGACCCTCGCGCTCGACGACGGGGCGGCGGCACATTTTGCCGGAACGCGGCTGAAGGAAGTAGTTTCGTCGCGATCGAAGGCGCGCGCGTTTCGGATCGAGCTGCGCAAGGGCGCGGTGGCCGAAAAAGTCATCGCAGTCCGGTACCTCGGAGGCAGGTAACGAGGCCGTGCGTGACAAGGCACCGTACGCTGCTCTAGAATGCGGGACCTCAAATGCGGTGAGGATGAGTTGATGGCGGCATCCACGGAAATTGTAGAGATAAAGGCGCGCGAGATTCTCGACTCGCGCGGGAATCCCACCGTCGAAGTTGACGTGCGGCTGCGCGGCGGCGCACTCGGGCGCGCGGCGGTGCCGTCGGGCGCATCGACCGGCGTTCACGAAGCGCTCGAGCTGCGCGACGGCGACGCGAAACGCTACGGCGGCAAGGGCGTGCTGAAGGCGGTCGCCAACGTCAACGGGGTGATCGCAAAAAAGCTCAAGGGCGCGGACGCGGCGAAGCAGAGCGCGATCGACGGCGTGCTGATCGAGCTCGACGGCACGGCGAACAAATCGAAGCTCGGCGCGAACGCGATGCTCGGCGTATCGCTCGCGAATGCGCACGCGGCGGCGGCGGCCAACGGCGTGCCGCTGTATCTGTATCTCAATCGCGACGCGCACGTGATGCCGGTGCCGATGATGAACGTGGTCAACGGCGGGCGACACGCGGACTCGAACGTCGATATGCAGGAATTCATGATCGTGCCGATGGGCGCGCCGAATATGGCCGAGGCGATTCGGATGGGCGCGGAAGTTTTTCATGCGCTGGCGGCGGTGCTGAAGCAGCGCGGGCATTCGACCAACGTCGGCGACGAAGGCGGCTTTGCGCCGAATCTGAAGAGCAACGAGGAGCCGATCGAGGTGATCCTCGAAGCGATTGCGAAGGCCGGTTACCGTGCCGGCGCGGACGTGTCGATCGCGCTCGATCCGGCGTCGTCTGAATTTTACGAAAATGGCAAGTACGTATTCGCGCGCGGCGACAAGAGCGTGCGCAGCGCCGAGCAGATGGTCGAGTTCTATGCGGCGTGGCTGAAGAAATATCCGATCGTGTCGCTGGAAGACCCGCTGGCGGAAGACGATTGGGCGGGATGGAAAATTCTGACGCGCGAGCTTGGTGCGAAAACGCAAATTGTCGGCGACGACATCTTCGTGACCAATCCGAAATTTCTGAAGCGTGGAATCGAGGAGCACGTCGGCAATTCGATCCTGATCAAGCTCAACCAGATCGGCACGCTGAGCGAGACGCTCGCGACGATCGAGATGGCGCGGGCGGCGGGCTATAGCAGCGTGATTTCTCATCGTTCGGGCGAGACCGAAGACACGACGATTGCGGACCTGGTGGTGGCGACGGGCGCGGGGCAAATCAAAACCGGATCGATGAGCCGCAGCGAGCGGATCGCGAAATACAACCGGCTCTTGAGAATCGCGGAAGAGCTTGGGGCGAAGGCGACGTATCCGGGCGCCGCGCCGTTCAAGCGCGGGAAATCCTGATGGCCGAGCGGCCGCCGGTTGCAGCGCTGGTGATTTTCGACGGCTGGGGAATCAGCAAGAGCCGCGCGTCGAATGCGATCGCGGCGGCGAAGACTCCGGTGATGGACCGGCTCAACGCGACGCAGGCGCATACCGAGATCGACGCGTCGGGCGAAGCGGTGGGACTGCCGCCCGGAGTGATGGGCAATTCCGAAGTCGGGCATCTGACGATCGGCGCGGGCCGCGTGATCTACCAGGACCTGATGCGAATCACGAAGGCGAGCGAGAGCGGCGCGTTCGCGAGCAACCCGGCGATTGTCGATGCGATCAAAAAGACGGTGACGCTCGGCACGACGCTGCATCTGTGGGGACTGTTGTCCGACGGCAGCGTGCACAGTCATATCGAGCACCTGATGGCAATCCTCGAGGTCGCGGCCGCGAACGGTGCGACCCGGATCGCGGTACATGCGGTGCTCGACGGCCGCGACAAGCCGCCGCGATCGGCGCTGCCCTTTATCGACAAGCTGGAAGCGAAGCTGAAGTTGATCGGGCACGGGCGAATCGCGACGGTGATCGGGCGCTACTATGCGATGGATCGCGACAAGCGATGGGAGCGCGTCGAGCGGGCGTGGCGCGCGACGGTCGAAGGTGAAGGCATTGCGGCGTCGAGCGCGCGGGAGGCAGTCGAGAAATCGTACGCGGCGGGCAAGAGCGATGAGTTCGTCGAGCCGCACGTAATCGGCACGCGCGCGCCGATGGCGGACGGCGACGCGGTCATCTGTTACAACTTCCGCGCGGATCGGGCGCGCGAGCTGACGGCCGCGATTGCGCTCGAGGGATTCTCCGAGTTCCGGCGTCCGCGAATCCCGCAGGTCGGCTACGTTTGCATGACGGAGTACGACCGATCGTTCGGGCTGCCGCTGGCGTTCCCGCCAGAGGACGTGCGCAACACGCTGGCCGAGGTGCTGGCGCATGCGGGGCTCAAGAATCTGCGCGTTGCCGAGACGGAGAAATATGCGCACGTCACGTACTTCCTGAACGGCGGGGTCGAGAAGGCGTTTCCGCTCGAGGAGCGGGCGCTGATTCCGTCGTCGAAGGTGGCGACCTACGACCTCGAGCCAAAGATGAAGGCGGCGGAGATCGCGATGCGCGTCGCCGAGGAAATCGCAGGCGGCAAGTTCGATGTGATCGTGATGAACTTCGCCAATCCCGACATGGTTGGGCATACCGGCAAATTCGACGCGACGGTGGCGGCGGTCGAGGCGACGGATGCGGCGCTCGGCGTCGTGATCGACGCGGTCGAGAAGCGCGGCGGCGTCGCGCTGATCACGGCGGATCACGGCAACGCGGAATTCATGGCGGACCCAGCGACCGGGCAGGAGCATACGGCGCATACGACGAATCCGGTGCCGCTGATTCTGTACGATCCGAAATTCAAGGGGCGGCTGAAGGACGGCGGGACTCTGGCGGATGTGGCGCCGACGCTGCTTGGGATGTTGGGAGTGAAGGCGCCGAGTGAGATGAGCGGGCGCGATTTGCGGGTCGAGACTAAGCGCTGATTTGAGGTGTCGGCGATTTCTACCATTAGTTGTGGCTGGTGACTGATGGGCCACCATCGGTAGCTTCGTTCCGTCAAAACTGAATTTTTGGAAGAGACACGAGCAGCGCGCGATTTTTAGAGATGCGGGCGAGCGAATTGCGTTGTGAGCGATGCTCATGCGTGAAGAATAGCGAGGCGGGCGCGCATGTATAAGGCTGAACAGTTCAGCCCTGAACTTTTGTGGCAGTATGAAAGGAGCGCGCGCAGCGCGCGATTTCAGAAACCGGAACCGGCTTCGCGTGCGCGAAGCTGTCCGAGATCCATTCCTCCCGTCGCTAACGCTCCCGTCGTCAGGATGACAAAAACTGCGCGCTGCTGTCCGAGATCCGTTCCTCCCGTCGCTAACGCTCCCGTCGTCAGGATGACAAGAACCGCGCGAAGCTGTCCGAGATCCTTCCTGCCGCTCGCGTCGCTCGCTCTGTCAGGATGACAGAATTTCTCGCGTTGCTCGCTTCGATTAGGATGACGGAATTTCTCGCTGTGATCACTTCGATCGGGATGACGCCAAAAACGCGGCGCGGGAATCGCTCGTACGAGCCGCGGAACCTAACCCCTAACCCCTTCCCGAGCGGGAAGGGGAACCGGACTGAGCACTCATAAGGTTTCCCCGCACGAGACAGGGAACCGGATTTATTCGAGCGCGCGGGGACGCGCTACCAGCGGATTACCTGCTCGTAGATTTTTGGGAGCTGGCGCGGCAATGACGCGATGTCTTCGATTACCAGGTAGCGCGAGGATTGGCACATCTGGCGCAGGTAGTCGTGGCCGGTTTTATCGACCGTGATGCAGAACGGGAGGACGCCGGCGAGTTCGAGTTCCTTGAGCGCGACCATCGTGTCCTGGATGCCGTAGGCGTTGGAGCGGCGGTCGTGGCCGTAGTCGAAATCCTGCGGGAAGCCGTCGCTGAGCAGGATCATGTGCTTGGCGCGCGAGGCGACGTCCTTGAATTTTTCGCGCACGTGGCGAATCGCCGCGCCCATCCGGGTTGAGCGCTTGGGCTCGACCGAGCCGATGCGCGCCTTCACTTCGTCACTGAGTTCCTGATCGAATTCCTTGATGACGTAGAACTCGACGTTGTCGCGGCCGTGGCCGGAGAAGCCCATGATCGCGTAGGCGTCGCCGATTTCCTCGAGCGCCTGCGCCATGATGACGAGCGCTTCCTTGTTGACGTCGATGATGCGGCGCGGACGGTTCGCGGTTTGCGGGCGGCGCTGCCATGCCTTCATCCAGTCGTCGCTGTCGTCATCGTCGGTATGCTTGCGCGGCTCGCGATGGACGGGCTCGTCGGTGGAGGCGGACATGTCCAGCAGGAACAGGGTGGCGACGTCACGCGCTTCCTTCTTGCGGGCCTTGTACACGCGGTTGTCGGGCGTCTCGCCCATCAGGCGCGCGACGCGAGCCTCGATGGTGCGGTCGAGATCGATTTCCTCGCCGTCCTCGAGTCCGCGGACCATCCGGTACGACGCGGGGCGGATGCGCTGGAAGTTGCGGCGCACGCCGGGCAGCATC
Organism: uncultured delta proteobacterium; assembly: GCA_963756005.1. Lineage (GTDB taxonomy): Bacteria > Desulfobacterota > Binatia > Binatales > Binataceae > Binatus. The sequence continues at coordinate 361,630 of CAVWMC010000006.1, forward strand.
TCGGCGTAGCGGACGAGCGTGTTCTCGTAGAAATCGCCTTCGTCACCGGTGAGCGGAATTTCACGGAGCCGGCACCAGTTGCGGCGATAGTCGTTGAGCACGTAATCCCATTCGTCGTAGGCGTAGTACGAATCCTGGCGGCCGCGGCCGATCATCAGGCGTCCCTGGCCGGCGACGGTGCCGACTTCGCCGAGCTGCTCGCGCATCTGCTCGAGCTCGCTGAGCTGCTTGCCGGTGAGCTGGGTCAGATACATGCCGTCGCCCTCGGCGCTGCCGTCGCCTTGCGAGGGTTTGATTTCGGCGCCCTGTTCGATGAGCTTGCGCAATTCTTCGGGCGAGAGCGCCCTGCCCTGTCCGCCCTTCGATTGCTTGCCGGAGACGTCCATCTGGACGTTCTGATCGGGCTCGCCGCCGCCGTCGCCCTGTTCGCCGTCTTCGCCTTCGCCGGCGGTCTGCGATTCGGAGCCTTTCATGCCTTTGATCAAATCGTTGCGCATCCGCTCGGCTTCTTCTTCGGTGAGCGGATCGCCTTCGCCGCGCTCGCGCGCCTGGCGAATCAGCTCCTGGAGCCAATTGTAGAGCGCGCCGACCTGGCGAACGCTGGTCATGACGTCGGCGCCGCGCTCGCGGACCGGCGCGAAGTGATGCGCCGCCATCAGCACGAGCGGGGAGTCGAGGACTTCGCCGGTCGCGTCGAGATCGAGCGCCGCGCGCACGAGCATCGTGCTGAGCGACTCAGGATGGAGGCGATCGAGGAGCGTGCGATTGAGGCCGGCGATGCGCGGCGCGAGTCCGCGATAGCGTCGCGCGAGTTCGGCGTCGATGCGCGCCGATTCGGCCAGGCGCATCAGGGCGCCGGCGAGTCCGGGGTCGTCGAAGGACGCGACGAAGCTGTCGATGGCTTCGACGCCGGTCTCGCCGCGCTCTTCGAAGCCGGCAATGTCGGCGAGCTTGAGCTTGAAGGTGCCGAAGTCGTGACGCGCGGCGAGGTGCGCGGTGGTGACGAAGTAATAGATGTAAGCGTCGCCGCGCGTGCCGAACGGTTCGAGGCGCTCGGGCAGATAGATCATTTCGCCGGGCAGCAGAGGATAGTGAAACGGCAGCATCGGGGCGCTGTTGGCGATCGAGTCGATGCGGAATTCGAGCGGGAACAGCATCCGCATGAATTTGGTGAGGACGCCTTTTATTTCGAAGAGGTCCTGAGCTTTCTCGGCGATTTCGGGCATTGGTGTAATTGATTCTGGCAAGAACGGGGGGATCGAGCAAATTTGAAGATGAGTTCGAAGGAGCGCTTCGCGATCTTGAAACCGGGACCGGCTTCGCTGACGCGAAGCTGTCCGAGATGCTTCCTGCCGCTCGCGTTGCTCGCTTCGTCAGCATGACACCAGAAAAGTGGCGGCGGGCATTGCGAGCGATGCGAGGCCCATGCGCGACACCAGTGCCGCCGCACGACCGCTCACGAAGGGAGAGGTAAATCTTCTTCCTTGACTTGGCGGCAAGCGGCAGACTTAGATGATCGCATACCTATGCGCATCACGTATTTTGGCAATCATCGCCGTCTGGCCCTGGTGGCGGCGCTCGGCATCATTATATGCGTCGCGCTGGCACTGCCGGCGCGCGCGGGAATGGCGGACGCGGTCAAGGCGCAGACGCTGGCCAACGGGCTGCGCGTGCTGGTGCTGGAAAATCACAAGGCGCCGCTGGCGACCTTCAACGTTTTCTACCGCGTCGGATCGCGCAACGAACAGTTCGGCAAGACCGGCCTGTCGCATCTGTGCGAGCATCTGATGTTCAAGGGCACCAAGAAGGTCGGGCCCGAGGAGTTCTCGCAAATAATCCAGCAGCACGGCGGCGAGGATAACGCGTTCACGGAATCGGACTTCACCGATTACTTCGAGACGATCAACAAGGAGCACCTCGACGTGCCGATCACGCTCGAAGCGGATCGGATGGCCAACTTCGAGCCCAAGGATTTCGACAAGGAGAAGCACGTGGTGCTCGAGGAGCGGCGGCTGCGCACCGACGACAATCCGGAGGACGCGCTCGACGAGATGGTGCGGGCGCAGGCCTACGTGGCGCATCCGTACCATTGGCCGGTGATCGGATGGTTCCACGACGTGGACGGGCTGACGCTGGCGGATGCGATGGCGTATCACAAAATTTATTACTCGCCGCAAAACGCGCTGATTGTCGCGGTCGGCGACTTTGACGGCGACCAGGTGATGAAGCAAATCAGCGAGGCGTTCGCGGGAATCAAGAACGGGCCGAAGGCGCCGCCGGTGACGGAAGTCGAGCCGCCGCAAGAGGGCACGCGGCGCGTCGAGCTGCGGCATGCGGCGAATCTGCCGGCGTTCGAAGAGGCGTATCACGTGCCGAATCTCACGAACCCCGATGCGTACGCGCTCGAAATCGCGTCGGAGATTTTGAGCGACGGCCAGAGCTCGCGGCTCTACAAGAAGCTGGTGATTGATAAGCAGATGGTGGTCGATATCGGGGCCGGCTACGACATGACCTCATTCGATCCGGGATTGTTCGTGGTGTCGGCGCAGATGCGTCCGGGCGTGACGGCGGCGGATACGCAGATCGAAGTAGAAAAAGAGATCGCTGCGATGCGCGAAACCCCTGTCGGAGCGGAAGAATTGCAGAAGGCCAAGAATCTCGAGCAGGCGCAATTCGTGTTCGGACAGGACTCGGTGATGCGCGAGGCCGAGATGCTGGGCGTGTACGAAATGCTCGGCGACTACCACATGGTCGATAAGTACATCGACGGAATCGACAAGGTGACGGCGGCCGACGTGCAGCGGGTTGCGAAGACTTACCTGGTCGCGACCAATATGACCGAAGGCGTGCTGGTGCCGACCGGAGTGCTCAATCACGGCGGCAGCGGGCTGAGCAGCGGAGAATTGCGATGAGCGGGGCGACGATGCGGATCACAATGTTGGCGGGCGTCGCGGCGATGGCGGCGTTACTGTTCGCGGCGACGCCGTCGCATGCGATCGAGATCAAGAAGATGACGCTCAGCAACGGCGCGACCCTGCTGGTCTCGGAACAGCATCAACTGCCGATGGTGACGATGATGATCGAGTTCGACGCGGGCACGCGGCGCGATCCCAAGGGCAAGGAAGGGCTGGCCGAACTGACGGCGCGATGTCTTTCGGAAGGCACCAAGGAGCTCAGCGCGACGGAGTTCAATCAGAAAGTCGATTTCATGGGCAGCTCGGTCGGCGTATCGGCGGGGCGCGATTATTCGACCGCCGGGATGACGTCGCTGAAGAAGTACCAGGCCGAGACGCTCGGGTTGCTGGCGGGAATTTTGACGGAGCCGGGACTGCGCGACGCCGATATCGCGCGCAAACGCGCCGAGCAGGTCGCGGAAATCAAAGCGGCGGAGGAACAACCGGGCTACACCGCGGACGTGGAATTCATAAAAGATCTGTTCGGCGACGCGCCGTACGGGCATCCGGAAGCGGGATCGTCGGAGTCGGTCGGCAAGCTGACGAACGACGACGTGCGCGGCTTCTACCACGATTATTACAAGGCCGGCGGCGCGATCGTCGCGGTGGCGGGGGATGTGAACGCCGACGAAGTTAAAGCATCACTTGAGAAATCGCTGGCGAGCCTTGCCGGGACCGTCGCGCCGCAAACGGAGCCGGCGCCGATCAACGTTGCGCCCGGCCTGCACGTGAAACTGATCGATCGGAACGTGATGCAGGCGAATATCATCATGGGTTCCGGCGGCGTCGAGCGGTCGAATCCGGATTTTTACCGGCTCAAGGTGATGAACTACATCCTGGGCGGCGGCGGATTTTCGTCGCGGCTGGTGAAGGTGGTTCGCAGCGCGCACGGGCTGGCCTATTCGATCAACAGCGGCTTCGAGCCGGGCAAATTCCAGGGCGCGTTCACGGTCGGATTGCAGACCAAGAACCAGAGCTCGAACGAGGCGATCGATTTGATCCTGCAGCAGCTGCGCGAGATTCAGGAAAAACCGGTCAGCGACGCGGAGCTGGATGGCGCGAAGAAATTTCTCATCGGCAGCTTCCCGCTGGGAATCGAGCGGCAGAGCGCGATCGCGTCGTTCATGATCCAGATCGAGTATTACGGGTTGGGGCTCGACTACGCGGAGCAGTATCCGAAGCTAATCGGAGCGGTCACCAAGGATGACGTGCTGGCGGTGGCGAAAAAATATCTGCATCCCGACTCGATGATCGTGGTCGCGGTCGCGAACCAGGCGGACGCGAAGATCAAGACCGCGCAGATGGAGAAGGCGGCCGACGCCCCCAGCGCGCAATAAGCCGGCGCTGATCTTTTCGATCGGGCATTCGACCCACCCGATCGAACGCTTCCTCGAACTACTCGGCCAGCATCGGATCGCCACTGTCGCCGACGTGCGGTCGTTTCCCAGCTCGAAACGGTGGCCGCAGTTCAACCAGGCCGAGCTGTCGGCGTCGCTCGGGCGCGCCGGGATCGAGTATCGATGGATCAAGCGGCTCGGCGGCCGGCGACATTCGAAGCGCGTCGATTCGCCGCACACCGCATGGCAACTGGCGGCGTTCCGATCGTACGCGGACTACACGGAGAGTGCGGATTTTGAAGATGGCTTGCGCGAATTGATCGAGGCCGCGAGCGGCGCGCGGACTGCGTACATGTGTTCGGAAGGATTGTGGTGGCGATGCCATCGACGAATCATTTCGGACAACCTGGTGGTGCGCGGATGGGCGGTCGAGCACATCATGCCGACGGGGAAGTTGTCGCCGCACGCGATCGCGCCGTTCGCGCGCGTGGCGGAGGGAAAAATTGTTTACGACGGCGTGGCCGAGAAAGAATCAGATTAGGCGGCGGCGCGGTGGTTCAGGGCGGGGCGGAGGAAGGCGGCGGTGTATGACGCCTTTACGCCGGCGACTTCTTCGGGCGTGCCTTTGGCGACGACCTGGCCGCCGCGATCGCCACCCTCGGGGCCGAGATCGATCAGGTAGTCGGCGGTCTTGATGACGTCGAGGTTGTGCTCGATGACGACGATGGTGTTGCCGGCGTCGGCCAGGCGGCCGAGCACGCCGAGCAGGCGCTTGATGTCGTCGAAGTGGAGGCCGGTGGTCGGCTCGTCGAGGATGTAAAACGTGCGGCCGGTCGCGCGGCGCGCGAGTTCCTTGGCGAGCTTGATGCGTTGGGCCTCGCCGCCGGACAGCGTCGTCGCCGACTGGCCGAGGTGAATGTAGTCGAGGCCGACGTCGCGCAGGGTTTCAAGCTTCTGGCGAATCGGCGGAACCGAGCCGAGGAATTCGACCGCGTCGAGCACGGTCATGTTGAGGACCTCGGCGATGTTCTTGCCCTTGTACTGAATCTCGAGGGTGTCGCGATTGTAGCGCTTGCCGCCGCAGACCTCGCAGGTGACGTAAACGTCGGGCAGAAAGTGCATCTCGATGCGAATGATGCCGTCGCCTTCGCACGCTTCGCAGCGTCCGCCCTTGACGTTGAACGAAAATCGTCCGGGGCCGTAGCCGCGCATGCGAGCCTCGGGCAGTTGCGCAAACAGCTCGCGGATATGGGTGAAGAGGCCGGTGTAGGTCGCGGGATTGGAGCGCGGCGTGCGTCCGATCGGGCTCTGATCGACGTGAATGACCTTGTCGAGATGCTCGACGCCCTCGAGCGTCTTGTAGGCGCCGGCGCGCTCGCGGCTGTGATTGAGTTTTTGCGAGAGCGCGCGATAGACGGTATCGAGCACCAGCGTCGATTTGCCGGAACCGGAGACGCCGGTGATGCAGGTGAAGACGCCGAGCGGAATGGCAACGGTGAGATCGCGCAGATTGTTTTCGTGCGCGCCCTTGACGGTCAGCCAGCGGCCGGAGAGCTGGCGGCGTCGCGACGGCACCGGAATCTCGACTGCGCCCGAAAGATATTTGCCGGTGAGCGAGTTCTCGTCGCGCATGACCTCGTCGGGCGTGCCCTGCGAGACGATGTAGCCGCCGTGAATGCCGGCGCCGGGGCCCATGTCGATCAGATGATCGGCTTCGAGCATGGTCTCGCGATCGTGCTCGACCACCAGCACGGTGTTGCCGAGTTCCTTGAGGCGCTTGAGGGTGGCGAGCAGGCGCTGATTGTCGCGCTGATGGAGTCCGATCGACGGCTCGTCGAGGATGTAGAGCACGCCGACGAGGCTCGAGCCGATTTGGGTGGCGAGACGGATGCGCTGGCCCTCGCCGCCGGAGAGACTGCCGGACGGGCGATCGAGGGTGAGGTACTCGAGGCCGACGTCGGCGAGAAAATTGAGGCGCTCGCGAATTTCTTTCAGAATGAGCCGTCCGATTTCGGCTTCCTGCGCGCTCAGCTTGGGCGCGGCGAAAAACGCGAGCGCCTGCTTGATCGACATCGCGGTCACTTCCGAAATCGATTTGTTGTTGAAGCGCACGAACAGGCTTTCCCTCTTGAGGCGCGCGCCGGTGCAGGTCGGGCACGGGCGCATGTTCATGTAGGCCTCGAGGAACTCGCGCACGCCTTCGGACTCGGTCTCCTTGTAGCGGCGATCGAGCCATTGGACCACGCCCTCGAAGGTCTTCGAGTACTCGGCGCGATGATGCCCGCGCTGATAGGCGAACTCGATCTCCTCGGCCCCGGAGCCGTTCATGATTGCCTTGCGCGTCTTCAGCGGAATTTCTTTCCACGGCAGATCGAGGCTGAACTTGTAGTGCTTCGCGAGCGCGTCGAGCACGGGCTGCAGATAGTTCATCGTGGCCCACGGCGCGATGGCGCCATCGGCGATGCTCAAGTCCTCGTTCTGCACGATCAGCTCGGGATCGAAATACATGATCGAACCGATACCCGAGCACTCGGTGCAGGCGCCGTGCGGGCTGTTGAAGGAGAACATCCGCGGCTCGATTTCCGGATACGAAATTCCGCAATCGACGCAGGCGAAGCGCTGGCTGAAATAAATCGCGCTCTCGTTCTTGGGCCCTTCCAGGCGCTCGACCTTGAGCAGGTCCTGGCCGTACTTGAACGCGACCTCGAGCGAGTCCGACAGGCGCTTCTCGATGCCCTTGCGGATGGCGAGCCGATCGACCATCACCTCGATGGTGTGGCGCTGATTCTTGTTGAGGGCCGGCTCCTCGCCGAGTTCGTGGAGCTTGCCGTCGATCTTGACGCGCACGAAGCCGGCGCGCTTCATCTCGGAGAGCTCCTTGCGATACTCGCCCTTGCGATCGCGGACGATTGGCGCGAGCACGTGAATGCGCGAGCCTTCGGGCCATCCCATGATTCGATCGACGATTTGCTGGACGCTCTGCTGCGTGATTTCGCGGCCGCAGTTGTAGCAGAAGGCGTGGCCGACGCGGGCGAAGAGCAGGCGCAGGTAGTCGTAGATTTCGGTGATGGTGCCGACGGTCGAGCGGGGATTGCGCGAGGTGGTCTTCTGCTCGATCGAGATTGCCGGCGAGAGGCCGTCGATCGAATCGACGTCGGGCTTTTCCATCTGCTCGAGGAACTGGCGCGCGTAGGCCGAGAGCGATTCGACGTAGCGGCGCTGGCCCTCGGCGTAAATCGTGTCGAAGGCGAGCGAGGATTTGCCGGAGCCGGAGAGCCCGGTGATCACAACCAGGCGATCGCGCGGGATCTCGAGATCGATATTCTTGAGATTGTGCTCGCGCGCGCCCTTGATGACGATTCGATCGGCCATTGGTATTTACGCCGCCGCCCGGCGCGCGAGCCGGTCGCGGCTGATGGCGGCGCGCCACGCATATTCGATTGCGGCAATCATGCTCGACGGATTTGCGATTCCCTTGCCGGCGATGTCGAACGCGGTGCCGTGGTCGGGCGAGGTGCGGACGAATGGCAATCCAATTGTGATATTCACGGCGCGATCGAACTCCAGCGTCTTGAGCGCAATCAACCCCTGATCGTGATACATCGCGACCGCGGCGTCGAAACTAAACGCGTTGGCCTTGCGGATGAACGCGGTGTCGGGCGCGAGCGGACCATAGGCGTCGATGCCTTCGCGCTGCGCGCGTCGAATCGCGGGCGCGATCACGCGGATTTCCTCGTCGCCGAACATCCCGCTTTCACCGGCATGAGGATTCAGCCCGAGCACGGCGATTCGCGGATGGGCGACGCCGAGCGCGACGCGCAAGTGCGTCGCGAGCAGGCGAATCGTATCGAGTATGTTGCGCTGCGTCAGTGCAGTCGCGACTTTTGCAAATCCCATGTGCGCAGTCACCAGTGCGACCGTCAACTCGCCGCCCGCGAACATCATGCGCCACAGCCGCGTGTGCGACATCTCGGCCAGCAGCTCCGAGTGTCCGGGGAAGTGATGTCCGGCGCGATTCATCCAGTCCTTGCTAATCGGCGCGGTCACGAGAGCGTCAACCGTGCCGCTCATCGCCATCCGCGCGCCAGTTACAATGTAATCATAGGCGGCGCCGCCGCCCTCGACTGTGGGATGAGCGGGACGAATGGCGCGCGCCGACAAACTCGAGATCGAAAGTACGCCGAGTCCCTTCGTCAGTCGAATCGGCGGAGCATCCTGATGCCATTCGCGAGGAGCGGGCACGCCACGCAGGCGGGCGGCGGCCGCGCGCATCGCGGACAAATCGCCAACTACAACAAGGGCCGGCGCGCCGCGGCGACGCGCGAGGGCAGCGGCCGCCTTGAGGATCACTTCGGGGCCGACGCCCGCCGGGTCGCCCATGCTAATCGCCAACAGCGGCGGCGTCTTTCGTCTGAGGGCGGTCATCTAGTACATGGTCTCGACGTAGTGCTGCTTGACGAGATCGGATTCAACCCACTTCTCGAGCGCCTCGCTGGTCTTCTGATCGGTCAGTTGCGCGCGAATCTGCGCCTTGACCTCGCTGAGCGGGACCGGGCCGGGGACCTCGTGCTCTTCGAGCTTGACGATGTGAATGCCGTGACTGGTGCGGACCGGCGCCGAGACTTCGCCGGGCTTGAGCGGCTTAACCGCGGCGAGAATCGAGTCGTTGATGTCGCCGGGCGCGAACCATCCGAGCTCGCCGCCGTTAGACTTTGAATCGTCGTCCGAATAGACGCGCGCGAGATCGCCGAAGTCGTCGCCCTTGATTGCGCGCGCGCGCACCATCTCGGCCTTCTTCTGCGCGGCGGCCACTTGTGCGGGGGTGGGGTTGGCCGGCAGCGCGATCAGGACCTGGGAGAGCCTGAGACGCTCCTTGGGAATGGTGAAATCTTCCTTGTGAGCGTCGTAGAAGGCCTGGATGTCGGCGTCGGGCACGTTGATCTTGGAGCGGACCTCCTGCTCGATCATCATCGCTTTTTCGAGGTCAAGGCGCGCGTGCTTGCGCAGTTCATCGTAGCTCATCCCGCTCGCCTGAAGTTGGGCGCGGAATTCCGCGTCGCTCATGTGCTTGTCCATCCGCAACTGCTCGATGTATTTGTCAACCTGCGCCTCATCGACCTTGTCATCGTACTTCTTCACTTCCTGTTCGAGCAATTTTTGCCCGATCAACGCCTTCACCGCGGTCCTGGCGATATCCGAAGAGGCGAAATCGTCGGTATTGATCGGCTGACCATGCTGCGAGGCAAAATCCTTGACCTCGCGCATCGTGATCGGATCGCCGTCAACGCTGGCGACGACGCGATCGACGGCCGGCGTGCTGGACTCCGCTGCTTCATCCGCACTCTCGGGTTCTTCGACCGGAGCCGGCGGCGGCGCTTCCTGATCTTCCTTCTTCGCTGCGAAGCCGGGAATCGAGATACCGCCGGGAACGTCTGACGCCGGCACGATTCGCGGCTCGCGCGAAGGATTCACCGCGCCCGGAGGCAGCGGCGGCAACGCTACAGGTGGCGATGGTGGCGACGGTTGCGCCGCTTCAGATGATGCCACCAGTGTCCGTGGTGTCGGTCTGGACGAGGGCGTGCCTACCACCTCGGGCGATTGATCCGGCACCGGAGTAGCCTCTATCGCTTCCTTGATGAAGGCGTAGGACTGAGGTTTGAGCAGGTCAACCGAGCAGCCCGCGAACACGCCGGCCAGCGCAATACCCATCGACACCGCCGAGGCTGCCATCACCACGCATCGCGCGGCGGCTCGCGGAAACGATCTTCTCTTGTGCATCAATCTAGTTGAGGGCCTGCCCAGCTTTCGCGGCGGGCCAGTTTTCCAACTTTTCACAGCCCGCCAGAGCCTGCAAGACGCCGTCGAGCTGCGCGAATAAATGATCGTATTCGCCGGGCTCGATTCGCGTGATCACCTGGAACGACGGAGTCAGCCGCATCGTGCGCCGATTCTGATCGGCGAGCTTCGCGAGGCGCGTGGTATCGACCGGCGCGTCGGGATGAAAGCGGATTTCGAGCTGGGTGCCTTTGAGAATCGCGCTCAGGATCATCAACTGCTTCATCTGGCGCCGGACATTCATCGCGGCGATCAGGTTTTCGATCAGAGTCGGCACCGGACCGAACCGATCGCGCATTTCGTCGCGAATCTCGCCGAGGTCCTGCTCGCTATTGGCCCGCGCGAGCCGCCGGTAGAGTACCAGCCGCTCGTTCTCGTCGGAAACGTAAGCCTCGGGGATGTAGGCGGGCACGCTGATCCGAAGCTCGGGCTCGAAGTCGGGACGATTGGGCTGGCCGCGCAGCTCAGCGATCGCCTCTTCCATCATCTCGGTATAAAGCTCGAATCCGACCGCCGCGATCTCGCCGTGCTGCTCGTGACCGAGCAGGTTGCCGGCGCCGCGATGCTCGAGGTCGGCCATCGCGAGCTTGAAGCCGCCGCCGCTCTCGGACTCGACCAGCTCGCGCAGCGCGTCGATCCGCCGCTTGGCATCGCGCGTGATGATGTGTTCGCCTGGGATCAGCAGATACGCGTAGGCCTTTTGCCGCGAACGGCCGACGCGTCCGCGCAACTGATACAGCTGGGCAAGACCGAAGTGATCGGCGCGGTTGATGATCATGGTGTTGGCGTTCGGGATGTCGAGGCCCGATTCGATGATCGCGCTGCAGACCAGCACGTTGACGCGCTTCTCGATAAAGTCGCGCATCACGTTCTCGAGCTGGCGCTCCTTCATCTGGCCGTGCGCGATCGCGATTTTGGCCTCGGGCACCAGCGAGCGCAGATGGCTGGCCATGTAGTCGATATTCTCGACGCGATTGTGCACGAAGAAAACCTGGCCGCCGCGGTTGAGCTCGCGCAGAATCGAATCGCGGATGGTGGCGTCGTCGAAATGCGCGACGAAGGTGCGAATCAACTGGCGATCGGGCGGCGCCGTCTGAATCACCGAAAGATCGCGGATGCCGAGCATCGCCATGTGCAGGGTGCGCGGAATCGGCGTCGCCGTCATCGTCAACACCGGCACCAGCTTCTTGAGCTTCTTGATTCGCTCCTTATCGACCACGCCGAATCGATGCTCCTCGTCGATCACGAGCAAGCCCAAGCCGCGGGAACTGCACGTCGGTCGACAGCAGGCGATGCGTGCCGATGATGACGTCCACTTTGCCGGCGGCGGCGTCCTCGATGACGGCCTTGTTCTCCTTGTGGCTGCGGAAGCGCGAGACCATCTCGACCCGCACCGGGTAATCCTTGAAGCGATCGCGGAACGTGTTCCAGTGCTGCTCGGCGAGGATCGTCGTCGGCACCAGCACCGCGACCTGGCGTCCGTCCATCACGGCGATGAACGCGGCGCGCAGTGCGACTTCAGTTTTGCCGAAGCCGGCGTCGCCGCAGATCAGGCGATCCATCGGCTTGACGCGCGTCAGATCGCGGATGACGTCGTCGATCGCGGATTGCTGATCGGGAGTTTCCTCGAACTCGAAGCGCTCCGCGAATTCCTCGTAATCGGCGCCGGGCGCGGGGTAGGCGTGCCCTTCCATCACCTCGCGCGCGGCGTAGATGTCGAGCAGCTCAGCCGCCATCGCGAGCACGGCCTGGCGCGTGCGCCGCTTGACCTTCTCCCACGAGCCGCTGCCGAGCTTGTCGAGCTTGGGCTCGGCGTTATCGCCGCCGATGTATCGTTGGACGAGATTTATGCGCTCGACCGGCACGTACATCGTGTCGTTGCCGGCGTATTCGAGATTGAGAAAGTCGCCCTCCACGTCGGCGACCTTCATGTGCCGCAGGCCGCGGTACTTCGCGATACCGTGATCGATGTGCACGACGAAGTCGTCGGGCTTCAATTCTTCGAGATTGAGCAGCGCGCCTTTCGCTGTCGGACGCTTGCGCCGGTGCGCACGCGGCTCGCCGAAAATTTCCTCCTCGCTATAGATGTAGAGGCCGTCTTCCTGCAGAACGACGCCGGCCGAAATCTCGCCCTCCATGATCGCGGGGCGATAGTCGGGCCATTCGAGCAGCGCCGACAGACTTTTGCATTCGACGTTGACCTCGAGGTCCCACGCCTCGAGATGACGGCGCAGACGCGCGACCTGGTTGGGGCCTTCGACCATCATCAGCGAACGCCCCTGTCCGCGTTGGACTTCGCGCAGTTCAGTCGCCAGCGGCTCGAAGCTCGGCGGCGTCCGCACGCCGCTCAGTTGGTTCGAGCCCAGCCGCAAACTGTTTTGCGATTTTACTTCGACCGGCACCGCCCATCCCTCGCGCGGCGCGGCCATCGTCACCAGCGAGCCGACTTCGACCGCGGTGAAGTTTGCGAGCGCGCGCTCGAAATTGTCGGCAGTGATGAACAGCGCTTCGGGCGCCGGATGAAACGCGGGCTTCTGCGCGGCAGCGGCGGTCTCGTGGTTGACGGTTTCGGCGAAGCGATTGGCCTCGGCGAGCACGCGGCCCGGATCGATCAGCCACAGCAACGTGCCGGCCGGCATGTAGTCGAAGACGCTGTCGAGCGCGCGGCCGTACGCATACGGCATCAGCAGTTCCGCGCCGGGAAAGAGCAGGCCGTTCTCGAGCGTCTCGGACAGTTCGGCGGCCTCCTTCCGCACCATGCCGATTTCCGCGGCGCGCAGCGTGACCTGCTCGCGCAGCTTGGGATCCTTGAGCGCCGACGGCGGCACAAAGCGCGTGCGCGTGATCGTCGCCTCGACCAGTTCGGCGCCGGAGCGCTGGTTGTCGGCGTCGAAGTGGCGAATCGAAGTGATCACGTCATCCTCGAGCTCGATGCGAATCGGGTCGCGGTAAAGCGGCGAGAACGCATCGACGATTCCGCCGCGGACGCTGAAGTCGCCGGCTTCCTCGGTCTGTGGCACGCGCTGGTAGCCGCAGGCCGCGAGTGCTTCGACCAGAGCGTCGAAGTCAAGTTTGTCGCCAATCGCGACCGTGAGGATCGATTCGTTGAACGCGGTGCGCGGAATCGTGCGCGTCATGAGCGCTTCGGCCGAGGTGACGATCAACGGCGACTCATGCCGGAGGATCGCGAACAGCGCGGCGAGTTGCGACGCCTGCGCGTCCGTCGGCGGCGACAATTGCGCCATCGGCTTCACTTCCCATGAGCGGAGCAGATGCACCCGGCGGGTGGCGGCGTCGGCATCGGCGGCCTCGTCGAGGAAAAACGCGGCCTCGCCGGCGAGGGCCTCGGCTTCAGGAGCGGTCGAGGTGATCGCGACGATCGGACGCGTCAGCCGCAACCGCATCTCGCGGAGCATGAGAGCGCCGGCCGCGCCGCGCAGTCCCATCACGGGGAATCGGCGCTCGGTGTTGGCCGCGAGCCGCGCTTCGAGTTCGCCGGCCGCTTCTTTGAGGCTTCGTTGCAACTTTTTGCGATCCCAATACGCAAATTCGCCCTGCGGCGATGCGCGCGAGGACCGTGCATGCCGCTGGCGTCACAACGATATTAGCAGAAAATCGCGCGCGAACACGCGTGAGATGTGCGCATCGGCGAGACGGCGTGAAATGAAATCGGGACTTAGTGCGCGAAGCTGTCCGGCGCGGCATTCGCGATCGGCTCGCCGACCGCACCGACGTGCACCGCTATCTTGATGGTCTTGTGCGGCGCGCGCTCGTCCGATCCATCGGGCCGGATCACAGTCAGGTACATCGTGTCGCCGGGCTTCAGCCGCGACATCGCGGTTTCCAGATCGCTCTGGTCGCGGACGCGCTTGTCGTCAACCGCGACAATCAGATCGCCGCCCTGCCCCATCGCGCCCGAAGTTGACAGCGCCTTGTTGGCCAGAATCGAACCGCCGGGCAGGATTCCACTCAGCGTCTCCACTGCGGCGCCGATTGGCGACATCCCGGATCGCGCCTGCAGACCCGCTTGCGACGCCGGACTGTTGGGATCGATCGTCAGCACCTCGAGCCCGTGCTCTTCGCCGCCCTGGTAGCACTTCGTCACGTACTGCACGGTGATGCCGAGATAAGGACGCGCGTGCGGATGGCTGCTGTCGAGGTTGTTGTTGAGATTGTTGTTGACGTTGCTGTCGACGTCGCCGGTGCCGTTTTCGGTTCCGGGACGAAAATTGGGCTCGACCGACGTGTTGTCCTCGCCCGGATTAAAATTCCGGTCGCTGGGAATTTCCTTGACGGCCGGCCTGGGCGCCGCCAAACCGGGCTGCGGCGCAATCTCGAGTGTGGTGTCGTCGCTGCCGCCCTGCCCCGCAATTCCGGGCGCGGCGGAAGCGCCTCCGCCCTGCGAGCCATTTTGAGAATCCTGGTTCTGCGCGATTGCAAGCTGAGAGAGCGCGAACAGTGCGGCTGTCGCGACGCCCAAGGTGAGTATTTTCTGCAGCTTCATTCTGAATGCGCTCGGCAATCGAAGGCCGACCAGCAGCACAGCAAATATAAGCCCGCCGGGCGATCTCCTCAAGCCGGACGATTTTTCCTTGATGCGGGCGCAAACCCGTGCGAAAGTTTGATGCATCCATGAAAATTATATCGACAGTCGCGCTACAACCCACGCATCGCAGCGCAATCATGGCCGCGGCGCCGGGCGCCGAGCTGGCAGATCGTCCATGCCGGACTGCCGAGGAAGTCGGCGAGTTGGTCGGCGCCGGATGCGACGCGCTGCTGACGTTTCGCGTGCCGGGCGACCTCGCGGCGCGCGCGCGCGTCAAGTGGATTCAGCTGCTCAGCGCGGGCGCCGACCACGTACTCGGCGGTCCGCTGAAGGGAAGTGCGATTCCAATCACGACCGCGAGCGGAATTCATGCGACGCCAATCGCGGAATACACGATCGGCTCGATGCTCGCGTATGCGCATCGGATTCATCTCGCGATTCGCGCGCAGGTTCGCCGCGAGTGGATGCGATCGGGCGCTTTCATGGCGGGCGTGGACGACATTCGCGGGCAGACTCTCGGCATCATCGGCTACGGCTCGATCGGCAGGGAGACCGCGCGGCTGGCGGCCGCATTTGGCATGAAGGTGATCGCGCTGAAGCGCAATCCGGCCGACCGCGTCGATGGCGGATGGTGCCCGGCGGGGCTCGGCGATCCTGACGGCAAAATTCCCGCGCGTTTTTTCGGCCCCGATGATTGCGAAGCGATCCTGCGCGAATCGGACTACGTATCAGTCACGCTTCCGTCAACCGATCACACCCGCAAGTTCATCGGCGAGCGCGAGCTGGCCGCGATGAAGCCCGGCGCGTACCTGGTAAACATCGGGCGCGGCGAAGTGATCGACGAGCGCGCGATGGCCGCGGCGCTGAGCGCGAACAAAATCGGCGGCGCGGGCCTCGACGTGTTCGAGCATGAACCGCTGGAAGCGAGCAGCCCGTTGTGGGATCTCGAGAACGTAATTCTGACGCCGCACATCTCCGGCGCAAATCGCGGCTACATGGATAAAGCCTGCGAGCTGTTCGCGGAGAATCTAAAAAGGTTCGTGGCGAATCGACCGCTATTGAATCTGGTAGATCCCGCGCTCGGCTACTAGCGCTGGCTCCCCCTCCTAACCTCTCCTTGTCCGAGGAGAGGTCGGCGTAAGCCGAGCGGAGCGAGGTATCGCCGGGAGAGGTGCGACGCCGGACAGGTCAACCACTCGAACTCGTCTAATCACAATGCAGAAGACCTGGGTTGCCAGACAGCGGCACCACCCTCTGAATTACGGCGTGAAGCAGGCACGACTGCTGCGGCGAACTTTGCACCTCTCCCGTCGCTCGCCTTCGGCGCGCGCCGACCTCTCCTAGAACAAGGAGAGGTTAGGATTCAGTTACTTACTCCGCAGCGCGGCGAGGAATCGTTCCTTGAGGCCGTCGAAGGGGCCGTTGGACATGAACAATGCGACGTCGCCGGCGCGCGCGTCGGCGAGCATTCGCTCGAGGATCTCGTCGTTCGATGCGCATGCGAGCGCATGAGGGCCGCGCTCGGTGATTGCACCTGCGAGTGCGCTGGTTTCGAGCCGCTCGTTCGGCGCGATCGGATCGTTCTCCTTGAAATAGACGGGGCCGAGGTAAACGCGCGACGCCTTGTCGAACGCGGCCGCGAATGCGTTCTGGAAAACGTTGCGGCGCGCGGTGTTTGAGCGCGGCTCGAAGGCCGCGAGTATTCGGCGTCCGGAGAATCGTTCAGCGATCGCTTCGAGCGTGACGCCGATTGCGGTCGGATGATGAGCGAAGTCATCGACTACGGTCACGCCCGCCGCCTCTCCGATAATTTGTTGCCGGCGCACGACGCCCTTGAAGCTGCGCAGTCCCGTGGCAATTTCGTCGCCGGAGACGCCGAACGCGTTCAGCAGCACGTAAACGCCGAGCGCGTTGGCGACATTCATGCGTCCGCCGATCGGGAGATGGATCGAATCGTGGACTCGATTGCCATCGCGAGTCACAGAAAATCGCGCACCGTCCGCGCCCACTGTGATATCCGTCGCGCGATATTCGCCCTCGCGCAGTCCGTATGTGAGCCTGCGTGCTCGAGCGTTGGCGCTGACTTCGAGCGCGTGCGGAAAGTCGGCGCATACCGCGAGCACGCGCGACGAATCCATCTGATCGACGAGCGCGCGGAAACTCGACTTCACGTGATCGAGATCGCGATAAATATCGGCGTGATCGAATTCAACTGCCGTGATGATCGCGCCGGTGGCGCGGTAGTGCAGAAACTTCGGGCCCTTGTCGAAAAACGCGGTGTCGTATTCGTCGCCTTCGATCACGAAGTCCGCGCCGCGGCCGAGCCGGTAGTTGGAGCCGAAATCGCTCGCGACGCCGCCGACCAGCATCGACGGATCGCGCCCGGCCGCCTCGAGCACGTGCGCCATCATCGCGGTCGAAGTGGTCTTGCCATGCGTCCCCGCGACCATCAGCACGCGCCGGTCTTTCAGAAAAAAATGCCACAGCGTCTCGGGCATCGAGAGATACGGAATCGGCGACGCGAGCAGCGCGACGGCTTCGGGATTGGCTGGCACGATCACGTTGCCGACCACCGCGAGGTCGGGCGCGGGCGACAGGTTGGCGGGCGAAAATCCCGTCATTAAACCGACGCGCGAATTTCTCAGCAGCGACGCGGTTGGCTCGTAGAGCTGATTGTCGGAGCCGGTAACCGATAAGCCGCGATCGACGAGCATACCGGCCAGCGCGGCCATCGCAGTGCCGCCCACTCCAATCAGATGGACGCGTGTGACGGAGGCGGGAATGCGCGCGAGGCGTGCGGCGCTGGCGGAATCAGCCATGGTCGAGCGCGTCCATGATCAAGTCGTGAATCTTCGGGCGGAAGTCGCGAATCTTCTGATTGTCGCGCCGCGGATGAACGCGATTGGTGAGCATCGAGATCGCAACTTCGCTCTCCGGCTCGATCCAAATCGAAGTGCCGGTGAAGCCAAGATGCCCGACCGCCGCAGGCGAGAGCCGATGGCCCGAGCTGGAATGCTCCGCCGACGGCGTGTCCCATCCGAGCGCCCAGGTCGAGCCGGGGACGGTGGCGTCGCGGGTCCAGAACTCGCGGATTATTTTTTGCGGGACGAAATCGGAGCGTCCCGCGTAGCAGGCGATCAACTCGCGCGCGATTCGATCGACCTCGCGCACCGGCGCGAACAGTCCGGCATGGCCGGCGACTCCGCCCATCGCGAACGCGTTCTCGTCGTCAACCTCGCCGATCAGCATCCGCTTGCGTGAAGGACAAATTTCGGTCGGCGCGAACATGTCGGGGACCGGCTCGAGGCGGCGCGAGCGGACGTGCGAGATGTCGATATAGTCGGTGGCGCGAAGGGAGAGCGGGCGGAAAATCTTCTCGCGGCAAAACCGGTTGAGCGCGACGCTTGCGACTTTTTCGATCGTCTCGCCGAGCAGGATGAAGCCGAGATCCGAGTAGATAGTCCTGGTCGTGGGCGCAGCTTCGGGTTTCTCGCGATGAATCTCCTCGTAAGCGAACTCCTTGGCGCCGTAGCTCGCCATGAAGTTCACCCGCCCGCTTTTTTCAATATCCGCGATCCGCTGATAAAACGGGCGCCACGCCGCGAGGCCGGAACAATGCGCCAGCAGATGGCGAAACGTGATGACGGTCTTGCCGTGCACGCCGAAGTTCGGGAAAAAGCGCGTCACGCGATCGTCGAGGCGAAACTTGCCGTCGCGCGCGAGGATCATGAGAGCGACCGTCGTCGCCAGCGCCTTGGTGAGCGACGACAAGTCGTACACGGTTTCGATTTTGGCCGGCGCTCGGGCCGGCTCGATCGATCTGAATCCGAATGCGCCTTCGAACGCGACGTCAGCGCCGCGCCGCACGACCACCGTCGCGCCGGGAATTACTCCCTGCTCGACCGCGTCGTTGAAAGCCTGCTCGACCTCACTCCATCCCAACGCCCATCCTCCAAAACTGCGGTTACCGCGTAACGGCCGGCTCGGTGAAAACGATTCGGCGCGCGGCGCAATCGATTCGCGCGACGACGCCGAATGGGATCGTAAAATTCTCGGTGCCATGCCCGGCTTCGACGCCCCACAGCACCGGGCATCCCAGGCCGGCGGTCTGCTCGGCGGCGAAGCGCGCAATCATGCGGCTCTCCTGTTCGTTGCCGTCGATTGCGCGAATCGCGCCGAAAACAATTCCGGCAACGCGCGCGAGCGCGCCGCTCTGGCGCAACTGCACGAGCATCCGATCGATTCGATAGGCCTTCTCGCCGGTGTCTTCGAGGAACAGAATGCGGCCGTCGAAGCGCGGCTCGAACGGCGTGCCGATCGTCGCCACCAGCACCGACAGGCATCCGCCGATGACTTCACCTTGCGCGATCCCCGGATGCATCGCCTCGTGAGCCTCGAGCTCGAAGCCGTCGAGTTTGCCGCCGAGCAATCCTTGCAGATGCTCGAGCGCGCGCGGACTCAGGCCTTTTGCGAAATCCATCGCGACCATCGGGCCGTGAAACGATACCATCCCGGCGAAATCGACTAACGCGTTGAGCAGAAATGTTGCGTCCGAGAAGCCGACGAAGATTTTGGGCGTGAGCGCGATTGCGTTGAAGTCGAGCAGCGGCAGCAATCGTCCGCATCCGTAGCCACCGCGCGCGGAAAAGATCGCCTTGACCTCGGGGGCGGCGAAATATTCCTGCAGCTCGTTCGCGCGATCGCGATCGTCACCGGCCAGGATTCCGGAACGCGCCAGCACGCGTTCCGAGACTTTGACTCGATAGCCCATCGCGGCGAGCGCGTTGACGCCGCGCTCGAGATGCGCCCGCTCGACCGCCGCGGCGGACGCAACGACGGCTACCGTGTCGCCCGCTTTGAGCGCATGCGGTTTGATTGGTTTACGATTCGGATTCACGTTATCCCGCTCCGAATCCTACCAGATGGCCCGCGCGAACGCCCGCCAGTTGCCCGAATCGCGCCGCTTCTGACCTCGGATCACTCGGCGACCGGCGGCGCGGCGTGCTCCTCCATTCCGGTGAGCGAGCCGACTTCGGAGAAACCGAGCAGCGCGGCGGTAACCCACAAGCCGGCCGCACCAATTGCAATCGTCGGCCGCAAGCCAATCACTCCGCCCGCGACTCCCGCGACCAGCTGTCCCGCGAGCACGCTGCCGAGACGGACGAAGCGCAGACTGGCGTTGACGCGGCCGAGCATCGGCTTGGGCGTGATGGTCTGGATCAGGCTGACGGCGTTGATGAAGTACACCGTCGCGGCGCTGTCGCCAATCAGCTGCTGCGCGACCAGCAGCGCCACCGACACCGGTCCACTGCCGCGCGCGATCGGCAGCAGCATGTACGCGACGCCCTCGATCGCGAGCCCGGCGACCATTGCCCTTCCGGTGCCGAAAATCTCGGCGCTGCGGCGCGCGGCTAACGCGCCGAACAGGGAGCTCGCGCCACCGACGGCGAAGATCACGCCGAGCACGCCGGGCCGGAAGCCGAGCGCGTTGACGACGAAGAGCATATAGAGCGTGCCGACGAGACTGTTCGCGAAGCCGCCCACGATGACGTTGACGCCGAATGCGCGCAGACGGCCGTCGGCGAAGATCAGGCGCGCACCGTCGGCGATCTCGCGGGCGACGCTGGCGTCGCGGGCGCGCGGCGCGGGTGCGGGTTCGGGCTTGCGGATTAGCGCGATCGCCAGCGCTGACGCGAGAAATGAAATCGCGTCGATCAGGATCGCGAACGGCGCAGTCAGCCACTCCACCAGCCAGCCCGAGAGCGCGAAGCCGCCCGCCTCGGCGACTCCGGCGCTGGCGGTGAGCTTGCTGTTCGCGTCGAGGAGATCTTCGCGATCGACCAGCGATGGCAGATAGGATCGATAGGCGACGTCGAAGAAGAGATCGAGCGCCGAGTACGCGAGCATCACCGAACATAGCTGGACCATCGTGAGCGCGGCGAAGATCGCAGCCAGCGGTATCGTGCCCAATACAATGAAGCGGCCGATGTCGGTGGCGATCAGAATCGGACGGCGGCGGACGCGATCGACGATCACGCCCGCGAACAGGCCGAGCACGAGAGTCGGCACGATTCCGGCCGCGGCGAGGATGCCCATCTGCAACGGGGTCGCCTTCAGCGCGATCACGGCGGCAAAACTGATCGCGACGTCGCCCATGCGCGTGCCAAACAGCGAGACCGTTTCTCCGGTCCACAGTTTCATGAAGTCGGCGTGACGAAACAGCGCGCTCCGGCGGCGATCGTTGGTGTCGATTGATTCGTTGTCTTTTTCGTTCGATTGCATTCGAAGTCTCACGCGCGACTGATCGCGCAGGAAAAGAAAAAGCCCCGGGCTTCGACGCCCGAGGCTTTTTCAAGCCAGCTTGCGAAGTATCCCTCACCCACCAGGTTTGCGATTGAATTGGATGATGAGGGTGACTTTCACGGGATTCTCCGAGTTCTGACTAAGGCGCGAGACTAGTTGCGGCGCGCGCACAGGTCAAGAAACCAGATCAGTCGAACTTGAGAACGATTTTGCCGAAATGCTCGCTCGCCTGCATCATGCGATGCGCAGTCGAGGCGTCGGCGGCCGGAATCACTTTGTAGATTGGCGGGCGCAGCTTGCCGGACTCGAGCGCGGCGCCGAATTGCCCGAGGAACGCGGAAACGATTTGCGCTTTTTCGGTGGCTGGACGCGAGCGCAGCGTCGAGCCGAAGATCTTCAGATGACGGCGCAGCACGGCGGCGAGGTCCAACTCGGCGCGCGTCCCGTTCATCAGGCCGATCAACACCAGCCGCCCGCCTTGCGCGAGCGACTCGATATTTCCCGCGAGATACGCGCCGCCGATACTGTCGAGAATCGCGTCCACGCCGCGTCCATCAGTCGCCGCCTTTACGGCCGGTGCGAACGGCCCGCTCTTGTAGTTGATCGCCACGTCGGCGCCGTGCTTGCGGCATTGATCGCATTTCTCGTCCGAGCCCGCGGTTACGATTACGCGCACGCCCGCTTGTTTGAGCAACTGAATCGACGCGGTGCCGATGCCGCTGCCGCCGCCGTGAATCAAAGCGGACTCGCCGCGCTTGATTCCGGCGAGCATGAAGAAATTAAGGTACACGGTTAGAAACACTTCGGGGACGCCGGCGGCTTCTTCGAAGCTGAGCGATGCGGGAATCTTCATGGCGGAGCCGTAATGCGCGGCGGCCTTCTCGGCGTAGCCGCCGCCCGGAATCAGCGCCATCGCGCGATCGCCGATTTTCCAGCCGGGCGCGTTCGCGCCGACCGCGACGACCTCGCCGGCGCATTCCATACCGATGATTTCCGACGCGCCGGGCGGCGGCGGATAAAAGCCCTGCCGCTGCAGGAGGTCGGCGCGATTCACGCCGGCGGCGCGCACGCGAATCAGGATTTCGTCGGGCTTGATCGTGGGCTCGGCAACTTCGCCGAGCTTCAGCGCATTTTCATCGCCGGGTTTTTCAACGATTACTGCTTTCATCATCGGTAGATCATCTTTACCGGTATCTGCTTCCAGCCGGTGCCGTCGTAATGAAACTTGCACTGGTCGAAGGTCGGTGCGCTGAACTGCGGCACGACGTTGTTGGAAAATCCGTAGCCCTCGAGCGGATAGCCGATCATATTCGATTTGAATTTGCCGCTGCTGTCCTCGTCGTGAAAGAGCGTGACGGCGTAGTCGCCGGCCGGAAAATTGCCACTGAAAACGCACTCTGCGCTACTGTTCTTAACCGGCCCCGAGGCATGCTTCCAGATGTGGGAATCGTCGCGCGGGAATCCTGCCGGTCCCGACCACAACGAACATCTTAGTAGCCCGTTATTGTTGCGAAAGCCTGTTACCTCGACCTTGATGCCCTGCGACGCGTCTTGCGCTCGCGAAGAGGCCGGCAGCGCAGTCGCCGCAAGCAATACAGTCAACGCGATCAACTGAATTTTCATTCTCATCAGATTGCAACTCCACAAACGAAGAGGGTCCACGAGGACCCTCTCACGTGTCTATTCCCAGGTACCGAACACCGAGTCTAGTTGTACTTGTTGATCACCGTGACGCCGACGTTCTGGAACGTGTTCATCTCGTTGAAAATTTTATTTATGCCGTCCAGCCCGCAGGTGCCCGTCACCATCGCCTTGGGCGTGACCTTCTTCGCTTCGACCATTTGCAGCATCGCGGGATAATGCGACGCCTGCATCCCGAGCGATCCGATCAGTTGCAGCTCCATCGTGACGATCCGATCGATCGGCACCGGAATCTCGCCCTGCTCGGCCGAAGTCGTGAGCCCAATCTGCAGATGACGGCCCTGCTTGCGCAGGCTCATGATCGAATTGCGGCAGGTGGCCGCGACCCCGAGCGCATCGACCGCGACGTGCGCGCCGCCGCCGGTGAGATCGAAAATAGCGCTCAGGGGATCGGTCTTCTTCGCGTTGATCACGTGCATGGCGCCCATGCCCTTGGCCAGCTCGAGCTTGGCCGAGTCGAGATCGACGCCGATGACGTTGGCTCCCATGGCGGCTGCGATGTTGATCGCCGACAGCCCGATTCCGCCGCATCCATGTACGACGACCCATTCACCGGGCTTGACCTGTGCGCGATCGACGACGCCGTGAAACGACGTCATGAAGCGGCAGCCCATCGAGGCCGCCTCGACAAAGTCGATGCTTGGCGGCAGCGTGACGAGGTTCATGTCGGCGAACGGCACCGCGACCAGGTGGCCGAATCCGCCGGGATATGAAAATCCCGGCAGCAGTGGCGTGATGCAGACGTTGGATTGCCCGTTGCGGCAATACTCGCAAGTGCCGTCGCCCTGGCTAAACGGCACCACGACGCGCGCGCCTTTCTTGAAGTTGCGCACGTCCTTGCCGACTTCCTCGACGATGCCGGTGAACTCGTGACCAAGGACCGCGCCGGGCTGCGCCGACAGGCCCATCCAGGTCCAGTCGCCTGACCACGCGTGCCAATCGGAGCGGCAGATGCCGTTGGCTTCGACGCGGACGATCGCGCTGGTCGGGGCGCATTCGGGATCGGGAAGGGTTTTGACGACGAGCGGCTTTTTGGTCGCCTCGAATACTGCTGCTTTCATTGTACCTAAGTCCTCCTTAATGATGTCGGGATCGATTTCGATATAGCGCGGCAAATTCCGTCCGCGCAATCATCAGAGCAGTCGCGCTACGGTCTTCTCGAACTCGGCCGGCGTGCCGGCGTCGATATCGATCGGATGCAGATCGACGCCCGCCTCGTCCTGCGCCTTGAGCCGCTCGACCGCGCCTTCGATGCCGCCGATATAACCCAACTCGCTGAGCAGCTTGGGCGAGAGCGCAGCGGTGCCGGCCTTCGAGCCGCCCACGTCCCACGCCTGCTTGACCTTCTGCACGTCGTCGCCGAAGCCGAAGCGCGTGAGCTGCTCGGAATAGAAAGTTCCCATGCGCGCGGCGTAGAACGCGACGTTGGCGGCGTGGCCGGCCTTCGCGCGATCGACGTTCGCGGTAACGGTCACGTGGCCGGGAGCCTTCACTGCGACATCGCGCGGATTGCGCCCGGCGGCGGTCGCAATCTCGCGGAAATCGGCGATCGCTTTCTTGAGCGAGTTGATCGGGATCATCACCGGCAGCCAGCCGTCGGTTTTCTTCGCGGTAAACTCGACGCTCTTCTTGTTGAGCGACGCGATCCAGATCGGGATGTGCTTGCGCGGGGTCTCGAAGCGCATCGTGAAGCCGCGCTGCAGTTTGAACACCTTGCCTTCGTAGTTGAGCGGGGTCTGCGCGAAAATCATGTTGATAATTTCGACGTACTCCTTCATCCGCGTCAGCGGCGGATTGAACGGAATGCCGTGGAAATGTTCGATCACCTGCGGCCCGCTGGTGCCGAGCCCGATGATCATGCGGCCGTTGCTGAGCTCGTCGAGCGTGCCGAAATGCTGCGCGAGCGCGGCGGGCGTGCGCGAATAGATATTCACGATCGAAGTCGCGAGCTGGATCTTGCTGGTATGCTCGGCGAGCAGCGTCAGCAGCGTGAAGGCGTCGCGGCCCCACGCTTCGGCGACCCAGATCGAATGGATGCCGGCGGCGTCCGCGATTTTCGCTTTTTCGATCGTGCCTTTGAAATCAGGCTTGCCTTGCCAATTCACTCCGACTGCTAATTTGCGCGCCATTGAATCCTCCTACGCGATATCGCGAATTCTTTCATACCATCGAGTGACGTTTTTGAAATCTTTCATCATCGAAAAGTTCGACGGGTTGAGCGCGAGAAAAAACAGTGGATGGTAGAGCGACGCGTCCGCCATCGTGAAACTCTTGCCAAGGAAGAAATCCCGGCCCGCGAGCTGATCGTCGATCATCCGCAGGTAGCCCGCGAGCTGCTCCTTCATCGGCGCCTGACGCTCGCGCATCTGCGCCGTCGTCATCCCGATCAGCTGCTCGCGATTGGCCTTGAGCTTCGCGTCGCCGGCCGCGTCGAGCAAATCGGGAATCGTCAAAAACAGAATCGGCATGAAGAAAGTGTTGTCGGCCCAATTGTCGAGCAGTTCGATGAGCAGGCGCGAGTCGTCGGGAATGACGCGGTTAGCCGGCACCTTCCGATCGATCCACTTGATGATGTCGGCCGAGTTGTAAACCACCGCGCCGTCCCATTCGAGCACCGGCACCCGCGTCCACGCGCCCTTGGTCAGCGCGAGCAGGTTGGTCTTGTCCTCGTAATGGCAATCGATCGGATGCCACTTGAGATGCTTGTAGGTGAGCACGCGCCGGACCTTTTCGGAGAACGGCGAGATCGGATACTGGTAGAGATTTATTTCACCCATCGTTTCAAATCCTCGTGACCGTTAGCGCGAACGCGACCTCGTCGCGAATCAGGTTGCGAATGTGGCATCCGCGCTCGGCAACTTCGAGCAATCGATGCAGCTGATCGTCGCTGGCGCTGGATTCAACTTGAAGTTCCACTTTAATTTCTTTGACGTGCCCTTTTTCGTTGGCGCGCGCATGAACCGACGCCCGCCCGAGCTCGATTTTGCGCACGCGCGCAGCCACTCGGAGCGACATCAGCAGGCATCCACCGAGCGCTCCGAGGAACGACGACACCGGATCGGGCGCGGCCGCATCTTCAGCCGACAACCGCCAGCGCAGGTCGCCGTACTCGACCTCGGCGTCGAGCGAATCGCCGACCGCCGCGACCGTTACGTCGCGGCGATGCGTCGGCTCCTGCGATGAATCCGTAGCTGGCACGTTGGGCGCGTCGATCTCCAACGCCCAACCCTAGCCGAGACGACGACTTTTCTACAAACCGTTCGTTCAGGGAGTTGGACGCAATTTCGTAGCTACTCGATTTTCGCTCGGCAAAGTATCATCGTAAACAAGCATCGAGGCGCACTATGAAAAAGCATCTCACCGTCCTTCTCGTCGCGATCACGTTGATTGTCACGGCGGCCGTTTCCCACGCCGTCGCGCACGACATGGACGACATGGACTCGGGCAGCGACAGCGGCGGCACCGGCGCGATGGGCCAGATGGGCGCGCACATGAAGATGAGCGACCACATGACGATGACCGAGTCGCGCCCGATGACGCCGGCCGATACGCAGCGCGGCGAACAGATTATCGCGACGATGCGCGCGAAGCTGACCAAGTACGAGGACTACAAAGTCGCGATAGCCGACGGCTACGTGCCTTACATGGAGTCGGTGCCGCAGGACATTTACCACTTCGCCAATCGGTCGGCGACGGCCTCGGAGTACATGGGCGATTTCGATCTCGCGCGCCCCGGCTCTCTGCTCTATGAGAAGAAGACCTTCGGCGGATACAAGCTGGTCGGTGCGATGTATGACGCGCCCGCCGCCGACACTCCCGAGCAGCTCGACGCGCTGATCCCGCTGAGCCTTTCGCACTGGCACGCGCACACCAACATCTGCCTGCCGAACGGCGTGACCGAGGCCGACGTGATGAACGGCAACGTCGCCGCGAGGATGCGGCCGGATATTTCTTCGGCGGCGCGTGCGCCGGGGGAGTTTGGGCGCGGCAGCGGCGCCGGCGACGGCGAACGGATGCGCGTGGGGTATCTCGCCGATCCGCGCTTCGGCTTCACCGGCACGATTTCAAATCAGGCTGACTGCGAAGCGGCGGACGGAAATTTTCACAAGCAGATTTTCGGCTGGATGATCCACGTCTATCCGTTTACAAGCGAAGATCTCAAGGTCGCATTCAGCCTCGCGGCGCCGTGACACTCGTCACTCGTCCGCCGCGCTGATGCGATACGCGCAGCGGCGCGCGCCCACTAGTATGTGATCGGTGCGCTCGACCCGCGCCTTGTCGCCAAAGACCGCGCGGAACAGCGAAAGCTCTTCGCGGCATAGGCCCTGGCAGGTCGATGCGGCCGCGCAAATCGGGCAATGATTCTCCGCCAACAGCATCGAGCCGTCGGGCATCCGCGCGCATTCGGCCATGTAGCCCTGCTCGCGACGAATCTCGGCCAGCGCGTGCGCGCGCTTTGCGATGGAAGCGCCGGCGGGTCGGAGCCGCACGCGATACTGCTCGATCTGCCGGCGCGTCCGCTCGCGCAGTAACTTATCCATCCCAGCCTCGCCGAAGGTCCGGCGAACGGCGCCGATTATCTCGACCGTCAGGTCGCCATGCGTGTCGGGAAAGCGCTCGGCCGCGGCGCTGGTCAGTCTCCACACTCGCGCCGGCCGGCCGACCTTGCGCCGTTCGTCACTGAATTCGACGAGGCTCTCGACCTGGAGGCGGTAGAGATGCTGTCGCACGGCCATCGCGGTGACGCCGAGGCGCCGCGCGACTTGGGCGGCGGTTTGCGGCCCGCGAGTCTTGAGCTGGAAGAGGACGCCCTCCTCCGCGCGCGCGTCATGCTTCATGAGATGAGATGTTACCGAGCGCGACATATTAGTCAAGTTATCGCTTGACTAAATATATAAAGCAGATACTTTATTAATTATCGGGAAGACCAGAGAGGAAAGCGCCGATGAATACCAAATCGATCATGCGTGGTGAAAAAGTGAATCCCGCTGACTACTCCGCGCTCGATGAAACGCTCGAAATCATGGCGCCGATGGGACCCGAACTCGGCAACGGCTTCTCCAATCACGCGCCGATGGCGATCGAAGCGATGTGCGCGATGCGACGCGCCGACGCCGTGATGCCGTGGTTCGAGCGTTATCGGCACTCGCTCGCGCCGCGTCACAGCCGAGTCGCGCGCCTTACGAATGACAACTGGCGCTCGGCGCTGGGGGATCAACGACGCACTGAAGATTGGTTCGAGTTCTTTCGCAACGAACTCGAAGAGCAGTCGTGGCAATCCGTGCTCGACGAGTGGGCCGCGCGGCTCGCGCCCGGGCTGATGGCGGCGGCGACGCACGGCGTCATACGCACCGGACATGCGACTCGCGCGCTAACTCTCGAAGACACTCCCGCGCGCCGTCGCGAACTGGCCGACGGACTTGCCTATTGGGCCGCCGACTACATGCCGCTGCCCGCCCAGCGACATAGCTCTGCTCCTGCGATGCCGTCGGAGGCGATCGCGCAAGTGCGGATGACTCCAGCCGAGATTCGTCGCGCGAATCCAGGTTCGTTGACCGACGCACTCGCCGGACTCGATTCCTTCGCGCCGTTCAAGGCTGCGCTGGACGCGGTCGATCCCAGCGGCGACCCGCATGCGTTCCTTTCCGACTTGACCGCCACCTTTGCGCGCGTCTTTCTTGCCAATGCCCGCGACACTTACACCAGCATCGCGTTCGTTCACGCCGTGACTGGACCGTCGGCTTTGCGGCCTATTCTTCCCTATCTGCGTGACGCGACGTCGCACTCGGCGCTCGCTTACGCATGGCAAGCCGCGGCTGCGATGTACGCGACGTTCGGCACGAACGCGAACCTGTCCCATCCGGATGAGCTGAAGGTTGGGGATCAGGATGAGCTGATCGAGCGAGCGATCGCATGCGGCGATGAGCACGCGATCAAATTCACCGAGGTTTGTTTGCGCGAGCATGCACTCAACCCCGACCCGGCATTTCTCGCCGCGGCCGATCACGCGATTCGGATGTTGAGCGCTACTTGAGGCCGCAGTAAACCGCGAAGATCAGGTTCTTGTAGGCGCAATCGATATCGCGGAACCCGGCCGCGCTCAGCCACTCGAGCTGATCTTCGAGCGTCGCCGCACGATCGAACTTCATCCGCTCGAGCGCCGCCGCGAGATCGCGATCGTCCACCCCCAGTTCGCGCACCCGCGTGACCCATCGATCGTGATGGAAGCGGTGCCGCTCCGGCGTCGCGCAGCGGAACTGCTCGGCGTTGACGAATACTCCGCCTTGATTGAGCGCGCCGTAGATTCGGTTGAAGAGCGCGCGCTTCTGCTCGTCGCTCAAGTGATGGATCGACAGCGCGGAGATCACCACGTCGTACTTTTCCTGGATCGGATCGACGCCGTAGTCGGAGACCTCGAAACGGAAGCGCTCGCCCGCCAACTCGAAGCGCGCGCGCGCACGCTCGAGCATCTCGTTCGAGATATCGACCATCGTGATGCGCGCGTTGGGAAAGCTATACGCGATAAACGCGGCCATCAGGCCGGTGCCGGCGCCGAGATCGAGAACCTTGAGCGGGCTCTCGCGCGGAAACCGGATGAGATCGATCGCCGCACGGTAGAAGTCGTCGAAGCCGGGCACCAGGCGACGCCGCGTGCGGTCATAGTCCTCCGCCGCAATATCGAACGCGTGCTGTACTGAATTCGCCATCTGAAGATTGTGCGGACGCGACGGTCATGAATCAACCGCACGCTTGAGACGGCTATCGAAGCAGCCGTCCCGCTACTTGCCGAGTTTCGTCATTCCTTTCTTTCTGCGTTCGGCCCAGCGCTTCTTCATCATCTCGGACAGCCGCTTACGCCCTTCCTTGCTGATGCCGCCGCGGCGCTTTTTCGCCGTGGTTGCCGCCTTGCGACCGGGTTTGCGGCCTCTGCGCTTGCCGGTACTCTTGGATCCTGCGCCCATCAGGGCTGCGATCGCACTGACAAGGCGGTCGCGTTCCTTCATCAAGTCGGCAACAATTTTGTCGATTTCCAAGTAAGTGCTCCTTTTAGGTTCCCGCTAGGTCCCCGCTACTCGCAAGTTACAGTTATAGCACGGCTGACAACTATAATTGCTGGAGTCACCGGCAATTGCAATTCTATAAGATAGGTTACCCGGCGGCCTGGATAGTCCTCACCGGGCGCCGCGAACCTCGCCCTAGGACTTGCGCTAGGGCTTGGCGCGTCCGTGGCGCAGTAGCTTGCCGGGCAACGATCCTTCGGGCGTAACTTGATCCTTGTTCTCGCGCCTTATGACTGTGCCGTTGACGATTACCGCCTCGATACCTTCCGCGTCAGCTACCAGGCGATCCTGATTCGCAGGCAGATCGTACACGCGGCGCAGCTTACTCGCACCGACTTTGTCGGGATCGAAGATCGTGACGTCGCCCGCCAGCCCCGGCATCAGCCGGCCTCGATCGGTGATGCCGAAAACTTCGGCCGGCCGCGCGCTAAGCATCCAGATCGCGCGTTCCATCGGGATCGCGCGCTTCTCACGCACCCAGCGGCCTAGCATGTAGGTCGAGAAGCATGCGTCGCATAGCTGGCTCGCATGCGCGCCCGCGTCGGAGAGTCCCAGCACCGTATGCCGTCCGGCGAGCAGTTCCGCGACTTCATCTTCGACGTTGTTGAGGATCGACATGCGGAAGCGCGCTTCGAGATTCGATGCGAGCGCGAGATCGAGTGCCAGGTCGATCGGATCGACGCGACGCTCACGTGCCACTTCATTGAGGTTGCGCTCTTCGAGCGATGGATCGCTCGGCGAGAACGAAATCACCGTGCGATCCCATCGGTTGGCGAACGCGCCATGCGAGCCCTCACCGGCCTTGGACTTGAACGCGCGGCGGAACTCCGGGTCGGCGTAGATTTTCTTCTTGCCCTCGAAGTCCGCCGCCGAGACTGGGGCGAATACGCTCATGCTCTCGAAAATAAACGGCGCCTTGAACTGGAATTCGAAGTTGAGCGGACGGCAAGTGACCTGCGGGATGATGCTGAGACCCTCGTCGCACAGTTTCTGCGAGGCTTCGAGCGGCCCGCGATGTCCGCCGGGACCGTTCATGCCCGCGAGCAGCGCCGTGTAGGTAATCGGGCGATGAATCTCACGCGCGATTTCCGCGAACTCGCGCAGGAACAGCTCGCGTCCGATCGTCGCCTGCATGATTCCGTGTCCCGCCTCGCCCATCGCCGACGCCAGCGTCCTTATCTCGTCGAAGTCCGACATGCGGCTGGGCACCGGCTTGCCGCTATAGCCGACGTGGGTTGGCGACTTCGAGGTGGCGAAGCCGATCGCGCCCGCGTCCATCGCGCGGCGCACGAGCACCTTCATCTGCGCGACTTCGTCCGCGCTCGCGGATCGCTCGGTCGCTTCCTCTCCCATGACGTAGAGTCTTATCGGCGTGTGACCGACCAGCGCGCCAAGATTGATCGCGGTGCCGCGCCGCTCGATCGTATCCATATACTGCTCGAAGCTTTCGAACGGCCATTCGTAGCCGAGGCCGGTCTCGAGCGCCTTGAGACTCATCCCTTCGACGTTTTCGAGCGTGCGCATGATAAGCCCGCGATGCTCGGGACGAGTCGGCGCGACGCCGAAGCCGCAGTTGCCCATCACCACGGTTGTCACGCCGTGCCACGGCGAGATCGTCATCATGCGATCCCACATCACCTGCGCGTCGTAGTGCGTGTGAATATCGACGAAGCCCGGCGCGACGACTTTGCCCTTGGCCTCGACGGTCTGCGCCGCTTTGCCCTTGGCCTCGCCAACGGCCGCGATCTTGCCGTCTTTGATCGCGACGTCGCCGACGCGTCCGGGTGCGCCAGTACCGTCGTAAATCGTGCCGCCTGTGATCTTGAGATCGTAGTCCATCGTGGTGTGCCTCGATTTCCTACCTATATCGCGCGCGCTTAATCGCGGTCCAGACCGATCGGTATGGAATCGCGGCGTTGTAAAGGCGACAATGCTTTAGTAATAGAAATTCCAGCGCTACGGTTATCCGAGGGCATACCATGCAGAAGCCAATTATCTCTGCCGATTCTCATATCACCGAGCCGCCGAATACCTACATCGATCGAATCGATCGCAAGTATAAGGATACGGCGCCGCACATGATTCACGACGAGAAGCTCGGCGACGTATTCATCGTCAAAGACTTCCCACGACCGATCAACGTCGCGCTGGCGGCAGCCGCGGGCAAGGACGCGAGCGAGCTGAGAACGATTGGCGCGAAGTTCAGCGAGATGCACAAGGGCGGATGGGATCCCAACGCGCGCATGGCCGACCAGGATCGCGACGGCGTCGCGGCGGAAGTTATCTACCCTACCGTCGGCATGATTCTCTGCAACCATCGCGACTTCGATTACAAGAAAGCCTGCTTCGACGCCTACAACCTGTGGATAGGCGAGTACTGCGCCACGCATCCCGACAGGTTGATCGGCACCGGGCAGACTGCGATGCGATCGGTCGAAGAAGGAATCTCGGATCTGCGCAAGATGAAGGAGCTCGGGCTCAAGGGCGTCATGATGCCCGGCAACCCCGCGCTCGAAGACTACGACAGTCCTATCTATGCGCCTTTCTATGAGGCCGCGATCGATCTTCAGATGCCGTTGAGCTTTCATATCCTGACCAGCAGCAGCGACAACTTCCAGACGCGCGGGCCCAAGCTCAACAGCTTCCTGTCGATCATTCGCGGATGCCAGGACATCATCGGCACCTTCGTTCTCGGCGGAGTCTTCGAGCGTCATCCGAAGTTGAAAGTAGTATGCGTCGAGGCCGACGCCGGATGGGTGCCGCACTATATGTATCGGATGGATCATGCATACGACCGCCATCGCTACTGGCTACCGGCCGGCACGCTCACGAAAATGCCGAGCGAGTATTTTCGCGAGAACGTTTACACTACTTTTCAGGACGACTACGTCGCGTTCCAGGTCCGGCATCTTTGCAACATCAAGCGACTGATGTGGGCGAGCGATTTCCCGCATAGCGACTCGACGTGGCCGTGGTCGCAGGATGTGATCAGCAAGCATACGGTCGGGATGACGGCGGACGAGAAGAACCTGGTGCTGCACGACAACGTCGCGGAACTTTACCATTTGAGCATCTAGCGGATCTTCGACCGCCGCGACGGATTTCACCCGCTCGAGACGACTAACCGATGAGGTTAGCCATCGAACGGGCAAAGGTCTGTCATCTGTGGGTGCGCAACTATCGACTGAGAAACGGGCGACCGCGTCCGGGCGGGGAATTTCGCCCGTGAGCGCGGTCGATCCACCGCACACCTGTGAAGCCGAGCTGGTCGCGCGCCTGAGAGCTGGCGATGAAGCGGCGGCGTATGAATTTTTCGATCGCTACGCGGCGCGCATCCGGCGGTTCATCGCGAGTTCACTCGGCGCGGCGGCTGCGGACGCCGACGACGTTTTGCAGGAGACTTTCATCGCGCTGGCCGATGCGCTGCCGTTCTTTCGCGGTGACAGCTCGCTGTTCACGTTTGCGTGCGCGATCGCCCATCGCAAAGTTCTATCGCTCATCCGCACTAATGCGCGGCGCGCACGTTTGATGCGCGCGGCTCCGATAACCGAACAAACTACTGTGCGCGATACCGGCACGAACCGCGAGTTCAATAGGGCGCTGGCGGAGCTT
This sequence comes from uncultured delta proteobacterium, assembly GCA_963756005.1. Lineage (GTDB taxonomy): Bacteria > Desulfobacterota > Binatia > Binatales > Binataceae > Binatus. The sequence goes on from CAVWMC010000006.1 coordinate 394,979, forward strand.
CGGCCTGACTACCGCGAAGTGTTGGTTCTCAAGTACGTCGAAGAGATCGGTGTCTCGGAAATCGCGCGGATACTGCGGATCGGCGAGCATGCTGTGGAATCGCGGCTGGCGCGCGCGCGAAAGGCGCTCCGCAAGAGCATGAAGGAATAGCAAATGGACACTGAAAGGAACGAATTGGATTTCGCGGCGCGAATGAGAACGGCGATTGAACCGGCTCGCGGAGTTGACGATCGCGGTCTCAGGAACGCGTTCGCCAGCCGGCTCAAGCAAGTCGCGGCGCGGCCGGAGGTTGTGCCGATCGAGTTCGACGGCCGCCGTATCGAAGTACGCCGCGGCGGCACTCTGCTCGGCGCCGCGATGAAGAATGGCGTGCGCCTGATGCATGTATGCGGCGCGCGAACGTTGTGCGCGACCTGTCGCGTGGTCGTGGAATCGGGAGAGGAGAATCTGACAGCAATGAGCGCAACCGAGAAATTCTCGCTCCGCTGGCATCTGTCGCTGAGTCCGCGGACGCGGCTGGCGTGTCAGGCGCGCGTGAACGGGCCGGTCGAGGTTGAGCCGGTGTTCCCATTGTGCGGCGAGTTGCCGGGTAGGTGATATCGCGATGTCGTGGCCGATCAAATTTCGTGCGATGAGTTTTGCCGTTACGATGGGCGTGACGATCACGGAATCGGTGATGGGTTCGATGCCGATTGCGCTGGCGCTCTGGTATTTCGATATCGCGAGCGGCAGGACGATCTTCGAAGCCGTGGTCGTAGTCGTCGCTGCCGTGTCGCTTTCGATATCGATCTACTCGCATCTGCGTCCGCCGCAATTTCCGCGCCGTGCGCCTGGAGAAGGCGTCTTATGAAGTCCAATATTCCACGGTGGATCGTTCCGGTTCTCTGGATTTTGGCGGCGATCCACGTCGTCAACGGCCTCGAGATGTTCTTCTTCCCTGCGGCGTGGTTTTTCAAGCTGGTGCCGGGCGTGCCTGAGACCGGGCCTTACAATATGCATCTGGTGATGGACGGCGGAACGTTTTTTCTGGCGGTCGGGGTGGGACTGGTGGCGGCCGCGATTAATCCGCGCCGCAACGCGATCGCGGTCGTGGTCGCCGCGGTCGCGGGCGTGATGCATTCCGCGCTGCACATATACTCACATGCCGCGGGCCTGCTCTCGACTGAGCATCTGGTGACCGAGGTACTGGGTATCTACATTCCAGCGATCTTACTAATCGCAATTAGTATCATCCTCTATAGTCAGTCGGACGAAACTCGCGCGGTGGCGGCGCGGGCGGCATAGCCGGAGTTTATTCCAATGCGTATCGAACCACTCGAAGAAAATCAGATCAGCTGGATGCTGAAGCCGCTGACCTGGATGATGAAACGAAAGGTCGGCAAAGTGCTGAATCCCTACAAAGCGTGGGCCTACCGCCCGGGTATCACGTTCCTGATGTCGATGTACCAGCAGTCGATCGAAAGCTCGAAGGTAACGCCGCCGGCGCTGAAGCGGATGGTGTGCCTGCGCGCGGCGCAGATGATCGGCTGCGTGTTCTGAATAGACATCAACGCTGCCGGTGGCAGCGCGGTCGGACTTAGCGACGAGAAACTCGCGGCGCTCGCGGAGTACGCCGAGAATCCGCTGTTCACGCCGGCCGAGCGCGCCGCGCTCCGCTATACCGAGGAGATGACGCTGGCGTCGGTTGACGTGCCCGACGAGGTGTTCGACGAGCTCAAGCGCCATTTCGATACCAGGCAAATCGTCGATCTGACGGCGACGATCGCGCTGGAGAATATGCGCGCGCGATTCAATCGTGCGCTGCAAATCGAGAGCGACAGCTTTTGCCAACTGCCGGCGCATCATCCTGCCTTGAGTTCGGAAGCGTCGCGTTGAACCTTTGGATACCCCTGCACCCAGTGTTGACTGACTGGGGGCGCGGTTTCGGTTCAGATTTCAGATTTTCTCGGCTTGCGCGAGCCTGATAATATCCTCGACGCTACTTTGGTGGTCCGTAACCCTGGACCGGCGGCGCGGTTATCCAATTCGAGAGTTGAAAGGCAATCTCACGTTGAAACGATGGTGGGCGACAGCTCTCGGGCCGGCGATTGCGCTGATTGCGATACTGGGATGTTCGCACGGTCCCGCTGACACTTTCGGCGAGCGTGACGCGGTGCCGATCCTTGCGGCCAAAGTCGAGCAGAAGACTGTCGCCGACACGATCCACGCGATCGGCCGCGTCGAGGCTTTCTCGACCGTCGAGGTGAAGGCGCAAATCAACGGCCAGGTCATGCAAGTGCATTTCCGGCAGGGACAGGACGTCAAGCAGGGCGACCTGCTGTTCACGATCGATCCGCGCCCGTTCGACGCCGCGCTGCAACAGGCGCAGGCCAACCTCGCGCGGGATCGCGCGCAATATCGCGAGGCCGCGACCGACGCGCAGCGCTACGCCGTTCTGCTCAAGCAGAATGTCGGGTCGCGCCAGCAATACGATCAGGCCGAGGCGACTGCGGCCGCGCTGTCGGCTTCGATGGAGGCTGATGCGGCCGCGGTGCAGACGGCGCGCTTGAATCTCGAGTACTGCGAGATTCGCGCTCCGATCGACGGCCGCACCGGCGACCTGCTTGTGCATGCCGGCAACCTGGTCAAGCCCGACGCCGACACGGCGATGGTGGTCATCAACCAGGTGCATCCGGTGTACGTCGATTTCGCGATTCCCGAGCAGAAGCTGCCGGCCGTGCGCGAGTTCATGGCGGAGCGCAAGCTGGAAGTGCAGGTCTCGCTGCCGGAGCAGCAAGGGCCGCTCGAGTCGGGCGAGCTGAGCTTCGTGGACAACACCGTCGATGCGAAAACCGGCACGATAAATCTCAAGGGACAATTCGCCAACACCGACGCGCGCCTGTGGCCGGGCGAGTTCGTCAACACTACGCTGGTGCTGCGCGAGCATCCCGGAGCGATCCTGGTGCCGTCGCAAGCGGTGCAGACGGGCCAGCAGGGTTCGTTCGTTTTCGTCGTGCAACCGAGCATGAAAGCGGAGATCAGGCCGGTCGTCATCGGCGAGTCGATCGACAATCAAACCGTGGTGACCAGCGGGCTGAAGGCCGGCGAAACGGTGGTGACCGACGGGCAACTGCGGCTGATTCCCGGATCGACCGTCACTATCAAGAGCGGCCTGGCCGGCAGCGGCGCGTCATCATGAATATCGCCGAAGCATTTATTCGCCGCCCGGTGATGACGACGCTGAGTTCGCTCGCGATCGTGCTGTTCGGGCTGATGGCGTACCGCTATCTGCCGGTAAACAATCTGCCGAACGTCGATTTCCCGACGATTGTCGTGAGCGCAAGCCTGCCCGGGGCGAGTCCCGAGACGATGGCGTCGTCGGTCGCGACGCCGCTCGAGAAACAGTTCTCGACGATTGCCGGGCTGGACTCGATGACCTCGACCAACATCCAGGGATCGACCAACATCACGCTGCAATTCAACCTGACGCGCAATATCGACGCCGGCGCGCAGGACGTGCAAGCGGCGATCGCGGCGACGCAGGCGCAATTACCGCAAGGGATGCCGAGTCCGCCGTCCTACAAAAAAGTTAATCCCGCGGATCAGCCGATTCTTTATCTTGGGCTCGGATCGAGCACGATGCCGATTTCGCAGGTCGATGAGTACGCCGAAACTTACCTCGCCGAGCGCATCTCGATGGTCTCGGGCGTCGCGCAGGTGCAGGTTTACGGATCGCAAAAATACGCGGTGCGGATCCAGCTCGATCCCAAGGCGCTCGCCACGCGAGGCATCGGTATCGACGAGGTTTCGGCCGCGATTCAGAACGCGAACGTCGATCTGCCGACCGGCACGCTGTACGGCGCGCACCAGGCGTTCACCGTCGATACCAAGGGCCAGCTGACCAACGCCGCCGCGTACCGATCGCTGATTGTCGCGTATCAAAATGGATCGCCGGTGCGGCTTGACGATGTCGGCCAGGTGCTCGACAGCGTGCAGAACAACAAGACCGCGGGCTGGGCCAACGGCGAGCCGTCGGTGGTGCTCGCGATCCAGCGGCAGCCGGGCACCAACACGGTCGAAGTCGTCGATAACGTGATGCGGCTGATTCCGTCGTTCCGGGCGGAAGTGCCGGCGGCGCTGCATATCAACACGCTCGGCAATTACGCGGAGACTATTCGCGCCTCGATCAACGACGTGCAATTCACGCTGCTGCTCACCATCTTCCTGGTGGTGATGGTGATTTTCCTGTTCCTGCGCAACCTCTCGGCGACGATCATCCCGAGTCTCGCGCTGCCGATGTCGATCATCGGCACCTTCGCCGTGATGTGGATGCTCGACTACTCGCTCGACAATCTGTCGCTGATGGCGATCACGCTGGGCGTCGGCTTCGTGGTCGATGACGCGATCGTGATGCTCGAGAACATCGTGCGCCACATGGAGATGGGCAAGGACGTGATGACGGCGTCGCTCGACGGCGCGAACGAAATCGGCTTCACGATTTTGTCGATGACGTTCTCGCTGGCCGCCGTGTTCATCCCGGTGCTGTTCATGGGCGGCATCCTCGGCCGTCTGCTGCATGAGTTCGCGGTGACGATCGGCGCGGCGATCCTGGTGTCGGGCTTCGTCTCGCTGACTTTGACGCCGATGCTGTGCTCGCGCTTTTTGCGGCCGCCGGGCAGCGAGCGTCACGGTAAATTTTACGCCGTCACCGAGCGCTGGTTCGATCGCATGCTCGACGGCTACCAGCGCAGCCTGTCGTGGGTGATGCGTCATCGGCGCGCGACGATGTATTTTTCCGGCGCGCTGCTGCTCGCCACGATCTACATGTTCTACGCGATCCCCAAGGGCTTCCTGCCCTCGGAAGACGCCGACCAGCTGATTATTTTCACGCTCGCCGCGCAGGGGATTTCGTACGACTCGATGGTCGAGCATCAACTCGCCGCGGCCAGCCTGATCAAGGACGACCCAAGCATCGTCAGCTACTTTGTGAGCGTTGGATCGGGCGGGCCGGGCGGCGCGAGCAATTCGGGCATCATATTTCTGCATCTGAAGCCGGCGTCGGAGCGCAAGCTCAGCGTCGATCAGTTGATAACGAAATGGCGGCCGGTGTTGAACAGCGTGCCCGGGCTGCGCGTGTTCCTGCAAAATCCACCACCGATTCGGATCGGCGCGCAATTCACGCGCAGCATGTATCAGATGACGCTGCAGAGCCAGAGTACCGCGACGCTTTACAAGTACGCGCCGATGCTCGAATCGAAACTGCGCCAGTTGCCCGACCTGCGCGGCGTCAACAGCGACCTGCAAGTCGAAAATCCGCAGGTCACGGTCGATATCGATCGCGACAAGGCACACTCCCTCGGCATCTCCGCCAACGCGATCGAGGACGCGCTCGACGACGCATACGGCTCGCGCCAGATCTCGACCATCTACGCGCCCAACGACGAGTACTGGGTGATCATGGAGGTCGAGCCGCAATACCAGGCCGACCCGGGCACGCTGTCACTGCTCTACGTGCGATCGTCGAGCGGAGCGCTGGTGCCGCTCGACACGCTGGTGAAGTTCACGCGGTCGCTGGGGCCCTTGCAGATTAACCATTCCGGGCAATTGCCGTCGGCGACGATTTCCTTCGACGTCGCGCCCGGCGTTTCGCTCGGCAAGGCGCTCGCCGAGGTCAACAAGCTTGCCGCGGCGACGCTGCCCGACAGCATCACGACCAGCTTCCAGGGCACCGCGCAGGCGTTCGAGTCGTCGCTGTCGGGACTCGGCGTGTTGCTCGCGATGACGATCCTCGTCATCTACCTGGTGCTGGGCGTGCTCTACGAAAGTTTTATACATCCGATCACGATTCTCTCAGGTCTGCCGTCGGCGGGTTTCGGCGCGCTGGCGACGCTGTGGCTATTCGGGATGGAACTCGACCTGTTCGCGTTCGTCGGCGTGATCATGCTGGTAGGTCTGGTCAAGAAAAACGCCATCATGATGATCGACTTCGCGCTCGACGCGCAGCGCACCGAAGGCAAGTCGCCGGCCGACGCGATCTTCGAGGGCTGCATCATCCGCTTCCGCCCGATCATGATGACCACGATGGCGGCGCTGATGGGCACCTTGCCGATCGCGATAGGACTGGGCGCCGGCGGTTCGTCGCGCCGTCCGCTGGGTGTGGCAGTAGTAGGCGGCCTGTTCTTCTCGCAGTTCCTGACGCTCTACATAACACCGGTGTTCTACACCTACATGGAAGGGTTCCTCGCGCATTACAACGCATGGCGCTCCGGCGAGCAGCTCGCGACAGCAATCCAACCCGCAACCACGAAAGTCGCCGCTGCCGCAAGTGCCGAGCCCGCTGACGGCCGCTTAGCCTCGTAGAGTTTCAGGCTCCCTGCGAGGGAGAGGGTGGAAGTGCTGGGAGATAGCACCCAAGGGGCACAGCCATGAAGAAATCCACGCCGCGAAAGGTACGCGTTCAGTCTCAGCCGTTGATCGCTGTGCGCGACGTCAGGGCGAGTAGCCGCTGGTACCAACAACTGCTTGGACTAAGTGCGCTTCCCGAGCATGATCATCGAGATAGCTATGATCGCATACTTAGCGACGGCCACCTGATCCTCCAGCTTCATGCCTGGGACGAGGAGAGTCACCCTAATATTGTCAACGCGGACGCGGCAGCAGTCGGACACGGCGTCTTGGTGTGGTTCGAGGTGGACGACTTCGATGCGGCCGTCGAGCAGGCCCGCTCCTTACGCGCGAAGGTCGTCGAGGAGCCGCACCTCAATCCGAACGCCGGGCATCGAGAGATGTGGCTCCGCGACCTCGACGGTTACGTAGTTGTGATCGCAGGTCCGGAAGGCGAATCCGCTTAGTTCTACTTGCCCGCTCGGTTGGAGATCTGAAAGGGATTGCCGTCGGGATCGGTTCCTTCGCAAAGATCCAGACCGTCCTTCGATTTGATTTTGCCGAGCTTGGCTCCGCGTTTCAGGAGGGCCTCCCGCGTTTTCGCGACCTCTGCGGAAAAGAAGACGAGTTTCGGAGGTCTGCGTCCCACCTCCGAAGTGCCGTTGTGCAGCGCGATGTCGCATCCGCCGGCGTCGAACTCCTTCCAGCCGGGTTCGTCTGATTTCAGCCGCAACCCCAGCACGTCGCGATAGAACCGGGTCAAGGCAGGCATGCCCTTGGTGAAGATGATCACGCGCTTGATCGACAGTTCCATATTCGCCCTCCAGCTGCACGAACGATACGAGAAGATATTTCTTTTGTCTGCGGCGGCGCGGATGGGGCCGCGTCGAAGGGTCGCATCATGAGACGCTCGCCACGTCTGACTCGCCGGGCGCGCTTTGCCGCTCTCGCTGTGCGCTAAAGATTGAAGATCAAATACCGATTGTTGCCAAAGTCGTTTACGATCAGTTGGCTGCCTATGACAGACAATCCGTACGGACCGAAGAGAGTTTGCGCACTGGGCGAAGCATTGCCTGCGTTTTCATCGCCATGCGTGAAATCGGCTTGACCCAGTACGATGCTGGCGGCGGGATTGTTTGAGGTTGGGAATGGGCTGTATACGAGGATGCGGTTGTTCTGCCAATCCTCGACATACAAATTCGAGCCGTCCGCAGCGACACCGCTCGGTTCGTTAAGACTTTGGTCAGTTGGCGGTTCCGGGTTGTCAGACGAGGTGAAATCTGCCTGTCCGACGACCACATCTGCAGGGGCGCCATTTGAGGTCGGAATGGAGTTCCAAATCAGGACGCGGTTGTTGGCTTCGTCGGCAACCACCAGCCGCGTGCCGTCGCTCCAGATTCCTTCAGGCTCGTTAAGACTGGTCTCAGTAGTACCCGCACTCTTACTTGTGAAATTGGGCTGACCGATCACTACATCCGCGTTTGCACCGTTGGTGCTCGGGACGCTGTTCCAAATCATCACCCGATTGTTGTTCCGGTCTGAAACGAATAGCTTGCCACCTGCCACAAACAATCCAAGCTCCGGATGATCCAATCCCGATTGGGTCGTCGCGGAATCGTTCGAAGTGAGGTCCGGTTGGCCGACCACCACAGCTGCCGGCGTATTTGTCTTGGTCGGCAGTTTGTTCCAGATGAGCACGCGGCTGTTGCCGAAATCCGTCATCAATAGCTGATTGCCCGCCGTAACGACCGCGCTGGGGTAATCGAAAAGCTTACTAGTGGCTCCAAATTTTATCTTCGAGAAATTAGCTTGGCCGAGGACGAGCTTGGCGGACGCGCCGTTCTTTTTAGGAATGCCTTTGAATCCCAGCACACGAGCGTTTCCGCTGTCGGGGACGTAAAGCGTATTTTTGCCCAATGCGGCAGCACCCTCCATGCCGCAGAGAGTGTCTTTAGTCGGTTTGCCACCCTGATTGCATTTCGAACTGGTAAAGTTCTTTTGCCCGATTACAACCTTGGCCGCCTCGAAGTTCGTAAGCGCCTCCGGCGCGTCGCCCGCGCGCGCCGGACCGGCAGCCAACCCGAAAAATAGAGAGGCAAATATCCAGAGCTTAATCCACCGCGTCATTTGACCTCGCCAGGCGTTCCCGTGATTCAGAGTAAGTGATGGCGGGCGGATTATGAGGTTGTGCCAGCCACAGCGCAAGATGGGGCCTGATCACCGCATCTTGCATACCCGCAATCGGGGGCATGAGTCTGATCAACTTCATCGCGTCTCCATTTTGAAATCTCGCTTGGCGCAAAATATTATGCCCCGCTATATTGATCGACTATGACCCAGCCGGCGATGAACATGAACTCGTTCGAGGGCAAGCGGATTCTCGCGCTGGTTCGCGAGGGTGACTACGCGCATGCCGGCGAGGAAGAGGCGATCGAACGGGTTTTTCGCTCGGTTCCGAAACAAGCCGGCAGTTGGTTGCTCGACGTCGGATGCGGGCGCGGCGGCAGCGCGGAGTATCTGCGGCGCCACGGATGGGGGCACGTCGAGGGGATCGATCGCGATGTTGAATCGATCGAGTATGCGCGCGCGACGTATCCCGAGGTCGAATTTCATGCTTGCGACGTACTCGACGTCCCGCGCACCATCACGCGCACCTTCGACGTTATCTACATGCTCAATGCGTTCTACGCGTTCGAGCGTCAGGCCGACGCGCTGGCGGCTCTGCGAAAAGTTGCGAAGTCCGGCGCGCAGCTTGTCATCTTCGATTACACCGTAGGCGCGAAGTCGAGTGACGCGCCGAATCCAATGATGCCGGGGGCGATTCGGCTGTCGGAGATTGCGGCGACGCTGCGTGATTCGGGATGGGAGCCGGCCGTCGTCGAGGATCTGAGCGCCGACTATGCGCGATGGTATGCGACGTTCGTCGAGCGGATTCAGCTCAAGCGCGCGGAGATTGAAAAGATCGGCGGCGCCGAATCATACGACTTCGTATTCTCGATGTACTCAGGCCTTCACGGCTTCATCGTGCAGGGCGGCCTCGGCGGCGCGATCGTTCACGGCCGCGCGGATTGATCATGCGATCAACTGAGACGGTAAAACCGCAGCGCATTTTGCGTCAGGATGTTGTCGCGCGCGCTTTCAGGCAAGCTTGCCAAGCGCTCGCATTACTTCGGGCACGACGCCCGGGTACGTGCAGTCGAAGTGCGGGTAGTCCGAGCCCCATAGCACGTTGCGCTCGACGCCTAAGTCGATCATCGCCCTCAGCGTGCGCTCGTCAGGATCCATCGATATGTAACAGCGCTCGGCGAAGTACTCGCTGGGCTTGCGCTTCAGCCACGGCACGTAAGTGCCCATCTTTTCGTAGTGGCTATCCATCCGATCGAGCCAGTAACCGAGCCAGCCGATTCCCGACTCGAGGAAGCCGACCGTCAGTTTTGGAAATCGCGCGAGCACGCCGCCGCAGACGATATCCATGCAGGCCGCCTGCTGCTCGAACGGATGACAGACCATGTGGAAGAAGAACGGGTCGTGGTATCGATCGCCGCCCATCGTGGGCATGCGCGTGCCGAAGCTGCCATGCACCGCGACTGGAACGTCGAGCTCCTGCGCCTCGCGCCAGAACGGATCGTAAGCCGGGTCGTTGAGGCGGCGGCCATTGAAGGGATTGGGCCTGACGAACACCGCTTTGAAGCCGAGCTCGCGCACGACGCGGCGCATCTCGCGCACCGCTTCATCGACGCTCTGGAGCGGCATCGGCGCCACGCCGAACAATCGTTTGGGAAAGGGCTTGCAGAAGTCGGCGAGCCAGTTGTTGTAGGCGCGGCACGCGGCGGCGGCGAGTTGCGGATCGGTCAGATCGCCGTAGAGCAGCCACAGCGACGGGTAAAGCACCGCGACGTCGATGCCCTCTTCGTCCATCACCTTGATGCGCGCATAAGGATCGTAGCCGCCGGGCAGGATGTCGTCCCAGGTGAGTTTGCGCGCGCGCTCGAGGTCGGAAAGTCCCCCGGGCGTCATCGAGGCCGCCACGGGGAGCGACGGGCGGCTGCGATTCTCGCCGTCGATCCACAATTCGTCGCCACCGTCGCGATTGCGCCGGACCTGGATCATGCGATCGCGGAATTGCGGCTCGGCGTAATCATCCCAGAGCGCGCGCGGCTCGACGATATGTCCGTCGGCGTCGATTATCCGGGTCATGAGTGGATCCTCCTTCAAGGTGGATTAGTCAGATCAATGACCGCAGCGGCGGGATTGTCAAGAAACGCAGTGGCGCGGCCAATCCTCGCGCAACACCGCGTACTGATACTCGTCGCACCATTCGCCCTTGAACCAGGCGTTGTGAATGAAGTGCCCGGCCAGTTTCATCCCGAGCCGCTCCATCAGCGCGACTGACGGCGCGTTGCGGCAATCGGTGGTCGCGATGACGCGGTTGAGTTCGAGCGGGCCGAACGCGAAATCGATCACCGCGCGCGTCGCTTCGGCGGCAAGACCGCTGTGCTGGTATGCGCGCGCAAAGGTGTAGCCGATTTCTCCGACGCGCGGCGTCGTCTTGATGACCAGCAGCGCGCAATCGCCGGCGAGCTCGCCGTCCGCTTTGAATTCCGCGGCAAATTGAAACCACTTGCCGGGAATCCCGGGGCGAGTGCGGCTCTGCTGCGAGATGAATTTCGTCGCCTCGGCGTGAGTGATCGATTCCCACGACTGATAGCGCGCGACTTCGAGATCGTTTCGATAGGCCATGAAACTTGCGAGATCAGAGTTTTGAAACCGCCTTAGAGTCAGGCGCGGAGTATCGAGACTGATAAAGCTTCGCGGGTTCATGGCGGATACAAAACTCAGTAGGGACGCTTACCAAATCAGACCCAGAATCGCGGAGCCGATCCGGCTCATGATGCCGGGGGAATCGTCGGACGGCGGCGGCGGTTTGGGCGGATCGCGATCTTCATCGGAGATTGACGCGTACGGAGGCATCGTCTGATCGATCTCCTGGGTCTGCATGCATCCCGCGGCGAGCATGAGCGCGCCCGCGATCATCGCGGTTGCCAGAGTAAATTTTCGCCGTCCCGTCACACGCTCAGTTTCAGGGCTCCTGCATAGAGCGTATTGCCGCCAGCGGTTGGTTTCAACGCGATTTTTGGCCGGTCAATCCATAGCCAGCGTCGTCAGTCGCGCGGTTCGCTACATAGCCGCAAGCATTTGACGATGCTATCTTGGCGGACGGGACTTTCCCGCAAAAACGCTGATCGCCAGGAAATCGACATGAGAAAAATCGAATCGAGTATCGACAGGCGTCGGATCACCAACCGGCCGATTGCGATCATCCTGGCGGCCGCGGCGCTCGGGCTATTCGCGAGCACCGCCGTGCGCGCCGACGATTCCGTCGGCACCGTTACCCAGGTCAACGGCAGCGCGCAGATAGAGCGCGGCGGCGCGACGATCGCGGCGCAACAGGGCACGCCGCTCAAGCTTCACGACAAGGTGACGACGACAGATGGGTCGATGACGATGGGCTTTGGCGACGGCAGTTCGATGGCGCTCAGCAGCAGCACCAGCGTCGAGATCGAGGACAGCACTGCCGTGAACGGGCAGAATGTGCCGAGCCGGGTGACTCTAATCAGCGGCGACATTCATACGATCGTCCCCGACAAGACCGGGCAGCCGCATAGCATCGAAGTGAACACCGAGAACTCGAAGGCAACCGGGCCTTCGCCGAATCAATAGCCGCGCACCTCACCCCTAACCCCTCTCCCTTCAGGGGAGGGGAACAGCGGCTTAGCGCGCGCGTATCTGATCGCCGGGGATCCACGTCGAGTGGAAGCCGACCGGCACGCGCTGCGGAATCCGCACGCGCGCGACGGGGCCAGCGGCGAAATTCTTCGCATCGAGGATGACGACTTCGCTGCTATTCGCGGCGTTCGCATCGGCGACGAAGGTCACGACGTAGCCGTCGTCTTCGTCGCGGGCGCCGGCGCGCGGCGCAAACGGCGCCTCGTTCGAGGTGCGTCCCGCGCCGAACAGATATTTCTCCGACGTACCGCGCAAGGTGTCGTATTTCACCAGCCCTTCGTAGTGCGGCACCATCGAGTTGTACGCATAGCGCGACTTGCGGCCCATCTTGTGACGGTTGATTGTGGGCCATTCGGTTTTTTCGTCGTCAAGCTGAGCTTCGGTGACCGCGCCGGTCACGAGATTGAAGCGCCAACGGCAAAGCTGCGCCTCGAGCCGCAAAAACGCGCGCATCCGCGCCAACTCGCCTTCGCCGCGCTTCGCACCCGGCTCGGCCTGGATCACGCGGCACGCGTCCATCACGAACTCGTCGCCGTCCTCCCACGCGTTGACCACGTGGTAGATGTAGCATGGCGACGCCTCGAACCATTTCACATCGGCGTTGGTCCCATAGCGCGGCAGAATTCCGAAGCGGCTCGGCATCTCGGGATAGTAGGTAACCTTGTGCACCTTGCGCTCGAGCAGTTGCGGATCCCAGAACAGCGGCAGGTCCATCAGCAGCGAGTAGTGCTCGGTGAACGCCATGTCATGCGGCAGGCGCGAGCCCGGAAGATCGATCGGCTCATGATGAGTCAGTTCGCCGCGCGCCGAGACGACGTTGTAGGTCATGTACGGCGGCGTGGTTGCATAGTCGAAGAACAGCAACTCGCCGCTCACGGGATCGACCTTGGCGTGCGCCGAGACTGCGCGCTCGAGCTTGCCGCCGAAGCGCTCGACGCCCAAAGTCTCCAGCGTGCGCGGATCGAGCTTGTACGGCAGCCCGCACTGATACCACAGCGCGAGCGCGTAGCCGTTGTGAAATACGAGGTCGGTGTTGGCACTATCCTTGAGCCATCCGTCGGAGCCGGCGCCGCGCGGAACGTTGGGATCGGGACGATCCATCAGCCCCGGCCAGATCGTGCGCTTCGCTTCCTGCTCGGCGGCGAATGCTTCAGTGCGAATCCAGCGGTTGCGATAAGTAGCGCTGCCGTCGTGGAACTCGATGCCGTGCACCATGCCGTCGCCGTCGAACCAATGGTAGCGCCCGCGCGGCTGAAAGATCGGATTAGGCCCGTTGCGCAGATAGGCGCCGTCGAGGTCTTTGGGAATCTCGCCGATGACCGTTAAATCATCGGCGGTGATCTCAGTCGCGATCGGCGCATAGACTCCTTTGAGAAACGAATTCTCGCCGGGATCGATCTGAATCGGAATTTCGCGCTCGATCTTCACCATGATGCTGCTCCGCGGTGGCTGTGCCCGCTAAATTGTTTTCCCGCCGCGAGACTATCACGCGCGCGCGCAGTCTCAATAGAAGTACTCGCGGTGCGTCGTGAAGCGTTGCGGGACGATCCAGCGCTCCGAGATTATGCCCTGGTTGATGAACCAGGTGTCGTGCGGCGGCCGCTCGGGACTGGGGGTGAAGAATATCGTCGAGTACCCGCTTTGCACGTCTTCATCGACCAGCGCGGTCTGAAACAGCCGGTCGAACGAATACACCGCGGCTTTCGAGTCGGGATATTCCCGATCGCGCACCGTGTTGAAAATAGCCAGCGTCTTCCAGAGCTTGTCGTCGTGATCGTATTGATCCGACGCCGTGATGAACCATCCCTGCGAATCGATGTACAGAATCCGCTTGGCGATCGCCGGGATGTCGGCAAATCGGCCCGGCCGGCGCGCGTCGGCTTCGACTACATAGACGTGGCGCAGCTCCCAATCCTCCGGACAGATCGTGCGGCCGCCGTCGGCTGCGCATGAATGGGCCGGCAGCGACTTCGCGTGCACCACCGCCAGCATCGCCTTCTCACCCAGGAACTTGAAATCGAAATCCTGGAACCGGCCGGCGAAGCCGAACAGCGAATCGAGGTCCAGGTTGCCGAAGAACGCGTTGCCGAGCAGGTAATCCGTATTCGCCATCCCCGGAAACCCGCCGTACCAATGAGACGGCGTTGATAAATCCGACCATACGAGATCCGACTGTCTTGGGCTCGAGTACCTATAGCGCACCATGTAGGCCCACGGGCTCTGCCAGAACGGCGGCTCGATCGGAACGATGATGGGGCCTAGCGCCATACGCTCCATGATTCCGGTATAGCCGTCGTGGTCAGTGGGGGCTGGGGCTACTTCCTCGCGACCGACATTTCGATAGACGGCAAGATGGCCGATCGGATAGACCGCGAACGGAGCGCCGGCATGGCCGGGTGCGAAGTTCTGGATCTCGGTGTCTTGTGAATCGAGATCGTCGCTGTAGGCCGGACCGAACTGGAAATTCCACATGATCTTTTGCGCGATCGCCGGATCGTTCGCATCGAGCATCGGGAACGGCAGGCCGGCCCGGTAGTTGGTCAATTCGCCGTCGGGACCGAGCCGCGCCTGCGAGGAATTTTGCTCGGTCGAGACCCTGAAGGGCGCCGGCCAGTTATAGTCCCTCGACGGAACGATCTTCATCTCCATGCCCTGGCGCACCAGCACATAGTTGCCGGGGCTGACGAGGTCCGCTACCTTGGCGGCGTTGTCCCTGTTGATGACGTCGCCGGGTTTGACGCCGGCGGTTGTCGATTCGGGCCCGGCAGCGATAACGGGCGCGGCGCCGGCGAGCATCATGGCAATTGCGATTGTGAACGGTAGCGCGCGGTTCATAATTTACCTCCGGCGCTGACGGAGCCTGAGCACGCTACGCCCGGACACGGTATTTTCCCGAGCGGTCTCGTGGACAGCGGCAGCATCAGCACTCGCGACTACTGAGATAATTCCAGTCCCGACACTAGCACGCGCAACAGTCGGTCAACATCATTAAAAGATCAGTTCGTGATGGGACGCCGTTTGCGCGCCTTCGGCTTTGGAGCGGATCGTTCGGACGCCTTCGGCGCGTGCGCTCGCTCTACCAGTAGAATAAGGCGATTCAAGTCTTTCGCAGCCAGTCGTAGCTTCCGGGCGCAGCGACCAAGCGTCCGAGAGAGCGACTTGGCGAAGACGCTCTCCAGGGAAACCATCTCGATTTCCTCCGCGCCCGCATCGATTGCACGCCGCAGGCTGTGTAGGTGGAGGAGCATGTTCGCCTGGTCGATTCGGAAAATCTGGATACGATCCCACAGCAGATCGAACGGCCCCGGAGCGCTGGCGTTTTGAAGAGTGGTTTTCTTGACCATGATCGGCCACACCCCACACTTCGTATAGGTTATGCCAGTTAGTTAAGGATAACAAATTGTTGGCAAACCCTTGCGGCCGGATAAACAACAAGACAACTAACTTGCGCAAGGTGTATCGAACGGCTCCATCTGACGCTTTCGGGCCGAATAGGCCAACCTGACTACTGGCGATGGCCTCAATCGCGATCGCGTGCTCTACTCACCGCATGGACGTCACGAAAATTCCGCCCGGCCGCAACCCGCCCGACGACATCAACGTGCTAATCGAAATTCCGCAAGGCGGGGTCCCGGTCAAGTACGAGCTCGATAAGGTCTCCGGCGCGCTGTTCGTCAATCGTTTTCTGCACACCGCGATGTACTATCCCGCCAACTACGGCTTCATCCCCAACACCCTGTCCGAAGACGGCGACCCGTGCGACGTGCTGGCGCTGTCGCAGGTGCCGGTCGCGCCCGCCGCGGTCATCCGATGCCGTCCGGTCGGTGCGCTGCTGATGGAAGACGAAAACGGCATCGACGAGAAAATCCTCGCGGTGCCGGTGGACGAGCTGAATCCCTACTTCGACGGAATTGCGAACTACACCGACCTGCCGCAGATCATGCTCGACCAGATCGATCACTTCTTCCGCCACTACAAGGATCTCGAAAAGGGCAAGTGGGTGAAAATCGGCGACTGGGTCGATCGCGAGGCGGCCGCCAAGCTGATCCTCGAGGCGATCGCGCGCGTGCGCCAGAAGTAACGCGCGACTAGCTGGTGGTGCCGCCCCAGTCCTTCGGATCGACGTCGGCGATCGACTGCGAGAACGTCCAGCGATGGCCGGCGAGGTCCTCGACTGTGTATTGCCGTTCGCCGAACGGGTAGTCCGCCGGCGCATCCAGCACACGAGCCCCATGCTGGAGGGCGCGCGCCTGATGACTATCGACGTTATCCACGCGCACCATCACGGAATGACAATCTTCGCCGGCCGCACCGCGTCGTTGAGCTACGACGATGGCGCCATCGCCAACGTCCATCTGCGCGCGATGATTCGCGATTCGCAGCCGCAGCTTGAACCCGAACGCATCGCGGAGCCAGTCAACCGCGGCGCCGACGTCCGGATAGCCGAGAACCGGAATTACCGAACACGCCGGTATCGACCGATTCTCAAGCACGGCGCCCTTCACTGAACCGCCGGCTACTGCGAAGCGGCTTCGCCCGGTGCCTGCGCCAGCGGCACCAACTGCGCGATGTCGCACTGGATCAACGCCTGGATCTTGTTATCGATCTGGTAGAAGCGCGTCGTTTTGACTTGCGAGATGACGGCGCGGAACTGCGGGATGAATTCCTTCTGCACGTCGAGCCGCGCCTGCTGGATCGCGATCACTTCGTCGAGCTTCTTCTTCGCATCGGCGTCGGTAAAGCTATTGTACTTGGCGGCGAATTCCTTGAGCTCCTTGACGTGGCGATCTTCGATGCTGTCCATCCTCTTTTCGTAGGCGTCGTAAACCGGCCAGAACTTGGAGGCCTCATCGGCGGTGAGATTCATGTTGGCGCCGACCGTTGCCTTGCGCTGTGCGCGCGCGGCGGCGATGTCGAGTTGCTTCTGCGAATTCTGCGCGAAGGCGGGTCCGCTCAACCCCAAGGTACAGGCCATCAGCGAAGCGGCGGTGAAACTGGCAACAATAGTCCTAAGGCTCATCAATCGGTTCTCCTGCGGTTGGGCTTCAACCAAGATCGCAGGATGGTGCTGCATTACCCCATCATAGTCAAGCGATAGGTGTTGGGGTGGCCGAGCCGGATCGGCTCGTATTGCATTTTGCCAAGCAAAATGCGAGTTTGCACCACGACTGGGCAACCAACGAGAGGAATTTTCCTGGGCGTCCGGCCGAACCGGAACGGAAAGCCTCACCTTAGACGGAGGATGAAAATGAAGTTGAAATCAAAGGGACTGTTAATCGCACTGGGATTTGCGGTCGCATTGGCTGGCGCCGCGCCATCGGCACGCGCCCAGGGCGCAGCCGCACCGGCACCGGCCGCCTCAGGCGGAGGGGCCGCGGTTCGAGCTGGCTACCTGACTTGTCACGTGGCGGCGGGATGGGGATTTATTTTCGGATCCTCGCGCAAGCTTCAGTGCGCATACGCGCTGCAGCCGGGATACACCGAGTACTACACCGGTTCGATCACCAAGTTCGGCGCTGATATCGGATACCTGTCGTCGGGCGTAATCCTGTGGGCAGTTATGGCGCCTACCACCAATCTGGGCCAGGGTGCGCTCGCGGGTCACTACGGCGGCGCGACGGCGAGCGCGGCGGTCGGCGTCGGCGCGGGCGCCAACGTACTGATCGGCGGCTTCAACAGCTCGATCGCGTTGCAGCCGGTTTCGATCGAAGGACAGAACGGCTTGAACGTCGCGGCAGGCGTCGCACAGATGACGCTGGTGTTCAACAAAGAGAAGCCGGCCAAGACCACTCCGTAGTCGGTTCTCAGCTTCAGGCTTGATCTACAGCGGAGGCGGCTCTCATAGCCGCCTCCGTTTTTTCTACCACGCAAGTCGCCAGGGCATAGCGCCGCAAGAGCCTACAGACCCACCGATGCGGAGATGATAGAACTGCGCCCGTCCTTTACCACTGTCGGGGGAAGCGACGAGCGTGGACCTGAAACGGGCGCACCCACAGGAACCATGGCTATGGCACGCGGAGTGGGCCGCGGGCGAGATTCACTCGAGCGCGAGGCCCATCGCGATTGCGGTTTGCGCGCTCGCGCTCTTCTGGAATGCCATCGCGCTCCCGTCCGCCGTGCCCATCTTGCTCGCCCACAATCTGCGTTACGAGCCAAAATTCGCTGGGCTCGCCATTTTTCCGATAATCGGATTCGGCTTGATCGCGTGGGCGCTACATCTGCTCCTGAGATGGAATGCGTACGGCGATTCGCGCTTCGAGATGAAATCGGTACCGGGAAAAATCGGCGGGACGCTCGAAGGCTCTATCCACGTTGGCCGCGGTTTCGAGCCGATGCGCCCGGTAAATCTCAAGCTGGTTTGCGTCAACGACATATCGACCGGCAACAGCAATACCGCCACGCCGTTGTGGAGCGACGAATCGCAGGTCACGGCCAGCGGCGATGGCTCGATCCCGGTCTCGTTTCTCATTCCGCCCGAATGCAAACCGAGTGACAATACCACCCTCCGCGATCGGATCTTCTGGCGACTTTACGCACAATCGCCCGGCGGTGTCGTCAGCTACAAAGCGAGCTTCGAAGTGCCGGTCTTTCAGATCGACGAAACCACCGCGCAGGCAGTGGAAGCGGTTGACCTGCGCGCGCGCCGCAACCAGCGGGTTAACGAGTTTCGCCCGCAAGGATCGGCCATCCGCTTCGGCCTCAGGACTGACGGCCAAACCGAAATCCATTTTCGGGCGTTCCGCAATCCGTCTATAACGTTGGGACTGCTGGCATTCCTCGCGCTCTGGTTGGCCATCACCTATCTGATCTTCAAGCAACACGCGCCGCTGATCTTCAGAATCATGTGGCCGGTTTTCGATGCGATCCTCGTTGTCTGGGTCAGCTCGCTGATGTTCGTCACGACAACCGTACTCATCGGTGACGGCCAGTTGCAGGTGACGCGGCGCCTTCTCGGCATACCAGTATCGACGCGTCGAGTTCCTTCCGGCGAGGTGCTCGACGTTCGCTCGATCGCGGGCATGACCGCGGGCACAACGGTATATCGACGAATCCAGGTTCGTTACCGACACGGGGAAGAACTCAATTTCGGCGATGGAATCAAAGATCCGATCGAAGCGGATTGGCTCGCCACAAAGATGGCCGAGACGCTGGGACTGACGCCCGCCGCAGCCGCGAAGAAAACGGTCGCCTAGATCTTCGCCTTCGGATATCGCGACCGCATCCACGCGACGAACTTTTCCGGCACCGCCATCGTCGAGAGCCGGCCTTGCCGCACCAGCGCCCAGTCGCTGAACTTCCCCGACTGCTTGATCTCAGCCAACGTCACCGGCGGCTCGACGCGTCCCACGAATTCCAAATCGACCACCGCTGACTTGGGATTCTTCGGATCGTCGCGCGCCGGCGATTTCACGGCCGCCATTCCGACCACGCTCGAAACGCCGCCACTATGATAAATGAACACGATGTCGCCCGGCTTCATCTCGCGAATCGCGCGAACCGCCTGCGCGTTCGTCACGCCGTCCCATGCAGTATGCCGGTCGCGCTCGAGATCGTCGATCGAATAGGTGCTCGGTTCAGTCTTGGCAAGAAAATAGTTCATAAGCGCGTCCTCTTCGGCCGTGATTCAAGATAAATCTAACACGGAACTCTCATGCCAGAACTGCCCGACGTAAGTGTTTATGTGGAAGCGATTCGGACCCGCGTCGCCGGACATCAACTGGTCAGGACGATGGTCAAGTCGCCGTTCCTGCTGCGATCCACCGCACCACCGATTAGCGCAACCGCCGGCAAGACCGTCCGCGAAGTCCGGCGGCTGGGCAAGCAGATCGCCATCGGCCTCGACGGCGGCTTGTGGCTCGTGCTGCATCTGATGATCGCGGGCCGCCTGCATTGGAAAACTTCCGCACCCAAGCTTGGCGGCAGAAATATCCTGGTCGCGTTCGAATTCGATAACGGCTGGATGTGGCTGACCGAGGCGGGCACGCAACGCCGTGCCGCGCTGCGCGTGGTCGAGGGCGACGAGGGCCTTCAGTCGTTGAATGCGGGCGGTATCGAGCCGCTCGACGCGAGCCTCGACGCATTTGCGTCGGCGCTGCGCTCGTCGAATCACACGCTGAAGCGCTCGCTCACCGACCCGCACATCTTCAGCGGCATCGGCAACGCCTACTCCGACGAGATTCTGCATCGCGCACAGCTCTCGCCGATCGCGATGTCGCAGAAGCTGACCGACGATGAAGTCGAACGGCTGTACGACGCCACGCGGGCGACGCTTAACGAATGGACCGACCGCTTGCGGACGGAATCCGGCGGAGAATTTCCTGAAGGTGTGACCGCGTTTCGTCCCGAGATGGCCGTTCATGGCCGCTATCGTCTGCCGTGTCCGCGATGCGGCGCAAAAGTCCAGCGCATCCGCTATGCCAGCAACGAGACGAACTATTGCGCGAAGTGTCAGACCGGCGGCCGCCTGCTCGCCGACCGCGCGCTGTCGCGGCTGATGCACGAGGACTGGCCGCGTACGCTCGACGAGCTCGAGGCGATGAAGAAGCGCTGAGGTTTGGCTAAGCGGCGCGCCCCGCTTTTTCGCGCGGCCGATCGGCGGCCGCTTCGTTGCGCAGCCTGCCCGCCAATCCGAGCGCGATTCGCCGCCACAGTTGCGGGAACCGATCTGCGAGCGCCGAAAAATCTGACTCCGCAATCCGCGCGACGATCGATTCCGACGTCGCGATGACCGACGCCGACCGCGGCGTATGCGGATCGACCACCGCCATTTCACCGACGTATTCGCCGGCCCCCTTGCGAGCCACGACGCGCCCGTTGACCGCGATCGAAAACGCGCCGTCGAGAATCAGGAAAAGATCGGTGTCGGACGCACCCTGCTTGATCAGGTTGGCCCCGGGACGGACCGCTTCCAACTCCAGGCGCCGCGCAATTACTATCGCCAGGTTCTGGTCTTGAATCAGCGGCTGCGCGGTCAACGCGCTAATCAGACGCCGGCGCCCTTCCGATCCCTCGAATTGCTTGAGCAGCGATTTTGCCATGACCTTTCGTCCCGCAGACTCCCAAGGTTTCTTCGTTTGAACCAGCATAGAATGTTGAACCTTCTCTAAACACTATAAACTTATCCAACAGTCTCCGTGCAGCCTCATGTCCAATAATGTGCGCATTTACCATGCTCATGCAAGCCGCAGCCCGATCCCCGATGGACTCTACCGCTGTGAACAGCGGATTATCGTTATACCTCCTCAGGGGTAGTCTGGCGGGGTTCGAACCCGCACGGCTTCGGAGGCACGGCACGGCCCCCCTTTATATCAATGGTCCTTCGGCATCGGCGCATGCGGTCGCTTTGCAACTTTTGGAGTCGATCTTGACGGGCGAAAATGATCAGGGCGGGCCGTTGCTGGCCCGCCCTCAACGCTCACTTCAAAAATGGATGTTGAAAGATGCTGGACTAATGCGTGCAGGTTACCGCGACTTCCGCACCGTTGGTATCTTCCGTAGCACCCGCGATCAAATGATCGTTCAGGGCAACCGTCAAGGTTCCTAGTCCCGGACCCGGAGTCGCGCTACCAGTGATGTGATTGGCGCCCGTGGCTGCGCAGGGAATCCCGGTATCGGCAAGAATGATCGTGCAGCTGCCCGGACCGAACGCCAGGTTATCCGAATGAATGGAGCCGGCACTCGTAGTGCAGGTACCGCCCGTAATCGTTACGAATCCGCTCAGAGCAGAGCTTAGAGTGATGCTCGCGTAGTCCAGCGGTCCGGCCGAGTCGTTCGTGATAGTGATGGTCTCAGGCGCGCCAGTCGAATGCAGCGTGACCGCAGCAGGAACCACATGGTCGGTTCCGCCAACAATAGTTTTACCCGCGGTGCAGCTTGAGACGCTGGTGACGGGCACGAAACCGCCTCCGGCCACCTGTTCTCCGGTCAAAATTGTGAACGCGTTCTGGTATGAAGAGCCCCACAGTACCCATGAAGAGTCGGTATTCGCTCCGATAGGGCAACCGAAACTGTTTTCGAAAAGCGCGTCGGTATTTTGCGTACCATCCACGAGACTCGGAGCGCCTAGTATGCTCCCGCCAAGGTCGCAGAGGTAAGCGCCGCCATTGGGAGGAACCAACGTCGGCGAGCCATTGATTGTGCCACCGTTGTTGTTGAACCAGAGGTTGCTGTCAATCCCAATGGTCGTGCTGCCGACAGGCGGGAATGGGTGTTCCTGCACATCTCCCGAAAGCGGTTGATAGCCCAATCCGAGACCGGTGCTGGTCGTGCCGACGGTGTCGCAAAGGATCGCAAAGGGGCTCTCGAAGGTCGCGGTAGTAAGCAGTGGCGTACCGGGCGTCGCCGAGCCCTGCCGCTCACCCAGGATGGTCAGAGGAGCATCATTTACCGGAGGCGGCCCGGCAGCCGTACCACCATTCATGCGAACACCGCGGAACTCCGCGCCGCCCGATTCGACGGTGATTCCGAAGGTAACCGGGTATCCGCCGTTCATTCCGCCGGTGGTGTCAGTCAAGGTAAGAAAGCCGGTGTTGTTGGTGTTGAGACTATAGGAAGTACCAGCGGAAATATTTGCCGACAACGATCCCGAGAAGGCTACAACTGCGTTCCTAGGTGGTGCGTCGTTGGAGGGACCGGTGATAGTGCCGCCGTCGTTAAAAATCAATTCGCCGCCGGTTACGTCGCAGGCGCCATCCAGCGCGATCACACCGACTCCCACCATCGGATTCGGTTTCGGATCGCCGGCGGCGCCGGTATCGACCCCTGCGCCCACGATCTTAATCGCATAATTTCCGTGAATCGCCGCGCCGACTGTCCCGGTGGCGCAAGTCGCAATTGCCTTTGACGCGCTTCCCAGCAACGCCAGTCCAAAAGCGCTCGAGAGTGCGAATGAGAGAAAAATTCGTTTCATACAGCCACCCCAAATGTTTTGATCCCCCGGAGGTGAACCGACACTCGACACCATCGCATCAAGCGAGGGCAGCAGTATCACGCGGACCCGGACAATGAAAGGCGACTGTGCGAGCCGAACAGCATCTTTGACTGCAAGCGGGCAGACGCGGCCAAAAGAATCGGAGCGGGCTCCGAAATCCACAGGCTGAAGCTCGCAGTCGAGTTGCTCGCCCGGGCGTCCGTGGCATCCGCCGCGCGCGGTTGCGGCGGACGCTTTATCGGCGCCAGGCGGCTCGGGTCGCGGCTGCTGCTGAACTGTTGTACTCGACCCCATGGCCAAACCACCACTCGCTCTCGCTGGGCGATTCGCCTTTGGCGAGGGCACGCCGGTAGCCGAAGCAAACCAGGTACAGCGGCCGGATGTACATCACAGCCTCGAGCCGGTCGAGTTCTTCGTCGGTCAACTTGACGTGCTGGCGGTATGCGCGCACGGCCGCGTCGATCCATTCCGCATTGCGAAAGGTGCCCCACATCAGATAGGCGAAGTCGGCGAGGCGCGGACCGCGTCCCGCTGCCTTCCATTGGATCGCAACCGGCCCGTGCTCGCTCACCATCACGTGGTCGGGGGCGTGGAGGAGGTTGCCGTGGAGCAACGCTTCGGGCAGGCCATTGCCGTCGTCTGCCGATCGCACTTGCTCGCGGAGCAGATCGAATCGCTCGCGACCGGCCGCGGAGACCTTCGTATCGACAGCATCGAGGAACGAGAGCGCTGCCAGCAGGTCCTGACGCGGGCTGCCCTCATGCCTGGGGTCCTCACCACTCGCCCCACCGGGCCGGCTGACCGACTCGTCCAATGGCAGAGTATGCAGCCGACCGAGCAGGTCACCCATGATGGCGAACTTCTCGACGCCCTCGGCCCCGACAGCCGGCGAAGGAAGCAACCGGCCAGCGATGCACTGAGTGACGAGGACGGACGAGCCGTCGAACGAAGACACCGCGTCGTCCACTGCGAGCCGCTCAGCCGGGTAGTCCTGCCGCTCGAGGAACCGCAGGATAGCCGCGTCGCCTTCAACCCCGGCCTTCGGGCGAGCCGGCGGAAACACACGCGCAATCCATGGGTCGCCGTCACGGCGATCGATGCGGAAGACGTGGTCGTTATGCCGGCTGGCCTTCGTCGCGGCGACGGCGTCGATGCCATAGTGATCCCGGATATGGGCGAGCAGGCGCTCGGCGGTCGGCTTATGGAACAACCGCGCATCGAGGCCCTCGAGATCGGTGAGCGCTTCCGTGTAGCGTTGACCAGTGTCCTGCGCGTGGCGCCGGACCACCTTCTTGAAACTGCCGTCCTTGGTCATGGACAAGCCTCCTCTTTGCACCCTCGTCCCCCAGCGACGCGGTGTTTAGAGATGGCCTGTGAAATCGACGACCGTGAGGGCAACTCCCCTTCGCCAATGGAACCCCGGCTGGGGCGGATGTTCCAACGCTCGGCGACCGGTCGGCGCCGTGAAGCCATTGTTCCCGACCAGTCTCGCGAGTGTCAAGTGCCGCATGAGACGCCAGTCTCATCGGAGGGGGCGCCGATGCCGTTCGCAGGCTCCGAACGCGCGCGGTGGCAATCTATATTAGCGCGTTTGGAACATCTGTGCTTTGACATTTCACGCACCGACACGCTACAGAGCAGCTTGGTAATCGTCGGCTCGTAGTGAGCGCACTGTCCCGACCGCTGCCGAAGGGACTATCGTTGCGCCATATAAGAGCTTACGTCGCGGGTTCAAGAACTGTCCCGCGCGCAATTGCCGCTCTCACTTTTTCGCTGTTGTTTTTGCTGACCGTGTTTGCGCGTCCGGCGTTGGCGCAATCGGCAGACAATACGCCAGCCAAAGCTCAAGCTCCCAAGCTGGTTCTCTCACCCGATAAGGTTCTCCCCTTTGGAAAGATCATCGCTGGCCTCACCGGTGGGCCGCTGACCGTCACGGCAACGAATCCGTCGACCTCCGAGAGCATCGCGATTGACAACGTGACTGTGTCGGCGCCGTTCGCGATCTCGAGCAACAACTGCGGGACGTCGATCGCGCCGAGCAGCAGCTGTGAAATCGGCGTAACGTTCTCACCGAAGAAAAAGAAGGATTACGAAGGGCGTCTCGAAGTCAAATACGACCTTGATAAGAAGGCAGCGGTAAAGCTGTTAGGCAAGGGCGTCCATGGCGCGACGCCTACCCCGACGGCGACGGCGACCCCGACGCAGACTGCGACCGCGACCGCTACTGCGACGGCGACCGCAACAGCAACATCGACGCCAACAGCAACCGCCACGGCTACTGCGACCGCCACCCCGACAGCATCCGCGACCGCCACCGCGACGCCAACTGCAACCGCATCCCCAACGACGACGGCAACAGCGACGGCAACCTCTACCGCCACTGCGACTGGAACGGCTACCTCCACCGCTACCGCGACGGCAACGCCAACATCGACGGCAACCGCGACCAGGACTTCCACGGCGACGGCGACCGCAACCTCGACGGCGACTCCGACCTCGACGGCAACTGCGACGGCTACTTCCACCCCAACCGCAACTGCCACCGCCACTGCGACGGCAACTGTAACTGCCACCTCCACCGCGACTGCAACGGCTACCTCCACCGCTACCGCGACGGCAACGCCAACATCGACGGCCACCGCGACCAGGACTTCCACGGCGACCGCGACCGCAACCTCGACGGCGACTCCGACCTCGACGGCAACTGTAACTGCCACCTCCACCGCGACTGCAACGCCGACGGCTACTTCGACCGCCACCGCGACTGCTACGCCAACGGCGACGGCGACTGCGACCAAGACATCCACGGCAACGCCAACTGCGACGGCCACCGCGACCGCGACTCGCACCGCCACGGCCACGACCACTGCGACCGCGACTGCGACTCCTACGGCGACTTCGACGCCCTGTACGGGAGGGATCTGCGGTAACGTGACGGGCGGGGTGACCCCGGTGTCGGGCTCCAGCGTGAAGCTGTGGGAAGCGGGGACGACCGGCTACGGAACCGGCGCGACCCAGCTCAGCGCCACTGCCACCAGCGCTGCGGACGGCAGCTTCGCCATCGCGTTTTTCGACTGCCCCTCAGCGAGCGCGGAAATCTATCTGACCGCGCAGGGCGGCAACGCCGGTGGAGGCAGCAACAGCAGCCTGACGATGATGGCGGCGCTGGGCCCCTGCGGCAGTATCAGTTTCAGCACCCCGGTTATCGTTAACGAGGTGACCACCGCCGGCTCTGTTTACGCGCTGTCGCAGTTCTTGAGCACGACCAGTTCCGGGACGGTGGGCGCGCCTTCGACCAACGCGACCGGGCTGTTCCATGCCTTCGCCAATGCCGCCAACCTGATGAGCGTGGCGAGCGGATCGGCGCTAAGCACGACGCCAGGGGGAGCAGGCACGGCGCCGCAGGATAATCTCAACTCGATTGCCAACGCGCTGGGAGCATGCGTTCAGACCAGCGGATCTGCCTCGGCGAATTGCACCGAACTGTTTGACTGCGCGCTGCCCGGGGCGGCGTTCAGCGCCGGGGCGTGCACGGGAGGCACCGGCTCGCTTGCCGATACTTTGGCGGCCGCCCTGTCGATCGCACGCAATCCGGCAGGCGTGTCAGTTGCCGGAGTAAACGACGTGGCGACCAAAGCGGCACTGTTCAGTCCCGCGCTGGCATCCGCACCAAACGACTGGTCGATGCCGCTGAACTTTGCCCCGGCCGGGTCGAACTTCAACGAACCACTCGGTTTGGCGATCGACAGCTCGGGCCGCGTCTGGATAACGAATTCCAGTGGCAATACCGTAACCGCGCTTAACAACGACGGTACCCTGTTCGGCAACTTCAACAACACGAACACCAGCGGCGCCAACTTCAACAGCCCAGTCGGCGTGGCGATCGACAGCTCGGACCGCGTCTGGGTGACGAACGACGGCGGCGGCCCCGGCGGCCTCGGTACTGTAACCGCGCTTAACAGCGACGGGAGCTTTCACGTAAACAACTCGTCGGACTTCGACGCACCAGAAGGCGTGGCGATCGACGGCTCGGGCCACGTCTGGGTGGCGAACGCCGCCGGCGGCGCCGCCCCCGGCTTCACCGGTTATGTAACCGCGCTTTTCGGGGACGGGAGCCTGGACGGCAACTTTTTCCCCGCCGGGTCGGACTTCGAGGGACCAGTAAACGTGGCGATCGCCAGCACGGGCGTCGTCTGGGTGACGAACATCGATGGCAATACCCTTACCGCGCTTCACAACAACGGGACCCTGGTTGGCAACTTTCACTCCACCTTGGCGCCCTTATCGTCACCATCAGGCATCGCGATCGACAGCTCGGGCGACCTCTGGGTGGCGAACGAAACCGGCGATGCCTTAACCGAGGTTTCCATCGCCGGGTTCATCTTTCACAACTTTGCCCTTACCGGGGCGTTCAACGGATCATTCGGCGTGGCGATTGACAGCTCGAGCCATGTCTGGGTGACGAATGTCATTGGCAATAACGTAACCGCGCTTAACAACGACGGGACCCTGTTCGGCAACTTTGGCCCCTTCAACGGACCTTTCGGCGTCGCGATCGACAGCTCGGGCAACCTCTGGGTGGCGAACGAAGGCGGCGGGCCCGACGGCATCGGTGTCGCAACCGAACTGGTCGGCGTGGCGGCTCCGGTCCTGACCCCGATGGTCACCTGCCTCACACAAACGACGCCCGCGACTGTCTGTCTGCCGTAGCGGGCGAGGTCAGCGCGCTCGATCCCGCGCGAGCGGACGAAGTTTTCAATTGCCGGGGGCGGGGGTCGAACCCGCACGGAGCTGTCGCTCCAGAGGATTTTAAGTTCCATTGAATCGTGTCCGCCCACTTCCAAACCTACAGGATTCGTGGGGTCTGCGGTCCACCCGTGTACGCTTCATCCGCCCTTGGCTGCTCCCGTGGCTGTCAAATCGGCGACCCCAACGCAGACTGCTATCGCGACCGCCACAGCTACGGCGACCGCAACAGCAACCGCCACGGCTACTGCGACCGCCACAGGAGATTGCCCGCGGCGGTCGTCGGGTTTCAGTCGGTCCGAGGCCGTGACCTCGAGGGTGATTGACCTGGTTGGAGGTGGTTAGCTAAGCCAACTCCTGTTGTGCGTTTCCGTACGCGGAGACTAGGTTTTGAGGAAGCAGAGTGCCATAACCGTCCTAACTCGCATCTCCGCATTGTAGTGCGTGCTTCGGTCTGATCTAGCCGATTCAGAAGTATTTGCTGAGAACGAATGGACTTGCCCCGATTACTCGAAAAGCACTCTTCGACCGCGAGCGCGATATTCGCGTTAGGCCGCCGGCCGCTCAGCTACACAGGCCTTTTTGAGCATTGCGTCGCGACGACAGCTCTCCTCAATGGTGCCGGCATCTCGCGCGGCGACCGCATCGCCGTGGTGCTTCCGAACGGACCCGAGATGGCGACTTGTTTCCTTGCGGTCGCGATGGGCGCCTCGTGTGCCCCGCTAAACCCGGCGTACCGACGCAACGAGTTTGAGTTTTACCTATCCGACCTGGCTCCCAAGGCTCTGATAGTCCAGGACGGCGTCCAGTCTCCGTCGATCGAAGTGGCAGAATCGAGCGGAATCCCCATCATTCGTCTCCGCCCTTCGACCGATCGAGAGGCCGGAATCTTCTCACTGGAATTCGGCCGCCGAGTGTATGCGAGTGCGCCCGTGTTCGCCGAGGGTGGCGACGAAGCGCTGGTACTTCACACTTCGGGCACGACGGCGCGACCGAAGATGGTGCCGCTGACGCATGCGAATCTGAGTGCGTCTGCTGCAAACATCGCGGCCTCGCTCGGACTCGATTCGTCTGATCGATGTTTGAACGTGATGCCGCTATTTCACATCCACGGGCTAGTGGGCGCGCTGCTGGCCACGATAGCTTCCGGCGCGAGCATCGTGTGCACACCAGGATTCCAGGCGCCGCGGTTCCTCGATTGGTGCGAGGAATTCGCGGCGACATGGTACACGGCCGTTCCAACGATGCATCAGGCGGTGCTGGCGCGAGCACATCGTCAGAATGCGTCGAAGGCGAATCTCAAGCTGAGATTCGTTCGCTCGTGCTCGGCGGCGCTCGCTCCGCAACTGATGGCAGAGATGGAACAGACTTTTCGCGTGCCAGTGGTCGAAGCCTACGGAATGACCGAAGCATCTCATCAGATTGCCACCAATCCGATGCCGCCCCGCGTGCGCAAACCCGGCTCGGTTGGACGGCCGGCCGGCGCCGAAATAGCGGTGATGGACGAGAGTGGCAATTTTCTCGGCCCCGGCGAAATCGGAGAAATCGTTTTGCGCGGACCTGGTATGACCGCGGGGTACGCGCAAAATCCGGAAGCCAATCGGATGTCGTTTACCAATGGATGGTTTCGTACGGGCGACCAGGGAAGGGTCGATTCCGAGGGCTACCTCTTCATCACCGGGCGTCTCAAGGAAATAATCAATCGCGGCGGACAGAAGATATCGCCGCGCGAAATCGAACAGGTATTAGGTACTCATCCGGCCGTCGCGCAGACCGTCGCATTTGCGGTTCCTGACCATCGGCTCGGCGAGGAGATTGCCGCTGCCGTCGTGCTTCGAGCGGGGCACGCGGCGTCCGAGATAGAGATCAGGAATCACGCCGCTCGGCGCATCGCTGACTACAAGGTGCCGCAACGCATTGTTTTTCTCGATGAACTGCCGAAAGGACCAACCGGAAAGGTGCGGCGCGTTGGCATGGCAGCGATACTTGGGCTCGACCGTCCCGATAACACCGCGAAGTCCGAGAGCCGGCCCAGCGGGTTCGCCGAACCGCGAACGCCGATCGAGAGGGCGATTGCGGACATCTGGCGCCAGGTGCTGGGGGTCGATCAAATCGGTGTGAACGACGATTTTCTCGCCCTTGGCGGCGACTCGATGTTGGCAGCGCTGGCGATCGCGCGAATTCGCGAGCCGCGGATTTCACTGCTGACTTTTTTCGAGCATCCGACGATAGCCGCGCTGGCGGAAGCGATCGATCGCGCTGATTCCAACGGCGCTTCGTCGCTCGATCCGATCGTCGCCGTCGGCGCGAGCGACGACCTTCCCTTGTCATCCGCGCAGCGCAGAATCTGGTTTCTCACCCAGTTCGAGAATCACTCCACGGTCTATAACCGTTCGAACGTGTATCGAATTCGGGGCCCGCTCGATCGCGACGCACTTGAACGAGCCTTGAACGAAATAGTCGCGCGCCATGCCGTGCTGCGGACCACCTATCGCAGTCCCGAGGGCGATCCGCGCCAAAAGATCTCGCCGACCAGAGCGATCGCGATGTTGCAGTTGGACTTGAGCCATGAACCTGCAGCGCTGCGATTGGAAAGCGCATTGAGAGCCGCAGCTATTGTGGCAAGTCAAGACTTCGACCTCGTCCGGGATCTGATGCTCAGGGCGTGGCTCGCGAAGCTGGGCGACGACGACCACATGCTGGCTTTGACCACGCATCATATTGCGTCCGACGGATGGTCCGCCGGTGTATTGATGCGTGAACTTGCCGCGCTTTATGCGGCATTCAGAAATCCCGAGAGCGTGGATTCGGATCGCAACGTACTCGAGCCACTCTCAATCCAGTACGGTGACTTTGCCGCGTGGCAGGCGCGCTCGGTTAAGGGTGTCGCCGCGAGAGAGTCACTCGAATGGTGGAAGAACCAGCTAGCCGGAGCGCCACCGTTTCTTGCGCTTTCGACTGATCGTCCACGCCCGCCCCGGCAAACATTTTCGGGAGCGGTCGCATCGTTCGTCATCACCAGGGAGGTAGCCGATCGGCTGAAGGAGATCGCTCGGGGCGAGCGCGCGACGCTGTTCATGACCTTGCTCGCCGCGTTTCAGACGCTGCTGCATCGCTACACCGGGACCGATGACATTGTAGTCGGAGCTCCGGTCGCCGGCCGCGGATGGGTCGAAACCGAAGGCCTGATCGGACCGTTCGTGAATACGCTCGCTATGCGCGGGGATCTGGCGGGCGACCCGACGTTTCACGAACTTCTGACAAGGACGCGCGACTCCTCATTCGCAGCCTACGCGCACCAGGATCTGCCGTTCGAAATGATCGTCGAGGCGACGCATCCGCAGCGCAGCTTGAGTTATCCGCCGATTTTCCAGGTTACGTTCCAGCTGCGGAACTATCCGTTCGAGGACACGCAGCTCGCGGGCCTGGAAGTCGAGGAGGTCGATTTCGATCCTGGTGTCTCCCAGTTCGACCTCAGCCTCGAAGTCACCGAGAAAGCGGGCCGGTTGTTCTGCAGGCTCATCTATAATGTTGATTTGTTCGACCGCGAGACGATCTCGAGGATGGCGACGCATTTCGAGACCCTGCTCGACGGGATCGTGAACGATCCCGAGGCGCAGATTTCGCGGCTGCCACTACTCACTGCCGACGAACGCCGGCAGCTTCTGGTAGAATCGAACGATACGCGACGCGACTATACGCGCGAGTGCGTCCATCGGCTGTTCGAAGCGCAAGTCGATCACGCACCGGGCGCCATCGCCGTGAACTTCAGCGCATCGCGAATCACGTATGCAGAGCTGAATGGGCGCGCGAACCAGATTGCGCGCATGCTGCTCGACGCGGGAGTCACGCCGCGAAGCTTCGTCGCTATCTGCATCGAGCATTCACCTCAAATGCTCGCGGGCCTGCTCGGCATCCTGAAGGCCGGCGCGGCTTATGTACCGCTCGACCCCGGATTTCCGCGCGAGCGCCTTGATTTCCTCCTCGAAGATTCCGCAGCGCCGGTTCTGGTCACGACAAAAAGCCTGACGCCGAAATTTGCGGCCAGCAACCTTCGGGTGCTCTGCATTGATGAGGACCTCGCGGCGGTCGCCAATCACGAAGCGGGAAATCCAAAAGTTCCGGTGACGCCGGAAGATGATGCCTACGTCATCTATACCTCGGGCTCAACCGGAAAACCCAAGGGTGTGGCAATTTCGCACGGCGCGTTTTCCAATCTCTTGGACGCGTTACGCGGCGAGCTTTCATTCACGCGCGATGATGCCTTGCTCGCGGTGACGACGCTTTCGTTCGATATGGCTGCTTTCGGATTGTTTCTGCCGTTGATTTGTGGCGGTCGAGTTGCCTTGCCGGATGAGTACCTCGCCGACGGTGCGCGCCAGATGGAGACGATCGCCGCAACACGGCCCACCTTAATCACTGCGACACCCTCATTGTGGCGCATGCTCATCGCGTCGGGATGGAGCGGTGATCCGAAAGTGCGAGTCATCGCGGGCGGCGAAACACTCACGCGTACGTTGGCCAATCAACTGCTCGATCGTGGCGAAGTCGTTTTCAACACCTATGGTCCCACCGAGGCGACGATCATCTCGACAATCCATCGCGTTGAACGCGGCAGCGGTCCGGTGCCGATCGGGCATCCGCTGGCGAACGTCCAACTCTACGTGCTCGATTCGAAGCAACAACCTCTACCGGTGGGCGTGGTCGGAGAACTCTACATCGGCGGCGAAGGCGTAGCGGGCGGCTATCTGGGTCGTCCCGAGTTGACGGCGGAACGATTTGTGGCAAACCCGTTCGAGAGCGGCGTCGGGACACTTATGTACCGCACCGGCGATACGGTGAGGCGCTTGCGCGATGGCGACATCGAATTCATCGGTCGCGCCGACGATCAACTGAAAGTTCGGGGAATTCGAATCGAACCCGGCGAAATCGAAGCCGCGCTTGCACGGCATCCCAAGGTCCGGACCGCCGCGGTCGTCGGGGTTGCCGACGCCGAAGAAACTGTCTCGCTGGTGGCTTTCGTTGAAGCGAAACCAGGAGAGCCGCCGACGGCGGCCGCGATGCGCGCATTTCTGGGCGAGTCGATGCCCGTATATATGATCCCGACACGCTTCGTCCTGTTGGATAGAATCGCGCTGACGCCCAACAGCAAAGTCGATCGCGCGCAATTGCCATCGCTCGACGAATCGCACACTCATACCGCTCAGCAATACCTCGAACCGCGCGACGACATCGAACGCCGCCTGCAGACCATCTGGGAGCAGGTCCTGAATATCCGCCCGATAGGCGTCCGGCACGAGTTCTTCGATCTGGGCGGTCATTCGCTCAACGCGGCCAAAGTGCTTTCGAAAATCGCGCGAGAATTCAACTGCCGTATCCCGCTGGCCGCGATGTTCCCGGCGCCGACCATCGAGAGCTTGGCTGCGCGAATCCGCGATTACGGCCGCGACGGTGCGCAGCGTGCAACAGTTCCAATTCAACCGCACGGTTCGCTGCCTCCGCTCTTCGTGGCCGGCAACTTCCAGGTCTTCAAAGATCTCGCGCAATACCTGGGTCGCGACCAGCCGATGATCGGATTGACGATTCCAGACGATCTCAGAATGCGACTGCCCTATAACCTCGAAGAATTCGCCGCATCTCAAGTCGATTCGATCTTGAAGTGTAAGCCCGCGGGACCATATCTCGTCGCGGGATTCAGTGCCGAAGGAGTGCTCGCGTTCGCGGTAGCGCAGCAACTCAGAGCAAAGGGCCGCGACGTCGGGCTGTTGGTAATGATCGATACCGCCTGCCCGAATCAGCCCCGGCGCTCATGGATCGTTCGCACGGCAATTAATGTGGGGGCCATCCCGCGCAAGTTTCGCGACAAGGGGATTCGTGCTGCGCTGAGTTCTCTTTCTCGTAGAGCGCGCGAGGTGATGCTCCGGATCGGCCTGGTCGTTTGGAGGATACGCAACCGCTCGAACGTCGAATCGGAACAATCCGGCCTGACCCACCCGGCTGATTTCTACGCGTCCTTGCACGAAGCCGCTGGGCGCTATGCGATGCATTCCTATGAGGGTCCCACGCTGTTGTTCAAACGGCCGGATGAGGTAACCGATCAGCCCCGTCCGAAAGACGTCGGCTGGAGCGGAATCATTCTGAACGGTCTGGAGATAGTTGAGATCCCGGGCAATCACTGGACGATGCTGTCCCATCCCAGCGTCGGCGTGGTGGCGAAAAAACTGGAACAGGCAATGCACCGAGCACGCCAGAGCTCGACGGGCGTCGACACCCCGATTGCGGCGAGGCGAGACTCGAATATCGAATCGCACGACCCGGGAACATATCGTGGTCGGCTAGAGACCTAAGAATTCGAGCACGAATGCGGCCCAACTAGAGTTCTTAACCTGTGTGCCGTGCCTACCTGCTGGTAGGTTTCGGAGAATCGATTGCAGTCGAGAGCGCAAGCAGACTTCCTACCCGAGCCGGACCACCTTTCTTGTTCCTCTCGTAACGCGGCCTGATTAACATTGGCTCAAAGACCTGCGATTATTCTCTCGAAACCAAGGCTGTGTAGTCGCGCCTTGCCCTTGCCATGCTGCCAATGGATTTGCTCCGCTGGTGAACTGAGCAAACTGCTCCCAAATCGGTTCTATAACAACAACCAACCGGCAAAGGGCGTTAGTGCGTTAGATTGACCGCTGTCCCAACATCATCCCGCAATGTCCCGCTTGATCCTGCTGAATTTCATAACCGCTCACTACTGGAATTTGCCAGCAAAGGAACTCGAACATCGGATCTGAGTGTGAAGCAGAGACCATTTCGGGGGCGGGCGCTTTTGGTCGGGGCGGCGGTGATCATCGCTGCGGCCCTGAGCACGGGAGCGGTGGTGCTGGCCGCGGGTCCACGTCCGCTGGAGCCGGGCTACACCGGGCAATACCTTTACCGCAACGATAACTTCCGCACGGGCCAGAATCTTGCGGAGACCGTGCTGACACCCTCGACTGTCAAGGCTTCGCAATTCGGTCTGCAATTCACCGATACAATCGACGGCTATGCCTACGCCGAGCCGCTGTATGTTCCGGCGGTAGCGATCCCGGGGATGGGAACGCACAACGTCGTGTTCGTAGCGACGGAAAACGACAGCGTGTACGCATTCGACGCGGACGCGTCGGGTCCTGCGCTATGGCATACGAGCTTCATTAACCCTCAAGCAAATCCACCGATCACCGCGGTGCCCTCGACCGACATCGGATGCGGCGACCTGGTCCCGATTATCGGCATCACGGCGACACCGGTGATCGACTCCACCAGCGGCACGATGTACGTCGTTTCCAAGGAGAAGTTCGGGCCCGGCAATTATCGGCAGCGACTTCACGCGCTGGATATTACGACCGGCCTCGAGCGGTCGAAGAGTCCGGTAACGATTACGGCCACCTCGCCAGGTACCGCAAGCGACGGCAACGGCACCACCGTTCCCTTCAACCCGCTCACGCAGTTGGGACGGCCGGCGCTCACGCTATCGAACGGCATCGTCTATCTCGCCTTCGCGTCCCACTGCGACATCGATCCGTTTCACGGCTGGGTGCTCGGCTACGACGAGACAAAACTGACGCAGGAAGTCGTCTTCAACAGTACGCCCAACGGCACCAACGGCGGCATCTGGCAGTCCGGCTGCGGTCTGGGGGTCGACACCAACGGCGATTTGATCGCGATGACAGGCGACGGAGTTTTCGATACCGGCGCATCTCCCCAGGATTTCGGCGATAGCTTCCTGAGATTGACTCCCAATCCAGGAGCCACCGTATCGATGACCGTGGCCAGTTACTTCACCCCGCTCAACGAACTGATGCTCGAGGATCAAGACCTCGACATGGGCTCAGGCGGCAACCTGCTGCTGCCGGATCAACCCGGGCCCAATCCTCATCTGATGATCGGCGTGGGCAAGTCGGGCTCAATCTACCTGGTCAACCGCGACAACATGGGCGGGTTCAACGCCAGCCAGGACCAGATGGTGCAGGAGATACTGCTCTACATCGACGGCATCTTCAGCACTCCTGCGTATTGGCAGGGAAACGTGCCGGGCGTCGGCTTGCAGAATATGGTCTACATGATTCCCGCAGGCGGGTTTCCGGACACCTTCGTGCTCTCCAACGGGATGATCCAGACGCCGCCGGCGGCGACCGCCTCAAACTACAGATTCGGTTTCCCCGGTGCCTCGCCCATGATCTCCGCCAACGGCACCACCGGCGGGGTACTTTGGGCGATCGACGGCTCGGCGTATAAAACGAGCGGTCCCGCAATTCTCCGCGCGTTCGATCCTACCAACTTGGCCAGCGAGTTCTATGACAGCAACATGTTCAGCTCGGACAATCCCGGGCCGGCGGTAAAGTTCAGCGTTCCCACGATAGCCAACGGCTCAGTTTACGTTGGGACGGAGACTCAGCTCGCGGTCTTCGGATTGTTTCCCGGCGGTGCGAGGTCTTCATCGACCGCCAGCGCGACGCCTTCATCGACAGCCAGTACGACGCCTACCGCCGGTACGACCCCATCAGCAACGCCGACCGCGACTCCGACTACCTCGATGACGGTGACTGCGGCGCTTGCTTTCGGCAACGTCGCAGTCGGCCAGACGATTACCAAGAATCTGACGATCACCAATACTGGCGCGACTAATCCGCTGGTGGTCGGGAACGTGACGTCGTCTGACTCTGAATATTCGCGAAACGGAACCGGGACATGCGGTGCGACTCCCGTCACGCTCGCGCCCAAAACAAATTGCACGATGGGAGTGTCGTTCACGCCTTCCGGAGTCGGTGCGCATGGCGCGACGCTCATGGTCTTCGACAACGCCACCACCAGCCCGCAGCATGTGACGCTCTCGGGCACCGGTATCGCGGATCTGACGACTTCGAAGACCAGCCTGGTATTCGGTAGCGTGAAGTTCGGGCTTACGGGGGTCGTGGCCTTCAGCATAACGAATCATCAGACGCAGCCGGTGACACTGAGCGAGACTTTCAGTGGGACTAATCATTCCGATTTCTCGATAACCGGCGGCACCTGCACGGCGACGCTTGGCGCTCTTAAGGCATGCACGATCACTGTGACCTTCAAGCCGGGCGCGTTGGGAACGGAATCAGCGTCGCTGTCGATCTCCGACAGCCCTGACCCGCTAGGCCCTCATGCGGTCGCTCTCAGCACTGGGCCGACGATTCCGGCGACGGTCGCGCCGGTTACGCTTGCATACGGTACGCTGACCGCGAAAGTGCCGACCAAGACGAAGACCGTCACCGCGACAAACCTGTCGGGATTCTCTCTGCCCTTGAGCGAGAGTTTCAGCGGCGCGAATGCCGGCGATTTTGCCCTGACCAGTGGAACGTGCACGGCGACGGTACCTGCACACTCGAGCTGCACGATTGCGGTGAAGTTCACGCCGACGGGCGGCGGATCGTCGGAGAGCGCGAGCATGGCTGTGACGATAGGCAGCGATCCGGGTAGTCCGCACAGCATCAGTCTCACAGGAACTGGCCCCTGAGCGAGCAGAGAGGCATTCGTTCGAGTACGAAACGAGTGCGTACCAAGGACAAGAGGCGGGAAGCGGTTCGCTAACGCGCCTGGTGATCGCGCTACTGGAGATTCATCCCGCGATACAGCCCCACCACGCTGCTGCGCTCGCGGCTTTGTGCTGGTATCTGATGGTTGCAGAATGAGAAAGAGTGCGCGGGATGCGTCGGCTTTGATGAAGGGAATTTACCGGTAAACGGGGCGACGGTAACGGTAGAGACTATTCACCGGGGAGCCAGCGGCCCATCCCGCATGGTCTTGATTAATCATCACGCTTGATTATCGCTATCCGCGTGGCGTTATGAGAGGAACGATTCTAACCGTTCGCATCACTATTTCCCCCAAAGCGTTCTCTTTGGAACACTACATATAGGTTGATTGTTAAAAAAACGGGCCGACGCGCAACGCGCCAGCCCGACTTCGACTAGCAAGGGGCATGTAGACCAACCGATGTATCTCTTCGAGTACCAAAGAGCCGTGCGAGCATCTATCCTGCCTCGTCCGGTGTAGTTTCTCTCTCCGCGATTCCACTTCATCATGCTTCGTTCCGGGTTCATCCCGTTCAAATTGCGTTAGGCTATTTTCCCGAAAATATTGGCCACGCAGTTTAGGGTTCCGAAAAGCGTCCGAATCTGAATCCGAAATCCCGTGGCTGTCAAATGCGGCTGTCAAACGTATCGAGTAGTCCTGCTTGCGCCGTTTAGTCAGCAGAAAATCCTTTATTTTCAATGCCGGGGGCGGGGGTCGAACCCGCACGGAGCTTTCGCTCCAGAGGATTTTAAGTCCCTTAAGTTTGATTCTAACCATGCGAAATCATTGGCTTTATTTCTTCCAACATGTGAAAATGTGTAACTTTATGTGTAGGTTTTGAAGAAAATCCAACTCGTCTTAAAGGCCTGTCAGGCCGGTTTGAAGGCTCCGGTGGAGTGCAGTGGCCATCGATGTCGGCGACGTTTCGGCCTTGGCCGCACGCGGTCGCTTTGCACCCTTTAGGCTCGACCTAGCCGCGCGGAAAGGATCGAGCGGGCCGTTGCTGGACCGCCCTCAACTCTCACTACCAAAATTGGAAATTCGAGATGTTGGACTAACCGGAGCGCCGATATAAGAAGAATTCGTTTCACGCAGCCTCCCAAAATGTATTGGTCTTCGATCCTCCTAGGCGGAAGCGATACCTATTGTCTGAATCTCAAAATTTCAAGGCTGGCGTATCAGACCCTGGAACTTGCAGGTTACCGGCACCGTATCGCCCACGGTAGTTTGCGTCCCTCCGGTGATCTTGGCGTCGTTCCCAGCGATCGTCAACTTACCGGTCAGCGTGGTGGTGCAAGGAGGTCCTGAGTTTGTCACGGTGATCGCGCAGGGGTTGGTGATGTTCTCGGCATTTCCATAAAGTGGCAACGGATTGGTCGGAGGAAGTTCACCCTGCGGGCCGCAGCCGATATAGGTGACGCCACCGACCACTGCTGGATTAGGATTCAGAGTTACATCGCCCGAAGTGAACGCGACGCCCGTACCAGTGATGTTCGAGAAGTTAAGTGGTTTGCCGGTATTGTTCGTGAGAAGCAGGGTCTGGGACGGATGTGGATTAAGCAAGGTGGAAGTCAATGTGACCGACGCAGGAACCAGGGTGTTGCGCCCGACAACCCTGACACCTGCAGCGCAGGTGTCGACCCCAGCAAACGGAATACCATATCCGCCGGTCGTGATCATGAACGCATTCTGGTTGGCGGAGCCCCACAGAACCAATGAAGTCTGGAAAGCATCCCCATCAAAGTAAGCGCAATTGCCGTCTGTATTATCGGTAGCCCAGTCGGCATTTTCCGTACCGTCCACGAGGCTCTGGGTTCCGAGCAATGTCTCATCGAAGGCGCAGGCAAAAGCCCCGCCGCCGGGGGGGAAATTTTGACCGCCATTGCCGCTGGGGCTTTGCACATAGCCGTTGTTGTTGTTGTAAACGAAAAGGCCACCAGCTTCGATATTCGTGCCGGTTTCCGGATCGAGGTTGGCGTCCAGCATTCCACTTACCCCGTTGTAGCCCAATCCCAGACTATTGTTTGGGAGCCCGACGCTGTCGCAAAGGAACGAGAAGGATTGCGCGAACTGGGCCGAAGTTACCGTCGCCTGTTTGTTGCCTGTAATGCTGACGGGGTCGCCAGGATTGCTGCGCGCGCCGTGGAACGCCTGGTTGCCTCTTTCGATCGCGATCAGATAGGTAACTGATCCAAGACTGGCGGATTTAGTGTCGATCAAGGTCAGAGTGCCGAAGTTGTTCTTGTCGAAAGAATAGCTTCCGCTCAGATTCGCGGACAACGAGCCCGAGAATGCTGTAATTGAGCTGTATGGATCAGCGTCCTTGGCCGGGCCGTCGATGGAGCCATCTTTGTTCACGATAAGCTCGCCCCCGGTTATGTCGCAGTTGCCATCGGCGTCAAAGACACCGACTGCCGCGAGTGGCTTTGGCTGCGGATCACCGGTGGCAGGCGTACCGGTATCGGTGAGTGCTCCGACGATCTTGACAGCGTAGTTGCCGTTGAGCTGGGTCCCTACTGTTCCAGCGGGGCAAGCGGCCCATACTGACGATGCGCTTCCCATCACCGTCATTCCAAAAGCGCCGGCGAGTGCGAAAAGAAGATAAATCCGTTTCATGCTGCCTCCGCTGTTATATTGGTGTTTACCCGACCCCGAAAACAGGACGATCGTTGCAGTTGGGCTCTTATGCCTCACGCGAATCTCTCCCAACTATGCAGTGAGGGCGGCGGCAGCGAGTCAAAATCGGGCAATACATCATTTGCTTGGGGTACGCGCGTTTCACCCGCAACCAGGTGTTCCGAATCGTGTGGCTTTCAGGCGGAGGGTAGAAATCTTGCTGCTTAAACCACTAGCAGGCTGCGGAAAAAGGTTGATCAGTTCTGAAGTTGTCCCTTGTTGGTGGTCGAAGTGTTGCTGAGCGAGCAGCTAAAGGAGCGCGAAGTAGAGCGCCGACAGAGCTTGGTGCTGCCTTCAGGTGGCGATTGGCAAGAGGTTGCGCATCCTGACCAGGTTGTAGGCGGCGGCCGCGAAGGTAAACACCCAACCGACCCGGTCGGCGCCGCGATGCCGGGTCTTGCGCAAGCCGCCGATGGTCTTCATCCAACCGAAGATCTCCTCCACCCGTTTGCGCTTGATCTGACTGACTGCGTAACCCGGATGGCGAGTGGTGCGGCGGTCGATGGCGCTGTGAACTTTGCGCGCGACGTGCGGCGTGACCTGATACGCGCGCAACTCGCGCACCAATTGCTTCTGGTCGTAACCTTTATCGCCGCCCAGCGTGACTCGCTGCCGGCCCGCGATCTCTGCTGCCATCGCCAGCGCCGCCTCAGGTTCCGCGGTGCCGCTGGCCTGGGTCAGCCGGGTGTTGACCACCAGGCCGTGGCGATTGTCCATCTGCACGTGCCCGGCGTAACAGAGCTTGGCCTCTTTGCCCGAGCCTTTGCGGGCCAGCCGTGCCTGGGGATCGGTGGTCGATTGGTGGGTGGCGTTGGTGCGTTGCTCACCATGAAAGTCCACACTCGGGTTACCGCGATCATCGGGCGGGGTCTGCCGGTCTTCTCCTTTGCGCTTGAAACTCTTGTGTCCGGCCCAGGCCTCGATCAGCGTGCCGTCCACCGTAAAATGCTCATTCGAGAGCAGGCCTTGAGCACCTGCCTGCTCCAGCACCGCGTTGAAAAACCCCTGCGCGACCTCGGCCACCAGCAACCGCTCGCGGTTCTTGGTGAAGACGGTTACGTCCCATACCGGGTCGTCGATATTGAGCCCCACAAACCAGCGAAACAGGAAGTTGTAATCGAGCTGCTCCATCAAAAGCCGCTCGCTGCGCACCGTGTAAAGCACCTGCAAGAGCAGCGCGCGCAGCAACTTTTCCGGCGCGATCGACGGTCGCCCGCTGCTCGCGTAGACCGCGTCAAAGCGCCACGACGACTCCTTAAGCGCGGCGTCCACCATTACCCGGATCGCGCGCAACGGATGCTCCTTGGGTACCCGCCGCTCCGCCGATATGTAACTGAACATTCCGCTCTGCTGATGGTCCACCCCGCGCATCTCCGCCACCTCCTCCTACAACCGCTTCCTACTCCACTATATCCTGTCAGGCGGAAAAGTTCTCGTTTTTCCGCAGCCTGCTAGAAGGGTCCATATCCAAAGCCTCAGCAAATTCTTCCGCCGCAAAGATTGTTGCCCAGCGAGGTGCCTCCCAAGGCGTTGTTCCCAGTGTTGTTCAGAACGTTCCCGCCATAGCCAGTGGTCGCCTCGAACGCGTCGATACCATCGGTGTTGTTCAAAATAGTATTGCCGGAGATCAGACATCCGCTCCCTACGCAAACAATACCGATACCCGTGTTGGCGCTTGCACTATTGCCGGAGATCAAACACCCGAACCCATTGCACACAACGCCGTCGGAAGCATTGTCGGTTACGGTATTACCGGAGATGGTACAACCCGCGGAGCAGAGGATGCCGGAAGCACCGCTTGCACCATTACTGGAGTGGTTGGCTGTACAGCCTTCCACGACGGCGCTGTTCCCGACACTGATGCCATCTCCGTTATAATCGGCGTGCAGGTTCTTGACGATGGCGTAGGATCCGACGTTGACGCCGATGCCGAATTCGGAGACCGCCCCGTTTTCCACCGTCACATCGATCAGTCCTGACGCATTAATGCCTGTCACCGTGGTGACCGAACTGCCGGGCCCGAGAATCTCGAATCCGTTCAAATCGAGGGTGACTTGGGCCGCAGTCACATCAATTGCGTCGGTACGTTTCGAATTTGTGAGGTTGCTGGTGAGGATGTAGCTTCCGCTGGTTTTGATTTTGTAGGGAAAGCCTCCTGCCGCAAGCACCGTCACCTGGTCGATCTTAATGGGGTTGACGGCGCCCGCCGACGCGGCGAACCCGAACACTGTCACGACAGTAAGGAATACTGCTGCTGACAGCTTACCTTTCATTTCTAGCTTCCTCCTTGGACGGTCGCAGTCACGCCCGGATCGCGATCGCGCCGACCCGCATCTTTGCCTACGACGCCTTCCTAGTTCCCCACTCCAACGAGACTGACTGATCTTTGCGGCTCCCCCTATCATGGCGGTGAAAACAACCGAATTGTTTGCTTATGCAGATCTTCGCCCGCTACGGACGATAGCAGCACGTTCTATTTGGGCAATACGTGATTTGACGTATGCGAAAATCAGGCGGAAAATCCCGCGTAGCCAGGGATTCATATGTACCGCTATACGCGGACCGACTTCGATCGCGTGCTCGAGTTCGTGAGAGGACTCTACGAGCCCCGAACCCCTGACGGGCTCAGGGACCATTTGGTTTCTGCACTTCGAGCGCTCGTTCCCGCAGCGTTCGCCGCCGACGCATCGTTTGAAGTTGGGGATCCTCGGCAAGGCCGAACGCAGCGCACCGATCCGCCCGAGTTTGCGGCCCCTGAGCTCGACGCAGCTCTCGCGCGGCATGCAGCCGAGAGCCCGATAGTCGTTCATTTCGAGCGCACCCGCCGCGAGCAATTCACACGATGGTCCGACATACAGCCAACGTCACAATTTCTGCGCTCAGCGCTTTACAACGAAGTGTATCGCCCTGCCAGGGTCAGAGATTGCTGCACCTTGTTCTTGCGCAGCAGGCCCGATCGTCTCGAATACGTAGGGGTCGGTCTGCACAAGCAGATTCCGGATGCGCACAGGGATATGCTCGTTTCGGTTTCGCCGCACGTGATCCAGGCCTTTCGCCTTGCAGATGCCACCTCGGCGCTGATCGAAATGGCGGCGATGAAAAGCGGTGCGAATTGCACCGAGCGCGGCCTCACGGCGATCGACCTGAATGGGACGATCACTATGGAAACCGCCGGCGCGACACGAGCGCTCGAGAAGTTTTTCCCCAAGCGAACCAGGCACGGTTTGCCGGAGCAGCTTAATGAATGGATTTCGAAGTCAGACAAGGCGCTTCGAAAGGCCACCGACGTTCCAGAAGTTCGGCATCCTCTTGTGGTAGAACGAGATGGCGACCGCTTGACTGTCCATCTACTTTCGAAGCCCGAGCAGAATTTCCTGATACTCGAAGAGCACCGATGGATGATCGATCCTGCGGCGCTAGGCGCTCTTCCGTTGACCCGGCGCGAGTCAGAAGTCCTGGCTTACGTCGCAGTCGGCAAGACCAATCCCGAGATTGGGGTTGTTCTGGGCATAAGTTGGCGAACTGTGGAGAAACATATGGAGCATATCCTCGCGCGGCTTGGTCTGAAGACACGGACAGCCGCCGCCGCTGCCGCACTCGCGGCCGCCAACCCCGAGTTATGAGTCTCAGCCCTGAGGGTTTCGTGGTGCCGGGGGCGGGGGTCGAACCCGCACGGAGCTTTCGCTCCAGAGGATTTTAAGTCCTCTGCGTATGCCATTTCGCCACCCCGGCCCGGGTGCGCGCACGATCGTTAAATCATAAACCCGCTCGCGCGCGAAGATCGCGCATGCTGCCGCCAGTGTTCATTCAGTCCGGAGCGCGATGCAGGTATGCTCGAACTTGCTTGCCACACAAACGGTTCATTGTCGCGGTTCTGTTGGCGCTGATCGTGTCGGGTTGTTCCTTGTACCGCCGCTACGAAGCTTCCAAACCCGAGAACGTTCGCAAGACCGAGGCGATGCTCTCAGACGCCGGCTTCACCACCATCAAACTTGACACTGACGACAAGGTCGGTCTCGTCGAAGACCTCCCGCTGCATGAGATTCGCAGCTACGCCGCCCAGTCGGGCACGGTCTA
Organism: uncultured delta proteobacterium; assembly: GCA_963756005.1. Lineage (GTDB taxonomy): Bacteria > Desulfobacterota > Binatia > Binatales > Binataceae > Binatus. Next base: position 439,131 of record CAVWMC010000006.1, read on the forward strand.
TTGGTATTACGACCCCGACATTTGCGGGTGCGTGTACGAAGGGCATCAGAGCGACTTCGATCGCTACCAGATGGCGTCGCAGCACGAGAACGATGCCGCGCAATACGCCGCCGAATCGAACGATGAGCAGGTCGCCTCGTTGAACGCCTTGAACGTTGGATTTTTCCCGCCGCCGATTTTCTGGATCGGTGGAATCGCCCCGGTTCCACACTACTATGGCGGCGGTGGCTACCGCGGCGGCGGAGGACGGCGTCACTTCGGCGGAGGCAGCAACGGAGGTCACGGCCACTAGCTGGCCGCGTAATTGCTCCTCTTGAGATGGGGCCGCGCTGCAAGCAGCTAAGCCCGTCGATGCTCACCTATGCAATCACGATCTTCACTGGCGCCTTCCTGCTGTTCCAGGTTGAACCACTATTGGCGCGATACATCCTGCCCTGGTTCGGAGGCTCTTCGGCCGTGTGGATCACCTGCATGTTGTTCTTTCAGTTGCTGCTGGTCGCGGGGTACGCATACTCACATCTAATCGCCACTCGTCTGACGGCTCGCCGGCAGGCGATCGTTCACGTCGCGATCGTCTTCGCCTGCGTCCTGCTGATGGGCGCGCTCGCGCTGATATGGCAATCGCCAATCACGCCCGGTCCGACCTGGAAGCCTCAGAGTCCCGATTTCCCCGTCACGAGAATCTTCGTCCTCCTGCTCCTCAGTGTAGGGTTGCCGTTCTTCATACTGTCCACGACGGGTCCGCTGCTGCAGGCGTGGTATGCGCGGTCGCATCAAGGATCCGCGCCCTATCGCCTGTACGCACTATCCAATATCGGATCGTTGCTCGCCCTGGTGACCTATCCATTCGTGGTGGAACCGGCTCTGAGCCTGAGAGCACAAGCGCTTCTGTGGTCGCTGCTGTTTGGCTTATTTTCGATCGGCGTATTGCTATGTGCGCGCAGTATTCACCGCGTCACTTTCCCGGATCGCTCATTTGACATCGCCGAATCCGCCGACGTGCGGATCGCGGCTCCTTCCCGATCGACGCGCCTCCTATGGATCGCGTTCGCTACCGTTCCATCGGTGATGTTGCTGGCCGCCACTAACCAGCTTTGCCAACAGGTCGCGGTCGTTCCGTTCCTGTGGGTGCTGCCGCTCGCGATCTACCTGCTCTCATTCATCATCTGTTTCGACAATCCACTGTGGTATCGACGCGGAATTTTTCACCCCCTGTTGGGCGTCGCGGTCTTCATCGCAGTTGCAGTTCTAGTCCGTCCGAGCGCGAGTATCATCATTCAAATAGTCACTTACTCGATGTTGCTATTCGCGGTCTGCATGGTTTGTCATGGCGAGTTGGTCCGGCTGAAGCCGCATGAGCACTACCTTACGTCGTTCTACCTGATGATCGCGATCGGTGGCGCAATCGGTGGCGTCTTCGTAGTCGTGATTGCGCCATTGCTCTTCACCGGTTACTGGGAATTTGATCTTGCGATCTTCATGAGCCTGCTGATGCTGATGGTCGCGCTGATGCGGGATAAAAACTCCTGGCTTCATGAACGCAGTCCGCTGGTCGCAATCGCGCTGTTATCAGGCGCAATCGTGTTGCCTGAGCTGATTGCGACCAGTTCAATTCTGACTGCGGTCCGGCGAGCCTCCGAAGCCTCTCACCTGATCCCGGCGTTCGCCGCAGTGGCTTTGATGTCGGCGGTGGCGTTTCAAAAGAATTCGTCACTCGCTCGACGATGGCCCGGCTCTGTCGTGCAGGCATGCGCTATCGTCGGACTTTTGATGGTTGGCGGCGTGCTGATCGCGGATGTCGAGGGGAATCGCGCGAACAGCCTGATAGCCAGTCGCAACTTCTATGGAACCCTCGGCGTTTACTCAGTCGATAGTCAGAAGCCCGAGGGCCATTACTACATGTTGCGTCATGGACAGATCATTCATGGGGAGCAGTATGCGGCCTCGGATAAGAGGTATAAACCGACTACCTACTACGGTCCGGAGAGCGCGATTGGATTGCTCATGCTCAATCATCCGCGCCGACTGGCGCGTGATTCGCGCGACCGTTCGCTCCGTGTTGGTGCGATCGGCCTCGGCGTCGGAACGATCGCCGCATACGGGCTGCCCGGCGACTACCTTCGCTTCTACGAGATCAATCCAGCCGTCACCGAAATCGCGGAAGAAAGCGGCTACTTCACCTATCTGCGAGATTCGCGCGCGAGAATCGAGATCGTGCCCGGCGACGCGCGGCTTTCGATGGAGCGCGAAGTGGCTAATGGAAACCCGCAGGCATTCGACGTATTGGTCCTCGACGCATTCGCAGGCGATGCCATACCGGTGCATCTACTGACTATTGAAGCGTTCGCGATCTACTTGCGCGAATTGAATCCCGACGGAGTCATCGCCATCCACGTCACCAATCGGTATCTCGATCTTCAGCCGGTGATTCAGAATATAGCCGATCACTTTGGGTTGAAGTCGGCGCGTGCGCATCAGTCCGGGGGGCAGTTGGTAAAACCCAGCGACTGGGTTGTTCTCGCGCGCGATAATTCAGTGCTTGGACAACCAGCGATTGCGCGCAAGCTGCGGCCGTTGGACTCGCAGCGAAAGGTCGGGCCATGGACCGACGACTACAGCAACCTGTTTCAGATTCTGAAGTGATCGCGTCAGCCGACACATGAAGGCATTTCGCGGCCTATCAACCGGGATTGCGTGGGAACGTGGTCACGCCCGGGAAATGCGGCGCCCATGCCGGCGCGCTGGCGACAAAGATGCTCGCGGTCGGCTTGAACTGATTCGGATCGTCCAGGCTGCCGGCTTTGACCGCGATGAACGGCATCCCGGACAGGATGCTCATGATCGGCGATCCGCAATTGGCGCAGAAGCCGCGGCTGACCTTGTTGCCGCTGTCGCCGGTCACCTCGTACTGCTTCAGCTCGCCCTTGGTCAGCTTGAACGCATCTTTGGGGACGAGCAGCACCGGTGCGAAGGCGGCGCCGGTCGATCGCTGGCAATCGCGGCAGTAACAACTCGCTTGCATTGCGGCGTCCGTCGCCGATTCGTAACGAACCGCGCCGCACATGCATCCACCAACAATTTTTGCTGCCATCGGATTTCTCCTGTTCGATGTTACGCGAGCGCGAGGCGCTCCAGTTGATCTTTTGGCGCTTCCATCTCAATCAAAGCTGCGCGAAGCTTTTCGGCCGCGCGCTTTTCTTCGCCGCTGCCCGCGAGGTTGGCTTCTTCCGCCGGATCGTCGCGCACGCGATACAAATAATTACCACTGAACTTGCCCATCGCCCAGAACGGCAACAGGTCGCCGGCGCGGAACGGTTGGCGGATGACAGGAATCCTCGTCCCCGGCATCCGGTCGAGCACCGCGCGCTCGTCCGGCGGCGGCATCTGCAGTTGCGGCATGCGATGTATCGGCATCGTGGACCATCGATTCGACCACAGGCTGAGCGGCGCGTTGTCGCCCGCCGGCGCGCGCGCGTACTTCGCGTCCGCGTCGATCAGATGAACCTCGCGGCCCCATATTCCCGCCAGCGCCCAGTCGCGAATCGAGCGCGCCGCGCCGGTGATCAGCGGCAGCATCGAGCGCCCATGCGTGCGATGCGTCATCTCGACCCCGAAGATATCCGCGAGCGTCGCGCAAATATCCACGTTGGTCGTGAGCGTATCGACATTTCCGTTGCCCACTCCCGGCATCGCAATCAGCAGCGGCGTATGCCCGAGCGGTTCGTAAATCGGCACCGCCGGCTTGCCCCAGATGTCCTTCTCGCCGAGGTAATGCCCGTGATCGGTGCATACGATCACCGCGGTGTCGTCGTAGAATCCGCCGCGCTCGATTGCCCCGAGCAGCTTGCCGAGCCACGCGTCGATCATCGTGAGCTTGGCGCCGTAGCATGCGCGAACCTGCCGCGCCTGCTCGACGGTGAGCACGCCATGCGCCAGCGCCCCGCGCACATACGGCGGCCAAATCATGTGCGGCCCCTGCCACGACGAATCGTACATCGAGGCGTACGGCTCGGGCGTGTCGAACGGCTCGTGCGGATCGAACTCGTCGATGAACAGCATGAAGCGATCGTGACTGCGCGCCGAGCGCTCGAGCCAGGCCGTCGCCGCCGCCATCGTGCGCGGTCCCGGAAAATCCGCCTCGCCGCGAAAATAGCCGCGCGAGTCGTCGTACGCCGTGTGCCCGCGCGCGAACGACGGCGCGCCCATCCAGCTCGGGTCGGGCCGCGTCTGCCACGGGTCGCTCTCGTGCCCGCGCTGGTAATCCCACGCGGTGAAGTCGGTGTGATAGTTTTCGCCGCCGACTTCAAACAGATGCGGATGGTCCGAGACCAGCTTGGTGACGACGCCGGCGGCGCGCAGATACGCGGTGAGCGGCCGTTCCCAGATTTCGATCGATCCCCACGGCTTCCACAAAAAATCGATCGCGCCGCAAAGTATATCGTGACGCGCCGGGATGCATGGCAACGAGCCCGAGTAGTGACGGTCGAAGCGAACCGCGCGCCGCGCAAACCCGTCGAGGTTGGGCGTCGCGAACTCGCGCCCGCCGTAGGCGCCGAGCATGTGGCGATTGAGGCTGTCGAGCAGTATGACGATGGCGTTTTTCGGTTTGTTCGGGGCCTGCGCCGCGATGTTGTCCGCACTCATCAAATGAATCCTACAGAGGCGAAAGCCGCCCGGTAAAGCGGTGAAACTTTCACCCGTCCGCCACGTCTATAGATGCGAACTCGCGGGTATAGACTTGCCCCGCGCCAAAGACTGAAATGGAATCGGGACCTTGCCTTTCATGAAGAGCATCAAAAGTCGAGCGGCCGCAATCGTGGCGGCGATTGCGATTTCAGGATGCGCCGTGGCGCCCGCGCCAATCGCGCATACACCCAACGTCGTCGCCACTCCGCAGCAGGGACAGGTCGCGGTAAGCGTCGCCGCCGCGCCGACCGTCGGCGAGGTCACTCCCGTTTACGTCTCAATCGCCAACGGTACCGACGCAACCCGTTCCGTCGTGCCGAGCCAGATCTTCGCGCTCAACGACGCCGGCGAGCGCGTCGCGCCGCTGCCGCCGGGCGAAGCGGCGCGGCAAGCCGGCAGCGCGAAAGAACTCGAAGGCGCGGTGAAGAGCGCGGCGGTCAGCGGGGTCGGTGGGGCCGCCGTGGGCGCGGCCGCGGGAGCGATCGCAGGAGCTGCAGGTAATGCCGGAAGCTGGGGCTTCGGCTCACCCGGCGCCGGCGCCTTGATCGGCAGCGCGTTCGGCGGCGGATGGGGCATTTTCAGCGGCGCCGAAAGAGGACAATCGAAAGCCGATCAGCAGGCCAATCAGCAGATCGAGGCGGTCTCGCTCAAGCCCGAAGACGTCCGCAAGAACTTCACCGTCAGCGGCTACGTCTTCTTCCCCAAGGGCCAATACAACCAGGTCGAGATGCTGCTAGTCGATCGCGAAACCGGCGACACCCAGGTCATCAACGAGCCGTGGCACTGATCGAGCAGTTCGCGCCTACAGCATCGACGAGATAATCACGATCGCGCCCTGCCCTTTCCCCTTCTCGGCCGGATCGCAAATCACCGCCTTACTGCCGATGAACTTCATGTCGGTCGGATCCATCAGGCCCGAAGCGAACGGACGCGCGAGATTCCTCTCGACGCGGACGATCACGCCGTCGCGCTCGTTGTCGTTCTCGGATGCAAACTTGCCGGTGTCGGCGATCAGCAACTCGTCGCTGTACGATCCGAAGGTGGACGGCGACCACGCGAAGCCTGACGGGCGGATGAATCCCACCAGGTAAACTTCGTCCTTCATCTTGCCGTCGGCGCCAACCATGCTGATACGGCCAACCTTCGCCGCAAAACTTCCCTTCGCACGCATCCCGACCAGCATCATGCCCGCCGCTTTCGTATCCGACGAAGGTGGGAAACTAATCGTGGTCAGCTCGAACGGGACCGGCTTGGTGTAGGTGCCAAACACGCTCGCCTTGCCCGACGAGTCGATCGCATAGATCGTCGCGTTACCGCTGACAGCGGCGTAAAGCTTGCCCGCGAACGGCGAGTTGGCCGCGCCGAATTCCAGATCGCGGCATTCGGTCGCGCCCGCGTCGGGCATTTTCGCGAAAGTGCTGACCGCCCCCGACTTGTCGATCCGTTCGACCTCGCACGCTCCCTTGATGCCGCCGGCCGCGGCCAGCACGAAGACATTGTCCGCATACGCGCCGAATCCCGCCGGACCGATCGCGACGCCGGCTGGATTCTTGATCTTGGTCTTGTCGGCCAGCGCCGTCACCTTGCCGGCGAAGGTCACCGAGTAAACTCCTCCCGCCTGATCGGACACCAGCATCGCGCCGTGATGGTCCTGCACGAAATACGGCGCGACGAGGCCGGGCGCCTTCAGCGCCTTCATCTCGAACGGCACTTCGACCTCGAGGCCGGCCCCCGACGCGCGCGCGATCGAATTGGTCAGGCTCGGCAAGGCGGCGATCGCCAGCACGGCGACGCTGAACGCGGTTGCAAAAGTTGAGAAGCTATTTTTTCTTTTCGAGAAGTTCATCAAGGGCCTCGTTGACTGCGTACTTTTCGTTCGGATCCCGATCGTCCAGCTCTGACTTGCGGCGCGACACCCATTCGGCCAGCCCGACCATCGCGGCCTCCTCCGGATTCGATATCCCCATCGCCTCCGCAACCTTCACCAGTTGCGCGAACAACTCGTCAGGTACGTCGATCTGAATGTTTCTGCTCAAGCCGCCTCGCCCGGTACACTTTTCCGCGATTGTTCGTCCTTCCATATAGTCTTAGGCCGCGGCGGTCGTCAAAATGAATTCTGACGTGTCATTACCACTTAAATATGCCGGCTCCATCATCGAGTACCTCGATCAAGGCCGGCTCAAAGCCGGGTTCGTCACTCGCGAACAGGAACGCCATCTCGCGGTGATCGATTCCGCGGGACATGAACGATTAGTCCCGCGCGATCTCGTCCTGATGCGCCATCCCGACCGCCGCGCCGATCGCGAAAACGTCGCCGAGGCGCTCGCCGAACTCGAACACGAGCGCGCCGAGCTGGCCGCCGAACTCGACCTCGAACTGCTGTGGCAGGTCGCGCAGGAGCAGAGCCGCAGTTTTTCGGCGGTCGAACTCGCCGACTTGTTTTTCGGCCGTAAATCGAATGCGGCCGCCTCCGTGATGCTCGAGGCGCTGCTCAACGACCGCACCTACTTCGTCCGCCGCCACATGGACTTCGTGCCGCGCACGCCCGACCAGGTCGAGCGGCTGCGGATTCAGAACGATCGTATTCGTTCGCGCAGCGACGACTCGCGCAAAATCCAGAAGCATCTGCGCGACGTCCTCATCGGCGCCGATAAGCCGCCCGCCGGCGAAGCTGCCGCGCTGATCGAAGCGCTCACGCGCTATCTCAAAAATCCGTTCACCCGCAGCCGCGACATGACCCAGATGCTCGCGCAGGCGGCGCCCGACGTCGATCCCGCCGAGGCCGCGTTCGAGATTCTCGAGCGTCTCGGCGCGCCGCTTGGCGTACCGCGCTTCGCGTTCATCGCCGGTCTCAAAAACGAATTCAGCGACGCCGTAATGCGCGAGGCGTCCGCCGCGGTGCCGGGCCCGCGCGCGATCTCCGACGGCGGATTCGCCGTCACCGTCGATGACGAAGACACCGTCGAAGTCGATGACGCCCTCAGTTGCGAGGCGCTCGCCGACGGCGGCGTCCGCGTGCGAGTGCATATCGCGCTGGTCGCGGACTTCGTCGCCAAGGGCGGCGCGATGGATCAGGAAGCGGCCGCGCGCGCGACCACAGTCTATCTGCCCGAAACCACCATCAGGATGCTGCCCGATCCGATTTCATGCCGCGCCGCGAGTCTCATTGAGGGTCAGGATCGCCCCGTGCTGACCACCGACGTGCGCCTGTCGGCCGACGGCGAGCTGCTCGACGCTTCGATTTATCCCGCGCGAATCCCAATCATGCGCCGCCTCGATTACGACCAGGTCGATCGCATTCTCGCGTCAGGAAACGGCGCCGATGAAACCGCGGCGACCGTCGCGCGACTGAACGCCGCCGCAATCCAGCTTCGTCAGCGGCGACGAACGGCGGGCGCCGTGCTCGTGCAGCGGCGCGAGGCAAAAGTCCGCGTGCGCGGCGACGACGTCGAGATCACCGTGCTCGACAACTCGTCTCCCGGCCGCACGCTGGTGGCGGAATTCATGGTGTTGAGCAATTTCGTCGCGGCCCGCTACGCCGCCACCAACCGGATCCCGATCATTTACCGCGTGCAGCCGCAACTTGGCGGCGATATGGCGTCGATGCGCCCGCGGCTGTCACTGCATCCGGAATATCACGCCGGAATCGGCCTCGACTTTTACGCGCAGTTGAGTTCGCCCATCCGCCGCTATGCCGACCTGGTCCTGCAACGACAACTGTTGGGCGCGCTCGCCAATCGCGATCACGAAGCTCCGATTTATACTGTCGATGAATTGCTGACCGTGCTGGCCGGCGCCGAGAATGCGGAAGCGTCGGGCCGCGAGCTCGAACGCCGCGCCAAGCGTTACTGGACGCTCCGCTACCTCGAGCGTCACGCGCTCGACGGTCCAATCCTCGCTTACGTATCGCGCGAGGGCCAAAGCGCGGAACTCGCCGATTTCGCCGTGCGCGGAACCCTTCACAGCGCGCCGAGCCTGCCCAATCAGATGCCGATAATGGTGCAGGTCAGCCGCGTCGATCCGCTGCGCGGATGGCTCGCGTTCGACTTCGTCGGCCCCGCTGACGAAGCCTCGACCGGCGCAATCAGAACTGTCTGATCAGCTTCGTACAACAGGGCCGCGCGCATTGGCGAGCGATCTCGCGCTACGCCCACCGTTGATCGCGACGTACCACGGCGCGATTGCCCGTCCATGCACGCGAACTGCACTCGCCGCCTGACCGGCCTTGGCCCGCGCATGCGCACCAAGCATCGATTGCACCGCCAGCGATAGACCCATGATCAATCCCGCTAAGATCGTCAAACGCATGGTTCTCTCCTCGACGCTCACCGTCGTCCTCGACGCCGCCGAAACTAGCCACGCCGGGCGCCCTTACGGGCGCCCCTCTGCGTGACTCCCCTCTTCTCCCCCTTCTGCGCCCCCCTTCCTCGCTACGCGCGACGGCCAGGACTACAGCTCTTTGAACGCATCCTGCTCCAGTCGCCAGCGGTCGATCGATTCAATATTGAAGCGCCAGTCACTGCCGACTTTGAACGCCGGTAGCCGCCCGCGCTTGAGCTGGCGATATATCGTCGAAGGATGCACCTTCAGATAGTCAGATAGCTCCTTAACCGTCAGCACGTGACTGTTGTCATTTTTCAGCATCTGCCAGCTCCCTCTTTCAGATTCCTTTTAATGATTCGCGTGTCTGCTCTAGCGACCTACGAGAGCACCTATCGCAAGCTGCGTGCCGAGGGGGAACGGACCTAAATGTCACGCGAATAAACAGGTCTGCGACGGCGATTGAACGCCGCTGCGGTAGGATTTTGCCACTACGACCGAAAAATGACAGTCACATCGCGAACGCCACCCGTCAGCGCCCGCAGTCGCGCCCTTGGGACACCCGCCGTCCCATTCTGATTGCCGCGCGTCCCGTTAACTGCGAGTTAGCTCTTGCCGATTAGCTCCCGCCCGACCTGGCGAACACCGTCGATCAGCGCCGCTTCGTCCGCGCCGCGTTGCAGCAGGATAAGCCTACTCACTCCGAGGTCGGCGTAGCGCTTCACAGTGTCGCCATCGACCTTCACCCGCGGACTCGGCGTGATACTCACCTCGACGTCCTCGAAGCGACGGCCCGCCGCCTTGCACGCCGATTCGCAGACCCTCGACGCACTTCTGCGTCCCGTCGACGTCTTGCGCAAACCCGTACCATCCTTTCGCCAGACGCGCCGCGCGACTGAACGCTTCCTTGGTATGCCCGCCGAACACAATCTCCGGATGCGGCTGCTGCACCGGCCGCGGCATCGCGTTGACGCCCTTGAACTTCACCCACTTGCCCTCGAATTCCGGCTTCGGCATCGACCACAACGCGATCATCGCCGCCAGCCATTCCTCCGATCGCGCGCCCTTATGATCGAACGGCGCGCCGATCGCGTCGAACTCCGGCTTCAGGTAGCCGACGCCGATTCCGAAAATCAGCCGCCCGTTCGACAGCACGTCAGTTGATGCGAGTTCCTTGGCGAGCACCACCGGGTTTCGCTGCGGCAATATGATGATGCCGGTCCCGAGTCGAATCTTCGTCGTATGCGCCGCGACGAACGCCAGCGCGATCGCGGGATCGAGCATCGGGTAGTCCGCCGCCACCGGCGAGGGCGGCGCCTGCGGGTCCGGCAGTATCACGTGCTCGCCCGTCCACACGCTCTCGAAGCCAGTGTCTTCGGCCGCGCGCGCGACTGCGGCGGCGCATTTGGGAAACGCACACGGTCCGTTGTTGATTCCGAATAGTCCGAATTTCATAAGCGACGAATACCACGACCGTGTGGATTGCGGCCAGTCGCGGCACGTTGACGCGATGCGCCGCGCATCATCATAATCGCATCGACGACCTTCACGAGGCGGTGGCAGAGGCGGGCGCGCGATGAGATGTCCCCAGTGCGGTAACGACACCCAGCAAGGCAGTGCCTTCTGCTCGCGATGCGGCACGCGGATGTTCGCGCCCAAGCCGTCCGCCGTGCGCGAGTATGCGCTCGCAACCTTCCGCCCCTCGCTCTGGTACTACGCCAACGGCTTCCTCATCGGCGGCGTGTTCATCGTGATCGGCGGGCGCATCCTCTACGGCAAGTTCGAGCAGACCAAGGTGCCGATCCAGGCGGGCTTCGCCGTGCTCGCTTTCGGTGTGCTGATCTGGATCGTCACGATAATTCGTTCGCGGACCGTCAACTGGAGCCTCACCTCTGATCGCCTGATCGAAAAGCGCGGGCTGCTCGCGTCGCGCCGGCGCGAGATGGAACTGGCCGATATCCGCTCGGTCGAAGTCAGCAAGCGCGTGTTCCAGCGGATGTTCGGGCTCGGCGACGTCACGATCGCGTCGGCCGCCAGCTCCGACTACGCCATCCGCCTCAACGACATTTACGACGCCGACCTTGCGGCCGAGACCATTCGCAAGGCGCGGCTCAAACGGATGGCGTAAATCACGATGAGCAAGCGGCCCGACCTGCGCTACGAACGACGGCTCTGGAAACTCGGCATCGACGCCGTCGCCGGAGTGGACGAAGCCGGCGTCGGCCCGATGGCTGGTCCGGTGGTCGCGGCCGCGGTCGTCTTCGCGCCCGAAACTTTCATCACCGGCGTGCACGACTCCAAGCAGTTGACGCACGATCAGCGCGAGCAACTGTTCACCCCGATTCGCGATCGCGCGATTGCGATCGGCGTCGGCATCGCCGAGGTCAACGAAATCGATCGCCTCAATATATATTGGGCGACGATGTCCGCGAGCCGCCGCGCGCTCGCCGCATTGAGTCTCACGCCCGGGCCACGTGCTGGTTGACGGGCGCCTGATCCCGAGCCTCGATCTGCCGCAGACCAAGATCGTCGGCGGCGATCGCAAGAGCTTCTGCATCGCCGCCGCCTCGATCATCGCCAAAGTCACGCGCGACCGCATGATGGTAGCGCTCGACGCGCAATATCCCGGCTACGGCTTCGCGCAACACAAAGGCTACTGCACCAACGATCACATGCAGTCGCTGCTCAAGCTGGGCCCGTCCCCAATCCACCGCCGCTCGTTCCAGCCAGTAGCAGCATCCGCCCAGCGCGCCCTGTTCTGATCCCAATCTTCGCCTCCCCCAACGATGGGGGAGGCCGCCGCTCGTCTTCGAGCGGCGGGTGGAGGACCAAATTTTTCCGGATTCAAAATGCCGCGCGCCAGGCAATCGCGCGGCAATTGGTCCTCCACCCTAACCCTCCTCCAACAATGGAGGAGGGAATCGGAAAACCGAGCCCTTCATCTTTGTCGTAGCACCGGGTGCAGAGGTCACCCCTGCTGAAACCCACCGCGGGTTTCACTACAATAAAGTCATGGCACTCGAACGCGACAAGCATGCTGCACAGCATGCACTCCTGACTCTTCACGAGAGCCAGCTGCTCGACCTCTATCGCCGCATGACGCTCATCCGCCGCTTCGAGGAGAAGACCGCCGAGATGTACAGCCGCGGCAAAATCACCGGCTTCTGCCATCTCTACGCCGGCGAGGAGGCCGTCGCCGTCGGCTCGATCTACGCGCTCTACGACAAGGACTACGTCGTCTCGACCTATCGCGAGCACGGCCATTGCCTCGCCAAGGGCGCCGAGCCGCGGGTCGTGATGGCCGAGTTGTTCGGCAAATCCACCGGCATCTCGCACGGCCGCGGCGGCTCGATGCATCTGTTCGATCAGGACCTGCGCTTCATGGGCGGCTACGCAATCGTCGGCGGCGGCTTGCCGATTGCCTGCGGGCTCGCGCTCGCGGTCAGCTACAACGAAGGTCCCGAAGTGGTCTGCTGCTTCTTCGGCGACGGCGCGCTGCCGCAAGGCGCATTTCACGAGACTCTGAACATGGCGTCGCTGTGGAAGCTGCCGCTGGTGTTCATCTGCGAGAACAACTTTTACGGGATGGGCACGCTGGTCCAGAACGCGATCAGCCAGGAAGAGCTCTACCGCTTCGCCGAGCCGTACAAGATGCCGGGCGTGCGCGTCGATGGGATGGACGTGCTCGACGTGTACGGCGCCACGATGGAAGCGGTCGCGCGCGCGCGGGCCGGCGACGGGCCGTCGCTGATAGAGGCCGTCACCTACCGCTTCCGCGGTCATTCGATGTCGGATCCGGCCGAGTACCGCTCGAAACGCGAAGAGCGAATCTGGCAGGAGCGCGATCCGATCAAGAATCTGCGGCGCCGGCTGCTGACCGAGAAGCGCGCGACGGAATCGAAGCTCACCGAAGTCGAAAACGAAGTCAACGCGACCATCGACGATGCGGTCAAGTTCGCCGACGAGATCTCCCGAGCCGTCGATGGATGAGCTCGGCAAGGGCGTTTACGCGTCCGAGGATAAGTGAGTGGCGCAGATCACTTACCGCGAAGCGTTGAACCAGGCCCTGCGCGAAGAACTCGATCGCGACGAGCGGGTCTTCATCATGGGCGAGGAAGTCGGCTACTTCGGCGGCGCGTTCAAAGTCACCGACGGCCTGCTCGCGGTCTATGGCGAGAAGCGGGTGCGCGATACTCCTATCTCCGAGCTGACTATCGTCGGCGCCGGCGTCGGCGCCGCGATGGGCGGGCTCCGGCCGGTAGTCGAACTGATGACTATCAACTTCGCGCTTCTGGCTATTGATCAAATAGTCAATAGCGCCGCCAAAATACATTTTATGTTCGGCGGCAAAGCCAATGTACCTATAGTCATTCGCGCGCCGCAGGGCGGCGGCCATCAACTCGGCGCGCAGCACAGCCAGAGCCTCGAAGCGTATTTCCTCCACTGCCCCGGGCTCCGCGTCGTCATCCCGGCCACGCCGGCCGACGCCAAGGGACTGCTGAAAACCGCGATTCGCCAGATCGATCCGGTGATCTTCCTCGAACACGAGTCGCTCTACGGCGTCAAGGGCGAAGTCCCCGAAGATCCCGAGTTCATGGTGCCGTTCGGCCAGGCAAATATAATCCGCGAGGGTAAGGATGTGACTATAGTCACTTACTCGAAATGCGTATACGACGCGATCGCGGCGGCCGAAGTACTCGAGAACTCCGGTATCGACGCCGAGATAGTCGATTTGCGAACGCTGAATCCACTCGACATGGCGACGGTCATCGCCTCGGTGAAAAAGACCGGGCGCGCGATCGTCGCGTACGAAGGATGGCGGACCGGCGGCGCGGGCGCCGAGATTGCCGCACAGATTCACGAGGGCGCTTTCGATTCGCTCGACGCACCCGTCATGCGCGTCGCCGCGCTCGACAGTCCCATGCCATACAACAAGCATCTCGAGCATGCGTCGCTGCCGAGTGCCGGCGATATCGTCAAAGCGGCCGAGCAATTGACCTAACCATTGGGCGGGAAATCATGAGCAACGAAATCACGATGCCCAAGCTCTCGGACACGATGGAGGAAGGCAAGATCCTCCGCTGGCTCAAGCATCCGGGCGACAAGATCGCACGCGGCGAGGCGATTGCCGAGGTCGAGACCGACAAGGCCGACATGGTGCTCGAAGCCTTCGACGAGGGCGTGCTCGACCAGATCAAATTGAACGAAGGCGAGAGCGCGCCGGTCGGCGCGGTGATCGCGCTGATGAAATCGGCGGGCGCCAAAGAATCCAAATCCGAAACCAAACCTGACGCCAAGCCCGCGCGCGCGAAGGACTCCCAATCTCAGTCCAAGGACACGCCGGCTTCGACCGATGCGATGGAAGATCCGGGCGCCGAAGCGGTGGCGACTCCGGACCTGCCGAAACCGATCGCGATCAAGCCCAAGGCGGCCGAAAAGAAGGAGCCGCAAAAGAAATCGATCGCGCCTGCCGCGGTCGTCACCGACGGATCGGCCGGCGACTTGCACGTGCATCCGGCGATGTCCGCGAATCCGAGCGCGGCGCCGACCGCGATCGCCGCGCCGCCGCCGCGCCCCGAGCCGCCAGCACCGCCGGCTGACGCCGGCGACGGCCACAAGTTGCGCGCCTCTCCGCTCGCGCGGCGCGCCGCCGAAGAGGCCGGCGTCGATATCACGCACGTCCGCGGCACCGGTCCCGAAGGGCGCGTGACCAAGCGCGACATCGACAACTTTGTCCGCGAGCAGCAACTGTTCAAATTCCGGCGGCTGGTATCGCCGCGCGAGGGCGCGCCCGGCTCGCGCGAAGAATTGTCCGCGATGCGCAAGACCATCGCCAAGCGGATGGCCCAGTCCAAGCGCGAGATCCCGCACTTCTACGTCACCGTCGAAGTCGCGATGGAAGACGCGGTCCGGCTGAAGGACTCGCTCGAAGCGACCGAGATGTTCGACGAGGCGATCACTTACAACGACGTCATCGTCAAGGCCTGCGCGCTCGCGCTCGGCCGCTACCCGCGGATCAACGCGAGCTACGAGGACGAAGGCATCGTCATTCATCCCAACATCAACATCGGCGTCGCCGTCGCGGTCGAAGACGGACTCATCCTGCCGGTGATTCGCGGATGCGAGCAGTTGTCGCTGCTGGAGATTTCGCGAGCGGCGCATCGGCTGGTCGCGAAGTCGAGCCGCGGCGGTTTCACCTCCGACGAATTGTCGGGCGCGACGTTCTCCATTTCCAACATGGGCATGCTCGGCATCGAGCACTTCGCCGCCGTCATCGTTCCGCCGCAAGCCGCGATTCTGGCGGTGAGCGCCATCAAAGATCGTCCCGTGGTTCGCAATGGCCAGCTGGCAGTCGGCAAGACGATGATGATGACCGGTTCGTTCGACCATCGCATCGTCGATGGCGTCGTCGCCGGCCGCTTCCTGCAAGAGCTGAAGCGCTTCCTCGAGAATCCGTCCAGCCTGCTGCTCTGAGGCCGCGGCTCACTTCTCGAAGCTGAAAATCCGCTTCCAGTCCTTCTTCATGCTGATAACGTTCCAACCCTTGCGCTGAGCCTCGTCGTACAGCGCCTGGGTGAAGGTGCCGACCTTGCTCGCGGGCAATCCATCGGCTGGGCCGTAGGCGTACTCGCGGACCGGATCGTCGTGCAGCACCAGCATCATCAATGCGCCGTTGCCGCCCGCCTGCGTGTATTCGAGCATCTCGCGGTCGCCGGTCGAGTTGCCGAACGCGGCCTGCGGATGACGGCCGATAAACAGGTAGATGTCTTCGGGCTTGCCGGAGAAGTTGTTGTTGAGCAGAAGCTTCGGCGGGCGCATCAGGACCGCCTTGCCCGCATCGTTGTAAGTGAATTCGGTATCGAGCGCCGACCCGATGATCTGTTCGGGCGGAATTCCGTAAGTCTGATTGGCGTAGGCGCGGACGAATTCCTGTCCGCCGCCGGTGACGATGTAGGTCTTGTAGCCGTTGGCGCGCAGATACTGCATGACCTCGAGCATCGGCTGGTACACCAGCTCGGTGAAGGGCCGATGCCAGCGCGGGTCGCGCGCTTTCGCGATCCAGTCCTTAACGAGGGCGGAGAATTCGCCGGTGGTCATCCCAGTGTGAGTTGCGAAGACAATTTTCTCGAGGTCCTGCATCGTGAACTTCGCGATCGCCGCGCGATCACCGGCAATCACCGACTTGAACGGCTCGACGTTCTTCCATTCCGGATGATCCGGCGCAAGCGCGACGACGCGGTCCAGCGCGAACACTACTTGCGTGTAGATCGGATGCTCGACCCACAGGGTGCCGTCCTGATCGAAGGTGGCGAACCGATCACCGGCCGCGACGAATTCGGCACTGCCCGCGGTCGTAGTCGCCGCAACCATTTTGATGATTGCCTGCTTCGCGGGTCCATCGTTCCATGACGGCAGCGGATCGGCCGCGGCTTGCGGATAAGCGGTCGCGCTCGCTGCGCACAGCATCCATAGAGCAGCGACCGCGATTCGCAAAAGATTGATGGGCCTAGTCATTTGAATGACGCTTTTTTTCATCGTGATGATGTTCCCGGCTGCCGATGGGCCACACCCGCTGGATCATTGCGAACAGAAACGCGGTGGTCAGCCCGAACAGCAGCATCCCGTTGAGCGCCTCCAGCGCGCCCATCAATTGCCATCGATCATTCAGGAACAGATTGGCGTGGCCGTAGCTGGTCATCGCGCTTAGCGAGTAGAGCATCGCGGCGCGATTGTTCGGCAGCGCGTCGAGGAACCGGTACGCCGCCGCCCAGATGGCGGCCTCGGTTCCATGCAGGATAGTCGCGAGCAGCGAGGTCACGGCCATCACGACCGCGAACTTGTACATGAATCTGCGGCGATCGACGGTCTCGCCGAGGATATCGACGACTCTCTCGCCGATGATCGCGAGGCCGCAAACGTGAATCACGACCGTCAGCACGATCAGCGGCAGGCTCCAGGCCCAGTCGCCGGTCCATGTGCCGATACCGGTTGAATGCATCTGGTTCCCCTCTGAGCAGACGCTCATAATCCGCGACGTGGCGGCTATTGTACCTTGGTACAATAATCACCGGCCGCTCGCACGGAGTAATAGAATACGGCATGGAAGGACTTGGTGTTAGCAAACTTCCGCTCAAGCTGGTCGATCGCAGATCGAAGAGGCGCGCATGATCGTTGACTGGATCTACAATAATCCGACCTGGCTCTGGGGCAGCCTGCTTATCTTGTTTTTCGTCGCCGTCGCATGTGGCGGGCTTCTGATCTTTCATCGCCTGGTCCACGTCAGCCTGCGCCGCGCGCACAACGATCTGGCCGGGTTCACCTTTGCGATTGTCGGCGTGCTGTACGCAGTACTGCTGGCGTTCATCGCAATCGCGACGTGGGAATCTTTCAGCCACGCGTCGGATATCGTCGAGAACGAATCGGACTACGCCGGCGGAATGTACCTCGACACCGCGGGCTTGCCGGATGCGAAGGGGCAGGAGATTCGCGACGCGCTGGCGAAGTACGTCAGCGTCGTGGTCGAGGTCGAATGGCCGATCCAGCGGACCGGCAAGACGCCGAATGAGGGGTGGAAGCCGCTGCGCGACCTCGCGACGGCGATCGCGACGATCCATCCGGATACGCAGGGCGAAGCGGTGATCGAAGCCGAGCTGCTGAAGACGTGGAACGAGCTTTACAACGCTCGCAGCGCGCGGCTGTCGGCGGTGCAGGGACATATCCCGGACGTGATCTGGGCGATCGTGTTTTTCGGTGCGGCGATCACGACCGGATACACCTATTTCTTCGGCTACGAACACTTCGGGATGCATCTGGCGATGACGGCGACGCTCGCCGCAACGCTGGCGCTGATCATCGTGATGATCATCGCGCTGGACTGGCCATTCCGCGGCGAGATAAGCGTGTCGCCGGACCCGTTCATAATGACGCAGCAGTCGTGGGCCGAAGCGCCGATCGGGAAACATTAACCTCGGGCAAAGTTAGGGCTGCTTTGCCAGAAAAAAGGCGCATATCTGCTGAAGTTTAGATGAAAACGTTTCACGTGAAACGTTTTTAGTTCAGGAGAACGAAACGCGAATCGCCGCGGCGCCAGTATAGCTCTAGCTCTTTGTTCTGCGTTTCAGGACTGGACCTAAGGCCGCGGAGAGGCGGGAAGGATCCGGGATTCTTCGCTACGCTCTGAATGACACAAAAAGTGAGCAAGACGAGATGGGGGTCGCGCCGCGGAACCCTCACCTACCGGCCGCGTTGCGTCCGGCCGCCTCTCCCGTGAAATAACGGGCGAGGTAGTTTCCCGCTCCGCCTCCGCCCCCCGAACCTGGGAGCGAAAGGTTGTCCTCAACATTTCGCGCTTATCACTTAGGTGCAGGGGTTACCCCTGCCCAGGGAAGCGTGAAACCCACGGCGGGTTTCACTACGATCAAGCTCTGATTCGGAGAATAATGGATTAGCAAAAAACTTCGGAAGGATTTTATCTTGGAAAATTCTCGGTATGACCTGGTGGTGATTGGTTCGGGGCCTGGGGGGTATGTGGCGGCTATTCGGGCGGCGCAGTTGAAGATGCGCGTGGCCGTTATTGAGCGGGATCGGGCTGGCGGGGTTTGTTTGAATTGGGGATGTATTCCTTCCAAGGCGCTGCTTAGTTCGGCCGGCGCGATGGATACGATTCGCGGGGCTTCCAAAGAGCACGGCATCGAGGTCGGCGAGGTTCGGTTTGATTTTGCCAAAGTGATTGCGCGGTCGCGGGCGGCGGCGGACAAGCTGTCCAAGGGCGTGCTCTACCTGCTCAAGAAAAACAAGGTCGATTACTTCGAGGGGGATGCGGTCGTCAGCGGGCCGCATAGCGTGGCGCTCCGCCAAGTCGAGGGCAAGGCGGCGCCGTCGGTGGCGACGCTCGAGGGCGAGCGGATTCTGATTGCGGCCGGGTCGGGCGAGAAATTGTTTCCGGGGATGAAAGTTGGCGACGGCGTCGTGACCAGCCACGAGGCGCTGGTGCTCGACAAGATGCCGGCGAGCGTCGTGGTGATTGGCGCGGGCGCGATAGGGCTCGAGTTCGGATATTTCTACAGCGCGTTCGGGGCCAAGGTGACGATCGTCGAGCTGGAGAAGCAGATGCTCCCGGGATTCGACGCGGAAGTCGCCGAGGAGCTGCGGCGCGCGTTCCTGAAGCGCGGGATCACGGTGATGCTGGGGCATGGCTACAAATCGATGGCGCGCAAGGGTGACGGCTGGTCGGTGACGGTGACGGCGGACGGGGCCGAGAAGTCGATCGACGGCGAAGTGGTGCTGGTCGCGGTTGGACGGACGCCGCTCAGCATGAACGTGGGGCTGGAGAAACTCGGAATCGGGCTCGAGCGCGGCGGTTTTATCAAGGTGAACGATTCGTTCCAGACCAGCGTGCCGAGTATCTACTCGATCGGCGACGTGATTCGGCCGCCGCTGCTGGCGCATAAGGCGAGCGCCGAGGGAATCGCGGCGGTGGAAATCATGGCGGGCGTGCGCGAGCCGGGCTTCGACCTGCTCGCGATTCCGGGATGTATCTATTGCGAGCCGGAAGTTGCGACGGTCGGGCTGAGCGAGGCGGAGGCGAAGGCGCGCGGAATCGAAGTGAAGATCGGCAAATTCCGTTTCGCGCCAACGGCAAGGCGGTGGCGATTGGCGAGACGGTGGGTTTTGTGAAAATCGTCGCGACCAAACGATACGGCGAAGTGATCGGGTGTCAGATAATCGGGCATGGCGCGACCGATATAATTTCGGAAGTGGTGCTGGGCAAGGCGCTCGAGACGACGGTGACGGAGATTGGCAAGACCGCGCATCCGCATCCGACGATTTCGGAGCTGATTATGCAGGCGGCTTTGGCGGCGGATGGGGAAGCGATAGACTTTTAGGACGGTGGGACTCTAATCGCCTGCGCGGCGGGCGGCAGGGGGTGACCCCTGCACCCAGTGAGAAGCGCAAAGTTGCGCGCGGCGCGCTACTTTGCTCTCAGGGGCGGTGGCTCGATGGAGTGCGTAACGTAGCGGTCGGCTTTCATCCATCAGGGTGCGTGCAACACAACTAACCCCTAACCTCGCGGGAGCAGAATCTTGAATCGCTCGCGAAATAGCTCGCTGAAAAGGACCCTCACCTTGATCCTCTCCCTTACAGGGAGAGGGGAAGAGCGCTGACCGTTGCTGAGTTGGGGGTGGTGGATTATGACGACGCGGTTGCGGTGCAGACGGCGATGCTGGGGGCGCGGATCGAGGGGCGCGTCGGCGATACGCTGCTGATGATGGAGCATCCGCATGTATTTACGCTGGGGCGCGGGGCGGATGAGCGGTTCATCGTGGGCAATCGCGAGCGCGTGCCGGTGCGGCGGGTGTCGCGCGGCGGAGAAGTTACTTATCACGGGCCCGGGCAGTTGATCGGGTATCCGATTCTGAAGCTGGAAGGGCGCGAGCGCGACGTTACCAAATATCTGCGCAGTCTCGAGGCGGCGATGATCGATGCGATCGCGAAATTTGGAATCGAGGCCGGGCGGCGCGATGGGATGACGGGGGTGTGGGTCGGCGCGCGGAAGATTGCGTCGATCGGCGTGGGGATTCGGCGCTGGACGACGTGGCATGGGTTTGCGCTCAACGTCTCGACCGATCTGAGCTACTTCGATTCGATCGTGCCGTGCGGGATCGAGGGCTGCCGCATGACTTCGGTGTGCGAACAGACGAAACGCGCGGTGACGGTGAGAGAGTTTGCCGGCGTGATGCGCGAGAGTTTCGCGCGCGTGTTCAACTTTGACGAAATTATTTTAGCGGACGCGGCGCAGATTGTGCCGGCGGCTCAGTTGATGGTCAGTGATGGCTGAACGCAAACATCCTGATTGGATTAAGGTGCGCGCGCCGGTGTCGCCGGAATATTTTCGGACCAAGGCGATTCTCGGCGAGCTGAAACTGCATTCGGTTTGCCAGGAGGCGTGCTGCCCGAATATCGGCGAATGCTTTTCCCATCGCACGGCCACCTTCATGCTGATGGGCGACGTGTGCACGCGCAATTGTCCGTACTGCGCAGTGGCGCATGGCAAGGTGCGTCCGCTGGATGCGGACGAGCCGCGCCGAATCGCGGAGGCGGTGGCGCGGCTGGGCCTGCAGCATGTGGTGGTGACGTCGGTCGATCGCGACGATTTGGCGGACGGCGGCGCGGCGCATTTCGCGGCGACGGCGCGCGCGATTAAGGCGAATCCGGAACAGGCGCGGGTCGAGGTGCTGGTGCCGGACTTCCAGGGCGTGTTGGCCAGCGTGGAGACGGTGGTGGAATCGCCAATCGACATTTACAACCACAATATCGAAACGGTGCCGAGTCTTTATCGCGCGGTGCGGCCGGGCGGGAATTATGCGCGATCGCTCGACGTGATCCGTCATGCGAAGGACGTCGCGCGAAAGATTGGCAAGCCGATGTTCACCAAGGCGGGCGTGATGCTTGGGCTCGGCGAGAGCAACGATGAACTGCTCGGCGTGATCCGCGATTTGCGCGGGGTCGAATGCGACATCCTGACGCTGGGGCAGTATCTGCGGCCGTCGGCGGCGCATATTGCGGTCGCGCGCTACGTGCATCCGTCGGAGTTCGCGGAGATCAAGAGCGCGGCGCTGGCGCTGGGGTTCCATCATGTGGAATCGGGGCCGCTGGTGCGGAGTTCGTATCACGCGTGGGAGCATGTCCAGGGAGGGTGATCCCTGCGCCAGTTATTGAGAAAATCGGCAGCGCCGAATTTTCCGCCCCCCTTCCCGTTGCTGCAAACAAAGCCACCCTAACCCCTGACCCCTTCCCCACGAAAAATTGGGGAAGGGGAATCAGAAAAGACATCCGGGCGCGCCGACGTCCTATCCCCCTCACCCCCTTTCCGGTCCGGAAAGGGGGAACAGGCAAAAGAGCTTCGGCTTGCTTCTATCCATCCTGAAAAGGGGCTAGCGATATAGAACATCTCTGTTCCCCTTTCCATACTGGAAACGCTTGGGACCGTATTTTCTGTTCCCCCTTTTCGTAGTGGAGACGCTCGGGACCGTATTTTCTGTTCCCTCTTTTCGTAGTGGAAACGCTTGGGACCGTATTTTCTGTTCCCTCTTTCCGTAGTGGAGACGCTCGGGACCGTATTTTCTGTTCCCCCTTTCCATGCTGGAAAGGGGGTGAGGGGGATAGGACGGCACGACTTGCCCGCCTTTGTCCCCTTCCCCGTTCTGGGGAAGGGGTTAGGGGTTAGGGTGGCTTCGTTTGCAGCAATGGAAGGGGTTAGGGGGATATTTTCCAGATAAAGCAGCGCGCCGCGGGACGTTTGTCTCGCGGCGCGCTTGTCGGTGGATTTTAGCTGAGACCTTTGGTCAGGTACTTACCACTGTTCTTCGTGGAGCTGTTTGACCTTCGTGGTCGCGGGTCTGCAGGTACGCGTCCTGAACCGCGCCGTAGAGATCGACCGCGTAGCGATCGGCTTCCTCGAACTGGTTCATGTGGAGCGAGCGGTAATTGACCGCTTCAGCCGCGCGCTGTCCGGTGGCGACGGTGACCACAATCCACGTCGGCAGCAAGTAGCTCATCGGATTCATCGCGCCGTCGGCCACCATCCCGACGGTGTCGCCAATCGTCGAAGGTCCGAAGAACGGCAGCATCAAGTAGGGTCCGGTCGGGATGTTGTAATAGCGAATGGTGAGGCCGAAATCGTTGGGATGCTCTTCGAGGCCGAACAGTTCGTCGGCGGGATCGAAGAAGCCGGCGAGTCCGATAGTGCTGTTGATTCCAAAACGGGCGACTTCAGTGCCGGCCTCGGCCAGCTTGAGCTGAAACAGGTTGTTGGCGAAGCGCGGGATGACGCGGGCGTTGTCGAAGAAGCGGCCGACGCCTTCGCGCACGGGCTGGGGCGTGATGAACGAGTATCCGCTGGCGACTGGGCGCAGCACCCAATCGTCAAGCTTGAGGTTGAAGGTGAACATCGGCTCGTTGAAGCCGGAGAAGGGATCGGGGGTGACAGCCTGGCTCTCGCCGGGAGGAGGCTGAGAGGCGGCGGCCGACTGCGCGGCCTGGTTCTGCGCGAGCGGCGCGGCGTTCTGGCAGAGTGCCGGCGTCGCGAACGAAACGACCGCAAGCAGTGACGACGCGAGCATCGTCGCCCAGAGCACGCCTGTCTTTTCGATTTTTGTCGAACCAGATCTCATTTGCCTCTCCATTGGCGGTTTCGCCCTAGAATGTTCGGTAGAAGCGTACCTGTCCGGCCGCGTCGAATCCATACCCGCTAATGATTGGCGAGACTCGCGGCGAGGGCGGCCTGCTTGCTCTTCAGATCGCTTATTAGCGTGTCGTAGCCCTTGTTGTTCATGACGCGATTAAACTGGTTGCGGTAGTTGGCGATGATGCTGATGGCGTCAACGGTGACGTCGTAGATTTTCCAGGTGCCGTTTTCCTGCAGCAGGCGGTAGTTGACGTGGATGGCGTCGCCCTTGGGCTGCACGATGTCGGTATTGACCTGGGCGTATTGGGCGCCTTCGCTGGTGGATTTGAGGAAGTCCACCGGCTGACCGGTGTAGTCGTTAATCTTGCTCAGATAGGAATCCTCGATGAAGGCGACGAAGGCGGTGGTGAATTCCTGCTGCTGGGCGGGCGTGATCTGCTTCCAATGATAGCCGAGCGCCGACTTCGCCATCTCGGTGAAATCGAAGCTGGCGGAGACTATTTGGCGGAGCTTGTCCTGGCGCTGGGCGAGCGGGGTCTGGGTGTCGCGGAGCACGTCGAGGGCCTGGTTGACGGTGCCTTTAACGACGGACATCGGATCGTCGGCCCAGGCCGGTGCGATGAGGCGCGAGGGCGCGAGGCTGAGGGCGAGTACGGCGGACAGCGTCAGGAGCACGAGCGCGCGTCGATGCAGAAATCGCTGGAAGGAAGTTGGGGTCATCATAAATTCCACTCGGGGTTATTTCTCCGGTTTTGCGGGCTTCTGGGCGGTTGCTGAATCTGCGGATTTATCTTTGGCTTTGTCCTTATCACCGCCACCGCTGCCGGAATTGTTGATGAGCTGGCCGATGGCGTCTTCGAGGACGAAAGCGGATTCGGTCTGACGAATCGTATCACCATTATTGAGTATTTTTTCGCTGGGTCCGAGCGCGATGGAGATGTACTTGTCGCCGATTATGCCACTGGTCTTAATCGCGGCGATCGCGTCCTGATCGATCTCCACGCCCTCGTTCACGCGCAGCGCAACCCGCGCGCGCATGTCCTTGAGGCCGATATGGGTCACCTTGCCGATCTGCACCCCGTCGAGCTGGACCTGATCACCGGTCTTCAAGCCTGAAATATTATCGAAACTTGCGTACAGGGTGTACCCCGGCGTGGGCAGCAGCGAAAGCTTGCCGAGCGATAGGGAGAGGATGGCCAGGGCGGCGATGCCCAGAAGCGCGAAGATCCCGACGATAAACTGCGTAGTTCGACTTGCGTACATAAGGTTTGGTCTCAGCCCGCGAGGGCCGTTTCGTTCTCCTCGCCGGATGCTTTACCGGCCAGAAAGCGCTTGAAGACGTCGTCGTCCGACGCCATCACCTGGTCCACGGTGCCGTTCAGACGGGTGCGGCCATTATGGAGAAAGGCGACGCGGTCGGAAACCCGGAAAACCGCGGGCACGTCGTGACTGACCATCACGGCGGTCAGGTGAAAATTTTCCTGGGTGCGACGGATGAGGTCGTGAATCGCGCCGGTGCGCGAGGGATCGAGGCCGGTGGTCGGCTCGTCGAGCATGAGAATTTTAGGGCGGCGGACCAGGGCGCGGGCGAGCGCGGCGCGCTTCTGCATCCCGCCGCTCATCTCGGATGGGAACTTGGATTCCATGCCTTCGAGGCCGACCGCCTTGAGAGTTTCATGGACGCGGGCGGCGATCTCGTCGTGCGAGAGCCTGGTTTTCTCGACCAGCGGGAACGAGACGTTGTCGAAGACCGACATCGAGTCGAACAGGGCGCCGGCCTGAAACAGCATGCCGAACTTTTCGCGGACCGCGTCCATCCCTTTCGAGCCGATGCGGGTGACGTCGATGCCGTCGAAGACGATGGTGCCGGAATCGGGGCGCAGCAGCAGGTTGAGATGCTTGAGCAGGACGGTCTTACCGCTGCCGCTGGGGCCGACGATGGTGGTGATTTTGCCGGCGGGAAAATCGAGGGTGACGCCGTCGAGCACCTGCTGGCGGCCGAAGCGGCGGTGCAGATCGCGCACTTCGATCGCGTTGGCGGCGTCGGGTTTTGATTCAGGTTCGGTCATGGCTCATCAAGATCGAATCGATAGGCGTTATCACAAAAGTATAGACGTAAGAAAATAGTCGAACGCAAGAATCAGGACGCTCGACAACACGACCGCTTCGGTGGTGGCGCGGCTGACCCCGGTGGCCATCCGCTCGGCGTGATAGCCCTTGTAGCAGCAGACCCACATGACGATCACGCCGAAGACGAAGGCCTTGTAGAGGCCGGTCATGATGTCGTGGCCACTCATATTGGCGGCGATACCGTTGAAGTAGGCGCCCGACGGCGCGCCCATCAGGCCGACGCCGACCATGTAACCGCCGTAGATTCCGACCACGTCGAAAATCGAGGTCAGCAGCGGGAAGCTGACGACCCCGGCCAGCATCCGCGGCGAGACCAGGTACTGCACCGGGTTGATGGCCATCACGGTGAGCGCGTCGATCTGTTCGGTGGACTGCATCGAGCCGAGCTCGGCGGCCATCGCGGAACCGGCGCGCGCCGCGATCATCAGGGCGGCCAGGACCGGGCCGAGCTCGCGCACGAGCACGAGGGCGACGACTGTGCCGAGGGCGCCGTCGGAGCCGAAGCGGCGGAGCGTGTTGTAGCCTTGCAAGCCGAGCACCATGCCGGTGAAGCCGCCGATCAGAATGATCAGAAAGAGCGAATCGGCGCCGATGATGCGGGTTTGGCGAATCCACAAACGCGGTTTGAAGGGCGGCACGAAGACGTAGAAGACCGCGTTCAGCAGGAATAGTACGAACGCGCCGAGCCGGACAATGCCGTCGAGCACAGCAGCACCCAGCCGCGCAATCATTTCAACGATCGACATCAGTCAGGTTTTTCAATTTTTAATGGTGAGCAATCCCGAGCCGGGCCAACTGGTTTTGAGTATGCGTGGCGGAACCGGCGCGCTCGAACTCGGCGAGATCGGCGAGCACGTCAAGATCCAGCGCGGGCCGCGCAAGTCGCAGCACTTTAGCTGGAACGCCGGCGCTGCGGCAATCATCCAGATGGCGGACCAGGCTCATGCGGCCGAAGCGAGTGGGCACGGCGTCGGCGGGTGAGCGGCATATAATGTTGGTGCCGGAGAAGTCGCGCGAGGGGACCAGCACGGCGCCGCCGGGCGCGGGCATCGCGGCGAACACGGCGTCGATATCGTCGGCGGCGATGAGCGGGATGTCGGACAATACGGTGCAGACGGTTCGCGCGCCCTGGGCAATCAGCGCGGCGGTCGCGAGGGCGAGCGCGACGTTGAGGCCGCGCGGAAACTCCTCGTCGAGAGCGAGCGCGCCCGCCGCGCGCGCCATCGCGAGCAGGCTCGCGTCGGAGGTCATGACGGCGACGTGGTCGGCGGCGGTGGCGCCGAGTGCGGCGGCGAGCACGTCGCGAAACATGGCCTCGGCCAGAGCGCGCCGCTCGCCGGGCGGCAGGACCGGGGCGAGCCGGGTCTTGGCAAATTCGAGTTGCTTGGCGGCAATCAGGATAAAGCGCACGGCGTATCTTTATAACCTAACAAGCGCGAGCAATCCAAAGGGCGGGGGCGACCTTCCGCACCGAATATAAGGAGAACAAGGATGGGGGCAGTTCGCGTTTGTAAGATGTTCCAGAAAAGAGGCGCTGAATCGCGGTACGCGCTAGAATGCTGGTAGTTTTCCTGGAGGGACCGGAGAGATGAACTGCAAGCGAAGCTTGGCGACCCGCGGCGGGGCAATGATCGTGGCTGGGGCGATGATTCTGATAGTCGCGGGATGCCATCACAAGTCGGTGGATGACTTTCTGGCCGAGGGCGACGCCGACATGCAGGCGACGAAGCTGTCCGATGCGGAAATCGCGTACCAGGAGGCGGCGAAACTCGCGCCCAACGACCCGCGGGTGCATATCGCGCTGGGCAATCTCTACGTGTTCGAGCATAAGCCGGGCGACGCGCAAATCGAGTTCATGAAGGTGCTCGTGATCGATCCGAAGAACGCGGCGACGCACGTCGCGCTCGGCAACCTGTATAGCGACCAGAGTCAGCGCGGACTGGCGGAGAATCAGTACCGCGCGGCGGTGGCGCTCGAGCCCGATCGCGACAGCTACCATCTCGATTTGGGCGAAGTGCTCAGGCAGGAGAATAAGACCGCCGAGGCGGAGGATCAGATTCGCACCGCAATCGGGCTGAATCCCAAAGATGCGAAAGCTCACCTGGCGCTGGCGAATCTACTGGCAGTGGAGCCCGGCCGCGCGACCGAGGCCAACGCGGAGTTCGACGAGGTGCGCGCGCTCGATGCGAAGCTGATGCCCGCGCCGGCAGCGACCACCGCCGCGAGCGCGCCGGCATCGACGACGGCGTCGGCATCGGGGGGCGCGCCGCCGCAGGTCAAACCGCTCAATAAACTATTCCTGTTGACCAAAAATTCGCCGGTGTATCTAAATCCCGATCCGACCAGCGCGACGATCGCCCAGGTGCGCCGCAAGAAGTACGTTCACGTCACCGGCATCGCGGGCGACTATCTGCAGATCAAGCTCAAGAACGGCACGGTTGGTTTCATCCCGGTGGCCGCGGCGGAGTAGCCGGGGCGCGAGTGAGCTTTCAGTTTAGCTCTCGGAGAGAACGGGCTTGTGAATCATATTGGAATCGTCGCGGTCAGCGCTGAGGGGGCGGCGCTTTGTTATCGCACGATCTGTCTCGAAGGCGCGGCGATTCTCGGGCCGCATGAGTATCCGGAGGTAAGCCTGCACGGCTTCTCACTGCGCAGCTACCAGCGGCTGATTGACGAGGACCGTTGGGACGCGGTCGGTGAGATGATGCTCGAGTCGGCGGCGCGGCTGGTCCGGACCGGCGCGCAATTGCTGATCTGTCCCGACAACACGGTTCACCAGGGGCTCGATCTTGTTCGCGAGCGTTGGCCGGCGCGGTGGCTGCACATTGCCGATGAAGTCTTCGGGGAGGCGCGGCGGCGCGGCTTCAAGCGGGTTGGCGTTCTTGGAACACGCTTCCTGATGGAGGGCCCGGTGTATCGAGCGCGGCTGACGGCGGCAGGCGTCGAGTACCGCGTGCCGAACGCGGAGCAGCGCAAGCGGATCAATCAGATCATATACGACGAGTTGGTGAACGCGCGTTTCAGGCCGGAGTCGCGCGCGTACTTTCAGAATGTAATCGGCGAGCTTGAGAACGAGGGCTGCGATGCGGTCGCGCTGGCATGCACCGAGATTCCGCTGCTCATCAGCGCGGCCGACTCGCGCCTGCCGATCCTGGACTCGACGCGCCTTCTGGCGCGGGCGGCGGTTCGTGAGGCGACATCGCTTGAGCGGCAAAAATGAGCATCTAACGGCAGTGCGATTTTACCATGGGTGCTCGCACGGGTTTTTCAACGACACTCGCGCCGACGTCTATCGCGCGGCCGAAGCCAAGGACGCGTGGGAGCGAACGCTGAAGTTGTTCGCCGCAAATCTGAACGGGTGAGCGGTGCGAAGACCTAGATCCTTACAGTTTCGAGGCCCTGGATTTTCGGAAAGCTCCTGAGATCTCGGGTTGCCACGCGGTAGTCATGGGCTATCGCGGTAGCAGCGATCATCAGATCGTGCGCGCCGACCCTACGGCCGGCGCGATCCAATTGAGCCGAGACTGCAGCGTGAACCCGCGCGACGTCGAGATCGAAGGCCAGCACCGTCATCTGCGAGAATATCGCCTCGACGTAGGCGTTGCGGCGATCTCGTTGAGCCGGCGTTTGAGCTCGATGCAGACCGTATAGTAGCTCCGACGCGGTGACGGCAGACAGCGCGAGCGGTTCATCGCCGAGCGATGCCAGCAGGTCTCTCAAATTGATCCGACCGCGCTCGCCGGCGATGAAGACGCTGGAATCGATCAACGCGGCCATTTCGATTTCTCAGCCTTCGGCTGTCTGCGGACGTGCTGTTCGATCGTCTCCAGATATTCCTTGTCGGGGTGCGGTAATGAGCGCAGCAGCTCCACGAGTTCACGGCCGGTGAAAGTGGCGGCGCGCACGGGGGCGATCTCGCAGATCGGTTCGCCGCCTCGTTTCACGATGAAAGTTTCGTTGCGGTAGCGCACGCGATTCAGGACTTCGGAGAAGCGGCGCGCCGCTTCGGTCGCCGAGATTTCAGATTTCATGATTATCTGATTTTATGATTGCGCCGTCGTCGGCGCAACCCACACCGCAATTTGCCGGCGCGTTCTCCAAATGGCTGCGGCTGTGGCCCGCGACGCGCCGGGCCGTGCGCGCTGCATCATGTTTAGGCGCAGGTCGTCAGCCTACTTACTTCGCGATCGGGGCGGCATGACACTGGTTGCATGTCTCGCGGCCGCGATGGTTCAGATCGATTGTGCGGCTGTTCATGGAAAACCGCACCAGTGCACAAAGTCCGGCGCCAATAATTTCCAAACTTCGCCTGAGCACGATCGCGCTCGCATGCTTGATGGCCGTGTTCATGGTGACGGCGCTGCTGGCGGCGACCGGCGATAACATCGCGGACGCGGTGCTCGGGCAAATCGACTTCGCGCACAATCCGATTAACAACAGCAATGCGACGAGTCTCGATTCGCCGAGCCAGATGGCGGTCGATCTCAGCAGCACGCCCGCGCATCTGTATGTGGTTGACGGCGGCAACAACCGCGTCCTTGGATGGAACGACGCCGCCAGCTTCAGCAACGGTCAGACCGCGGATATCGAGATCGGACAGCCCGATTTCAGGACCACGCGATGCAACAGCGGCACGGCCGGCGGCGACGTCGCGGGGCTGGGCGCGGACAGTCTCTGCCTGCCCGGCGGGGTCGCGGTGGACAGCGCGGGCAATCTCTACGTCGCCGATACCCGCAACAGTCGCGTGCTCGAATACAGCCAGCCGTTCGCGCAGGCGAAGGCGACGGGTTTTTCGGCCAACGTCGTATTCGGACAAGGCGGCAGCTTCAGCCGGACGGTATGCGCGCAAACGGCGGCGGGCTTGTGCTTTCCGCAGGGCGTCGCTTCCGATTCGAGCAACAATCTTTACGTGGCCGACGCCGGCAATCATCGCGTACTCGAATACAATCAGCCGCTGGCCCCATTCAACGCCGTCACGGGCGCGGGCGATACGAACGCGGACCTCGTGTTCGGGCAAGGCGCGAGCGGCACCGACTTCAGCAGCGACGCCTGCGACATCAACGGCGGCACCGCGTCGAACGTCGGGATGTGCAACCCGCTGTCGGTCGCGGTGGACGGCCTGGGCGATGTGTATGTCGGCGACGACGGCGATCATCGCGTGCTCGAATTCAATCAGCCGCTGGCGGCGCCCGATCTCGCGACCGGGGTTGGCGACGTGGTGCCCGACCGGGTCTTCGGCCAGGGAGCGAGCGGCGCCGATTTCACGGACTTCTTCTGTTATGACGGCAATGGTGGCAATCCGGCGCCCAGCGCCGACGGTATCTGCGATTTGAGCGGACTGGCGCTGGATGGCGCGGGCGATCTGTTTGTGACCGACATCGACAACAGCCGCGTGCTCGAGTACCTGGACCCGCTCGCGGCCGGCGGCGGTTCACCGGGGACGCCCGGCAGTTCCGGTGACGTGACCGCGGACGTCGTGTTCGGCCAGAATGGCAGCTTTACCGCGGCTGCGTGCGGCGGCGGCGTTGGCAGCGGGATAGCGCCCAGCAGTTCCGTACTTTGCCAGCCTGACGGAGTGGCGCTGGACGGTGCGGGCGACGTCTTTATCGCCGACGCGTCGAACAGTCGCGTGCTTTGGTACGGGTATCCGTACGCGCAACCGCCGGTGGCCGGCGCCGTGCTCGGACAGTTCGATCTGGTCCACAACGGCCTCGACAATCCGACCGCCGCGGCGCTCCAGGGGCCGGATGGAGTCGCGATCGATTCGAGCGGCGGCAACGACCGCCTCTACGTCGCCGATTCGGGCAACAGCCGCGTGCTCGGATGGGCCGACGCCGCGACGTTCCTCGACGGCGGCGCGGCCGATATCGTGATCGGACAGCCCGACGCGCGATCGGTCGCATGCAATGAGGGTGTCGCCGGCGGCGATTCCAACGGCGTCGGCGCGGACAGCCTGTGCAATCCGTCCGACGTTGCGGTGGACAGTGCCGGCAATCTGTACGTGGCCGACGCTAACAACAACCGCGTGCTCGAATACCTGGCCCCGTTCGGCATCTCCTCGCCGATCGCCGGCCAAAGCGCCAGCCGGGTATGGGGACAGAGCGGCAGCTTCACGACTATCGGCTGCAACTTCGGCATCGGCACTATCAACGGCGCGTCGATGTGCTCGCCCGAAGCACTGGCGGTCGATACGGCGGGCAATCTGTACGTTTCGGATACCGACAACATGCGCGTGCTCGAGTTCAACAGCGGCGATACGATCGCCGACAAGGTCTTCGGACAAGGTGGAATCTTCACCACGCAGACCTGCGACCTGGGCGGCGTGAATGCGGCCTCGCTATGCACTCCGCGCGGGCTGGCTACTGATTCGAGCGGCGACCTGTTCGTAGCCGACCAGGACAACTCGCGCGTGCTCGAATTCAATCAACCGCTGGCGGCGTTCAATGCGGTCACGGGCGCGGGCGATACGACGGCCGATCGCGTATTCGGACAGGGCGGCGGCGGCACCAGCTTCACGACCGCGGTATGCGCCAGTTCGGCCGGGGCGCCGGCGCCGAGTGCGACCGGAATATGCGACCCGACCGCAATCAGCCTCGACAGTCTGGGCAACCTGTTCGTCGCCGACGCGTTCAACAATCGCGTGCTCGAATACAATCAACCGCTGGCGGCGTACAACGCGGCGAGCGGCGCGGGCGACGTCACCGCGGACGTGGTGCTGGGGCAAGGTGCGAGCGGCACCGACTTCGTCAGCAGCGTATGCGCCGACTCCGCTCCCGGCGACCCGGCGCCGAGCGCAACCGCTATATGCCAGCCGGGCGGCGTCGCGATGGACTCGGCAGGGAATCTCTACGTCGCCGACCAGACCAACAATCGCGTACTGCGTTTCGACGATCCGATAGTACCGTTCACCGGGCCGTCGCCGACCGCGAGCGCGACTGCGACCGGGTCCACGCCGACGCCGACGGCTACCGCATCGCCAACCGCGACCGCGTCGCGCACGGCGACTGCGACTCAGACGTCCACGGCGACGGCGTCTTTCAGTGCGACCGCCACTCCGACCCGGACGGCCACTGCGACGGCGACTACGACCGCGTCGAGCACCGCAACTGCGACTCCGACCGCGTCCGGCACCGCGACGGCAACGTCTTCGGCGACGGCGACCAGCACCACGACGCCCACGGCCACGGCAACGCCGACCTCGACCTCAACGGCGACGGCGACGGGCACCGCAAGCTCGACTGTAACCGCCACTGGCACGCCGACTTCGACAGTGACGGCGTCGGGCACCGCGACGCCGACCTCAACCGCGACGACGACGGCGACGACTACATCTACAGCGACCCCGACCGCGACTGACACGGCAACGGCGACGCAGACGGCGTCCAGCACGGCGACGGCGTCGAGTACCGCGACAGCGACCTCAACGGCAACTGCGACTACGACTCAGACTGCAACGTCAACCGCCACTGCGACTGCGAGCGCGTCGTCAACTGCCACATCCACTGCGACCGCGACATCGACACCGTCCGCAACCGCGACGCGACTGCAACGACGACTCAGACTGCGACCGCAACTGCTAGCGCGTCGTCAACTGCGACCGCGACCACAACATCCACGGCAACCGCGACGCCGACTGCGACGCCATCGCCGGTCCGCACGCCGGTCGCAAGCGTGACGCCAACTCAGACTGCGACTGCCACCGCGACTACCACTCCGACTGCGACGCCGACCGTCACTCCGGTTCCGATCGCGCTTAAGGTCTCGCCGCATTCGCTCAAGCTCGGCAAAGTCGTGTTCGGAGCCGGCAAGAGCAGCAAGCCGAAAAAGGTCACGCTTCAGAACAAGAGCAAGACCACGCCGGTCACGTTCTCGAGCATCGTTGCCAGCGGCGACTTTACGATCGTGAACGGATGCGGCACGTCGCTCCGGCCGAAGGGCAAATGCTCGTTGAGCGTGACATTCAAGCCCACGGCTGTCGGCCCGGCCGGCGGCACGCTGACGATCGGCAGCAACGCGGACAATTCGCCAAGCTCTATAGGCCTGAGCGGCGTTGGTACTCAGCCGAAAAAATAATTCTGCGCGATCAACTCGCCAGCGCGAGCGGCTCCAGATGCGGACCGCTCAGAAAGATGACGCGGCCTTCGTCGGGCGCGCGCTCGCGGAGCCATCGCGCGACGATCGACATTTCCTCGAGCTCGCCGCGATCGACCGCCTTCAACTTATATCGATCGTAGTTCGCCGCGACGAACTGCGCGCACTTCAGTCGCCGCCTCGTCACCGTCCAGATGCCGCGTAAGCGCAAGCCGTCCCGACAGCACGACGTGCGCGGCGCGATCGCTCGCCTCGCCGGTCACGATCACCAGATTATTTTCGGTGACCACTTCGCTCAGGCCGGGTCGCGCGATGCGCCAGCGTGGTCAAGGCTTCGAGATGACGCCGAAAGCGGGCGGCCTCCTCGAAGCGCATCGCGGACGCCGCCTGATCGCGCGACCGCGCGAGCTCGCCGAGGATCGGGCCGCTGCGTCCGCGCAGAAAACTCACCGCGCGGCGGACGCGCTCGGCGTAGCCGTCGATGTCGATGCTCATGTTGCACGGCGCGGTGCAGTGGCCCATCTGGCCGTAGATGCACGGCGAAATTTCCTCGCTCGGCGCGAGCTTGCCGCCGCATGTGCGCAAGCCGAGGATTCGCGACAGCGCGCGAATCGAGTGCTCGATACCGCGGCGGCCGATGAACGGCCCCAGATGCATCACGCCGCGCCGCGCGCTCATTTTGGTCGAGAGTGTCACGCGCGGGAATTCGTCCATCAGATCGACCTTGATGAAAAACGCGGGCGCGGCCGACTTGAGCATGCGATTGTACGGCGGCTTCATCTCGCGGATCATGCGCGCCTCGTCGAGCGCCGCCTCGAGCGGCGAGCGCGTCGTTCGCGTCTCGATTTTGTAAACGTGCGAGACCAGGTCCGCCGTCTTTGCGCTCACCGACGCCGAGAAGTACGAGCTCACCCGCTCCCGGAGCCGCCGCGCCTTGCCGATGTAGAGCAGGTCGCCGCGATCGTTGCGCATCATATAGACGCCGGGCGCATGCGGCAGCGCCGCGATTTCCTCGGGCGGCACGTGACGCTCGATTCTGCGGCCGGCGATTCCGCGATGATGGTCGTCGAGCAGGCGATCGAGCCGCGTGATTCCCATCTTCTCGGCCATCTCGAGAAAAATCGAGAGAATCTCCGCCGCCATCCGCGCGTCGCCGAGGCCGCGATGCCGTCCCTTCTGCGAGAGTCCGAAATGCTCCGCCAGCAAGTCGAGGCGGCGGCGCTTGAGCGACGGCATGAACCGTCGCGCCATCCGCAGCGTGCACAGGACCGGGTTAGCCAGTCCGATGCCGAAGATGCGGCGGTATTCGAAGTCGAGAAATCCGAAGTCGAAGGCGGCGTTGTGCGCGACCATCACGCGGTCGCCCATGAACTCGCGGAACAGTGGCAGCACCTGCTCGATCGGCGGCGCCTCGCGAATCATCTCGGTCGTTATGGATGTCAGCCCCGTGATGAAGCGCGGGACGACGCCGCCATGCGGCCGCACGAGTTGCGAGAAGGTGTCGGTGAGCCGCTTACCAACCATTCGGTAGGCGCCGATTTCGATGATGGTGCCGGGGCCGGCGCGTCCGCCGGTGGTCTCGAGATCGACGACGGTGAACTCGGCCTGGTCGAGTCCGACGCGGAGCCGATCGCTTTGCGCGAGCCGCCACTGCGCCGTATCGGCGTCGAAGATGAAGTTCGGATCGGCGCCAATCAGCTGGCGAACCAGGCGCGCGCCGAGTTCAGGATCAGAGCCGGCGCCGCTCAGCAGCAAGCCGACGAGCTCGCCCGCGTCCGCGCCCGCCGGCCGCGAGCATAGGTAGTGATAGAGCTTCTGCTTGGCCGAAACGCCGAAATTGCGCTGATTCGCGCCTGGGATGATCGCTTCTTCCACCGCCGCACCTTCGCCCCTCCTTCGCTTTAGCAGGAGCGCGCGGCGACCACAACGTCGCGCGCGCAAGCCATTAATTGAATGTGAAACCCGCGGTGGGTTTCACGCTTCCTTCGGCAGGGGTGACCCCTGCACCCAGTGCTAGGAAAATCGCGAAATGTCGAGGACGACATTTCGCTCTCAGGTTTGGGTTTGAGGTAGTCAGTGGGGCGGGCCGCCGTGCCCGTCATTCCATGCGTGCCACCATGCTGGCGCCGTTGATGACATGCGGGGATTCGGTGGTTAGAATAGTGGGTCTGACAAGGAAGGTATTTGCCGATGATGGAACGCATTGAATTGACCCGCGAATGCGAAGGCGTACAGGTCCCCGCCGGAAACAAGATGACGCTCGAGAAGGGGCTGGAGGCGTTTATCACACAATCGCTCGGCGGCACCTTCACGTTGCAGATTCCCGCGTACGGCGGGCTGTTCCGCGTCGCCGGCAAGGACGCCGATGCGCTCGGGAAGACGCCGCAGGACGCGGGCGTCGTGTCGGCGTCGGGCGGCGGCGATCTCGAAGCGATGGTGTGGGAGCAGCTCAAGACCTGCTTCGATCCCGAGATCCCCGTCAACATCGTGGACCTCGGCCTCGTCTATGGAATGGAAGTGAAGGACGCGGACGACGGCACCAAGAAAGTCGAAGTGAAGATGACGCTGACGGCGCAGGGCTGCGGCATGGGCGCGTCGATCGCGACGGACGCGCGCTACAAGATCATGAGCGCTGCCGGGCGTGTCGGAGGCGGACGTCGATCTGGTGTGGGATCCGCCATGGACGCCGCAGATGATTTCTCCCGAGGGGCGAGAACGCCTAGGGATCGACTGATCGCCGCGCGGCAGCCTGGCGTATCGGAGACTCACGTGAAGGCCCGCTTGGCAACTCGCTTTAAATATTGTACGTGCGAGCATTCCACCGCCGAGCACGGCTGGGGAGAGTGTAGAGTCAGAGGATGCGGTTGCAGAGGCGGATGGTTTGGACCACGAGAGTTGTTTGCGAGAGGCATGGTGCTCGGTTTGCTATTGGTTATCGCGCTCTCGTTTTTGAGCCGTGTATTGCATTCCTTCGGGGTATTCAAAGGACTCTAAGACGTTCGCGTCTTCAAATTCAGACGCTCCGCGAGGCTTGGTGCGTTGACTTGGCCGACTGCGTCCGATAATTGTGTTCGTTCGGCATAGCGATGTTTGCAATAGTAAAGACAGGCGGAAAACAGTACCGCGTCGGCGTCGGCGACCAGATTACGGTCGAGCGACTCGAAGGCGACGTGGGCGCGGCTATATCACTTGACCAGGTGCTGGCGGTCGGCGGCGATGCGCCGAAAATAGGCACTCCGGTCGTTGCGGGCGCGTCGGTGACGGCGAAGATCGTGCAGCAGCCGCGCGGCACGAAGATAATCGTGTTCAAGAAAAAGCGGCGCAAGAATTACCGCCGCAAACGCGGGCATCGGCAGGAACTGACTGTTCTGAAGATCGAGGAAATTTCGGCCGGCGCATAGTCGCCGCGCGATTTTTATTTTTACTGCGGCTCGGAAGGCCGCTTATTCAAGGAGCTTTCCAACAAACTTCCAGAGGCAGAATCCTAAGTCGCGCGCGAACGCGCGCTGAATAAGGACCCTCACCTTAATCCTCTCCCTGACAGGGAGAGGGGAAGAGTCGGAAGGCCTTCGAGGAGACAATCCATGGCGCATAAGAAAGGACAAGGTTCGACGCGCAATGGCCGCGATAGTCCGGGCCAGCGCCGCGGTATCAAGATTTACGCGGGCCAGACCGTCAAGGCCGGCAATATCCTCGTCCGCCAGTGCGGCACGCGCGTGCATCCGGGGCGCAACGTCGGCCTTGGCCGCGACTATACGATTTACGCGCTCATCGACGGTGTGGTTAAGTACGAGCCGAAGGGTGAGAAGCGGCAAGTGAGCGTCGAGCCGCTCCCCGCAATTGAAACCGCAGGGGCGTCTGCGTAGATCGTCTTTCCATCGAGATCGAGTTGAAGGCCCTGCGGCAATGCTGTGGGGCTTTTTTTTAGTGGTCATTTTTTAATCCGCGATTCGCGGTGGAGGAAATTCTAATGCGACTAGGTTTAATCTCCGGCTACTCGGGCGCGCAGATGGGCTTGCCGATGGACACGATCCTCGAGGCCGAGCGCGTGGGCTTCGACTCGGTGTGGACCGCGGAGGCGTACGGCTCCGACGCGATCACGCCGCTGTCGTGGATTGGCGCGCTCACCAAAAAAATCCGGCTCGGCACCGGTATCATGCAGATGCCGGGGCGCACGCCGGCCATGACCGCGATGACCGCGATGACGATCGACGCGCTGTCGGGCGGACGCTTCATCCTGGGTATCGGGCCGTCGGGGCCGCAGGTGGTCGAGGGCTGGCACGGCGTGTCGTACGGCAAACCGATCCAGCGCACGCGCGAGTATATCGAGATTGTGCGCACGATCCTCGCGCGCGAAGTAGCCGTCGAGCATCACGGCAAGGAATACGACATCCCGTACACCGGCCCGGGCGCGTCGGGGCTGGGCAAGCCGCTCAAGAGTATCCTGCACGGGCGCAAGGACATGCCGATTTACACCGCGTCGATCAGCCCCAAGGGAATCGCGCTGGCGGGGGAAATCGCGGACGGCGTGATTCCGGTGTGGATGAATCCGGAGCGCTGGGACATTTACGATGCGCCGCTGAAGGAAGGCTTCGCGCGGACCGGCGGCAAAAAGAGCCTCGCCAATTTCGACGTCGCGCCGTTCGTCACCTGTATCATGGGGCCGGACGTCGAGAAGTGCCGGATGCCGGTGAAGGGAATGCTCGCGCTGTATATCGGCGGAATGGGCGCGCGCTCGAAAAATTTCTACAACGACTACGCCAGGCGGCTCGGCTACGAAGAGGCCGCCGGAAAAATCCAGGACCTGTTCCTCGCCGGCAAGAAAGCCGAGGCGATGGCGCTGGTGCCGGACAAGCTGGTGGACGAGGTCGCGCTGGTCGGCAATCGCGAGCGAATCGCGGACCGGCTGAAAGCGTGGAAGGCGTCGCCGGTGAAGACGATGCTGATCGGCACCGGCGATATCAACGCAGTGCGCGCGCTGGCGGAGATTTGTCTGTAGGCGGATTCGCAACGCTCGCACAGACTCAGAACGGAGCGGAATCTTGAAACGCGCAACCTCACCCCTAACCCCTCTCCCTTCAGGAGAGGGGAACAGAGGATACGCGCTGTTCAAAGGCCCTCAGCTTCATCCTCTCCCGTAAAGGGAGGGGAGACAAAAACATGCGATTTATTGATGAAGCCAGGGTATTCGTGCACGCCGGGAAGGGCGGCGATGGTGCGATTGCGTTTTTGCGCGAGAAGTATCGGCCGTTCGGCGGGCCGGCGGGCGGCAACGGCGGGCGCGGCGGCAGCGTAATCTTCCAGGTCGACGAAGGCCTCTCGACGCTGCTCGATTTCAAATATCAGCCGCGGCTGATCGCGAAGGACGGCGAAGGCGGCCGCGGCAAGGAACAGTACGGGCACGGCGCCGACGATATCGTCGTGCGCGTCCCGCCGGGCACGATCGTCTTCGATGAAGAGAGCGGCAAGACGCTCGCCGATCTCGTGATGCCGGGTGACACGGCGGTGATCGCGCAGGGTGGCGAGGGCGGTCGCGGCAATATGCATTTCGCGTCGTCAACGCGGCGCTCGCCGCGAATCGCGACGCCGGGAACCGCGGGCGAGCAGCGATGGATTCGGATGGAACTGCGGCTGGTCGCGGAGGCGGGCCTCGTGGGAATTCCGAACGCCGGCAAATCGACGCTGCTGACCGCGCTCAGCGCGGCGCGGCCGAAAATAGCGGCCTACCCTTTCACGACGCTGGCGCCGAATATCGGCCGCGTGTCGATTTCCAACGACGAGAGCTTCACGCTCGCCGATATTCCCGGGCTGATTGAAGGGGCGCACAAGGGGCTCGGACTGGGGATTCGGTTTTTGCGGCATATCATGCGCACCCGGCTGATAGTTTACGTGCTCGACGCGGCAGACGATCCGGCATCCGCGTTTAAGACTGTGCATACTGAGATCGCGGCGTTCGATCCGATGCTGGCGGAGCGGCTGGCGATTGTCGCGCTCAACAAAATCGATCTGCTCGACGCGCCGGAAGTGACGAAGATCGCGCGCAAGCTGCGCAAGCTCACCGGGCTCGAAGTTTTTCCGATTTCGGCGGACAAGAGCGAGAAACTCGCGCCGCTGGTCGCCGCAATTGCGCGTATGCTTCATACGATGGATCAGCCGGCGCATGTCGCAACTGAACTATAAGGAATCGACGGTCGCGCGCGCGCGGCGAATCGTAATCAAGGTCGGCAGCGCCGTGCTGTCGGACGTCGATGGACTGCGCGTCAATGTAATCGAGCAGCTCGCGGCGCAGATCGAATCGGCGGTACATGCGGGACAGGAAATCGTGATCGTCACGTCGGGCGCGGTGGCGGCAGGACGCGCGCGGCTCTCGAAACTGCACGGCGCGACGATCGCGGCGCGACAAGCGGCGGCCGCCACCGGGCAGATCGAGTTGATGTCGGCGTGGGCGCGCGCATTCGAGGCGCACGATCGGAGCGTCGCACAGATTTTGCTAACACATCAGGATTTGGCCGAACGCAAGCGCCGTCAGAATGCGAATCAAACCATCACTGAATTGCTCGGTGCGGGCGTGATTCCGATCGTCAACGAGAACGACACCGTCGCGGTCGAGGAAATCCGGCTCGGCGACAACGACGTGCTGTCGTCGCTGGTCGCGAGCCTGGTGCAGGCGCAGCTTCTGATTATTCTAAGCGACGTCGATGGCGTGTTGACCGGCGATCCGCGCGAGCGTACCGACGCGCGGTTGATTCCGGTAATCACCGACCCGGAGGCCGAGATGCGCGGGCTCGTCGCCGAGAACGCCGGCCCGCTCGGCAGCGGCGGGATGGCGACCAAGTTGAAGGCGGCGCGGCAGGCGGCGCGCGCGGGAATCGCCGTGATAATCGCGCGCGGGCGCGAAGCCGGAATCGTCACCGCGGCGCTGGACCCGGCGCGCAACGCAGGCACGCTGATCGTGCCGGCGGGAGTGCGGCTCAAGAGCCGCAAGCATTGGATCGCTTTCGCGCTGCGGCCCGCGGGCTCGCTCGCCGTCGATAAGGGCGCGGCCGACGCGCTGTGCAATCGCGGACGCTCGCTGCTGCCGTCGGGCGTGCGCGAGGTGCGCGGAGATTTTGGCGGCGGCGATTGCGTGAGCCTGCTCGATCCCGACGGCGTCGAGTTCGGCCGCGGGCTGGTGAACTATCCGGCGTCGGATGTGCTCAAAGTAGCGGGCCGACGCTCGACCGAAATTCCGACGCTGCTTGGATATAAAGTTGCCGACGAAATTATCCATCGCGACAATTTTGTGCTCATAAAAGAAATCACTTGATTAAATGTGAAACCCTCCGCGGGTTTCACGCTTCCGCGGCAGGGGTGACCCCTGCACCCGGTATTGAGTTTATTTGAGTGGGGTC
Source organism: uncultured delta proteobacterium (assembly GCA_963756005.1). GTDB lineage: Bacteria > Desulfobacterota > Binatia > Binatales > Binataceae > Binatus. Next base: position 479,937 of record CAVWMC010000006.1, read on the forward strand.
GGGATATATTCTCGAAGTTAGATGACGGTTGAAGCTGAAACCTTTGCGGCGCTGCGACGGGCGCGGGCGGCGGCGCCTGCGATGGCGCTGGCGACGACGGCGCAGAAGAATGATTTTCTGCGGCGGTTGGCGGACGCGATTCGAGATGCGCGCGCCGGGATTATTCGCGCCAACGTGATCGACCTCGAGCGCGCGCGCAAGGCGGGACGCGGCGGCGCGTTTGTCGAGCGGCTGACGCTTGACGACCAGCGAATCGAAGCGATGGCGGCGGGCGTGCTGCAGGTCGAGGCGCTCGACGATCCGGTCGGGACCGCGATCGAGAAGTGGACGCGGCCGAACGGGCTGAAGATCGAGAAGATCAGGGTGCCGATCGGCGTGATCGCGATGATTTACGAATCGCGGCCCAACGTCACCGTCGATGCGGCGGCGCTGACGCTGAAGGCGGGCAACGCGGTGGTGCTGCGCGGCGGCAGCGAAGCGATTAGCAGCAACGAATTCCTGGCGGACTTGATCGCGCGCGCGTTGAAGGATGCGGGGCTGGATTCGGACGCCGCTACTTTCATCCGCAATCCGGATCGCGAAGTGATCCAGGTGATGAAGCGCAGCCGCGAGCTGCTCGATCTGATAATTCCGCGCGGTGGCAACTCGTTGAAGGACGCGCTGGACGGAGCCGCCGTGCCGCTGCTGCCGCATTTCGACGGCAAATGCCACACCTACGTCGATCGGGCGGCGGATCTGAAGATGGCGGAGGAAATTTGCATCAACGCGAAATGCTCGCGGCCTTCGGTCTGCAACTCGATGGAGAAACTGCTGGTGCATCGCGCGGTCGCGGAGAAATTTTTGCCGGCGGTAGCGGCGCGGATGACGGCGGCGGGGGTCGAGCTGCGCGGCGACGACGCGACGCGAAAAATCGTGCCGTCAGTACGTGCGGCGACGGAGGAAGACTGGGACGCGGAATATCTTGACCTGATCCTGGCGGTGAAAGTCGTGGACTCGGTGGACGAGGCGATCGAGTTTATCGCGCGGCACGGGTCTCATCTGGCGGACGCGATCGTCACCAACGATACGCAAACCGCGGCGCGCTTTGAACGGGAGGTCGATTCGGCTACGGTTTACGTCAATGCGTCAACGCGTTTCACCGACGGTTTCGAGTTCGGATTTGGCGCGGAGACGGGAATCTCGACCAATCGATTGCATGCGCGCGGGCCGATGGGGCTCAACGAATTGACCACATACAAGTACGTGCTGCGCGGGACCGGCCAAGTGCGCGCCTGAAGTCCGCGCGCGAATTAAATCAAATGCGGGTAGGATTGTTCGGCGGCAGTTTCAATCCGATTCATCTCGGGCATCTGCGCGCGGCCGAGGAAGTTCGCGAGGCGCTGCAGCTCGACCTGGTGTATTTCATCCCGGCCGCGTCGCCGCCGCATAAGGCGGAGGGCGAGCTGGCGCCGGCGGAGCATCGGCTGGCGATGGTGCGGTTGGCGACCAAGGGCAATCGGCATTTCATGACGTCGGACGTGGAGATTCGGCGCGCCGGACGTTCGTACACGATCGAGACGGTGCGATATTTTCTGGCGACGCTGCGGCAGCCGGCAACGCTGTACCTGCTGATGGGCGCGGATCAATTTGCCGAGCTGGATTCGTGGAAGGAGCCGGAAGAGCTGGTGCGGCTGTGCAATATCGCCGTTCATACAAGGTTAACCGAAGGAAAAGACGGGCCGCCGCGAATTTCAGTTGCCGCGCTCAAACGGTTTGGCTACACTCAGGCAGACGATCACTACGTGCATTCGAGCGGACCAACGCTATCTTTTGTCGAAACCACGTTCCTCCCCATTTCAGCGACTGAAATTCGCGGCAAACTGCGACACGGTGAATCGATCAGGTACCTGGTGCCGATCGACGTCGTCGATTACATCCAGCGTCACGCGCTGTATTGAGGTTCGATCTGCTTAAACTCCCGCGTTCATTTTCATCCCGAGCGAACGATCCACAGACGGCGAGCCCGCCGGCAATTCGCGGTCAGATTTCTTGACGGCGCTGAAGAAGGCGATTGCGGCGGCCCAGGCGGCGCTGGAAAAAAAGGCCTACGACCTGGTCGTGCTCGAGGCCGAGCATCTGAAACCGGTGGCGGATTATTTCCTGGTCGCGACCGGGCGTTCCGACGTGCAGGTGCAGGCGATCGCGCGCGGAATCGAGGAGGCGATGGGCAAGGCGGGACAGCGCGCGCTGGCGGTCGAAGGGATGCATCACGCGCACTGGGTGGTGCTCGACTACGACGACGTCATCGTCCACCTGTTCTACGAACCGGCGCGCGAGTTCTACCGGCTCGAGACCAATTGGATCGACGCGCACGAAGTTAAGCTGCCCGAGCCGATTCGCAAGCAGGCCGAAGGCTTGCGCCTCCGCGCGATCGGATGAGAACGGCGCGCGCCGCTTAAGCTAGACGCGTTTAATCAAGTGCGAGATCCACACCAGGATCACCGCGCCGACCGTGGCGACCAGGATCGCGCCGATCATGCCGTTGGGTGAGCCGAAGATCGCGCCGCCGATGAAGCCGCCGACGAGGCCGAGCAGGAGGTCGCCGATCAATCCGAAACCCACGCCGTCCACCAGTTTTCCGGCGAGCCAACCTGCAATAAGTCCGACTATGATCGCAGCAATCATTTTGGAGACCTCATCTTCGTTGTCGCGGGCTCGAACGAATGAGCGTGACCGCTACTTTTTTTGTTCCATCGGAACGCCGCAGCACTTGAGCTGGCCGTTGCCGGCCTTGGTGACGATGACCTGCGATTTGCAGTTGCCGCAGATATAAACTTTGCCGAGCTGATTTGCCATTCGTGGATCCTGATCCTTTCGGACGATTTAGTCTTGCACCGAACCTTCACGCGCCCCGGAACAGCGGCTTGCGCTTCTCGAGAAAAGCGCGGACGCCTTCGGCACGGTCGGAAGTCGTTTGTAGCAGGGCGTATAGATCCTCCTCAAGCCTGATGCCCTGATCCAAAGTCATGTCGTAACCCTTGAGAACGGCGTCCTTGACCAGGCGCGCGGCCAGCGGAGCACGGCTCAGGATAGCCTCGGCGACGCGAGCGCTGACGCTGGCGAGGTCGGCGCGGGAGCCGGCGAGGTAAGTGACGAGGCCGCTGCGCATCGCGTCGTCGGCTCCCAGAGCGGTCCCGGTGAGCATCAGGCGGAGCGCGTTGGCGGCGCCAATCAGGCGCGGGAGGCGCTGAGTCGCGCCGAAATGAGGCATCGCGCCGCGCTTGAGCTGCGTGATGGCGAAGCGCGCGGATGAAATCGCGACGCGGATGTCGGCGGCCATCGCGAGTTCGAGGCCTTCGTCGAAGGCGTCGCCGTTGATGATCGCGACCGTAGGCTTGGAGAGCACTGCGAGCGATTCGACCAGGCTCGGATCGACGGCGGCATCGAAGCCGGTGCAGAATGCGGCGCCGGCGCCGGTGAGCGCGAGCATGCGGGCAGCTGTCGTCGTCCTCGACATGCTCGAACAGCTCGAGCAGGCGGACGGCCATCGCGGGCGTGAGGATGCGCGCGTGCGCCGGGGAATCGGAGCGTCGCGCTGACGCATCCGCTGGCGAAAGAAACTTCGATCGCGCCGGCGGACACGGAGCGCGCGGCGCGTCGCGGCCGTGCTTTTTTGGCGGAGCGCGGCGTCAGACGCCTCCAGCGGGCGCGCGCAAATCTTTGCGCAGGATTTTGCCGAGCGGATTTTTCGGCAGCGCGTCGATGAACTCGATACGCTCGGGACGCTTGAAGCTGGCGAGGCGCGAGCGGCAGAAATCCTCGAGCTCGGTGGCGGTCACGTTCGCATCCTTGCGCCGGACGACAAAGGCTTTCACGATTTGTCCCCATTCGACCGACGGCACGCCGATCACGGCGCATTCGTCAACCGCGGGATGACTCATTAGAACGGTTTCGATTTCGGCGGGCGCGATATTCTCGCCGCCGCGGATGATCATGTCGTCCTTGCGGCCGGCGAAGAAGACGTAGCCGTCGTCGTCGAGCCATCCGAGGTCGCCGGTCGCGCGCCATCCGTCGGGCAGGCGGGCGTCGTCGTCGCGGCCGGCGTAACCCTTCATGATGCGCGGAGTTTTGATGATGATTTCGCCGACCTGGCCATGCGGGAGGAACTTGCCGTCCTCGTCGCGGACGCGAATTTCGACGTCGGGCAGCGGCTTGCCGATCGAGTTGAGGCGCTTGAGCTTGAGCTCGACCTCCGCGGGCGTGCCTTCGATTCGATGATCGTCGGGGCCGAGCACGGTCAGCGACGAGGTGGTCTCGGTCTGTCCGTAGGCGTTCACGAAGCCGACTTTTTTCGGGAAGACTTCGATCGCGCGGCGAATCACCTGCACCGGCATCGCGGCGCCGCCGTAGGCGAGATTGGTCAGGGTGGAGAGATCGGTTTCCGCGAACGCGGGATCGTCGATGATTTGTTTCATCATCGTGGGCACGACGAAAGCGTGGGTGACGTGTTCGCGCGCGACCAGATCGAGCCACGCTTTGGCGTCGAACTGCGGCATGATGATCAGTTTGCGGCCGGTCCAGATGTTGGTCATGTACGCCGTGGTTCCGGCGATGTGGTAAAACGGCACGCATACCAGCGCGACGCCGCGATCGGTGCCGTCGGCCATCTCGACGTTGGCGGTGACGTAGGCGGCGAAATCGCGGAAGCGGAGCTGCACGCCTTTCGGCAGCGAGGTGGTGCCGCTGGTGTACATGAGGATCGAGATGTCCTCGTCCTCGACTTCAGCTTCGGATTCGTCAGGCTCGGCCTTCGCGATCAGATCGTAGACGCGCGGCAATCCGCGAGCGCCGTCGCCGAGCGCGACGATTTTGCTGGCGCGCAGGCGCGGCTGAATCCTCGCAATCAATTCGAGGTAGCGATCGCCGACGAGCAGCGCTTTCGCATCGGCGGTGTTGATCATGTATTCGAGCTCGGCATCCTTGGCGCGATAGTTCAGCGGCAGGAACGTGAGCCCGGCCTTGGCCGCGGCGTAGTAGCATTGGATGTAGAGGTCGGAGTTGGTGTCGAGCACCGCGATAACTTCGCCATGCGCGAGGCCGAGCTGTTTGAAGACCGCGCACAGGCGCGAGACCTGGTCGTTCAGATCCGCATAGGTAAGGCGTCGCGCGCCGAAGACCAGGATTTCCTGATCGGGCACGATCGAGGATGGGATCGTGACGAAGTTAACCGTGTTCAAAGTGCGCTTCCTCTCTTCCAGAGCCGGCGTTCCAGTTCGAGTCCTTGTCGCAGCGGCAAATCGAGGCCGCCCCAGACCGCCAGCTTGAGTAGCGCGGAGCGCTCACGGCTGACGCCTGCGAACGAGCGCGCGATCGTCAGGGCGCGGCGATCCAAATCGGCCAAGGGAACCACTTCGGCGACCATACCTACAAGTAACGCGTCTTGGGCGTCAATCCAACGGCCCGTGAGGCACAGGTCCAGCGCGCGGCCGAGGCCGATGCGGCGCGCACAGGTCTGCGTGCCGGCGACGCCGGGAATCATGCCGGCGCCGGTCTCCGGCAAGCACAGGCGCGTGTCGTCGGCGGCGATTGCGAGATCGCAGAGCAGCGCCATCTCGAGTCCGCCGCCGACGGTGTAGCCGTGGATGGCGGCGATAGTCGGGATGGGCAGCGCGCGCAGCATCCCCCACACGTCACGGCGAAAGCGGACCCATCGCGCGACGATTGGCGACGGCGCCATCCCGAATTCAGCGAGATCGCCGCCGGTCGAGAAGGCCTGTCCGGTGCCGCGCAGGACCATCGCGCGAACGTCGCGATCGTCGTGGATGGCGGCGAGGATTTGGAACAAATCGTCGCGCATCGCCATGTTGTAGGCATTGAATTGCGCGGGCCGATTGAGCGTGACCCATGCGACGGGCCCGCGCTTGTCGTAAAGCACCGCCGGCGAACCATTCGATTGTGAGGGCAACGCTACCTCAATGAGCTTCTTGTCGCCTTGCGGCCCGAGTCAGGTCCACTTCGAAAGTGGATCTCCGGTTGATTCTCTCTCTTGATATAGCTTTTCGGCCCCAACCTCCACCGCTTCTGCGGCTTGGGTTGGAGAAGTTCCGGCCTCTATATCACTTGTGATTTGGAATTGTTCGATACTAGGGGGCGGAGCAATTGCTCGCTCCACCCGCGTTCGAGAAAATTGGCGCCCACAGTTGGAGGACCAGAAGCTGCTGCGTCGGAAGATTGAGGGCCGACTGGCGGAGCAGGGGGTAGTGGCGTCGGCAGGGGCGTGGGGCTAATTCCTGGACCCGGCGCCAACGGCGTCATAGACGGGCCGGGTCGGGCGCTGAATGCGCTCGAGAGATGCACGCAACCTTCCCACTCTGAATGATCAAATTTGTTCGGTTTGCCAAATAGTACTGCACGGCAGTGTTCGCGCATCGCTGTCCATTCGCCCTGTGTCCCTCCCTCGGCGGACCAGTATTGTGGAGCGTTTTCTGGAATGGAACCTACCGGAGCGCTTGTGGTCGGCGTAGCGGACGGCGACATTGAAAGATGCGCACAAAGCATTAGGTCTTGATGGGTGAAGTTCAACGGGGGCAGAACACTGCGCTGCGCAGCGCTCAATTGCCCTCGCCTCGTCGCCTCAGAAATTTTTCTGCTGCAATTGTGGCGTATCGCTGTCCATTGATCTTGAGTCGATCCTTCAGCGATGAACCACTGCGGAGCGGTTTCAGGAATACCGACGGGCGAACCGACGGTGGGCGTAGCGGACGGCGACTGCGCGTTAGCGTTTGCCACAATCAGCGCCGCGCCAAGCGAGAACAGAATTGCAATTACAGTGGCTCTTGCTGATTTCACGATTCCTCATCCAGTCTGTCCGGTCGCAGGAGGACCAGACGTATCCGGTGCAAGAGATTGCGGAACGCCTATAGGCGACGGTGGCAGTGGAGTGGAAATCGGTGTCGGAATGATCGCAGGCGAAGCAGTAGAAGGCGGAAGTGCTGGCCTTGATTTCGCATTAGCGCTAGGGAGAAGCTGCGAACAAAGAAGCATCTCATCTCGACTGAACGAGAGCCCCGGCGCAGTCTGCAGTTGCTTATCGCTCAAACTCTGTCGGCGCGTCAGTTCGGCGCCAATGTCGGCACATCGCTGTCGCAAGGCTATCCACTGACCTTGAGTCCCACCTTCGGCGGTCCAATACGGCGGGGGCTTTTCAGAAAGAATGAATCGAGCGACCTTGGCGGTCGGCGTAGTGGACGGCGACTGCGCGTTAGCGTCCGCCACAATCAGCGCTGCGCCCATCGAGAACAGAATTGCAACTAGAGTGGCTCTCGCTGATTTCACGATTCCTCATCCGTGTCTACGCGCGTTTGATTTTAATGCGCTCGTAGAGCGCCGCGGGCGGATCGTTGGACTTCGGAGACATCAGGTGGAGCGCAGGTCGGCGCTGTCGCTGCTGGCGATGGCGGGACGGCCGCGCTCGTACACCACGCGGCCGCCGACGATGGTGATATCGACGGTGAGGTTCATCAGATCGGCCGGCGTGAGCGAGAATGGATCGCGCGGCAGCACAATCAAGTCGGCAAGATGTTCAGGCTCGATGACACCGGCGTCGAGGCGGGCCAGACGGGCGGCCGCAGAGGTGAAGAGCGCGAACGCGTCGGGCATCGAGAGCGCTTCGGCGGGCGCGAGCTCGACGCCGTCGATTGTGGTGCGGGAGACGGCGGCTACGATCGCCGCGAAAGGCTTGGCGGGGGTGACGGGCGCGTCGGTCGCGCCGGCGAGATGGACGTTGGCGTCCTGCAAGCTGCGCGCGCGATACAGATGAGCGACGAGGCCGGGCTCACCGGCATACTTGGGGCCGCGAAAATAGATGAAGCCCGGATTGGTGACGACCCATACGTTGGCGGCCATGAGGCGGTCGATGTAGTCGGGCGTGATGATGCCGCCGTGCTCGATGCGAAAGCGCGGTATCTCGCGCGCGGCTGAGAACTGCGCCTTGGCGGCTTCGATCGCGGCGACCGCTTCTTCGAGCTCTTCGATTTCGGTGACGTGGAAGGCGCAATCGAGACCGCGCTCGAGCGCGCGGCGGACGGGGCGCGAGAGGCCGGCGACGTCGTACTGATAGCCGGGCATGAACTTGGCGCCGGCGATAGTGATGCCGGCGGCGCGGGCGATCTGCGCGCATCGATCGGCGGCGTCGAGATGCTGGCCGCCGATCATCACGCCGACGCGCTGGCAGATCGCGCCTGATTGCGCGAGCTTGCCGAACTGCTCGACTTCGTCCGCGCCGTTGCGGGTGGTGGCGTCGGTGAATGCGGTAACGCCGGCGGCGGCCATCTCGCGGCTCATGATACGCGCGCGCGATTCAGATTCGGCGGCGGTCACGGGCGGCAGATGATCCGACAGCCACGTTTCCATCCCGACGACGAGTCCGGTGAGTTTGCCTGCGGCGTCGCGAACCATGTTGGCGCCGTAGGGCGGCGGGAAATCGGGGGCTTCGAGGCCGAGCAGCGCGATCGCGCGCGAGTTGAGCCAGGTGGCGTGGAGAGTCTGATGACGCAGGCGCAGCGGATTTTTGGGCAGCGAATGGTCGAGCTCGGCGCGCGTGGGTCCGCGATGGTCGAGCATCAGCGCCTCGTCGCATCCGAACGCGCGCATCCAGTTGCCCGGCGGAGTCTTGCCCGCGGCGAGCCGCAAGTCGGCCAGCAAATCGCCGACGGTACGGCATCGCTGGACGGAAATTCCGGTGGCGGCGGCGGCAGCCTCGCGAAAATGGATGTGCGAATCGATGAAGCCGGGAGCGACCGTTCGTCCCGCGAGCTTGATCAGATGAGTGCGCGGACCGACCAGCGGCTTCAGCTCCGCGAACGTACCGTGCGCGACGATCAAGCCGCCCGAGATGGCGACCGAGTCGCTGCCGGGATGGCCGAGGACGAGACCCTGGTGAAGAACGAGGTCTGCTTTCCCGGGCGCAGTTACCACCGGGTCGTCCTAATCGGAACTCGGAAGCGGCTTGGCTTCCTTGATTTTCATCTCGACGTCGCAGCATTCGAGGCCGCCGGTGCCGGCCTTGTTGCAGAGCACCTCGGTGCCGCACTTTTCGCACATGTAACGCTTACCGAGCACGTTAGCCATCTGATGAACTCCCTTAAAATTAAAACTAAAGTATCACTTCAACTCTGCGCGAAGGGCAATTCGGACACGATCGCGACGCCGCCCTCGCCTACTTTCAGCTCCGCGCCGGGCGTCCAGGCGCTGTGATGCAGGATCGCAAGTCCGATCGCGCCGAAGCGCGGCGAGCGTACGGCGCTGCTCACGCGGCCGATTTCTTTGCCGTCGAGAGTAAGGACCGCGCCCGCACTTGGAACATCCGCAGTACTGAACTTAAGTCCGAACATCCGTTTTTTCAAACCGCCGCGCGCGGTCGCCCGCTCGATCGTTTCCTGTCCAAGGTAGCATCCCTTGTTGAACGAGATCGCCCGATTGAGGCGCGCCTCGAGCGCGATGGTTTTGTCGGTGGTATCGACGCCAACGCGCGCGACGCCATTTTCGATGCGGATAGTTTCGAGGATTGATGAATCGATGCGGATCGCAGGCGGTCCGTTTTCGCGAGAATTGCGGCGATGGCCGAATCGAGCGACTCGCGCGCAGCGAGCACCGTCGCGGCGGGGCCGCCGTAGCGCGGCAGATTGCCGATGAGCGAACTGCCGGCCTCGATGAAGGTCCACGGGGCGAGCGACGGCGCGCCGGCCGCGTCGAGCGCGGCGGGCCCTTCGACATCGATGACGGCAAGATCGGCGGCGTCTTCGATTTCGACATCGTCGGCGACCAGTAATTTTTCGAGATGTGGGCGCGTGCGCGTCCATGCGTCGGCGTCGAGGTCGAGGAGCAGTGCGTCGGCTGTCACCCAGATGAAGGCGTCGGCGATCACGTGCGCATGCTCGGTGAGAAACAGCGCGGGCAGGATAGTGCCGGCGCGGGCGCCCTTGACGTCGGCGGTGCACATCCCGTGGAAGAATGACGCGCGGTCGTCGCCAGTTACGCGGACGAGGATTCGTGCGTCGAGGGTAATGACGCCCGCGGTCGGACGATCCGGCGATTCAGGATGCGGCATAACAGGATCAAGATACTGGAAAGTGGCGGCGTTGCGTACTGCGCGGCAAGGAACGCCGGAGTGGAAGTGATTTGGTCTTAGTGCCCTCTCCCTCGGACAAGGAGAGGTCAGGATCGGCTGCGACAGAGGCTTGAAACGAGTCAAAAAGTATTATCTTTAGTTGCCGGAATTTGAATATAATCGTGGGGTACCGGAGGGCGGCATGTCTATGGGCGCATTTATCCTCGGTCTGATTATTGGTGCCGGCGGTGCTCTCGCGCTCTTCATCTACGACGAGGGGGATCTGTTTCTGAAGCTATCTCGTCAGATTAAGCAGACAGCGGAACGCTACCGGCAAGCGCCCTAGACTGAACGGTCATGGTGGGGTGATCGACTTCATCGCACATAGAAACGGCGCGCGTGGGCGATCGGTTTCGTGGCGGAACGCCGCGACGATCGCATTGCTTGCGCTGGCTGCGATGTGCAGCGGGCCGCGGGATGCGTTGGCGCAGGATGCACAGGCGCAGGCGCTCGAGTTGAGCGACCATGCGTTCGCGATGCTCAATGCAATCAATGCGTCGTCAACCAAGCCGGGGCCGATCCTGGCCCCGGTCGCGAACCTGGCCGGCGATGCGCAAACGCTATCAACGGCTCTGGATGCGCATGACAACGCCACCGCGAGCGGCGCGATGGCGTCGATACTCAGCGATCGCGACAAAATAGAAACCGCGGCCAAGCTGGCCGGCGGGAATTATCCAGAGCAGTGGAGCGGAATCAGGGAAAAGATCGCGGCGCTTGAAAAGCAGGTGCCAGCGGCGAAGGGACCAATAGCGTCCGGTGAGGTGCCCGCATCGCATGCTGCAGTGGCGCCGCCGGCGGGCGAGGCGATGCCCGCAGCGCCGAAGATCGAGATCGCATCGCGGGTGTTCCAGGGCGGAACGGAGCGCGTGAAAGGTTTCTTCGAAGGCACCGATCTCAAGTCGGCGGGAATTTTCGACGGCGACACCAAGAGCAAGGATATTGAGGTCGCGAGCACGCCGGGCGAGCAGCGAATCAATTTCGACTTTTCGATCGAGCAGCCGTCGCCGACGCAGTCGATTCGCGTAGCCGACGTTTACGGGCGCGAGGCGCAAGCGCTGGTCTCGCCGGACCCGGCAGCAATCGGCCCGATGAAGGGCAGCGAAGAGATGATCGAAGTCGATCCGGGCGCGAGCGCGTCGTCGCGCGGCGAGGCCGGGCCGCTGGCGGAGAGTCCGCTCGCGTCGGCGGGGCCTTCGCGCGGCAACAACACCGCCGAGATTGCGCGACCGGGCGATGAACTCTCGCCGTCGCGGCGTCATATCGATGCGAATTCGTCGCTCGGGCCGCTGACCAACGTGCAGATCAACGTGATCGACGCCGAGGAATCGATGGCGGCGCCGGGAAATGTCGAAGTGATCGGGCAGATTGCGGGAGCGGGCGTGCGTCACGCGGGGGTGTACGTCAACGGCCGGCTGGTCAAGCCGATACCGATCAGCACGGGCGGCTACAGCGCGTTCGACCTGACGTTCCCGATGCCGGCGGGCAGCGACGCGCGGATTCGCGCCTACGGCGACGGCAGCAATTACGTCGAGGCGTCGATCGACACAGTCGGCGGCGGCAGCGGGATGACCGCATACAACAATCCGCCGATGTATCCAGCGCCGTACGGAGCGTATCCGCCGTCGCCCTACTACCGGCCCAATCCGTACGCCTACGCGAATCCGTATGCACCGGGCTACAATCCGTACGCGCCGAATCCGTATGGATATGGATACCCGCCGCCGTACGGCACGCCGCCGCCGTCGCGGCCGTGGTACAGCAAACTCTTTCATTAGTGCGCGCGATGAGACTTCGCCATGCAGCCGCGCTCGCGCTTGTTCTCACTGCCTGCGCGGCCAGCAGGAGCAACCCTGAACTGAAAGGTTGGGTCGGCCAACCTGAATCGAAACTGATTACGTCGTGGGGCGCGCCTGATGAGACGGCCCCGCTCGCAGACGGCGGCAAAGTTGATACTTGGACGATGGGCTGGGAAGGCGCACTGGATCAATTTGGGCACCGAAGGCCCATGACCTGCCGAAAAATGTTTACCATTGACGCAACCGGGACTGTTTCAAGGTGGAAACTAGTTGATTGCCCCGCGCAGGTGCTGAGCGAAATTAAGAACGCCTCTTCAAATTAAGGCACTTGCGTTTCTAAATTCAGACACTCAGGCCCGAATTAAGACAGTACCGACGATTCTGCGAACTTGCCGCGCGGCGCGGGCTTGCGTAGAATTCCCTTCTTAACCTTCGTTCTTATCGAGAGTGTCCAAGCAATGCTGATTCAAGCGACGCAACTGCGCCCGGGTATGATTGTCGAATACAACAAGGACCTGTGGCGGATCATGACGATCACGCATATCACGCCCGGCAACTGGCGCGGGATGGTGCAGACCAAGCTGCGCAACATCAAGACCGGGTCGCAGACCGAGAACCGGTTCCGCTCGGAAGATCGCGTCGAGCGCGTGATCCTGAATCAGAGCAAGATGCAGTTCCTCTACCAGGACGGCGACGATTTCCATTTTATGAACACCGAGAACTACGAGCAGATCACGATTCCCAAGGAGCTGATCGAAGACGTGGTCGGGTTCCTGACGCCGAACCTGGAAGTCGAAGTCGAGTTCTACGAGACCACGCCGCTCAACGTGACGCTGCCGAAGACGGTCGCGCTCAAGGTGGTGCAGACCGACCCGGGAATGAAGACGGCGGCGGTGAACAATACGCTGAAGCCGGCGACGCTCGAGACCGGAATGACGATCAACGTGCCGCATTTCGTGGCCGAGGGCGACACGATCACGATCAACACCGAGACGCACGAGTACCTGTCACGCTCGAAGTAGCACGGTCGGCAAGTGAATAGCGCGCGGCAGCCGTATCGAAATGCCGGGCGCGATCGCAAGGCAGCGTTGCCCGAGCGCGCGCAGCCGCATCCGATACGCTTCGGGCCAAATCTCTACATCGCGCATACGCAGCCGGGGTTCGAGGCGATCGCGGCCGGCGAAATCGCGGGACGCGTCGCGGGTGCGCGCGAAATCGCGCGGCGCGTGGTCCCCGATCGCGCCGGGATGACGATTTTCTTCGCGCCCGCGGCCGACAAGCTCGGCATCCTGCGCACGCCGGAAGACCTGTTCGGGCTGGCCGGCTATCGCGCGGGAATCGGGCCGGAGAACAAGGAGCTGGACAAGATTCGAGGCGCGTCGCGCGAGGCGCCGCTGGTCGAGCCGGCGCTGGTCGCGCGCGTGAAAGTCTCGCCGGGGACGCGCGCGGGCCGCAGGCTCAAGTTCCGCGTGATCGCGCGGATGGCGGGTGAGCACGAATATCGACGCGTCGATTTTCAGCGCGCGGTCGAGCGCGGAATTCTCGAGCGCGGCGACCACACCTGGCGCCTCGAAGAAGACGACGCCGACGTCGAGTTGTGGGCGACGATGATCGACGCGGAGTTTTTTCTCACGGTGCGGCTGAGCGACGACAAGATGCGGCATCGCGAATACAAGGCGGCACATCGCCCGGCCTCGCTGCGCGCGTCGAGTGCGGCGGCGCTCGGATGGCTGTCGGAGCCGCGCGCGGACGACGTCGTGCTCGATCCGTTCTGCGGCGCGGGCACAATCCTGATCGAGCGCGCGCACCTGGGGCGGTACGCGATGCTGCTCGGCAGCGACCGCGATGCGGCGGCGCTCGCGGCGGCGCGGGTCAACGTCGGCGCGCGCTACAAGCCGATTCAGCTCGAGAACTGGGACGCGGGCGCGCTCCCGCTCGGCGACGCGAGCGTAAATAAAATCGTCACCAACCTGCCGTGGGGAATCCGCTACGGATCGCACGGCGAGAATCGGAAACTGTATCCGCTGTGGTTCAAAGAATTCGCGCGCGTACTCAAGAGCGGCGGCGCGATGGTGCTGCTGACGTCGGAATGGCGGCTGATGCGCGAACTCGAGCGGACGCGCAAAATTGCGCCGAGCAAAATTATTCGCGTGTCAGTGCTCGGCAAGCCGGCGGCGATCTACATCTGCCATAAAGCGTAACGCGCCGCACCAATTCAATGTGAAACCCGCCGTGGGTTTCACGCTTCCTTGGGCAGGGGTGACCCCTGCACCCAGTGTCAAGAGTATGCGCCCTATTTCGCCGGTGAGAAGAACGCGAGCACCGCGTTTGCGATTGCGTGCGGCTTGCTGCCGTCGATTGGCACGATCCACGCCGATGGTGCGGGCGCATAGCCGAGCGCCTTGTCCGGCGATCCCTCGAGGTGCACGCCCGCATAGATGAACGACGATGAATCGGGCGACCAGATCGTGTGCGACACGGCGAGCTGATCGAAGTAGTGATAGGCGGTCGATTCGTCGGGCGTCGCGAGAAAGTTGCCGAGCGTTTTCTGCGCGCCGGTCTTAACGTCAACCACCGACCAACTGTAGTACGGCTTCTCGGCGGGGACGCCGATGAACGCGACGTGGCGCGAATCGGGCGCAAAGAAAAATGCCGCGACGTCGTCCTTGGTCAGCCACTTTGAATTGGCGGTGGCGATGTCCACCAGCTTGATCCCGTGATAGGTCGGGTCCTGCGGCGTAATCGCCGTCGAGTACGCCAGATGCGCCGAGTCGGGCGCCCACACGAAACTGTTCTCCCCCACCGGCAAACTCACGACCGAACGCGGATGACTGGCGTCGGCGTCGGCGACCACGATGTTCGATTCGGCGTGGTAGCTCGCGACGTAGGCGAGATGCTTGCCGTCGGGCGACCATGCGGGAGTCTTGAACGGCGTGCGTCCGCTCGACAGCACCTTGACCGTATTCTGAGTGGTCGGCGTCAGGCTCATCAGCGAGACCTGCTCGGTGCGATCCGAATCGAGCGCCAGCGTGTGCAACGCAACCTCGCCCGGCGCGCCCCAATCGAAGTACAGCGGCATCCCAGTGGTAACGATTCTGACCGGCGTCGATTCCTTGACCTCGGCCAGCACCAGGCTGAGCCCGTGCGGCTCGCCGAGCAGGAACGAAAGATGATTGCCGTCGGGCGTCCAGACCATGTAGATGATGCGCTCGGAGCGGCTCTCGAAAATGAGCATGGCCTGACTGCGCGCGAGATCGTAAACCCACACGGCGAAAGTATCTTCGGCTTGCTTGTGGGTCTCGGCGGAATACGCGATGCGCTTGCCGTCGGGCGAGAACGTCGGCCATCCGTAATCAGTGCCGCTGGTCGCGGGGCCCGCGTCGGGTGAATCGTCGGCGAGCGTGACCGGCATGATCGCGTTGTCGCGGCGGACGTGGATCGCGGCCGCCTTGCAGGTGATGCATTTTGGCTGTGCGCAGGTTGCGTCGCAGTAGTAGATGTTGGCGTCGGTGCCGACGTAGGTGATCTCGCCCGGCGGCGGCGCGCCTCGGGCACTCGAGGCAAGCGTGAAGATAAGAACGACTGCCGCAGCGGTGAAAATTCGCAAGCATGCACAGAGGGAGCGCATGGCTGATGTGGTCATCGCGCCTAGAATTGCGCCTGCAAGGGCATCAGCGCAAGAACGGTGGCGATGTGTTGACGGAGGGCGGCCAATCGCGCAAAGTTGTGGGCATGCGCTCAGTGGCAATTATTTTCTGCGCCGCGTTATTGGTTGGACTGCCGACAATCTCACACGCGCAGTACAACGACAGCGATCAACAGGACCCCAAGGAATATCACGACGAGGATTCGCAGCCGCTGTCCCTCGCCGCCGACCTGCTTTATCCCATCGGCTTCGGAATTGAATGGCTGGTCTCGCGCCCGATGCACTGGTTCACCACCGACAGTCCGGCAGCGCCGGTTTACCGGCCGGTAGGCGGCCGCGACATGTCGCCGCCGCCGCCCGTTCCGATCATCCCCGACAACACGATGGACCAGACGACAGTGTCCACTACCCCGCAAGACTGGTCGCCGACGCGCAAGCCTCTCACGGCCAATGCAACCGTGATCCAGCCGTCCGCACCGTCGCCGGCTTCGAGCAGCCAGCCGGCGCTTCACTGAATTTTCGCGTCCCGCAAGGAAGCGTCATTCGGGGGTTATCTTCGCCCTTGAATGTTGCGTATCTTTGAGTAATAGAATTTTTGCTAATCGAATTCGTCCAATGAGATGTGGCTGAGCTAATGCAGGCTCGTCACCGCCTGGGAGGTTGCGTCACTTAGATGGCTGTTGCACTCAAAGAGAAAGCTCCGACCGATCCCGCCGAACTCAAGAAGTGGCGCGAGGAGGAGCAGGCAAAAGAGCGCGCGAAGCGCGACAAGGAAAAATCCGAGATTGGCACGTTATGGAGCCGTCGCGATTTTCTGGGCGTGCTGGGATGGTCGGGGTTCGGCGTATTCTCGCTAATCGGGCTGCTCGCCGCCGTTCGCTCGGCGTTCCCGCGCGTGCTGTTCCTGCCGCCGTCGAAGTTCAAAGCCGGCTTCCCGGACGATTACGTGGTCGGCGAGGTTAGCGAAAAATACAAGCAGGATTTTCGCACCTGGATCATCCGCACCAAGGCCGGCTTCTATGCGATCTTCGCCAAGTGCACTCATCTTGGATGCACGCCGCGATGGCTGAAGACGGAGCAGAAGTTCAAGTGCCCGTGCCACGGCTCCGGCTATTACATCAGCGGAATGAACTTCGAGGGGCCGGCGCCGCGCCCGATGGATCGATTCAAGATCTACGTCGGCGACGACGGACAGTTGGTGGTCGATAAGTCGGTGATCTACACGATGGAACCAGGTGTCGATCCCAACGAGCAGTATCCCCAGAGCATCTTGAAGATCGCCTGACAGAGATCTAGAAATGCGCGCAACCGCGGACGCAGCTCGATAAGCGAGCCGCGTCCGTTTTCGTTTCAACTTTTCCAGCGGGAGGAAATTTCGCGATGCCACTAATCAAAGCCGGTAACCTCAACCTCAACTACGACATCTTCGGCGACGGCGAGCCGTTGCTGCTGATCATGGGCTTCGGAATGTCGGGCGCCGGATGGCTGCCGTCGCTGCCGTTCTTCGCCGGCTTCAAGAGCATCTACTTTGACAATCGCGGGACCGGACTCAGCGACAAGCCCGACGGCATCTACACTGTCGAAGCAATGGCCGATGACGCGAGCAATCTGCTGAAGGCACTCGGCATCGCCAAGGCGAAAGTGTTCGGCGTGTCGATGGGCGGGATGATCGCGCAAGAGCTGACGCTCAGGCATCCCGATCAAGTCACGAAGGTCGTGCTCGGATGCACGATGGCGGGAGGCACGACGGCGAAGATGGCGTCGCCGGAAATTGTCGAGCGGCTGATGACGGCGAACAAGATCATGGCGACCGAACCTGAGAAGGCCTTCGACCTGCTGATGCCGGCGCTCATGCCGGCGGAATTCGTCGCCGCGCATCCGGAGCTCAAGCAGATGATGGTCGCGGGAGCAAAGATGATGCCGCCGACGCCGCCGGAAACCTCGGACCGCGCGATGGCGGGAATCCAGACGTTCAACGCCTACGACCGGCTGGGGCAAATCAAGTGCCCGGTGCTGATCGTGCACGGCGACAAGGACGTACTGGTGCCGGCGGAGAACGCGACCGTTATCAAGAGCAAGATCCCGCAAGCCGAGATGTACATAATCCCGGCCGCAGGCCACGCGTTCCAGGCGTCCGACCCGATCGGCATTCACCAGAAAATCGTGGAGTGGTTGAGGAACTGATCGATCTCAGGCGCCAACTACGCGAGAGGCGCGGTCGATCGACAGCGGCGCTGGTCGACTAAGCGTCCCGCCCGTTCCGGTCGTTTACCTTTTGCAGAATTTCGTTGAGCTCCTTGCGACCCTGAGGGTTAAGCTTAGGTAATGTGTTTTGACAAATTTCGTAGACGCGCCTGTGTTGGAAGGCATTCGAAGATAGCGACCACCTTGCGGCACCTATAATCAGGAGCACGCCCGTGCGGTTCGGCGTCCCTTCGGCCGGCACATCCCAACTTGCAACCCCAATGATTCTTTCTACCGGCCATGCTTTTCCGGAGGCAGAGAAGGTTGCCCAGAGCATATCCAGAAACGCCGGCGAATCTATCTGATCCTTTGCCAGATCGATCGGCTTCTGCTTCCGAATTTGCAACGCCAAGTCCCGTTCTTTCTGCGCAGCAAGGGCATTCAGCACCGCGGTGCCTTCTTTTGTGTTCGACTCCCAGGCGGCCCGGATTATCGCTGACCGAGCGTCGGGAGAAGCATTTCGGAGACTTTCAAACCATCCAGCGATGCGGCTCGGATTTTCTCGAAAAACTTCAGCGAGAAAAGCAACCATTGGAGGGGCTGCGCTCTCGTCGCGGAAAACACCCAGAGCCGCCATCTCCCGCACACGCGCGGGAATCTCGTCCGGCTGCGGGTGCATGTAATAGTAAGTTATCCAATTGGCTATGTCCGCCTGGTTCGTGCCCGCAGATGCGAGCAGCACAAAAGCGAGTAACGCTGCAACGATTTGGCTCGCCACTAAGAATTGGGGATGTTTCATACGAGCAACCCCACGAGTGAATCAACTTCAATCGACATTTCGGCTTACCCCCCTCCATTCTCGAACTTTGAATTGTAGAGCGTGCGCACCGATGGCTGGCGCAGGCCGCCGCGCTACCCTCAGACGCTTATGGCGCGCTCAGAAACTCTGCGGCTTGATCGATCCGTACTGGCGCCGGGTCGAGCAGCGCGTTAATCGCGTCTTCCTCCCAGTCTGACGCTGCGATCGCCAGCGGATCTTCGGGGCGCAGGCGATGTTCGACGACCATGCGCGCGAGGATCATGCGGCGCGCGTCGTGGCCGTTGGCGCCGGCGGTCGCGCCTTCCCAGGTCATCAGCGCGGCGCTCGCTACATTGTAGAGCGCGTCGGTCGCGAGGCGCGCCAGGCGTTCATTCTTCGGCTTGGATGCTACTTCGCCGGCGAACGCGACGGCGCGATCTATCAGCTCTGAGATTTCCGCGCGAAACGCGGACGGCGCCGCGCTCGCCGCTTGCAGTTTGGCTTTCAGCGCGCGCGCGAGCGTCTCGTGACCGCCGGACTTGGCGACGGCGCGATTGATCACGTCGAGCGCGTTGATGTTGCTGGTGCCCTCCCACAGCACGCCGATATGCGCGTCGCGGATGAGCCGCGAGTTGACCCAATCCTCGATGTAGCCGTTGCCGCCGCGCACCTCCATCGCGCCGGTCGCGACGCGGATGTTGTCGCGGCACGCGCGGAACTTCAGCACCGCCGTCAGGATACGCATCACGCGCTCGGCTTCGGCGTCGCCGGCGCGCGCCCGATCCATCATCGTCGCGTCGTAAGTGAAAACCGACAGCGCCTGCTCGGTCGGCACCATCAGCTTCATCAACTGGCGCCGCAACAGTGGATGCTCGATGATCGGTTTGCCGAACGCCGCGCGATGACGCGCGACCGCGAGCGACTCGTTGAGGCATCGGCGCATCATGCCGGCGGCGCGCGCGCCGTGCGACATGCGGCTGAGATTCACCATGTCCATCATCTGGCGCAGGCCGCGATCGAGCGCACCGATTTGAAACGCGATCGCGCCTTCGAGCACGACTTCGCCGCTCGCCATCGAGCGCGTGCCGAATTTGTCCTTGAGCCGCGCGATTCGATAGTTGTTGCGATCGCCGTTTTCCAGCCGCCGCGGCATCAGGAAGAGCCCCAGCCCTTTCGAGCCGCTCGGCGCACCGTCGGGACGCGCGAGCAGCAGCACGACGTCGCCGTCAACCGCGGAGCAGAACCACTTGTCGCCGTAGAGCCGCCAGAAATCGCCCTCGCGTTTCGCAACCACCGCGCTGTGGCCGAGGTCGGAGCCGCCGGCGCGCTCGGTCATGTATTGCGCGCCTTTGAAAATCTCGTCCATGTTCTGCGAGAGCATGCGGCCGAGGTAACGCGACTTGAGATCGTCGCTGCCGTAGTTCTCCACCAGCACCGCGCCGGTGTCGGTCACGCTAATCGGACACATCAGGCCGAACTCGGCTTGGACGAACAGGTACTGGAACGCGTACTTCGCGATGTAGGGCAGCGGCTCGGGCCATCCGAGTACGCCGGGCCGATGCGCCATCGCATGCAGCCCGAACTCGCCGAAGCCGATCCGCTCCATCTCGCGATACGCCGGATGAAACTCGACCCAATCCTCGTCGCGCCCGAATCGATCGCGCGCGTGAAGTTCAGGTGGATGCTTGTCGGCGATTTCGGCAAGCTCGTCGAGCCGGCCGCCCGCGAGCTGGCCGAGGCGATCGAGATGCGGCTCCATCGCGGCGCGCAGCCGCGGCTCCATGTGAAGATCGAGCAGGTCGCGCAAGCCGCGGTCGATGCGGTAGAAGTTCATGCCGCGGCAATCAGGCGCGACCAGTTCCGCCGCGGTGTTGTCACTTGCGTGCTTGTCAGAATTTGTAGAGGTCATCGGAAGTTAGAATTAATCTTTTCGGGGCGCATTGCTACAAACGCGCTGAGAACTTCGGCTAGCCCGTCGCTATAGCGGTTTGCCCTTGCTCTCGCCCCAACGGGTCATGAGTTCGTTGCTGGGTCGGGTTTTGTCCGCGACCTTCCGCGCAGTTTCCACTCCCGCCACCGGCAAGCCCGCGGGATCGAGCAAGCCGACCTGCACGAGGACCGACGCCTGGTCCCAGTAGATATGCTCATGGACCAGCTTGTCGCCTTCGAACTGAACGATGGCCACAGTTGGAACCTCGACCGGCCTGCCCGTCGGTGCCACACCCGGCAGCATCCAGTCCATCTCCCGGGTATGCGTGAACTGCACGATGAACTCATCCACGATGCAGCTTGCGCCGACCGTGCGGCTAATCGGCGTGAGCCGAAAATCGGGCGGATTCACGCCAATGAAATGATATTTGTAGAAGCGCTTGAGATGATCGTGTCCAACACCCCCCGTCATCGTGGGGATGTGATTGACGTAGGGCTCCGCCACCATCGTGGTCATTGTGGCGTCGACGTCGCGGGTCTCGAACTCGCAGCGGCAGTGCGCTTCCCAAAGTGCGATGAGGTCTGGATCGCCCATACGGATCTCCTTGTTTATCAGCGGTCGAGTCCGAATATAGTTTCGTCCGGCAACAGTCACTAGTGGAGGATCGGCACCGTCCGTGCGAAAATCCGCGGTCGCGTAGCCGAGGGCTGGATGTTAGTCAGAACGTGAAAACGGAATTATCGGCGGACGAGGCGCGGCGGATCGCGCTGGCGGCGCAGGGGTTCGCGACGCCGCGGCCAAGTGCGCGTCTCGACCGGCGGCATTTGCGCGGCGTCATCGCGCAAATCGGCCTGCTGCAAATCGACTCGGTCAACGTGCTGGTGCGATCGCATTACCTGCCGCTGTTTTCGCGTCTCGGTGGTTACGCGCCGGAAATTCTCGACGCGTCGTGGATCGGAGCGCCGGCCACGCGCGAGCTGTTCGAGTACTGGGGACACATGGCGTCGCTGATGCCATTCGAGATGCATCCACTGCTGCGTTGGCGAATGGCGGCGGCGGCTGAAAATCACAAGGACAACGATACGAGGGTCGGGCAGCTCAATCGGAGCCGTCCGGGCTTCATGCAGGCGGCGCTCGACGAGATTCGCGAGCGCGGCGCGCTCAGCGCTCGCGAAATAACCGGCGCGGGCGCGAGCCGGGGCGGATGGTGGGGATGGAGCGACGGCAAGCGCGCGGTTGAAGCGCTGTTCGCCGCGGGCAAACTCGCGGCGGCGGGACGGCGCGGCTTCGAGCGCGTGTACGATCTGCCGGAGAGAGTTATCCCGGCGCGAGTCCTCGCGATGCCGACTCCCGCGATCGAAGACGCGCAGCGCGCGTTGATGCGAATCGCCGCCAGCGCGCTTGGCGTGGGTACTGAAAAGGATCTCTGCGACTACTTCCGCATCCGCTTGACTCCGGGCAAGCAGCGCATCACGGAACTCGTCGAGACAGGGGAACTGATACCGGTCGGCGTCGAAGGATGGCTGGAGCCGGCGTACGTGCATCGCGAGGCGAAGTCGCCGCGCAAGCTCGATGCGCGCGCCCTGCTCTCTCCGTTCGACTCGCTGATATGGGAGCGCGCGCGCACGGAACGAATCTTCGGCTTCCGCTATCGGATCGAGATCTACACTCCGTCGGCGAAGCGCAAGTACGGCTACTACGTGCTGCCGTTCCTGCTCGGCGACCGCCTCGTCGCACGCATCGATTTGAAATCCGATCGCGCGACTGGAACGCTGCTCGTGAATGGAGCGCATTGCGAACCCGGCGTTCGACCGAGCACAGTGGCAGAGCCGCTTATGCGCGAGCTGGTTACGATGGCGTCATGGCTCGGCCTCGAGCGAATCAAGGTGACGCGTCGCGGCGACCTCGCAAAGAAGCTCCGCTCGACGCACGCGTAGAGAAGAAACAATCAGTCGGGTTCTTCGAGTTTGCGGGTCAGGGTTTTGCGATCGACGCCGAGGATTGCGGCGGCCTCGCCGCGGTGGCCGTTGACCGAGGCGAGAACGGCGCGGGCGTACTCGCGCTCGACCTCTTCCAGAGCCATCCGGCGCGACGCGAGTTGTTCGAGGTGAGTGGGTGCGTGATGGTCGCCGGTGATCCGGCCGGGCAAGTCGGCGCGCGTGATCTGTTGCGCCGGAGCATAGGATGACGGCCTGCTGAATCGCGTTCTGCAGCTCGCGGATATTACCGGGCCATCGATAGTGCGTGAGAAGATCCGTTCGTTTCGGCGTCGACTTGCGGCGGAACTTTGCCGGCCTCGGCGCTGGCGCGGGTCAGGAAGTGCTTAATCAACAATGGGATGTCTTCAGGGCGATCGCGCAGCGGCGGCACCGCCATCGTCACGGTCGCGATTCGATAAAACAAATCCGAGCGGAAGCGGCCGTCGGCGACGCCTTTTTCCAAATCGGCGTTGGTCGCGGCGATCACGCGCACATCGACGGTGGTTTCGCCGGTCGCGCCGAGCGGACGGACGCGCTTGTCCTCGATAACCCGCAGCAGCTTGGCCTGGACCGACGGCAGCATCTCGCCGATTTCGTCGAGGAACAGGGTGCCGTGGCTGGCGGCGACGAACAGGCCCACCTTGTTTTGCTTCGCGTCGGTGAAGGCGCCGCGCGCGTGTCCGAAGAGCTCGCTCTCGATCAGACTTTCGGGAATCGCCGCGCAGTTGACGGGCACGAACGGACCGTTGCGCCGCGGGCTCTGGAAGTGAAGCGCGCGCGCGAGCAGGTCCTTGCCGGTGCCGCTCTCGCCGGTGATCAGCACGCTCGCATTGCTGTCGGCGACCTGCGCGAGCTTGCTCAGCATCACGGTCATGCTGGGACTCGCGGCGATAATATTTTCGAGCCCGTGATTGCGCGCGAGTTCGACTCGCAGCCGTTTCACTTCATTGCGCAGCTCGCGATTTTCCAACGCGCGCGCGACCAGCAGCAGCAACTCGCTGTTGCTGAAGGGCTTGGTGATGTAATCGAACGCGCCGAGCTTCATCGATTCGACCGCGGTCTGAATCGAGCCAAACGCCGTGATGATGATCACGGGCAGGTCGGGCGCAATCCGCTTCAGCTCGGCTTGCAGGCCGTGCCCGCTCATCCCGGCCATCCGCAGATCCGAAATCAGCACGTCGGGAGATTCCTTCTCGACGAGCGCGATTGCCTCATGCCCCGAATGCGCGCTTAGCGGGTGGTATCCCGCCTGGCGCAGAATGTCGCATCAGCGCGGCGGCCATGTCGTGATCGTCATCAACGACCAACACGGTCGCATTGCCGCTATGCGCGCTGCTGTTGCCGGGGTCCACGCTCATGTTCGACAATCTCGCCGGACGCCATCGGAATCGCAACCACGAACTTCGACCCCGACGGCGCCGAGCTGAAGGTTATCTCGCCGTCGTGCTCGCGCACTATAGACTGGCTGACCGCGAGGCCCATGCCGGTGCCTTTGCCCGGCTCTTTGGTGGTGAAGAACGGCGCGAAGAGACTTTTTTCGTGCTCGGGCGCGACGCCGGCGCCGGTATCTTCGAACGCGATTGTCACGCGCGAGCCGCCGCTGTTTTTTTCGGAATTTGCGGTGACGCGCAGGGTTCCGCCGCTGCGATTCATCGCGTCGAAGGCGTTCATGATCATGTTGACGAAGACTTGCTCGAGCTGGTCGGCGTCGCAGTTTACCATCAGCGGACTATCGCCGAGTCGCGCGATGGTCCTGACGCCGCGATGCGCGGCTTCCGGCTCGAGCAGCGCCAGCGCGCGTTCGGCCACAGTTCTGAGATCGCAGATCGATTTGTGCGACTCGCTCTTGCGCGCGTAGTCGAGCAGCATCCGCACGATTCGCGTGATCCGATCGATCTGGCGCACGATGATGCCAAGCTTGGTGCGCGAGTCCGGCGACATCGTCTCGTCATTCTGCAGCGACTCGGCGCGCACGCGGATGACGCCCATCGGCGTGCCGATCTCGTGCGCGAGTCCGGCGGCGAGCGCGCCGATTGTCGCGAGGCGGTCCGCGCGCTGGAGCTCGCGCTCAAGTTCCAATTCGCGCCGATGCCGATCCTCGAGGTCGGTGCGCGCCTTGCTGAGTTGTTGATCGAGCTTGCGGAATTCTGCGCTGAGCAATTCAACTTCACTGCCCGCAGCCTTGTCGGAATCGCTCGCGGAAAATTTCGTGACCTTCGCCGACAGATCGGCCAGCGGCCGCGAGACGTAGCGATAAACCATCGCCGGGATGACCGCGGCGACGATGCCCAGCAGACTGAGCGCAACGAGAATCGACGCGACCATCTGCGCGCGGCTGTCGCGCGCGACCTTGCTCCAGTCCTGAACTTCGAGCAGGTAGCCGATAACGTCGCCGCCATTCCCCTTTAGCGGAACCAATTCGCAAAACCAGTTCCGCGCGCCGGCGGTCGGCCCGAACTCAACCGGCTTGCTTTGCGCGAGCTGCACGCGAGCCGCATCGACGAGCTCAGCGGGGAAACCGGGCAGCGCATGCCACAGCGCGCCGTCTTTTCGGAGCAGCGCGCTGCGCGTTCCTTCGGCGTCCATCTTGCGGAATGCGTCGTCGATTTTGTCGAACTCATTGGCAATGACTTCAGCGTCAATCGAAGGAGCGATGCCGGAGCTGACGGCGCGCGCGGATTGCCGCAGCTCGTTCAGGTAGAGGTTGGATTGCGCGACGCTCCACCAGCTGTACGCCGCGATTACCGGCATCACGCACAGCATCAAGATAATTGTCAGCCGAGTGCCGATTCTCACGGTCGATGCTCCAATCGAAGGCGCGTCACGGAAAATCTCATCGCGTCAGTTATATGCCATCGCCCGCGTTGCGCCTAAGGCGGCTAACGTGAGGGATCACTTTATTTAATGCGGAACCCGCCGTGGGTTCCGCACCTCCCTGGGCAGGGGTGACCCCTGCACCCGGTACTAATCGCAAAATGGCGAGGACGCCATTTTGCTCGGGGGCTTTTTTCCTCGTGTCATTCATAGCGCAGCGGCACGCGGGAGCGCGCGCCGCGCGATTTGGGAACAATGACCTCGCGCGATTGGGAATTTTGACCCGCGATTCAGCGCTAGCTCCATATAAATGGCCGCGAATCCTTCCCCATGAATCCGTGACCGACAGCCGATGAGCAAGATTTCGCCCGTATGACGCGCGCTTGCAACGTCTGAGCGAACTCGCCGCTCGATCGCGTTCATTTGGGCACATCCCTTGCTGATGTGGTCAGGCGGCGGCCCGCCCGCGAAGTTCTCAGGTTGCGCGTAGTCGGGGGACAAAGCGCTGGCGAAGCTGAGTGGGGGACCCCGGGCCGCCCTATTTTTCCAGGATCAAAACGGAACCGCACTCGATGAAAACGAAATGCAACTGGAAACGGCAACGCGAAACCGGAAGCGGCTTCGTCAGCATGACACGAGGTCGAAGATGAACGAGATTTCATTGCTCAACCGCGCGAACCTGTTCGAGGCCAGCCTCTTCTCGTGGGGAATTCCACAAGAGACCGCGCGCGAAATGACCCGTCATCATACTGAGCTGGCCTACTCGTCGGGAAAATTGATCTTCGGACAGGGATCGCCGGCCGACATCGTGATGTGGGTGGTCAAGGGCGTCGTGCGCGAAGTCTGCCCGAATCCGAACGGATCGCAAACGCTGGTGCGGCTGGCGACGGCCGGCGACATCCTGGGTCTGGCCGACAAGCTCAACGAGAAGAGCCAATGGGTTCGCCGCTTCGAGGCCTGGGCGGCCGGCCCGTGCGTGCTGGCAGTAGTCACGCGCGAGCACGTGCGCAATCTGCTGAAGCAGATGACGGCGGAGGAGCTGCTGGCGCTGTCGGAGCGGATGAATTCGGCGGCGGCGGAATGGGTGCAGTATTACGCGACGTTCCTGGGACTGTCGTATCGCGAGCGGATCGAAATGGTGATGGCGGAGCTGGGACGCAAATTTGGCATCGCCGACAGCGACGGCGTCCTGCTCACGTTCGAACCGACGCATTCGGATTTGGCCGAGATGATCGGCAGCTCGCGGCCGGTGGTCGGGCGCGTACTAGCGGAGCTGGCCGCGGACGGCGAGATCGGACGGCGCGAGCGCAAATATATTTTGCTGCGCGGCGGAACGATCGAATCCGCGGTGAACGAACTCGCGCACGCCCCGACCGGCCATGTGCCGCCAAGTATCCGGATCGCAGCGTCGAGCCGGCGCGACCTCCCACTCCGGCGCCAGCATCGATGGGCCCGATAAGCGTCATTCGAGAGGTTCGCGACGGCTGGCGAAACTGCCGGTCGTTTGATACTGCTGGCGCGCGTGGCCGCAAAAGTCTGGATCGGTGTCGATATCGGCGGCACCAAGACGGCGATCGTCGTCTCGGAGCGGCTGCCCGAAGTTCGCGACCGTATCCAATTCGCGACGCTACCCGCCAAAGGACCTGAGCGCGCACTCGATCTTATCGGTAAGGGAATCGTCGCGCTGCTCAAGAAGCGCGGGCTTACAACTTCTGCGATTTGCGGTATCGGCGTAAGTTGCGGCGGCCCACTCGATCGAATCCGCGGTATCATCCAGGCGCCGCCCAATCTTGCGACGTGGATCGACGTTCCAATCAAGGCAATCCTCGAGCGCCAATTCGGCGTCCGCTGCAACCTCGAGAATGACGCCAACGCCGGCGCGGTCGCCGAGCATCGCTACGGCGCGGGGCGCGGCGCCGGCAACATGATCTTTCTCACGATGGGCACCGGACTCGGCGCGGGAATTATCGTCGATGGACGGCTCTACCGCGGCACTGACGATCTCGCCGGAGAGATCGGACACGTGCGGCTCACGCGCGGCGGCCCGATTGGATATCACAAGCGCGGCTCCGTCGAAGGATGGGCGAGCGGCGGCGGGATCGCGCAAGTCGCGATGCGAGCGGTCGAAGACGCGCGCAAACGCAGGCATCGCACACTGCTGACGGCGCATCGCGGCACGCTCAGCGCTCGCGACGTTTGCGCTGCAGCGAAGCATGGCGACGCGGTCGCGATGCGAATCGTTCGCACCACCGGCGAGCGGCTCGGCCAGGTGCTCGCGATCCTGGTGGACGTTCTGAACCCGCAACGAATTGTGATTGGCGGAATCGCGATGCGCACCGGCGACATGATTCTCGGACCGGCGCGCGGCGTGATGATGCGCGAGGCGCTCCCCACGTCGGCCGCGTCGTGCGAGGTGGTGCCGGCCGCGTTAGGCGAGCGAATCGGCGATGTTGCGGCGCTATGCGTCGCGGTGGGACTCTAACTGGCGAGGCGCCGGTTCATGGAGCATCTGTACTTCGTCGTACATAGTCATTGGGATCGCGAGTGGTATCAGCCGTTTCAGCGGATGCGCGCGCGGCTGCTCACGATGATGGACAAGATGCTGGCGCAGCTCGAAAGCGGCGCCCTCCCCTGCTTTCATTTCGACGGCCAGACGATCGTGCTCGAGGATTATCTCGAAGTGCGGCCCGATAGCGCGCGCCGAGTCGCGAAGCTGGTCAAGTCCGGCAAGCTCCAAATCGGCCCGTGGTACCTGCTCGCGGACAGTTTCCTCGCCAGCGGTGAGGCGCTGATTCGCAATCTCGAAATCGGCAGGCGCATCGCGCTGCGCTTCGGCAAGTGCGCCGAGACCGGCTATCTGCCCGATCAATTCGGCCACGCGGCGCAGCTTCCGCAGATTCTTTCCGGCTTCGGACTCAAGGCCGGCGTCGTTTTCCGCGGCGTCGGACGGGAAGTGAAGCGCAATCGGTTCATCTGGGAGGCGCTCGACGGCAGCTCGACGTTCATGGTGTTTCTGCCGTTCGGTTATTCCAACGGCGCCAGTCTGCCGACCGATTCGGCTGACGCAACTATCGCGCGCGTGAGCGAGATCGCGGCGCGCGAGCGCGAGTTCTCGGCCGGCGCTCCGATACTGGTGATGAACGGCAACGATCACGCGGAACCGGACGCGGCGGTGTTCGCGCGGCTGAAAGAAGCGGCCGGGCGCGCGCCGTTCAGCACTGAAGTGGGCACGCTCGACGACTACGTGAAGCGGCTGAGCGAGCTCCCAATCGACGGCATGCCGCGCGTCCGCGGCGAATTGCGATCGCCGGCGCGCTCGAATCTCACGCCTGGCGTCAGCTCGTCGCGCGCGTGGATCAAGCAGCGCGACTTTCAGAATTCGTATCTGCTCGAGCGGATTGCCGATCCGCTGACCGCACTCGCCGCACTTTCGAGCGATGCCGACGACCTGACCGCGCTGCTCGAGGTTGCGTGGCGCACCGAGATTCAGAACCATCCGCACGACTCGATTTGCGGATGCTCGATCGACCAGGTCCACCAGGACATGCGCTACCGCTTCGATCAGGCCGCGATGATCGCGGAGATCGTGGTGCGACGCGCGTCCAACGCGCTGCTATCGACGGGAAATGGCGGCGAAGCAGTTATCGCGGTGTTCAATCCGACCTTCGCGCGCCGCACGCTCGTCACCGGCGAAGCCGAAGTTGAGGACCCGCACGCGAGCTACGTCGCGGTCGATGATGAGGGGCGCCGGATTCCGGTCGCGATCGAAGTCGCGCGGCTGGCACGACCGTTCGAGATCGAGCTGAAGGGCGCCGACTTCAAGGGCTTGATCACCGGCGCGCAGGTGATGGGCCAGTATGTGAACCGCTTCGAGCTGGAACGCGCCGAAGACCACCGCTTCGATCTGCGCATGTTCGTCAGCCGCAGCCCGTCGGGCGATCTCGATCCGCACAGCTTTCGCCGTCGAATCCTCGAGGTGCCCGACGACGCGATCCTGCGGATTCGGGCCACTGCCGCCGCGCGCGCGCAGATCACGTTCGTCGCCGCCCCGCTCGCGCAGGCCGGCTTCAGCCTCTATCGTCTCGTTCGCACCGGCCAACCCGCAGAAAATCCGGCTGGCGACGGTGAATCGATCGAGAACGAATATTTCAGGCTGAGCCCGTCGCCGCACGGATTGAAAATTGACGATTTGAAGAGCAACCAGACGTTTGAAATATATTTTGAGGATGAAGGCGACCGCGGCGATGAATACAACTTCGATCCGGTCGCCGATTCGGCGCCAATCTCGACCCCGGCGTCGATCTCCGCACGCGTTACTGAGCGCGGCGCGGTGCGCAGCCGCGTCGCCGTCTCATTCGTTTACAATCTTCCCGCGGCGCTCACCAAGGATCGCAAGAACCGCGCGCCGGAGACGGTTGAAGTTCGGATAAATCTGACGGCCACGATATACGGCGGACTCGAGCGCATCGATTTCGACGCGGAGATCGACAATCGCGCGCGCGACCATCGCTTCCGCGTCGCGCTCTCGACACCGATCGCCACGGCGGAATCGATCTCCGACACGAATTTCGGAATCGTCCGCCGTTCGCTCGATCCGACCGAGCCGGCTGGCGTTACCGAAGATATCTATCCGACCGCGCCGCATCGGACCTTCACCGCGGTGCAGTCGGCGGAGTTTTCGGCGGCCGTGATGAGCCGCGGCATCTACGAGATTGAGGCCCGGCGCGACGGCGCAGGCACGACAATTCTGCTGACGCTGCTCAGATGCGTCGGCTGGCTTTCGCGCGGCGACCTTACGATGCGCCGTGGCGATGCGGGCCCGGAATTCGAGACGCCCGACGCGCAGGAAATCGGCGCGCATCGTTTTCAATTTGCCGTGACCAGCTGGCGCGGTACGTACGCCGACGCCGGCGTCGTGCAACTGAGCCAGGCGTACGCGTATCCGCCGCGCATATTCCAGGCACGCTCGACGATGGACGCGCCGGCGAATCGGCTATGCGCATGCGACAATCCGCGCGTGGTCTTTTCGACCGCGCGCGCGACTGAACGCGCCGGCGCCTACATCGTGCGCGCGTTCAGCACTTCCGAATCACGGGAAACCGCGCGCTTCGCCTTCGGCCCAGGCCGCAAAGCTCGACCGGTAGATCTCGCCGGCCGGCCGTTGCGAGGCGTCAAGCTCAAGCGACGCCGCGACGGTTCCATCGAATTGGACCTGCGGCCGTTTCAGATCGTGACGTTCGAGGTTCGAGGTCCTGCGCCGAAGTCGCGCCGACCGGATGAGTCGTCGATGCCCGCTTAAGTGCGAGCCCTACGAAGTACTGCAGCTAACCCTTCCAATTTTATGCTGCCCGTTGGATGGCAGTCTGCCAAAAGATCGACCGGCACCGCCCTAATCCGCGACACGATTTTGCCGACTAGAGTAAGCGCAAGCGCTGTGTCGCACGCTATCTCCTCTGGCGTGAATATTGCTTCCTAAATATTCAGGTGGCGAGATCCGTCTAACCTGTAATTCCACCCTTGGAGAGCGTCATTATATGAGTGCCAGACGTAGCTTGGTCTCGCAGATTCCGGAATCAGTCGCCGACGCCTACGACGGCGTCCAATCGCTCGTCAGACCCGACGGCTCCGGGTCGCTCGAGGAGCTTCAAGGCGCAGTGGAATATCTGCTCGATCGGGTAAAGGCGGCACGCGGCCTGGACGGCCCAATCACCTCCGGTCGTCTCAACTAGGAACTTAAAGGTCCTTATAAGCCCTGTCGTCGTTCTCCGAATTCCACTCGGACAAACTCTCTTCCATTGCCGAGAGAAATTCGAGGTCGAGCGGCAGCGCCTTCCGGATGCCAACCGTTCCCGCTTTGGATTCCTCGAAGATGACGGTGTCCCCCGGCTTAAGCTTCAGTCTTTGGCGGACGCGCAGGGGGACGGTCGCCTGACCATTGGTCATCAGCTTGCTGCTAGCGATCAAATGATCTGTCGAACTGTAACCTCTCATATCGGCCCTCAATCCCGCTAAAACTAACACGACAATCGCGACTCGAAAACCAATTGCACGAAGCCGTCGGCTACGGTTTCGTTGATTCGATATGCCAATATAGTCCCGACCGAATCGTCGGAAGGTGTGTCGAATCGATGAGCGGATTGGAGGCGAGCCGTCAATTCTGGGACGAAAAGGCCCGGGAAAATCCATACTGGTATGTATCCTCGGCGGGTCCTTACGAGGGCCGCAATCTCGCCGAATTCTGGGCGTCGGGCCCGAAAATCTGGAACGATCTGAAGTCGGCAGCCGGCTACGATCCCAAGTCCACTGACACCGTCGTGGAAATCGGCTGTGGCGTCGGACGCCTGACCCGCGCGATTGCGCCCGAGGTCGGCAAAGTAATCGCCTTCGATCTGTCGGCCGAGATGCTGGCGATCGCACGCAGCTCGGTCGAGGCCGCCAACGCGTCGTTCCATCGCGCGGCGACGCCGGCGCTCGCGGAAATCGCGGACAGCTCGGCTGACGCGTTCGTCGCATACTGCGTCTTTCAGCATCTGCCCGATCTCGATGTGCTGCGGGCATATCTGAACACCGCGGCGCGGGTGCTGAAGCCCGGCGGACGCCTTATCTTCACGATGACGCCGCGGACGTGGCGCGACTCGATCGCGTTCGCGCTGCGGATACGTCGATGGATAGTCGAACGGCGTTCCGCGCAAGGTCCGCGCGGTCTCTATCGCAACGAGTGGTATGGAATTCGTCCGACGGTTCAGGAGATCGACGCACTATCTCCGATCAAAACAAAAAATTTATTGCTGCACGGAGACAAGCTGCTATTCATCGGTACGCGCTGATTTGCCGGGTTGCATCTCGGGCTTCCGGGCGAGGCCGGTAAGCTCGCGCGAGTGAGGATTGCCCGGCGGCTGGTAGCTGTAGAGCAGCGCGCGACGATCCTCGCCTGAGCGATTCGGCAGCGACCGATGCACCAGGAACGGCCCGAAGAATGCCACCGCGCCGGCGCTGACTTCCAACGGAACCAGCCGCGACGTGTCGTAACCTTCGGGATCGATCTCCAGGCTGCCGAAACCCTCGACGCTGCGGCGCTGTTGCATGCCTTCGCGATGACTCCCCGGCACCACCTCGAGGCATCCCTTTTCTCTCGTCGCGTCGTCGAGGAAAAGCATCGCGGTCGCAATCCGCCCGGCGACGGGAGTCAGATTCATCCAGTACGGAAAGTCCTGATGCAGCACAATCGGACCGCCCTTCTGCGCGCGCTTCAGGTTCAGCTTCTCCGTGAACAGAATTACTTCGTCGCTCCCTACAACGTCCTTGCATGGCCCCAGCAGGCGCGGGTCGTGGGCCCATCGATTCAGCTCTTCGCTCAAATGCGCGAACGGCTCGACGCCTTGCACGACGTCGATGTCGCCGGGCTCCCACTTGACGACGGTGCCGAGGTCGCGCTGCAGCTCGAAGTTGTAGCTGCCGACGCTGAGCTTGCGATGCCGTTTTTCAGCGAGCAGGCGCAGCACCAGAGCTTCACATGCGGTGCGAATCGCGACGAGCTCGGGCGCGTCAAACACGTTGCGGCGGAGTACGAAACCGCCCTCCTCCAGATCTCGGCGCTCGCTTGCGTCAAGCCGATACGATTGGCTCATTGAGCAGACCTTCCCGAGCGATTAGAGTCGCTTGCAGGCAGAATTAGCAGATCGATGGACAATCGCGAAGCCACGGCCGATCAGATCGTTTTTTTCCGCGCCCACGGATGGCTGGTCGTCGAGGACGCCGTTGCGCGCGCCGAAATCGCCGAGGTCGCAGAGCGGATGGACGTCATCCTGCGCAAAAGGCACAAACTCGCCTACGATTGGGCGTGGGAAAAAGGCAAAAGCAGGGACGAGCGCGAATTCAAGATCGTACAGGGCAGCCCATCGCTGGTCTGGCCTGAGATCGCGCACGCACGGTTCAGGACCTGGATGGTCGAGTTTGCCGGCGGCTTGATGAACGCGCCAGTGGAGTTCTGGTACGACCAGTTCCTGGCCAAGCCGCCGCGCGACGGCGCACCGACGTACTGGCATCAAGACGAGGGCTACTGGGGACGCAACTTGCTCGACCGCGGGATCACCTGCTGGATGCCGCTACACGACGTTGACGCGCGCAACGGGTGCATGCATTTTATCGACGGCGGGCATCGCGACGGTGTGCTGACGCATCGCCAGCCCGATCACATTCAGAGCGACCTTCTGTACTGCGAACCGGATCTTTCGCGAGTCGTGTCGTGCCCGATTCGCGCCGGCAGCGTCACGTTTCACCACGGCAAGACGCCACACATGACCCCGGCCAACACCAGCGACCAGTGGCGTCGCGCGGTGACTACACACATGCGTGTCGCCGGCTCGCCGGGTGAGGGCGATCATTATCCATGGAAGGTGTACGTCAATCAGGTGACCGGCGAGCGAACGATTCCGCCGTCGCGCTGAGGAGCCGCAATGACAGAAACCATCGACGATCTGATGACACGGCGTCCAAAGGTTGAATTTGCGGTCGAGCTTTCACCAGCGTGTATCGAGGAATTCCAGATGCGCGGATTCGCCAGCATCGATCGAATCACCACCGACGAGGAGTTGGCGTGGCTCGGCGAAATTTACGACCGGCTTTTCGCCGAGCGCGTCGCGCCACTGCCGGGAGCGTATGTCGAGCTGATGCGGACGCACGAAGCTGGACGCGACGCGCAGTCGCAGATCATCATGCCCGAAGTTCGCTTTGCGGAGTTGCGGCAGACCGTGCTGTGGCGCAACGGGCGGGCGCTCGCCGCGCAGTTGATGGGCGTCGATGCGTCCATGCTTCGCGGATGGGGTCACATGATTCGCAAGCCGCCGCTCGACGACGGCGCGCTGCCGTGGCATCAGGACGAAGCCTACTGGGATCCCGCGTTCGACTACCATGCCCTGGCCTGCTGGATGCCCCTCGATCCCGCCACCGTCGAGAGCGGGTGCATGAGCTTCATCCCGGGATCGCATCGCGGCGACCTGCGGATGCATCACCGCTTCGGTGGCGATCATTCCGATCACGTCGTCTATGCCGAAGACGTCGATTCATCCCTGGCGGTTGCCGCACCCGTCAGCGCGGGCGGCGCCGTGTTCCATCACTGCCGAACGCTGCACAGTTCGGGTCCCAATCGAAGCCGCCGCGTGCGGCGGGCATACTCGAACGAGTGGCAAATCGAGCCCACCAGGCGCGAGCATCCCGCACCACGGCCCTGGTTCGACGAGGTCAAAAAAGCTCAGCGGGAGCGTCCGAGCTAAAGACCGGCTTTTTTTCGTCGTGGCGTAGCCGGCTTGGCAACCCGGACCTTCTTCGGCGCGGACAGCAGGTATCCGTCCTTGAGGATCGCCGCGGTCTGGTCCCATTTGACTTTGTAATCGATGCGGACGCCGACCCATCCTTGCTTGCCCATGTACGGCGGAACGAAGAAGCGCTTCGGATCCGAGTTGACCAGGATTTCCTGAACCATCGCCGGCGCCTTGACCCACACCGCTTGATGGCCGCTGCCGTGATGATTGTTATCGGTCATCGCGAACATGCTGCCGCCGGTGACGCGAAACGTGCACTCGCCCCACGCCTCTTTCTCGAACACCTCGGGCAGCGCAAGACATATCTCGCGCAACTTCAGGATTGCGGGATCGGAATCGTCATACTTGCGAGGATGCGCCATCGGTCCGCTTACTTCTTGTTCGTCGCGATCCACCAGGTGTTGCCGGAGGTATCTTTCACGCCGCCGACGCGATCGCCCCAAGTCATGTCGGCTGGCTCCCGAATCGACTTGGCGCCAAGGCTCACCGCACGTTTGTAGGTCGCATCGACATCGGGAACATAGATGTAGATCGCGGCCGCCATCGAGGGGTCGGAAAAAAAGCCGTTGCCGAACAGAACGTGCGCTCCGCCGACTATGGCCTCGGCGTGGAATTGCCCCTTGGCGTCGGGCGTCGGCGCATGCGTCACCTCGGCGCCGAACGCATTCTTGAGGAAGTCGGCAAGGTCGGGCTTCGCGTACAGGTACGGTGTGATCGTCGTGTATCCGGGCTGAATATGATCACTCGTAGCGCTCATGGTGGCCTCCCTGGCGATCGCCGTGCCCGATGTTACGCGAGTTCCCCGCCTACTAGAACCTCCGCGCGCGTCGGAATGTTACGGTTCCAATGCTAGGCTGAGAGAACGGTCGAGCTCGCTTTGTACGACGGAGGTAAGGATGCGGTTGATTGTCGTGATATTTGCGCTGATCGGAACGATGACGGCCGGATGCTTTCAGGTGGCGCCGCAACCGCCGCTGCCGCCAACGACGATGAGTTCATGGGGACCCGCCGGGGGCTTCACGCTTTCATCCGGACCGTCAACTTGCGCCGGTCATGCGACGCTCACGGCCGGACACACCTCGGTTACCGATCCATGCTTCACCAGCATCGACAACATCGTGATGTGCACCGACACCTCGACCGCCAGCGCCGTTCAATGCAGTCCGGGCGCCGGCTTCCTTACGGTTTCCGGCAGCGGCAGCGACACGATCTCATACGCCCGGCTCAGATAATCAGCGGGCGCGGGCAACAGTCACCTGTGCATGTGAGCAGTTCCGACTAGTAAATAAATCAGTAAGATGACGAGCATGGCCGGCACCAGCCCGCCATATTTGCCGTGGTTCCGATACCCATAGTAAGTGAATCCGCCGCTCACGATCAGCAGCAACAGAAGAATCAGCACCATACCCCTCATCCTCCACATGCTTCAGGCGGCCGGCGAATTGTCGGCCGCGCGCATCGCTCTTCCCACGCATTCTACCGGCATAAGAATTTTTATCAAGCACAATGCCGGCAGCTAATGCTGCATCGACTCGCTCGATTCGCGCGATCCGATCGCTCTAATATGAAATCGAATCCGATCACGTCCGCGCACTCGCAATATGTTATTTTGACGCGCAAGGACTGAATCGGCAGCGGGGTTGACCGCGCCATTACCGTGCGGGGGAGGGACTGGTGAAATTCTCAGCGCTCCGGCGAAACCTATTTTCGGCATTGACCCTGGTCGCGTTGCTCGGCCTCGCGCCGCCACTTGTGCAGACCGCGCGAGCACAGTCGCATCCGCCCGCACCTTCGACCGCGAATGAAAATGAAATCCGCGCCGCGACCTTGCTCTTCTATGCCGCGCTCAACAGCGCCCTTCACGACGACCTCGCGCCGCTCGGCGCCGTATGGTCCCATCGACCCGACGTCACCAACCTCAGCGCCGCTGGCGGTTACGCCACCGGATGGAACGAGGTACGCGCGGGCTTTCTGAATATGTCCCGGCTCTATCCGCGCGGCAATATCACGCAGCGCGACATGCGCGTCGTCGCGGGGACGGACATGGGCTATTCAGTCTGCATCGAGACCGGCCAACTGCTTTCGTTTGAAGGTCCGATGGTCACCTTCAATCAACGCGCGACCAATATTTTCCGGCGCGAAGGCGGGACGTGGAAGCTGGTCCACCATCACGCGGACTCCAACCTGAGCCAGCCGGAGTCCGCAACGAGGTAGCGGCGATCGATGAAACCCTCTTGGCCCAATCGCGCCAATTTGATAGTCAGGGGGGCGCTGGCTGATGTTTGCCCCCCTTACAGCAGCCGGCTTCGGGCTGGCGATTTTTTCGCTGGCCCGTACTTTTTTGAGGTCGGTCGAAACGAAAGGGAGCCGATCACAAGGAAATCGAAACGGACCGATGCCGCGAGTGCCTTGCTGCGTAGCGAAGCCGGTACGCTCGCGCTGCGATCAATTGAAATGCAGCCCCACTCACGGACCAAGGCTAGGCGCCAAGGCTGACGCCACTGCCTGCGCGGCGACCCGGCTAGAAAAGCGCGGACACCTTGCCAACTAATTCCGAGACTATCGTCCCCGCATTCTGGACAAAGGCAACTGATACCACCGCGATCGTTGCGATTATCAGTGCGTACTCAGCCATCGTCTGGCCGCGCGAACCTGCTGTTAACCCATAACCTGCTGTCTTAAGGCGCATATGACTTCCCCTCCCAGGGCGGTCGTATTTCTCGGAGTGAGTTCCAACTGAGGGCTGCATCGCAGCACCCGCTTGGAAACCATCCCTCACGACCAGCGCGCCCGCACTACCAACTTCGCGATCGCATTCAGATGCCTTCAGGAAGTCTTAAATTGGGGTGGCGGTGGGTTAGGCCGCCACCCCGGGACTTCACCCTTCTCGATTTAGAGCTTGCCGTCCACGCCAGTCAACAGCGTGGTGATGGTCGTGCCCATCGTCTGGTAGCCCACGAACACTACGACTGCGACGGCCGCGAGGATCAGCGCGTATTCCGCCATCGTCTGTCCCTTCTGATACTCGCGAGCCTTCACAAACATCTTCGTGATCATTTCCATTCCCGTGTCCTCCTCGGTCTGTTTTTTTGGCCGAAATTGGCCATTGTCCCCGTATTTGAATCTTGGCTTCGTCCCAGCTCGCCGACGGTCCAGGTCAGCTTAGTCCGCGTTAGGCAACTACAACCAACGGTTTTATTAATATACAGATTGTACGCTTATGTAAAGAGCCAAGAGTGGAGGAATTAGTGGGTAGGCGACGGTCGCCTAAACG
>CAVWMC010000007.1:0-169928 GCA_963756005.1 uncultured delta proteobacterium
ATTGGTATGTGATGAGGGTCTCACTTAATCTCAACCATGCGGGTTGCGGCAACCCGGTCTTACGGAGGATCTCCGGATGAAAGTTGGTGGCGCTGTCATTTTCCAGAATCCGCACAATGTGCGATCGGACCGCGACGTTTACACCGAAGACCTGCATATCGGCGACCTCTACGAGCCGCTTGGATTCGATTCCATCTGGAGCGTCGAGCATCATTTCGACGACTACACGATGTGCCCCGACGTGCTGCAGTTCCTGACCTACTACGCCGGGCGCACCAAGCGGGTTCAGCTTGGATCGATGGTGGTCGTGATGCCGTGGCATGATCCGATGCGCGTCGCCGAGCAGGTATCGGTGGTCGATCACATGTCGAACGGCCGCATGATCCTTGGCCTCGGGCGTGGGCTGGCGCGAATCGAGTTCGAGGGCTTTCGCGTGCCGCTCGGCGAATCGCGCGAGCGCTTTATCGAATCGGCCGAGATGCTGCTCCAAGGACTCGAGAAGGGCTACTGCGAATACGACGGCAAGTACATCAAGCAGCCGCGCCGCGACATCCGGCCCAAGCCGTTCAAGTCGTTCAAGGGGCGCACTTACGCGGCCGCGGTCTCGCCCGAGTCCGCGCGCATCATGGCCAAGCTCGGCATCGGCATTTTGATCATTCCGCAGAAGCCGTGGGAAGCGGTCGCACAGGAACTCGGCGAGTATCGCACTATCTACAAGCAGGTGAACGGCGGCGAGCCGCTGCCGACGATCGCGGCGGGCTGGACCTTCTGCGACAAGAGCGCCGACCGCGCGCGCGAGATGGCGGTGAAATATATCGGCGGCTATTGGGACACCGCGTTGCGGCATTACGAGATGGCGAGCGAGAATTTCGGCAAGGCCAAGGGTTACGAATACTACGAGCAGATGGCGAAAGCGTTGAAGGGCAACACCAGCGCGTCGATCGAGTACTTCCTGAGCCTGCAGGTGTGGGGCACGCCCGAGATGTGCTTCAACAAGATCGATGAGATACGGCAGAAGGTCGGCGCCGATCACTATACCGGCGTGTTCAGCTACGCGGGCATGCCGATCGAGGACGCGGAGAAGAGTCTGCGGCTGTTCGCGGCCGAGGTGATGCCGGAGTTGAAGAAACTCAACGGCGCGAAGGCCGAGGCGGCGTAAGCGGCAGGCGAGTAAGTCACTTTATTAAATGTGAAACCCTCCGTGGGTTTCACACTTCCTTGGGCAGGGGTGACCCCTGCACCCAGTGAGAAGAAAATCGCGAAATGTCGAGGACGACATTTCGCTCCGAGGTTTTGAGAAAAGAGAGCTGCCTCCCCTTGCGCGCGCGCCGGCAATAGCTACTTGCAGAGGAATTTGCCGGGGCGGCGTTCGGCGACTGCTTTTACGCCTTCGCGGTGGTCTTCGGTTTTGAAGAGCCAGGATTGTTCCTTGAACTCGTGATCGGTCTGCGCTTTGACGGCGTCGGCGAGGCCCTGGCGCATCGTCGCTCGGGTCGATACCAGCGCGAGCGGAGCGGCTTCGGCGATTTCCTCCGCGAGGGTGAGCGCGGAATCGCGGAGATCGTCCGGCTCCGCGATTGAATCGCAGAGGCCCCACGCCAGCGCCACTTTACCGTCGATACGGCGCCCCGTGTAGAACATCAGGCTGGCTTTCTGCGCACCGATCAAACGCGGGAGCGTGTAGGTCAGGCCGAAGCCGGGATGGATGCCGATCTTGACGAAGTTGGCGGCGAAGCGAGCCTCGACGGTCGCGACGCGGAAGTCGGCGACCAGCGCAAGTCCGAGTCCGCCGCCGATTGCGGCGCCCTGAATCGCGGCGACGACCGGCTTTTTGCATCGGAACAATCGCACGCCCTCGACGTAGAGCGGATTTTCGCCAGTCCGCGCGGGCGCCTCGCCGCTGCTGGCGTCGCGATTGGCAAAGTTGGCGCCCGCACAAAATGACTTGCCCTCGGAACAGAGCATCAGCGCGCGGCATTCGGGCTCATCGTCGAGCGCCTCGAACGCGTTGGCGAGATCGCGAATCAAATTGAAGTCGAAGAAGTTGTGCGGCGGCCGATGAATCTCGAGCGTCGCTACATTGCAGTCGAGTGCCACGGATACGTCGCCATATTTTGGTTCGAACATCGCCAGCTCCTTCGCCGTCAGGATTCGGTCCCAGAATAAGTTCTCGCCGAGCGAATGTGCAATGGCAACAATCTATCGTTGAACGATCGTTTAATTTTCGCCGGTGGAACGCTTGCGCGATCATACACAGATGCGCGATTCTTCAGGCGGGAGAACGAAACGATGCACGATCTGGTAATTCGTAACGGCAAAATTGTGGATGGCAGCGGAACGACCGCATTCGACGGCGACGTCGCGATCGACGGCGGCGTGATCACCAGCGTCGGCGCGAAAGCCGGCGCAGCACGGCGCGAGATTGACGCGGGCGGCCTCGTCGTCACGCCGGGATGGGTCGATATCCACACGCACTACGACGGCCAGGTTACGTGGGATCCGTACCTCAGCCCCTCGAGCTGGCACGGCGTTACGACGATCGTGATGGGCAACTGCGGCGTCGGTTTTGCGCCGGTCCAACCGGGCCAGCAGGAATTCCTGATCGGCCTGATGGAAGGCGTCGAGGACATTCCGGGCAGTGCGCTGTCCGAAGGAATCAAGTGGGGCTGGGAATCGTTTCCCGAGTACATGAACGCGATCGAGAAGATGCCGCGCGTGCTCGACGTCGGCGCGCAGATGCCGCACGGCTCGCTGCGCACCTACGTGATGGGCGAGCGCGGCGCGCGCAACGAGGAAGCGACGCCGGACGACATCGCGAAGATGGCGGCGCTGGTGCGCGATTCGCTCCGGGCCGGCGCGCTTGGATTCACCACCTCGCGCACGATGCTGCATCGCGCGAAGAACAAGGATCTGGTGCCGGGAACTTTCGCGAGCGAGGCCGAGCTGCTCGGCATCGGGCGCGCCATGGGCGACGTTGGGCATGGCGTGTTCGAGATGGCGTCGGACATGGTCGGCGCCGACGCGACGATGGAGTGGATGATCAAGCTTTCGACCGAGACCGGCTTGCCGATCACGTTCGCGATGGCGCAGGTCGATAGTAATCCCACCGGCTTCCGCCACCTGCTCGAGCGCGTGCGCAACTACAACGCCAACGGCGCGCACCTGGTGCCGCAGATTCCCGGACGGCCGACCGGGATGTTGATGGGGCTGCAAAGCTCGCTGCATCCGTTCATCGCGCATCCGAGCTACCACGCGATTGCGCATCTGCCGATCGATGAGCGCGTCGCCAGGATGCGCGAGCCGCAGGTCCGCGCGCGAATCCTCGCCGATGAGCCGGCCGCGAAGGATCCGGTGACGCGGTACCTACTGACCAACTTCGCCAAGTACTTTGCGCTCGGCGATCCGCCCAACTACGAGCCCGCGCGCGAGACCAGCGTCGCTGCGCGCGCCGAGCGCGAGGG
The DNA here is from genome assembly GCA_963756005.1 of uncultured delta proteobacterium. GTDB lineage: Bacteria > Desulfobacterota > Binatia > Binatales > Binataceae > Binatus. The sequence continues at coordinate 3,462 of CAVWMC010000007.1, forward strand.
TAAAACGCCGGCGGAATTGACCTACGACCTGATGCTCGAGCGCGACGGCCGCGAGCTGCTCTACATGCCGTTCGCCAATTATTCGGATTACAACTTCGACGCGCTGCGCGAGATGCTGCTGAATCCTGCGACCGCGCTCGGACTGAGCGACGGCGGCGCGCATTGCGGACTGATCTGCGATGCCAGCATGCCGACCTACATGCTCACGCATTGGGTGCGCGATCGGAGCCGCGGCGAGCGCTTGCCGATCGAGATGATGGTGAAGCGGCAGACCAGCGACACGGCGAAGTTCTACGGACTGTGGGATCGCGGCGTGCTCGCGCCGGGAATGAAGGGCGACGTGAACGTGATCGACATGGACGCGCTGCGATTGCATCCGCCGCAGATGGTGTTCGATCTTCCCGCGGGCGGGCGCCGATTGATCCAGCGCGCCGACGGTTACAAATATACGGTGGTGAGCGGCGAGGTCACGTTCGTCGATGGCAAGGCGACCGACGCGATGCCCGGCAAGCTGATTCGCGGGCCTCAACCGGCGCCGCGCGCGACGGCCTGACCAGGCCTATAGCCCTTAAACGCGGAAGCTGCTACATAATAGACGCTCGATCTCGCAGGAAGAACACCAACGATGAATCCGAATAGCGAAAGGGCCCGGGGAAGCTCCCGTGGTGGTGTGTCTGCGACGTTCGGTCATCATTGACTCGATAGCATAATAAGAACGCGAAAGACGGCCACGGGTGCAAGCACTCCGTGGCCGTTTTGTATTTTGGGGACGCAACGCACGCGCGCTAAAGGCAGGTAATTCGATGCTGGTAGAAGTGGAAAATTTGAGCAAGACCTTCGACGACTTTCGGGCCGTCGATGACGTGAGTTTCGGGATCGAGCGCGGCGAGATCATCGGGATGCTGGGGCCGAATGGCGCGGGCAAGACGACGACGATCCACATGATCCTCGGGCTGATCACGCCGACTTCGGGACGTATCAGCATTTTCGGCAAGTCGATGGCGACGCATCGCGGCGAGATCCTCGAGAAGATGAACTTCACGTCGCCGTACGTCGCGTTTCCGTTCCGGCTGACGGTGCTCGAGAACCTGAACGTGTTCGCGCGCATCTACAACCTGAAAAAGCCGCGCGCGCGAATCGACGAGCTGCTCGAGCGGTTCGGAATCACCAAGCTGCGCGACAAGGCGATCGCGCGGCTGTCGTCGGGCGAGAATACGCGGGTCGGGCTGTGCAAGGCGTTCATGAACGATCCGGAACTGCTGCTGCTCGACGAGCCGACGGCGTATCTCGATCCGGAGGTATCGTGGCAGGTGAAGAATGCGCTGCTCGAAGCGCAGCGCGAGAAGGGGACGACGATTCTGTACACCTCGCACAACATGGCCGAGGTCGAGCGGATGTGTAAGCGGATCGTTTTTCTGCATCACGGGAAAGTGATCGCGGTGGGCAGTCCGATCGAAATCACGCAGGCGCTGCTGGAAGAAGAGCGCGAAGAACCGGCGCTGGAGGAAGTGTTCCTGCGCGTGGTCAAGGGTAAAGCGGCATGAAATTACATCGCATCAACGCCGTCATCGTGCGGCACGTATATGAGTCGCGGCGCAACTTCGATCGCGTCGTCGATATGATCTGGTGGCCGGTGCTCGACATCGTCATGTGGGGCTTCTTCACGGTTTACCTGGCGCACAGCAACCGGCTGCAGCCGAACGTGGTGAGCTGTCTGCTCGGCGGCATAATTCTGTGGGGGACGTTCTACAGCTTTCAGCGCGACATGGCGGTTGGATTCATCGACGAGCTCTGGTGCCGCAACCTCATCAACCTGTTCTCGACGCCGTTGACGCTGGCTGAATACATGGCCGGGCTTCTGACGGTGTGCCTGATGAAGGTGATGGTCGGACTGACGGCGGCATCGGCGATCGCATGGGCGGCGTATTCATTCGACATCATCCCGTGGCTGCCGAAGTTCATTCCCTACATGGCGAACCTGTTGCTCTTCGCGCTGGCGCTGGGAATAGCGATCACGGGAATGATTTTTCGCTACACGACGAAAGTACAGGCGCTGGCGTGGGGCTTCGCGGGACTGCTGATGCCGGTGTCGTGCGTGATGTATCCGATATCGTCGCTGCCCAAGTGGCTGCAGGATATCGCGTGGGCGATGCCGACGGCGCATTCGTTCGAGGGGATGCGCGGCCTTCTGAACGGCGGAAAATTCTCGCCGATGCATTTCTGGTGGGGCCTGGGGTTGAACCTCGTGTACTTCGCGATCGCGATTGCATTCTTCGCCTGGATTTACGAGAAGGCGCGTAACCGCGGCTTGCTGGTCAAGCAGGAGTAGATCAGCGCAACTAATCGCCTGCGCGGCGGGCGGCATCGACACCGTCGCGGGGGGTGACCGGTGCACCCAGTGAGAAGCGCAAGTTCGCGCGACGCGCTACTTTGCTCTCAGGGGCGGGGGCTCGATGGAGCGCATAAAGGTGTGATGTTCGGCTTTCATCCATCAGGGTGCACGCAGCGCGTGATTGCATATCGATGAGATTTGCATTGAACGGCACGATGCAATTTGAAATGTCGCAATACAGATTGATGCGAAAAGCTATATAAAACCGGCGTTTCTCCATTGGCACGCGTGGTGCTGTTAGTGCTGTCGGCAGAGAGCCGACGGAGGCTGGCAGTTCCAATGAAACAGACTACAAAAGCGGCGATGCCCCACATGTTTGCGATCAAAGCACTCGACAAACTTCCGGGACTCTTCAAGCCGCGGCGGTACCTGTATCACTGCGCGCGCTGCAAGTGGTCGTTCGTCGTTAACGACGGACGCCGCGGTGCGCTCAGGCCGATTTCCGAGGACGGATCGCCGCTCACGCGCGATGAAGTCGTCGCCCGCGCGGAAACATTTGCGGCGGGTCCATGTCCCGCGATGCGGGTGGTGGCAGAGGCGCATCTGCACAGCAACGGATCGAACGGCCGCGTCCATACTTCAACCGAAGAGGTCAGTCGTCCGGAACTGCGTCCGCACTGACTATTACTGAACTACATTTCACAGTCTGGAGATTGGTATGTGGGATTTGTTTTCAATTCTCAGCAGCATCGCCTTCTTCGCGATCGCGATAGCCTATGTGCGGGGGTGTGACTATCTATGAGTCCGGTTGAAACAGTACTTGGCGGAGTATGCGCGCTCTTACTGGGTATCTACTTGATATACGCATTGCTGCGGCCCGAACGCTTCTAAGTTAGTAGCCGGTCAATACCTAACATGCTATCCAATTCGATTATTCAACTGGCCGTTTACTCGCTGCTCGTCACGGCGATCAGCGTGCCGCTTGGGCTGTACATGGCGCGAGTGTTCTCGAACGAGCGCACCTTTCTTGATCCGGTGCTCGCGCCAATCGAGCGGCTGATCTACAAGATTAGCGGGATCAACCCCGGGGTCGAGATGGGCTGGGCGGGATACGCGATCTCGATGCTCGCGTTCAGCCTGATCTCGATGATCTTCCTGTATGCACTGCAACGCTTGCAGTGGTACCTGCCGCTTAATCCGCAGGGACTCGCCGGCGTGCCGGCGGGACTCGCGTTCAACACTGCGGCGAGCTTCACGACCAACACCAACTGGCAGGCCTATTCGGGCGAACAGACGCTGAGCTACCTGACGCAGATGGTCGGCCTCACGTCGCACAACTTTCTCTCGGCAGCGGCGGGAATCGCGATGGCGGCGGCGGTGATTCGCGGGTTCGCGCGGCGCAGCGCCAAGACGATCGGTAATTTCTGGGTCGATCTCACGCGCACGACGCTGTGGGTGCTGCTGCCGATCTCGCTTATTTTCGCGCTGGTGCTGGTTTGGCAGGGGGTGCCGGACAACTTCAGTCCGTATGTGAATGCGACGACGCTCGAGGGTGCTCCGCAATCGATCGCCGAGGGACCAGTCGCGTCACAGGAAATAATCAAGGAGCTTGGCACCAACGGCGGCGGTTTCATGAACTCCAACTCGTCGCATCCGTACGAGAATCCGACGCCGCTGTCGAACCTGATCGAGATGCTCGCGATCTTTGCGATCGGCGCGGGCCTGACGCACACGTTCGGCAAGATGGTCGGCGATCGCAAACAGGGATGGGCGCTGTTCGCGGTGATGGCGATTCTATTTCTCGCCGGGGCCGCGCCCGCAATCTGGGCTGAGCAACACGGCAATCCGCAATTCGCCAGGATGGGGATCGATCAGCATGCCTCGGCGACGCAGAGCGGCGGCAATATGGAGGGCAAGGAGACCCGCTTCGGAATCGTCGAGTCCGCGATGTGGGCGACCGCCACCACCGACACTTCGTGCGGCGCCGTCAACTCGATGCACGACAGCTACACGCCGCTCGGCGGGCTGGTGCCGCTGATCAACATGCAACTCGGCGAGGTGATCTTCGGCGGCGTGGGCTCGGGATTGTACGGGATCATCGTGATGGCGGTGCTGGCGGTGTTCATCGCGGGCCTGATGGTGGGGCGGACGCCCGAGTACCTGGGCAAAAAAATCGAAGCGCGCGAGATGAAGCTCGCGATGCTGTACGTGCTGATCTTTCCCGCCGTCATACTGATTCCGGCAGCGATCGGTGGCGTCATACCAGCCGGCCTCTCGAGCATTTCCAATCCCGGGCCGCACGGCTTTTCGCAAATCCTGTACGCGTTCACGGAAGCCGGCGCGAACAACGGGTCGGCCTTCGCCGGCCTGAACGCCAACGTGCCCTTCTACAACGTGACGATGGCGTTCGTGATGTTGCTCGGCCGGTTCATGATGGCGATTCCCGCGCTGGCGATAGCGGGATCGGTCGCGGCCAAGAAGACCACTGCCGCCAGCGCCGGTACGTTCCCGACCGACGGCATCCCGTTCGTGTTCCTGCTGATTGGCGTAATCATAATCGTCGGCGCGTTGACCTTCTTCTGCGCCGACGCGCTCGGACCGATCGTCGAGCAACTGCTGATGATGTCCGGGAAACTTTTCTAGGTTTGGTGTTTCAATCATGAGTGACCGCAAGGCTCCCGCACTTTGGAATCGCGAAATCGTCTCGCGCGCGTCGATCGATTCGTTCGTCAAGCTCGACCCGCGCGTGATGATCAAAAATCCAGTGATGTTCGTGGTCGAAGTCACCAGCGTGCTGGTGATGTTCACGCTGTTTCGCGACCTGCTGGCGCACAAGCTGGCGCTGGCGGGATTCGAATTTCAGATCGCGCTGTGGCTGTGGTTCACGGTGCTGTTCGCAAACTTCGCCGAGGCGATGGCGGAAGGCCGCGGCAAGGCGCAGGCCGAGAATCTGCGCAAGACGCGCACCGAAACGCAGGCCAAGCTGATCACCGCCGGTGGCGAGACCAAGCTGGTGCCGGCCGCGCAGTTGCGGCGCGACGATGTGGTGATGGTCGCCGCCGGCGACGTGATTCCCGGCGACGGCGAAGTGATCGAGGGTATCGCGGCGGTCAACGAAGCCGCGATCACCGGCGAATCCGCACCAGTGATTCGCGAAAGCGGCGGCGACCGCAGCGGCGTGACCGGCGGCACCACCGTCATCTCCGACTGGATCAAGGTGAAGATCACCGCGAATCCGGGCGAGACGTTCCTCGATCGCATGATCGCGCTGGTCGAGGGCGCGCAGCGGCAGAAGACGCCGAACGAAATCGCGCTAAGCATTTTGCTCTCGGGCCTGACGATTGTGTTCCTGCTGGTGGTCGTCACGCTCTACCCGTTCGGGCTGTATGGCGGCACCAAGCTCGCGCTGCCGGTGCTGGTGGCGCTGCTGGTGTGCCTGATCCCGACGACGATTGGCGGATTGCTCTCGGCGATCGGAATCGCCGGGATGGATCGCCTGGTGCAGCACAACGTGCTCGCGATGTCGGGCCGTTCGGTCGAAGCGGCCGGCGACGTCGATACGCTGCTGCTCGACAAGACCGGAACGATCACGCTGGGAAACAGAATGGCGGCGGAGTTCATCCCGGTGGCGGGCGTGGAGCCGCTCGAATTGGCCGAGGCGGCGCAACTTTCGTCGCTGGCCGACGAGACGCCGGAGGGGCGATCGATCGTGGTGCTGGCCAAGCGCGAGTTCAACTTACGCGGACGCGAGCTCGGCGAAGACGGCGCCACCTTCATCCCGTTTTCCGCGCAGACGCGCATGAGCGGCGTTGACATCGGCGGGCGTCGAATCCGCAAAGGCGCAGCCGAGCAGGTCGTAAATTTCGTCAAGGAAAATCGCGGCGCAGCGCCGACCGACTTGCAGGCGATCGTCGAACGGATCGCGCGCAGCGGCGGAACTCCGCTGGTGGTCGCCGACGAATCGAAAGCGCTCGGCGTGATCTATCTGAAAGACATGGTCAAGGAGGGAATCCGCGAGCGCTTCGAGCGCCTGCGCGCCATGGGTTTGCGCACCGTCATGATTACCGGCGACAACCCGCTGACGGCGGCCGCGATCGCCAAGGAATCGGGCGTCGATGACTTCCTGGCCGAGGCGACCCCCGAGACCAAGCTGCGCCTGATTCGCGAAGAGCAGAACCAGGGCAAGCTGGTCGCGATGATCGGCGACGGCACCAACGACGCGCCCGCGCTGGCGCAGGCCGACGTCGGAATCGCGATGAACGCGGGCACGCAGGCCGCGCGCGAGGCCGGCAACATGATCGACCTCGACTCGAATCCGACCAAGGTGATGGAGGTGGTCGAGATCGGCAAGCAACTGCTGATGACGCGCGGCGCGCTGACGACGTTCTCGATCGCCAACGACGTCGCCAAGTACTTCGCGATCATCCCGGCGCTGTTCATCGTCGAGTATCCCGAGTTGCAGCGGCTCAACGTGATGCATCTGGCGACGCCGCAGAGCGCGATTCTGTCGGCGGTAATTTTCAACGCGCTGATAATCATCGCGCTGATTCCGCTGGCGCTGCGCGGGGTGCAATACCGTCCGGTCGGCGCGGCGGCGATTCTGACGCGCAATCTTTTTATCTACGGCTTCGGCGGCGTGATCATTCCGTTCATCGGCATCAAGGCCATCGACATCGCGATCGCCGCGCTGCATCTCGCGTGAGGTTTTTCCAGTGAAGCTATTCAAGACCGCTCTCATGGCTACCGCGGTGCTCACCGTCCTCACCGGCATCGTCTATCCGATCGCGGTCTGGGGCATCGCGCAAATGATTTTCCCGCGCCAGGCCGGCGGCAGCATCGTCGTCGCGGGCGACAAGGTCGCCGGCTCGAGCCTCATCGGGCAGAATTTTTCGTCATCGCGCTATTTCCAGAGCCGTCCTTCAGCCGCCGGCGACAAGGGCTATGCGGCCGATAATTCGGGCGGATCGAATCTAGGCCCGACCAACAAAGCGCTGATCGACGCGGTCAAGCTGCGGCTGAAAAACATCGTCGAGAGCAATCCCGGCACCGACCCGCACCAGGTTCCGATCGACCTGGTGACGGCCTCGGCCAGTGGGCTCGATCCCGAGATAAGTCCGGCGGCGGCAGAGCTGCAGGTGGCACGGGTTGCTCATGCGCGCGGTCTGAGCGAAGATCAGGTGCGGCAGTTGATTGCCGAGAACACGCGGCAACGATCGGCGGGGATCTTTGGCGAGCCAGGCGTTAACGTCCTGATGCTGAACCTGGCGCTCGATCGCGCCGCCGGAAGCCATAGTGCTCGCGCGGCTGGAAGTCATGGCGGAACGCCCGGGACTTGAATGAGCGATGACAAACGACTCGAGCCCGAAGCTTTTCTCGACCTCGTGCCCCAGACTCAACGGGGCCGTCTCAAGGTTTATATCGGCGCCGCCGCGGGCGTAGGCAAGACCTACCGGATGCTCGAGGAGGCGCATCAGCTCCGCGATCGGGGAGTGGATGTCGTGCTGGGCTTCGTCGAAACGCATCGCCGGCGCGAGACCGAGGAGCGGATTGGCGACCTCGAGATCGTGCCGCGGCGTAAGATCCAGTACCGCGACGTCGAGCTCGAAGAGATGGACGTCGACGGGATCGTGGCGCGCAAACCCGACGTGGTCGTGGTCGATGAACTGGCGCATAGCAACGCGCCCGGATCGCGCCACCCGAAGCGGTACCAGGACGTCGAGGAGATCGTCGGCACCGGCATCAACGTGATCACCGCGATCAACATCCAGCACGTCGAAAGCCTGAACGCGTTGATGAAGCGCGTCACCGGCATCGACGTGCGCGAGACCGTGCCCGATTCGTTCCTCGCGCGCGCCGATCAGATCGTCAATATCGACGTGCCGGTCGAAGCGCTGCGCGAGCGGCTGCGCGAGGGCAAGATTTATCCGCGCGAGCAGATCGAAAACGCGCTGAAGAATTTCTTCAAGCCGAGCAATCTCGCTTCGCTGCGTGAACTGGCGCTGCGCGAGGTCGCGCGCAGCCTGGACCGGCAGCGGCTGGATCGCGAGTCGATCAAGCGCGAAGGCGGCCACCGCGCGAACGTGATCGATCGGATCATGGTCGGACTTTCGTCCAACGGCGCCGACACCGGACAATTGTTGCGCAAGGCTTCGCGCATCGCCGGTCAGCTCAACGCCGAATGGTTCGCCGTGCACATCGAGACGCCCAACGAATCGGTGAAAAATATCGGCACCCGCGACTTCGTCGCGCTGCTCGACAATATCAACGTCGCCAGCGACCTCGGCGCCGAGACCGTGTGGCTCAAGTCCGACGACGTGGTCAAGGCCTTGATCGATTTCGCGCACGACAAGGGCGTGACCAAGGTAATCGTCGGCCGCACGCATCAACCGCGCTGGCGCCGCTTGCTCAGGGGTGACGTGGTGGCGCGGCTGGTGGCGGACGCAACCGACCTCGACGTGGAAATCGTCGCGACCGACGAACGGGAGGATTCGCGATGAGCGCACCTTCGCTGCAACGCCGAATCCGCAACGGCACTTTGCTGATGCTGGCGTTGGTCGTTCTGCTCGGGCTCTACACGCTGCCGCGGGTCTATGCGCTGGGCAGCGCAATCCGCGCGACGCTCTACCGCAACTACGTCAGTATCGAAGCCGCACAGAACATGCACGCCGCGCTCAACACGCTTCAGGTGGCGATGCATGACGGACGGGCCAAGGACGTTCTACCCGGCGCGCGGAGCAATTTTCTGCAGTGGAACGATGTCGAGGATCACAATTTCACTGAAGTTGGCGAGCCCGAACTCGCCGGCGACATCACCAGGCGTGCCACCAAATTGTTCGCCGATGTCGCCGCGGCGCCGCCCGGCACTTATCACGATCTCGAATTCGCCGAATTACACGGCCGCCTCGACGACCTGATCGCGATGAACAAGGCCGCCATGTTCCGCGCGGACAGCCGCTCGGTAAGGCTGGGCAAGCACCTTGCCTATGAATTCGCGGGCGGTCTCGTGTTGGTGCTGCTGGTGGGCGCGGCGGTCTCGTGGGGACTCGGATGGCGGCTCTCAAAGCCGCTGACAGAGCTGGCCGAGCGTTTGCGCGGGATCAGTCAGCGCAAGTCGCAGGTGCGGCTGGGCCCGCAGCCGCTGGCCGAGCTCGAAGCGGTCGCGCGCGAATTCAACCAGATGGCCGAGCGCCTGGAGCAGTACGACAAGCTGAACGTGGAGCGCTTGGTTTACGAAAAGAGCAAGACCGAGGCAATAATCGAAAGCCTCGAAGACGGCGTTGTGCTGATCGACAGTGACGGAATCGTCGCGCACATCAATGAGATCGCGTCGCTGATCCTCGGCGTCGATCTGCAGGACGCGCTCGGCAGTCCGTTCGACGATCTCAGCAGCAACCATCCGCACTACTTGCGCGTGCGCGACGCGCTGCGCACGCTGCAGCGGGCCGGCACAGGGGGGACCAACGGCCATCGCACCGAGATCGATCTTCACGTTCGCGGCCGCGACCATTCTTACGTGCTGAAGCCGGTCCCGCTTCATCACACCGTCGGCAAGTCGCTCGGCACGCTGCTGATTCTGCAGGACGTGACCTACATTCGCGATCAGGATCGCGCGCGCACCAACCTGGTCGCGACGCTGTCGCACGAACTCAGGACGCCGCTCACTTCGCTGGCGCTGTCGGCGGAGTTGTTGAGCCGCGAGGATGCGCCAGTGACAAATCCGAAGAGCGGCGAGTTGCTGCAAGTGATCCTCGAGGAATGCTCGCGGATGCGCCAGCTCACCGACAACCTGCTCAACCTCGCGCGCGGTGAGATTCCCGCGATCGCCGTCCAGCAGAAGCGGCTCGATCTTGCACGGTTGGCGTCCGACGTGACGCGCCGCTTCGCGATCCAGGCGCGTGAGAAGCACGTCGAGATCGAGGAGCACATCGGTTCGGTGCCCGAGATTATCGGCGACCCGGTCAAGCTCTCGTGGGTGATCTCCAACCTGCTCGGCAACGCGCTGCGCTATACGCCGGCCGGCGGAACGATCCAGGTCTCGGCGCGCGGCACCGAGCACGCGACGCGGCTCGAAGTCACCGACTCGGGCCCCGGGATTCCGGCCGATATGAAAGACTACATTTTCGAGCGCTTCGTGCAGTACGGTTCCGACGGCTTCGAAAAGGGATCCGCCGGGCTGGGGCTGTCGATCGTCAAAGAGATCGTCGAGGCTCACGGCGGCAGGATATTCGTCGAGAGCGCCAATTCTCACGGCGCGCGATTCATCGTCGAGATTCCCGCCGCGCAGGAGATTTGATGGCCAGGCTGCTCATAGTTGACGACGAGCGCAACATCCGCCGCAGCCTCACCACGTTCTTCGAGTCGCTCGGCCACGAGGTTCGCGGCGCGGAGAACGGCGCGCAGGCGGTCGCGCTCCTCGCCGAGACGCAATTCGATCTGGTGTTGACCGACTACAAGATGGCCGAGATGAGCGGGCTCGAATTGCTGCGCGATATCAAGCGGCGCGCGCCCGAATGCCTCGTGATCCTGATGACCGCCTACGCGACCGTCGAAAATGCAGTCGAGGCAATGAAATCCGGCGCTTACGATTACGTCACCAAGCCGTTCTCGCTCGAGCAGATTCAGCACACCGTCGATCGTGCGCTGCATGTCGGGCTGCTGACCGCGGAAAATCGCGCGCTGCGCAGCGCGATCGACGAGGAGCCGCTGCTCGACTCGAAGAGCCTCGCGATGCAACGCCTGCTCGAAACCGCGCGCCAGGCCGCCGCCAGCGACGCCACGATTTTGCTCACCGGAGAAAGCGGCACCGGCAAAAACGTCATCGCGCGGCAGATCCATCGATGGAGCCGGCGGCAGAGCAAGCCGTTCGTCGTCGTCAATTGCACCACGCTGTCCGAGGAACTGCTCGAGAGCGAGCTGTTCGGGCACGTGCGCGGCGCGTTCACCGGCGCAGTCAAGGACAAGCCGGGCAGGCTCGAAGCGGCGAACGGCGGCACGGTTTTTCTCGACGAGATCGCCGACTTGACGCCGACGCTGCAGACCAAGTTTCTGCGCTTTCTGCAGGATCAGAACTTCGAGCGCGTCGGCGGCGAGCGCACGATCCATGTCGATGCGCGAATAATCGCCGCGTCCAATCGGGACCTCGAGTCCGAAGTCGCCGCGCATCACTTTCGCGAGGATCTATATTACCGCCTCAACGTGATCACGTTGCGCGTGCCGCCGCTGCGCGAACGCCGCGAGGATATTCTGCCGCTGGCGCAGTGGCTGCTGAATATCGCGGCCGTGCGCAATTCGCATCCCGGCCTCGCGCTGTCACCCGGCGCGACCGCGGCGCTCGCACGCTATCGATGGCCCGGCAACGTCCGCGAACTGCGCAACGCGATCGAGCGCGGCACCGTCCTGATGCGCGGCGAGTCGATCGCGCCCGACGACTTGCCCGATTCGCTGTTTCACGATTCAACCGAAGCGCTGGCCGGCATCCCGAACGCCGCCAGCCTGGACGAAGTCGAGCGCGAGCACATCGCCCGCGTGCTCGGCGCCAGCGCGACGCTGGAAGAAGCCGCCGACACTCTCGGCATCAACGTAACGACGTTGTGGCGCAAGCGCCGCCGCTACGGGATCGAATAGCTGTTCCTTATCGCGAAGGCGCCGCCGAATGCTGGCGCACCGGATCGCCCGACATCAACTGCTGCGCTTTGCGCAGCGCCGCTTCGGTCTCGCGCAGCAAGTCCGCGAACACTTCGGCCGCCGGCTTGATCTCGTGAATCAGTCCGGCGCCCTGCCCGGTCGGCATGAAGGTGCGATTCGGATCGACGTCGCCGCCGCCGCGTCCGGTGTAGTTCATGACGCCGTTGCGCGTTGAGGTCTGCGCCTGCATCGGGAACGGCTGAATCTTCGACGGGTCCTTCTCCCACTCGAGCGCGTATTCGGTGCGAATGACGCGACAGGTCTTGCCGGTGTACGCGCGCGTGCGGATGGTCGAATCCTCGTGCGCCTTCACGATCGCTTCGCGATAACCTTGCGCCGCTTGCGCCTCGGGCGTCGCGATAAAGCGCGTGCCGACTACGACGCCCTGCGCACCGACCGTGAGCGCCGCCGCGATCTGCCGTCCGTCGGCGATTCCGCCGGCGGCGAGCACCGGCAGTTTGACCGCGTCGATCATCTGCGGCACCAGCGAGAGCATCCCGATCTCGCCGGTATGCCCGCCCGCCTCGGTGCCCTGCGCGACGACCACGTCGGCGCCCGCGTCCTGCGACTTGATGCCGTGATGCACCTTGCCGCACATCACGACGATCTTCATCCCGGCATCGTGCATCACCTTGACGAATTCCTGCGGCACCGAAAGTCCGGCGACGAACACCTTGATCCGCTCCTCGATCATTACGGGCACGTGCGGGCGCATCATGTCGGGAATCGGCGCGAGCAGATCGACGGCGAACGGCTTGTCGGTCAGCTCGCGAGTCTTGCGGATTTCGGTGCGCAGGTCGTCGGGGCTGAGCGACGCGGCGCCGATCACGCCGAGTCCGCCGGCGTTGGAAACCGCGGCGACCAGCTTGTGCATCGCAACTCCGCCCATTCCGGCGAGCAGGATCGGATACTTGATTCCAAAGTAATCGCAAATCGGCGTATGCAGCATCGCAATGTTCTCCACTAGTGAGCCGCCTGTGCGGCTGGCTCCTCCTTGACTTCTTAGTTGGCGGATCGGTCGCAATCAAGCGCGCCCGGTTTGCGCCCAGTCTGATCAGCCAGCTCAGAGAGGAGAGTTTGCGAACTGGCCCCGCGTAGCGGCGTGATGCATAATCGCATTCGCGCGCGGAGAGGTGGCCGAGCCCGGCTTAAGGCGCACGCCTGGAACGCGTGTAGGCTCGAAAGGGTCTCGGGGGTTCGAATCCCCCCCTCTCCGCCAAACAATCTGGTATTTTTCCCTACATTTTGGAAGGTATAAAATCGGCGCGTGGAGCGCGATTCACGCGCGGTCGTGCGCATCGGAGACACTCGAATTTCTGCCCGGCTCGCCCGGTTCCGATCAATTCTCTCTGCTCAGAATCCAGCCGGTGCCCCTTCCCGCACGCCTTATGCCAAAAGCCCTCTTCGCTAGGACATCGCGCTTCAGCAATTGCGTCTCGGGTGATTCAATTGCCCGGGCCCGCCAGCGTCATTTCTACGCGACGGTTTTGGGCGCGGCCGTCCTCCGTATCATTCGAAGCGACCGGATCTGCGTCGCCGAATCCCTGTGCAGAGACCAGCGCGGGGTTGACTCCGTTGGAGATCATAAATTGCATCACGTTATCGGCACGCTTCTGCGACAGTATTAGATTGCTCGTGATGCCTTGGCGTCTGAGTCCGGGACCGATCGGCACATTGTCGGTATATCCATTGACGACAATCTTGGTGTGCTGCATTGGAGCGAGGATTGTTGCCATTTTCGCAATCGTCTGTTGCGCAGTCGCAGGCATCTGCCAGTCACCCGACGGGAACAGCAACTGATCGTCAACCGTAACCTTGATAGCGTTCTGCAAGCGCTCGATGTGTATCTGCTTCCGACTAACTTCTGACGACATGGTCTGGTTGAGCTGATCGTACCGCTGCTGCAGCGCGTCGTATTTCGTCTGCGTAACACAACCAACCAGGGTCAGCGCCAATATCAGGACTACTGCACGAATCGGGGTTGGTCGCGTTCTGGACATCTTCCACTCTCCGGCTTGATTTGAATTCAGAATGTCTGTCACCACCTAAGGCAAAGCGTTATTTGAACGACCGTGAGAGTAACGCTTTTCCTCCCGGCTTCCAACCAAAGACACACAAGACTTCTGATCGCACCAATAGGCGCGATTCGCCAACGAAAGGTGCGCTGCTCATCAATTCACTTACTATCAAGCTAAAGATGTCTTCCTCTTCCGATTTGCCGCTTTGGCGGGGACGCGATTGGAAACGGGCGTAAACGAGCGTAGATTTCTTAACGCCTAAAAGATTACTGTCTCTGGCGCTGACCGAGAGCGGCGCTCGTCGGCTATCGCAGGAGCTGAGAACCCCGGCAATGAGAGAGCACGCGTTCATCGGCCATTCAGTCCTGCGCCGACCCCTATCATCCCGAGTGAGCGCGATAGCAGGCGTTGGTCTCGCGATCATGATCGCTGGCGGCATCGGGGCGTGCCGAGATTCGGGGTCTGATCCATCGGCGGCATCGGCGTCAACGACCGTGGGCCGATGGCAGGCGGAAATGTCCAACCCGAGCGGCCAGCGTCAGCAATGCTTGATGGAAATTGGCGGTACGGGGCAGATCGCCTACGGCGATTCGTGCCCGATGCCGCTGACGGGTCAGCAGGCCACGATCACCAGCGTACCAAACGGCACCTTTGCGCCGAATCTTTACGTGAACGGCAAGGACAGCGGCACGTTCATGATCATGGGCGGCAGCATCTCGGGGATGGTCGGAGCGTTTCGCCTCGAAGGCAGCAAGCATATGACGACCCGAACGGCCCCCGGCGCCGATATCGAATGGACCCGCAGTTCGTCTGAGACCCCAATGCGGAGCGCGGCTGCGAGCCAGGTGCTGCCGGGGCAAATCCAATGGCCGATGGGCGACGTGCCGGCGATCGCGCAGCGTGCAGTCGCGTACGTTCGCAAAAAATGGCAAGCCGACGCCTTCCTGACGTCGATCCAGTTGGAGCGGACTTCCGACGTCAGCAACGCGCAATCCCCGGAGGGAGGTGTGCTCGTCGAGTTCAGCTTCTACTCTCCCGGACAGCAACAGACGCTCACCTATATGCCGAATTCGCCCGCCAGCGAGTTGATGCCCGGCTCCAGCGCCGATCCCCGCGATGAACGGGCGTTGCCTGCCAGCTTTGTGGATCTGCCCGCCGCGGTCACCAAACTGCGAGCGAAGGGGATGCGCGGCGTGCGGATCCAAAGCGCACATCTCGAAAATTATGGCCGCGGCTCATACGCCGCCGGTGACATCGGGGTCTTCGGCACCGAATGGGTTATCAAATCGGCACTCGACGAGGAGGGTGCGGTTCTAGCCGAGTTGCCAGATCAAAACGACGCGAGACTTTCCAACCCCGACCAGTCGGGGGAAGGAGGTCAAGCCGGCAACCTGATCCACGTCGAAATCGCAGGGCTGCGAAACAATCGGGGGCAGGTCTATTGCCAGCTGTTTCGGTCGGCCCAGAACTTCCCCTCGAACAGCGACGGGAACGCGGCGAGCACTGCGTCAACGATCAGAAATCGACGCGCCGGATGTGACTTCGAGAATCAAGACCCCGGATCATACGCGGTCCTGGTGTTTCACGACGAGGACAGCACCCATGTGCTCGAGCTGAGCCCGAACGGCACTCCGCGCGAGGGCGTTGGACTTTCGAACAACCCCAGCGCTGCCTCCGGACTACCGAGCTACGACGCGGCGAAGTTTCCCTACAGAGCCGGCACACTGAATCTGACGATCAACATGAAATATCCGTCAATGCCGGTGCCTGATGCGGCACGGTCCTTCTCTGCCAGCGCCGACGCGAACGCCAGCCTGACCGGGTTCGCGTTTGTGGACGGATCGGTGACCGGACAGGGGTCACGCGCGAAGCTTCCGGCGGGAACGAGAATTTATCCTCCGGGTTCGACGATCACGGGGACCGACGGATGTCCCACGACGCGCTACCACACCGATGGAATGATAGTTGCGGTAATCGATTACCAAGGCCGGCCGACCGCCGGCAGCCTCGCCGTAACGCGTCATCCGGCAAGCGGCGGACAGTTCAACAACGCGCCCTACTATCTCGACCTCGACCCGGGTCGCACACTGCAGTTTCTGGGTCCTATCTTCGAAAATGGTTCCTACGATGTACGCTTCCAATACGACTTCAGCTCAGGCCGGGGCAAAACGCTTTCAGCAAGGTTCGCGTTGGCCCGCAGTTGTCCGATTCCCTGAACCGCGTCGGTGACAATCTGCTTACCTGGGTGAGAGAAAGATGAGAAAAGTTTCTGAGCTTGATAGCAAAGGTTCAACGCGTTTGGGACACAATAAACAGGGATAGAGCAATGGACTTCGTTCGTAAGCATCGGCTGTTGATGGTAATCGCACTCTTCGCAGTGATCGCAACCTGCTGCGCCAGCGAGTGTAGCGACTTTGTTGAAGCGTTGACCGACCTTTTGAGCGACGGCTTCTCGCCTGACATAGCGGTGCCCGTAGCTGGGGCGAAGGTTGCCGCTCTCTCCAATTCGGACATGCAGCATCTCGCGCGTGCCGACGGAGCGCAAACCGATCAGATCACTACGAACACGAACGACAATATCGTTCTCGTCGCGGGTGGCGCGAAGTACAACGTTACAGCCGAGATCTTGACGCTCGGCAGCTCGCCAACCTTCGCCGCGACCAACGCACCAATGAAAATGGACCGGCATCTGCATACGGCCAATCTTCTGACGACCGGACCGAATGCCGGACAGGTGCTGATTGCCGGGGGTAATAGCGATTCCGGACGGTCCGGCGGTACAGCCGAACGGTATGACCCCGCTTCCGGAACCTTCGCATGTGTCGGCACACCGGTGAGCGGGCAATGTCCAACCAGCATGGTGTCCTCGCGCATCTTCGATGCCGCAACAACGCTCGAGGACGGCACCGTCCTGTTCACCGGAGGGGCCGACAGGGATTTCAATGTGCTATCGAGTGCGGAAATCTACAATCCGGCCACGGATTCGTTCAGTGCAACAAAAGGCCCGCTCAGTGGCGGCTTCTTCGATCATCAAGCCGTATTGATCAACACTGGCGCCGCTGGCGCCGACAACGGAATGGTTCTGGTCGCAGGCGGTTTCGATTCCAGCGGCAATCCGCAGAGCGCAGCGATGCTCTACAATCCGGCCACCGGCACTTTCACCGCGACCGCGAACTCGATGACGGCGACGCGCGCCTTCTTCACCGCGACTTTTCTGGACCCCGCCGTTGTGAGCGCGCACGGTGGCGAGATCTTCATCGCGGGCGGCGACGAGGGCGGCCTTCCGACCGGCCGCATCGGCACCGCCGAGCTATTCGATCCAACCACCAACACGTTCACTGCGATCTCGGCGCCAATGAACGAAGGGCGCGCGTTCCATAGCGCGGTGCTGCTCAAAAATGGAAAGGTATTGCTCTTCGGCGGGCGAGTTAGCTTCAATCCCGGCCTGGCGGATGCCGAAATCTTCGATCCCGCTACCGAGACCTTCACCCCGACCAACTCTGCTGCATGTCCCGGCGCGACCTTTCCTGCCAGTCCTCCGGCCGGATGCATGATCGATGAGGCGTATGGGCAACAAGGGGTCCTGCTATCGGACGGGACCGTAATGATCACCGGCGGATTCAAGAGCGTGCGCGGCGTCGAATTCTTCGACCCAACCACCAACACCTTCAACTTGTCCACGACCGCCGCTCCGCTGGCCTACAGGCGCGGACTTGGAATGCCGGGTCCCGACGACGGCGGATATACGGCGACGCTGCTTCCCGACGGCAATCATGTGCTGATCGCAGGCGGCGCACCGTGGTTCGACATCTTCAATACGGCCGAATTGTATGACGCGTCAGAGGCTTCAGTCGCCGGCGTCGGCTTTATGGTCTCGTCGTTTGCCACTGCCGCAACCGCGACGCTTCCCAACGGCAGAATCCTGCTGACCGGAGGTGCCTCCGGCGAACATTTGGGGGGCCCCACAACTTCCGCCGAGCTGTTCGACTTCCCCTCGACTTCTTTCCTGTGCCCGGACGGGAGTACGCCGACAGCTAATTCGACGACGCCATGTTCCATCACGATGAATGACGCGCGATTTCTTCATAGCGCGACCCTGCTCCCTTCCGGTGCTGACGCGGGACAGGTGCTGATCGCGGGCGGCGATGAAGGATCGACCGGCGGCTCACCTACCGCCGAATTGTTCAACCCGTCCGACGGCACATTTGCCTGCGTCGGCGGGCTGTCGTCGAGCACGTTTCAATGCAACGCGAGCATGACCAGCGCGCGCTTCGGTCACACCGCTACGCTGCTGACTGCCGGCACGGAGAGCGGAGAAATATTGATCGCGGGCGGATCGAACAGTTTGTCTACCCCATCGGCGGTGCTCAACACGGCCGAATTGTTCAATCCGGCCTCCAACACGTTCGCGTGCGTCGGAGGGGTCAGCTCGAGTCCCCCGCTGTGCAATCAAAGTCTCAATACCGCGCGGTACGGACACTACGGGTTGGTGCTCACGACGGGTCCCAACGCGGGTCACGTCCTCATCGCCGGAGGATCGGATCAGAACGGGGCACCGATCGCGTCGGCCGAGCTCTACGATCCCACCGCCGGAACGTTCACGTGTATCGGCGGAACCACCTCGGGAGCGTGCAACTCGGTGATGAGCGCTGGACGGGCGGGTGCCAGCACAACGATGCTTAACGACGGTCGAATTCTGTTCGCAGGAGGGATCAGCGGCTCGGTGGCTGCCGGCTATACTTCGATCGGGAGCGCGGAAATCTACGATCCGGTGCAGAACAAGTTCGCCGCGACCGGAAACATGATCACCGCGCGCGCGGGCCATTCGGCGGTTCTCTTGAACAATGGCGATGTGATGATGATAGGTGGTGCAAGCGGCAGCGTCGGCGGCGGCACCAGCACCGCGGAACTCCAGCTCGCGTTTGATACCGGGGTCAACGGCGCGATGCTCAATTCGACCGAGATCTTCGATCCAACCACAGGAACCTTCGCGCCCGGGGGCCAGCTGACGGAAGACCGCGCTGTTATGAGCGCGATCGTTGTGCAGCAAGGGACCGTTGGACCGACGATAGTGCCGACTTCAACGCCGACGGCTTCGCCCACCAGCGGCACTCCTTCCGCGACGCCAACCTCGACGCGAACAGCCACAGCGACGGCATCGCCATCCGTTACAGCGACGACATCACCAACAGCCACTGCGACGCCATCACCAACCGTTACGGCGACTCCATCACCAACGCCGACACCGACACCGACTGTGGCCGAGAAGTTGACCATATCTCCCAAGCACCTCAACTTCGGCAATTCCACGCTCGTCAACGGCACCAGCAAGCCGAAGAAAATCAAGATTCAAAACAAAGGGAGCAAGAAGAAAGGCGTTGCCGTAACGATCGAATCGGTGAGTCCGCTGTCGCCGCCCTCCTTCCGGGTGACGAATCCATGCAGCGTCATCGGGCCGGCGCGCAGCTGCGATGTCTCGGTTGTGTTCACGCCAACAAGCACCACACGTGCATCGGCGACCCTCCTAATCACGACCAATGACAGCCTCTTGCCAAATGCATCGGTCACGCTTGAAGGCACCGGCAAGCAGCGGAAAATCAAGAAATGAAAGACGAGTGTTATCGAGATCATTCGAGGCGCGCCGGGGCGCTGCCTCAAAGGCCTATGGTGGACGTGGGATAAAGAAAATGTCTTAGTGTGTTAGTTAACATGGTGTGTGAATCGACGCGGACAGACTAGCGACAACCATTAATCACGGGCCCTCGGGTTCAAATCCAGGCCGGCTCACCGCGGAATCCGCGAAAACGTTCAGCACCGAGCAAGACTTTGCGGTGATACAATGAGCGACGAAAAAGATCGTCTCGGCGATAAGCTCCATCAGGCTGAGGCTGCCCGCGAAAATCAGTGGGCCCATCAGCGCGACGAGGAGATCCTGGAAAAGCTGCGGCGGAAGTACATCAAGGCAATCCCTTGTCCGCAATGCGGCCAGAAACTCGATGCCCGGGTAGCGATCGGCGTCGGGGGGATGGCGTGTCCAAGCCGCCATGGCGCCTGGGCCGATCGGGAAGCGCTCGAGCAGCTACGCGCGCGCCTCGAAAATGCGGCTGCGATTCATCCCGTCTCGCTGGGTGAAAAGGTTCTCGATATCGTCGAAGAGCTGCGTCACAAACATCGCAAAGGGATCGATTGCCCCGACTGCGGCACCCAGCTCGCCGCCCAAGCCGCGCTCGCCCCGGGTTCGGCGGGATTGGCCGGGATGGCTTGCCCGAATGGTCACGGCGCGTGGATCGATCAGGGTATGCTCGCGGAAATTCGCAAACGCCTTGACACCGCCGCAGGACCACCCCGATAGCCCGTTGCATAGCTGTTGAGTTTGATCGGCGTGAGTTTGATCGCCCGCATCTGCACCCGCGGGAACTGACAGCCAGTTTGACAGTCAAGCTGAACAGCAAACGCAGCAGAAAATGGAGGCTTGAACAATGGCCGTAGAAAACGAAGGATTTATCGAACTATACGACTTGACCACAAAAACGGTCGTATCCAAGGTGCCTCTGACCCATATCAGATTTATTCCTCGCGCGGGAGAGCGTATCCTGATTTCGCCTACCGGCCCTGGGGATTGGAGATCCTACAAGGTACTGGATGTCCAATATTTCCTGAGCTACGACCCCACTAGAAATGCTCCTCAACCGCCATTGGAAGCTGGAAAAATCACGCTCTACGTCGAGGCGACTGAGCAATCTTCAAACTGAGAGGCTACCGATCGACGCGAATGCAACGACGAACGAGTCGATCGCGGCGATGCGAATGGAACCTCAGCGACGGCCAGTGGCGCAACAAACCGTGATTGCTGGAGGCTGAATCCGTTGTCACCAAGATCGAAAGCCAAACGCCCTCAAAAGGTCCCGTCTGCTGTATCAAAGAGTCGACCCGCCAAGCTAAAGCGCAAAGATTTTGAGAAACGACTCGCGAAGCTTCAGCAGGAGCTGGTGAAGCTGCAGCTGTGGGTTCAACACAAGGGGCTTAAGGTCATCGTGATCTTCGAGGGTCGTGACGCAGCTGGTAAAGGCGGCGTCATCAAGCGAATCACAGAAAGGGTCAGCCCCAGAATCTTCCGTCTCGTTGCGCTACCGGCGCCAACCGAGCGCGAGAAGTCTCAGATGTATATCCAGCGATACGTCCCGCACCTACCTGCGGCGGGAGAGATAGTCATCTTCGATCGCAGTTGGTACAACCGTGCCGGCGTCGAAAGGATTATGGGATTCTGCCCGGAAAAAGAAGCAGTTCGCTTTCTCGAGATGTGTCCGGAGTTTGAACGCGCGGTGGTTCAGAGCGGGATTGTGCTTATTAAGTATTGGTTCGAGGTCAGTCAGAAGGAACAGACCCGGCGGTTTCTCGCTCGCATCAACGATGGGCGGAAAATCTGGAAACTCAGCCCGATGGACCTCGAGTCTCATAGGCGATGGTACGACTATTCCCGGGCGCGGGACGATATGCTGCTTGCAACCGACACCCCATTTGCCCCTTGGTACATCGTTAATGCCGACGACAAGAAGCGCGCTCGATTGAACTGCATATCTCATCTCCTGAGCTTGATACCTTATGAAGAGACCACTCGAGAATCGGTGAAGCTGCCAAAAAGGCAAAAGTCACGCGGTTATGCCGAGCCTAAAAATCGACGGTACAACATTGTACCTGACGTCTGTTGAAAGCGATCTGGTCATAGCTCAAGGTTCCGAGAAAGGCCGGCATCCCCGCCGGAAAGCCCGCCGCTGCGGCGCCATCCTTGATAGCCACGAAGATGGTCGCGTCGGTCATCATCGACATCCAGCGGCAGTCCGATCCACCTTTGCCTAAGTGCTTTAGCTCGACCGGGGCCGAAGCTCATTCTATTTGCGGAGTTCTCAGCCACGGCACAGGGTCGCTGACAAGTCCGCATGCGAGGCTCGCGTTATCCGCATCACGATACGAACAGTGCGCGGGACGCGCTCGCTGACCGACGCTCGCGAGGAAGACTCAACGATCGCGAAATGCTGTTCGGCAACGCCTGGCAACAATTCGGTATCGATCAGGTGCGGAAGGTGAGCGCCTGACAGTCAACCTCACTTTGAGCCCGTATTCTGTATGAACTCGACCGTGTTGCCGTCTGGATCGGTCACCATCGCGATCGTGACGCCAGGACGGAACTCGGTGACGGGCACTGACGGGCGAATGCCTTTAGCCTCGAGCTGCGAGATCAGTCCGCGGATGTCGGGCACCGAGATTGTGAAGTATCTGTAGCCAAGTCCGCCGGTCGGTCCGCCGGGTGCGGGTTTTGCCGCCGGAGTCCGCTCGAGCTTCAGTAGTTTGATGACGGTGGTGCCACACTTGAGGCGATACATCCGGCCTCCCGGGAGCGGCAGCTCGCCCTCCCACTCCAAACCAAGACCGTCGCGGTAGAAGGCGAGGGCGGCTTTCTCATCAGTTACTACGATTCCCAGATCGATCGAGTCTTTGGTTACCTGCACGCCTTTCTCCTCTCGCGCGAAGTTGCGCGCGAATCGAACGTTAGCGAATTCGCCGTGAGCCGGCAAGCTAAACTGATGGAAACTACAAAACCTTTTGACGCCGCCTCGGCGCTCGTGGGATTCTCACAGCTAGAAGCGACAATCTCTCTGCGCAATCGAGGAGCACCAGCGATATGTACACCGAATTGAGCTACGACGTGGATGGACATGTTGGCGTGATCACTCTGCGGCGGCCCGAGGCGCGCAATGCTCTGACTTACACGACTTACCGCGAACTCGAAGATGCGGTGCGCAGCGCCACCGTGCGATGCCTCATCATCACTGGCGCCGATCCGGCGTTCTGTTCGGGCGACGACGTAAAGCAGATCATGGCCGGCGGCGAGGGCGCGCGTCCCGCCGTCACCAATCTCGCACCGCGGCTGACGCCGGCCGCCGACGCGCTGCTGAATACCGACATTCCAATCATTGCGGCAGTGAATGGCGCCGCCATCGGATGGGGAATGGAGCTCTCGCTGATGGCGGATATCCGGGTGGCGTCGGAGAAGGCGCGATTTGGTGAACTCTTCATCAAGCGCGGACTATGCTGCGACGTGCCGGGAATCGGGCGCCTCGCGCAGCTCGTGGGTCGCGAGACGGCGGCGGAGCTGCTGTTCACCGGCGACATCATCGATGCCAATCGCGCGCAGCAGATTCGGCTGGTCTCCCGCGTTGTGCCACATGAACAGTTGATCCCGACCGCGACCGAGCTGGCGCGCAAGATCGCGTCGAATCCGCCGCTTGCGATCAGGAAATTGAAGAATGGACTTCGCCGCGCGCTCGATCCGGATTGGAAGGAACTTGGGGCGTGGGTCAGTACCAGCCTGGCCGAACTGTTCAAGACCGAAGACCATCGCGAAGGAGTTCGATCGTTCCTTGAGAAGCGCGAACCGCACTTCTCCGGCAAATGAACGGCGCGCGTATGCAAGGTTCTCTATTGCAAGACAAACCCCTCGTAGCCCTTCGCCGCTACTTCCGCACACTTGGCTCGATACGCGGGAGCGGGGTTCGCATAAAGTAGAAACGCGCGCGCCTTACCTTGAATATTGCCGCCAACGAACCAGCCGTTGGCACTGCTGAGCAGCGTGCGACTGCCGACCTCGTTGGTGTGGTCCACCCAGGCATCTTCCGCTTGCGGCGTGGCTGCGATGCGTGAATAGCCGTTTTCGCGAACATAGCGGATGCAGTCAGTGATCCACTCGACGATCGTCTCGGCGCAAACGGTGTAGTTGCAGAACGCGGTATTGGTGGCGATAAAGAGGTTCGGAAAGCCGGCCGTCACTAGCTGAAGGTAGGTGCGCATCCCATCGGCCCATTTGTCTTTGAGACTCTGACCGCCTTCGCCGCGAAAATCGATCCGAGTCATCGATCCGGTTATCGCGTCAAAGCCGGTGGCATAGATGATGACGTCAAACTCGTATTCCAGGTCGCTGGTTTTGATGCCCTTGGGCGTGATGCGTTCGATCGGGGTCTCTTTGAGATCGACCAGGAGAACATTGTCGCGGTTGTAAGCCTCGTAATATTCGGTCTCCAAAGGGACGCGCTTGGAGCCGAACGGATGATCCTTGGGCACCAACTTTTCCGCTACCACCGGATCCTTCACGCGCGCGCGGATCTTCTCGCGTACAAACTCAGCGAAGTCTTCATTGGCGACGCGGTCGGTCATGATGTCCCTGAAGTTGCCCAGCCATTTCCCGAAACCAGGCAGCGCCCACAATTGCTCGTACACTGCGCGCCGTTCCTCGCGCGGGAGATCCAGGGCCGCGCGCCGGTCGAAGTCATGGAGGAAGCCGCCGGTAGTTTCTTTGCATCTTTTGTGAATCTCGGGGTAGGTAGCCTTGAAGCGCCGCTGAGTCTCCTCATCGACCAACGAGTTTCTCAGCGGTGCGGTGTAATTTGCGGTGCGTTGGAACACGGTGAGGTGGCCGACTTCTTTCGCGATGATAGGGATGAGCTGGACGGCGGTGGCGCCGGCGCCAATCACAGCTACACGCTTGCCGGCGAAATCGACCTTCTCCCTGGGCCATCGGGAGGTGTGGAATGACTCACCCTTGAAGCTGTCAACGCCTTCGAACGGCGGAATGTTGCGCGCCGATAAGATTCCGACGGCGGCTACGAGAAACTGCGTGCGCAGCCGTTGTCCGCTCTCCAGCTGAACTTCCCATCGGTTTGCGTGCTCGTCGAAGACCGCGGAAGTGACGCGCGAATTGAATTGGATGTCGCGGCGCAGATCAAACTTGTCTGCTACATAGTTCAGATATCGCTCGTTCTCCGGCTGGCCGGAGAAATGTTCCTTCCAGTCCCACTCCTGCAGGAGCTCTTTCGAGAACGAATAGCCGTAGCTTTCGCTCTCCGAATCGAAGCGGCATCCGGGATAGCGGTTCCAGTACCAGGTGCCGCCAACGCCGCCGCCGTCCTCCAGGCATCGCACCGAGAGCCCGAGCTCGCGCAAGCGATATAGTTGATACAGGCCCGACACGCCCGCGCCGATCACAATCGCGTCAAAGTTTTCATCCGATTTCATAAGACACCCTGACAGCCGTGAATCATTTTGGATCCTGGTGGCCCATCTTCAGGAGATCGTCGATCGTTCCGCTCTTTGGATTTGCGGAGGTCTGCGCGCGATCTGAGTGCAGGTAAAGGCGGAATGATCGGGTCTAGTTCGGCACCCAGGTGACGGCGCGAATCTCGCCGAACTCGCGGCGCAGCTTGGTCCATGAATCGCCCGAATCGATGCTCAAATACAGGTAACCGTGCAGACTGTTGGCGACCACGACGTCGGGGTTCGCTTGATTTACTCCGAACCAGTAAATCGTGGAATTTGGCTCGACCGGCAGCTTGCATGCTTCCCAACTGGCGCCGCCGTCCCGCGACCTTTGGATCGCACCGCGCTTGCCCGGGATGAAGTCGCCGTTGCCGACGAAGATCGTGTCGGGATCTCCGGGCTTGATCGCGACTCCGCGGCAGTAGGAGATCGTGTCACGCTCGGCGAACCTCGGGAATCCGTGCATCGACCATGACTCGCCCTCGTCAAGGCTGCTCCAGATTCCGTCCGGCGTCGTGACCAACAGCTTCGTCTTCAGGCCAGTCGCGAGCGCCACACCATGGATGTCGTGGTTGAGTTCCTTGTCACCGATTTTGGAATGCTTCCACGTCTTGCCGTCATCGCGACTGCAATAGACCCCGTCGATTTCGACACCTACCCATATCGTGCGCTTGTCACGCGGATCGATCAGGATATTGGTAACTTTCGGCGCGCCGGCGAGGCATCGCTCGGCCATCGGCACCGGCAATCGATGCCAGCTCTTGCCGCGATCGTTGGTTCGGTAAACCCCGGGCTCCTTGGTGCCCGCGAGCATCGTGTCAGGATCGGCGGGATGGAAGGTCGCCGACCAGATCTGTTTGCCTTCCATCGGCGAGTCGATCCAGTCCCAGGTCGCGCCGTTGTCTTCGCTTCGATAAAGGCCCGCTTCGGAACCAGCGAGGAGGTGATGAGGATTGTGGGGTGATACGGCGAGTGTGCGAACTTGTATTTCGCCGGGCTCGGCATAGAACGGCAGCTTCATTCTGCTGCGCCGCCAATGGTCGCCGCCGTCGGGGCTGAACCATACTCCCGCGCCTACCGTTCCAACGCAGATTGTAAAGTCGTTCGCCATTGGCCTGGACCTCATGCGTTCAGCGAAGTTCGACCGATCGATTTAATCCGACGCTAGCGACCGCATCGGCGAAAAGTCAAATCTCGCGGCGAAAATTCAAACTCACCTGGATAGGAGACGGGCCGTATGATCGCGCGCTGCCAGGTATTCCGCGAGGGTTCGGTCTATGAGTTCCGCCGCGCTTTGGATCCGGTCCACGCCCGAGATCGAATGACCGGCGCTCCAGATGTCCTTGTAGCGTCGCGGTCCTTCGACCACTGCCATGCTGCTGAACTTCTTCGCCGCCTCTTCGTTCGACACCCGCGGCGGCAGTGACGATGGGTCGAGTCCGGCCGCGATCATCGAGGGCCGCAGCATGTTGGTGTCCAGCCCGGTGAACGCCTGCGTGAGCATCACGTCGTCCATGCCGGATTCAACCAGCATCTTCTTGTACGCGAGTGGCGCCATGCTCTCGTGCGTCGCGATGAACTTGGTTCCCATGTAAGCGAGATCGCAACCGAGCACCTCGGCCGCCCACAGCGCGTGTCCATCCGAAATTCCACCGGCGAGCACGAGCGGACCGTCGAACATCGCGCGCACGGAGCGGACGAAGGCAATCGGATTCAGCCATCCGGTCTGTCCGCCCGCGCCCGCGGTCAGCAGGATGAGTCCATCGACGCCCGCGGCGATCGCCCTTTCCGCATGATGAAGCGACGCGACGTCCGCAAAGACAACGCATCCAACGTCGTGCAGAGGTTTGATCGCGTCGGCCGGCGAGCCGACGCTCGTGATGACCATCTCGACTCGATGCTTCACCAGCGCGTGCAGTTCGTCGCGCATCTGCGCGCGTTTGATGATCAGGTTGGGACAGAACGGCGCCGGAGCCCGCTCGGAGCTTTCATCCGCCGCGCGGGCGAGCTCGCTTTTAATTTGTGTGAGCCATGCATCGACACCTTCGACCGTTCGAGCATTTGCGAGCGGAAACGATCCGATCACGCCAGCCTTGCATGCCGCGATAGCGAGTTCAGGCCCCGACACCGAGAGCATCGGCGCCGCGATCAACGGGAGCCGCAGCCGCTTCGCGATGTTCTCCGGCAAACGATTCGATAGCATCGCTCACGCGTCCTTTTGCAGAATATGAACGACGCAAACGGCGCCAACGCCCACCATGTGTGCGAGTCCGGTCTTCGCATTGGGCTGTTGGCGCAGGCCAGCCTCGCCGCGCAACTGGCGCGTGATCTCTACGATCTGTCCGGCGCCGGTCGGACCGATCGGATGGCCCATCGCGAGCAATCCGCCCGACGCACTCACCGCGCAGCGGCCACCGATATCGAAGTCACCCGCCGCGATTGCGCCCGCGGCCTTGCCCGGCGCGCACAGCCCCATCGCCTCGACGTACAGCAGCTCCTCGATCGTGAACGCATCGTGGAGTTCCATCAGATCGAGATCGCCGGGTGCAATGCCGGCTTCGCGGTAGGCCTGCTCGACCGTCTCGCGGGTAAGCTCGGCGTCGAAATTTTTCGCATCGCGGTAAACGCGCTCAGTCTTTGCGACCGACGCGATGACCTTGACTGCGCGCTTGCGATCGAGCCCGAGTTCTGCGATCGCGTCGTCGGACGCGACGATCACCGCGGCGGCGCCTTCGCCGACGGGACAACACTGCAGGCGCGTCAGCGATCCTGAAATCGCGGGACCGGCCATTACCTCGTCGAGCGTCACCGCCTTCTGGCGCTGCGCATAAGGATTATTCGCGCCGTTGCGATTATTTTTGACGGCGACCTGCGCGATCTGTTCGGCGCTGATACCGTATCGAGTCATATATTCCTGGGTGAGCAGCGCGAAGTGCGTGAACGGCACCACCCGAGAGCCGACCAGGTCGCGCATCCGCGTCTTCCCCGGCGCCATCGCGACCGGACCCGGCTTGTCCACTCCAACGGCGAGCGAGACATCGGTCAAGCCGCTGGCGACGTCGATGCAGGCCTGGCGAAATGCGGTCGAGCCCGACGCCGACGCGTTCTCAACCTGCGCCATCGGAATTCCGGTCGCGCCGAGATGACGCAGCATCGGCCGCGACGCCGCCATCCCGACCAGCGCGGTACCGGTGTAGGCCGACTCGACCGCGCGCCATTCCAGCGCCGCATCGGCGAGCGCTCCGCGCACCGCGGTGAGGCCGAGCGTCACGTAGGGAGTTTCGCTGAGACGCTGATATCGATGGAGGCCGATGCCGACGACGTGGACCGGGCGCAGGTCGCGAAAATTCTTTTTCATCGGCCTGCCTCTGCGCGCGCGAAACGCAACTCGACCATTTCATTGCCGTCGGCATCGGTGCCGGCCGCGACCAGCACGCTCGCCATGCGATCGCCGACGGCGAGGCCCGCGTCAGTGCGTTCGGTCAGCATCGCTCGAATTGCCGGGCCGTCGTCGAGCACGATCAAGCCGACGGTGAATGGAGCTTCGATATCTTTGCCCTGATGGAGATGAACGGTCGCATACGAATGAAGGCGGCCGCGGCCGCGCAGTTCCACCGCCTCGAGCTTTTCGGGCGGAGCGCCGCACGCTTCGCAGCCGTAACGCTGCGGGGGAAAGAAGACGTATCCGCAGGCGCCGCACTTGCCGCCGTTAAGACAAGGATTGCCGGCGGCGTCGGGCGAGTAGAGTTCGGCCTGAACGGCTTTTCGCTTGGGCATGGGTTTCTCCGGCGCGATGATACGACTAATTTTTCCGCTGCGTCAATACTTGCAAGCTAACCAGCAAGTATGTATGGTCGGCCTCGATGGCAAGCCCGGCTCAATCAAGGCGCGCGCCACGCCGGCGCCGCACCCAGGCTCAGCGGCGCGAATTGTCCGATCAGCGAATGATCGACGCCGCGTTCAAACTGATCGAACGGCAGGGCGGCAGCCGAACGACACTGGTGGAAATCGGTGAGTTGTCGGGCTACAGCCACGGACTCGTCAGCCATCGCTTCGGCACCAAGGGCGCGCTGGTACGCGCGGTGACCGAACGCCTGCAACGCGAATTTGCCAAAATGCTGGAGCCCGCGCTGGCCGGCCGGCACGGATTGGAGGCCCTGGTAGTCACGGCGGAAACGTATTTGCGCACGGCCACCGCGAGCGATCGCAACGCGATGTATGTGTTGATCGGCGAGGCGCTCGGTCCGCTCCGCGAAATTCGCGGCGAGATGGCCCTGGCGGACCAGAAGTTCCGGCTGTCGGTGCAGAAGTTGATCGAGGAAGGCGTGCGACTCGGAGAGATTCGCCGCGATATCGATCCGGCGGCGTACTCCGCCCTGTTTGTAGGGATGTTGCGAGGATTGGTGGTGCAACATCTGATGAAGCCGCGAGCCTTCGATATCGATCGAGTCCGTCGCGAGCTGATCTTAAGTATCGAGCGAAGCTTGAGGCCGGCCGATGCTCGATGACGTGCGCGTGCTGGAAGTCTCCGCGCCGGAGACGATGCTCGCCGGCCGGATTCTCGCCGACCTTGGCGCCGACGTCGTCGTGGTCGAGCCGCCGGCCGGTTCCGCGGGTCGCCGGCTCGCGCCCTTCCTCGACGACCAACCAGGAATCGAGCGCAGCCTGACCTGGCACGCGCTGAACAACAACAAGCGCGGAGTCACACTTGATCTTTCGTCATCTGACGGCAAGGCGCTGATGCGCGAGCTCGCGACGAAATTTGACGTAGTGATCGACGCGGCCGGTGCGCAGCCGAACCTCGCCGCTGGACTCGATTGAATTTGCACCTCGCACTATCAGATGCACGATCACTCCCTTCGCACGCAGCGGTCCGAAGAGCGATTATGCGGCGACGGATTTCACCGTGATGGCGGCGAGCGGCGCGCCGGCGATGACCGGAGATCTCGATCGCCCGCCACTTTTTTTCCCTGTGCCGCAGGCGATGCTGGAGGCCGGCGCCGATGCCGCCATTGCGACCCTGGCCGCACTGCTCGCGCGCGACCGCGATGGCGTCGGCCAGCGCGCGCAAGTATCGGCAAGGATCGCCGCGATGATGGGTTCGTTCGGCCAGGCGCTCGTTCCAGGCTCGGGCAATCCCGAAGGCAAACGGACGCAAGGCGCGATGACGATTGCGGGCGTGCAGGTTCCGAGCGTTTATCAGTGTGCGGACGGCTTCACGCTGATTACGATCGGCTTCGGTCCGGTGTTCGGGCAGATGACGCAGCGTCTGGCGAAGTGGGCGGCTGAAGAGGGGCGGATGGATCAACGAATCGCCGATATCAGCTGGCCGACTTTTATCAGCGACCTGTCGGCGCGAAAAGCGTCGCCCTCGGATCTGCAAGCGCTCGTCGAGGGGCTCAAGTCGCTGGCACGATCGAAGACCAAGGCCGAGCTGGCGGAGAGCTCGCGCAAGCTTGGTTTGCTTTCGTCGCCGGTTATGAACATGAAAGACGTCGCTGAATATGTGCAGTATCGCGAGCGCGGGCTTTTCACGCGCGTGAAGCTCGATGCGGGACGCGAGATCGATGCGCCCGCGCGTTTTGCGCAATTCTCGAACTACTCGATCGAGATCAAACGACCGGCGCCGAAATTGTCCGAACACTCCGCCGAGATCTTTGGAACGGAACTCGGACTTTCCAAAACTGAAATCCAGGCGCTGTTCGTCGCCGGAGAAATCTAGGATGACAGCACCACTCGAGGGCGTGCATGTGCTGGATTTGAGCTGGGTCATGGTCGGACCAGCCAGCGGCCGCTACCTCGCCGACATGGGCGCGGATGTGATCAAGGTCGAAAGCTCCAAGCGCATCGATCCGGTTCGCACGCTCGGTCCGTTCAAAGATGGGAAGACCGGCGCCGAACGCTCGGTCAGCTATCACAACCTCAACGCCGGCAAACGATGCGTCGCGATCGACATCCGCCGTCCCGAGGGTCGTGAGATTGTCCTGCGGCTGGCGGATTGGGCGGACGTCGTGCTCGAGAGTTTCACGCCCGGCGTGCTGGAGACGCTGCATCTCGGATACTCCGAGCTGAGTCAGCGCAATCCGCGGATCATCATGGCGTCCACCAGCCTGCTCGGACAGACGGGCCCGTACGCGAAGGGCACCAGCGGCGTCGGCACGATGGGCGCGGCCATGTCGGGCGCGACCTATCAAATCGGATGGCCTGATCGCGAGCCGGCGGGTCCGTTTGGTCCGTGGACCGACGCGGTGACGCCGCGGTTCATCGTGGCGAGCATCCTGGCGGCGCTGCATCGCAGATCGCTCACCGGCCAGGGATGTTACGTCGATGCCGCGCAGGCCGAGGCGGGGATTCAGTTCATGATGCCCTCATACTACGAGTACGCTGCGAACGGCACGATTCCGGAGCGTCGCGGCGTTGCAGGTTCGCCATTGCAAGCTCCGCAAGGTTTGTTTCCATGCAGCGGAGAGGATCGATGGATCGCTATCGATGCTTCGGATCCAAATGATTGGCGGGCGCTTCGAGTTCTGATCGGTGATGAACTTCACGATGCGAAGTTCGACACGCTGGTCGGCCGCCTGCGCAATCGCGTCGAGCTCGACGCGGCTATCGCGAATTGGACGCGCGCGCAGGCGGCGGATAGCGCGGAGCATCGACTGCAGGCAGCGGGTGTGCCGGCGCATGTCGTGAGCCGAAGCGGCGACCTGGCCGGCGACGCCGATCTTGTCGAAGCGCGACATCTTAACAAAATCGATGATCCGGTTTTCGGCGAAGCGCAAATCGAGGGACCGCGATTCTCGCTCGATCGCACGCCGCTTGCGCGGACTCGGCGCGGGCCGCGAATCGGTGAGCATACGAGGGAAGTGCTGGCGACCGTACTCGGAATGTCTGAGCCGGAAATCGCGCGCTTGAGCGAGGCGGGAGTACTCGCCTGAAACCGAAATTACCGGAGGATAGAACTTGAGCAGTAACATTCTCGATCTCAAGGGCCGCGTCGGCCTCGTGACCGGCGCCGGACAAGGCGTGGGCCGCGTGGTCGCGCTTCGTTTCGCGGAGAACAATGCGGGCGGAGTAGTCGTGAACGATTTCCGTCTCGAGCGCGCCGAGGCGGTCGCCGCCGAAGTTGAAAAACTGGGCGTCAAAGCGATCGCCGCGCAGTGCGACGTGACCAATTTTGCAGCGGTCAACGCGATGTTTGAAAAAGCGCGCGCGGCCTTCGGCAAAGTCGATATCCTGGTCAATAACGCGGGCAACGCCGGCGCCGATCCCAGCGCCGTTGCGCGCAAACCCTTCTGGGAGCAGGAGCCGAAGGACTGGGAGCCTTTCCTCGGCACCAATCTTTTCGGCGTGCTGAACTGCGTGCGCATCGCAGGACCAGGAATGATCGCTAACAAGTACGGTAAGATCGTGACTGTAATCTCGGATGCCGGGCGGGTCGGCGAGCCTCATCTGGAAATCTACTCGGGCGCCAAGGCGGGCGCCGCGGGCTTCATGCGCGCGGTCGCGAAGGACCTCGGCCGCGCGGGAATCACCGCCAACTGTGTCGCGTTGGGTGCGACGCGGACCCCCGCTATCGAGCGCGCCACCTCGGACCCGGAGGCGGTCAAGCGAATGCTGAAGGTTTACCAGATCAAGCGCGTCGGCGAGCCGGAAGATGCCGCCAACATGATCCTGTTTCTGAGCTCCGATGCGTCGAGCTGGATCACCGGACAAACAATTCCGGTCAACGGCGGCTATTCGTTCGCAATGTAGTTGATGGAGAGCGGTATGAAATACGAAACGATAATTCTCGAGCGCAGGGACGGAATCGGCTACCTGACACTGAATCGCCCCGACCGCGCGAATACGATCAGCCTTCAACTGATGCACGATGTCGTCAGTGCAATGGAACAGGTCGAAGTTGATCAGGAGTATCGAGTCGTCATCCTGACCGGGGCCGGAAAGCATTTCTGCGGCGGCGCCGACTTGCGTGATTTCGCGGAGCGGGCGCGCGAACGGGCCTCGAGCGGTGCGGCGCGGCAGGCTGGCGGAGACTTTGTGACGCCACGGCGCGACATCTTTGCCGCGCTCGAGGAGTCGCGTGTTCCCGTGATTGCCGCAATCAACGGCGCCGCGATGGGCGGTGGTTGCGAAATCGCGCTGGCATGCGACGTTAGAGTCATCTCGGACACTGCCACGATCGGCCTTCCGGAAATTCGCTTCGGCGCTCTACCTGCCGGCGGCGGAACTCAGCGCCTGCCGCGGCTGGTCGGCGCCGGCATTGCGAAGGAGATGATTTTCAGCGGACTTCCATGGACGCCCGAAGAAGCGTTCCGAGTGGGTTTGGTGAATCGGGTGGCGCCGGCAGCGGAGTTGATCAAGGAGTGCGAGAAGATGGCGGCAGTCTATACCGAGCGGGCGGCGTATGCGCTCAAGACTGCAAAACAGTTGGTAAATCGCGGCGTCGAATTGCCGCTGAAGGACGCCCTTGCGCTCGAGCGCAAAATGATCGCGGAGATGGCAACGCCGGAGGAGCGGAAGCAGGCACAAGATCAGGCCGCCGCCACACAAAAAACCTACGCGCGAATTTTCGAAAAACGTTCTTGAACGCCGACTCCGATCTGGTCCAAGTCTGTCGCGCTCGCTCTCTCGACCTGCTCGGCTGACCGAAGGAATTCATAATTACGATTAGCGGTTGCGTTCGGGGATAGACTCTCGCTATGCGTCAAAGTCGAGATTCATCGAGAAAGCATGGCGTCGCATGAGTTCCGAAGCATCGAACATCGAATATGAGCTTGACGATTCAATCGCCACGGTGCGGCTGAATCGGCCCGAGAAACTCAACGCCTTCACGTTCGCGATGATCGAGCAGATTCGCGAGGCGGTGGAGCGCGCCGCCGCTGACGAAGGCGTGGTCGCAATCATTATCACGGGAACCGGCCGCGCCTTTTCCGCCGGGCTTGACGCAGGAGATCTCGCGCGATCGACCGCGGGCGGCGTCCCGCCGAGCGCTCGCGATTCTGCCCCCGATGAACTGCCAGCACTGTTCAGCTATTTGCTACGCGTGCCGAAGCCGGTGATTGCGGCAGTCAACGGCGTCACCGCGGGCGGCGGCTTCGTGCTCGCCATGATGTGCGACCTGCGGTTCGCAGCGTCCGACGCGAGCTTCACGACCGTATTCTCGAAGCGCGGGTTGATAGCCGAGCACGGCACCGCGTGGCTGTTGCCGCGGATTGTGGGCACGAGTCGCGCACTCGATTTGCTGTGGAGCTCGCGGCGCTTCGATGCCGCCGAGGGCTATCGAATCGGATTCGTCGATCGCCTGGCGCCGCGCGAAACCCTGCTCGACGAGACCAAGGCTTATCTGCGCGAACTCGCGGCGAACGTCTCGCCGAACTCGCTGGCCGTGATCAAATCCGAGGTGTATCGCCACTGGTCGCTGGCAATGGAAAGCGCGTTTCGCGACGCCGACGGCCTCATGAAAGTCGCGCTCACGCATCCCGACGCGACCGAGGGCGTCAAGTCGTTCGTCGAGCGCCGCGCACCGCGATTCAATCGAATCAAAGGAGAAAAACCGTGAGCAGCACTCGCCGCGATATCATCTATGAGAAGTCGGGCCCGGTCGCGCGGCTCACGATGAATCGTCCCGACCGGCTGAACGGGATGACCAATCGGATGCTGGCCGAGACGCGCGATGCGCTCGCGGCGGCCGCCGAGGATCGCGAGATCAGAGTGCTGGTGCTGACCGGCGCGGGCAAGGGCTTCTGCCCCGGCGCCGACATCGGCCAGGTCGCGGCGGCGGTGCCGGACGATCCTCTCACGGCGGACGACTTTCGCGTACCGATTCTGCTGCACAACATGCCGGCCGTGACGATCGCGGCGGTCAACGGCGCTTGCGCGGGTGCGGGTCTCGGATGGGCGCTGGCGTGCGACTTCAGATTTGCCGCAACGTCGGCGCGCTTCAACGT
Source organism: uncultured delta proteobacterium (assembly GCA_963756005.1). GTDB lineage: Bacteria > Desulfobacterota > Binatia > Binatales > Binataceae > Binatus. Next base: position 38,531 of record CAVWMC010000007.1, read on the forward strand.
CGCGTTTCTGGATGTCGGCGTGGCGGGCGATATGGGCGGACCATGGAGCCTCTCGCGAATCGTCGGTTCGGCGCGTGCCCGCGAACTCTACTTCATGCCCGACAAGTTCGACGCGGCCGAGGCGCTCAGGATTGGATTGGTCACGCGCGTTTTTCCCGACGATCGATTTCAGAAAGAAGTCGATGCGATCGTGAACAGGCTTACCGATTCCGCGCCGATTGCGCTGCGCACACTGAAGGCGAACTTCGTTGACTCGGAACGGATGGACTTTGCGGGTTATGTTGCGATCGAAACCGAACGCCACTTCAGAATGTTCGAGACCGAAGATACGCGCGAGGCATTCGCCGCCAAAGCGCAAAAACGCAAACCCCAATTCAAAGGCCGCTGATATCGTCATCGATCCACCTAAAGGCGATACCGGAACACGACGGCTTTTCGTCTTCAAAAAGTGACTAGTCCCGGCACACCCGACACCATTTCGCATCCGGTAAAATCGGGGTATCGGTAAAAATTACCGAGCAAATTTTGCGTCTTTGCGGGTTTTTGAGCGAAGACATCAAATGGCGCATAGTATTTTTCAGACTCGGCGCACTTGCATGGTTGTTGCATTTCACAGGCGAGACCCAATTTCACTTCGAGAGAGTCTATGGCTAGCGAAATTCGAGTTTTGATCGCCGAAGATGACGTGAACACACACGAGGAGTGGCGCGAGTCGCTCGAGGCGTGGGGATTTCGCGGCGAAATCGCCGAAGACGGGGTACGGGCGCTGGAACTTATCAGCACCTTCGACCCGCAAATCCTGCTGTCGGACCTCAGGATGCCGCGCAAGGGCGGGCTCGAGCTTCTACACGACATCCGCGAGTTGGGGCTCAATCTGCCGACTATAATGATCTCGGGGCAAGGTGAAATTCCCGACGCGGTGCAGGCGCTCAAGTTGGGCGCGATCGACTACCTGCGAAAGCCGGTTGACCCGGCTCATCTGCGGCGGGTGCTCAAGACTCTGGCCGACAACATCACCATGCGCGAAGAAAACTCGACACTGCGCCGGCGCCTGGCCGCGGTCGGCGAGCTCGGGCCGTTGTTCGGGCGCTCGATCGCGATGCGCCGGGTTATCACGGCGATCGAGCGGCTGGCAGGGTCGTCGGCGTCGGTGGTGATAACGGGCGAGAGCGGCACCGGCAAGGAGCTGGTCGCGCGCACGATTCACGAACTGTCACCGCGGCGCGACGCGGCCTACGTGCCGGTCAACTGCGCCGCTATCCCCGAGACCCTGATGGAGAGCGAGCTGTTCGGACATGAGCGGGGATCGTTCACGGGCGCGGACCGGCGCAAGGAAGGATGCTTCGAGGCGGCCAACGGCGGGACTTTGCTGCTCGACGAGTTGACTGAGATGAAACCCGAGCTGCAGCCCAAGCTGCTGCGCGTGATCGAAGAGCAGCGGTTGCGGCGCGTGGGCGGTACGGCCGAGATAGCGCTGGACGTGCGGGTGCTGGCGGCGTCAAATCGCGACATCGAGCAGGCGGTGCGCGAGGGCAAGCTGCGCACGGACCTCTACTACCGGCTCAACGTGTTCACGATTGCGTTGCCGCCGCTGCGCGAGCGCATCGACGATCTGCCGCAGCTGGTGCAGATGTTCATCAATCATTACGCGGCGCAGAACAAAAAAGACGTGACCGGGATCGACGAGGAATGCATGAAGGCGCTGCAGGCGCATCCGTGGCCCGGCAACGTCCGGCAGTTGCGCAACGTCATCGAGCGCGCGCTGATCGTGTGCCAGGGCAGCACCATCCGCAAGCCCGACCTGCCCGACGACTTCCGCGGCGCCAGCGGCGGCGACATTGGCTTCATCAAGATTCCGCTGGGCAGCTCGCTCGACGACGTCGAGAAGCAAATGATCTCGCGCACGATAGAGTTCACCCACGGCAATAAAACCCGCGCCGCGGAAATCCTTGGGGTCAGCGCGAAAACCTTGTACAACAAGCTTGAGCGTTTCGGTAACGAACGTTCGTAAACCGAAACCGCCGGCATCCGAGTCAGCGGAGCCGTATCATCAACTGATCGCGCGTGAGGACTATGCGACTGCGGGCAAGATTCGCGCTGATGGCGCTCATACTGATGCTCGTGCCGACAGTCGCGCTGAGCGTCATCACCCTCGACTCCCGAATCAGCGGGATGGTGGACGACATGTCGCGCCAGACCGACTTCATGATCTCGCAGATTTTCGAGCAGGTGCGGCTGGCACTCGCCCAAGGCGGCGGCGACGTGCCGGCCGCGATGCGCGACAACCAACCGCTGCGCAAGCTGCTCGATTCCACCGTTGCGTTCGGCCCGGCCGTGGTGGCGGCATCAATCGTCGGAATCGACGGCACCGTGATTGTTGCCGCCAACGGCGACGGCGAGGGCAAGCCCGCGCTCAACTTGCCGTCGGTTACGGAGCTGAACGAACAGGCTTCGCGATGGCTGCTGTTCACGTCATTGCCGGGTATTCTGACCGCCAAGGTTTACGAAGCGCAGCGCCGGGTGGAAATCAACGGCCGGCCGGTTGCGACGATTTCAGTCGGAGTAACGACCGCGCTAATCGCCGATCGTGCGCGCCATCTGCTGGTAGTCATAGTTGCCACCGCCGGGCTGGTAGTCGCCGCCGCGATGTTCGTCGTATTGCTGGTCTCCAGCCAGATCCTCGAACAACTCGCGATCCTGAGCCACGGATTCGAACAGCTTGCGGCCGGAAACAGTCCGCAGGAGGTGAAGGTCTCGGGCGTTAACGAGCTGGGGACGCTGGCCGAAAAGTTCAACGAACTATCGCGGCAGGTCAGGGCGGACCGTTCGCGCCTCGACAGCGATCAGACGCATCTGTTCGACGTGGTTCGATCGATCCAGGACGCCGTGGTGCTGCTCGACGCCAATCGCGTCGTACTGTTCGCCAACAAGGAAGCGCAGGAACGGCTGGCCGCCAGGAACGAAGCGCTCGAGGGCTTATCGATGACTTCGGTGCTGGGTCCGGACCATCCGCTGCTCGCACTGGTAGAGTCCACCACCACGGGCACCGAAGCGCACGACGTGCCGCTGACGCTGCCGGCGGGCGGCACCTTCCTGGTTTCTTTCTTCCGCTTGGGCCGCGAGCGAATACCGGCCGGGCTGCTGATTGTGATCCGGGATCTCACGCCCGTCAAAGAACTCGAGACCGCGCTCGATTCGTCAAATCGGCTGGCCCGGCTGGGGACGCTGATTTCGGGCCTGGCTCATCAACTGCGCAGCCCGCTGAACGGAATGAATATGCGGCTTGAATTGCTGCGGCACGAAGCCGGTGACGCAGGCGCCAGGCATATCGACAAACTGCGCAAGGAAATTACGCGCCTCAACGAAGCGGTCGAGGCGCTGCTCAGGTTCATGCGGCCCGAGCAGTTGAATCTCAGTGATTTCAGCATCAACGAGATGCTCAAAGAACTTGGCGCGCGCGTCGCCAGCGATCGGATCAGCGTCGAATACGAGCTCGACCCGTCGCTGCCGCCGGTTCGAGCGGACCGCGGACTGATTTACGAAGCGCTCTCGAACTTGATCACCAACGCCGACCAGGCGATGGCCGATGGCGGAGTATTGAAGCTCAGCAGTCTCGCGCAGGGGTCGTCGGTCGAAGTCGTCATCGCCGACAAGGGTCCTGGTATCAGCGAGGAGCAACTGGATCGGATCTTCGACTTGTATTACACAACCAAAGCCGGCGGGAGCGGGCTCGGCCTGCCCTTTGCGATGCGCGCGATCGAACTGAACGGCGGGAAGATAGCGATAGATTCGCAATTGGGCCAAGGTACGGCGTGCAGAGTCACGATTCCGATTGCATCAGATGCACTTGTCAAATCTGCGGTTTCCAGCGCGGCGTGAGCGCTTCAATCGGCCGGCCATCTGGCCGGTACTCTGCATACTCTCTTTACCGCTGATTGGTCTGATTGGATGCGCCAACGGAAAACCAAGCATGGCGCCCGTGTCGGCTTTCTTCAGCGGTCTCTCGAGCACAGAGACTTCGACGCCAACGGCTACCCCAACCTCGACTCCGACAACCGTGGCGACGCCAGAAGCCGCAGGAACGACCGGACGTGTCAGCAGGAGAGCTGCCACGCGGGCGGCCGCTTCCAAGGCGGCAGCCAACGCCTCGGCGCAGGCACCGACCGCGTCGAAGCAGGTCGAAGGCACGCAAGACTACCGGGGCCGACGTGAGCCTGGAGCCCGCTCCGGGTGCAACGGCCGCCGTCACACTTGCGACTCCATCGCCGGCGGCCGCAGTCCCGCGCGGCGCAGTCGCCGCCGGAACGCCTACTCTGAGTTCATCGGGGGTTGGATCATCGGCGGCGCCGGGTGACGCCGATCCAGCGAAAGCGGCAAAAATGATCGGCGACGTGGACAGAATCGAAACGCGGATCGATCGCAGGAATCTCAGCGACGACGATTCTCAACGCGACATTCTCGCACAGAAACTGTTGCAGGAAGCGAAGACGGCGCTCACTGAGCGCGACAACGTCGCCGCTATCAGCCTCGCGACCAAAGCTTCGACCCTGCTCGCGCCGCTGCCTAAGCTAGCCGACTCAGCCAGCCCACCGCGGCCTTAGCGTCCGTACGCGATATCGCCGCGGTCTGTTCTCGACCTCGCGTTGATTCATCGTGGGATGAGGGTCGAGTGGTGCCTGAGCGCGGAATCGTGAAGAAATTTCACCGGTGATTTGTAAAAAACCCTTGCAGAATATTGGTTTAGGCGCGTGGCCCTATACTTGCTCCGATTGTTTGTAGGCACGGCAGCGGGTCCGTGAAAACTAAATCCACGCAAAGGAGAACCGCAATTGAATAGCGATCAGATGAAAGGCAAGTTCAAGCAATTGGCCGGCGAGATCAAGCGCAAATGGGGACAGGTGACCGACGACGATCTGACGCAGGCCCAGGGCAGCATGGAAAAGCTGGTTGGAAAAATCCAGGAACGGTCGGGCGATCAGCGCGAATCGATCGAGCGCTGGCTCAAGTCGCAGAGCGCCTAACATTTCCTTCACGAAGTGGAAGACGACAAACCATCCACTCGCTTCTCACCAAGGAACTTATGGAAAACAAATACTCATTCAAATTGATCGTGCCCGCGATACTGTTCGGTATGGTGCTGGCGGTTCCGGCGTATGCGCAGAGTCCCAATGCGCCGGCGAGCCAGCAAATGCGCGACGCCGGCCAAAACGTCGAGCAGGCTGGCTCCGATACCGGCGCGGCCGCGAAAGACGCGTATCACGGAACCGTGCGGGCGGTTAAGGACACTACCATCACCGCCGAGGTCAAGACCGCGCTGGCGCGCGCCAAGGACGTCAGTGCCTCCGCAATTCACGTGGACACCATTGCCGGCATCGTCACTCTGAAGGGCAAAGTGTCCTCGCCCGAGATGGCGGAGCGTGCCACGCACGTAGCGGAGCATGCCGATGGCGTCAAGAGCGTGAACAATCAGCTGATGGTCGTCAGCAGAACTGCGAGCAACGGCTAGCTGCGACTGCCAAGTCGGAGCCGTCGCTGATTCGCGCACCGACCTCGTGAATTCAGCGGCGGCTCGTCTTCGCACCCAGGTCAGTTGGGCAGGACGGGCGGTCCGATAGCGTGGCGGTGCCGGCGTCGAGTTCCAAAATGATGAAATCGCGGAAAACCCATCCCATCGTCCAGGCGACACAGACCGCCGCCAGCGAGCTCAACGACCTGCTGAACGCAATCGGCTTGCGCGTCTCACTGTTGCCGCATCGGCATGGAGAATCGCCGAGCGAGGCTGAGATGGCTCGGCTGGCGGAACTGGTTGACAAGGCGTCTCAGCGTGTTCAGCGGCTCGAGGAATACGCGCGGGCTGAGGAGCTGGTCGCGTCGATGCGTCCGACTCGCAGGGGCAAGGTATCCAAACGCCACACCATCAGGAATCCTGGAATTGGTTCCGAGCCGGCGTGCAGGAGTGCGCTTTTGATTGCCGACTCGTCCGCGGAAAACGACGCAATCAGGGAATGCCTGGAGCATAGCGGATACTCCGTCGTTGTCGCCGAGTCATCTGGCGACGGATTGAGACTGCTCGAATCCGACAACCATTTCGATCACATCGTATGCGATTCTACATTTCTCTCCGAGGCCGGTTGGAAATTCGCCGCGGAGTTGTCGCGCGCCGTTCCCGCGTCGCGCGTGTACGTTTACCATCGGGGTCGAATGGCCGATTCCGTAGCCGAGCATCGATAACGGCACGAATTTTCGATAGCCGGGCAACAGGAAAATACTTCACAGACTGACCGAGTGAATACCCTGAACCGCCTTACTGTCGGCGGTTGGTATGGCCCTTGCTCCTTTTCCAAGTGGAACGAAGCTCTAACGTTTCTTCTATTCCGTATAAGGAGTGGGAAAAATGAAGCACGAAATCAAATTGGCCTTATCAGCGATGCTTGTCGCCGGCCTCACAATGGTTAGCCCTGCGTTCGGCGTGAATCACCCCTCTGCCAATCAGTTTCCCGGAGTCGCGTCGATTCCTCGCTTGACCAGGCAAAGCGTCATCAAGGTGCACACCGATCATGGCGTGATCATCCTGGCGGGCGATGCGGACCCATCATGGGACGAGCTTGAAAATGCAGTGTTTGTCGCCGACAGCATCGCCGACTTCGAATTTGCGAATAGCGGTATTCCATGGCGGGTTTTCGATTGAGAGTGCACTGACTAATTCCGATTGATTCAAAGCGTTCACATAGCAAGGAGGTTTCACATCAATGAAGTATTCAACGAAAATCGCGATCTCACTACTTAGTGTCGCCGCCATACCTTTTCTCAGCGGCTGTGGATCGTCAACCGAGAAGGTCAAAGAAGTCTCGTCGACTACCTACGTACCCTCGCCGCCGGCGGAAGTAGTTGTGCAGCCGGCGCCGGTCGTAGCGTTGCCGCCGACTACAGTCACAACCACTGAGGAAAAGAGCACCTCGGACTCCAGCGACACCGGCAATAACGCCACCCAGGAGAGCTCGAGCGCGTACCACAGCGAATCTTCGACTGTGACTCCGATGACAAATGTCCCCGTGGCGCCGCAGACCGAGACGACCACGACCTATCAGAAGAAAACCTACGAGGAAGCTAACTAGCCAACCCCAAGGTGGGCACGGAGGGACGGCCGCCGTTTCTCCGCGCCCACTCGACGATCGAATGAAACTCGACAAAGTAAAATTCGCATTGCTGGTCTGCGCTCTCACGATCGCGTCTCTATTCGCGGCTAACACATACGCACAGCAGGGAGTTTCTGTTGCTCCCGGAGATACGGTAACTAGCGACCGGTCGCTGACGGTTGAGAATGACAAGGTGCGGACTTCAGCTGAACATCATTACAATTCTCCGGCCGAGCGCGCGCAGGACGACTTGCTGATAACCGAAGTAAAGAGCGCGCTGTTGGACAAGGGAATCTCGAACGGCTACCCGGTCGAAGTGGATTGCGACCATGGAACTATCGACTTAAGCGGAGTGGTCGCCTCAGCCGGCGACGCACGCCGGGCGCAGACGATCGCGTCCAACACAAGGGGAGTGGTCGGCGTCAAGAATAGACTCACCTGGCGATAAGAGTCGCCGCACTTTCGCGCAGCACTTTTCGAGTTTGCTCAGACTTCCCTCCTAAGATATATCACGGAGCCTCCGTGCCGTTCTCAATTTTCAGGGTATTTCATCTCGATGCGACACGACGACTCAAAACTGGTGGGGCGCACTTTCGAGGCGGGCGCGCCCTATCTGGTGACGGCAGAAGGAATCGCTAATTTCTGCGCCGCGGTCGGCGATCGCAATCCTTTGTATGTCGATCCGGAGGCGGCCAAATTAGGCCCGTACGGCGAGATCGTTGCGCCGCCGGCGTTCGTAGCCTCGTTTCGCTACACGAACGATGTCTTCGATCAACTCCCGCGCTTCGGTCGCGGTGGGCTCATGAGCGGTATCGACTTCGAGCTCGAGGCACCGATTCGGGCGGGTGACTCGATCCGCGTGTCGTCCGAACTAAAGCAGATTTACGAAAAAACCGGCCGCACCGGCACGATGGAATTTGCCGTGGTCCGCTCGACGCTGATCAATCAAAAGGGTCAGGTCGTTGCGCGCGTTGACCATCGCATGATGAACCGCGTGCGGTCGTAGCAGGTAGCCGTAAAGTATCAGCAAGAGCAGTCCGAGCGCGCTGCGCTTTCCGAAAATCTCGTCCTGGGATCCGTTTTAAGGAAGCAACAACGATGTGGCCTAAGACCCTTCGTCAAGCACGAAGACTTATCGTCTTAGTAGTCGGTATGACATTGCTCCTGGCTGGGATCGTAATGCTGATAACTCCGGGGCCGGGATTGCTCGTGATTGTCGCCGGACTCAGCCTTCTGGCTGCTGAATTCGTTTGGGCACGCCGGCTGCTCGATAAGATCAAAGCGAAGAGCAGTGAGGTAGGCCGGACCATCTTCGATTCCTACAAGAAGTGACGCTCTGGGGAAGTCCGTTTACCCGATTAGCGCGTACTCGAAACATGGAATGCAAACCGAATGTTGCAGAATGGTGAAAGACGGGATATCCCAGACAACGGCGAAGAGTCTGACAGCGAGGCGGAATCATGCGCTTGGTAACATTCGCAAACAAGGGCGGAGAAGAAAGGCTTGGCGCCTTATTCGATGGCGACTCGCGAGTAGCCGACCTCGCGCAAGCTAATCGGATGAGAACCGGGAAGATTGCGCCACATTTGTCCTCGATGCAGGCATTAATCGAGGGTGGTGCGCCGGCCCTCGACGATGCGCGTGATGCGCTCGAGCACGCGCATTCCAGCCGCGACGGAGTGCTGGCATTCGGCGATGTTCGCCTCAAAGCACCGCTGCCGCGGCCGGTTCAGATGCGCGATTTTCTGTGCTTCGAGGAGCACCTGAAAAACAGCTTCGCGCGGGCGATCGACGTGGCCGCCGCGGGCGCGGCCGATCCCGCCAAAGCGCGTGCCCAGCTCGAAGCCTCGGGCCGTTTCGCGATTCCTCCGGTCTGGTACGAAATTCCCGTCTATTACAAATGCAATCGCATGTCGGTGATTGGCCCTGATGAAGATGTAATCTGGCCTCGCTATTCCCATGCACTGGACTACGAACTGGAATTGGCCGCGGTGATCGGCAAGCTCGGAATTGACATCCCGCGCGAGCGCGCCCGCGAGCATATTTTCGGCTATACGATCTTCAACGACGTGAGCGCCCGCGACTACCAGATGCGGGAAATGGCCGGTTCGCTCGGCCCGGCTAAGGGCAAGGACTTTGACACCGGTAATATCCTGGGTCCGTGCATCGTTACGGCCGATGAGATCGAGCCTTACAACCTGACGATGACCGCCCGCGTCAACCGCGAGCAACAGTCGCGTGGTTCGTCGTCAACCATGCACCATCGTTTCGAGGACTGCATCGCGCACGTCAGCCAGAGCGAAACGCTTTATCCCGGCGAAGTGTTGGGTTCCGGGACCGTCGGCGGCGGCTGCGGCTTGGAGCATGGGCGTCTGCTGGCGCCGGGGGACACGGTCGAGTTGGAAATCGAAAAGATCGGCGTCCTTCGCAACCGAATTGTAAAACGGGACTGATGGAGAAAGGGTCGCATGAGCAAATGGCAATTCACTAAAGGGCTGCATGACCTTGGACGCGGCGCGTATGCGTACCTGCAGCCGTCAGGCACCTGGGGCTACAGCAACGCCGGGTTAATCACCGACGGCGATCAATCACTGCTGGTCGATACGCTTTTCGATGAGCGGCTGACCGCTGAGATGCTTGGCGTGATGCGGGACGCGACCGGCTTCGGCGCCGAGCGTATCGGCGTGGTGGTCAACACGCATTCGAACGGCGATCACACCTTCGGCAACCGGCTTGCGAAAAATGCGGTGATTATCGCCTCGGAAGCGGCGGCGCACGAGATGCGCGAAGAAGGTAATCCGCAGATGCTCGCCGAGCTGATGAAAAACACCGCCGCGATGGGCGAGGTCGGCGTTTTTTTCAAGAAAATTTTCGGCGCGTTCGATTTCGCCGGGGTGACATTCAGGCTGCCCGACCGCACCTTCGTCGGCGAAGAAACGCTCAAGGTTGGCGACAAGCAGGTCAAGCTCATCCAGGTCGGACCGGCGCATACAGCCGGCGACGTGATCGCTTTTGTCCCTGCGAATCGCGTCGTCTATACCGGCGACATTCTGTTCATAGACGGGACTCCGATCGCGTGGGCGGGACCGGTGAGCAACTGGATCAAAGCATGCGACCGAATTTTGGAGCTGGATGCGGACGTGGTCATCCCCGGCCACGGCCCGATCACCGACAAGGCCGGGGTGAAACGGATGCAGGACTATCTGGTCTATGTTGATCAGGAAGCACGCAAACGTCATACCGCCGGAATGAATTCATGGGAGGCGGCGCAGGATATCGCGCTCGGTTCGTTCGGTGCATGGGAAGATGCGGAGCGGCTGGCCGTTACAGTGGATACGATATTTCGCGAGATAAACGACGATCACTCGCCGCGCAAGATCATGGAGCTTTTCGGCCGGATGGCGCAGTTGCAGGGCCGATATGCGGATGCGATAGGAAACGCCGTCTGACTCGGCAGGATACGGCAACCACCCGTGGCCACCCTAGTTCTTGCGGACGTTGCGGAAGGGGCCGGTGTCGAAGCGGGGTTCTTTCGGTAGATCGAGCACACGCTCGGCGATGATGTTGCGCTGGATTTCGTCGGTGCCGCCGGCGATTGAAACGGCGGGCACCGAAACCAGAATTTCGGCGATGATTCCTTCGCGCGCGCTCTCGCGCCCGGTGAGCATCGCGTCCGTGCCGGTAATCAGCGTATGTACGCGGGCGCAGCCGCGCGCGACGTGACTGGCGGCGAGCTTGCCGAGCGATCCTTCCGGACCTTGCGGCCGTCCCTGTTGCTGAGCGGCGCGCGCGCGGCGTGCGGTCCACTCGGCGCACTTGGCCAGCGTCATCAGCCTGGCTATTTCCTGGCGGATGTAAGGATCCTTGTTCGCGCCGGTCTCCTTCGCGCGATCGATGATGAGGTCAACGCGGCCGGCGCGTTGCGGATACCATGTGTAAGGCTGATTCGCCTTTTCGGTTTCGGCGCGCTCTTCGGCGTGTATCTTGCCGACCCGCGTCCCGCGCTTCGACGCTGCCGGCAGCCCGTCGGCGCCGCGGCGCTCGTGCGCGAGCGTCGTCATCGCGACCTTCCATCCGTCGCCGACACGCCCGACCAGATTCTCCTTGGGGACTTTCGCGTCGGTGAAGAACACCTGGTTAAACGACGCATGCCCATTCATCTGCTTGAGCGGCTGCACGTCAACGCCGGGTTGCTTCAGATTGATCACGAAGTACGAGAGCCCCTCGTGCTTGGGCGCGTCCCAATCGGTGCGGGCGAGCAGCAGGCCGTGGTCGGCATGATGCGCACTGGTCGTCCACACCTTCTGTCCGTTGACGATCCAGAAGTCTCCCTTCAAATCGGCGCGAGTGGTGGCGCCGGCGAGATCGGAACCGCTGCCCGGCTCGCTGAAGAACTGGCACCAGGTGTCTTCGCCGGTGAGAATACGTCGAAGGAACTTCTTTTTTTGCTGATCCGATCCGTGCTCGAGCAGGGTTGCCGCGGCCAGCAATCGCACTCCGGAGCTGGCGGCGCGGACGGCGCCGACGTTGGCGAACTCCTCCTCCACCACTCGCGCCAGCGCGTGCGGAAGTCCGCGGCCGTACCACTCCTTCGGCCACTGCGGCATTCCCCATCCGGAATCCGCGAGCTTGATTCGCCACTCCAGCAGCGGCATATCGGGATCCCAGTTGGCCGCCAGCCACTCGCGCACTTCAGCGCGCACTTCGGTTTCGCTGACGTTGCTCATCGCTCAGACTCCCCAACGTTGCATCAGGAGTTCCCGGTGATAACTCGGTTGACCGAGGAACACCTCCGAGCTTTTCGCTCGCTTGAACCACAGATGCGTGTCGTTATCCCACGTGAAGCCGATGCCGCCGTGAATCTGAATGCATTCAGCCGCGCTGTGCAGGTACGTTTCCGACGCGGCAGCTTTGGCCAGACTGGCGAGCGCGGGCCATTCGGGATCGTCGGCCGCGCTGGCTTGAGCTGCGTAGTAGGCCGCCGACTTTGCGAGCTCGACGTCCAGCAGCATATCGGCGAGCTTGTGCTTGATGGCCTGGAACGATCCTATTGTCCGCCCGAACTGCACCCGCAGCTTCGCATAGCTTACCGCCGAGTCAAGCATGATCTGGGCGCCGCCCACCATCTCGTTGGCAAGCGCGATCGCCGCCCGATCGAGAGTGCGGAGGATTGCCGCCGCACCATCATTGAGGTTGCCGAGCAGGCTCGCATGAGCGCCGCGAAAATCGATGCGCGCGATCTTGCGGGTAGGATCCATAGATTCCAGAAGGCGGCGCTCCACGCCGGCGGCATTCGCATCGAGCGTAAACAGCGCCAACCCCTCGAGGCCGGTAGTCTTTGGGATGCGTGCGGCGACGACTAACAGCTCCGCCAGGTGGCCGTCCACGACGAAACTTTTGACTCCGTCGAGGCGGTAGCCGTCCGAATCGGGAGTGGCGACAAGCTTGATGGCGGCGGGATCCCAATTGCCATCCGGCTCGGTGACCGCAAGCGTAGCCAGGCGGGCTCCTTTTGCGAGCTCTGGCAGCAAGGCGGATTTTTGCGCCTCGGTGCCCGCACTAAGAATCGCATTGGCAGCGAGCACGGCCGTCGAGAAATAAGGAGCGCAGAGCAATGCGCGGCCGAACTCCTCCGTAACGATGCAAAGCTCCACCATGCCAAACCCTGCGCCACCGAATTGCTCCGGCACGTGGATGCCGGGCAGGGCCAGGTCCTCGCTCAACTGGCGCCACACCGCGGGATCGTAACCCTCGGCAGTCGCCATCAGGCGCCGGACCTCGGTGGTGGGAGATTTGTCGTTTAGAAATCGCCGGACTGCCGAACGGAATTGATCCTGCTCGTCGGTGAAAGCGAAATGGATCTTGCGGGCGGACGCCGATGTCGATTGTTGAGTCGTGCTCATCGTGCCTTCAAAAGTGCTCCCAGAGGACCTCGGACCGCAAGTGATCGGTTGCCAGGCGCGGAGGCCGCGAAATTCGCCGGCGGGAGTATAGTGTCGGGCCTGCGACCTGATTTGGTCTTCAGGCATAATTAGACGGTTATGCAAACAACCGGCATTAGCCGTCCGCGGCCGCTCCTCATTTACGACGGTGATTGCGGGTTCTGCGTCTATTGGGTGCGCTATTGGAGTGGACTCACCGGCGATCGCGTGACCTACGCGCCGTATCAGGAAGTCGCCGCACAATATCCGGAAATTCCTCTGACTGCGTTCCAGCGCGCTGTCCAATACGTAGCGCCCGATGGAAAAATCGCGAGCGGTGCCGAAGCCGTCCTGCTCACGCTAAGTCACGCGAGCGGCAAGAGCTTCTGGCTGACGCTCTATCGGCAACTTCCCGCGTTCGCCGCAATCGCCGAGGGCTTGTATGCGTTTGTCGCGTCGCATCGTTCCGCGCTTTATCGCCCGAGTCGGTGGTTGTGGGGACGCGACTATGAGGCGCCGCGCTATGATCTGGTGTCGTGGCTGTTTATCCGATCCATAGGACTGATTTATTTCGCGGCCTTTGTTTCGTTTGGCGTGCAGGCGCTGGGATTAATCGGCAGCCACGGCATCTTGCCACTGTCAGGATTCACCGACGCCGTCCGGAGCCAACTCGGCACAGGCGGCTATTGGCAGTTTCCGATGGTGTTCTGGATGGGGCAAAGCGATTTTGCGATTCAGGCCGCATGCTGGGCGGGAACGGCGCTGTCGCTCCTTCTGATATTCAACGTGTTGCCGCGGCTAAGCCTGTTTTTTCTGTATGCGCTTTATCTTTCGCTCTTTTACGCCGGTCAGGAGTTCATGGGCTTTCAGTGGGACCTGCTGTTGCTTGAAGCCGGCTTCCTGACGCTTCTGCTGAGCCTGGCGACGAAGCCCGGCATCTGGCTGTTGCGATGGCTGCTGTTCCGCCTCATGTTTCTTTCGGGAGCGGTCAAACTCCTAAGCGGCGATCGCACTTGGGCTAACCTCTCCGCGCTCTCCTACTATTTTCAGACTGAGCCGCTGCCTACGCCACTGGCCTGGTATGCGCATCACCTGCCGCACGAGGTGCTGACAGCGTTGACGGCAGCGACGCTGGTCATAGAACTGGCTATGCCGTTTTTGATTTTCTTTCCACGGCGGCTGAGGTTCGTCGCGGCATTCGGCTTTCTGTTGTTGCAACTGGTGATCCTGCTCACCGGCAACTACGCCTTTTTCAATCTCCTGACGATGGCCTTGTGCCTGGTGCTGTTTGACGATACCGCGTTGCGCAAGGTTCTTCCGGTTGGCGTTACCCGATTCGTGCAACATTGGGTCCGGGACATCAAGCCGCGAAAGATCGTTTCGTATGCGGTCGGAGCGTTCGCGCTGTTGATTGTCTTCACCGGTCTTGCACAGCTTCATGCCGTATTCACCGGGCGAATTTCGATCCCGGCCGCTTGGCTCAACGACGAGATTGCGCCGCTGCGTATCGTCAACACCTACGGGCTGTTTGCGGTGATGACGACCACCCTGCCGGAAATCATCGTCGAAGGATCGGATGACGGCGCTCATTGGCGCGAATACGGCTTCAAATATAAACCGGGCGATGTGATGCAGCGGCCGCGATGGAACTTTCCGCACCAGCCGCGGCTGGACTGGCAGATGTGGTTCGCCGCGCTGGGCACGGCGTCGGAGAATCCGTGGTTCTCGATGTTCCTGCAGCGCTTGCTGGAAAATTCACCGGCGGTTACGGCGCTGCTCGGCAGTAATCCCTTTCCAGATAAGCCGCCGCACTACGTCAGGGCGTTGCTTTACGACTATCGCTACTCGAGCGCGCAAGAAAAGGAAGCTACCGGCGCCTGGTGGGTGCGGCAGCGCGAAGGAATTTATTTTCCCGCGATAACTCTCGCGCCGTAAGTTATCCGGTCCTTTGTGATGACCAATTCCGCGCGACCGCTTCAATTATTAGTAGGTTCAGAAGGGATAAGAGGTGCTTCAGAGCACGAAAGGTTCAGACGACCGCGTAATTGCGTTGACCCTGGTCGCTGAACCTCTCATGCTCGTAAGGTCGGGATCGAAATATTGTTCGAGTCCGAGTTTGATCCAGCCGTAAAGTGGGCCCTCGGGCCTTCGAGCACGACGCGCTAGACCAACCAACGCGTCGATCAGTAAGGCCTTCTCGAGCAGTAAGTTGAAATTGAAAGGTGCCACTTTATTGGCAATCGTGACCGCGGCCACATTTAGCGTCCTACCGAATTCCATAGCCTTGGAGATTTGAGATCAAATAATATGCATAAACTACTCGTCCCACTCGTCGCGCTGTTCCTGGTTTCCATGACCGGCTGTTGCAGCACGTTCGGCCTTTGCGCCTCGGCTTCCGTGCATACTTCTATCGCGTCGCCGCATACGTATGCCCAACAAGACAAGCTGCAGGGAGCGGCGGACCCGCTTACGATCGCGCAGGTTCGTGGCGAGCCAACCACCTGCTCTGACTGAGACTTAAAGCGCGCCGTGGAAAAAGACGGCGCCCTTGTCAGCCTAATGTAGAGATGCTGGCCGCTGGCTGACTTTGCGTCGGCCGGCGGCTAGGCCTTTGCCGACAACGGCGAGCCAACCACGCTTGTCTCCAGCAAGGCACAGCGTTCCAGGACCGCGGTCAAGGCTTGTAGACTCACCGGTTTGGCGATGTATTCGTCCATGCCGGCGTCGAGGCATCGCAGGCGTGCGCCCTCGAGGGCGTGCGCCGTCATCGCGACTACGATTGTATGGCGGCGGTTGTTTTCGCGCCGGCGGATTTCCGCAACCGTGTCGTATCCGTCCATCTCCGGCATCTCACAGTCCAGCAGCACAACCGTGTAGTGCGTGCTGAACAGCGCTTCTATCGCGGCCTTGCCGCCGCCGGCCAGATCGACGCGATATCCCAACTTCCGGAGTTGCCGTTCGGCCACTTTCAAATTCACCAGGTTGTCATCGACTACAAGCACGCGCAACGGGGCGACCGCGGGGTTGGCCGAGGCACTTGATAATTGAAGCGCGGGCTGCGCGGAGCCGTGGGCTGATTGTCCGGCGTCCGGCGCGTCCGGCTCGAGTAACGCCGAAAGGCTCTTGTGAAGGTCCGACGGCCGCACCGGCTTGGTCACGCATCCGTCGAAATCCTTGCGCCGGCGAGCCCCGGAAGTTGCGCTGTCACCGACCGGATTCATCAACCAGAGCGGCGTGTTCAAGAGCGCCGGGTCGGATCTGACGGTACGGGCAAGCGCCGGACCGTCCATCTCGGGCATTTCGGCATCGATGATGACGACCTGGTAGGGGCGATTTTCGGCGGCACGCCGGCGCATCGCGGCCAGCGATAGTGCGCCGCTCGCGGCGGATTCGGCCACCATTCCCCACGATAGCAAGGTCTTCGCGACCACCGCGCGATTGGTCGCATTGTCATCCACGATCAGTGCGAGCATGCCTTGAAGGCGCGGATCACTGGATTCGGCCGGAGCGGCCGTCGTGGGCCGGGCGAACATCGCGGTGAAATGGAAGGACGAGCCTTTTCCGGGCACGCTTTCAATCTCAATTCTGCCCCGCATGCGTTCGACCAATTTCTTTGAAATCGTGAGTCCCAAACCGGTTCCACCGTATTTGCGCGTGGTTGACGCATCAGCCTGCGAGAACGGAACAAAGAGCCGGGCTTGCGCTTCCGGCGGTATGCCGATGCCGGTATCGCGAACCTCGAAGCGAAAGCTGGCTTCATCGGCGGTTTGCGCGGCCGCGGCCACGCGCAGGATCACTTCGCCGGCGTGAGTGAACTTCATGGCGTTGCCGAGCATATTGTTGAGGACCTGGCGCAGGCGGTATGCATCGCCCGAGATAGTCGTCGAAACTTCGCTGCCGTACTCGAGCATCAGTTCGATGCCTTTGCTGTGGGCCTCCTTGGCGAACAATTCGATGGTGGATTCGAGTACGCCCGCCAGATCGAAATCGATTTGCTCGAAAACCACCTTGCCTTCGTCGAGCTTGGTGAAGTCGAGGATGTCGTTGACGATATTGAGCAGCAGGGTGCCGCTGACGGAAACCGTCCGCGCGAATTCCGCTTGTTCGTCGGTCAGATCGGTTTCGAGCAGCAATTCGGTCATCCCGAGGATGCCGTTGAGGGGGGTTCGGATTTCGTGGCTCATGTTCATCATGAATTCGGACTTGATGCGCAACGCTTCGAGCGCGGTTTCGCGGGCGCCGACCAGCTCGGTATTTTTGGTTTCGAGCTCGGCGAGCAGGCGGGCGCGAGTCTCGGCGAGCTGGCCCATGACGAGCGCTTCGGCGGCGGCGGCTCGGGTTTCGTCGCGCAGCTGTACTTCACGAGCCTGACGGTTGCGGTCGGCGACCTGTTTGCGGCGGAGCAGATTGCGCAATTGAGCCTTGGCGACGGCAAAGTCGTCAGACTTAACGACACAGTCGTCAACGCCGGCGCTGAGCGCCTCGCGCACGGTGGCGCTGGCCGGATCGTCGGCGAGGACAATCAAGGGAATCGTCCGCCAGTCGGGCGAATCCCTGATTTGGCGGAAAAAGGTGGCAGCGGCGGACGCGCTTTCTATCAGGATGCAATCGGCGCGGCGGACGGCCAGCAGTTGGAGCGCCTCGGCGACGGTTTCCGCGATTGCCATTTCGTAATCATCGCTCAGCAACTCGCCTGCGAGCCGGTGCAGATATGATAAGTCGAGGCCGATGCCGAGCAGTTTCTTGTTGCCGAAGAGGCTCTTGGCGCCGTCAGTTGCGCGCATCGCCTCGCGCGAGTGAGTGAGCGCGCCCAAACGAATCAGTAGCATCGCCGGGTCCTCGCGCTTGCGCATAAACGCATCAACGCCCGCCTCCAGCGCGCGGATTTCAGTGCCGGGATCGTCGGAATCGGTGAAGAAGACGCAGGGAATCTCGCGCAGCACGCTATTGGACTTGATTCGGCTGATAAAGGTCAGCCCGTCGATCCCGGCCATCTGATCGTCAACCACGATCGCGGCGGGCTGGATTTCCGCCGTCAGCCGCAATCCCTGGGCGCCGCTCTGGCCCTCGACCATGTGATATCCGTTGGGCTCGACCAGCTGCTTGAGCCACTGACGAAAGGTCTCGCTGGGATCGATCACCAACAGGTTGGGAAGTTGATGCACCGCCGGGTCCGAGCGACGCGAGCGTATCAGTTCGTCCGCACAACCCAGCAGATAGCGTTTGTCATACGGTTTGCCCACGTATTCATCGGCGCCGGTGGTGAGGCCGCGCACGCGGGCGCGAACGTCGGCCTCGAGCGAGAGCATGATTACAGGAATTGCGCGGGTCTCTATTGTCGCCTTCAATTCAGACAGGAACGAAACGCCGTCGCCGTCGGGCAACTGGACATCGAGCACGATCAGATTGAAGATGCCGTCGCGCAGGGCGGCGCGGCCGGCGGCCAGTGTCGCGGCAAGAGTGCAAGCATAGCCGCCGGTCTCGAACGCCGACTTCAGATCCATCCGGACCGTCAGGCTGTCGTCGATTACCAGAACGCTGGAACTCATACGCCATCTCCACGATGCCGCCGCGCCATCCGGCAGAGCGTTCCCGCCACCTCGGCAAGTGGAGAAATCACCTGGGCGGCATCCAGCGCGATCGCTTCGCGCGGCATCCCGAATACGACCGAGCTGGCTTCATCCTGCGCGATGGTCTGGCCGCCGCTCTGCCTGACCGCCAGCAGACCGACGGCGCCGTCTTTGCCCATGCCAGTCAGCAGACACGCGATAGCTTGCGGTCCGCATTCGCGCGCGACGGACTCGAACAGCTCGTCAATCGAGGGACGGCACAAGTGGCGCGGCGGAGTATCCGTCACACGCACGCGGCCCTGGCTGACAGTCAGATGGCGGTCGGGCGGCGCCATGAGTACTTCGCCAGCGCCGCGACGGAGCATCCGATCGCCGTCGCGCGCAACCCTCACGTTGAGAGCGGAGGCCTTGGCGATCCATTGCACAAGACTGTCAGAGAATTCCGGCGCGATGTGGATAACGAGCAGAATCGACAGCGGAAAGTCGGCGGGAATCTGCGAGAGAATTTTCGCGAGCGCCGACGGGCCGCCGATCGACGCCCCGATCACGACGACCACCGCTTCATCGCCAGCCCGGGCGGGAAGCGAATCAGCTTGCGGGACCCGCGCGGCGGCACCAGCGACTCGCGAGCGCCGATTGACCGACGAGCGCTGAATCGGCTTGATGCGCGAAACCATCTTCACCGCCGCGAGCAATTCACGTTCCCATACACCGTCCGGCGCGATGCCGGCGGGCTTGTCGAGCACGTCGATCGCGCCGGCCGCAAGCGCGTCGAAAGTCTTCAGCACCTGGCCGCGATTGGACGAGGCCGAAACCATCAGGATGGGCGTGGGACAGTTGGCCATGATGTATTCCGTGGCGGTGACGCCGTCCATCACCGGCATCATCACGTCCATGGTGATTACGTCGGGCCGCAGACGCCGGCACATTTCAGTCGCGGCGCGGCCGTCGCTGGCCTCGCCGACGACCTCAATTGCGGGATCGGTGGATAGCACCTGGCACATACGCCTGCGCACTGTCATCGAATCGTCCGCGACCAGCACTTGAATGGTTGCCATCGCCTAACCCACCAGGCCGCGAACGGTTTCCAGCATCGAGTCCTTGCTGAACTCGCCCTTGACGATGTATGCGCGCGCTCCGGCCTCGGCGCCGCGCCTGCGATCGTCAGCGCCGCCGCGGGTGGTGACGAGGATCGAGGGAATGCCGAGCATGTAGTCGTACTCGCGCGTGCGGGCGACGAACTCGAAGCCATTCATTCCGGGCATCTCGACGTCGCAGACAAAGAGGTTGTAGTGGCGGGCGCGGGCCTTCGCCATCGCGTCTTCGCCGCTGACGGCCAGATCGACCTTGAAGCCGCCCGCCTCGAGGATGCTCTGCAGGAGCACGCGGCTGGTCAGCGAATCGTCGATGACCAGGACGTGCGGAGTTGGACCGGGCTCAGGAGTCAGGCGCGCGGGGGCCGAGTTGGACGCTTCGAGCAGCGCCTCGGGGTTGAGCACGAGTTGCGGATTGCCCTGCGCGTCGAAGACGGCGCCGGCGAGAGTGATTACACGTCCGGCGGCGGCCGGCAGCGGATGCACGATCACTTCGCTGGCGTGGATGACGCGGTCCACACCGAGCGCGAGCAGTTCCGCGTCGGCTTGAACGATTGCAGCCAGGCGCGGACGCGAATCGGCGCTGTTCGGCGCCGTCGCGCGGCGCATCGTGTCGGCGAGGCGGATGAATGGAATCGCGCGGCCCTCGAAGATCAATGAAGACCGTCCCGCCAGCGAGACGATCGCGTCGTCGCCGAGCCGCAACGCGCATCGCACCGCCTCGAGCGGAACCCAGGCCAGCAAATCGCCGGCGCCGAGCAGGACCGCCCTGACCGACGAGAGCGAGACCGGCACTTCGATCTCGATGCTGGTGCCGATCCCGGCGTCGGTGCGGACACTGACGCGGCCTTTGAAGCGGCTGGCGACCTCGCGCACGACTTCGAGACCGATACCGCGGCCGGCCACTTCGTTGAGCGAGGGGCTGGTGGTCACCCCGGGGCTGAAGATCAGGTCGAGCGCGGCGGCGGGCGAGAGGACGGCCGCGCTGGCGGCGGAAATAACGTTGCGCGCGACGGCGGCGCGGCGGACGGCGTCAAGGTCGATTCCGGCACCGTCGTCGGCGCAGGTGAACAGGATTCGATCGGCGTGCCGTGCAATCTTGAGCTTGACCTCGCCGCAGGCGGGTTTGCCGCGTGCGACGCGGTCCGGCGGACTTTCGATTCCATGGGCGACCGCGTTGCGCACCAGATGCGCCAGAGCTTCTCCGATAGCCGAGAGCACGTGGCTTTCGAGCCGTTGATCGCGGCCCGAGGTGTGGAAGACCACCTGCCTGCCAAGCGTCTCGGCGGCGTCGCGCACCGCACGCTCCAGCGCCGGGAAAAGCAGGCTGGTAGGCAGCAGGCGCAGCCGGTCGATATTCCCGCGGACTTCGGCGATCTCGCGATCGGTGCTGTCGGCCCGCGTCCCCAGGCCTTGACGAGCATGCTGGAGCGCCAGCCGCATCTCCTCGACGGTTTCGCGCAGGGCCGGCCCGGGCCTGGCGTCGGTCAATTGTTGTTGGAGCGCGGTGAGCCTTTCCTCGACCTGCTTGACCGCTTCGATACCGCGGCGGATACCGTCGAGCTGGATTGCCGTTTCGGAGACTCCGCTCAAGAGAGCGTCCATCTCGGCGATGCCGACGCGGACGCGCTCGAAGGGTTCGAGCGCCGACGGACGCGAGGGCGCACCGGCCGGCAACGGCGGATCGAGCGCGCTTATCGCCAACGCAATTGCATCGACTTGCTCGAGCAGCCGGCCGATCTCGAGCTTACTGACAACCTCGGAGGAATCGCGATGAGGCGCGAGCGCGTCTTCCATCGCATGCGCAATCTCGGCGATACGGGGCAGACGGACGACGCGGGCGGCACCTTTGAGCGTGTGCGCCTGGCGCAGGAGACGCGCGACCGGCTCGGCGCCGCCGTCGCCGCGTTCAAGGCCGAGGATGTCGCGGCTGAGATCGGAGACGAGCTCGCGCGCTTCGATCTTGAAATACTGGTAGAGACTTTCGTCGGCCATAAGTCGCTATCCAGTCACGCCGCTTCCACCGAAGCCGTCGCGCCGGTCTGTTTGACGATAGTTTCGGCGATCGAGCTGACGTTCAGCAGCCACAACTGCGACGCGCCGGCGCCGACCGCGTCGGTCGCATGGGGCGGCGCACCGGGACTCACGGGGCTGAGATCAGTGCGCGGCACCATCATGGTGCCCGCCACGGCGGTGAAGGCGAGCGCGATTTCCTTCTCGCAACGGCACAGCACCATCCATCGATTCGGATCGGTGCTCAACTCCGGACATCCGAGCATCGCGGCAAGACTGTAAACCGCAACCATCCGGCCCTTCAGCCCGGCGAGGCCGAGCAGTCCGGAATCGGCGCCGGGAATCGGCACCACCGTTTGGGCGCGTGCGAGTCCGGCGAGATCGGCAACTTTGAGGGCGAAGCGGGCGGTGCCGATGCGCACGATCAGCAGATGCACGAGTTCCTGCGCGCGCTCGACCAGCGGCTGCTGGAAGGTCAGGTCGAAGGACCGTTTCAGGTCCTCGAATTTCAATTCGACGTCGCTTTCGATCAATTGGAACTCTCACAGAGGCGCAATTCGGCAGCGCAAAGATCGATTAGAGTGCCGCGGCTGAAGCCGCCGCCGAAGAGCAGGACGCGGGCCGGATCCTCCTGCGCCAGCAGCATCGCGGCGTTCTGAAGCTCGCGCCGCGCACCCGCCAGGTCGCCCTCGCGCCGGAACATGAGGCCCAGCCGCAGATGCGGCATCGCGAAGGCCGAGTCGAGGTAAACGCCGACGCGGTAGCTGTCAATCGCCGCCGCGCGCCTACCGCCATGCTCGTGACAGAGGGCGGTCAGGTAATGCGCCGCCGCGTTGAGATCGTCCAGCGCCAGCAACGCGGCGCATAACTCGGCCGCCCGGTCGAGATGCCCGCGCTCGACCTGGATTATAGCTGTCAGCAGCAGCACGTCGGGGTCGCGCCGGTCCGCTGGCGCGAGCGCGTCGAGCGCCGCCAGCGCCGCGTCGTACTGTTCGGCCTTCATAAGAGCCGCGCCAAGACTGAGGCTCGCATCCTTCGCCGCCGGACTCGCTGCCGCGAGCGGCGGCGGAGCAAGTTCGACCACCGCAGGCGCCACGACGGCGCAGTTCGCGGTCACCGTTGGGCGCCGGATCGAACCGCTGCGATGCAACGAAGCAGAGGCGTTCAGGCGGCCGCGCGACGGCGGCGGAATCAGCGGCCGGGCCGGATCTTTGCGCGGGCTTATTGGCCACGCGACCGACCTGAGTGAGATGGGTGCGGCGCTGGCTTGACGCAGTACGTAGTAAAAGGTGCCCTGCGCGTGCTCGACATGAAATGCCTGCGAGATTCCACGCAGCGGCTCGGCATGACTCAGAAAGAGAAATCCGTCGGGCGCGAGCACGCGGGCGAACCGCGCGATTACCGCGGCCACGACGCGGGCGGAAAAGTACATGACCACGTTGCGACAAAAGATGACGTCGAAACGATGCGGCTGCCAGAATTGATGGTCTTCGAGCGCGATACTGCGTTCGTCGAATCGCACCATCGCCCGCACGCGCTCATCCAGCACGAACTGCGTCCGTTCGCGGCGGAAGTATTTCTCGACGCAGTCCGCCGGCGTCGAGCGCATCGCCCACGCCGAATAACAGCCGCGCCGCGCCTTGGCCAGCGCTTCGGGGTTGATGTCGATGGCGAGAATCGAGACTTCAGCCGGCGCCGACGGGCCCAGCCCCAGCAGCGTCATCGCCAGCGTGTAGGGCTCCTCACCAGTGGAACATCCGGCGGACAATATCCGGAGCTGGCGCGCGGGATCGTCGCGGTTAAGACGCGGGACTGCGACTTCCGAAAATACGCTGAGCTGCTCGGGACTGCGAAAGAAATAGGTCTCGCCGATGGTAAGCCGGGCGGCGAGCTCGCGCAGCTCGTCATGCATCGACACCTCCGACTCGAGCCGCTTCAAGTAGGCGTCGGAGCTGCGGCATTGCAACGCGCGCATCCGCGCCGCCAGCGCAGCCTCCAACTCGCCGAGCGATGAAGCGGCGTATCGAAGGCCGAGATGTGCTTCGATCAAGTCCACGAACCGCGCCAGGTTTGCGTCGCCGATAGCCCGGCTGGTCTTCATTATGAATTCTCCAGCCGCGCCAGTTCTGTCTCCGTGATAATCCGCGACCCGTCGAGCACCAGCATGAGCTCGCCGTCGAGCAGGCCGATCGCATTGAGCACCTCGGGATGAGCTTGCAGGAGCAGCGGCGGAACCTCGGACAGCAGCGTGCGATCGAACTCGCGCACGCCGACGATAGATTCGACCGCGAGGCCTACGACCCGGTCGCCGACGCGCAGAGTAATCACGCGCGCCTGACTGATTTCGGCCGAATCAAGGCCGAGCAGGATTCCCAAATCGACTACTACCACCGTGGCGCCGCGAATCACGGCGACGCCCTGTACCCATTGCGGAGCACCGGCGATAGCAGTGACCGGCGGGCTGCGCAGCGTCTCGATAACGCTCGCGAGCGGTAGCGCGCAGAACAGCTTGCCCGCTCTGACCAGCACCACCGCCAATCGCGTCGAGGACAAGCTTGTTTCGGTTGAGGTCGTCATCAATGAGAACACGCGGACAGTCTGTGACGGGATTGAGCAATTTTCGCTCCAAGCGGATTGCGTGATCGAATGGAAAGGCTGGCGGATAAGAGCGCATCCAGGGCGGCGTACCTGCGCATAGGATGTGCTGGCGGGCGTGTCGCTGTCGCGGTGGGAGTGACCGATTACTGTCACGCGTCAATAAAGTGCCGCGAATTTGACGGCGATTGTCGGATTAATTGGGGTTCAAGGTGGCATTGAAGTATTCAATCCGCGGCACAACCTATGCACCGACAACGCGAGCAACGTAGCCACGGAGGCGGTCGTCAGGATGAATCGATCGAGGTCGTTTGGGGTATTGATCGCACTCGGATTCGCAGTTTCGGTCGTCATGCTGCTGGTCGTCGCGGCGGTTGGATATTTCAGTATCGCGCGAATATGGAACAACGCGCATAAGATGGGCGACACCTATGAGCTGATCGACCGCCTCTCCAAGCTATCGTCGATGGTGCAGGCGGCCGAGACCGGCCAACGCGGGTATCTGCTGACCGGTAACGACACTTATCTGGAGCCTTACCGAGCGGCGGACTCGTCGATTGACAACCTTAGAAGGCAACTGCGGGATTTGACTGCCGACAATCCGGATCAGGCACACCGCCTCGAGCAGGCGTTGCCCTTGATTCAGTCCAAAATGGCGGAGCTCAAGCAGACTATAGACCTGCGCCGCACCGAGGGCCTGGACGCGGCGTTGAAAGTGGTGGAGACCGGTCAGGGCAAGGTCTTGATGGACAGCTTCACGCAAGTGATCGTTGCAATGGACGACGATGAAAGAAATTCGCTGCGCGAAGAAAAAACCCGCACTGACTTCAGCGCAAGTCTGTCGGAAACGACGATAGTTTCCGCCTCGCTGCTCGCCCTGGTCCTGACTGCGTTGGTCGGATGGTATCTTACGAGCTCACTGACCCGGCAAATCGGCTCGGCCGCCGCCCTTCTGCAGAGCTCGTCGGGGGAGCTTCAGGCAGCGGCGAATTTGCAGTCGTCCGGCTCGACCGGGCAGGCGACGGCGGTCAACGAAATCGCCACTACGATCAACGAACTCCTTTCGACCTCGCGGCTGATCGCGGAAAACGCGCAACGCGTCGCGAAAGTCGCGCAGGAAACTTCCCTCACGGCCAGCCGTGGCGACGAGACCGTGCAACGTACGACGCAATCCATCGCGGGCATCAAGACCCAGGTCGATGTAGTCGTGGTCCACGTGCTCGAGCTCGGCAAGAAATCCCAATTGATTGGGAGCATCACCGAGATGATTAACGAACTCGCCGAACAGACCAATATCCTCGCGATCAACGCGACTATCGAAGCGGCCGGCGCCGGCGAATGGGGCAAGCGCTTCGCCGTCGTGGCGGACGAAATTCGCAAGCTTGCGGACCGCGTCAGTGTTTCATCCAGCGAAATTCGCCAACTGCTCGACAACATCAGGGCCTCGGCGAGTTCGACGATTGCGGCCACCCAGGACGGCTCGAAGCTGGTCGATGCGGGGGTGCGCGAGTTCGCCGAAGCGGCAGTACTCTTCAGGCAGATCGCCGCTCTGGTCAGCACCGCCAGTGAGGCGGCGCGCGAAATCGAATTGAGCACCGAACAGCAAGCGAGTGCGGTCGATCAGGTCAGGGTGGGAGCTTCGGATCTGGTGCAGACTGCGCATGAGACCGATACCAGCTCGAAACAAGTGCTGAAGACTTCCTCCGAACTGGCGGGTCTCTCGAAAGAGTTGGTCCAGATGGTCCGTTCCAACGGCCATCAGGCAGGCAACGGCCGAGCGTCACTCTAACTCAATCGCGGGAAGATCTTCGGGCGTTCTAGCGCTCGAGCAGCCAGTGCGCCACTCGCTCGCCGACGACCAGCGCCGGCAGATTGGTATTGGCGCGCGGTATCACCGGCATGCTCGACGCGTCGGCGACGTAGGCGTTGTCGAGTCCGTGAATTCTGCCCCGCGAATCGACGACTGCGGATCGATCGGACGCCGCGCCCATCCGGCAGGTGCCCACCGGATGGTAGTAGTGCCAGCAGTTCGCCCTGACGAACGCCTCGATCTCGATGCGGGTTGCGGCGCGGCTGCCGGATGAAAGCTCGCCGCCAACAAGCCGTGAGAGCGCGGGTTTCGCGGCAATCTCGCGGGCGAGTGCGATTCCGTCGGCGAGCACGCGCAGATCCTCGCTGTCAGGATCGGACAGGTAGCGATGGTCGATGATTGGCGGTGCGGCACTGTCTGCACTCGCAATCCTGAGCGCGCCGCGAGAGCGTGGCGTCATGCATGCCACTTCGAGGGTCCATCGCCAACCGGTTGGAGTCGTGGGGTCGGGTCCGCCGACCGGGTAAATGTGCAGATCAAATCCGCGTTCGCATCGCGAGGACCGCGCCTTGGCGATCGTCTGCTCCTCTGGCATCCAGTGCTCGCGCGCAAAAGCCGTCATCGTCTCTTGCAGCTCGCGCGTCCCCGCGTAATTCAGCGAGACGCGCGGATGGTCGTGCAGGTTGTGGCCGACTCCCGGCAGTTCAAGTGCGGGCGCCACGCCTGCGGCGCGAAGTTCAGATGGCTCGCCGATACCCGAGCGCATCAAAATCGCGGGCGATCCGTAGGTTCCAGCCGCGACGATCACTCGTCCCGTCTCGACGCGGACCAGACCCTCACGGCCAGCGACGATGACGGCGTTCGCGCGCCCGGATCTGATTTCGAGGCGGTCGCACGGCGAGTCGCCGACAATCGTCAGATTCGATCGCTCCCGCACCGGATCGAGATAGGCGAACGCGGTGTTCCAGCGGACGCCGTTGACGATGTTCACCGGACTCGGCGCCATGCCGAGGTCCTGGTCCAGGTCGTTCAGGTCAGCGACGCGTGGGATTCCGGCTTCGGCCGCGGCGTCCAATGTGGCGCGCTGGAACGGGGTGATCTCACTTGGCTGCGGAATTCTGACGCGCAGCCGGTCGGAGGCGGCGCGGAACAGCGGCCGCAGTTCGTCGGTTGACCATCCCGGATTTCCGAGCGCGGCCCATCCGTCGTAATCGAGACGGCTGCCCCAGATAGCGGCGCATCCGTTATGCGACGAGCATCCGCCGATAACGCGGGCGCGCTCGAAGCCGATGACGCGCGGCTTGTATTGCTCGCCGCTGTCGTAACCCCAGTCGTGGGTCGTGGGTATCACGCCGGCGTCGGTAAGATCAGCTGGCCATCGTCCGGCGGCGAAAGAACCGTAATCCGGACCGGCCTCGATCAACAGCACGGACTGATCGGAGTGTTCAGCGAGCAGACCCGCGATCGCCGCGCCGGCAGTGCCACCTCCGATCACGACGGTATCAGCGAAGCTCGGAAGCGCCGGGCGCGCTGACGGATCTTGTTTTCGAGCCATCTGTATCACCAACCTCGGCGAGCGGGCGCTCCCGAGCCTACTCCAACTGCTCGCCAGTCAGAAGAATGGCCGAGCGCGTCGACGCGCATCTTTTCCGCGGAGTCTCCCCGACGATATGCCTCGGCATGCCGGCTCTGATAAGACTCGTTTCCACGTCGAATTCATGCGGCGTTGCGAGGGGGCTGAAAATGGATCGATCGATTTGCACGATCGCTGCGCGCGATCGCGCTTATCATCGGACTGGCCGCGACCTTATCAGCGTCGAGTGCTATAGCCGACGAAGCGGATCGCTTTTCTACCACCACACCTATCAAGCATCTGGTGATTATCTTCCAGGAAAATGAGACCTTCGATCACTATTTTGGGACCTATCCCAACGCCACCAACCCGCCCGGCGAGCCTGAATTCCATCCTCGCCGCAATACACCTTCAGTAAATGGATTTACCCCGACTCTGCTGAACTTCAATCCTAATGGGGTTAATCCGTTCCGCTACGATCGATCCCAGGCCTTCACTTGCGACGGCCTCAACGGCTATATGGCTGAGCAGCAGCAGTTTGACTTTGGCCTAATGGATCAATTCGTGACGTTTACTGCCGTCCCCGCAGGATGCCCCGACTACGGTTACGGCAGCGCATTCGTGATGGGTTACTTTGACGGCAATACCGTGACTGCGCTGTGGAACTATGCCCAACATTTCGCGATGAGTGACAATTCCTATGGCACTACCTTCGGCAGTACCCTGCCGGGTCATATCAATTTAGTTTCGGGACAGACCAACGGTGCTATTCCAACTCCGCCTAACCCGCAACTCGTCCTTGACGGGACTCTTATCGCCAACGCGCAACCCACCGGCGACGTATGTTTCGCCAGCGCCACTCAGACGGTTCAGATGTCCGGGTTAAACATAGGTGACCTGCTGAACGCAAAGAGCATAAGCTGGGGTTCGTTTGAAGGGGGCTTCAATCTGGATACGGTCAATCCAAACGGCACCACGGGATGTAAGCGGAGTCATACTAATCCGATAAGTCTTCTAGTCGTCAATGATTACAACGGCCAATATACGCCGTTTCAGTACTACCCTCAGACGAGTAACCTGGCTCACACGCGGCCTGCCGATATCTCGGAAATAGGTCATGCCGGCCTGGCTAATCACGAGTATGACCTGGACGATCTTATAGCCGCCGCCAAGGCCGATAATCTCCCAGCTGTAAGCTATGTCAAAGCGGTGCGATATCAGACCGGGCACGCGGGCGGCATTTCCGATCCGCTGGACGAGCAGGAGTTTCTGGTAAAAACAATCAACGCGCTTGAGAAGACGCGGCAATGGAAGAGCATGGCTATTGTAATTGCCTTCGACGACAGCGACGGCGACTACGATCACCAGATGAGTCCTATCTTCAACGGTTCGACTTCGCCGCTCGACGCACTAAGCGGGACAGGTATCTGCGGTTCGGGCGATCCTTCGCTTGGCGACGCCGAGTTGCGATGCGGTTACGGGCCGCGCTTGCCGTTGCTGGTGATATCGCCCTATGCCAGGCGCAATTCCGTTGACCATACGATCACCGACCTGACCTCGATTACCCGTTTCATCGAAGATAACTGGTCGCTTGGCCAACTCGGCGGCGGCTCGTACGACGCGATCGCCGGACCGCTCACCAACCTGTTCGATTTCACGGGACGGCATCGCACACAGCCGTTGTTTCTCAAACCCGACACCGGCGAGCGCAAGAACTAGAAAGCAGTGATGAGCGCGGTCCAGCTCAAGGTCCTGTCGTGGAACCTGCACGGCCTCGTGTGGCCGCTATCAAAGGATCCTCGCGGCCGGATGGATCGAGTAAGCGCGAAAGTGCGCGAGCTGGCGCCGGACATCGTGCTATTGCAGGAAGTCTGGCTCGCCTCGTACGCAGAACGCCTTAGCAGCGCGTTCCGACCCGATTGGTCTCCCCTCTGCGTCAGGCGCAGAGGCGGTGGTCCCAAGGGCGGGTTGCTCATCTTCGTCGGCGCTTCCGCCGGATGGGCCGCGCTTTGCGCGCCGGAGTTTCACGCGTTCGCCGCCAGCGCCCCTGCCTGGAGAATTTGGGAAGGCGATGGCCTGGCTGGGAAGGGCGTTCTGACAGTAGAGCTAGGACGCGGCGAACGGCGCATCAATGTAGTCAATGCTCATCTCCAATCACAATATTCGGGGCATGACTATTCCGAGGTCCGCGAAGCGCAATTAGGCGAGCTGGCCAAGGTCGTTTCCAAGATCCATCCATCAGTACCCGCCATTGTTGCGGGCGATCTAAATACCGACGCTCGCGAACCTCTCTATTCACACATCGCTGCGTTAGGCACAGACCTTACCGCGGAGACGCGACAGCTAAGCAATGGCGGCACGACTGCGAACCCGCGCGACGGGCTGCCCGAGTGGATTGACTACGTCGTGGCCGCCAACTTAGGAGCGTGGCCTGTGTCAATAGACCTCGAGCTGGTCGCCAATCAGAGCGCCGACGTTCCCTATTCCGACCACAGCGGCCTATTCTGCGTCATAAGACTCACGCTGAAATGATGCGACGGAAGGTCAAGTTGACGCGCGGTCCGCATGGGCGCGTCTCCTTCGATAGTCCATGCTTCCAATATCGCTGAGTATTACCCTTCATCAACAAAAGACTCCCCGACTCAAGCTTCAGCCGGACAGGCTTGGCGAGCTTGTTCGTCTTGTGCTTCAGAACGAATGTTCGCTGTTCGCCAAGGCTAAGCGATGCTATCTCTGGTTGTTCCCCAAGCTCCGGCTCGTCATCGCTATGGAGTCCCATACTATCTCGATGGTCGCGGTAGTAGTTGAGCAATACGCTGTTAAAGGTTGTAGCGGTTATACATTCAATTCGGCTTTTGATATCAAGTAGGAGATCGGTCCATTGCAGCGGCTCTAGCGTAATACCCGAATAAGTGTAGGAGCAGTCTGGATCTCCATACCACGCGACCAGACGCGGCTGCGAATACTGCTTGCCCCACACGACAATCTTATCCTGTCGCCAAGGTACGTCGGTGATCAGTTGTTGTAGGACTACATTCCGATCGAGCGTCAACCCAAGATCGCTTAGGTAATAGACTTCCGCGTCTTGGATAGGAATCCTGGCAAAACGATTGGTCTTCATGGTCGCGAAAGAGATTGGATATGGATCAAATGCCGAGCGCATCGCTCAAAGCCTTGGTCCAACCCAGCCAGCGTTGGTCGGGACCGCTAAAGCCGTCCCACAACATGCTGTTGCACACATAGGCGACCGCAGTGCCGGATTCTGGATGCGCGAACGCCATGCGACCGCCCGCGCCGCCGTGCCCAAACGACCCGGTACCGAGCATCGGCTCGATCGCTCGCGGCAGTTCGAACCCCAGACCGAATCTCTGAGGCCCCGAACCCGCCAGCGGGTTCAGCGGATCAGGTGCACCAAGCGCCTCGTTCTGCGACTCGCGCGCGAGCTCGACCGTCTCGCGCGTCAGCAGGCGGATGCCATCGATCTCGCCGATGCAGGCGGCGTACATCCTGGCAAGCGCGCGCGCATTCGCGATGCCGTTGCCGAACGGCAACTGTGCGGCATGAGCTTCGCGCGTGTTGATAAGATTGAGACCGTCAGCACTGCTTACGACCATGTTGAAAGCCGCGCGCACCGGGCGTGAATTCATATCCATCCCGAGGCCGGAGAATAGCGCGCGCGCCTGTTCGTCGCTCAGCTGAGTTGGGGGAACGATGTGCGGCGCAACGCGATGCTCCTGCTCGGGCGGAAGTCCGATCCACAGATCAAGCTTGAGCGGCCCGGCGATTTCCGCATCGACAAACTCGCCGACGGTTTTTCCGGAGACGCGCCGGACAAGCTCGCCGGCCAAATAGCCAAAGGTCAAGGCGTGATAGAAATAGGCGGAGCCCGGTTTCCACCACGGCTCCATGCCCGCGAGCGCCGCGGTACAGCGATTCCAGTCGAAGAGCGCCGGCCCCGCTATTCCAGATTCTTCGTCGAAGCCCATCAGGCCCGCACGGTGAGTAAGGATGTCGCGAACCGTGATCGCCGCCTTTCCTTTCGCCGCGAACTCCGGCCAATAACGTGCGACCGGCGCGTCGTAGTCGATGAGCCCGCGCTGGCTGAGCATGTGCACGCATACGGCGGTGACTGCCTTGGTGCAGGACATCAATATCGTGATTGTATCGGCGGTGAAGGGACGATTGCGCAGCTTATCCATCCCCGCCCAGATATCGACGACTCTTCTGCCGTGTCGATAGACACAAAGCTGCGCGCCGCCTTCGTCGTGAGCCTGTGCCTCCGCGAATGCGTCGCGCACCGCTTCAAACCCCGGTTCCACTGTTCCATCAGCGAGCATCGTTGGCACCTCGAATTGATTGATTTTCAAAGTATGCTGCAATCGCGCGGGATCGCACAGCAAGGTGTAGCTGAAATTGCGGACAAATGTTAATTCGCTAGACGAATGACTGGTGAAAATTGCGCGAGGTCTTTCAAGGTGGTCGGCCTTCTCGAAGTTGACCTCGCCGTCGTGCTGATTTTAATCTTTGCCGCGATCTCGATCCTTTTCCGCACCAGGGTCTGCCTTGCGGGCGATACCAATAGCATCGCCGCGCACCGACTCGAATTGCGCGGCACAATCAAGGACTCGTTGGGACGTCCGATCGCCGGCGCGGAGGTTCGGCTCCTGGAGGGCGGCCATGCGATCGCGCGTCTGCGCACCGACTCAGCGGGAGCGATTCTTTTCAAGTCGCTCGCGCCCGGGAGTTACTCAGTCGTCGCGACCAAGCAGGGGTATCGGCAGGCGCTTCAGACCATCGTGCTGAGTTCCAAAAAACGCAGTGCGCCGCTGATCGTCACGATGGAAGCGAAGGAGGCGCTGACACTTCAGTTGGCGACAGCGCGCCTCGATCGCGCGCGCAACGATTTGTCCACGGAGATCGGCGCCACCGCTTATCGCTTCGATCAGCCGGCGATACACAAGTTGCCCGAGGGTCAGAACACGAATCTCGCGCAAGTGCTGCAGCAAGCGCCGGGAGTGAGCCAGGATTCATACGCGCAGGGGCAGGAGCAAATTCACATCCACGGGGAAAACGGGGGCGGCATCCAATACCGCATCAACGACATCTTCATGCCGGAGGCGGTGACCAGCTTCGGCGAGATTTTCAGCCCGCGCTTCGTGCATAGCATCACGCTGCTGACGGGTGTGTTGCCGGCGGAGATCGGCTATCGCCCCGAGGGCGTTATCGATATTCGGACGAAGGACGGATGCACCGATGGCGGGCCTGACAATGACAACATCGAAATGTACGGCGGTCAGCGCGAGACCGTCCAGCCAAGCTTCGAGCTTGGCGGATGCAAAGGGCAGTTCAGCTATTACTTTAGCGGATATTACGAGCACACCAGTCTCGGGCTGCAGGCGCCGACCGACAGTCCCGATCCGAATCACGACTACGCGGATCAGGGGCAGGGATTCGGTTACCTGTCCTATCTCGTGAATTCCGATACGCGGCTGTCGCTGGTGACCGGCGCGGCGGTGAACTCATTCGAGATTCCGCCGGAGCCGGGGCTCCCACAACAGTTCATGCTCGCGGGTGTTCCGACTTATCCGTCGTCGCAGGTCAAAGAGAACGAGCTCGAGCAGAATTACTACGGCATCCTGTCGCTGCAGGGCGCTGTCGGTGAGCATCTCAACTACCAGGTGGCAGCCTTCAGCCGGTACTACGCGCTGAAGTACAGCCCCGACCCGATCGGCGACCTCATATACAACGGCGTCGCGGCGAAGATTCTGCATACGGGGTTCATCAACGGCGTGCAGGAAGACACCAGCTACAAACTGGGTTCGTCGCACACGCTGCGCGCGGGATTCTACATGAGCGGCGAGGCAATCGAGCTGGACGACCACGCGCAGACGTTTCCCGCGACGGGCGGCATGCAGAGCAGCACGACGCCGATCTCGATCGTTGACGACAACAATCAAATCGCGTGGCTGCTGGGATTCTATGCGCAGGACGAATGGCATCCGACTGAGAAGCTGACGATAAATGCGGGGTTGCGGTGGGACTGGATGAGCGCGTTCGTCACGCAGAATCAGTGGAGCCCGCGGTTCGCAGCCGAATACTTGCTGACCCACTCCACGACTTTGCACGCGGGCTATGCGCGCTACTTCAAGGTACCGCCGTTCGACCAGGTGGCGCTCGAGACCGTGCAGAAGTTTGCGAATACCACCAACGCCGCGCCGATCAACAGCGGCAACGACAAGATCGAAGCGGAGACTGACGACTACTTCGACGTTGGCGTACGGCAGCGCTTGCTCGAAGGCGCCAACGTAGGCATCGACGGGTTCTACAAGTTCGGCCACGACCAGCTCGACCTCGCGCAACTTGCCGGATCGGTAGTGACCGCGCCGCTGAATTATCGCGAGAGCCGCGCGTGGGGATCCGATTTCAGCCTGACTTTCGAACGCTACGGATTGTCGGCGTACCTGAATTTTTCGTACGCGGTGCTGCAAGCGCAGCACATAAGCGCCGGAGCGTTCCTCGCGGACGACGCCGACGAAATCAAATACATCGCGAATCACTGGGTCACGCTCGACGACGATCAGATGTTCGTCGGCTCCGGCGGCACGTCGTACAAGCTGTGGGGATTCCTGCTGACGGCCGACGCAATCTGGGGCAGCGGTTATCGGCGCGGGTTCGCGAACAGCGGCGAGCTGCCGCCGATAATCCAGTTCAACGCGGCGATAGTGCGCAGCTTTCGGATGCCGGGGGTCGGCAAGGTCGAGGGGCGCATCAGCATGATCAACGTCTTCGACCATACCTACCAGATTCGCAACGGCAGCGGGATTGGGGTGTTCTCGCCGTCGTACGGCCCGCGCCGCGCGTTGTACGCAGGGATTAAGATTCCCCTGGCGTCAATCTTCAAAGGGTCGCCATAGTACTCATTGCCTCCAGTTTGGCGCATGGTGTAAAAATTCAATGGGGAATCGCGGGAGTGCAAATATGAATGATTGGAAGAAGCCAGAGTTCGTCGAGATCCGGATGGACGCGGAAATCAACTGCTACAGTTCGGCGCTGGCCGACGATCCCAGGCGCATCCTGAAGCAGCCTCTGATTCGCGACGACGGCTCGGCAGACAACCAGGAATCCTAAGACCGGCATTCAGTGCGGGTCCATATCCTTGGTTCCGCTGCCGGCGGCGGGTTCCCGCAGTGGAACTGCAACTGCTTCAACTGTGCCGGCCTGCGGACCGGGTCGATTCGTGCGAAACCACGGACGCAATGCTCGGTCGCGATTAGCGCCGACGGCTCGCGATGGTCGCTGTTAAACGCGAGTCCCGATCTTCGATCGCAAATATTTTCTTTTCCCGACCTGCTGCCAAAAGGCGGCGCCCGAGGATCGGCCATCGACGCGGTTCTGCTTTCGGATGCGGAGCTTGATCACATCAGCGGCCTGCTTTCGCTGCGCGAAGCGCAACCGATTCGGTTGTATTGCACGTCGCGCGTTTTCGATTGGGTGTTCGCGTCGAACCCCGTTTTTGGCGCGCTGAATTCGCCGGAGAAACTTCGCGTGACGACCGTCGAAGATCGCAAAGCCGAGTCCATCGGATGCGGTCTAGGCGTCGAGGCCATCTTCGTCAGCGGCAAAGTGCCAACTTATGTGAAAAATCCGCCGGCCAACTGCGATGGAGCCGCGGTCGGCTACAAACTGATCGACCGCGCGACTGGCTCGTCGCTCCTCTATGTTCCGGCAATCAAACAAATCGACGAACGGTTTATTGCGGCGGCCGCCGCATGCGACTGTCTTCTGTTCGATGGCAGCTTCTGGTCAGACAACGAGATGGAGATTCGCGGGGTGGGGACGAGGACCGCGTCGGCAATGGGTCATATACCTATCTCGGGTCCCAGCGGCAGTCTCGCACAGCTCGGCGGCTTACGAATCAGAAAGATCTATACTCACATCAACAACACCAATCCCATTCTCGACGAAGACTCGGTCGAGCGCCGCGAGATCGAGCAAGCGGGATGGAAAGTGGCCGAAGACGGCATGGATTTCACGGTGTAACTTTAGGCGCGAACGCTATGCCTGAACCTAAACCCGACTCGCCCAAAAAATTCGTCGCGCGATTGCGTGCGATTGGCGAGGCGGCCTATCACGACAAGCATCCGTTTCACGTGCTGATGCATCAGGGCAAACTCACGCGGCGGCAATTGCAGGCGTGGATCGAAAATCGTTTCTACTACCAGTGGACGATTCCAAAGAAGGATGCGCTGATCCTCGCCAAGGCTGACGACCCTGAATTTCGCCGGGCGTGGATCACTCGAATCACCGATCACGACGGCATCGGCGACAACGAAGGCGGTATCAGCAAGTGGTACAAGCTGTCGGCGGCCGCGGGTCTCGATGTCGACGACGTCGCGAGCCTGCGCTACGTGCTGCCGGGGGTGCGGTTCGCGGTGGACGCGTACCTGCATCTGTGCGCGTCGCGTCCGCTGACGGAGGCAGTCGCGTCGTCGCTGACCGAATTGTTCGCGCCGACGTTGATGGCCGATCGCATTGGCGTCCTCGAGAAGCTCTATCCGTGGCTCGACAGCCGCGGCCTGGAATATTTTCGCGGACGTCTGGTGCAGGCGCCGCGCGACTCGGAGTTCGGCTTGCAGTATGTCGTCGCGCATTGCACGACGCGCGATTCGCAGGATCGCGCCGCCGACGCGCTCACGCTCAAATGCCATATCCTGTGGGGTCTGCTTGACGCGATTCACTACGCGTACGTTTCGCCGGGATATTTGCCGCCGCTATGGCACGATTCGCGGAAACTGCGATGAGCACCGACGACGGATGGCGGCCGCGGCTGGCGGCGCGCGCGCGGCTCAAGTTCGACCCGGTCGCGAAGCAGGAATTGCTCCTGTTCCCGGAAGCAGCCCTGGCGCTTAACGAAACCGGAGCCGCGATCGTGCGGTTGTGCGACGGCGCGCGTTCGATAAACGAGATCGTCGATCTGCTGTCGAAGAATTATGGCAACACCGAACGCAAAGCACTGAGGCGCGAAGTGACGGACTTCCTCGACACGATTCGCGCGCGCGGGTTGCTCCAATGACCGCCCCGCCGCGCCCCTACACGCTCGTCGCGGAGCTGACTTATCGATGCCCGCTGCGATGCGTGTACTGTTCCAACCCGGTTGACTTCCACCGCTCGCGCACCGAGCTTTCGACCGCTGAGTGGCGGCGGGTGTTTGCCGAGGCCGCGCAACTCGGCGTCGTGCAGTTGCATCTGTCGGGCGGCGAGCCTGTCGTTCGCGACGATCTGATCGAGCTGATTCGGCACGCGCGCGGCTGCGATCTTTACACCAACCTGATAACCGGCGGCACGCTGCTCGACGAGAATAAGCTGCGGCGCTTCCACGAGGCAGGCCTCGACCATATTCAACTGAGTATCCAGGGTGCTGCGCGCGAAAGCGCCGAGACGATCGCCGGCGTGCGATCGCATCGAAAAAAACTCGAAGTCGCGAGGCTCATCGGCAAAGTTGGCTTCCCGCTGACGCTCAACGTCGTGATTCATCGCCTGAACATTGCCGAGGTGCCGGAACTCATCGCGATCGCGCTCGAGCTCGGCGCGAATCGACTCGAACTGGCGAATACGCAGTTCTATGCGTGGGCATCTGAGAATCGGCGGGCGTTGATGCCGACGCGCGAGCAATACGATCGCGCCGAAGAAATCGCGCGCGAAGCAATCGCAAAGTATCGCGGCACGCTCGAAATCGCATTCGTGCAGAACGACTACCTCTCGGGCGAGCCGAAACCATGCATGGGCGGATGGGGCCGCAGCTACATGTGCATCAATCCGACCGGCGAGGTGATGCCGTGCCATGCCGCGTCGGTGATTCCAAGACTGCGCTTCGATTCGGTGCGCGGCGCCGCGCTCGGAGAAATCTGGCGCGACTCGCCGGCGATGAACGCGTTTCGCGGCGACGACTGGATGATGGAGCCGTGTCGCAGTTGCGCGCGAAAGGAAATCGATTTCGGCGGATGCCGCTGCCAGGCCTTCATGCTGGCCGGAAATGCCGCCGAAGCCGACCCGATCTGCCGCCTGTCACCGCATCACGCGATCGTCGAGTCGATGCGCAACGACTCCGGTGCAGGCGAGCCACTGATCTATCGCGATACAAAGAGCAGCCGCGCACTTTCCTGAGCGATCGGATCGCGCTACACGATTCCCGATTTGCCGGTCAGGTCTTGCGGCCGCGCCGACGCTTTGCATTGCCGGTAGCGGCTCTCTCTGAATACTGCGACCGGGTCGATCGCGCCGCCGTTTCGTTGGCGCGCCATCTTGATCGCCGACTCGACGTCCATCCGCACCGCGCTTTGCAGCGTGCGATTCGCCATCAGTGCGTCGTTCGACTCTTGCGCTGAATTCAACGCGGCGCGATCGACCATCAGCGCCTGCGCATAGGCGCGCTGCAGCGCGACCGCGCTCTCCAGCAGACTCTCGACCGGGTCGGTCACGTTGTGACTCTGGTCGAGCATGTAGGCCGGCGCAAAGCCGGGCGCGCCGCGCAACTCGGCGTCAACCAGCTCGTTGAAAACCAGGAAAATCTGAAACGGGTTGACCGCGCCAGTGTCCAAATCGTCGTCGCCGTACTTGGAATCGTTGAAGTGGAAGCCGCCCAGGCGCTGAAACTGGATCAAGCGCGAAACGATCTGCTCGATATTCGTCGTCGGCGCGTGATGCCCCAAATCGACCAGGCACTGCACGTTCGCGCCAAGCTGCGTCGCGCAAATGAAGCTGGTGCCCCAGTCCGCGATCACCGTCGAGTACAGCGCAGGCTCGTACAGCTTATGCTCGATGAACGCACGCCACCCGTCGGGTATCGCGGCGACGATCACGCGCATGCTCTCGAGGTAACGTTCGAGCGCTTTCGTCATGTTGAGCTGGCCCGGAAAATTCGAGCCGTCGCCAATCCATACGGTGAGCGCCCGCGAGCCGAGCTGCTTGCCGATCTCGATGCACTCGAGGTTGTGCGCGATCGCCTGCTCACGCACCGCCTTGTCGGTGTGCGCCAGGCTGCCGAACTTGTAGGACAGTTGCCCGGGAAGATCCTCGAAGGTGTTGGAGTTGACGGCGTCGAAAGACATTCCATAAGAGTGCGCGAACTCACGCAGCTCGCGGAAATCATCGACGCGATCCCACGGGATATGGGGCGAGACCGTCGGCGTCGCGCGTCCGAGCTGTTGGATCACCGCGCAATCTTCGAGCTTCTCGAAGACGTTGCGGGGCTCGCCGGCCACGGGAAAGCGCGCGAAGCGCGTGCCGCCCGAGCCGACGCCCCAGCTCGGAATCGCCACCGCAAACCGCTGGATGCGCGCGGTGACTGCTTCGAGATCCACGCCGCGGCGCGCCAGCACGGCGCCGAGGTGATCGTAGTCGGCGGCAAGGTCCTGCTGCAGGCGCGCGTTGTGTTTTGCGATCAAGTCGGGATCGATTGGCGTGCGTGGTGTCATAGAAACCTCGCGAGAACCCTAGCGCGTGAATGCCGCGGCGTTGCCGGCGTCAACGTTGAGAATGTTGCCCGTGGACTTTGCCGATCGATCCGACGCAAAAAAATGCACGGCTTCGGCGACGTCCTCGGGCGTGACGTTTTTTTTCAGCAGGCTCCGGTCCCGATAAAATTTCTCCAGCTCCGACGGGTCAATCCCGTACGCACGTGCGCGTTCGGCCCGCCAACTGCCCGACCATATGCGCGATCCTTGCAGCACCGCGTCGGGATTCACCGTGTTCACCCGGATTCCGTCGGGCGCAAGCTCCAGCGCCATGCTTCGTGCGAGGTGAAGCTCGGCCGCCTTGGCGGTGCTGTACGCAGCCGCGCCCGCCGATGCCACCAGCGCATTCTTGCTGGCGACGAACACGATCGAGCCGCCGATGCCCTGTGCCTTCATCGTCCGCGCCGCCTCGCGTCCTATAAGGAAGTAGCCGGTCCCGAGCACGTCCATATTTCGCCGCCAGGTCTCGAGCGTCGTTTGATCGAATGGCGCCGCCGACGCGATTCCCGCATTCGACACGACGATGTCCACGCCGCCGTATTCCCGCGCCGCGAACGCAAACGCCCGCGCCACCCTGGCTTCGTCGGTAACGTCGCATCGCATCGCGCGAGTCCGATCCTTGCCGAACTTCTGCACGAACTCGGCGCCCGCCCGCTCCAACGCGGCTTCATCGTTGTCCAGCAGCACCACGCATGCGTCGTCGGCCAAAAATCGCATCGCGATCGCGCCACCGATTCCGCCGGCGCCTCCGGTAACGATCGCGACGCGCCCCGCGAGCGGCTTCGGCGCCGGTTGTCGCCGCAGCTTGGCTTCCTCGAGCGCCCAATACTCGATGTCGAATGCTTCCTGCTCAGGCAGGCCAAGATATTCGTCGGCCCCCGACGCTCCTCGCATGACGCCAATCGCGTTGCAGTAAAACTCACTCGCGATTCGTGCCGTCGCCTTGTCCCTGGCGAACGTGAACATCCCGACCGAAGGCATCAGTAGCACCACCGGGTTCGCATCGCGCATCGGCGGAGAGTCGGACCGGCGGTATCGTTCGTAGTAGGCCTGGTAATCGCGCCGGTAGCGAGCGATCGTTTCGGCGGCGGCCGCGATTGCGACGGCGGGATCGGCGGGCAGCACGAGCGGTCGAATCTTGGTGCGAAGAAAATGATCGGGGCATGACGTACCAAGGCCAGCCAGTTCTTCAAACCGCTGGCCGCCAACGAATTCGAGCACCTGCGCGTTGTCGGCAAAGTGACCGACCTTGCGCTGAGCGCCGGATAGATGACCGCGAAGCATGGGCATCAATTGTGCGGCGATGGCGCGCCGGTGCTCCGCGTGCCGCGATGCGACGCGCGCGCCGCCAAACGCCGGCGTCGTCCCGATGCGCTCCGCCAGCCATCCTTCGGCGCGGCGGATCATGTCAATCGTATTGCGATAGCAGGCTTTCGACGTATCGCCCCACGTGATCAGCCCGTGGCCTGCAAGCACGACTCCCCGAATCTTAGGATTCGCCCGCACCGCGTCGCGCAATCGCAAGCCAAGGTCGAAGCCCGGCCGTTGCCACGGAATCCATCCGAGTTCTCCGCCGAATATCTCGCGCGTAAGAGCTTCACTGTGGCGCGCCGCCGCAATCGCGATGACGGAATCGGGATGGACGTGGTCGATATGCGCGAACGGCAGGAACGCATGGAGGGGAGTGTCGATGCTGGCGGCGCGCGCGCTGCCGGCGAACGCGCAATAGTCGAAGAGTGGAACCAGCTCGTCTTCAAGCTCGCGTCCGCGGAAGCGGCTTTCGAGCGCGACGACTTTGTCTTGATATAATTTCGCGAAACCGGACAAATCCATCGAGCCCAAATCGCCGCCTGATCCCTTGACCCACAAAATCGTGACGCGCTCGTTGCTCAGCGGATCGACGCCGGCGATTTTTGCCGACGTATTGCCGCCGCCAAAATTTGTCACGCCGAGATCGGCGCCCAACAAGCGGGAGCGGTACAAGAGCAACTCGGGCTCTGCAAGCGCCTTCGCGTCGGCCTCGTTCCATCGGTCGCTGGTCACGCGCGGATCGTAACACGACGGCGTGGTAATTCAATTGAGCAATGCCGGGCGATTGAGTAGTGGTGCTCAGGTGAGTTCGCCGCGCCCCAAAGCTGTCGCCGTGTTCGACGTCGGCAAAAGCAACGTGCGGCTGTCGGCAGTCAACGATGCCGGCGTCGCGATGGCGACGCTCGAACGTCAGAACACCGTCGATAATTCGCCGCCGTATCCGCACTTCGACACTGACGCGCTATACGCATGGCTGCTTGAAGGACTCGCAACACTGGCGCGCGACTTCCGGATTCACACAGTCGTGCCCGTGACTCACGGCGCGTGCGCAGCGCTCGTCGATAGTGACGGACTCGTATTGCCGATTATGGATTACGAATTCCGCGGCGTATGCGACATCGATGCGGACTACGATGCGGTCGCGCGCGACTTTGCGCGAACCGCATCGCCAAAACTTCCGGCGGGCCTCAATCTTGGCCGGCAGCTCTTCTGGCAGCAGCGACAATATCCGCCGGAGTTCAGCCGCGCGACGATTCTACCGTACCCGCAATACTGGGCGTCGCGATTATGCGGCGTCAGAGCGTGGGAGCCAACCTCGCTCGGCTGCCACACCGATCTTTGGGAGCCTCAAAGCGGCGACTTCTCATCGTTCGCAAAGACGATGGGATGGGACGCGCGATTTGGACGCCGGGTCAGCGCGTGGACTCCGCTTGGTTCTCTACTGCCGGAGGTCGCCGAGCGCACCGGTCTTTCCAATGAGTGCCTGATCCTTGCTGGAATCCATGACAGTAACGCGTCTTATCTCGCTCATCGCGCGACCCGCGAAGATCCATTTTGCGTCGTCTCGACCGGGACGTGGATCGTAATGATGGCGCATGGCAGCCCGCTCGAAGTGCTGCGCGAGGAATTCGACACGCTGGCGAACGTCGATGCGTTCAGCAATCCGGTGCCGACCGCGCGTTTCATGGGAGGGCGCGAATACGCGGCGATTTGCGGTGGCGAGGTTGGCGCGATGCAGCCGTCGGTCGGCGACCTGGAAACTATTCTCGCATCAGGGGCGTTGGCGCTTCCTTCGTTCGCAGACCAGGGCGGGCCGTTTCGTGCGCTTACCGGCCGCATCGTGGGGAACGTTCCCGACTCTGCGCGCAATCGAGCGGCGCTCGCCGCGATGTATTGCGCGCTGATGACGGACTACTGCCTGACAATGATCGAGGCGCGCGGCGAAATAGTTCTCGAAGGGCGGTTGGCGTCGAACGACGCGTTCACGTCAGCACTTGCGGCGCTGCGCGCGCCGCAGCCGGTGTTTCGTTCTCCCGATGAGACCGGAACGATCCGCGGCGCGGCTGCGTTGTC
Organism: uncultured delta proteobacterium; assembly: GCA_963756005.1. GTDB lineage: Bacteria > Desulfobacterota > Binatia > Binatales > Binataceae > Binatus. Next base: position 81,140 of record CAVWMC010000007.1, read on the forward strand.
GTCACTCGCGCGCGGGAAAAATCCAGAGCCTGCCAAGGTTGAAATTTGTCCGGTCGGCCCCGTCGAAAAAATGACGGCGGCTCGATTGAGATGGTGGAGCCTTCTTCCACGGCGTCATACCGGCGGTTAGTAACCGATCGACGATTCGATTTGCGCGAAGGTCAACTCCAGGCCGGTGGATCGCTGCCGAGCGGCGCGGGCGGCCGATCCCATCGCGGTGGCGTCGCCGACATCCTCGCGATCGGCCCGAGACGCGTCAGCGGTCCCCAGGCGCTATCCATCTCGATGATCCAGGGAGCGATCGAGGCGACGTCGAAGCCGCCGGGCTTCGCTTCGGGCGCGGTGCGCGGCAGCGACATGATCCACATCGCGGTCCGCGCGAGCGATACGCGAACGTGCCAACTGCCACCTTCGGTTGCACGGCGCGCAAGCGCACGCATCACGCCGAGCGCGCCGAGATAGCCGGTCGTGTAGTCGTTGATCGCGGCCGGCACCAGCGCGGGATGCTCATCGCCGGCATGCTCGAGCGCCATGCCGGTCACAGTCTGCGCGAGCTGTTCCCATCCGGGTCGTTGCGCAAATGGACCTTGATGGCCGTAGCAGTCGATCGATACAACGATGATGCCGGGCCGCATCTGCGCCATTTCATCCGGCGCAAAACCGCGCCGCGCGAGAGCAGCGGGCCGGTAGCCCTGCGAGAACACGTGCGCGTCCCGCACCAGCGCGCGCAATTGCTGCGCGTCCTCCTTGCGATCGAGATCGAGAAAGCAGGAACGCTTGCCGGGGTTGGTGTCGATGACGAAAGGCTCGATCGACGGCAGCTTGGGACTCCGCACGTGCAGCACATCGGCGCCGTGCTCGGCGAGCGTCCGCGCACAAGTCGGACCGGCCAGCACGCGCGTCAGATCGAGAACCCGCACGCCTGAGAGCGGCCGCGCGCCGCGCTCATCGGCGCGCGGTCCGGGAATCGGCTCGCGAGGTGCGTCGCCGAGGCGAAGGATTTCGACCACCGGAACTTGCGCGAGCGCGATCCCCTGGGAATGAACGCGCCACTCGTCGGCGCTGCGCAGCTTCGCGCCGCATACTCCGCGCGCTGCGAGCGCGTCTTCAAGCGCTTGCGCGTCCCACGACGCGACCGCATTCGCGATCGCGCCGGCATCATCCTCGCACTTCAGAAGCTCAAGGGTGCCGTCGCGCGATCTGAATCCGCCGTGCAGATGAATCCATCGCCCGTCGCGCGCTTGATAGAGCGCGGTCGTGGCCTGCCCGCGCCGATCGAGCGACGCGCCTTGATATTTCAAGTAGGCGAACGATACGAGCGATGCCGCGGCGGCGCGAACGTCAACCTCGATGCGCTGCGGCCGACCGCCGCGCGCGCACCACAAGTCCGCGGCCGCGGTCGCGTTGGCGGCGATCACACTTGCCGCGGCCTCGCCGGCGCGAAAGCGAGTCGCGATCACGGGATCGCTCCCGTCGATATGCAAGTCATGTTGATTTGAAATGTCGGCGCGGCCGAGCGAAGCGAGAAGATCGCGCGTCCACGCAGCCGGTTCGGTTGATGAAGCATCAGCCATCGGGCGAAATTAGCATCGCAGCCGATGGATCGGGAAACGGTCTTTCACGGTGGTTGAGAAGTTTGCCGAACGCCGTGACACCGTGCTTGAATCGGTTTCGAGGACGGCATCATGAATTCCGAAATCGAATTGCGCGATCATTTGTTCGTCGGCCCGCTCCGGCGATCCGTCAACAACGCCAGCAAAGTCGCGGGCAGCATCCACGATGACGCGACGGCGACCAAGCTTGGTTTTCGCGGCGGCACTGTCGCCGGATCGATTCACCTCGAGCTGTTTCCGCCGATCCTGCTGAAGGCGTTCGGCCAGCGATGGTTCGAGCGCGGCACGATCTCGATGTACTTCCTCAACGCGACGACCGATCGCGAAGCGGTGCGCGCGTTCGTCAAAGAGCCGCCGCTCGACGCGACCGACGCGCAGGTCGAAATCTGGATCGAGCGGGATGGCGGCATGCGAGTGGCGGAAGGCACGGCGTCCGTCGGGAGTCCTGACGTACCGAGCGCGCTGCTGCGGCGTCCTCTCGATCGATTTGACGCGGGCGATTTGCGGATACTCGGCGGACTCAAGGTCGGCGACAAGTTCGACGAGTGCGACGCGTTTCTGACCAGAGGTTCGATGGCCGATCGAATGAAGGTCATCACCGAACCGCTGGATTGGTACACCAAGCCTTCGCCGTGGGGCGGCGCGATCGCCACTCCTGCCACGATGGTGCAGCTACTCTACTCGCAATCGATCGCGACTCTGCGCGGCAAGCTCGGACAGGCGGTGGGGCTGTTCGGCGCGATCGAATTGCGCAACATCAGCGGACCAGTGCGGGTCGAACATCCCTATCGCGTCGGCGGGAGCATCGTGGCGCTCGGCCAGAGCCCGAAGACCGAATACATGTGGTTCGAGACGGCGCTGAAAGAAGCAGACGGCAAACACGTCGCCGAGATGCGGATGCTGCTGCGGTTCATGAAGGCGTCGTCGCCGAAATACAGGGACGCGGCCGCAAGCTGATCAAATCTGCGGCGATTCGAAGGCAGTGACCGGCGGCGGATCGCCTGCGTACTTCTCGACCTGTACCAGCGTGGTCTGAGCGCTCGGACCTTGCGCGAGACTCGACGTTCCCTTGTCGAGTGTGAGCACGTTCGGGTTGCCGTGCTTGTCGAGACTGCCAATCACGCCCGGCTCCGCAGGGTCGTACCACGCACCGGTTGAAATCTGAATCACGCCGCGGCGGATGTCGTCGGTGACAACTGCGCCGGCGAGGATCGCGCCGCGATCATTGAAGACTCTTACGACGTCGCCATCGCGAATTTCGCGCGCGGCGGCGTCGTCGCGATTGATTCGCATCGGCTCGCGGCCCGCGACTTTGCTTTGCTGGCTGACACGCGCCATGTCCATCTGGCCGTGCAGTCGAGTACTCGGCTGCGTGGTCAGCAGATGGAGCGGGTAATTGCGCGCCGCGTCGCTGCCCAGCCATTCGGCGGGTTCGAGCCAGGTGGGATGTCCGGGGCAATCGGCGTAGTGGTAGCTCGCGATTTTTTCAGAGAAAATTTCGATTCGGCCCGACGGTGTTGGCAGCGGATTGGCGTCGGGATTCATTCTGAATTCCTCGAACAGCACGTGCGGTGTCGAGGCTGCTGGGACTTCGAGATACCCGCGCTCCCAGAACTCGTCGAAGGCGGGCCATGCGAAGACGTGAGGATTGGCGCGCTCGCGCGCGGCCTCGTAGATATGCCGCAGCCACTGCATGGTAGTGCGTCCTTCGGCAAACGAATCGCGGGTGCCGAACCGCTCCGCGAGATCACCGAAGATTGCGAAGTCGTCGCGGGCTTCGCCGACCGGCGCGATCGCCTGTTTCATCGCGATGATAAATCGATCGCGCGCGCTGGCGCCGATGTCGTCGCGCTCGAGCGTCGTCGTCGTTGGCAGCACGATGTCGGCATGACGCGCAGTCGCGGTCCACCACGGATCGTGGACGACGATGGTCGCGGGGCGGCGCCACGCGCGGATGAGACGATTGATGTCCTGATGATGGTGAAACGGATTGCCGCCGCACCAATAGACAAGATCGATATCGGGATAGATGAGGTCCTGCCCGTTGTACTGGAACGGTTGGCCCGGGTTGAGTAGCAGGTCGGCGATGCGGGCGACCGGGATGAAGCTGCGAACCGGGTTGCGGCCGAGCGACAGAGTCGGAACCGGCATATCCGGCAGCAGGCTGGCCAGTCCTTCCATGCTGCCGTAGCCAAAGCCGAAACCGCCGCCCGGCAGACCGACCTGGCCGAGTATCGCGGCCAGCGCGATCGCCGCCCAGATCGGCTGCTCGCCATGATCGCCACGCTGCAGCGACCAGTTGACGTTGATGAAGGTGCGCGACGCGGCCATCTTGCGCGCCAGTCCGCGAATTTTGTCGGCCGATATTTCGCTCAAGCCGGCGGCCCAGTCGGCGGATTTCGCGACACCGTCCTCGGCACCGAGAAGATAGTCGCGGAAGCGATTAAAGCCGGCGCAATAGCGCGCGAGGAAGTCCGCGTCGTGCAACCCTTCGACGATCAGCGTATGCGACAGCGCGAGCATCAGCGCAGTGTCGCTATGCGGGCGCGGCGCGATCCATTCGGCTTCGAGGAAGCTGGCGGCGTCGTCGCGCATCGGGCTGATGTTGCAGAACTCGACGCCCGCGGCCTTGACCTGCTCGAGCCAGCCGCGCGTCGTGTGCTCGCCGACACCGCCGGGCGTGACTTGCGTGTTGCGCGTTGGCATTCCACCGAACATCACGACCAGGTCCGCATGATCGGCGATGCTCTTCCAACTGGTGCCGGGACCGTTCATCGCCTGCAGACTGCCGAGCACGTTCTTCACGAGCACCGCGCCGGCGGCGTTACTGTAGGTATCGCGCGCGCCGGTGAATCCGCCGACGCCGCCGAGGAACCGCTGCAGTTGCGTTCGCGCGTGATGAAAACGTCCCGCGCTGCCCCATCCGTAAGAGCCGGCGTAGATTGCCTGATTGCCACGATCGCGAATGACGCGCTTGATTTCATCGGCGATCAAATCGAGCGCGCGTTCCCAGGTGACGGCCACGTAACGATCGGCGCCGCGACGCTCGCGCGCACCGCCCGGGCCGTTGTCGAGCCATCCCGCGCGCACGGCGGGTTGCGCGATTCGGCTATGGTGATGCAGCGCATCGGCAATCGACGGCAGCATCGGCGATGGATCAGGATCTCTCGCGAACGGCCGCGCCTCCGTCACGCGTCCATCGACGACGACCGGCTCAAACGTGCCCCAGTGCGAATGGTTAAGTGCGGGCGCGGTTTTTTCCGTCATCGTGCTCACGCGGGCGGGCGCTTCATCTAGGCAATCCCTTCGAACAGCGCGGTGCTGAGATAACGTTCGCCGGAATCGGGCAGCACGACGACGATGGTCTTGCCCTTGTTTTCTGGACGCTTGGCGATGCGCGCGGCAACCGCGGCCGCCGCTCCGCACGAGATGCCCGACAGGATTCCTTCTTCGCGCGTGAGCCGGCGCGCGTATTCGATCGCTTCTTCGTTGGTAACCTGCTCGACGACGTCGACCAGCGAGAGGTCCAGGTTTTCGGGCACGAACCCCGCGCCGATGCCCTGGATCTTGTGCGCTCCCGGCTTCAGCGGCTGTCCGCTCCGTTGCTGCGTGATGACAGGACTCGCGCTCGGTTCGACCGCGACCGTCACGATCGCTTTGCCTTTGGTTTTTTTGATGTAGCGCGAGACGCCGGTAATTGTACCGCCGGTGCCAACGCCTGCGATGAAAATATCGACGGCACCCTCGGTATCGTCCCAGATTTCGGGGCCGGTGGTCGCTTCGTGGATGGCGGGATTGGCGGGATTCCTGAACTGCTGCAGCAGCACGTAGCGCTCGGGCGCCGACGCCACGATCTCCTCGGCCTTCGCGATCGCCCCGGTCATGCCGCGCGCGCCCTCGGTCAACACCAGCTTGGCGCCGTAGGCGATCAGCAACTTGCGCCGCTCGAGGCTCATCGTATCCGGCATCGTCAGCGTGAGCGGAATCTTGCGCGCCGCCGCGACGAACGCGAGCGCGATGCCGGTGTTGCCGCTGGTCGGTTCCACCAACTCTTTGCCGGGACCGAGCAGGCCGCGCTTCTCGGCGTCCCACACCATCGCGGCGCCGATTCGGCATTTGACGGAGTACGCGGGATTGCGTCCTTCGATCTTGCCGAGCACGATCGCGGGCGCGCCGTCGGTGACGCGATTGAGCCGCACCAGCGGCGTGTGTCCGATCGAACGCGAATTATCTTCGTACCAATGTGGCATCGGCTGCCTCCCGCTCTGAAGTCATCGAAATTATATTACCTGTTAAATCCGATAGATAACGATTGAAGCCAGCGGTATCGAGTACTAGAGATACGCGGAGGCTTACGACGATGGCAAACTCCCGGCGTGGCACCGCGCTTACAGTGCTGGCGATTCTGTTCGCGATTCTGGCGGTTTCCGACATTCTGAAGCCATTGCATCTGGAGGGTCCGACCACGGGCCTGGTCTTTTTCGGCAAGCGGTTGAGCGGCGCGCCGAACGCGATCCTCGGTCCGATCCTCGGAATTGTACTACTGATCTATGCGGCCGGGATCTGGCGGATGAGTCGTTATGCGCTATATCTAGGTTACGCATACGCAATCTACGTCACGATCAACTTGATACTTTTCTCGGCACGGAATCCGTCGCTAACTTCCCGGAGCGAGATGATTTTCGGCATCGTCTATATCGTTTTCGCGCTGGCGCTCAGTTGGGGGACACCGGTACTGCTCAGCCGGCGCCAAGGCGCACCCGGGTAGGCAGGCCCTGGTCCTTCGGACGCTATCGACGTGAGCGGCGCCTTTGTGGACTACGCCTAAGGCTCGCAAGCGCGCCCACTGCTATGACTACTACACCGACCGACCCGAAGGTCTCCCACCATGGAAGGAAGTTTCCAAGGAGCAGGATCAACGCGGTCAGCAGGAAAGCGGCGCCTATCGCACGCGCGCCCATCCAGATCAAGGTTGCGTAAGCGTTTGCAGCCGCGGAATCCAGAAACGCCATCACATTGTCTTCGAACTCGTGCAACTCAGAAGTGACGATTCCTTCGACCACGCGGGCGAGAAGCTTGGGCCACTCAGCGTCTGAACCTGCCGGCTTGCTCGCGGCTGGCGAGGGATGGGGTTTTTGCGGCGGTTCGGTAGAGCGATCTTTCGATGTCATAGCCTATTGACCTCCCAGCCTCGATTCGCGTCCAACAAGAATACTCTTAGGCCGCTCCTATTGAGACATCGTTGATAGCAGCCGCTGGATCGGTTCCTGGCTAACCGTAACAAAGCCGCGGTCCGGTTGATTAAGGTCCAAAGTAACAAAAATGGCGAAGCTGACCAGTACGATAAAGCACACGGTACCCGCGATATCGGCTTCATCCGCTGCTCCCTGTTCCCTCCCTACTAGCATCGCAGAACTCACAGCGGACAGAAGCAGCAATAACACGATTGTCGTCGGCAGGCGGTCCTTGACTGCGGCTAGACGCGAAGCCTGGCTACTGGTTACAGCGTTAAGCGTGTTGGTAAGTGAGACCCCGATAGGTGTGCCATTCTCAAGCGCCTGGGACACCAGCTCAACCATCTGCTCGTGCATTTGCTGGAATCTGCCAAGCGCGTCTTCAAACGCAGCTTTGTCATAACGATGCTGAGCAAGGTTCACTCGCAAAGCCGCATAATCGCGGATAACAGTCCGTAAGTTGGTTCGGACCGGTTCCTTGAGCAGGCTGGCACAGGTGTAGAAATCGCCGATGGCGTTGCTGTCGGCCACCACCATCATTCGTCGCTGGTCGTGCTTGCTGAGTGCAGTCGAAAATGTAAATGCAAGCAGCAACCCAAGCACCGCGAGGCTCGCGTCCACGAATTTTGACACTGCTGTTCTACCTTGCAGTTCCAATTCGATACCCAACCGGCGCCCTCGCCAACGTCCCGCGACCCAGCCGCCGACCATCGCGAGTGCTACCGTCGCCGCTATGGCCCACGCGTCGGTATCAACAAAAATTTGGCCCATGATTCCGGGATCAGCCCTCCGAGCCACTGCGGAGCGGAGTCGCCGGTTCGGGCGCGGTGTCGGGATGTATTGCTTCCCACTTGATGAGCTTCAAATCGAGCACGAAGATTCCGTAAAACACCGGGACCAGCAGTAGTTCGATGAAGGTCGCGACGCTTAGACCTCCTATCTGCGCGTAACACAACGGCTCCCACAAAGGTCCGCCGCGAATCGAAAGAGGCACCAACGCCAGCACCGCAGCACCCACTGTTATCAGGACGGGACGCAGCCGCTCGATGCCGGCGTCCAGCACCGCCTCCATGAACGGTTCGCCTTTCTCGTGCATCTCCTCGATGAAGTCGAACAGCACTATAACATGACTGACGATGACACCTATGAGACTGGCTATACCCAGAAACGCCATGAAACCGAATGGCGTACCCATTACCAGCAGGGCGAGCAATGCGCCGACGACGCCGTAGGGCACGCAGGCGAATACCAGAACCGGTTTGATTGCACTGTTGAACTGGATCACCAGCGCCACATAAATCATCAGGCACGATATGAGAAGTATGATGCCTAACTCCCCGAATCCTGTTTGCTGCTTGGCATACTCACCACCTATGACGATGCTATAGCCGGTCGGTACGCTGGCCTGTAGTTCCTTGATTTTCGGCATCGCCTGGTTGAGTACTTCGGAAGCCAGCACGCCAGGCGCCGTGAAAGCGGCGACAGTTATGGTACGGAAGTGAGCGCGACGACGGATTTTCTGCGTCTCCAGTTCGTAGTGCATCGAGGAGATCGCCTTCAGCGGAACCGGCTGTCCCCCGCTGGAAGGGTAGACATAGAGATTCTCCAGATCCGGCACGGTCGCGCGCTCCTGGCGGTAAAGGCGTGCAACGACCGGAATTTGCTTGTCGCCCTCGAGCAACGTCGCCACCCGCGTGCCGCTCAAACCGGCGGTGGTGGAAGCGGCAACGTCCTCGTTGGAAATGCCGGCTAGGTTGGCTCGATCGGGATCGATTTCGAGCCGCGCAACCATTGTCTGCTCCATCCAATCGTTGCGCACGCGGCGCGCATCCGGGACCGCTCGCAGTATGCCTTCGAGACTGTTCGACAGTTTGCGAAGCGTGGCGATGTCCTCGGTCTCGGCTCCAGTCGTGGACTCGGCGCGGCCACTGACGAAAATCTCGATAGGATATTTGGAGCCGTTGGTCTGTAACTCTTGCACATCCACATAAGCGCCGGGAATGGCCGCCGACAACGCAGGTTGCAGCACCCTTGCGAACCGCGCCATCGCGCGCCTGTCGTCAATCTCGACGACGACTTGCGCGTAGTTGATCTGTTTCGTCTCCGGCGCCAGCGAGTACCAGAAGCGCGGACCACCGCCGCCTACGAAGGTCGTCAGCGACTTCAGCAAATGATGCGTCCCTTCGGCGCCCGCTGACTCCTTTACATCGATCTGATGTGCCTGTTGCTCAATTATCTCGCGCGCCTTCGCCGCCGCCGCGGTAGTCTCGGTCAGCGCACTGTCGTTGGGTAATAAAATATCGACCGTTGAAAGGAACTGCAGATCGATCGGGAAGAACGCAGACTTAAGCAGCGAGCCTAGCTTGAACCCTACGACCAGGAAGACAAAAGACGCCAGGAGCGTCAGCCACCGATGCTCGAGGCACCAATGACCCGTGCGGTAGTAGTAGCCACTGAAGCCCTGGCGGCGTTTTTCTTCTATCGCTAGCGGCTTCTTCTTGGCCGGCCGCAGCCAGTAGTAGCCCAGCATGGGAATAAACGTCATCGATACCAGTCGCGACGCGATCAAAGATGCCGTCATCACGACCGGCAGCGATATCATGAACTTACCGGTGTCCTTGCTAAGCAGACCGAACGGCAGGTAGGCCACGATGTTAGTGATGGTGGCGTATAAGATCGCGCGCGCCAGCTTAGTGGGTCCCAGCCATGCCGAAATGATCCGCGGATGCCCTGCGTCAAGGTCGCGCTTGATCGCATCGCCAGCTACCACGGGGTCATCAATCAGCAGACCTAGCGCGATAATCAGCGACGCGATCGAGACCTGCTGGATGTCCCAGCCGACCATATCCATAAAGCCAAACGTCATCAGCAGCGTTAGCGGGATCGATACGGCCATCAGCAGCGCCGAGCGCCACTCCCAGAACCCTATGAGCGCCGTGACGACCACCAGAACGATCGCTTCTTCGAGCGCATGATTCAGCAGCTCGACGTTTTCCTCGACCTGGCGCGGTTGATCGGAGGTGCGCGCCATAATCAGGTCCGGCGGCAGTTGTTGGCGGAGCATGGCTAGCTGGTGATCGACATTTTCGCCGAATAGGTGAATCTGTTCGCCCGAACGCATTTGTACGGCGATCGTGATCGCGCGATGCGTTTGCCAGCCGCCGGCGGTGTCGCGCACGGTATAGGTGTTGAGATAGCGCGCGGGGTCCTGGTAGCCGCGCGTGATGGTGACGAGATCGCGAAGGTACAGAGGCGTGCCAGTGGCGGACTTGCCGATGATCGTGTCGCCGATATCCTTTTCGGTTTTGAACTCGCCTGACGGCAGTACGATAAGGTTGCGGCCGTTGGTCTCCAGCGAGCCGCCGGGCGAAACGATGTTTCGCGCCGACAGTACCTCTGAGATCTTGCTCGGCGTGATGCCGTAAGCAGCGAGTTTGGATTGTGAATATTCGAGGTTAATCCACTGCGGAAGGTCTCCTGAGATCAGAATTTTCGATACCTGGGGAACTCCAGTCAGGCCGCGCTGAATCAGATCGGTGAAGTCGTCAAGCTCGCGAAAGCTGTACTTGTCGCCCGCGACCGAATCGAGCCGAGCCTGCGCGTCGTCGGGGTTCCGAACTACAAACGGCTGCCAGATATCCGGGTCGAATGAAGCGGAGCCGTATTTTTTCTCGACGCACGCCATGAACGCGCGCTGCAGTTGGTCGTCGGAGTTCGCGATACCGTCGAGGCCCACGAAACCTCTGCCGGCGATGGGCCTGATATCGCCAAGCGACCCGCTCCCGGCGAGACATGGGCCAAGCGTCCCTCTAAGACTCTCGCCGATATTCGGCGAATCGAGACCTAGCGGAAACGCGACTACTATCGTTGCGCGCTTCGACGCGTCGCCGCCGCCGCGCGCCGCTTTTATTGCGGCTGCGATCTCCCTGGCGCGCAGCGATATCGCAACCTCGGTTTCTTTCGGGCTTGCGACCGTCAGCATCAGCGCCGCGGTATCGCCAAAGCCGCTGAAAAACTGGATAGGACCGGCGCCCTTGGGCAGGTCCGTGATGCTTCTGAGCTTCAAGTCCATCTCATTGAAGATGGGCTTGGTGTCCTTGACGTTGTAATCGACCTGGACGTTGACGACCGACAGGCCGTCGAGCGTTAGCGACTTGATCGAGTACTCTTCGGCCGACGGCGCGCGAACTTCGGAGACCTCGGCCAGCTTCTGCTCGATCTTGCGAGTAACCAGCTGCTCGACGCGATCCGCACTTACTCCCGGCCACGCGCATATCACCTGCGCTTCCTTCACCGGGATATCAGGATCCTTGCGCTTGGGCATTTTGTCGTAACCGTAGATGCCCCACGCGATCACGATCAGCAATGCGACCCAAGATATCTGGCGATTCTCGGTAAAGAAGCGCGCAGTATTGTGAGTCGTCGCGATGATTTCTGCGTCTGGTCGATGCGCCATTGGTTCGCGCCTAGGGAACTACACTGATACTGGCGCCGTTGAAGACGATATCCGCGCCTCTGACTATCACTTGCGCGCCGGGGTCGAGTCCCGACTCGACTGACGCCTGGTCGCCAACCACCGGACCTATTTCGACCTTCTTAAGGGTCGCGATCATTTGGCCGTCACCATTCTTCTCGGCGACATACACCGCATAGCCCTTGGGATCGTCAGGCGGCCGCACGATAGCCCGCGTCGGCACCACCAGCACGTTCTTCACTTGCACGGCGGCGGGCAGATGGATCGCGGCAATCATCCCGACTCGCAGCCGGCCGTCAGGATTGGGAATCGTCGCCTCGATATCGAATAGCCGGGCATTGGGATCGGCGACGGCCGCAACTTTGGAAATCGCGCCCTTAAAAGTTTGTCCGGGAAACGCGTCGATGGTGGCTGCTATATCGGCTCCGGGTTTCAATTCGCCAACGATCGCGCCCGGCACGCCGAACACGACTTTGACCTTGCTGGTATCGCCGATTTGAAAGCCGATGGTGTTGGGCGCTACCAGCGTGCCGACCTCTATCTTGCGATCGAGCACCAGCGCGCTCATCGGCGATTTGAGTTTGCAGTCGTCCAGATCGACCTTGGCCTGCTGTACCGCTGCCTGCGCGGCGCCGACCGAGGCCCGCGCGGACTCGTACTGTTGTTTGGCGGCGTCATAGTCGGCCTGCGCCACGACTCGCTGCTCCAACAGATGCGTATAGCGAACGAAGTCCGCCTTGGTCTTGCTAAGCGACGCCTGCGAGTTCTGCAAATCGGCTTGAGCTTTGACCAGGCTGTTACGGTAGGTGTCGTCCTTGACGACCGCGAGCACCGCGCCCGCCGTCACGCGATCCCCCGCTTGCAGATTGCGCGCCTTACCATCCGCGCCCTTCAACTGCAGAATCGATTGCACATAACCGTTGACCTTGAAGGCAACATCGACCTGCGTGTCGGCAATTATATTCGCCGAATAAGCCCCGCCAGTCGCGCCGTTCGCCGTCGCGATCGTCTGTACAGTAACCGGAATCGATTCAGGCGCCGCCGCTTCCTTATGGCCGCATCCTACGAGCGCCATGGGAGCGGCGAGCAGGAAGAATGCGAGTCCCGCGGATTGAATGAAAGCACGCAGCCGCTTCGGCTTTTTTTGCATGATTGCAGACAATATATATGTGCGCCGCCATTCGCCAACCGCCGGAGCCAAGGCTAGGTCGGTCCCCCGGCTTTATTGGGTCTTAGGTTTACGCCCATCGCTCGCGAGGCGTGTGGCGCGTGCGATTCCGCGCAGCATGCCGGCGAACACTAACTGGTGCAGCGGATAGATTCCGTACCAGTACATGATTCCCCGCAATCCTACCGGATCGAATATCGCCGTCTGCCTGATCGTTGTACCGCTTCCTTCCGCCGCGACCTCGAAGTCGAGCCATGCGCGGCCCGGCAGCCTCATCTCGGCGGCCAGCCGTAGATGGCGCGGAGAATCGAACGTCTCGACCCGCCAGCAATCCACCGCCTCGCCAACTTCCAGCGCTACCGGGTCACGCCGGCCGCGACGCATCCCCACTCCACCGGCCAACAGATCAAGCAAGCCGCGGAACTGCCACAGCCACTCGCCGTAGTACCATCCGGTCGCCCCTCCTATCCGCTGTATCGGAGCGAAAGCGCGCTCCGGCGAAACTTCGACGTGTACCACGCGCGAATCAACCAGACGGTTGCCGAATCTCATGCCGCCCCAGTCGCGCGGCTCGCCGGCGGCGGACATCGCGTCGGACCATCGCGTGCCACGGTAGTCGCTATCTTCATTGCGCAGAGCGAGCGCGATCGCTTCGCGCATTCCCCGCGGCCTTATCGAAAATGCTTTGAGCGCACTGTCGTCGCGGACTACGGTCGGATGAACCATGCTGTCGATAAGCTTGCGGCCGACGCGCGCATACAGCGGAGTCACCAGCCCGAGCCACAAGCTCGAGAGCCGCGGCGTAAGAACGGGCACGGGAATCATCATCCGGTGCAATCCGCGTTGACGCGAGTACTCGCGCAGGATGTCGCCGTAGGACACGATATCCGCGCCGCCGATTTCGTAAATAGGATTGCCCCCGGCCTCGAGCTTCAGCGCCGCAACCAGGTACTCGATCATATCGACGATAGCTATCGGCTGTGCTTTCACCGCGACCCACTTCGGCGTGACCATCACCGGCAGGCGCTCCGCCAGCGCGCGCACCATCTCGAACGAGAGGCTGCCCGATCCAATGATGATCGACGCGCGGAACTCGATCACCTGCACGCCGGACCCGCGGAGTATGTCGCCAACTTCATGGCGGCTTCGCAAATGCGTCGAGAGTTCGGCGCTGCTGTCGCCCAGACCGCCCAGGTAAATGATTCGTCGCACTCCCGCCGCGCGCGCGGCGGCGGCGAAGTTGTGCGCGCCCGCGCGATCTTTCTCTTCGAATGAGGCCGCCGACCCCATCGAATGTACCAGGTAGTATGCGGTCGCAACGTCGCGCAGCGCCGCGTCGAGACTCGCGCGATCGAGCACGTCGCCGCCAACCAGTTCTGTTGTGGCCGTCACCCGCGCTCGCAGGTAATCGGGCCGTCGCGCGAGGCATCGCAACCGCACTCCGCCATCCTCGAGCGCCTTCAGCAGACGCCCGCCCACGTACCCGGACGCACCGGTCAGCAGCACGAGTGGCCGTTCTGAAGCTGTCATCAGTTCAGCCGCCAAACGGCGAAGTTAAGCCGGTGTTCGGCATCGCCGCGCATCACACGTGATTGCGGAGCATCAGCTCTTTCGGATGAGGCTCGAGGTAAACCTGCTCGCGCAAATAAGCGACGTCGAACTCGCGCACGAAGTGTCGAAACAGGGTGATTGACACGATCAGCGGCACCAGGCCGCGGCGATAGTCGTCGATCAGCTCGACCATCTCGCCGCGCGCCGTCTTATCGAGATGCTCGCGCAGGTAGCCGAGCATGTGCTGCATCACGTTGGTATGGCGCGCGGTCGTCGCGAGTTTTTTCAGGGCGTCCATGAACATCAGTTCGTAGTCATCGCGCACCTTGTCGCGCTCCAGACGCTTTGCGTTGGCGACGAACCGGCCCAGCTCGCTGTATGCTTTCGGCGAATGCGCCATCAGCACCAGTTTGTGCACGGTGTGAAACTGGACGAGACCGCCGAGCGTCCAGCGCGAAGAGAAGAATGAACGCAGACGTCGATACGCGAAGACTCGCTCGACAAAGTTCTCGCGCAGATGCGGATCGTTGAGGCGCCCTTCCTCCTCGATTGGCAGGCTCGGATATCGGCGCATCAGTGCCGACGCGAACAGGCCGGCGCCGTCACGCGTCGCCATCCCCGACGGCGCGTAAACGCGCACACGCTCCATCCCGCAGCTCGGCGAATCCTTTTTCAGCACGTAGCCGGAAAGATCTTCGCGGCCGAGCGCGGCGGTGCGCCGCGCCGCGTAAGCATTCATCTTGTCGGTATGATCGAGCCCGCTCTTATTGCCGACCAATCGAATCGTGTCCGCATCGTCGGCGCCGCGAATGAGCCGGATACTTTCGCGCGGGGTGCCGAGGCCAATCTCTATCTCGGGGCAGACCGCGACGAACTCGACGAAACCGCCGAGCGTCTCCGTCAGGAAGTCGCTGCGTTTATGACCGCCATCGAAACGCACCTGTTCGCCGAGCAGGCACGACGAGACGCCGATTCTGATCGGCGCATCGCTGGCATACAGCCCCTTCGCCGGTACTACGCGCTCCATTGTTCGATGTACGCACGGCTGGCGAACTTGCGCGACGTGCTGGCGAAAGACATGTAGCGGATTTTGCCGTAAACCGGCCGCTCGGGACCCCACGCGCGATCATGCTTGCCGCCAATCGCCCACGCGATGCCGGCGTAGCCGCTGGGATCGCGGCCGTCGAGTTCGTAACGATCGTTCATTCTCACACAGACATCGTATGCCTCCGCCGCTGAGCCACTCCACTCAAGAATTTTCTTGGCCCAATACATCCGCATGTATCCGTGCATCCATCCGCGGGAGACCATCTGCCGCTGCGCGGCATTCCAGAGGCGGTCGTGCGTCTCCGCGTTCGCAAGCTGTCCTGCCGTGTAAAGGTACGCGCGCGGATCGCCGGCATGCGCGCGAATCGTGCGACGCGCCCACGGCTCGACACTCTTGAGCGTCTTGAAGTGCGGATTGTAGCGCACGAAATTGACGGCCAGCTCGCGCCGCACGATCAGCTCCTCGAGAAACGCGTCGCGATCGCGCGCGGGCGCCGCCGCCTCCTGAATTGCGAGCGCTACCGTATGCGGCCCAATCTGGCCGAAGTGCAGATACGGCGAGAGCTGACTGGTGCCTTCGACCTCAGGATGGTTGCGGTCGGATGCGTAGTTGCCGAGCCGTTCGCGAACGAATCGGCGTAGCGCGCTCAGCGCCGCATTGGTGCCGCCGCGAAAAGCATCGGTGGAACTCACCGAGCGATCAATATGAAGGCAGCCGATGAGTTCCGCCGAAACCGCTTGCGACTTGATTTTCCGCTCAGCCTTCCAAGGCACACGCGCCAAGGGGTTGCCGACGGGTTTTAGGAAGCCCGGCAAGCGCCGCTGGAGACGCGGACGAATCGTGCGGGCGGCGAACTGCTCTTTTTCGAGCAGAATCGACGGCACGATCACGTCCGCATCGACGCTCCAAAGCGGAGCCGACGGATAGAGAATCGTTTCCCGTTTCCATTTTGCATCGCGACGACCGGGATCTTCGTCGCAGACCACGAGCGATGGCTTCACCTCGGAGCAGAATCGCGCGAACTCATCGGCCGAATTGGCGCCGTCGCAGGCTCGCAGCACGAATCCACATCGTCGTTGCGCCAGCTTCCGCGCGGTTTCCGCCAGCCCTTCGATCATGAAGGTGTAGTGGCGCAGATTCGCTTGAGGATGGCGTGCGAGCAGGCCGAAGAAAACGACAACCGGCTGCGCCAGCGCATTTGCCGCGTCGATCGCCGTATTGAGCGCAGGATTGTCAAGCGCGCGCTGCGCCCGCCGCATCCGGTACACGACGCATCGTCCGCGCGGATCGAGAGCCGCTCGATTGCGCATGACTATGCGCGGATCAGCCGCGAGTTGGTCGAGCGAATTCATTTTTCGAACTATCCGCGCAGGAAGCCGGTGATCAGATAGATCGCAAGCATCCCGATCAGCGTGGCGATGCCGACCACGGGAGAGTCGTGTTCCTGAGCTTCGGGCAGCAGGTCCGAGGCGCCGATGTAGAGAAAGGATCCGGCGAAGAAGGCGAGCAGGAACGGCAGGACTCCGCGCAGATCGAACATCAGCGTCGAAGCCGCACCGAGGACCGGCGTCAGCATGTCGATGATCAACCAGAAGACGGCGTGCCTGTGCGAATTGCCGTGCGCGAGAACGACGGTTACGGTGTTCAGCCCGTCGCTGAAATCGTGCGCGATTATTCCGAGCGCGATTAACAGTCCGATCGCCGCGCTCATCTGAAAGCCGACGCCGATGGCGACGCCGTCGAGGAAACTGTGAAAGGCGAGGCCGGCCGCCGACATCGCGCCAAGCTCCGCCTCATGGGCCTCAGCCAGGTGGGGATGTTCGCGCGCGCGATGCATCGCCGTGTAGCGTTCGAGTCCGAAGAACGCCAGAAATCCGAGCGCAGTGATCGGCATGTACGACGCGCCGTGCGGGAACGCGAACACTTCAGGCAGTATGTCGAACAGGGCGACTGCCAACACCGCGCCCGAACTGAAGCCGAGCAGCAGATGAAGCCGGTCGCGCAAGCGGATGGCGGCCGTTCCGCCCAAGCCGGTGGAGACGAGGGTGACGAGGGCAAGAAATATCGGCGCGAATCGCATGGGTGGATCTTGCTCAGAGTTTAATGTCGATGGTCAAATTCAAACTTGTGCGGGAACCAGACGGGAGCGTTCCGCGTTGCTAGTATGATGAACATGAAATCACGAACGAGGTGGATACTGGCGGCCTTGCTGGCCTTGGGAGTGTCGTTCGGCATCAATCCGATCGACGTGCTGGCGCAAAGTCCAGGCGGCGACAACGCTACCGCGGTTTTTTCGGGCGGATGCTTCTGGGGCGTCGATGCCGTCTTCAAGCATGTGAAGGGTGTGAGCAAGGTTGTTTCAGGATACGCAGGCGGAGCGGCTAACACTGCGCAGTACGAAACGGTAAGCACGGGAACGACGGGGCATGCCGAGTCGGTGCAGGTCACTTACGATCCGTCGAAGGTCTCTTACGACGACCTGCTGAAGGTATTTTTCCTGGTGGCCCACGATCCCACTGAGCTTAATCGGCAGGGTCCGGATTCAGGAACTCAATATAGGTCGTCGATCTTCTATGAGAACGACGCTCAGAAGAAGATGGCCGATGACTATATCGCGCAACTCGATCAGCAACACGCATTCTCCAAGCCGATCGTTACCAAGGTAGTGCCGCTGACGGGATTCTATCCGGCCGAAGACTACCATCAGAACTACCTCGAGCTGCATCCGGATCAACCTTACATCGTGTACAACGATTTGCCGAAACTGGAGCGGTTTCAGAGGGACTTGCCCGCCTTGTACGAGCAACAAGCCGCAAAGTAGGTCAGCCGGCGGCGGCTCGGCGAAGTTCGATCTTGCGCATCTCTTCGGCGCGCGCGCGAGCCTGATCGGCAGCGCGAACCGCTGAATCCGACGCGTGATACAGCTCAAGGTCGGCGTCGAACTCACCATCGACGACCGGACTGAGCGCGACATCCATGTAGTGCTTCGACGCCGGATCGTTCTCGATCTTTTTTCGCAGCCGTTCCAGCCGCCAGAAGAACCATGCCCCCGGAAGATAAGTCATTAATGTCTCGCGCGTGCGCCGCGCAAAGAAGCTGAGCGGGTTCTCGCGCTTATATCCCGGACGGCGCTGCGTGCGCGGCTTGCGGCGAATGATCCCGCCTTGCAGCGGATGCACGTGCTCGAAGGCGTGACTGCCGTAGAAATAAAAAATCATCGACGTCACCCGCCGCGAGCGCATCCCGCTAGCAACCGCGCGCTTGATCAGCGTCTCGATGTGCGACGGCGAATAGTACAGGTGCCACGCCCGCTGGTAGATATCCTGCCATTCGGCCGCGCTCATCCGCGGATGGTCGGCGGTCGCATGCTCGGCGTCATACTTGTTGGTGTCCGCTTCCATCCGCTCGCCGCGCAGATACATCTCCTGATGATCTTTGGAGCCGGGCAGCGGCGTCAGCATGAAGAACTCCATGATATCGATCGGGAGCTCGCGCTGGATGATCGCGATGTCGCGCTCGATGCTGGCGGGCGTGTCGGCGGGAAAGCCGAGGATGTAGCCGGCGTAGGTCAGCACCTTGGCCCGCTTCCACGCTTGCAGCATCTTGCGGTATTCGGTGATTCGATTCTGACCCTTCGACGCGCCCTTGAGGCTGTCGGGATTGATGTTCTCGAGCCCGATGAAAACTTTCTTGCAGCCGGCGCGCACCGACTTCTCGACGAAGTTCGGGATTTTGTGGCACATGGTGTCCACTTGCATGATGATGTTGATCTTCAGGCGGTCGCGGCGCTTGAGCTCGATGATGCGGTCGAGGATCGCTTCCCAATTTTTGTTGCGCGCGAAATTGTCGTCGGTGATGAAGAAGCTCTTCACCCCCTGCGCGGCGTGCGCGCGAATCAACTGCTCGATGTCATCGGCGCTGCGATAGCGCGACTTGCGCCCTTGCACATTGATGATCGTGCAGAAGCTGCAACTGAACGGGCATCCGCGCCCCGCGTCGAAACATCCGAGCGCGCCGGCGTAACGCTTGACGTACTTCATCGGCAGGAACGGCAGCGGCCCGCCTTCCATGCCCGGCAAATCGGCCATGAAGTTGTAAAGCGGCGGCAGCCGCTCCTCGAATGCGGCCAGCAGCAACTCGTCGAGCCGATGCTCGGCCTCACCCGCGAACAACGTGATGCCGAGTGCGAGCGCGTCCTTCATCTCAGGCGGCATCTCAGGCAGCATCGCGAGGCATCCGCTGACGTGGAATCCGCCGAGCGCGACCTGGATTCCGGCGGCGCGCAGCTCGCGCGCGATATCGACCGCGCGCGCGAACTGGTTGGTCTGCACGCCGACCAGCAGCACGACGCCGCGGTTCGAGTTGCGCCTGAACCTGCGAACTATCTCGCTCACCGGCACTTTGGCGTTGGTCTCGTCGTGCGCCTCGATCTCGAGATCGACGCTCGCGCCGAGGATTTGCCGCGACTGCGCGTCGAGCGCGAGGCCGTAGAGGTTCGACAGTGAGCTCGACGGCACGAAGCCGCGCCACCATTGTATTAGGTAGCCGTCGTCGTCGTAATGCGAAGGCTTGATGAGCTCGACGAGGAATTTAGTGCGATGCGCTTCGTTCACGAATCTTCCCGAAGAAACGGCCTCTCACTCTAGTGTTAATTGACGCTGTTCGCTAGGTCTGCGATGGATTGGCGCGGGCAGCCTTCCACAGATCCGATTAGTTTGGTCGATCGAGCCAGGAAGGGTAGGTATCCCTCGGGTACGAAATCGCATAGTCTCCAACGCGGAGCCTATAGGACTGAAAGCTTAACCAGCAGTCACGGAAAACGCGCGACCGCATAGCGCCGGCGCGCCGAAGGAGCAAATCTTGGATCTTGAAAAATTAGTCGCAGACTTGGCGAAGGAACGAGACCGGCTCGGAAGGGCCATCAGTGCCCTACTAGGATCGGCCAGCGCGGCTCTGTCAGGCGGCGGCAAAAAGAAGCGAGTCGGCAGGCCTAAAGGGACGACGACGAAAAAGCGCAAGCGCGGCGGTCTGACGCCCGCAGGCAGAAAGCGCCTGTCAATTGCGATGAAGAAGCGCTGGGCTGAGCGCAGGAAGAGCAGCTCCTAGCAACTGCGCGATCCGCGCGCGAAACCGCGGCGACGCGCTCGGCATTGGATACGCAAATCGGCGGGAGACGACGTATGCGGCTTGTTCTTCTTATAGCTGCGATCATTGCGCTTGGCGGATGCGCCGGCGTCGAGCAGGATGTGTCCCACCTCCAGCAGCAGCAGGATGCGATCAGGGCGGCGATCAAGAAGATAAAGGTCGTGCACGGCGCCAACGTCAAGAGCAATCCGCCGTACACTGCGCTCGGACGCGCAGAGGGCTTCTGCTTCAACCTCCCGAATTCCACCGGCGGCCAGGTGGTCCATGGCGACGGACTTAGAGCGGCCGCGTATCGCAAGTACGGCGATCAGGTCGATGCGATCGTGAATACGAGCGTGTGGTTCGTCGCCGACGACGACTACGGCGCCTACGAGCCTTATGATGAAGGCGGGTACTTCGAATGCGCCGGCACCGCTGTCCACTTCGTCACCCAGCCAGCTCCCGCGGCATCACCTGCATCGCCGCCCGCAAGTTGACGCGCAATTTGTTAACTCAAACCAGGTAGTCAAGGAGAGACCGCAATGGCTTTGCTGGTACCGGTGTTGGGAATCGAAGAAGTAAGGGCGCATCGTGGCTGGTTTCTGTTCATGGGAGTGGCGCTGATCATCCTCGGCACCATTGCGATCGGCAGCGCCGAAATCATGACGATGGTATCGGTGATGCTGCTGGGATGGATATTGCTATTCGCCGGTATCTTCGAAGTGGTTCACGGCTTCGCACGCCGCGCGTGGGGCGGCTTCTTCGTCAATCTGATGGGCGGCCTGCTCTATGCGGTGACCGGCCTGCTGATGGTCTCGCATCCGGGAGTGGCGGCGGTGACGCTGACGTTCATGATCGCGATGCTGCTAATCGTCGCCGGCACCTTCAGAATCTTCGTAGCCTTTTCGACTCCTATACATCATCGCGGATGGCTGATCCTGAATGGTGTGATTTCGTTGTTTCTCGGATTCTGCATCATGAGCTCGTGGCCGGTTTCCGGAATGTGGGTTATCGGACTGTTCATCGGCATCGACATGATCTTCGACGGATGGACCGAAGTGATGCTGGCGTTGAGCAGCGGCAGTGGCGGCGGACCTACGCCTCCGCAAGCCGCGCCTGCGTGACCGCGCCGCGAGTCGCGCATCAGGACGGCGGCGGATGATCGCGCTGAAAGGCTTCCAGCGCCGCCCGCACCCGTTCCGTTTCCGCGATCATCGAATCGATCGCTAGTTGAAGATCGCCCGTCGGGTCGCGTCGCGCGCGGTCTTCGAGGTTTCGCGACAACTCAATCAGGCTGGCCGCGCCAAAATGGCCGCAGCTGCCCTTGATAGCATGCGCGGTCGCGGCAACTCCGGCGCGATCGTTCTGACTCATCTGCAATCCGATTTTGTTCACACGTTCGCCCAGGTCGGTGAGAAAGACCTTGATGATTTCGGTGACAAATTGGTCGCTCATGTCATCGTTGTCGGCGAGCTGCATGATCGCGCTCATGTCGATCGCGGGAACGCTAGCAGTTTCAGTCCTCATCCGATTGATTAATCCAAGTTGCGTGCCGCGACAGCCGATCGATCTGCAAACCCAACTGACCCGGCCAATGATTTGCTGAGGCATTCAGTCGTGTACCCTATGAAACTAAAGAATGCTGTTACCACTCTGGCCCGTGCGCTTCACGAGCAGCCGGAATCGCATCGCAGTGTCATTTGTTTGCCGCTGCACGAAGAGTTATGCGAGAGTCTCGATAAGCCGGGGCGGCATTGGGCTGTGGAAGTTCATCGGGGTGCCTGAGACTGGGTGGCGGAACTTCAGCTCGGATGAGTGGAGTGCGAGGCGGTGCGCGAGACCTGTCGTCGCGCCGTACTTGCTGTCGCCGACTATAGGATGGCCGAGGGCGGCCATCTGCACGCGAATTTGATGTTTACGGCCGGTTTCGAGAGTTAGCTCGACCAGCGAGTTGCGCCGGTCTTTGCGCACGACGCGGTAGTGAGTGATCGCCACCTCGCCACCGCGCTCGACGAGATGCATCTTGAGTGACTTGCTCTCGATAAGGTTGTCGCGCAGCGTGCCTTCGGCATTCGCGGGCACGCCCTCGACGATCGCCAGATATTTCTTGGTGACAGTCTTCCAGTTTTCTTGCAGGACCGACTGGATGGCGCGGCTTCTCGCGAACATCATCAGACCGGAGGTCTCGCGATCGAGGCGATGGACGATGAAGGCCTGCTGTGCCGGCGAATTCGTGAGCGCCTTCAGATACTCGTTGAGGATTCGATGCGCGGTGCGTTCCTTCTCGCCTTCCGATCCCATCGATAGCAACCCCGCGCGCTTCTCGACGACAACTATGTCATCGTCGAGATGAATTATTTTCAAGCCGTGACGCTCGATCGATTCGGCGGGAATCTGCTTGCCTGACGCGATAGTCACAACGTCGCCCGGCTCCAGTTGTGTATCGTGCCTTACAGTAGTTACTCGCGTGACCGTCACCGCGCGGAAGCGGAGAAGATCCTTGGCGGCTTTGCGCGAGAGTCCGAGCGGTAGGGTGAGCAGGAACGGCAGCAGTTCGCCTCGCGACGAGACGCGAAACTGATGGTCACGCGGAGGCATTGCGGTAATATGGTCGCCCACTATCGATCAAGCAGCAAGATGACTAGCGTGAAGCAATATATCGCCGACAAATTTTCGTGGCTGAACCGGTTCGACTCACTCGCGGCGGCTTGTGTGCTCGCGTGTGTCGGCGTTTCCCTCTGGCCTCATTCGCGCCTGATCGTCGATCTGGTATTCATCACTGCGATTCCCGGCACAATCGCTGCAATCGTTTGGAGCTTGACCTTCTGGCCCAAGGCCCGCGTCCAAATCGGCCGGCTCAAGCTTCGCTACAAGGTGGTGCGGCGAACCGCTGGCATCGCCGCACTGACTTGCCTGCCGTTTCTGCTATTGCAGCAAGCGTCAATCTATTTTCAGGGTCCGAACGTTCTTCGCGAGCTCCCGCCGGAAGTCGCCGATGCCACCGCACCCTATCCAAAGCTCGCGGAATGGAAGATTCGAGTCGTGGTCGCGATCGCACACCTTGAGGGCGACGACGGCCAGAAAATAGAGGGCCAGTTACGCGACGCGCTCGCTGACATCGACCCGCGACTGCACGTGACTCCGGTCATTCTTAATCGCACGATCGCCGTGTCCGGACGTCCGCAAGGAATCGCTCACCTCGACGCGCTCGAAGCTGTAACCGGGGTGCGCGTCGAATCGCTGATATGGGGTGGTGTGAAGGGCGATTCCAATGGGGCCGTTGGACCGCTCTATGCGACAAAGTTCAGCGACTATCCGCAGTTCGGCGGAGCCTTCCTCCCCGGCGATTTTAAGCTGCCAGCGTTGCCGCCCGACGATCTCTGCAAGGTTTTGCGTTTAATCGTCGCAACTGACAGCGCCGAGTTCATGGTGAGGTACAAGATCAGATTCGGCGATTCTTTGGAAACGGTGATACGCGAGGTTACCGCGATCGTCAACGATCCTCGCAAAAGCGCCGGCTGGAGCGCCGACACGCGCGCACGCATGAACCTGATCCTCGGGATTGCCAACCGCACCTCGGGCGTCGAACGAAAGTCGAAGGATTCTCTAAATGCCGCTGTCGCGTATTTTCAGCGCACTCTGAACGATTGGACGCGCGACCGCGACCCGCTCGAATGGGCAATGACCCAGCGGAATCTGGCTGATGCGCTTGGCCAACTGTTTGGCCTTGACTGGCATGATGCACCGCTACATCCGGCGATGACCGCGTATCAAAACGCGCTGGCTATATATCAGTCACGATCCGATCGGCTCGACTCGGCGCATGTCCAATTGGGGCTCGCCAGTGGCTACGAAATAATCGGCCGGTACGAACCGGGCCGCGAGAACGTGAGCAGGGCTGTGGACCACTACCGCGCAGCGATAGATGGATTCGATCCGCACACTTACCCCGATGATTGGGCGGATGCTCAGCTCAAGCTCGCGAACGCCCTCAGAGTTCTGGCCTTCTGGGACAAGGGCACAAAGACCCTCGAAGATGCGATGGCAGCCAACAGGGCGGCATTAACTGTCTATTCAAAGCAGGATGCTCCTCTCCGCTGGGCAGCAGCCCAAGGGCAACTCGCTGAGTGTCTCAATCAGCTTGGCCAGGAGACATCGAATCCTGACGATTTTCGGAAGTCGATTTCGATACTGCGGCAGGTTCTCAATGGCTATCCGCGCGCGCACGCTCCAAGTGAGTGGTCGGCACTCCAGTCCGCTTTCGGTGATGCGCTCATGGGACTCTACGATTTCGATCAAAAATCAGGAAACGAGTATCCGCAGCAGGCCGCGATTGCATATCGCGCCAGCCTCGAGGAACTAACCTTGCAGGACAACCCCATCGGCTGGGCAACCGCAAAGCAGGGACTCGGAAATGCTCTCGAGGAATTGGGGCATAACAACTCGGACAGTTCCTCGTTGAATCAGGCAATCGACGCGTATAACGATTCCCTCAAGGTATTCAAATCCGATCGAGAGCCGCTGCAATGGGCAACAGTGAAGTATGAGCAGGGCGAGGCGCTGGAATACCTGGGCGAGCTGGGATCTGGCATTCAGTATCTCCAGCAAGCGGTACAGACCTACCGCGAGGCGCTGGCGGCATTGCCGGAGGACGGGCCGCCGGAAATGCGCAAAGACATTCAGGAAAGTCTCAACGATGCGCTCGAGGACTTGCATCAGCGCGGTTGGAATAGCGGCTGACCACTAGCGGGCGGCGCTGATCGCGGGGGTTGCGGTTTCATCCTGAGGCTGATCCAGGACCAGCGCCTTGTACGCGAGCGCTGGTCCGGCCAGTGCGGTCGTGGCGAACGTTACCAGCAGCATCTCGATGCATCCTCGAAACGCCTCGATAACGCCCGGCGGGTGATAACCCATATACCACTCGAATGTCAGCCGAATGAGCCAGTAGGGAAGGTATGAAAGAAGGACGATTGCTGCGAGTCGTTCGATGTTTCCCGCGGTCTGTTTCCAGGAGGCCGATATGCCCGCGTACCTGCCGATCGCAATCGCGGGGAAAACAAATTGCAGCCGGAGGTATCCGATTACATAGATGCCGAGTCCCACGAACAAGCCCCCGCCTGCGAGTATCATCAGCTCGTTCTCAAAATTTCGCTGGAAATTACGTAGCAGCACGAAGGGGACCCCTACTGATATTAACAACGCCAAGATCATCACCGTGGTCGCCAGCAGGTACATCCATTGGGTTCGTGAGTAGGCGAATGCCGGATGGTTGGCGACACTTCTGCGGCCATGGATCGCGAGCTTGGTCCAGGCCACCGAGAACGGCGTGAACAGAACGAAATGCGCAACCATCATCAGGGTGCCCGTCAGACTTTTTGATATATCCTGGCGCTCGAGCCCATAGCAGAGCAGGTCCACCGCAAGGATTAGCAGAAAGGGCATTTTGCCGAACTTCACGAGTTCCGGCATATAGTTGAATGGCAGCAGCAGCGACTCCTTGACTATTGGGAAAACCGGCAGCTCGATCACCGTGAATCTGCGCTGACTGTTGGTTTGCTCCGTAGGCATTTCGCGACCAGTCGTTTTGATCGGGTTCGAGTCTGGCAATGGGATCGTGAGGTAGCAAGCTCGACTTCAAGCGCACGATGATCACGTCACATCGATACATGGCAGGTCAGTGAATACTGCGCTGACGATCCGAATCGCGCTGATTCGTGGCGTCAACGTCGGCGGCCACCAGCCAGTTGCGATGTCGGACTTGCGCGACTTCCTCGCGGACCTTGGCTTCAAGGGCGCGCGATCGTTGCTGCAGAGCGGCAACATGGTTTTTCGATGCGGCGCGCTAACCGGCGCCGGCCTCGAGCGCTTGCTGGAGGCTGAGGCCGAGCAGCGGCTGGGTCTTCGCTGTGACTTTCTTGTCCGCAGCGCGAAGCAATGGCGGGAGGTCGTCGCGCGCAATCCCTTTCCCAACGATGCCGAGCGCGACCCCAGCCATCTGGTGGTGATGTTCCTGAAGGCGCCCGTGAACGCGAAAGACGTGGCGGCGGTGCAGGCACAGATGGCGGGTCCGGAGAAAATTCGCGGCGACGGCCGGGAAGTGTACATCGTGTACCCGGACGGTATCGGCAAGTCGCGGCTGACGAATGCGCTGCTCGAGACAAAGCTTGGCATCCGCGGAACAGCTCGCAACTGGAATACTGTGCTGAAGATCGCGGCGATGGTTGACGAGTGACGCCCAATTCGTTCTTGTGAGCACCGGATTGATGTTGTCCGGATAGTTCGTTGATTAGTACACTATAGCTGGATGAAGCCCTTAGTAATTATTGGCACGATTGTCGCTCTGCTTGGCCTTCTTGCGCTTGCTCAGCCGGTGTTTACCACGAATCAGACGAAGAACGTCGCCACCATAGGCGATCTCAAGCTTCAGGCCAACGAACAAACCTCGCACGCGATACCACCGATTCTCAGCGGAGCGGCGCTAATCGTGGGGCTGGTTCTCGTAGCTGGTGGTCTGTATCAGAAACGCTAGCAGGTCCGCCTGCATTAAAGCTCGTGACGGCGACGGCGCGCATCGCGATGGATACCGTCGAGGTAACCGTTCTGATTCGCTACTCAGCTGAGACCAATCGTGGAGAAACTCTCGACAGAGCCGGTAATCCCCGAGCACGAGCAGGATGAACGCGCGGACGGCCTCGGTGGCGCGGGGCCGATTCTCGCGATAATTCTCGCGACCGTAGTACTCTCCCTCGCGAAAGAAATTTTGATGCCGTTGACGATGGCGGCGTTGCTTGCGGTCATCTTCAGTCCGATTGCCAGCCGCCTCGATCGTTTTGTCGGCAACTTCATCAGCGCCGCGCTGGTGGTGATAGCGGCGGTTACGATCGTCGTCGGGATTGGGTATTTCCTGACGGTCGAGCTCACTGCGGTGGCCGTTCAGGTTACCGACTACACCGACAATATCGCGACCAAGTTGAGCTCGTTGAAGGGCAGCACGCCGGAGTGGATGGTGCGGGTCGAGGACGCGATCAAGGAGGTCGAAGAGCAGATCAGTGACGTGACGCCGCGCGCGCGTCGTTCAAAACCGACCAGCGTGGTGCAGGTGCCGGCGACGCAGTCGGATCTGGAAGAGGCGGTGAAGCCGGCGATTCCGATTCTATCGGGACTGTTTGAAGCGCTGCTGATCGTGGTGCTGATGTTTTTTCTGCTGTATGGGCGCAACGATCTGCGCGATCGGCTGGTGCGGCTGGCGGCGCGCGGAAGGATTACGCTGTCGGCCGAGGCGATTGGGACCGCGGGCGCCGCTGTGGGTCGCTACTTGTTGCTATTCACTCTGACTAATCTTGGATACGGAGTAGCTATTGGACTGACTATCTGGATGATCGGGCTGCCGAACCCGGTTCTGTGGGGTGCGCTGGCGGCGCTCTTTCGTTTCGTGCCGTACGTGGGCGTGCCGATCGCCGCCTTGCTGCCGATGTTCGTGGCGTTCGCGGTGTCGCCCGGATGGAGTCAGTCAGTCGAGGTGTTCGCCGCGTTCGTCATCCTCGATCAAATCGTGGGCTACCTGGTCGAGCCTTTCTTAATCGGCCGCGGCGTTGGCTTGTCGCCGCTGGGACTGCTCTTCTCCGCGATGTACTGGGGCTGGCTGTGGGGGCTGCCGGGATTGCTGATCGCCACCTCCGTGACCGCGTGTCTGAAGGTCGCCGGCGATTATATTCCGGCGCTGGGCTTCTTCGCCGTGCTGTTCGGAGACGACAGCAGGCGCGAGGATTATCACGACTACTACCGCAGCCTGCTCGAGCTCGATCAGACGAGCGCGCGGACTATTGCAGTCGGCTACTGCGACAAGAACGGTCTCGAGCCGACTTTCGACGACGTGCTGGCGCCGGCGGTCGTCCTGGCGGGTGAGGAGCGCGCGGAAAATCATATCAGCGAAGAGAATCAGAACCTCATATTCGAGACGACTATCGCGCTGGTGAAGGAACTGGGGGACAGGTTCAACAAGCCCAGGCTGAGAGGCCGGCTGCGGATTGTAGGCGTCACGCCGCCCGGCGAAGTTCACAGCCTGGGGCTGCAGATGCTGCTCGAATTGCTGCGGCGGACCGGAATCGCCGCCAACTTTCTCGGCATGGAAAAAACGGCGGCGGAGATCTGCGCGTTTGTAAATCAGTATGCGCCCGACATGGTATTTATCTCCTGCACCACGACCGAATGCATTCCCGCCGCCATCGAACTGGTGCGCGCCCTGATAGCGCAATCACCGCGCTTGAGCATCATCGGTGGCGGCCCGGCGGCGTTGGAGCATCGCGCGGATCTGCTCGAGGCGGGCGTCGCGCAAATCTGCGGCAGTCGCGGCGAAGTACGACATGCGGTCCGCCTTTCGGTGCTCAGACGCTCGGTTTCAGGGCCATCGCAGACGGGCAGCGACCGACCGTTGGCGGGTCCGCGGACAGCAAGTAGCTAGTAAAACCGGCTTGTCCAGTGGCGGGCGCGATCGAGAAGTCAGCCACACAAGTGAGTAATACAGTTAGTGTTCCTCGGAGCACCCAAGTAGTGTTCTGAAGAGTAATAAATGTAGCATTTGTGAATTACTATGTTTACTATCTACTTGTTGGAATCGATATAGGATTCGAGTCCAGCTCTGATCCAGTTCGACAGTGGTCTTTCCGCTCGCCTTTGACCACGTTTCGCTAGACCATCGTTAAATCGACACCACGAAGGCTCGAGGAGGTCCGCGCGAGACGACCACAGTCTCTCGATATTCGCTCTTATGAAAATCAAATTGCTCAGGAACAAACTAAAGAACACGATCGTCCTATCGAGCGCGATCCTTGCCTTCGGCATGGTGGCGCCGGCGTTCGCGCAATACGGCCCCGGACCCGGCTACGACGGTCCAGGCTACTACGGTGGTCCCGGTCAAGCCGGGTGGGGCGCTTATGACAACAGTCACCAATGGCATGGCGCGCGATGGTGGCATCAGCACGACATCATGTGGTTCTACCGCAATCATCCCGAATGGGCGGTGATGGACGCGCTGTGGCTCAACCAGGACGGCGACTACGAGAGCAACGGTACCTGGCAAAATGCCTACTGGTGGCATCAGAACGATCCGGACTTCTTCTACGCCAATCATCCGAACTGGATTTCATGGGATCCCGAGTGGCGCAACACCGACGGCGCTTACGACGCGCAGCACAACTGGCACTACGGCCAATGGTGGTACAACCAGAATCCGAGCTGGGTTTCGGCCAACCATCCCAACTGGATCAGCCAGCACAGCAACT
This sequence comes from uncultured delta proteobacterium, assembly GCA_963756005.1. Classification (GTDB taxonomy): domain Bacteria; phylum Desulfobacterota; class Binatia; order Binatales; family Binataceae; genus Binatus. The sequence goes on from CAVWMC010000007.1 coordinate 110,633, forward strand.
GGGCCAATCATACCGAGCCGCAGGACCATCGGGCCGTGATGCGGACCGAGAACGAGGGCAGCGCGCGTGGTCGCGAGCAGGCGGCGACTCAGACGAATCGAGTCAATCAACAGGCCGCGATTAATCCGCGCAATGAAGCCACTCACGAGCAGCAAGCGTCGCGCGAGCAGCAGACGCGGGTGAACGAGCAGGCCGCGACCAATCAGCGCAATGAGGCGACTCGGCAGCAGCAAGCGTCGCGTGAGGCGCAGACGCAGCAGCGCGATCGGCAGCAGCAAGCCACGCGTAACGAGCAGCAGGCTACTCGCAACCAGCAGCAGGCGACGCACAATCAGGAGCGCGCCACGCAGAACCAGCAGCGGGCAACTGGCAACGAGCAGCAGGCATCGCATCAGGAGGCTTCGCATCAGCAGGAGCGACCTCAGCAGCAAGCCCAGCATCAGCAGCAGCGTCCGCAGGAGGCTCAGCACCAGGAGAAGCAGGCGAGTCACGAGCAGCATTCGTCCAGCCGGCCGCCTGAGCAGAATAGGCAGGCTAGTGCCGGTCACGAAGGCGGTCAAGAGAAAAACTAATCGCGGCGCGATACGTCCCAAGCGGGCGTCTCGCGCGTTACTCACAGAAATGACGACCAAAGTATGAGGAAGGACTAAAAAAATGAACTCAATTCGAAAGATAGTTATCGGTACCGTAGGTGTCGCGGCCTTGGCCTTCGTTGCCGGATGCGGCACCACCACGAAGGAAGTCGATTCCACCACTTATGTTCCTGCCGCCGCGCCGGCTCAGGTCGTCGTGCAGGCGCCGCCGATGGCGATCATTCCGCCAACCACTACCACCAGCACCGCGAGCGACCGCTCGAGCAATTCAACTAATTCAGACAGCTCCGGCACCGTCGATAGCTCGAGTTCTCATCACAGTGAATCGACCACCGTGACTCCAAGTAACTAACTGCTTCGGGAGAATTCAGTGATGCGAACCCGACGAAATCGAAAAAGAACCGCCGTGCCGGCATTAGCGCTCGCGCTATTGGTTGGCGGCGGACTGCTGGCCGTCAATGTCCGCGCCGACCCGGCGACTAGCGATTCGAACTCCGTGTCGCGCGAGCACGACAGCGTCAACGTCAAGGCGGAGCATCATTACAACTCTCCGGCAGAGCGCGCGAACGACGACCTCCTTATCACCGAGGTCAAGAGCGCGCTTGTCCGTGACGGTGTGACCGACGGCTATCCGGTGGCGGTTGATTGCGATCACGGCAAGATCATGTTGAGCGGTGTAGTCAAGTCGGCGCGCGACGCAAAGCACGCCGGCGATATCGCGGCGGCGGCACAAGGCGTCACCGGCGTAAACGACCAACTGACGTGGCACTAGCAGGCTGGCGCCACAGGTAGGAGCTGAAATTCACGATGTTACTGATTCTGATCATCTTGCTGATTCTATTTGGCGGCGGCGGCGGTTACCGAACCTACCATCACGGCGCCAGGGATCCGGGCGGCCTGCTGATGCTGATACTCATGATCGTGTTGGTCGTATGGCTGGTCGGCGGCGGCCTTCATGCCTGATCGATCTCGACGCTCTGGACGATAGTCAAAGGCGCGGTGAATACGCAGATGACGTTGGTCAATATAGTAGTGATCCTGGTCGTAGTAGGTTTAGTGATGTGGCTAATCAATACCTACATCCCGATGGCCGGGGCGATCAAAAGTTTACTCAACATAGTAGTGTTCGTAGTAGTGCTGATCTGGATTTTGCAGACCTTCGGGATAATCGGCGCGATACCCGGAGTCAGGATGCCGGCGCTCAAGTGAACGAACCACGCGTTCAAAGTACGATTGATCTTCCAGCAACCGAGCGGCGCTCGCCGCAAGGGGATGGGTGAAACGGCGGGCATCCGGGAGACTCCCCCCTCCCTCGGTGCCCGCCAACTTTTTCGGTGTCGAGTCGAATAAGCGAGCAACCAAACGTGACAACCCGCGAGCGCCAGAGGTAACCGAGATGACATTTGAAGATACCGCAAATTCCAGCGTCCGCAGCGCAATGGATCAGGGCCGCCAGGCGGCAGACAAAGCCAGCCAGGCAGTCAAAGACGGCTACGAGACCGCCCAGCAATACGTCAAGGACAAGGGCATCGACCTCGACCTGCGTGAATTCGTGCGCCGCGAGCCGTGGCTCGCAATCGCCGCCGCTTTCGCGGTCGGTTACGTCGCCGCGCAGATCGTTCGACGCGTCTCATGAGCGCGGTGCAGAGCAGTGAATAATTCAGCAGAGGCCGCTTCAGCCGCCGCGGACGAGCGGATGCGCCGGCGCGAGCGGGACATCGGCGAATACGTCCGCGAAGAACCGCTGACGGCGCTGGCGATCGCCGGTGGCGTCGGCTTCATCTTCGGCGGCGGCGCCAACAGCCGCATCGGACTCGCACTCCTGACGCTGGTGGGACGAATCGCGCTGCGCGGCGCGGCGACCACATTCATCGTGGATCTGGTCACCGGCAAACGCGACAACCAGGGACCGGATCGCGCAACCGCTCGCGGCGGCAGCTATCGCAATGGAAGCCATGACAACGGAAGAACAGATTTCAGCGATTCAGACTGAGCGCGACGACGCTCGTCAAAACCTGCGCGACACCTTGTCCCAGGTCAACGACAAAGTCGGCCGCACCGAAGACGAGATGCGTCCCGACCACGTTATCGAGAGTCATCCGGTCGGCGCCGCGCTGATCGCCGGAGCGTTGGGCTTTCTGTTTGGCTCGATCGTCAACAGCCGCGGCGCGGGTCCGATCGTAATCGCAGGATTGCTCGGCGTCGCGATCTCAAAACACGGCTCAGACGACGACAGTTGAAATCCCACCAACGGCCGCGATCACGAGTGATCTCATGACGGAAAAACAACAGCCTCACGCCAACGGCGCGCTGGAAGGCTTGCAGGACTGGCCGACGCTGGTGAGCCGCGCGGTGGACGACGTAACCCGCATCTTCCAGTCCGAAGCGCACATGCTGGAGACCAGAATAGGCGCGGCGCTCGAGACGCGATTAGCCAGTACAATAGCTACTCTCACTTTGATCGCAATAGTCATTTGCGGTGCGGTATGCATGGTCTGCGCCGCGATACTGTTGCTCCATCTATGGCTGCCGCTGTGGCAGTCGTTCGGACTCGCCGGCGCCGGCATCATGCTGGCCGGAATCGCGAGTTACCTGATCATGAAACCTGCAACCGGGATCAATTCCGCGGCGTCACCCTAAATAATCGTCGCGCGATCCCCGGATCGAATGGGCTCGCCGGTCCTTATGACGGCGGGCCTCTTCATGTTTAACTACCACCGATGATCGGCGCGATTGAAAGCTTCCTGAGCCAGGCCGGGCCCTGGTCGCTAATCGTGGTGTTTGTCGCGATCGTGCTGGAGTCGTCGGCTGGTCTGGGTTTGATCTTTCCCGGCGAGACGCTGGCGCTGATCGCGGGCGCGATGGCCGCTGACAGTTTCTATTCGGCCTGGACCGCGTTTGCAGTCGTGGCGCTCGCCGCGATGACTGGCGACCTCACCGGATTCACCATCGGCCACACCAAAGGGCAGGCCGTATTGGCGCGATGGGCTTTCGCGCGACGCCAATATGAAGCGCATCGCGAGCGCCTCGAGTACTACTTCGAGCATTTCGGCGGCGCGACGGTGTTTGTCGCACGCTTCGTCGCAGTCGGCCGCGCTTTCGTTCCTTTCGCGGCCGGACTCTCCGGGATGCGCATCCGCAAGTTCGCGCCAATCGCCATACTCGGGGGATTGGTGTGGGCCGCGGTCGTAGTCGGCCTCGGCTATGCTCTGGGTTCCAACTGGCGAATCGTCGAGAAGTGGCTCAAATCGCTCGGCGCGGGAATCGTCGTAGTTGCTGTCTTGACGGCGCTGATGGCCGGGTTGTGGCGGGCGGTCTCCCGCCGACAGACCCAGATCGTCGCGGCATGGAATCGGCACCTTACCGGCCGTTACGGCTTCGACCTGACTCCATTCGTGGAATTCGTCCGCAGCCGCCTCTCCCCGACGGGTTACCTTGGCCTTCATCTTACGGTTGGATTGCTCGCGGTGACCGGACTGACGTGGATGTTCGGCGGTATCGTCGATGTAATCTCGGAACAGGGGCCGCTCGGCGGGCTCGACCGCACGGTCGCTCTATTTGTGGCTGCGCTGCGCACCCACCGGCTCGACGCGGCGGTTGGCGTGATCGCGATGCTCGCCAATCCGATCTGGCTGGCTTTCGTCGTAGGCGTCGGAGCTCTGAGCTATGCGCGGCGGCGGGAGGCGAGCTTGTCAATCGCGGCCCTGCTGTTCCTGGCAACAGCGTACGCACTCGCCTACGGGCTGCAGGCGATGTTTGCGAAGCACGCGGCCCGTCAATCCGAACTGGTGCTGGTGAACGGATTCGCAGGCTTTCCCAGTGCCGCTCTAACCGCCTCGACGGCCGGCTACGGGATGCTCTGCTACCTGCTCGCGGCCGAGACGCAAAGCTGGCGCCTGCAAACGCTCAGCGTCGCAGGCGCGCTCTATATCATCGCACTGATAGGGCTCGCGGGCATCTATTCGGGACTTGCACTGAGCGCGATTATCGGCGGATTCGCGCTTGGCGGATGCTGGCTGGCGATCTGCGTGACTGGCAGTCGAACTTACAGTCGATTGCGCGCCGCCGGCAGCAACGTCGTTTGATCGATTGATTCGCGCGCAATCGGAATTGCCATTTTTTTGTCATCGCGGTCGTTGACCGGCAATCCACTGACATTTCACTTCGTACTATCTATTCGACTGACTATCGCCTGCGACTCGCTTTGAAGCCAATCTCGCGCTTCTAACTAGCACGTCGAAATTTTTCGCGGTTATCCGCATAACCGAACCCGCCAGGGTACGGATCTTGCGATTACGGTGTTTGGCGGAGTCGCGCCGGACGCAGCAGTTTTTCTGCAAGCCGGCCGGTCTCGTCAAAAGGGGAATCAGACGTAAGTGAAGGTGCAAAGGAACCGAGACATCCGGTCCTATTCGGGCTCAGCGATGCCTGGCAAGCGGAGTCGGGCGCAGGCGTTCGCATCAACTCGAAGTTTAGGTGCGGAGTCGCACTTCGACAGATACCTGTTGACGGCATTTAGCCTGATGCTCGCGATCGCGCTGGTCGTCGGCGCGGCCGGCTATGCGGGTATCCGCGGGATTGTGTCTTCAACCACAAGCGCCGCAGGGGCTGCGCGCATTGCGCCCGTCGAGGGTGAAGCGGCGGCGGCTCGAGTCGTCAACCCGGCCGCAACTACGCTCGCGGCGCTCGCCGTCTTCCTGTTAGCGGCCGCGGCCCGCGCCGATAGCCCGCGTAAGTACCCAATCGATACCGGACGAGACTCTTATACCGAGTAGTCAATACATAATACCGCGAAAATACTTCGACCTTCATCATATGCAAGTAAACAAGGAAATGAATGCGATGTCCTCAACCAAAAAAGTAACGATGATACTCAAGTATATAGTCAGCAAAATATCCGTCGCGGCCTTGGTCTTAGTTGTAGCTATGGCCGGTTCGGCGGCGGCGGCCGGCCCGCGCTCCACGGTGATTTCAACCTATCCGACCGACGACGAAATCAACGTGCCCGTCAGTACCAGCGTCACCGTAAACTTCAGCCTGCCGATGAACTGTAAAACCCTGAAAAGGCAAACCTTCCGGCTCAAGGACATCAGGCACGGTCGCATCCCGGCGCAACGCATCAGTTGCAGCGGTACCAGCGCCACTCTGACACCGTTGAGCGACCTTGCTTTCAACACCAGGTACGAGGTCGTGCTCCACGGCAAGATCAGAGGCGTCAACGGCGCACTGCTGTGGGATAATGGATGGGGTTACGATTTTACCACCGGTCCCAGCACCACGCCTCCGGCCACCGCAACCCCAACCGCGACCACCACTCCGACTGACACCGCGACCGCAACCGCAACGGCCACTCCCACTTCAACCGCGACCGCTACTTCCACCGCGACCGCGACGGCCACTGCAACTGACACCGCAACGGCCACCCCGACTGCAACTGACACGGCCACTGCCACTGCAACTGATACGGCGACCGCGACCTCTACCGCAACCGCGACGGCTTCTGCCACCGACACGGCGACGGCCACCGCGACTGCAACTGATACGCCGACCGCGACCGCAACCGACACGGCCACCGACACGGCCACCGCACACTGCGACTGATACAGCGACCGCCACCGCAACTGATACGGCCACCGCTACCGCGACCGCAACTTCAACCGCCACCGCGACTGCGACGGCCACTTCAACCGCAACCTCAACCGCGACCGCAACTCCCACGGCGACTGCCACTGCGATCGCGCCCACGGTGTTTTCCTCCGCGCCCGCGATTATCGGATGTGGCGGACAAGGAATGGGTACAACTCAGACTATCACGGCAACCTTCAGCGAGCCGATGAACGCAGCCTCGGTCATTGCCCCGGGAACCTTCACCGTCACAGGGCCTGGCGTGACGCCGGTACCGGGTACCGTCACCTACGATGCGACCAATAACATCGCGACGTTTGCACCAATCGGAGGGACCTTCGCAACTGGCACCACATTTACCGCCACCATCACGACTGCGGCCGAGAGCGTGGCACTGCTGCCGCTGGCGAGCAACTACGTCTGGACCTTCACCACTGGCGCAGGCCCAGACACGACTCCGCCTCTGGTAAGCGCCACCGATCCGGCTAACTCCGCAACCAACGTGCCCACTAACCAGAAAATCGTCGCTACCTTCGACAAGGTGATGAACTCCTCAACTATTACGGGCACCACGTTTACCCTGATGGGACCGGGAGTAACGCCGGTTCTGGGCACGGTGACCTACTCCACCATTGGCAACACCGCGACCTTCACTCCGAGCAGCGCGCTCGCGACCAGCACCCTCTATACTGCGACTATCACGACCGGCGTTGCGGACCTGTCCGGTAACGCACTCGCAAGCAACTACGTCTGGACCTTTACAACCGGGCTCGGCACCGACGTCACCGCTCCTACAGTAACTCTTATGAACCCGGCGGATGCCGCGATCAGTGTGGGTATCGACGCTTCTGTCAACGCAACCTTCGACAAACCGATGGACTCGTCCACCCTTAACCCGGCAACCTTCACCGTGACAGGACCCGGCGCCACGGTTGTAGTCGGAAAGGTCTCTTACGATGTCGCCGACATGATAGCGACGTTCACTCCGACCAGTCCGCTCGCAGCCAGCACCACCTTCACTGCCATGATTGCTGGAGTCTTGGATCTGGCCGGCAATCCGCTCGCGACAACCTCATGGACCTTCACTACCGGCTCGACCACTACCGGCCAGTCGCCAGTAAATCTCGGCTCGGCCTCCGCCTACGCGATTCTGGCCGCCACCACGGTCACGGCCCCTGGCCCGATTCTAGTGAATGGAGATCTGGGGCTGTATCCGGGCATCTCTGTCACAGGCTTTCCGCCGGCAGTCGTGGACGGGACCACCAACATCGACAATCCCGCCGCGATGGCAGCTCAAGCTGACTTGCTGACCGCGTACAACGCGTTGTTCGGCCTTGCGCCGGGAGCCACCAAGACCGGAAACATCGGCGGCACGACGCTCACCCCCGGTATCTACACCGCGCCTTCGACCTCGTTGGCCGTATCGTCGGGAAACCTGACCCTTGACGCCCAGGGCGACGTCAATGCGGTCTGGATCTTCCAGGTTGGCACGACGCTCGACGTCACGCCCGGCCTGCAGGTCATCCTGGCCAACGGCGCTCAGGCCTCCAATATTTTCTGGCAGGTGGGTAGTTCCGCAACGATCGACACTACTGCCGTCATGCAAGGAAACATATTGGCGTCAATCTCGGTCACGGTGAATAACGGAGCTATCCTGAATGGCAGGGCTCTTGCCTTGAATGGAGCCGTCACCGCCGGCGGCAGTGGCGCGTCATTGCCGGGTTGCCAGTGATGACCGACTCACTCTGAAACGACGCTATCAGGCGGGGCTCCATTGCCCCGCTTGATAGTCACTTCAACGACGCGAACCTCAGGTGCTCCGGCAAATGCCGGAGCACTTTTTCTTGTGCGCTGGAAGGCGCCGGGGCATTGCCGAATGTGATCCGCTGTACTAACGACGAGTCTGGCAATCTCGTGCGTTGGGGTTTGTTGATGCAAAAAGGAATCTTGTCGGGAATCAGGGTTATCGACTGCGGTACCTATATTGCCGGTCCGGCCTCGGCCACCGTCATGTCGGACTTTGGCGCCGAAGTGTTCAAGATCGAGCGCCCGGACGGCGGCGACCTGTGGCGTCTCTTTCCGCATCTGCCCGGCACAGCGAAGTCCGAACTGAATTGGGCGTGGGTCCTCACCGGACGCAACAAAAAGAGCGTCGCACTTGATCTCGCGAGCCCCGAGGGTTACGAGGCCCTCGTCCGGCTCGTGAAAACCGCCGACGTGTTCGTCACCAACTATCAAGCTCAACTGCTGACGAAGTTCCATCTGAACTGGGACGACTTGCGCGCCGTCAACGACCGGCTGATTTTCGCCCACCTGACCGGCTACGGCGAAAAAGGCGACGACGCGGACCTGCCCGCGTTCGACGCGCTCGCCTACTGGGCGCGCTCGGGCCTGATGACCGGCGTGACCGGACGCGACGGCACGCCGTCGGGGCCGCGTCCCGGAATCGGCGACCATCCGACCGCGATGGCGCTGTTCGGCGCGATCATGCTCGGCCTTTACAACCGCGAACGCACCGGGCGCGGCTCGAAAGTCGGCACGTCGTTGATGGCGAGCGGCGCCTGGGCGCACAGCTGCGATTTGCAGGCGCAAATGCTGGGCGCCACCTTCCCCAAGCCGGCCGGTCCCACTCCGATAAATCCGCTCTCGGCAGGATACATCACGCGCGATGCGAAAGTGTTTCTGCTGGTTCAGCTCGATCCCGATCACGAGTTTCCGCGCCTGTGCAAAATGTTCGATGCGCCCGAAATGGCGACCGATCCGATGTTCGCGACCGACGCCGCCCGCACTGAACACGCCGCCGAACTGTCGGCAATTTTGCAATCGCAGTTCGAGTCGAAGGACTTGTCGGAGTGGCGCTCGATGTTCCGGCAGTACGACATAAAATGGGCGCCGCTGCCGCTGCTCGAAGAGGTCGTGAACGATCCGCAGATGCGCGCGGCCGGCGCCTTCGTGCAACTCGACTATCCCGGCCACGGCACGATCGAGACGATCAACAGTCCGGTCTTTGTCGAAGGAAGCGACAAGCGAAAGCCCGAAGCCGCACCGGAACTCGGCGCAAACACCCGCGAGGTCCTGCGCACCCTGGCCTACACCGACGCCGCGATCGACGACATGATCAAGCGCCGCATCGCCGCCGGCTGATCGCTATGCGCGCTCCCGCGCTTAATCGAGATCTGGCGAATTGAGTATGGACGACCGGCAGGCGAGCCGCGGCACCCCGAATTTGATTCCGGCTCGTCGTCGCCTCCAGCCCGATGTCCGTGAGAGGCATCGGCTGCTTTTACCTGATTGCATGTTTGCTGGCCAAAAGGCGGCTGCGCGTGGACGAGCGTTTATTGACGACAGCCTTGCGTTGCTTGGCCCCGACGCGAAGACCATCAACGAGCACGTCCACCAGGGGCAGGACGTTCGCCTGCCACCCAGGCTTATTGTGCAAGAGGCACATGCCGACGACCGCTCGCATCAGGTCTCCGGGGTCGATACCGGAGCGTATCTCGCCCGCGGCGACAGCCCGCTCCAACAAGATGCGGGCTGCTTTCTCGAGCCGCGGGGACGAGCGGGCATGCAGTTCCGAGGAACCGGTTACGGCCAGCGCCAACGCCGCGGACATACCCTTCTTGGTGGCGACGAACTCGACAATCGCGCGCATCCCGCGGCGCAGAGCCTCCACCGGCGAAGCCTCGTCTTGCAACCGCTCCGCGAGCTCCCACAACTGCTGCACTTCATGTTGATAGACGGCCTCGTACAAAGCTTCACGCGTGGGGAAGTGGCGGTAGAGCGTTCCGATTCCGACTCCCGCGCGCCGCGCCACGGCCTCGAGGCTTGCATCCGCGCCGCCTGTACGGAAAACCGCCTTTGCCGCTGCCAGCACGCGCTCGCGATTGCGGACCGCATCGGCGCGTAGCTTCCGCGCTCTCTCTGCCGGCTGTCCCATCACTCTTGTCTGCTACCCCACAATGCTCTCTTTAGAAACGGAGAACCTCTCCATTTGCTTCTTGACAAATCGGAGGACCCCTCCATATATTGTAAGACAATCGGAGGATAGCTCCGTTTTCTAGCAGAAGGCGCTTGGGTCGATCAAGCAAAAGGAGAAAGTCGCATGCGCGTATTCATCACCGGTGCTACAGGGTTTATCGGTTCTGCGATTGTTCAGGAGCTAATCGGCGCGGGCCATCAGGTGCTCGGCCTCGCGCGTTCGGAGGCGGCCGCCAAATCACTCCTTGCCATGGGAGCTCAGGTCCATCGCGGTTCCCTTGAAGACCTCGAAAGCCTGCGCAACGGCGCGGCGTCGGCCGATGGCGTGATTCACTGCGCCTTCAACCACGACTTCTCGCAATACCAGGCTAACTGCGAAGCAGACCGCCGCGTGATCGAGGCGATGGGCTCGGTCCTGATAGGGTCCGACCGCCCCTTTGTCGTGTCAGCCGGGGTTGGAGCCGTTACCAGCAGTCGCCCTGCGACCGAGAACGACGCCTGCGTGCCCAGCTCGCTCCTTCCGCGCAGCGCCTCGGAAGAAGCTGCCATGTCGCTTGCGCAGCGCGGCGTGCGCGCATCGGTAATGCGCCTTCCTCAAGTCCATAATCTGGAAATGCAAGGATTGATCACACTCCTCGTCACTATCGCCCGCGAGAAGCGAGGCTCGGCCTACATCGGCGACGGCGCCAACCGCTGGCCGGCTGCGCACCGGCTTGATGTTGCCCATCTCTACGCGCTCGCTCTCGAAAAGGGTTTCGCCGGTGCCCGCTATCACGCGATCGCTGAAGAGGGCGTTCCCTTGCGCCAGATTGCGGAGGTGATCGGCCGGCGACTGAACTTGCCAATCGTCTCCAAGTCGCCCGCGGAGGCGGCGGATCATTTTGGCTGGATGGGATTCCTGGTGGGAGCCGACAATCTCGCTTCAAGCGCAATCACGCAAGAACGTCTCGGATGGCAGCCGGTTCAGCCCGGTCTGATTGCTGATCTTGAACGCGCACACAATCTGGAAATCTGAACCATTCGCCAGCGCGCGAGTGGTTGGTCGAGCGCTCATTATCGCCTACTGCTGATCACGCAGCGATTGTATCCTTGAGCCAGCTAACAAGATCGCGCATCACTTCGTCGCGGTTTGTCTCGTTCAGCATCTCGTGGCGGCCTTCCGCATAATACTTCTCAGTCACATTCGCGATTCCCGCCGCGCGATAGCGTTCAGCCACCGGCTTCAGCCATTCGAGGTGGTGATTAATCGGGTCCTTGTCGCCGGCGAAAATGTAGATCGGCAGCTCCTTGCGAATTTGCCCGATCGCCGCCGGATCGATTAATCGACCCATCGACTCCGCCATCGTCTGCATCGCCTGCTTGTTGACTCCAAATCCGCAGAGCGGGTCCGCTTCGTACGCATCCACTGCCGCCGGATCGCGGCTCAACCAATCGTGCTGGGTCCGCGCCGGCTCGAAGCCGCGATTGAACGCGGTGAGGTCCGCGTCCGCCGACGGATCGATCGCGAGCTTGTCCACCGCCGCCGAGCCCGAGAGCACCAGGCCCGCGATGAGCGCGCTGTTGTCGATCACGTAGTGCTGCGCCGCGAACGAACCCATGCTGTGGCCGAGCAGGATCACTGGGATACGGCCTTCGCGCGTCCGCGCGAGACGGGTCAGCGTCACCATGTCTGCAACCAATCCGTTCCATCCACCCGCGCCGAAATCGCCGAGCGACTCGGGACCCTTCACACTGCGCCCGTGCCCGCGATGATCGTTGGCATAGACATGATAGCCGGCCTGGTTGAGAACTTCCGCGACGTGCGCGTAGCGGAGCGAGTGCTCGCCCATGCCGTGCGCAATCTGCACGATTCCCGCCGCCTTCCCGGGAGCCCGCCACCGGTAATAGGCAATCTCGATCCCGTCCTCGCTGTTGAAAGAAAAATCTTCGCGCCTCATCGGTCTGCACCTCCGCGATTCTTCAAAACAGCTACTACAAAGCGAATGGGCCGTCGATTCCCTTTTGACGTTACCGGCAATAGCGCGATAGCTTTCAGTTGGATCGCTCGAACTTCGGTTATCCGGGAGTGACGCTATGAAAGATCCCACATACGAGGCAGGCTTGGCCGTTCGGCGTCGCATCCTGGGTGACGCGCACGTGAAGCACTCTTTGGAAAACGCGACCAGTTTCGACCAGGACTTTCAGGATCTGGTCACGCGCCACGCATGGGGTGACATCTGGACGCGGCCCGCCCTCGATCATCGCACGCGCAGCCTCATCACGATCGCGATGCTCGCGGCCGGCGGCCATGATGAAGAACTGCGCCTGCACGTTCGCGCCACTCGCAATACTGGCGCAACTGCCGACGAGGTGAAGGAAGTACTGCTGCAAGTCGCGGTCTATGCGGGAGTGCCCGCGGCGAACTCCGCGTTTCGAGTCGCAAAGGCCGCGTTCGAGGAGATGGCGAAAGAGGACGCGCGATGAATTCGACCGCCGGCTATCGGCGCGAGGCGGCGGGAGTTCATCCGCCGTACGATCACCCCGCCTACGCGAGCACCCATAAACGAGCGCCGCAACATGCGCCGATAAGGCTCGAACACACGCTGTCGGAAATGACCGGACCTCGCTCCACGCACGGGATCTTCGCTTCGGACAATGGCGAAAACGATCTGACGCACTTCAACGGCGGCGCCGCTCTCGGCGAGCGAATCGTTGTGACCGGCCGCGTGCTCGACGAAGACGGCCGCGCGATTCCCGATACTGCGATTGAAATTTGGCAGGCGAATGCCGCCGGCCGCTACGCTCACGCCGAGGACCAACACCAAGCCCCGCTCGATCCGCATTTCGCCGGCATCGGCAGGGTCGTAACCGACGAGCATGGCGTATATCGCTTCATGACCGTGAAACCGGGCGCGTATCCGTGGCGCAATCATCACAATGCGTGGCGGCCCAATCACATTCACTTCAGCCTTTTCGGTCCAAGTTTCGCCACTCGGCTGATTACTCAGATGTATTTTCCGGGAGATCCGCTTCTAGCTATCGACCCGATCTACAACAGCGTCCCAGACCGTGCCGCGCGCGAACGGTTGATCGCAACATTTGATATCGAAGTTACTATTCCCGAATACGCACTCGGTTATCGATTTGATTTTGTCTTGCGCGGGCGCGACGCTACCCCGCCCGCAGGATGAAATGAGCCCGCTGCAAACGCCATCGCAAACCATCGGCCCTTTCTTCGAGCCCGCACTGCTCCGCTCCGGGCAGGAGACGCTCGTCACGGCCAGGACCCGCGGCGAACGCATTACGATCGAGGGCCGCGTGCTCGACGGCGACGCCGCGGCCGTTAGCGACGCGATGATCGAGCTGTGGCAGGCCAACGCGGACGGCCGTTACGATCATCCGGAGGACTTGCAGGAAAAGTTGCTCGATCCCGAATTCCACGGATTCGGGCGAGCCGCGACTGACGAGCGCGGGCGCTTTCGCTTTTGCACGATCAAGCCCGGCTCGGTCCCCGGTCCGGGTAATATACTTCAAGCGCCGCACATCAACGTATCGATCTTCGCGCGCGGATTGTTGAAGCGGCTGATCACTCGAATTTACTTTCCCGGCCAGCCGCTGAATGCCACCGATGCTGTGCTGAAGACCGTCGCGCCCGAGCGGCGTGCGACGCTTGTCGCTCGAATCGAGAACGGTGTGTTGCGCTTCGACATTGTGCTGCAGGGAGAGAACGAGACGGTGTTCTTCGACGTATGAGCATTCATCCTGCCGACTCTCAAATTTTCGGCGGACTCTACGGCACCGACGAAGTCCGCGAGCTCTTTTCCGATCGTGCTCATCTGCAGTTCATGCTCGACGTCGAGGCTGCCCTCGCCCGCGCGGAATCGAAAATCGGCTTGATGCCTGCGCCCGTCGCCGACGCGATCGGCCGCGCCGCCCGGCTCGAGAACCTGCGGCTCGACTACGTCGCGGAGAGCACGCGCCGCGTCGGCTACCCCGTCGTCGCGCTGGTGAAGGAGCTGGGCCGAATCGCAGGCGACGAAAGCGCGCGCTACATCCATCTTGGCGCGACCACTCAGGACATCATGGATACCGCGCTCGTCCTGCAACTGCGGCGCGCGTTTGCAATCGTGCGTCGCGACTTGATCGCGCTCGCACGCGCGCTCGCTGATCGAGCCGCACAATCTCGCGACACGCCGATTGCCGGCCGCACTCATCTTCAGCACGCGGTCCCGACCACGTTCGGCCTCAAGTGCGCGATGTGGGCGTCGCCACTGGTCAACCACCTCGAGCGATTGGATCAGGCCGCGCCAAGAATTCTCGTCGTCCAGTTCGGTGGCGCGGCAGGAACGTTGGCGGCGCTCGGCGCTGATGGACCCGCGGTCGTCGAAGGGCTCGCGCGCGAACTTGCGCTCGCCGTTCCGGACCTGCCGTGGCATGCACAGCGCGATCGTTTTGCCGAGACTGCGGCGCTGCTGGGTATGATTTGCGGTAGCCTGTCGAAATTCGCGCTCGACATAAGCTTGATGACGCAGACAGAAGTTGGTGAAGTGTCCGAGCCGCACGAAGAGGGCCGCGGCGGCTCGTCCACCATGCCGCAAAAGCGCAATCCGATCGCGAGCGAGTATATTCTGGGTGCGACTCGCGCCGTGCATGCGCTCGTGCCGGTGATGCTTGGGGCGATGATTGCGGATCATGAGCGTGCGACCGGGCCGTGGCAGAGCGAGGCGCTCGCGCTGCCGCAATGCGTGGCTCTCACCGCCGGTGCGTTGGCTCACGCGCGTTTGATTGCAGGCGGCATGACGATCGACACTGAGCGCATGCGCCGCAATCTCGATCTCTCTGGTGGCTTGATAATGGCTGAGGCAATCGCGACTGCGCTGGTTCCCCGTATCGGTCGTGCCGCGGCGGAGGCAGCAGTCGCGCGCGCCTGCAACCAGTCGATCGCCGAAGGCGTGCCGCTCGCAACAATCCTTCGCGATGATCATGAGTTGCGGCCGCATCTGACCGATGCCGAGATCGATCGCGTTACCAATCCCTCTTTGTACGTTGGGTCGGCCGGCGCTTTTGTTGATCGAGTCGTCACGCGGGTTGGGGCGCTCCGCTAACCACGCTTCATCAATCAGGAGGCTTCAATGGCAGTTGCTTCACCGCACGACCCTCCATTTCGCGCCGACCACGTCGGCAGTCTGCTGCGCCCGGCCGGATTGTTGAAGGCTCGCGCCGAGCGCGCGGCCGGCAAAATCACCGCCGAAGAATTACGCGCCATTGAAGATTCATCGATTCGCGAGGCAGTGGCGTTCCAGGAAAGTGTTGGCCTTCAATCGATCACCGACGGCGAATATCGCCGCGAGATTTTTTATTCAGACTTCTATTTCCGCGGCCTCGGAGGCGGCACGGTCGCTTATGATCCATCGTCGATCGACGAAGCTTATTTCATCGACCGTGCGGGCCATAAGCTTCCTCTGCTGGTCCCGCGAGTACAGGCGCGGATGCGCTGGCATGCTCCGATCCACGTTGACGACTTCAAGTTTCTCCGCGCGGCAACCACCCGCACTCCAAAGATTACGATTCCGTCGCCGACCATCATCCATTTCCGCGCCGGCCGCGAGAATATCAGCAGAGAGGTTTATCCCGACCTCGATCTTTTCTGGGACGACATCGTCGATGCGTTCCACCGGGAATTGAAGGTACTTGCCGATGCCGGGTGCGCATACGTGCAGATCGACGAAACCACGCTCGCGTCACTGAGCGACCCGCGAATCTGGGAACCGTTACGCAAGCGCGGCGACGACGCTCGCACGCTCCTGCTCGATACCTATCCGGCCGTTATGAACCGCGCGTTTGCGGGGCGTCCACCGGGGTTGCAACTATCGATGCACATCTGCCGCGGCAACAATCAAAGTCATTGGAGCGCCGAAGGCGGTTACGACCTGGTGGCTGACACGCTGTTCAACCAGATCGATGTTGACTCTTACTTCCTGGAATACGACACGCCGCGTGCCGGCGGTTTCGAACCGCTGCGGCTGGTGCCGAAAAACAAAACCGTGGTGCTCGGACTGGTCTCGAGCAAGTTTCCGGAGCTCGAATCGACGGATTCACTCAAGCGCCGCATCGACGAGGCCTCTAAATTCATCGACCTCGATCAGCTCTCAATCAGCCCGCAATGCGGCTTTGCGAGCACCGCACCCGGCAATCGCATCTCGGCGGCGGATCAACGCGCCAAGCTCGAGCTGGTGGTCGAAGTCGCAAGGCAAGTCTGGGGATAGCTTACAATTCTGTCAGGAGAGATGGCGGCCGCCATCGACCCGGATCAATTCGCCGGTCACGAAATCAGTCTCAATGAAAAATAGCACCGTCTTGGCGATCTCTTCCGCGCCGCCCCATCGCGCCAGCGGCGTCGCCGCGAGCACCTGCGCATTTTCTTCGGCGGTCAGGTTGGGCGGCGCCAGAATCGGACCGGGCGCGATCGCGTTGACCAGAATTTCCGGCGCGAGCTGCAGCGCCAGCGCCTCGGTCAGCGCGGCGACAGATGCTTTCGAGACGTAGTACGGAACGTAGTCTTTGTACTGCGGGCGGCCGGTCACCGGCAGCCAGTCCGAGAAGCTCACAATTCGCCCGGCGCCATTTTGTTTCATGATGGGCGCCGAATGAACCGAGTACAGAAATGCGCTCTTCGCGTTCGCGTCCTGGATAGCGGACCAGTGCGCGCCATCCGGATTCGATGTCTTCTGATATACCGCCGCCATGTTGATTAAAATGTCGAGGCGGCCCAGCGCCTTCACCGTTTCTCTGACAGCGTCCGCGACTTGGGTTTCGTCGGTCGCGTCCGCACGAAGCACCGTCGCCTTGACGCCCGCCGCTCTGGCCGCATCAGCCGTCATTTCGGCGGCGTCGCGCGAGTCGCGATAGGTCAACGACAGCGAGCATCCACGACTTGCCAGAGCGCCGGCCACGACCTGCCCGATCCGCGCGCCGCCTGTGATTAACGCCACCTTTCCGTTGGGATCCATCGGTGCCTCTCGCGCGTGCCTCTTCCAGTCTCTTCTACATAGTACTGCGGCGCTAGAACTGGTTATTCGCGCTTTCGCAGTGTAATTCGTAAATGTATATTGCCCCGCCGCATTTACACTAGTGTAGGCGGATGGTAGCGTCGGCCCAAGCTTTTGTCGTTGGGGCGTATCGACGCGCATGTACAAGATTCCTCGGTTCCGAGTCGATTCCGGAATGATGCGACGGTCGATCGAGGGGATTTGAGTGACACAGAATGATGGCGGCTCGCCCGAGAGTCGAAGCCATCCCAAGGCGAATCCAGTTGCCACTGCGCAGACCGGAGTCTTCGTCTGCAGCGGCGAGTTCTGGACCGTCGGCTACGGCAACACCAGTTTCTCGCTCAAGGACATCAAAGGCCTCGGCTACATTCAGCGTCTGCTGCAACATCCCGGTGAGGAATTTCATTCGCTCGATCTCCTGAGCGGTCCCAGCGCGGGCGCCGCCGCCGATCTCGAGAGGACGGACAAAGCCTCGCTACTCGGCGGCGCTACCGTCAGCATCGGCGGACTCGGCGACGCGGGCGAGATGCTCGATGCCAGGGCCAAACAGGAATACCAGCGCAGAATCGCCGAGCTGAGAGAGCAATTGGAGGATCTGCGCGAACGCGGCGACGAGGACCGCGCCGCGCGGGTCGAGAACGAGATCGATTTTCTCCTTCGCGAGTTCGCTCGTGCCGTCGGTCTCGGCGGACGCGATCGGCGCGCAGGATCGGCGGCCGAACGCGCGAGACTCAACGTCACCCGCGCCATCAAATCCGCGCTGCAAAAAATCTCCGAGCATCACGGCCAGTTGGGTGATCTGCTGGATCGATCGATCAGAACTGGATCGTTCAGTTGCTATCTCGCGAATTCACGAAACCCGATAACGTGGCGCTTCTCTCTCGACAACGGCGTCAAACCGTCGGTCGGCGTCGAAGTCACTGCTCCGGTCTTTTCCCGGCCCCAAACCAGTCTCGTCCAGTCGCTCGGCGATCGCACCACCTTCGTCGGCAGGGAAACCGAACGCTCGGTGCTGAGCCGGATGTTGGAGCGCGCGCTTGGCGGCGACGGCGGAGTGGTAATGATTGAAGGCGCGCTCGGCGTCGGCAAGACCCGAATTGCCGCCGAGTTCGCCGCAGAGGCCTCGGCTCGAGGATTCGTTACGCTGGTCGGCAGCTGTTACGATCGCGAAAATTCCCTTCCTTTCAACCCGTTCGTTGAAATTCTCGAGTCGGCGATGGCGCAATCGACAAGCCAGGAGGCCTTCCGAACCGCGCTCGGGAATGACGCGGGCGAGATGGCCCGCTTGATGCCTCAGCTTCGCCGCCTTTTCCCGGACATTCCGCCCCCGCTGGAACTTTCGCCGGAACAGTCTCGCCGCATACTCTTCAACGCCGTTGTGGAACTCCTCGGCAGGACCGCGGCAAACGGTCCTATGCTCCTGCTTTTCGAAGACTTGCATTGGGCCGACGAAGGAACGCTATCCCTGCTGAATCATATCGCGCGATCGATCTCGAAACTTCCCGTTCTCATGCTGGGTACCTTTCGCGACAACGAGATCGATTCGAGCGGACCTCTCGCGCAGACCCTCGACGAGTTGTTGCGCATCCATATGCTCGAGCGGATCAACCTGCGCGGGTTGCCCCAGAGTGGCGTTGTTGAAATGATTCGCGCGCTCAGTGGAAAAGAGCCACCGCAGGCTGTCGTGAACCTTATCTTCTCAGGTACTGACGGCAACCCTTTCTTCATCGAGGAGCTTTTCCGCCATCTGGTCGAGCGCGGCAAACTGATAGGTGCAAATGGAGAGTTTCGCACGGACGTAAATCTTGCGGAGATCGACGTCCCGCAAAGTCTGCGGTTAGTAATAGGACGGCGGTTCGCTCGACTGAGCGATGAAGCGCGAAAGATTCTAGGCCCTGCCGCGGTCATCGGACGATCGTTCACCTTCGAGCTGCTTGAAGCCTCGACCAACCTCGATGCGGACTCGCTGCTGGATTGCGTTGAAGAAGTGGAGAAGGCGGGGCTGATTTACTCGACCTTGGGCTATCCGGAGGCAAGCTTTCAGTTTTCGCATGAACTCATTCGCAATGTAGTCCTTGGTGACCTCTCAGCGCCGCGCCGCCAGCGGCTCCATCTCAATGTGGTCAGCGGAATCGAGCGCGTTCACGTCAATGCTCTCGAGGATCAAGCCGGAGATCTCGCGCATCACCTGTGGCAAGCAGGCCGCGCGGCCGATCCCGATAAGACCGTTCAGTTTCTGGCGCTCGCCGCACAACAAGCACTTAAGCAGAGCGCCTATGAAGGAGCACTTCGATACTTCCAGAACGCACTGGAGCTGCTCAAGGTATTGCCATACTCACAAGAACGGGCGCGGCGCGAACTGGATATACAACTCGACTACGGCCTGGCGCTTCTGGCCACCAAGGGGTGGTATGCACCTGAAATGGGAAGCACCTATAGGCGCGCTCACGAGTTATGCCAGAGTCTTGACGACGACCATAAGCTCTTCTCGGTTCTTTCAGGACTCTGGAGTTACCATCTGGTTCGCGGTGAGCACACGATGGCGATCAGCTACACCGACGAAATGACCCGTCTGGCGCCGCGTATGCAGAATGACGGAACGCTCGTTCAGGCCGATTGGGCTTCGGGCTGCAGTCGATTCTTCAAGGGTCAATTTACGCAAGCGCACGAATGTCTGGAGCGTGGCCGCGGATTGTACGATCGGCAAAGACACAAAGCGCTCGCCTTTCAATTCGGCCAGGATCCTAGTGTCAGCTGTCACAGTTTCGACGCGATGACACTTTGGATCCTTGGTTATCCCGATCAGGCCGAGAAAAAAGCACAGGAAGCGATCCGACTTGCTCGCGACCTGGGATATCCATTCACCCTCACCTGGTGCCTCTCTATGATCGGTATGTACTACTCGATGCGCCGCGACTACGCAGGCGCAGAAAGAGTAATAGAAGAAGGCCTAACTCTTACCAAAGAATACGGATTTTCATTCTTTGCGGAGTCACTGATCGCGTATCGCCTGATTGGTGCGGCATTTCAGGGAAGAATAGATCAGATGACAACCGGAGGCGGCAAGGAAGGCGGATTCGCGGCGGCAGGCTATGAGCTGGCTCATACGTGGGCGCGATCCTCAATTGCGGAAGCCTTGGGCAACCTCGGACAGGTTGACATAGGACTGGCGTTATTGGCCGAAGCTCGTGAGTTGATGGAACGAAATGACGAGCGATACGTTGAGTCGGAGATATACAGGATTCACGGTGAATTGAAGTTGAAGCAGGCGCCCCGTACCTCTTCCACTTCGACTGGAGTATCGAAGGCTGCGTCCGAGGCCGAACAGAGCTTTCTCAAGGCTGTCGAAATTGCTCGCGCGCGCAGCGCGAAAACGCTGGAATTGCGCGCGGCGGTCAGTCTTAGCCGGATGCTGATGGAGAGTGGCAGACAAGCTGAGGCCCTTCCACTCCTACAACCTATTCACGATTGGTTCAGCGAAGGATTTGACTGGCCAGAGCTCTTGGCCGCGAAGTCCATGCTGGCCGATCTTAAATCGACTTCAGTGTCTGCCGCTGATCCGAAGCGCCCTATTTCTTCGCTCGCTCGTTGAAGCCGGCTCACGTCAGTGGCGCGACGGTCAACTGTTAAGGCACTCGTCATCGGCGCGTCGGGGCATCTCGGCAACGCAATCGTTCGCGCTTTCGTTAACCGGAATTACCGGATTACCGCGTGCGGTCGGCGGAGCGTGCCCCCAGCCAACCTATCGGACCTTTCGGTCCGCTACCTGTCTGGAGATAGCGAGACGCCGGGCCTGCTTGACAAATGGATAGACGGTCACGATCTGGTCGTGGATGCCGCCGCGCCTTATCCGCTGCACGCATTTTCTCCCGTGAGCGAGTTCGGCAACGATCCGATTGCTCAGGCTGAGCGGCGCACGCGTCTGTTGCTCGACGCAGTCCGCAGGCACAAGGCGCGGCTCGTTTACGTCGGCTCGTTCGTTACTATGGTCCGCCCTCGTACAGATGCGCAACGTTTCAAGCATGAGTTGATGCGCCTCGCGCATCCCTACTTCGAGGTGAAGGAGCTTATCGAATCGCAAATGCTTGACGCGAGTCGCCGCGGACTTCCGGTGGTCATCGGGAACCCTACATACTGCCTCGGGCCGTGGGACTTGCACGACCGCGACCTCTGCATGATTCCGCTACTGCTCCGCGGAGAAATCCCGTCGTCCATCTCCCAGATGCTTAACGTGATCGACGTGCGCGATGTAGCCGATGCAATCGGTGCGGCGATAGATACCGAACGTTACGGGCAGCCGATTCAGATAAGCGGTCACGACATTTCCACTGACGAATTGTATTCGCTCATATGCGAGCTCGGCGGAGTCCCTCGCCCGAGAATTTCGACGGCGACAACGTTCGCGCTCGCAGGTGCTTACTCGATGGAATTGATGTTGGGCATGATCGGCGAAAAAACTCGCCTACCGTCGGGCGGGATGATGATGGCCACTCTATTCGACTACCTGGTTTCCGGCGACCAGATGTCTCAGCTCGGCGTCGCCCCGCGGCCCCTTTCTGAGACGATCGTCGATGCAATCAAATGGTATCGTAAGATTGGCTATTGCACTTAGCGCTCAAAGTTCTTGTTACGGTCTCCGCCCCGTTCGCTTGATTGCAATCGGTTTGCGCGCGGATGCCTTTCGCATTTCGGAAACCCTGGTATCGAAACGCGGATTGCGACGCCAACCCGTTCCCACTCGCGAGCACATCTCAAGCCCCGTATCGCCAACCATCATGCCCGACACCCAGAATGGATCGATCGGTTTTAACGTAAATACCGGAGATGGCCCGGTGTCATCACGCGTTTCCGGAATCAGTCCTAGTACTTCGACGATAGGAAAAGTTGGATAGTCGAAGATCTTGATTGAAAGCGGCGCCAGCGTTCCTGTCGTCGGGTTTCCCCCAGAGTCCTTGCGTCCAGTGAATTGGCGAAGCAGCGCAACAACCGCCTGGTAATTCGCCAGTGTACAGTCTTTGGCATCCATGACTTGCTTGAGCGAGATGCTATGAAACTCATTTCCTGTCAGAAAGTGACCCAACCCCAGCTCCTTCAAGTAATTTGCGATTGAACCGCGGCTCGCTGCTCCGGATGCGGAAAGAATCTCGATCACGGTGGTGTTCTTTGCTTCCTGACTCTTGCCAAGTTCAGGAAAGAGCTCGGTCTTGACTGCCACAAGAGGTTCGGTTTTGCGCGGTCCTACGGCATCGACCAGCCAGGAGTTATCCGGACTAACCAATTTCGACTTCAGAGACTGTTGGCCATATACTTCAGACAAAGTTACAGCGTTCCAATCGGTGCCCGCGAAGACATATAGCGGAATCAACGCCGGGCTCTTGATGCGAGAATTTCGCTTCTCCGACCACAGTACAGGCACCGCGAACGTTAGCTCGCGATCCGAGTACTTGGTGTCCGGATCGCCGCTGGCAGTCATCTCTTCGAAGTTGGCACCGATTAGGCATACGACTCCGTGCAGTCCGAGCTCGTCTTTGATCTGGCCGGCGACTTCGAATTTGAAGAAATCATTCTCCAGATACCTATCGAGCAAATCCTGCAACTTGGCCTTTTCCGCTCTCAGCGGCATCACGCGAAGTGTCATCTGTGGAAAATGGTACGGACCGCTCACTTCTTCGCTCGCGCCGCTCCCCACGTTCAGGTACGCAATCTCTCGACGAGGAATCTGTTTGAGCGTATCGCCGACGGTCCATCCAGTAACATTTGTGCGCCAGTATTGAGAGTCCGCCAGCCCATAGCTCAGATCCATCTTCAGCCAGAACGGCATCATGGGTCGCAGCGTCGCCGCCGGCTTCTTTCCAACGCTCGAGTATTCAGAAGTCTCGAGTCCCAGCATCTGTACTATCGGCTGAGCCGGAGTGTTGAGAAGGTTGATGTAAATTCCGCCAGACATGTCTCCCGAAAGAGGGTCGAAGAGAGAACCCCCGTCGATCGTTCTCTCAATCTGCATTTTCGATCCAACGATCGCTTGAAAGCATGCGGCCGATGAACTATGCACATCGCGGATCTGCTTCATCGTGATGACGTTGAATGGAGCGATTCCGGAACCCGTATCCGAAGGCCGCTTCGAGGTCGTCCTTTCCGGTGGCGCGCGAAAGGAACCCGGCACCCTCGAATTCACCAATCCATAAAATCGAGCCAACACCTGCCGCAGCGATTCAATATCGCGATCGGAATAGCCTAAGGGGAAAAGGCCCGTGGTTTCGAAGATGCTATAGGCTGCGGTTATGGAACTTGATAATGCCCGTGGAACCGCGCCCAACAGATCGCTAACTGCGGTGCTCGCCGATATAAAAGGCCGGCGTTGAAAGATTTGAAGAAACTCTTCAGTGCCCGAGCGTTCGCCATAGTTAGTGCCTGACGTGACGAGGCTGATGCCGACCAGGCGGCGCGCGCTACCTGCCTCCAGGATTGACAGGGTATCGTCGATTTTGATTCCGGACTTTGACCATCCGTAGATCTTGCGGCCGCCGGACATGGAAAGAGGGTTATCCACGAATATAAATGGAAACACCATCGCCCAATCGACAAACATCCACTTATTCTTCTCCTTCTTGTAGCACCCGAGCGGGACTCCAAACGCCAGTTCATGTTGCGAGAACCATCCCAAATTCCTCGACGTCACCGCCATCTGCCCGTAGTCAACCACTTGCATCAAGACCCATGGAACCGCGGGTTTGAAGTACAGTGGCGCGTCCTTGTCCAGATTGAGATAGCTGTCGCAAAAATCCTGAAGCCGGCTCATGCTGGCTTTGAGCGGAAATATTTCCGTCACCACGTCGCTGTATTTCTGTTCGAGATGCTCCGGGAGTGCGAGAAACTCGCCAAGGGCCAGGTTGAATTCAGGCAGGACGGCCCCCGCAGCTTTCGTCCTTCGACTCGTCCGGCGTTTCTTCTTGGCCATTGCGTTTCCCCCTAGTTTCGTTCGATTACCCACGTGACCATTTGTTCAAGGAACTGTTTGTCGCGCGAGTCCGGCAGTCCGGCGCTGATGAGCGAGTACTCATGCAGCGCGGCGCCCGCCAATCCGTTTGCTATCTTACGCGCATACTCGGCGCATCCATACTTATTCATCAGCGTACGTATCCAGCGGACCTCGGAAAGGCTTCGGCCTTCTCTCGGCCGGCATAAGACTCGCAACAATCGCGCGCGCTCAGCCGCCGTCGCCTCCCGTATGGTATGAATCAACATCAACGTGCGTTTGCCTTCCCAGATATCGCCGTTAATCTCCTTGCCATAGCCGTCGTCACCCACCAGGTTCAGCAGGTCGTCCTGGATCTGGAACGCCGCGCCGAGGAAAAATCCGTAACGTATGAATGGATCCAGATCCACTGAGCCGCGGCTCCCGATCAACGCTCCGACGCGCATAGGATATATCGTCGCCAGCCAGCAAGTCTTCTTAAGGACCATCTCCAGGTAGTCAGCGTCCCCTATCTCAGTGGTATTGTATCGGCGCCATCCGAGTTCCATGGCTTGACCTTCCGCGCACTCTCGCGCCATGCGCTCGGTCTCTTCGATGATCCTGAGCGTTAGCCGCTCGCCAATCCTGGCTCGATTGTCGAGCAATGGTCTTAAGCTCATCAGCGTCATCGTATCACCTGCGTTGAGCGCGAGCGGCATGCCGTGCAGCACATGCAGGGTCGGCTGGCCACGCCGTTCCTCGCTCCCATCTTCGATGTCGTCATGGATAAGCAAAGCGTTATGCAGAATTTCGATCGCGACCGCTGTATGCATCGCGTTCTCGAGTGGCGCACCGAAGAGACGCGCGGCCGCGATGCACATGCTCGGACGCATCATTTTCCCGCCGCGTTGCGGATAGTCACTCAACAGGTCGTACAGATAGCGCCGCGGTTCCCTGGACGGCAAGTACTGTTTGAGGGCGGCCCGCGTAAGGTCCCCGTACTCACGCAGCATCGCCGGTACCAGTAACGATGTAGTAGCGCTCACAGTCCTATAGCCAGTACAATTGACTAATCCGCAATCCGGATACTTAGCGTCCCTCGGGTCTCGCCGGAGTCGCGATCCACGATAACGCCGGAGTAAGTACCCGGAGGTTGGTCTTCAGGTATTCGAAGACGCAGTTTGATACGGCCCGGGATTTCGTCGGGCGTCAAGCTGATATCGGTCAATACTGGCTTCCCCGGATCGACCGCGTTCAAGCCTAGCGCGACGAGTGATCCAGCTTCCACATTAGGTCGAAGTTCTACCGACACCTGGACGGGTCGAAGTGAGACTACTTCGATTGATACAGCCATCGTTTCGGATTTCGGACTGCCGTTGGAAGCCGCCCCCCGCTCCCGGGTCGTAGCCGAGCCATTTCGCGATGGATCTACTTTCACCAGTGTGGCGAGCGTCTCGATCCAGAGCGGAAGCATTTCGGATTGGAAGCGCAGCATCCTTTCCAGGATGTCTTGCAGGTTGTCGTTCGGCGCGCGAGTCGGGTAAGGCTGACTGTTGATATCTTCGGCGGTCCGCCGCCCATCGGCTATGTACTTGTCGATAACGCTGTACGCAAGTTCGACTCCTTCGGCCAACGGTCCCGCGCTCCGGACTTTGCGCGGCGCATCTGACTGTGCAGACTTGGCCGAATTGTTTCCGTTCCCGGAATCAGGACGACTGTAGAGCTTGGAGAAATTGCGCGCCGGCGCAATCCTTGCCGGATCGGCGCGATGAAGTCGTTTTCGATCGCTCATGTTCCCCCGGCGCTCAAGGATGATCGTAAGCGACGATCTCTTCAAGGGCTGGCAAAGATGAAATCGCGTGTGCCGCCAGTCTGCCGGAAATCACCGCCGCTTCCACGCACCCTGAATCCAGCCCGCAGGTCGTCCAGTCGCCCGCTATCGTGAGGTTATCATAGGTGTTATCCAGCGGTGAGATACGGTACTTTTGAGTGCCGGGCAACGACAGGACGTACTGTTCGCTCGGATTTACATTCGCCGTCCAATACTGCGACTTAAAGCTGCTTTGAGCGCCACCGCTATCTCTGGGGCTAGCTGCTTTCTGCTTGGGATCCATCAGTAGGTCCCACTTGAATCCGCCGCGCCGTTTTACCGCCTTAGGCCATAGTTGAACGATTTCGTCATTGAGAAAATGAATTGCGTTTTCCCGAACGTCCAGACGCCGCCGTTTCGGGTACTCAATCGCGGAGAAGTCCTCCGGCGACACCGGGTCCTTCAGCACACTGCAGAAGTAAGCGATAGCTCTCGGACTGACCTTCCAGCGCTCCTCCCCGATCAGATGGCTCATGTCAGCCCACGTCTCGAACGGATGCACGAACGCCGACAGCGCCAGCGGCGGATCGCTCCATCCCAGTTGTTCCATGTCATTGCGCAGCCAGATCTGAAAAGCCTGGGTACTCACAGTCTTCAAGTGAGTCACCATATCGCGCCAGTGCTGATCGCGTTGGATAAGGTCCTGACATACGTATGGAATAGCTCCTAGTCCGACACCCAACACGACGAAGTCGAAATCGTCGATCACGCGCAAGGTCTTAGTCGCGACTTTTCTGCGTTCCCAATGCGATTCGAAGTCCCGCTCTTCGTGCTCAAAGGTATTCCCATCGATCAACTGCGAGTAGTCAGGCTTCGATGGCCAACACGGGAGTCCTCCTACGTCTATCAACGGCGAATACTCTTTCCCGTTTCTGATCTTAGCCTGGACGTCGAACTCCAGCGCTTTGACGTAGGCACGTTCTCCTTGCGCGAGGTCCGCCGCCGCCACTAGTCTTACTTTTTCGAGGCGATGGAAGAATCTGAAGGTTACTCCGCGCCTTTTGAGCAATTCGTACATCGGTGCAAAGACCGTATCCCCCATTCCGGCATGCATTTTCCAGAAGATTGAGCCGCGCGAGCTGAACAGCATCCGCAACGCACCGCGCAGCGCGACACCGGCCCCGTGTCGCGGACGCCCATAGTCGCCATCTTCGTAAGCAAAGACGAGATCGTAGGTGCCGCGGATAAAGGCCGATTCAAGGGAGCGCTCCGACGCCCCATTAATTCGCAACCACTCGCGAAAGTCGTAGTCGTTGATCGCGTCAAAGCCTCGTGGATCCGATACCAGGCCAAAGCGGAGTATCCCACGCATCGCCGCCGTCGCCAGATCGATCCCCTGCCAAAGCACCGAAAGCTCGGCATCGTTCTCAATCAATGACTCGAGTTGACGCCGAGCGCTCGACGCGATCACTTCTAGCAGCTGCGCAATACTATTGACTGGAAGAATAGCGCTCGGCGCAAATGCCATCTCGAGCATCTCGACTGCCTCGATAAGGCCCGCCGTCGTAGCAATCGCGCCTAGCCCGAGGAGGCGCGCTATCCGCACGGACTGTTCGCCATCCGCCTCGGCTGATTTCGACTTCGACTGATTGGAGCGCCGCGCCCCAGAGGTGTTGCGCACCGCGCCCGGCGCGGCCCGACTGCTGCGACTCGCTTGCACCGCGAGCAGCAGCGTCCGCAATATGCTGGCCGTCCGTGCGAGATAGGAGGTCACGGTGAAAGGATCGTTTTCGCTGACAGGATCGCCAGGCAGACCGTCGCCGGGCGGAAAGTAAGTCAAAAAGTTCCAGTAAGCACCGCTTTGCGATCGCTCAGCCAGCCCGATGAAAGGAGCCGGTGAGAATCCGTCACGCCAGTCCGCGATTCTGCACTTGCGCCGATCGCGCTTCAATTCCGCATAACACTCGCGTATCAGCCGAAATGCGTTCTCGTAGGACCCCATCCATAGATGAAGTCCGTGTTCTTCAATTCGGTCGGCGGGACCTCGGCCCGATGCTCCTTTGCCGCCAAGACGCCAGCCTAGTTGATAGATTGTTACCTGGTACTTGCCGTTGTGCGCCGGGCGGCTAAGTTCGAAGGCCGCCGAAATCGCGGCGCATCCACCGCCAATGACGGCGACTCTGATCGGCTTCTGCTCGGGCAAATCATTTTCCTCGCACGGTCGAATTCCTGGCACTGACTCAGCCGGACGAAAAATCCCTTACACGCGTCAATCGCAGCGTCTGCGCACCGGTCTCGACTCGATTCAAGCCACCTCGAACAGCCCGGCTGCGCCCATGCCGCCACCGACGCACATCGTGACCACAACGTATTTGACGCCGCGCCGCTTGCCCTCGATCAGCGCATGCCCGGTCATCCGCGATCCGCTCATCCCGTAGGGATGTCCGATCGAGATCGCGCCGCCATTTACGTTGAGCCGCTCGTCAGGAATTCCCAGCTTGTCGCGACAGTAGATCACCTGGCACGCGAATGCCTCGTTGAGTTCCCACAAGCCGATGTCGTCGATGCGAAGTCCGTTGCGTTCCAGCAGTTTGGGTACCGCGAACACCGGTCCGATTCCCATCTCGTCAGGTTCGCATCCCGCCACCGCCATGCCGCGGTAGATGCCGAGCGGCTTCAGCCCGCGCTGCTCGGCCTGCTTGCGCTCCATCAGCACGCAGACTGAGGCGCCGTCGGAGAGCTGGCTCGCGTTGCCGGCCGTAATGAACCCGCCGGGTCCCTTGACCGGCGGCAAAGAGGCCAACCCGCCGAGCGTGGTCCCGGGCCGGTTGCATTCGTCGCGATCGAGCGTGACCTGCTGCTTGGTCGTCTCGCCGGTCTTTTTGTCATCGAAGCGCTTGGTCACCGTGGTCGAAATGATTTCGTCGTTAAATCGGCCGGCTTCCTGAGCTTCAAACGTCCGCTGCTGACTCTTAAAGGAATATTCGTCCTGCGCTTCGCGCGAGATCTTGTAGCGCTTCGACACCACCTCGGCGGTATCGATCATCGCCATGTAGATCGCGGGCGCGCGCTGCAGCACGATCGGGTCGGCCTGGTGAAAAGCATTCATGTGCGCGTTCTGAACCAGGCTTATCGATTCGACGCCGCCGGCCACCACGACCTGCATGCCGTCGGCGACGATCTGCTTGGCGCCCATCGAGATGCTCATCAGGCCCGACGAGCACTGGCGGTCAACACTCTGCCCCGCGACGCTGACCGGCAATCCCGCCGCTATCACGCACTGGCGCGCAACGTTGAAGCCCTGCGTCCCCTGCTGGAGCGCGGCGCCCATGATCACGTCGTCGATTTCACCGGGTTCCAGGCGCGCGCGTGAAACCGCTTCCTTGATTACCGGAGCCGCCATCGATGGCGACTCGATATCGTTAAAGGCACCGCGATAGGCTTTCCCGATCGGTGTGCGGGCGGTGGATACAATAACCGCTTCTCGCATCTTTAGTCTCCTTGGTCGGACTGACGCATCCAGAGGATACCGCCCGAAGGTTGATTTGTGTTGCATATTCGCGCTACCGGCGAGCATTGGCAAGCATGCGGCCGCCCGCTTACAC
Source organism: uncultured delta proteobacterium (assembly GCA_963756005.1). Taxonomy (GTDB): domain Bacteria; phylum Desulfobacterota; class Binatia; order Binatales; family Binataceae; genus Binatus. The sequence continues at coordinate 140,227 of CAVWMC010000007.1, forward strand.
CGCCAGATTGCATTTCGAGGTGAGGCCAGATGGACGACGATTCCGCTTCGGCGGACGATCAAGCGGTAAGGGAACTGGACCGCTCGTGGAACGAAGTTTATCTGCGCAACGATCGTTCGGCCTTCGCTGAAATCCTGACCGACGACTTTCGCGTGAATTTTTCCGACGGCCGAACGGGTGGCAAAGCCGACCTGATGCGACCGACACCCGAGGGAGCCACGGTTGTCTTCAGCGAAGCGGGCATGCAGATGTTCACACCCACCGCGGTGACGTGGGGACGCGTCCGCATTTCACATCCCGATCGCGTGGTCGATCAACGTTATGTTCGCGTGTATTCGAAGCGTGAAAACCGCTGGCAGGCGGTGTTCGTCATCGTTTTCCCGATTGGCGCAGAAGCATAGAGAGTCTTCGCGTTGCGATCGCCCGCGAGGTCGTGCGGCATCTCGGCCTTGGGCGCGTTGGCGCGATTGCCGAGCATGCGGAGTTGCCGCATTCCCGCGCCAAACTTTTTCCGCGCGACCCTTACACCCTGAACAGGAGTGCCGTGCGCAGATTTCTAGATGCGCGAGCGGAGCGGGCGGCAGGACGTGCCAGAGCGAAAGCGGCCGGTGATTCCCAGCCGAAGTCGGGGCGCCGCTACCAGCGAATGCCCTGCTGACGTTCGTACTCCTGCTCCATTCGCCGATGGCGCGCCGACATGATATCCCGGCGTGAGATAATACCGATGAGCTTGCGATTGTTATCGTGATCCACGACCGGCAAGCGCCCCACTCCTTCGCGAACCATCAGTGCATTCGCTTCGCTGAGGGTGTTATCCTCGAAAATAACCGCATGATTCCTGATAGTGAGATCGCCGACTAGTTCTGTCGGCTTTCGCGTCGGGTCGAGTAAGTCCAGACGGGTCACTACGCCAACCAGTTGTCCGCGATCGTTCAATACCGGGAACCCCTGATAGCTGCTGCCCGGCCAGCCTTGTGTGATGCGGGTCCGAACCTCCGCCAAGGTTAGATGCTCAGCAAGAGAGACCACCTCGCGGCTGGCGACGTCGCGAACCAAAGTCTGCGTAAGAAAGTCGGCGGTGTACTCCGTTGGCACAAAGACGCCCCTGCGAACGACCTTCTCCGTCATTAGAGTAGTCTCCATCAGCAAACTTGAAACCATGTACGCCGCCGAAGAGCCACAGAGCAAAGGTAAGAGGCCCAGTGGCTGCAAGGTAGTCTCGAAGGCAAAAACTATCGAGGTAAGCAGTGCGCGCGAAGCTCCTGCGAACATGGCTGCCATTCCGACTATCCCGGCGATTCGCAAATCGATCCCAAACTGAGGAAACAACATACTGGCTCCGCCGCCCAGCGCCGCGCCGAGCGCGCCGCCCATAACAAAGAGCGGCGCCAGGGTTCCCGCCGACGTTTCACTTCCGAGCGCCGCCGCCCAGGAAACAAACTTGAGCAGGAAGAGCATGATGAGCGCTTTCTCGGTCAGCGACCCGGAGAAAATTCGGACGATGTTGACGTAGCCGACACCCATAGTCTCGGGCAGGATGTAACCAACGATTCCAACCACAAGACCGCCTATCGCAGGCCACCACATCCAGTGGATCGGCAATCGCGCAAACGCATCCGAGACTGCATATACGGCGCGAGTCGCACCGACGGAGGCTAATCCTACTATCGCGCCGATCAAGGTGTACGATACCAAGGCGGCCATTCCTGAACTTTGCAGTTGCTGCATCGGGAACATTGGCCAAGGGGCCGCGGAGAGTCTTCGCAGCGCAGCCGCCATTGCGCTCGCAACCGCGACGGGAATGAGAGAACGCGGGCGTAACTCGAACAGCAACAGCTCGACTGCTATCAAGACGCCTGACACTGGGCTTCCAAAAGTCGCCGACATGCCGGCCGCGGCGCCGGCCGAGAGCAGGATCTTTCTCTCCTCATCAGTTGTCGAGAGAAACTGTCCGACGAAAGAGCCAAGCGCTCCTCCAGTGACGATGATTGGGCCCTCCGCGCCGAAGGGACACCCAGTACCTATCGCTATAGCTGTGGATACGGGCTTAAGAATTCCGACTCGCGCAGGGATTCGACTCTGGTTTCTAAGTACGCTCAGCATCACCTCCGGAATTCCATGTCCGCGTATTGCCTCCGAGCCATAGCGCGCCATCAAACCGACCAGCACGCCGCCGATGACCGGAACGATCAACACGAATAGACCGAGTTGGTTGTCCTGTGGCGAGACAAAACTCGTTGACAATCGACCGTAGAAAGACAAGTTGGTTATGAAGCCGATCAGCTTGAGCAGAACGATTGCGGCTCCTCCCGCTGCCACTCCGATCGCTGCCGCCAGAAGAGTCAGCACGACGACGCGCATATCGAACGTTTTTCTGCGGCTGGGAAAGTGCTCCGGCTCGAGAGTGTGATCGTGCGAACCGTCGGTGGCATTTTCCGCCGCAGACGGCGAATCGGGGTCCACTTGCTCAGTCACGTTCTACTCCATCGACCACCGGCTGCGTTGCGGGGTTCGTTATCGATGCCTTTGGCCTGCCCTGTCAAAAATGCGATAGCCTTCGCTCGATCCGCTAGCGTTTTCGCGTGCCGGTCAGCCGCTTGGGCCTCCGCAAGGTATGGATCACCAGCACCGGACAGACTGCATGTTGCACGACCCTCTCCGCGACGCTGCCGATCAGAACGTGCGCCAAGCCAGTGCGTCCGTGCGATGAAATGACGATCAAATTTGCGTGGGCTTTGTTCGCGGCCTCGATGATCGCCTGGTAGGCGACACCGAACTCTACGAGCGTCCGGCACTTGACGCCTTGCTTGCCCAAGTCCCTGCACATCTCCTCGATTCTCTTCGGTTGCTCGTGCTTGATGTTTGAGGAGCGCGCCTGAGTCAGGCACCAACAACGGCGACTCGTAAAAACCACGCTCGACAACGAACAGTAAGATCAGTTCAGCCTCATATGGCCGGCTGAATTCGACAGCGTCGTTAGACTTCAGAGAAGATTCGGAAAAATCGATCGGCACCAGAATTCTCTCAATCGCCATCATTTTGATTTCTCCATATGCGTCATTCAGTTCGGACAGCGGTGGAATCGAGATGCGGCTTCGCCAGTCTGGTTCACAGAGTTCCTCGTTGCTGTTCACCGACAGGATTCGTGGCGGCCACGACATGAACGCGATGTCCGCTTATCGCGGCGAGCGCTTCACGAAGGGTGTCGAAAACGTGATCGGTTCCGATGACGTCGCTCAGCCGGTGGCGATGCAGATCCGCCCGCAACGACGATTGGGTGTGAACCAGCACCAGCGCTATGCGGCGGCGAACTAGATCCTGTTGCAGGTCCGCCAATACTCGCGCGGCCGAATAGTCAATGCTGGTGATCGCGCCCGCATCGACTACCAGCCATTTCACCGGCGGGTCAGCTCCTTCAACGAGGGCGCGCACATCGGCCACAAACCGGCCGACATTGGCATAGAAGAGGTCTGCCCCGAATTGAAAAATCACCAGGCCGGGCCCGCTGAACGCCCCTCGGACTGCCGGCGTCGGCGCCCATCGTCCGCTCTGCTCGACGAGCACGGCGGTATGCGGTTGATAGCTGTGGCGCACGTGCCAGAGCAGCGACAGCCCGATGGCCAGCAGGATGCCCTGTTCGACGCCGATCACCACCACCGTCGTGGCGGTGATCAGCGCCAGCCAGAACTCGCCAGGGCTCTCGCGCCGGATGTCACGCAAACTGCGCACGTCGATGAGTCCGACGGCGATCGTGAAAACGATGGCACCAAGCACACACCGAGGTAGATAGTGCAGCGGACCGGTCAGGAAGAGGAGCACGAGGGCCACGACGGCGGCCGTGGCGATCTGAGCTATCTGGCTGTGCCCGCCGGAGCGTTCGACCATCGCCGTCTGCGTCGGGCTGCCGTTCACGACGAACGTGCCGCTGAGCGCCGAGGCCGCATTGGCCGCTGACAGACCGACGAGGTCGGTGTTCTCGTCATGTTTTTGGTTGTCGCGGGACGCGTAGGCACGCGCGGTGGCAGCGCTCTGAGTGACGATCATCAGGAAGCATGAGGCCGACACGGGAAGCAGCTGCGGGATTTCCCGCCAGCTCACGTCTGGAAGGCCGATCGCCGGCAGACCTCCGGTGACTCTTTGGATGAGGGCGATGCCGTGCCCGGAGAAGTCGAACGCGGCGCTCGCTGCAATAGAGCCAACGACCGCGAAAAGCGACGCGGGCAAGCTCGGCGCAAACCGGTTGAAGACGAAAACGATCGTCAACACCGCCCCCGCGACGCACAGGGTCGGAACGTGCAACTGCGGCATACCGCGGACAATCTGCGCAAGCTGCTCGACCGTCCGATCGGAGCTGACAGTCACGCCCAGCATCTCGCCAAGCATCGCAATGCCGACCTGGAAGCCGACGCCGGTAAGAAAGCCCACCAACAGCGTCTGCGAAAGGAAATCAGCCAGGAAGCCAAGTTTGAACAATCGCGCCAGCAGCAGGCATCCGGCCGTCAACAGTGCTACCAATCCAGCCAGCGCTACATAATGAGCGCTGGCGATAGGCGCAATCTGTGACAGTCTGCCGGCGAGGATGGCCGCCGTGGCTGAATCCGCCGCCACCACCAGGTAACGCGAAGAGCCGAGCGCTGCGAAGGCTGCCAGCGGTAGCAGTAGAGTGTAGAGCCCGGTGACGACCGGCATGCCGGCGATTCGCGCGTAGCCGAGCGCCTGCGGCACGTTCATCGCAGCGAGAGTGATGCCAGCCAGCGCGTCGCGCACCGCGCCCGTACGGGTGACGGGCCGGATGCCGCCGAAGAGCCACGGCCACCGCTCGCCCTGCCGAAGCTTTCCGTGTGTCACGTTCACCATCGGATCAGTTGAGGCGTGCTTATCCGACGATCCAGCGCAGCGCCTCGCTTGCGTGGCTCTGATCGTAGGCTCTCGCCTCCGGATGGATGAAGATCCTGATTGCGCCAATCAGCCAATGCTGCCACTCATGCGCGGCGATGACCGCGATGCGCTCTATCTTCTGTTGGTGGTTTTTTACAAAGCCGGCATGTCTCTCAAAAGCCGCGATATTCTCCCAGCCGTGGAAACCGGAAGCATCGATCAGCAACCTGATTTTGCCATGCTGACTGATAAGAGAATCGATTTGCGGCGCAATTTGGCGGAAGTCGTCCGCCTTCAATTTGTCCGGCACCACGATCTTCAGTGCGTTGGCCGAGATAATCTCTGTCTTGATCATGCAAGACCTCCTTGCTGGTTCATGATCGGTCGCCGACGTGATGTTACTTCTTGTGCGACACCTTCGGCGGCTTATCGCCTCGCTTCGCCTGCCGCACCGCCGCAGCGTGATACTTGTGACGAATTTGCGCGATGTCCACCTGGGCCGGCGGCAGTTTCAGGTCCATGTCCTCGAGGGTGTCGCAGAGGATCTCGGAGATGGCGAGGTCGCGGAACCACTTGTGATCGGACGGGATCACGAACCAGGGGGCGTGCTTGGTGCTAGTCCTTTCCAGAACTTCCTCGTATGCCTTCATATACTCCGGCCATAGCTTGCGTTCCGAGTAGTCGCCCTCACTGATTTTCCAGTGCCGCATCGGATCATCGAGCCGCTGCGCGAAGCGCTCGAGCTGCTCCTCCGGGCTGATGTGTAGATAGAACTTGAGGATGCGTGTGCCGTTGTCGTGCAGCATCCTTTCGAAGTCGTTGATCAAATCGTAGCGCTTCGACCACACCGACTTCGGCACCATCTTGTGCACGCGCACCACCAACACATCTTCATAGTGCGAGCGATTGAAGATCACGACTTGCCCCTTGGCCGGAGTGTGCAGGTGAACGCGCCAGAGGAAGTCGTGGGCGGCTTCGACCTTACTCGGCTGTTTGAAGCTGGCGACCAACGTCCCCTGCGGGTTCATTGCGGTGAACACATGGCGCACGACGCCATCCTTGCCGCCCGCGTCCAGCGCCTGTAAGACGACCAGCAATGACTTGCTGCCGTCGGCGTACAGCAGATACTGCGCCTTGGCCAGGCGCTCGACGTGTTTCTGGATCTTCGGCATCGCGTCTTTGTGCGATTCGTCGTGCTTGTCTTTGAACCCCGGGTCGATCTTATCGAGCCTGACCTTTGCTCCGGGCTCGACGACGAATTTCTTGCTGTAGTTCATAGTTACGCCCATGTGCAGGCCTGCATCGTCGGCGACGGCGAATTTGAAGGCTGCGACGACGCGGTCGCATGAGGCCGAAGTTCCGCGGTTGAAGCTTCCGGGAAATGATGCAGTTCGGATTCGTTGAGACTCACGGTCAATTGGATCCTTTGCGAAGTTGCTGAGTTTCGGAAGTAACGCTGTCCTTATGCGCTAGCGGTCGCCGGCTTGCCTTGTGCGGCCGGATGAAGGTTGGCGTTGATTCTTGCCAGGTGGCGCTGATGGCTTGCGCTCCCCAGATGCAGCATTTTGTAAACTTGAACCTTGGCCATGTCGTTGATGAAGAACCATGCGAGGGCATAGCCCCACACCAGCAGCGCGTACTTCCATCCAAGTGGCGTCATGCCCCACCCGTAAACTGCGGCCAATGTTCCGATGATCTGGGTTGCTTCGCAGGCAACCACCAAACGCCAATTGGGCCATGGCCGCTTCCAGAAAGTTCCTGCGCTTCTCGTGATATAGATGGTCAAGTGTCCGGCTACCAGGAGTTTCAGGAACATAAGGCTCTGAACCACGGGGCGAGACAGGTGAAGGTATTTTTCTGCGGCCCAGAAAAGGCCGAACGCAGCGATAACTCCCAGCACCCCTAGCACCGAGCTGACCGTCAGCACGCGTTCCATGTCCCAGCGGACCGGGCGCGGAGCGACGACAGTGTTGTCGTAGGCGATCATCATGATCGGAAAGTCATTCAGGACCGCGATGATCACGATCATGATCGCGGTTACCGGGTAGAAGTTGAAGACCACAATCGCCAGCGTCATGAAGAGCAGTACGCGGATGGTTTCGGCAATCCGGTAGATCGCGTAGCTGTTCATGCGCTCGAAGATCTTGCGCGCCTCTGAAATGGCGGCAGTGATGACGGAGAGGCCTTTCGCGGTAAGCACCAGGTCCGCGGCCGCCCGAGCGGCGTCGGTCGCGCCACTGACGGCGATTCCGCAATCAGCCTTCTTGAGCGCCGGAGCGTCGTTGACGCCGTCGCCGGTCATTCCGACGATATGTCCACCAGCCTGGAGGGCCTTGACGATTTTGAACTTATGCTCGGGAAAAACCTCTGCGTAACCATCGGCCGCGTCGATCTTGTCAGTGTTGTCAGCCTTGCCGTCAGGAAAAAGCTGGCTGGCGACTGCGATGTTCGGTCCCAGTTTGAGCTCGCGCGATACCTGCTGAGCAATCGCAAGGTTGTCGCCGGTAACCATGCGCACCTGCAGTCCCATTTTTCGCGCTTGCGCGATAGTCGAGGCCGAATCGTCGCGGAGCGTGTCGGACAGAGACAGCAGTCCAAGCAATTCCCACTTTCCCTGGGCATCGGTACGCGCCACGCCAAGAGTGCGGAAGCCTTTCTTGGCCAGATCGTTGACTTGCTTTTCGGCTTTTTTGCGCGTGTCCGCGTCCGGATGGGCTAGATCCAGAATGACTTGCGGCGCACCTTTCGAGACTTTGAAAGTCGAGTTGCCATGCTTGACCTCGGCCTCGGTTCGCTTACTGACCGGATCGAACGGCGTGAAATGAGTGATCTGATAGGCCTTTAGCGCCGACTGATCTTTGAGACCTTTGACGACCGCGTCGTCGATCCCATCCCGGCCGTTCGCTGGCGAGGCCAAAGACGCGGCCAGAACCAGGTCCTGTTCGTTGCTCGCCTTGAAAACAAGCGGGCTGCCCAGTTCGAGCTCGTCCTTGGTGAGTGTCCCGGTCTTGTCCGAGCAAAGAATATCCATGCCGGCCATCTCTTCGATCGCGGCCAGGCGGGAGACGATAGCCTTCATCCTAGCGAGCACGGACGCGCCGACGGCCATCGTTACGGACAGAACGGCCGGCAAGGCGACCGGTATGGCCGCGACCGTGAGTATCAGGCAAAAGAGTATGGTTTGAACGAACGGGTCGCCGCGATACAGCGAGATCATAAGGATCAATGCGACCAGGCCGAGAGTAATCAGAATGAGAAAGTTACCTATCTTAAGAACCGCCTTCTGAAAGTGGGAAACAGTCTTAACGCTCTCGGTCAGTTGTGCGGCTTTGCCGAAGAGCGTGTTCATTCCGGTGGCGGTGACGAGCCCATTCATTTGGCCCATCTTCACGATCGATCCTGAATACGCGACGTCGTTTTTCTTCTTTTCAACCGGCAGCGACTCGCCCGTCAGAGCCGACTGATCGATACTGAGGTAGTCGCCATCTACCAGCTTCATGTCGGCGGGGACGACATTGCCGAGTTTGATCATGACAATATCGCCGGTCACAAGGGTCTTGGCCGGAACGTCGCTCCACTTGCCGTCGCGCAGGACATGAGAATGCATTGCCAGATGCTTTTTCAACGCTTCGATCTCGTTGTCGGCCTTGTATTCCTCCCAAAAGCCGACGACCGCATTCAGCGCCAGCATGAAAAAGATCATGACAAAGTCTTCCCAATGCCGAACCACTGCGGAGAGTATCGCCGCAATCTCGATCATCCACGCGACAGGTCCCCACAGGAACTTCAGGAAACGCATGATCGGATTGATGTGCACTTCCTTGATGGCGTTCGGACCGTCCTTCTTCAGCCGGGCCGCCGCCTCTTCCTGAGTCAGCCCGTCCTTGATGCTGGACTTGAACTTGGTAACCGCCTGCTCGATCGTCCCGGTATCAGTAGGTACCTTAACAGCACTTTTAGAAGCATCTGCCTCTGCCCCATCTGCCTTAGGCGCATCCGCCTTGGACGCATCAGCTTTGGAGCTGTCGGCCTTGGAGCTGTCGGCCTTGGCCGCTTCGGGTTTGGTCCCGTTAGCTTTGGGAGCATCGGCCTTGGCGCCATCTGCCTTGGAGGTGTCGGCCTCGGGTGCGTCGGCCTTGGCCGTCACGGGCTTGGGTGCATCGGTCTCGGGCTTGCTAGCGTTAATCGCTTCCGCGGTAAGCGAGGACTCGGCCTTTTGCCAGTCCTCGAGCGCACTGCCCGATGCACCATGGCGAGCCTGAAACGCTTCGAAGGCGCGCTTGCGAATCTCGTCTGCGCTGGGCTTTGACCCATTGGGTTTGACGACTTGTTCCTTGGACCCGTTTTGCGCGGAGTCTTTTGAATCATTTGAGGTCTCGGCATCTGCTGAGGAACTCTTCTCAGTAGCCATCGTTTAACTCCTGCCAAATTCCTGAATTGATTGTTCGGTACGCCATTGGAGAGCTAGCTCCTCGCGCGGAGAGTGAAACTGCAAATTCGCGCTGATTTCAGGCGTTACGCGATGCCGGCGATCGAGTTGTGCGGTCGGTGAACCGGATGAATTTCCGACACGCCTTGGGCCCATCATTCGAGGTGCTGGTACCGAAAGCTTCGCAACTCAATCGTAGCAGACTCGGCGTATAGCCTTAGTCCGCGATCAGAATCATTTGTTCTTTAGATTACCAATATCGTATGCGGCTCAATGGCCACCGAACGCAAACTCAGCGTAGAGTACCCGGCCATGGGAGCGCTGCGCCCGGAAAACTTTCGGGAGTAGCGAGGCGAAACGCGCGATTCGCAGAAGGAGGAGCTGCGATGAGACTCGGGGTGACTCGCCTCAAGAGTTCACGGTTCCGAATGCTGGTTGGGGCGACCGCACTCGCGCTGGCGATCCTGCATGGCGAGACGGCAACCGCGGCCGGGTCATCGCAGCGAGGCTCCAACATCATCGGCGGCGCCGTCGCCAGCACAGTCTGCAAAATCGCAGGTTCTCGGATCGAGCGCGACGACCGCAACTTATGTCGGCAGCAAGGCTTGCGAGGGATGCCATCAGGCCGCCGCGCACGCGTTCAGCGACACGATGATGGGCAACATCCTCATCAAGCATCCGCGGGATTCCGCCGAGCAGCACGGATGCGAATCGTGCCATGGGCCCGGCAGCCAGTACGTTCCCGAAATGGCAGCGGCGATGGGCAAGGGCGCGACGGCTGAGCAAGTGATGCATGGGCCGCCGGCAGAGGCGACGCTGATCACGTTCCGGCCCGACTCGGGCGAATCGCAAGCGCGAGAGAATAGCGCCTGCCTGACTTGTCATCAGAAGGGCGACCAGGCGTTCTGGCAAGCCAGTATGCATGCTTTTCGAGGCGTCAAATGCGTCGACTGCCACGTGGTCATGCACAAGACTTCGGATTACCAGTTGGCTGCCGATTTTCGCGCCAACCCGTTCATGTACACGCGGCCCGAGACCCAGGTCTGTCTCAAGTGCCACCTCGACAAGCAGAATCAGATGAACATGCCCTCGCACATGCCGCTGCGCGAGGGGTTGATGGTCTGCACCGACTGCCACAACCCGCACGGCGGTCCCTATCAGCATCAACTGGTACAGCCGACGGTAAACGAGGTCTGTTACACCTGCCATGCCGAGAAGCGCGGCCCGTTTTTGTGGGCGCATCCGCCGGTCATGCAGAACTGCAGCAACTGTCACGACCCCCACGGCTCGACCAACATGTTTCTGCTGAAAGTATCGCCGCCGCGACTATGCCAGCAGTGCCACGTCGGCGTATTTCATCCGGGGACACCAAATGGTGCGGGTACGGTTTTCGTGTTCGGACATGCGTGCACCAACTGCCACGCCAACATCCATGGCTCGAACTCACCGGGTGGCCTGTACTTCACCCGCTAGACGCGACGGAAGCGAAATCGAGGTAAGCACCATGAGAGACTCGATAAATCACGCGCTCCTCGTATCAGCCGTGCTGCCCGTTTTGCTTGTGTCAGTGTTGGTCGTTCCGCGCAACGCAAATGCGCAGACGACCTTGGGCACGGTCTCCATGCAGGGCTCCGCGGAGGTGGGCGTATTCCCGGGATCGGTGCCCGCCACCAACGTCGCCAAATACCGCGAATACAGCGACCTGGCGCAACAAGTCATCGCTCCGGAACTGCACTTGCTGCTTGGAGACAAAAGCGACGACCGGATCTTTACTGACTTCAGGGCTTACAATCTGGGACAGAACAACCAGATGTACAATCTGCACACCGGAGTCTATGGCCTGCTCGATATCCAAATTCAGTACCTCGACATGCCGCATTATCTTAGCGACGATGTCGGCTCGATTGCGTTTAGTCAGAACGGTGGCGACTTCAGCCTGAGTTCACATCCAGCGCCTCCAACCGCGCGGCCAGCCGCCGGGAAAGAATATCGGCACCTGGGTAAACGAGGTCGCGAATCCGACCGCGATGAGCCTGCTTAACGGCGTCGCGAACCTGAACATTCGCTACACACCCGATCCGCACTGGACCTATACGGCCCAGTTCAATTTCCAGAATCCGAGCGGCAACGATTACTCATTCGGCACGATGTTTGGTCCCAGCCCCGGAACCTACAACATTTCGCAGGTAACCCAGCCGGTCAATTACGATATCTATAACTATGGAGTCGGCGTCGAGTACGCGGCCGATTGGTGGACGCTTGGTGCGAAATACAACGGCTCGTTCTTCGAGAATCAAGACTCGGTTCTGACCTGGTCGAATCCGAATGTCTGGAGCGAGCTTTCGCCGACCGGCGCCTGCACAAGCTCAGCCACCTATTCGCCAACCGGTGGAACTGGGCCATGCACAGGGCGAATGCAGCTATATCCGGATAACCAGGCGCACACTTTTACGGTGGACGGCGGAGCGACCTTGCCTTTCAACACGCGCGCGATGGGCAGTCTGTCATACGGCTGGTGGCTGCAGAGCGAGAGCTTCATTCCATACACGGCTAACTCCGCGCTGCCATCGCAGCGGCTGCCGCAGAGCAATCTCGGTGGCGACGTGCAGCCATTCTTTGCCAACGCGACGCTGGTCAGCAATCCGATTGAGCCACTGGAGCTGAGGGGTACCTACAGTTACTACGACTACAACAACGAAGATCCTGCGATAACCTTCAAGGGCATCAAGTCGCTCAATGACGTCGCCAGCACTTTCACGGCGACCGCCTTCCCGTTCTCATTCTCGGACCAGAACATCGACCTGTCGGCCAGCTATCGGATTACTCCAACGCTAGCGGCACGGCTGGTGGGACGGATCGACACCGAGCACAATAGCGGGATGATGGTGCTGCAGCAGGACACAACTTCTTACGGTCCGGTTCTCGACTGGACGCCCTCGGACTGGCTCGAATTTCAGAGCAGCTACCAGTACGCGAACCGCGATTCGCCGGGTTACAACAACAATCGCACTTCGCTGGTCGAGCAGGATGCTGGAAGTACCGAGCTCGCCGACCTGCGCCGATTCGATGAAGCGACGGTGCATGTGAATCAATTCAATCTATCCGGCTCGCTTCGTCCGTTTCACAGTTCAGAGAACCCACAGTTGAATAGTCTCAGTCTTAGCGCGGCGATGAATTACGACGACTATAGCTACCCATCTTCGGTGATAGGCTTGCAGCATTCGTCCGATTACACACCATCGGTCGGGGTTACCTATCAGCCGAGCGAGGATTTCAATCTTTTCGTCAATTACAGTTGGCAGGCTACCGATTGGAATATGGCCGCGATGCAGCGCCAAAGCCACGCACCCAGTCCGATCGAGCCTAGTTGCCCGGCCAGTGTACCGGATTCGCAGACTCCCCAGAATTGTCCATCACAAGTTTGGACCAGCTATGGCCGCGATCAGGGTAGTTCAGTCGATGTCGGGATCGAGACTTCGTTGCCACCGCTCGTTGTCGAAGGTTCGCAACTGCTGCGAAATAAATCCAAGCTGAGTATCAAATACACCTACGCAGTCAGCACTGACCTGACTCATGCCAACGGCAACGCGGCACTGACGCCTGCGACTTCGTTTCCGAACATCGGCACCCAGTTTCAGGAGCTCATCGTCCAGTATGAATATCCGTTCAAGAAAAATATGACACTGGATTTGGGTTATTACTTCAACCACTTTGGAGAAAATGACTTTGCCTGGGATAATCTCAAATCGTGGATGGGCAGCGCGTCGCCTAACTCGACCTTCGTTGGCGCAACGTCCTGGACACCTTACACCGGCAACGCCGGATACATAGCTTTGAAGTATCGCTTTTAGTGGAAAGCCGGACCCGCAATGCTAACAAGTATAGGAGCATGACATGATCACAACGAAACTTTCCAGACAGTATCTCTGCATGACCATCGTCGCGTCTCTGGTCGTTCTATTCGCCGCCCCGCCGGCGCACGCTCAGGCCGCCGCGGCGCTCTATTCCAACAAATGCGCTGCCTGTCACGGTACCGATGGTAAGGGTGACGGGCCCGCCGGCAAGTATCTGAACCCGAAGCCCACCGATTTTGCTTCCTCGCTGAAAGGCAAGACCGATGACTGGATAGCCAAGGCGATAAAGGGCGGCGGCGGCGCGGTAGGAGAGTCGCCCGTGATGCCGGCCTATACGGACCTCAGCGACGACCAGGTGAAGGAGCTCGTCGCCTACTTGAAGCACTTCGGCTCCTGAGACCCTACGTCGTCGAGGACCTCGCCGAGTGAGCACACTCGAAAAGCTGTTGCTGTTGCTGGTACTTGCAGTCGCCCCAGCCCTGGTGACGCTCGCCACTTTTGCCCTGTCCTTCCAGCGGGCTGCACACGTAACCTTTTGTGCTGATTGCCACACGATGACGCCCTGGATCGCTGATCTCGAGAATCCGAAAAGCAAGTCACTAGCCGCGATGCATTACGCCAATCGGTGGATCCTGAACGATCAATGTTATACCTGCCATGCCGACTACGGATTCCTGGGGCCAGTTAAAACCAAACTTGCAAGTATGGGGCACGTCGCGAGGTATTACGGTTTCATGGAAATGCCGAAGGAAATTAAGCTCCACAAGCCATTCTCGAACAGCAACTGCTTGCAGTGTCACGGCCCAGCGGCAAATTTCCGAAACAATTCTGCCCATGCGGCGGTGATGAAGCCGATACTGGCCAATCAGCTAAGCTGCGTTACATGCCATCAGCCGATTCACACGCCAGAGGGATAAGCCTTATGCCATCACTGATCGGAGTAGCCCTGATCACTGTCGGACTCGGATTCCTTCTGGCGGTCCCGTGCATCATTGAGACAACGCCGATCACGATGTGTGTGTTTTTCTTCTTCGGCATTCCTTTGTTTGGACTGGGATTTCTGCTCTACGCTTATTCCGTTTTCAAAGATTTGCGAACGCATGGAATCTTGTGAGCACAAGCGGACAGGTCCATTTGAATATTTAAATCTGAAACCTTCAGGCGGCCACGCCGTCATACGCCACGAGAGCTGCACCCCAGAACGGTGCCCCGAATTGCGGCTCCTACAATCGTAACCTGGGATTTAGGCCGGATTCGCCTCGACCTGATGTGGCCGAATGCGAAAAATGCGGTTTGGCAAACTCCCGAGATGCGATAGGTCGGTCGTGAGCGCCAGAGCCGCCTTGGCTGTCCCGGACGGCCAGGAAATGACGCTCATTGGCGAAGGTGATGCAGGACACCGCCTACATCCAGAAACACGCAGGGATTGTAGCCACTCTCTTCATCGAAGTCTCACAACCAACCGCCGCTGAAACCTGCTCGCCGCAACCCGGTGGCGACGTAAGGGCAGTCTCGCATCAACCGCCACAATAGACCGGTACGATAGTTTTCGATCATCAGGACAATCGGCCCTTGATTGAGCCCGTAGTGCCATGGTGATACCCAGCCACAGGAGTTGCTGGATTCGACCGGATAGGTCGGGTTGAAAGTCGCTTTGAAACCGTAAGGGTTGTGCGCGGTCAATTTAACCTGGTTGATGTAGTGGTTGATCGTAGGCAGCACGATCTCAGGCGCGAACGGCAGCGATGTAACTACTGCCCACGGCGCGATGGTTCCGTCGTCGGGTCCATACGGCACGCCTCGTCCGAGGTAGTCGAAAAATTGGCGCTCGACGCCGTCCACCTTGATCGTCTGGGCGCCGGGGCCGCCGCTCGCGGTGATCCCCCAACAACAACTGCTATAGCCGGTGAACTTGTGCGGGTTGTCTATCGCATATTGTTGTTGGACATAGGTCGCGCGACGGCTGTTTTCGAAATAGTCGATATCTTTGAGACGCATGAACGCATCCTGGATGCCGCGAAAATCAATCCATACGTGGGATAGCTGGTGCGTGAACAACGGCCCGGCGTAAAGGTACTCGTAACCGTAACAGTGCTCCCATCGGTAAGTCGAAATCCACGCGGCGTAGCAGGTCTCTGGCAGCGGATGAGTCGGCGAACCCATTCCCAGAATGTACAGCAACATCGCCTCGTCGTAGCCAGCCCAACGGAATTCGAGAAATCCGCTCTCGGGCTTCCAGCCGTGCGTAAGCGTGGCGCCACGATTTTGCGCCCATTGCCAATCGGCGCGGCGATAGAGCTGATCAGCGAGGGTGCGGATTTCTCGCTCAGCGGAGTTGTCCGCGTCGAAGTAAACTCCGGCCGTCAACGCTCCCGCCAGCAGGAAAGCGCTATCTATCGTGGATAGCTCGCATTGCCACATGCGCCGGCCGCTCCGCATGTCGAGAAAATGATAGTAAAAGCCATGGTAGCCGGTGGCATCGGGTTCGGGGCCCTGTGGACTGTTCCAGAAAAAACGCAGCGTGGTCAGCGTTCGTTCTACCGCCGCGGCACGCGGCATGAATCCGCGCTCGACAGCCACCGGACAAGCCGCCAACGCGAAGCCGGTAGCGGCAATGCTGGCAGGCCAGTCCGGTGCGGTCTTATCGATCACCAGCCCGTTCTTTGGATTCGTCTCATGCAGAAAGTAGCTGAATGATTGGTGCTGAAGCCTTTCCAACAGCTCAGCTTCACCGATTGATTTCCCGCCGCCGCTCATGGTTTCACCTCGACAGGGTTTCCGAATTTCCTGCCGACCGGCCCATTTTTGTGCTCAATTTTCTAGCTCTTGAGCTGAGTGCTCTTCTGCGCAATGCAGCCGAGAAGGTCGTCCCAGGACTTGTCGAAGGACTCCGCGCCCTCGCGCTGCAGCTGGGCCGCGAGAGCGTCGAGATCGATGCCCGCCTGCGTGAACCGACCGAGGACTTGCTCGGCGTCGCCACCGTCGGGCGGCATCGTCGTACCGAGGTCGCCGTGGTCGGCGAGTGCCTGCAGGGTCTTTTCCGGCATCGTGTTCACCGAGTAGGGCGCCGCAAGCGACTTGACGTATAGGATGTCAGATGATTTCGGATCCTTGGTGCCCGTGCTTGCCCATAGCATGCGCTGGGCGCGTGCGCCGGCGTTGAGGAGGCGCAACGAGCGATCGGAAGCGATCAGTTCGCGATATGCTTTGTAGGTGCGCTTGGCCACTGCTATACCAAGCTGGTCTTTGAGACTTGCCGGTGCCTTGTCCGCGACGGCGACGTCCCAGCGGCTGACGAACAGCGAGGCCACTGAACCTACATGTGGATTCAAGCCTTTGGCGACGCGTCGTTCGATCCCGCGGAGGTACGCCTCTGCGGCCGCCACGTATTGCGCGCATGAGAACAGCAGCGTCACGTTGACCGCCACGCCGGCGAAGATCGATTCCTCGATGGCGCCGAGGCCCTCGCGCGTGCCGGGAATCTTAATGAAGAGGTTGGGCCGATTCGCTCGCGCGTGGAGCTCTCGCGCCGCCGCGATGGTGCTCTTGGTGTCGTAGGCCAGCTTGGGTGAGACCTCGAGCGACACCCAGCCGTCAACCCCGTTCGTCGCCTTGTGGATCGGAAGGAACAGATCGGCGGCGCGCGTCAGGTCTTCGATCGCCAGCTCGAAAAACAGCGCCTCCCCCGATTTCCCTTCCTTCAATTTCTGGCTGATGGCGTCGTCGTAGTCATGACTGTTCTTGATGGCGTGGTCAAAGATAGTGGGGTTGGACGTAAGCCCCGTGACCGAGAACTCCTGAATATAATGTGCGAGCGTGCCGCTGGTCAGCAGACCGCGGGTGATGTTGTCGAGCCAGAGACTCTGTCCCATTTCGTGGAGCTGTTGGGTAGCTTTCATCATTTTTCTCCCGGAGCGAACGCGGAGTTAATTTGCGAAGCCATCATCAAGATGGCTCCCTGACATTAGGATTGTGCCAACCGCCGTCTGAAGCAATGAGCGCGTCAGCCGCTTTAGGCCCCCAGCTGTGCCGCTTGTAAGGACGAACCCGGTGATGGTTCCTAAGGACCGGGTCAACAACTGCCCAGGCGGCCTCGACTGCGTCCTCCCGGGTGAAGAGCGCTCCGTCGCCGGCCATCGCGTCGGTCAATAGCCGCTCGTAGGGCGCTTCCTCTCCCGGCTGTTCTTCAAACAGGTAGAGCTCCCGCTGGTCGCCGACGAACTCTTTTCCCGCGCGCTTGACGCGAGCGGCGAGCGCGACGGCCGAGCCGGGGGAGAGCCGGAAGCGCAGATGGTTGGCCTTTCCGGTTGCCGGCGATGAGTCGGCGAAAAGCTTCTGCGGCGGCGGCTTCAACTCAACCAGGACCTCGGTTGCCGTTTCGGCCAGGTATTTGCCGGAGCGCAGGTACCACGGCACGCCCGCCCATCGCCACGAGTCGATGAAAAGCCGCAATGCGCAGTAGGTCTCGACGTCGGAGTTCTTCGCCACGTCGGGTTCCTTCCGGTAGCCAGCGTACTGGCCGCGCACCAGGTCGTCGGACTTCAGCGGGCGCATGGCTTCAAAGACCTTCGCTTTCTCGCTATGCACGGCGCCAAAGTCTCTGTCGGCAGGGGGTTCCATCGCAAGCAGCGCGACCATCTGGAAGAGGTGATTCTCGACCACGTCGCGCAGGCATCCGGCAGTTTCGTAAAATGCGCCGCGGCCGTCAACGCCGATTTCCTCCGACAACGTGACCTGGACGCTGGCCACGTAGTTGCGGTTCCAGATCGGCTCGAGAAACGAATTGGCGAAACGGAAATAGAGGATGTTCATGATCGCCTCCTTGCCGAGGAAGTGATCGATGCGGAAAATCGAGTCTTGCGGGAATACTGTCTGGGCGACGCGATTGAGCTCCCGCGCGGACGCCAGATCGCGTCCGAACGGTTTTTCGACGATGACGCGCGCATGCTCCGCCAGATTCGCCGCGCCCAGTCCTTTGATCACCGTCTCGAACAGCGACGGTGGGATGGCGAGGTAGTGCGCCGGGCGCCGCGCGCTGCCGAGCGCTTTCTTTATCGCCGTAAACGTCTCCGGGTCCTTATAATCCCCACTGATGTACTGGAACTGAGACAGAAGATGATGGAACGCGCGCTTGTTGTCGATCCCACCGGATCGCTTAATGCTGTCCGTCACGCGTTTGCGCAGACGCGCCAAACTCCACTTCGGGAAAGCGACGCCGATTACGGGGACCTTGAGATTGCCACGCTTCGCCATCGCATAGAGTGCGGGGAAGATCATCTTGTGGGCGAGATCGCCCGTCACTCCGAAGAGCACTAGCGCATCCGAATGAGACGCGGCCATCAGGTCTCTCCTTTGCCGACGGCAGTCGCGGCTGGAAAGCACATCCGGCCTGTGCGGTCAAAGCCGTTGATCCCAATCCTGACTGACACTTAAAAGTCCTGCGAATTCTAGAGCAGAATGTAAGCCGATTGAGCTTCGCAACGCCTTGAGCTGGAAATGCATCTTTCCACTGTAAAAGCGCTTTCGAAACTCACCCTACCAGATTCGGCGTTCGGCCGATGCCGTCGTTGGCGACTATTTGTTCTGCGGATTACCGTTGGCCGCCCGCCAGTAAGCATCGATCTTCTGGAGCATTTCAGGGCAAAGGGTTTCTGTATTCATGGTTCAAATCTCCTTTGTCAGCGGGCGCATTGTCGCTCGCTTGTTCGCCTCGCCTGTTGTCTCGTTCCTGGATTCGAGAGATCGGCGACTTTCTCGAGAACGCGAGTTGCTCGTTGTGGGCCTTGGCTCCGAAGACGATATGCAGCCCAAGCGCGAGCACAAACAGCAGAACAAACGCCACCAACAGCGAATTGCGGTAAAACCAACTGAAGCGATCAGCCTTGCTTCGCTTTCCTTTACCTTTCGCTTTGCGCGGACGAACAATGCTCGCTGTCAGACGTCTTTTTTTGCCTCATGATCGGGTTGTTTTTCAATTGCGAATGCCCAACACGCGGCAAACTGTCCTGGCGATCATGAGTTCTTCATCTGTATGAATGACGCGAACAGTGACCCGGCCGTCCGCCGCGGAAATCACGCTCTCATTCGCCGCGTTTCGCTTCTCTTCGAGTTCGATTCCAAGGAATCCCAGTCCGGCGCAAATTTGCGCGCGGACCTTGGGCGCGTTTTCGCCGATGCCGCCGGCAAACACCAGCGTGTCCAGTCCGCCTAACGCCGCTGCGAACGCGCCGATCCACTTCTTGACCTGGTAGCAGAACAGCGCGACCGCTTCAGCCGCCCGCACGTCCTTCGTTTCATGCTCGAGCAAGTCGTGCATGTCGGAGCTGGTCTCTGACACGCCGAGCAGCCCGGACTTGAAATTGACCATCTCGTTGAATTCTTTCGCGCTCATTTTTTCCGTACGCGCCAGATACCAAACCAGTCCGGGATCGAGATCGCCTGAGCGGGTGCTCATCGGCACTCCGGCCGTCGGAGTGAAACTCATGCTTGTGTCTATCGATTTGCCGTGACGCACCGCGGCCAGGCTCGCGCCGTTGCCGAGGTGTGCAAGGATGACTCGCCCTTGCGCTACTTCCGACCCGCCCAGCCGGGCCAGTTCTCCCATCAGAAACGCATAGGACAAGCCGTGGAACCCGTAGCGCCGCACCCCTTGCGCTTCGTAGCGGCGCGGGATCGGCAACAAACGGGCTACTCGTGGCAGGTCATGGTGGAAGGCCGTGTCGAAACACGCGACTTGGGGCAGGTCAGGAAATCGGCGATGAAACGCCTCGGTTAACAGGATCTCCTCCGGCAGGTGCGCTGGATCGAAAGCACTGAGCCCTTGCAGGTCCTCGACCATTTCCGGAGTGATTCGCTGCGGCTCGAAATATTTCGGTCCGCCATGCACCACGCGATGCCCCACCGCGGTCAGTGCATCACGGTCGCTGCGTTTCTCCAGCCAATCCATCAGCACATTCACCGCTACCGTGTGGTTGGGCACGGCCAACGCGCGGGAAAATTTCTCCGATCCTTTTACTGTAAACGTGGCATCTGACAGGCCGATCCGGTCAATACTCCCGTCCAACGAGCGGCGTAGTGGCTCGCCAGCTTCGAACAAGGCGAATTTAATGCTCGACGAGCCGCCATTGATCGTCAAAATCTGTGAGCTAGCCGGCTTCATCGACGACTCCTTCGCCAGTATGCAATCCGAAAGACGCCAATTTCGCGCACGTGGACGTATAATCCGTATCAAGGATACTCCGTATCCCCAAACCTTCTGCGATTCGGATGAACATCGGGGTGTTTTCGACATAGACCACTTGCCGGGCCGGCGCCTGGGCGATGTCGAGCGCTAGCCGAAAGATGTCCTCGTCGGGCTTGCGGATTTGCACGAAACAGGAGGAAATAAAAGAATCCACAAAGCTGTCCAGCTTGAACTTTCGTATCCTATGGGCGTTCAGTTCGCGTGATTCGTTGTTGACCACCGCGATCTTGAGCCCGGGTACCTCTGCGGATTCGACGGCCAGCGGAGCATCAGTTGTGGACTGTGAGTCAGATAGAGTTCCCGACACCCTTGAACATAAAAGTTCGGTACGGGTACCAACAGCGCCTTGCGCTCGTCAGGCTGGGTCGAAAGCTTGACCCCGCGAGCAAGTTCGGCGAGGTTACCCACCGGCACGAACTCGACGTGCATCAAGTACAGCAGCGCGTCGTCGGGAGTATCGCTGAACATGTGCTTCGCTCGTCGAAGCGACCGGTCCTGAACTTCGGTCGCGGTACCGCCATCGGAGCCTTGAAGAAGATTCTTTGCCTGGTTGATCTTGATCCCGACTCTATCGCCGCGCTGAACTTTGGATCGCGCCTGGCCCAGAGATATAACGCCGCAATAAGTCTGCTCGGTGTGGTACCTATGCCCTTCGAACCATCTGACGAAGGTCGGCACCAGCGCGATCGCCATCATGCCGGCGATGATAGTCACCTCCACTTCTGGTCTTTCAGAAAGTTCATTTCTTCCTGCGTGGAGTCTCTTCCGAGGGCATGGTTTCGACCTGGGAACCTTCCAAATCGCCGGAATACTTCCAAGTGCTCCTCCGCGTACTGGAGAATTTCGGGGTAGTCGCGATTTCCCGAGACCAACTCGGACGTGAGCCGGACCGACTCCAATTGATCATTCAGATTCTCGCTATGTTCGAGCGGAAGGTACAGGAACATTCGCATTATCGGGGACAACTTGCGGTCAAATCCAGCTGAGACCGCGTGGTGGGTCAGTTCACGCGCCTTTGCGTCAGTTGCGAACGCCCGGGCTGTGCCGCGGAACATGTTGCGCGGGAATTGATCGAGCAGCAGAACCAGCGCGAGACAACTTCGTGGCTCGTGCTTCCAGTCGTCAAGACGTCCGTCTGCGGCATCTTCGTAGCTGGCAAGAAACCGCGTCGTACAAAGCCGGTCGAATTCCGGGGTCGGAAAAAACCAGCGCGATTGCAACTTGCTTTCCCTGGAACCCGGTTCGTCCGCAAACCAAAAGCGCAGGATCTTCTCCGCACCTGATGCGTCATTTTGACTGTCATCCCGAGCTTCACTCACGACGATATACCTCGCTTCAATCAACTACCCTCGTAACTCTTCCATCAGGGCCTTGGCATCCTTCAGATCCGCTGTGTCGAAACCTTCGGTGAACCAGTTGTAAATTTCGGCGAGCATCGATCGCGCCTTGTCGCGCTTGCCCTGCTTCGCCAGCATGCGCGCGAGACTGGTCGTCGCGCGCAGTTCCCATGACTTAGCGTGCTGATCTCGCGCAATTTCTATAGCAGCGCAGAAGGACTGTTCCGCTTGGACATTGGATGAGTCCTGAGCCAGCAACAGTTCGCCCTTAAGGCGATGGAGCTCCGCCGCATAGTATTGTTGGCCGGTTCTCTCGATGAACCCGAACGATTCGTCAACGATGCCGAGAGCCTCATCGAAGCGGCTAAGCCGTCCCAGAGCGGTGGCGATAAAGGCGAAATAACGGTCGCTGATATATTCGGAGCCGGCGGCCTTCATCTCCGACATATGGAGTCTCATGCGGGCGATGCCGCCATCCAGGTCGCCGGCCAGTGCATCTGCCCATCCTAGATAAATTTCGCTCAGGACGCGGCCCGTGAAGTAGCCCGATTCGGTGGCTAGTACCAGCCTTGCTGCCGCCCTCGCTTTCATCTGCTCAGGTTCGCGACGGAGCTCGTAAATGTAGGTGGCGAATCCGTGGATGTCCGCCACCATCGTCTTCGGCCCGGAATGCGCGATTGCGGTCGCGGTATTCATTCGCTCGAGTGCCCGATCCGGGTAACCAAGGAACCACAGGTTCCATCCCGAGAGGATGCGGTTATTTTGCCGAGTTCCCACACGCCACTCGAATGCCTGACCCTCGGTCATTTGCCCAGCACGCTGCGGTGTCAGACCCGTAGCAGTCTGCGCGTTAGACTCCAGCAGCGCCCACGCCCGGTCGAGTCCTTCGGCGGCGTGCTCGAAGTCGCCCGAAACCATCTTCGCGTACGCCAACCAGTTCGACGCTTCGGCAATATATTCGGCTCTCCCGTGCTCTTCCGCTCGTACAACCAGCTCGGCGCCTATCGCCTCGGCTCGGCGCACATCGGGACGGAGTTGTTGAACGAAAAAGATTCCGAAGAGTGCCGCCCAGGTCTTTTGCCGGTTGATGCCCGAGCGCTGGCAAAGCTCCAGTGCACGCGCCTGCGACTGCTCGACATCATGAGAGCTGTAACCTTTGCTATCCCCCATCGGCCCGGAGACTTCGATCCTGAGGTCCAATTCCAGTTCCGCGCGCCGGTCGTCGTCGGGGAGCTTGTGCAGTTGTTCAAGCCCCTTCTCAAACTGTGCGACCGCTTCGGAATTGGAGCCAAGGTCGGCGTATTGACGAACCGCGCGCAGGCAATATTTCACCGCCTTAGCCGGATTGCCGCTGCGCGCGTAATGATGCGCCAGCTTGGCGATGTAGTCGTCGAGGCTGTCGGCATAGGTTGATTCCAACGCTGCGCCGATTCGCCCGTGCAGCATGCGGCGGCGTTCGTTAAGCACCGAGTGGTAGGCGACATCATGGGTCAGCGCGTGCTTGAAGGTGTACTCGAGGTCGCCGACTGCCGGCTGCTCGTAAATGAACTCGGCGAGCTGGAGTTCGGATAGCATCCTCTCTATTACCTCGCCCGTTATTTCACGGGCGAGGACGCCGGCCGCATCGCGGCCGGTGGGTGAGGGTTCTGCGCTCCTATCCTGGTCCAGGACTTTGCGGATGAGAGCGAATTTGAACTCCGTGCCGATGACCGCGAGCGTCTGAAGCAGATCTTTGTTATCCGGCGCGAGCCGGTCGATGCGCGCCGCGAGAATAGCCTGCACGGTTGGCGGTATCTTCAGCTCGCCCAACGACTTGGTGAGTTTTACCGTTCCGTTGCGCACCAGCGCGCCCTCATCGAGCAACACCTGCACGGACTCTTCCATGAAAAACGGGTTGCCCTCGGTCTTTTCTATGATCAGCCGCTTCA
Organism: uncultured delta proteobacterium; assembly: GCA_963756005.1. Lineage (GTDB taxonomy): Bacteria > Desulfobacterota > Binatia > Binatales > Binataceae > Binatus. The sequence continues at coordinate 163,896 of CAVWMC010000007.1, forward strand.
GCGGCTCCAGGTTCTTGCCGTCACCAAGCAACGCCGACAGCATCTCGTCGGCGTTATCCATTCCGAGTGGGTCGAGCCGCAGTTGCGTGTAGTAAGTCTTGTTGCCCCACTCATGGCGGTACTCGGGCCGATAGTTGAACAGCAGCAGGATGCGTGCGGTGCCAATTGAGTCGGCGAGCAAATTCAGGAATCCCTGCGTCTCGTTGTCAATCCAGTGAAGGTCTTCGAAAATCACGACCAGCGGCTGGTTGAGGCTTTCGCGCAGCAGGATGCGCTTGATCGCATCGAGCGAGCGGCGTTTGCGAGTCTGCGCCTCGACCTCGGCAACCTGGCTGTTCTCGTCAGTCAGACCGAGCAGCCCATAGAGGTAGGGAAGTGCGTCCTCCAGCGAGCGATCGAGCGCGAGTACCCGACCGGTCACCTTCTCGCGTCGCGTGCGCTCGTCATCTTCGGGAGTGATCTTGAAATAGCTCCGCAGCAAATCGATCACCGGCAGAAATGCGGAAGCCTTGCCGTGCGAGACCGAGAATGCCTCCAGCACCATCCAGCCCGACTGCGAGACCGCTTTGAACTCGAAGAACAGGCGCGACTTGCCGACCCCAGCCTCGGCCATCGCCGCGACAATCTGCCCGCGTCCATTCTTGGCCAGTTCCGCCGCACGCTTTAGCGATTCCATTTCTGCCTGCCGACCCACAAACTTCGACAAGCCGCGCCCTGCCGAGCGTTGCAGCCGGGTTCGCAGTGGCCCGAGTCCGATCACCTCGTAAACGTTGACCGGCTCGCTCACGCCTTTGATCCTGGTCGGACCCAGCGGCTTGAGCTGAAAATATCCTTCGACCAGTTTGCGCGTCTGCTCGCTCACCGCGACGGTCCCGGTTCGCGCGAGCGATTGCAGGCGCGAGGCGAGGTTGGTGGTGTGTCCGATCGGCGTGTACTCAACTTGACCGTCGCCGGTCGCGATCGAGCGGACCACGACTTCGCCGGTGTTTATGCCGACACGAATCTCGATCGGTGCGCGTCCTTCCGCCTGGAGCTTCGAACCATACCTCAGCAACTCATCTTGCATCCGTAGTCCGGCATAGAGCGCGCGTTGCGGATGGTCCTCGTGGGCGAGAGGAGCGCCGAACATCGCGAAGATGCCGTCGCCGGTCGATTGCACGACGTGGCCATCGTAGCGATGGACCGCAGCGATCATCAGCTTGAGGGCGGGATCGACGATGGCGCGAGCTTCCTCCGGGTCGAGGTCCTGCTCCAGTTCGGTCGAGCCCTTGATATCGGCGAACAAAGCGGTGACGGTCTTCCGCTCACCGTCCATCGGCAGCGGTTCAGCGCTCTTGAGGGTTACGCTGATGAATGGGGCGGTTGAGCCTGATGTTGCCTTCGAAGGCTGCCCGGCTTCCACATCAAGAGCGCCTGCACATTGTGTGCAGAACCTGGCCTCAGGAGGGTTCTGGAATGCACACTTCGGGCATCGGCGCTTGAAGGGAGTTGCGCACTGAATGCAGAACTTCGCGCCCGGAGGATTTTCTGTCGAGCAGCCTTCGCAGCGCATCTTGGTTGTCAGGTCACCTCGTTTTCGCCGACACTATTCCCTGACAACCTCGCCGCGATGATCCTTGTACATCCGGTCGCGCCAGGCGAATACCTCGGCGAACGTTGGATCTTCGCCGAGCTGGTCGAGGTAGACGAACCGCAGTTCCGGCGTAAAGACGAAAAACTCCTGCGGAGCCGCCTTGAATAGCATTAACATCGCCGCGGTGGTTACGTCGGCGCGAGTGAATGTATCACCGACCAGGTATTGGCGTCCGCTCAGCGTCTCCTTAAGACTCGTCAGGATCCTCGCAACCGTAAGTCTGCTCTGCGCTTCCTCGAATGCTGAATATCCATACTTCTCCGCGAAGTACTTTCCGCTCTTCTGTGCTTCGGGGTCATCGATGCGGAGCAGGCGTCCGGTGATCATCACGCGGCCATGAGGCCCTAGCGCGTTAAGCGCGACCTCCTCCCATAGCGTCACCATCGCGCGCTCTTTCGCCGACCTGGGTAATAGCGCCGGCTCCGGTCGCGTTTCTTCGAGCCAATCCAAAATTGCGCTGGAATCGGGAATCACCTTATCGCCGCTGATCAACACCGGCACCATCGCCTGGCCAGTCAATTTCTTCACCGCGGCTTCATCGACGCCGGCCTCGTAATTCTGCTTCTCATAGGGCAGTTTTTTGAAGGCGAACGCCCAGCGGACACGCTCGGACCACGGTGACCCATACATCGTAATCAGCTTGGTAGTGCTCATGAGATCTTATTATCCAACTTTAGCATTTTGCCCAAACAGATATGGTCTGAATTCTGTCTGAACTCAGCCTGAACTCGCTGACCCGTCGCGGCTATGCGCTCGCCCGCGACGCAAGTAGAATCCGCGATCGGAACAAATGCCCGAAGATCTTTTCCAGTTTGAGGATTTTGAGCTGAACCACAGCGCTTATGAGCTGCGCCGGGGCGGCGTGGTCGTTCCGCTCCAGCGGGTTCCGCTCGAGTTGCTATACCTGCTGGTCGAGCGCCGCGGACAGCTGGTTACGCGCGAGGAAATTCTGGAGCGCGTCTGGGGCAAGGGCGTCTTCCTCGACGGCGAGAACAGCATCAACACTGCGGTCCGAAAGGTCCGGCGAGCCTTGTCCGACGATCCCGATGCGCCGCGTTTCGTCGCCACTGTACCCGCAAGGGGCTACCGGTTCGTCGCTGAGATCCGGACGCCAAAGATGGTTGGCGCCGACCGGTTTCGAACCCGGCCGCCGCGCGCGATGGTGGGACGCGATCGCGAGCTGGCGTCGCTGCTGAGCGGACTCGACGATGCGGCCGCGCGCCGCGGGGGGCTGTTCCTGATTTCCGGCGAGCCCGGCGTCGGCAAGACTCGACTGGCGAATGAGGTTGCGTCGGTGTCTGAGTCCAGGCGGATGCCGCTATTGATTGGGCATTGCTCCGAGCATGAAGAAGCCGTCGCCTACCTGCCGTTCGTCGAAATCCTGGAAAACTTCGTCGATCGCGAATCAAACCCGGATGTACTACGCGCCGCGCTCGGCGAGCAGGCACCGGAGTTGGCGCGCTTGATCCCCAAACTCAAGAACATCCTGCCCGAGCTTCCGCCACCGCTCGATTTGCCGCCGGCTCAGGCGCGGCGCCATTTGTTCAATTGCTTTTTCGACTTCGTTGCTCGAATCGCTTCGGAACGACCGATTCTGATGATTCTCGAAGACCTTCACTGGGCCGACGATTCGACCTTGTCGCTGCTCGATCACCTGACGCAGCGTCTATCCGATTTGCCGCTGATGGTCATCGGCACTTATCGTGACGCCGAGCTCAATCTCACTCGCCCACTGGCAAAGACGCTGGAAGATTTACTCCGCGGACGTTTGGCGACTCGCGTGCGACTCAAGAGTCTGCCGCGCGGCGAAGTCGGCGCGATGCTGAACACCTTGAGCGGGAAGTCGGCGCCGGCCGTGGTGGTTGGCGAGATATTCGCCGAGACCGAAGGCAATCCCTTCTTCGTCGAGGAACTGTTCCGCCATCTCGAAGAGGAAAATCGACTGTACGATGCGGCCGGACACTTTCGCTCCGAGCTCAAGATTGCGGAGCTGGACGCGCCGCCGACTGTGCGGCTGGTCGTCGCGCGGCGACTGGCGCGGCTTAGTGACCTAACACAGAAGATGCTCGCGACGGCGGCGGTGATCGGACGCTTGTTCAGTTTTGAAATTCTTCAGTCTTCGAGCGGCGCTGCCGAGGATTCGATTCTGGAGCGCGTCGAGGAAGCCGAAAAGGCGGGCCTCGTTTTCTCCGTCGCCGATAGTCCAAAGGCCCGGTTTGAGTTCTCCCACGAGCTTATTCGCCAATCCGTACTCGCCGCTTTGTCGGCGGCGCGGCGCCAGCGGCTGCATCTCGAAGTCGCCGGCGCGATTGAGCGAACCTGTTCCGCCGCGCGCGAATCCAGGTATGGAAGGAGCATCAACGACCACGCCGCTGAACTGGCGCATCACTACGCGCGGGGCGGCAATCCGGCCAAGGCAGTGGAATATTGCGCGCGTGCGATAGTACGGTTCGCTGACCTCGGCTCCAATGCCGAGGTGCTTGCGCAGTTTCAAAGCGGACTCGAATTGCTGCAGCAGCTACCCGACGATGATCGGCGCGCCGAATTGGAGCTGGACCTCAGGAACGTAGCTGGAGGAACGCTGGGGGATAGCAAGGGCTACGCCTCGCCTGAGTCAGCGCAGTCGTCCGCGCGCGCAATGCTGCTTGGCAGGCGGCCCGGGATCTCGTGGCATAAGACGTGGAACGCGCTCTATTCAGACTTGTTCGTCCATCTGACTCGTCCCGACCTGCGCAAGGCGTGCGAACTGGCCGCCGAGCTGGTTGCACTCGCGGAGGAACACGAGAGCACGGAACATCTCGCGGACGCGCGGACCTATTGGGCGTTAGCGAGAATGTACTTGGGCGATTTCGAACTCGCCGCCCATGACTTCGACCAGGCCTGGATGCAGCTGGAATCCATGGCGGAGTTTTCCAGTGGTCCTGCTCCGCATCACGCCGGACCAACGCCCCAAGCCCGCACGATACTGTGGCGGCAGGGTCCTCGACAAAACAATCGCGCTCTCTCGGGATGGAACCTCTGGTTCCTGGGTTATCCAGATCGCGCACTCGAGCGAATGAATATCGCGACCGCGATCGCGCATTCCGGGCTGAAGACGATGCTGGCGGACATTCACGGATACGCCGCCTACATTTTCGAGCTCCGCCGCGAGCCTGATCAGATGAGGGCGAGAGCGGAAGCAAGATTGGCGCTGTCGACCGAATCGGGCTACGCCGCTGGCCGCGCGCTTAGCGAGATCTATCTCGGCTGGGCGGAGGTGCTGGCCGGCGATCTCGATGGCGGCATCGTGCGAATGAAGCGGCATCTGTCGGAGCTCAGAGCAGCCGGCTTCGAGGTCGCGGCCGCCTATCACCTGGCCCTGATAGCTACCGCTCTGGGAAAGGCCGGCCAGTTCGACGAAGCTCATCGCTCGATCGAAGAGTCATTTTCGATCATAGACAGGACCGACCAACGGCATTGTGAGGCTGAAGTGCATCGGCTGAAAGGCGAACTGCTGCTGGCGCAGCGCGCGTCGAATGCCGCCGATGCGGAGAAATGTTTCCGCACCGCAATCGAGATTGCGCGCAACCAGCACGCAAAGGCATGGGAGCTGCGCGCGACGACGAGTCTCGCCCGCTTGCTGGCGAAGCAGCGCAAGCACGACAAGGCGCGCACGATGCTGACCGAAATCTACAACTGGTTCACGGAGGGCTTCGCTACCCCCGATCTGAAGGATGCCAAGACCCTGCTCGACGAACTGAACGAATAGCCGTGCTGGCAAAGATCAGCGCCCTCGTCCTTTCTCTCGGCGTGGCACGCGAAATCGAGATAAATTCTCGCGTTCCAAACCGAAATCAAAAATTGTGGGCACTCTAGCGATCCCGAGATTGCGCTGATCGCTGTTTCTTGCGCTTCTCGCGCTGCTAAATTGACCTAGCATTATTCGCATTCTCTGCGAGCACTTTGACCTTAAGCAGAAGTTCCCAAGCGTTCAGTGCCAGTAGCGCGAATGTCTCCTCTCGGTATTTGAAGTCCGGTTTATTGTAGATCTCGATTGCCGATATTATCGCGACTTCGGACTTCTTGATGAGGCTTATTGATAGTTGTCGCGCAGCCTTGCCTTGACCGGTACGGTTAGATCTTCGGACTTGTCACTTGGAGGCCGTGTCGATGTCGCCGCTGCGTTGGCTTCTGATTCGATTCTCGCGGTGAGGTCTTCCCTGGTTTCCGGATCGCTTGCCCGCCCGAGTAGGACGGTTTCACTGATCAAGCTCGGCAGACGCGCCAAAATCGGCTGCAACCGTTCTACAACCTGCTCGACCAGGTTAATTCGCTTCCTGAGCGAAATATATGAAAAGACTGTTGAATCTGCTTGATTTTCCGGAGCCACCCGTCGGATTCGAACCGACGACCTGCTGATT
>CAVWMC010000008.1:0-861607 GCA_963756005.1 uncultured delta proteobacterium
TCTTAATCAGCGGGTCTCCGGTTCGAGCCCGGAACGGCCCACCAAAAAAATGGGGATTACACTCATTACCGCTAAAATCTCGAACCCGCGCCAGCGGCGTGGGCGCGCGGTCGAGGTCGAATTTCTGATCGACACCGGCGCGATCTACAGCGTTGTTCCTGGATCGATCGCGCGCAAGCTCGCGCTTGATAAACTCGATCGCGAAGAGTTTACGCTGGCCGACGGGACGCATCGCGCCTACGACGTCGGCGAAGCGTTCTTCGAGCTCGGCGAGCGGCGCGGTACCTCAAAGGTTGTGTTCGGCCCGGCGAACGTCACTCCGCTGCTGGGAGCGCTCACGCTTGAGAGTCTCGGCCTGATGGTGAATCCGGTGACGCGCGAGGTGTTGCCGATGCGCCTGTTTCTCGCCGCGTCTGGCCTGCGCGCAGCACGCTGATTCCGGAGCCGTTAGGGATATTGAGGGACTTCGAGGCCTGCGTCGATTTCTGACCACGAGATCTGCTGGCTGGTTTCGAGGTCCTTGATCGCGCGGCTGGCTTTTTTTTCCTGCACCGAGAAGTCCTGCGCGATGATTGGATCGCGCGTCCAGTCCCACCATCCGCGGTCATCGAGATTTTTCGCCTGTTGCAACTCGCGGATCAACTCGCTTCGCAGCGCGGGCGAGAGCGATTTGGGGGGCACGAACGATGCCTCGTCGATTTGCGCCTGGGAAACATCCTGTCCGTGCTCGAGGTCGTTCATGACCTGTTCGGCGCGGTCCGCACGAATTGAATAGTCGCCGGATGCGGCCGGTCCGACTGCGGGATCTAACGCGTTGCCCAAGTCGAGCGCGCGCGCTGCCTGAAGGCGCTGTAGTGCCTGTTCGCTTTGCACACTCGAGACCTCGGACTCGGTAGGAGCGCACGCCGATAACGACGCGGCGAAGAATAGAGCGCTCGCGATGGTAGCGGCCAGTCGAAGAGTTCTGTTTTTCATTGCGCAACATCAACTGAAGACGCGGGCGCCGGCACTCGATCCAATATCCGCTCGCGGAAACGCTAAGGGGTAGAGCAAATCCGAGGGTTTCGAGGTTGAAATTCTGGTCCCCCGGGGCGACGGCAGCGCGGTCGTCAGCCGTTGCAGAGACAGGAGCAGATGGACGAATTCAAGGCGAAGTCGTGGACGCAGGAACCTACATGCTGAGCTCGCGCAGGCCTTGAGGAGGTCGCTGCCTGAGGCGGGGCTGCTCCCATGGCCGCCTCAATACTCGAACCACCGCGCCAGCTCTCGATTCTTCGTCTCGGTGAAGGGCGAGTACAGGTGTTCGATCGCGACGTCGGGCGGAGAGATCAGGATCGACTTGGCGTGGGAGAGCGCGTCAAAGCCGTACTTTCCATAATAGTGGCCCATGCCCGCGGTCCCGGTCCCGCCGAACGGCATGGTCTCCACGAACAGGTGGACATTGACCAGATTCACACCGCCGCCGCCGAACGAGAGCTGGCCGATGAAGCGGTCGATCGTCTTCTGGTCGTTGCTGAAGATGAACCCCGCCAGCGGGCGGCCGGGCTTCGCCATGCGCGCCATCGCCTCGTCGAAGGACTTATAGGTTAGGATCGGCAGGATCGGTCCGAAGATCTCGTCCTCCATGATCTTGTCGTCCCAGGTGATGGGATAGAGCAGTGTCGGATCGAGGTAGTGCGCGTCACGGTCCGACTTGCCGCCGGCGATCACCTTGCTGGGGTCGATTAGGCCTGTCAGACGATCGACCGCCCGCTCATTGATGATGCGCGAATAGTCGGGGTTGGATTTCGGATCGTCGCCGAAGAGCTCGATGAGCGCCTTCTTGGCCTCGGCCACGAACTGCTCAGCTACCGACTCGTGGACATAGGCGTAACCGGGCGAGGTGCACCATTGGCCGCCCCAAGCCATCGCGCCCCAGACGATCTTCTTGGCCGCATCGGGCACGTTGGCGGTTTCGTCAACCACGGCCGGATTCATGCCGCCGAGCTCCAGCAGCACCGGCGTCAGGGTTTCGGCGGCCGCCCGGGCGACGATCTTGCCGACGAAGGTGCTGCCGGTGAAGAAGATGAAGTCGTTCGGCAGCTTCAGGAGTTCGGTGTTCGTCTCCTTGCCGCCGGGCACCACGGTGACGGCCGCGGGGTCGAAATACTTCGGCACCAGGTCGAGCAGCACGGCGGTCGTCGCTGGCAGCGCCTCACTAAGGGTGAGGATGCAAGTGTTCCCCGCCGCCAGCGCCGCCAGCGCAGGACGGATCAGCAGCAGCAGGGGTCCATTGAACGGACCAACGATCAGCGCGACGCCGTAGGGCTCGCGATAGACCATCCCTTTGTAGCCATCCTTGGCCAGGAATTTCGGCACCGGCGCTTCCTCCGGCGTCATCCATCCCTTGAGCTGCATCTTCTGCACCTCGGACTCGCCCGCCGAGGCCTGGGTCTCGAAGATGTATTCCTGGGAGGCGGTCTTGAAGTCCTTGGCCATGGCCCCCTGAAAGCGGGCCTCGTTCTCGCGGATCATGCAGGCCATGCGATCGAGCTGGTCCACCCGCCACTCGTAGGTGCGGGTGACGCCTGTAATGAACAGCGCCTTCTGAGCGTCGAAGATTTCCTGGAACTTGTTCATCGGATTCTCCAGTGTTCGCCTTACAGGGCGCTCGCCTTGATTGCGTTGATGGCTGTATTGTCCCAGTAACAGTCCAGCCGCGTTATTTTGCCGGTGGCGTCGTAGCGGATGATGTAGGCGTGGGCGATGCGGTCAGCCTCGCCCTTCTTGACCAGGCCAGGGACGTCCGCAGGCATTGTCCCGCCGAGCAAGGCTTGCACGGTGACCGTGTTTTCCTCGCCTTCGATCAGTTCGACGATCTCGACTCCGAAATCGGGGACGGCCTGCGGGAAGCCCCGCCAGATCTGCTCCAGCCCCTCCCGGATCGGCATGAAGCTGTTCTTGCCGTAGGGCAGGTAGCGTCCCTGGGCGCCGTCGGCGCACAGGGCAAGCATGCCGTCGACGTCGTGAGCGTCGTATGCGGCGAAGAACTTCTTGGTGATCGCCTTCACGTCCAGCGCGTTGCTCATAGGACCTCCATTGGGGCTGCTGTTGGCGATAGCGCGGGCTACGCCATCGTCAAAACCATCCGAAAGCGGGCTTGGCCGGACATCATCCGGGCATAGGCTTCCGGCGCGCGCTCGAGCGGCATGGTCTCGACCATCGCGCCGACATCGCTCATCGCGACGCCGCCACGCCGCAGACCGCCGACGGCGGCGGCGAAGGCTTTGCCGCCCGGGGTAGTCGCCAGGACAACTTGGGCGCCGCCGCGCTCTTGCAGGGCCTTGGCGACATCGGCGGCGGAACTGTCGATATAGCCGTGCCCTGTTCTTGGGCATAAATCTCCACTTTCCCGGCACGAATGTTATGGCCTTGAACGCTCATGAGATGATCTCCGTTGTGAAGAGCTCCTTCTGATTTCGAGACTGCTCGTTATTCCTTGAATGGGCTGGCCGTCAGCTGGCTGGCAAAGCTCGGGCAATGGCAACCAGGTACGAACTTGTTAGCGGTCTCACTCATCCAAGTCATGGCTGCGCTGTTGGGCGCCTGGGCGATCGTCTCAACGATCTCCTTGAAGAACGCCTTGTTGAAATCGTGCCTGGGAAGTGCCGCGATCGTTTCCGCCACAAGATTTGGTGGCAGCTGATCGAGCCCCATACCTATGACATCCACACCGGCGCCGATATGGACCAGCGCAATCTCGGGGCGCTTGCGCGATGCGATGCCGACGGAGGTGTGCAGCGCGATCGCGTCCCAGATGATTTCCCGCCGCTCCGGATCGAGACCGTGATCTTTCAGGAAGGCATCGGCCGCATCGGCTCCGACGACTTCGAATCGCTCTGCGCCTCGGAATTCGGCCGTGAGCCCCAAGTCGTGCAGGACAGCCGCGAGAAAAAAGAGTTCCTCGTCGTAGCGCAGATTTTGCGCTTGCCCGACCAAGGCGCCGAAAACGAAAGTCCTCACCACGTGTGTCCACACAACGGGCGGCGAGACCCGATAGGCCAGGTCGACGGCTTTCTGAGCCAGCGCACTATCGGGAAGTCTGATGCCGGCGATCTCGCGCGGCAAAGCGATTTTTTGGGGCATGATTCTCTCCTCGCTGATGGATTTTATCGTTGGCGGCGCCCCGATAGTGGGCTTCAGCATGTGGGTCAGATCTCCGGCTTTCTAGACTAAAACGCCATCTGCGAGCCTCACGCCAGCGATCTCGCGCGGTAAAGCGATAGAAGCCTCTTTGCCGGATCAAACGGATAGGGCTCGCCAAAGCGTCCATGGTTCTGTACCATATCGCACAAAACATAGCGAGGCAAGCTTTTTTATGCGGGTCGGCACAAAACAGAAGAGGCGCGGCGGGCGGCCGCGGAAATTCGACGAGGCCACCGCCTTGAGGGCCATGCAGAGGCAGCTCTGGACGACGGGTCTATCCGGCGTCTCGCTCGACGGCATCGCGCGCTCAGCCGGACTCAATCGGCCGAGCCTCGCCGCGGCATTCGGGGGCAAAGATGCGATCTATGCCAAGGCTGCGGCCCAGTACGTCGCTATGATAGACGCGCGCGTGAGCGAGGCGCTCAGCCTGCACGATCTCGGCTCAGCGCTCAGGGCGGCATTTGATGCGGCAATCGACATTTACACGGCCGGTGGCCCAGACGGTTGCTTCGTGATCTGCACGGCGCCGGCAGAGGCTTTGACCAACCGGATCTGCCGATCCATTCTCGATCAGTCCCTCGCGAAGATCGACGCCGCGTTCTTGAGTCGCCTACAACTCGACAAACGACGAGTATCGGCGAAGCCGGACGAACTTCCCCTGGTCGCCGCCCTGCTCGGCGCGACCCTGCACAGCCTGGCGCTGCGGGCTCGTGCAGGCTGGTCCCGGAAACGGTTACGCAGCTTAGCCGCAGGTGCTATCCGTCGAGTTATTGGCGAGACTTGATCGGGCGAGCTTTGACCTTCGCATCGATGGTTCAGACCTCAGGACTTGTTCACCCGCGCAGTGCTCCGTAGAGACTGCGGTGGCAGTTCTCAGGTGCTCGGACGCAGGAACCTGCATGCTGAGCTCGCGCAGGCCTTGAGGCGCGTCGATACGGAGTACTAATTTTTGAACGCGCGGCGTTGCAGTCCGTTGTCGAAATCAAGCGACCCCTATAGCGGGAGCCGGTGCGAGCATTTTGTATGCTCGCACCGGCCGTACTGAATCGGAGCTAGTATCTGAATTCCAGGTGCAGGAAGAATCCGTGGGTGTCGCGCGCGACTGCGAACGGCACAGCTTTCGAGTGCGCGGACGTCGATCCCGCAGGGAACGTGAACTGGCTGTGGTAGTACTGGATGGCCTGTGAATCGAACGCCACCCGCAGGTACTTGTTGATCAGCCACTGCACGCCCAGATCGTAACGGGTGAAGTCGAGCGGGTCTTTCTGGATGCGCGTATTCGGTTGAAACCACTGCAGCAGGCCAAAGGCCGTGAACGGCGTGTGCGGGATATCATAGTGGCCCATCAAGTCTGCGCCCTCCTGCACCGCCTGCGAGTTCAGGATGTCGCCGACCATGTGGTTCCATCCTGCAAAACCGCCGGGGCTGGGGCCTAGACCGAAAGCGTCTGACGGTCCGCTGCCCGAGTAAAGGTTGCCGGAGGAGAACGCATTGTGACCGTAATCCCACTCGCCAATGATTCCCCAGTGCTCAGCCGTGTAGTGCGCGAGTGCTGCGGCGCGCGCGATATGCCCGCAGGTGGCGTTGCTCTTATTCTCATCGGGCGTGCATTTCTGCGAGTAGCCGTAATCGTAGAAGCCGGTGAGGCCAAGGCCGTCGTAGCGTGAGTTTGCGCCGAACGGATTGACCGTCACGCGACCCATCACCTGCTTGTAGGCACTCCCTTCGTTGGCGTGGAAGCTGGCGTCATCGTACACGCCAACGTCGTAGTCCACGTACTGCTTCTCGTTAAATTTAATCGGTCCCTTCATCGCGAAACCGACTTGTGTCGAGCTCAAGCTCAGATAGTTCCAGGGCGTAAGGGCGGTGTAGCGGAAGCCCCACAGGTTCTCTTCCCAATCGACGAGCGGATTCTGCTGCTGGCCGAAGGTGAATTTATCGTCATGCATCGCAGCGACCTTCAACACTTTCTGGAAGAAGGTGTTGTAATCGACATACGCATACTTCAGACGAAATCCAAGATTCCCATCGGTGGTCGTGCCGATTCCGGTGTTGAGGCCGTCCGGGTCGCCGCTACTCGCACTACACGTGGTCGTAATTCCGCCACTTGATTTCGCCGTGCACTTGGATCCGGTGTTCTCGATCAAATACATGTTGGGCGTCACGCGCAGCGAAACGTCGTCAACCGGCGTGAATTTGAAATCCAGATAGGTGCGCGTGATATCGAACGAGTTGAAGCTGTTGTTGCCGGGACCGGGCCAGACCTGCTGTGTCAGGAACTGCGGGCCAAATCCGGTGTGCGTGTAGTAGCGATAGTCGGCGTACACCAGGGTGCCGATCGAGATCTTCTTGTACCAGCGATCGCCGAACTCCTGCGCGAACGGCTGAATCGTCGAGACCTGCTTGGCCATCTCGGCGTTCCACTGTTGCTGCTGGGCCTGCCGCTGCGCTTCCTCGGCCTGCATCGCGGCGCGCTCCTGATCCATTTGCTGCTGAGTCTGTTGGCTGACTCGCCGCTCGACCTTTTGCTCGATCTCTTCGGTCGAGCCGGCCGGGATGTACTCGCCCATCCTGACGCAATGTTTGCATCGCTTGGTGTACACCTGGCCGCTGCCCGGGTCGGTGTAAAGCGTGATCGCCTGCACCTCCGTGCTCCGCGCAAGCCTTGGTGTCATCGCGACGGCGCTGAGCATCAACGCCGCGCCGAGCATCGACAGCGCAACCATTCGTATCGTTCGTCTCATCATCGTCCTCCCTGGACTCTCCTATCCACGATGCGAAAACCCCCGCCGACGGACCGGCGAGAACCGCGGCAGGCGCAACCTAAAGAGGCGGCGTTACGACATGATGAGACGATTGTTACGAACGCGCGAAATCTTACGGATTGAGGCGCCGAGGATTAGCGGAAATTCACAGGCGGCGAAGGAAAAGACGGAGCAAGTCACCTCTCCCCTAACCCCTCTCCCTTCAGGCGAGGGGAAAAAGAGAGATCAGGAAATGACGACCTGGCCCATTTGCGCGGTGTCGTAGCCGCATAGCTGGCTGATTTCGCGCGCGAAGCGCCGTGAGGCAAGCGCGTCGAGCATTGCTTTGACTGGCATCGAGTCGGCTTCATCCGCCATGAACACGAGGTCGTAGCGCTCGTCGCGATGGGGGATAAAATTCAGTCCGTAAACGTCGGCGCCAAGCCTGATGGTGACTCCGGCGTCAGCCTGTCCCGTTGCGATCGCGGCCCCGACCTCGAGATGGCCGCCGACCTCGAACTGATAGCCAGCGACGCGATCGGGATTGATCCCGGCCTCGCCGAGCGCAGCGTCGAGAGCCGCGCGCGCTCCGGCGCCATCTTCGCGATTGACGATTCGCAAGCCCGGCCGGCCGAGGTCGGCGAAACTGTGGATGGCAAGCGGATTGCCGGGCGCCGTCGCAAGTCCCAACTCCCAGCGGGCAAAGTTCACGACCATCGAGCGGCTGTTGCCCAAGGCGCGGCGGATTGGCGCGAGGTTGTACTCGCCGCTCTTTTGATCGCGAAGATGCACGCCGGCGACGTGCGCCTGGCCCTCGACTAACGCCCGCAGCGCTGCGCGGCTGGAGCATGGAATCGCGATCGCGTGAATGGGAGAGCGCCGGCGCGCCAGCCAGTCAACGAGGATGGTAACGGCCGGGTCGCATCCCGACATCAACAGCGTCGAGTCGATTTCGCCGGGCAGTCGAAACGTGCAGACATCGACGCGATGCCGGCGGACGCGTTGCACGACGCCGGCGGCGGTCGCGAGCGTCAGATGGGCACTGGGTTGCGCGACGGCGACGACTTTTCCGTGCACGCGCGCGAGCGCGACGCGAGTTTGAGCGGCGGCGATAGAGCGTCGCGCGCCGCCGGACCAGCTTGCCTCGACCAGGGTTGAGGCTTCGTCGTCGATCTCGCCGAACAGCGATTCGACAGTGGTGCCGAGCTCGCGCGCGAGGCGCAGCGCGATGGCAACGCCGGGATGGTAGGCGCCCGACTCGATGGCGCCGAGCGCTTGCCGCGAGATTCCAGCGCGGCGGGCCAGTTCAGTCTGGGTGAGATCCCGGGCCGTTCGCGCGTCAACCAAAGCTTTGCCAATCGATGCCATAATACTTGTCAATTCGCTCTTAAAATGGCATACCGTTCGCTATTATGAAAATCCCCTCCCGCCTCACGATCGTTGTGGCCCTGGTTCTCGCGCTGGCGACGCCGTGCCGCGCACAGAGTATCTCGGAGTTCGGCTCCGACATAGAGAACTATTTCATAAACTGGTTCCCGCGCGTGACTCAAATCCAGAGCGAGCAGCCGCACTGGATAACTCCGCTGGTGACGGTGACGCCGCGGCTGGAAGAAGAGGTGCGCTACGACCAGTTCTTCCAGTCGTCGCGCAACGGGCTCGCGACCGACAACTTCGGCGCGGGTAAGGGGATCGAGCTTATTCCGTTTCAAAATACCGAAGTCATCGTCGGGATACCCGGGTTCCAGAAGCGCAACATGCCGCGCAATACCGACGGCTTCGGCGATTGGCCGTTCCTGGTGAAGTACCGCTTGCTTTCCGGCAACGAAGAGCACGGCGACTACATCGTCACCGCGTTCATGGGCTTCAGCGTGCCGACCGGATCGAACGTCAACGGCAACGGCCACGGGATCTTCACGCCGACGCTGGCCGCGGGCAAGGGCTTCGGCGATTTCGACGTGCAATCGACGGTGGGAGTCGCGTTTCCGAGCGGCGGTCTCGATCGGCTGGGGATGCCGCTGGCGTGGAACACCGCTTTCCAGTATCGCGTCTATAAATACTTCTGGCCGGAGTTCGAAACTAATTACACCTGGCAATCGTACGGCGCCGACACCGGGCACAGCACGCTCTATCTGACGCCCGGGCTCATAATTGGGCGAATTCCGATTCATGACCGCATCGGGCTGACTTTCGGCGGGGGCTTTCAGGTCGCGGTGACGAATCATCGCGGCTACAACCACAACGTGGTCCTGACCGCGCGGATTCCATTCTGAACTGCGGCGTCGGATATGAGATGATGACCAGCGAGGAGAAGCTTTTATGGCACTCAGTGCTCGCAATCATCTCAAGGGCGAAATCACAGAAGTCATTCTCGGGACCGTCACCGCGCTGATTACGGTGAAGGTCGGCGACAATGTCGTCGAATCCGTCATCACCAAGCGGAGCGCCGAAGAAATGGGGCTGAAAAAAGGCGACAAGGTGACGGCGGTGATCAAGGCCACCGAGGTGATGATTCAGAAAGGCTAGGATGAGGTTGGTCGATCGACAGCAGCGATCTTATGCGAGCTTCTGGTCGATTCTCGTACTGTTCTTATGGGCGCCGGCGATTGTGTGTGCGCAGGCGCCACCGGCCGCGGCACTCCGCGTCAGCGGCGACGTTCCAAATCATCTCAATCTCAGTGTCGCCGATCTCGCGGCATTTCAACCGCAGACGATCCACGTCACCGATGAAAAAGGCGTTCCAGCGGAATACAGCGGAATGCCGGTCGCGGAGATTTTGGCGGAAGGCCGGGGCGCCGCTCGGCAAGGATATGAAGGGACCGAATATGGCGTTGGGCGTGATCGCGCGCGCCGCGGACGGTTACCACGTGCTGTTCTCGCTCGCGGAGTTCGATCCAGCCTTCAGCGACCGCACTATCCTGCTGGCCGATCGGCGCGACGGCAAGCCACTGGACAGTCGCGAAGGTCCGCTGCGGATCATCGTACCCGGCGACAAGCGCCACGCGCGATGGATTCGCGGCGTCGATGCGCTGGAAGTCTTCAAAGGGCGCTGACGAGTACGGGCACCGGGTCTGCGTCTTTGCGTTCGCAAGTCAGCGCGCCCAGGTGTGATAGGTCCGGGCCGCGGGTCGATATTCTTCGATTCGATGATTGCCGGTATCGACCAGCAGAATTCTATCGGGTGAATCGACGACGATTCCCGCGGGCTCGCGAGTCGGGATGCATACCGGATCGACGCAGGTAAATTTTCCGCCGTCGAAGTCCACCAGCTCGTGCTGCGCCAGTTCCAGTTCGCGAATCGCGCTGTTGTAAGTATCCGCGACCAGCAGTTTATCGCCGTCGATCGCGACGCCCAGCGGATGCTGCAAGCGCGCCGTGCGGAAATCACCGTTGACCCATCCGAAGTCGAACAGTCCAGCGCCCACCAGGGTGACGATCTGCGGATCCTTCGATAGCGTGATCGCGCGCACCGCCGAGCTCTCGCTGTCCGCGACGTAGAGCGTCATTTTATCGGCGCTCAACGCAAGTCCGCTCGGCTGCGCCATCGAGGCGCTTGCGGCGCGCCCATCACGCAATCCCTCCTCGCCCGTGCCCGCGAGCGCCGCAACAGTGCCGCTCTTGAGATCGAGCACGCCTATCTGATGAGTCCCGGCGTTGGCGAAGAACAACTGGTCGCCCTTTATTTCGAGATCCCAAGGAGAGGCCAGCGCTCTTGTGCGGCCGGGCTCGGGAGCGCCGAGCTGCATCCCGCGCTTGCCGGTTCCGGCGAGAGTGGTCACCGCGCCGCTGGCAAGGTCGATACGCCGAATCGCATTGCTCTCGGTATCGGCCACGAAGATCGCATCACCAGACGCAATCAATCCCTGCGGATGATTGAAACGCGCCTTGTCCTTTGCCCCATCGACCAGACCGGCCTCGCCGCTGCCGTAGCGCTGGAGCTCGGTCCCGCTGTCATCGAGCAGAACGACCTGGTTGTGGCCACCGTCGGCGAGCACCCATCGCCTGGCGTGGCCCGGGACCGGTTTCAGTTTTCCGGGGAACAGGAAACGGCCCTTGGGTTCAGGCAGAGGCGCGAGGTCGAGCGCCGCCGGTTTCAGCGATCCATCTTTCGCCGAGGTCTCGACGATTTTGTCGATTGCCGCGACAAAACGATCCGGATCGGGCTCGCCGGGAATCGCGCCGGCGACGTTGCCGTCGGCGCCAATCACGACCAGCGTCGGCCACGCCTGCACCCCGTATGCGCGCCAGATAGTCATGTCCGGGTCGTGGATGATCGGATGGTGGATGTCGTAGCGGCGGATCGCGTCCTTGACGCTGGCCGCTTTTTTCTCGTTGGCGAACTTCGGCGAGTGAACGCCTATCACGACTACCTTCTCAGGATACTTTTCTTCGACGCGGCGCAGCGTGGGGATTATCTGGATGCAGTTGATACAGCCTTCGGTCCAGAAATCCAGAATTACGACGCGGCCGCGCAGGCTTGCGATTGGGAGCGGCGCCGCTACATTGAACCATTCGAGACCGGGCCGTGCGATTTCAGGTGCATTCATCTCAGCTAAACTCCGCTTCCCGCCGGTTGCGATGACGAAAATCGCGGCGAGCAGCAAGCCATAAGTGATCCTCGACCGGTTTCGGTTCGGTGGCAACGGCTATGCAACGAGCATCCGATGCGTTGGCGCGAGCAACAAATCCGTCGCGATGCCATGCGGGCAGGCGCCGGCGCACGGCTTCGCGTCGCAGGTAAGACAGGCCGCGGCGTTCGATGAGAGCATCGCGTATTCGGTGCGCGCGAAGCGGATATCGCCGTAGTCGCGGGCGTACATCCGCGTGCGCATCACGTCGGCGATCGGCACGCCGAAGGGGCATGCGTTCGCGCACTCGTTGCACGCGGGACGGCATTGTGAATCGCCGTTGAGAGTCGCGTAGCGATTCAACAGCGGGAGATCAGCGGCGGCGGTCGCGCGCGCGCCCGACGCGCCCAGGTATTCGTCGATCATCGGGCGGCTGGTCATCGAGACGATCAGAGCGTCCACGTTGTGATTGGACAGCACCCATCGAAAGGCGGCCTGTGAGAAGGTCGCGCCGCCGGATTCGTACGGGCGCATGTCGTTGAGGCGCGCGCCCATCAGGGTTTTCATCACGACCACGCCGACGCCCTTGGCGGTTGCCTTCGCCATGATGCGCGGCAACTCCGGCTGTCGCGCGACGAAATCGAAGTTGCGCGTGAAGCGCTGGAAGAAGCGCGGGTCCTGGCCGAAGTTGTGCGCGCACAGAATCACGTCGTAGTGGCCGCTGTCGATCGCGTAGTCGAGGCATTCGGCGAGATTGCCGGCGTGTCCGGACATTCCGGTGAAGCGTAGCTTGCCCTGGCTCTTCGCTTGCGTAACGAATTCGTACCACTCGGGATTCTTGAGCCGCGCCGGATCGTTGACCGCGTGGTTGAAGTACACGTCAACGTGATCGGTTTGCAGGCGGCGCAGGCTTCCTTCGAGCGCGGTCATCATCGAGGCGCGGCTGTCGCCGGCTTGCGCGATGGTCTTCGAGGTCAGGAACACCTTGTCGCGCTTGCCCTTGAGCGCGTTGCCGACCGTGGTCTCGGATTCGCCGTCGGTGTAGGTCTCAGCCGAATCGAAATAGTTGACGCCGCAATCGAACGCGTGAAGGACCAGGTCTTCCTGACCGGAGGTAAGCTGACTGGCGCCGAACGAGATGTCGGAAATCTTGAGGCCGGTGCGACCGAGCGTCGAGTAGCGGCGAATTTGCGGAGCGGCTTCGAGCGCCGCGCTCGCACTGCCGGCCAGCGGCAGCAAAGACACGCCGACGCCGGCCAGCACGCTGCGTTTCAGGAACTCGCGCCGTCCAATGATCGATCCATCGCGCGATCGTTTCATCTGCGCACCTCGCGGAGCCGCGGTTCGGAGCTTGCGGCTCCGATGATTGTACCGCCAAGATGCGGCCAGACTCTATGCCCGCAGCGGCGTCACGCCGCGCAGGAACGAGCCGCTATTCCTCTTGCGAGAATCGCTCCCACGCCGCCTGCCGGCTCACACCCAGGACTTCGCCGATTCGCGTCCAGGTCACCTCGCGCTTGCGCAGAGCCGCGACGTGCTGACGAAGCACCTCTTCGGTTTTGCGCAGCTGGTCGGCGGCCGGCACGAGGGTCTTCAGGAGATCGTCGGTGCTGAGCGAATCGAATCCGGGGAACGACGGGATCGGCTTGCCAACGAGGATGTGGTTGCACAGTTCCACGCAATCGTCGCAGATGAAGACGGCGGGCCCTGCGATGAGTTTCTTGAGCTGTTCGTCGCTTTTTCGGCAGAACGAGCAGTAGAGCATCTTGCCCTTGACCATAATCGACTGAAACCTCGCGTCAAGGATTACTTGACAAGCGATGTGTTGTCAATCGAAGGGCTTCAGCGCAAATCGGCTCTGCGGCGATAGAGCAGCCAGGCCGCGCCCGACGACACGCCGATCGCGACGAAAGGGTAGGGCACGAGGTAGGCCCACGAATGCTCCTGCATCACCGGCGTGCCGTGGTAGCGCAGGATGAACAGCGGCATGTTGAGGATCACGTAGGCGGCGTAGAAGATTCCGAGCGGCAGCGCAAACTTGCGCATCGCGAAAATTCCGTACACGTACACGACGAGCATGATCCCGAAAATCGGCGCGACGATCGTATTGGCGGCGCCCGTCAGACGCGTGCCGAAAAAGACGAAGCCGACGCCCGCATGATGCGCGAAGGGCTTGCCGAAATTGGAGAGCGCCATCACGGCGAGCAGTAGCGCGAGAATCGTCAGAGCCGCGCCGCGCGAATCTATTCGGCATCGTGAGTCACTCGCTGCGATCAGGTGAGATCGTTCTGACGGCGGGACAGAATAACCGCAGTCGCGAGCGGGACGCCAATGCCGATCGCGGTGGCGGTAATTGTAAAGATGAGAGAAGGAGGCGGCTCGGGATGGTTCTTCATACTGAACAGAACCATGTTGACGATTACCCATGCGGTATAGATGTACGCGACCGGCAGCGCGAATCGGCGCATCGCCCAGATGCCGTAAGCGTAGATCGCGAGGCAGAGCCCGAACAGCGGACCCATTACGGCGTTGCCGGTGCCGTGCAGTCGGACCCCCATGAAGACGAAGCCGACGCCGGGATCGTGAGAGAATGGCTTGAGGAAATTGGAGATCGCGAGAAGTCCGAACAGTATCGCGAAAATCGTGAGAGCAGCGCCGCGTGATTTCCATCCTGCCATCGAAAATCCCTCCCAGGTTTCGAGCCGGTTGCGGCACATCCTAGTCGGCGCGCGCCAAAAGCGCATCAGGTCTTGCAAATGGTTATCGACACTTGATTGGATGCGCATGGATCGGTACCCCTCGCGGCATCGGATTCCATTTAACTAATGCGTCGATTCATCGCGGTAGTGGCGCTCCTGCTGTGCGCATCATGGCTCTGCAAGCCAATTTGCGCCTTCGCGCAGACCAATCTGGTGAAGAACGGCGACCTCGCGTCCGGCTTCGACGGCGCGCCCGCCGATTGGTACGCGCTGTCCTCCGACAAGAAGCTCACCAAATTTTCATGGAGCTATACGCCGGCTGAAGGCGGCGTGCTCAGTATCGCGAACAACAGCCGGACGTTTTCAAGCTGGCATCAGGCGTTGATGCTGCGGCCGGGGATTTACCAGGTCACCGCCGAGGCGCGGGTCGAGGGCGCGATGCCGGCCGAGGGCGGCGCGAACATCGCGATCAGCACCTACGACGGCATCCAGCTCATCTCGAATCATCTGCAGGGCACGACCGACTGGCGGACGATTTCGTTCTTCCTGGTCGAGGATCGATGGGGCGACACGACTGAATTGCTCTGCCAGCTCGGCGTCGGAGGATATCCCGACACGGGCCGCGCGTCATTTCGCAATGTCAAAGTGCTCCAGGTCGAGAGCATGCCACCGCCGGGTGTGGTGAGATTCGATCTGCGCGCAATCCGCGGCGCGTACAAGGACCAGCTGCATCGCCCGGACGAGAATGTCGCGGTCCGCGCGGTGGGCATCGCATGCGGAATCGTCCTGCTGGGATTGCTCGGATGGGCGCTCTTCGAAATATCGCGACCGGCGCGCGCGGCAACGGATGGCGCGTGGATGATCGCGGCAGGCCTGATGCTCGCGATCACGGCGGTCAAGTTCGTCGCGCTGTTTCACTTCACCGGCTTCTACTGGGACATCTGGGCCAAAACCAATCGCGCGTTGCTCGCCGCCGCGCTCGGGCCATCGAAAATTTACGATCCGGGCCTGCCGGTTGACGCCTATCCGCCGGGGTCGGTGTACCTGCTGTGGCTGTCGGGATCGATCGGCAGGCTGCTCGAGCCGGCGGCGAACGGCTTTCGCGTGATCGTCGAGACGCCGCCGCTGATTGCCGACTTCTTTATCGGTCTCACGATTTACTTTGCGGCGTGGCGCGACGGACGCGGCCTGCGCGCCCTCATTATAATGATGCTGTTCGCGCTGAACCCGGCGCTTATCTTCGACACCGTCGTGTGGGGGCAGAGCGATTCGATCGTCGCGCTGCCGATGATCATCGGCGCGGTCCTGATTCTCAGCGGGCGCTATCGCCTCGGCTGGAGCGCGGCCGCGATCGCGATGCTGGCCAAGCCGCAAGCGATCGCGTTTGCGCCGCCGCTCGCATTGTGGACGCTGTTCAACGCAGGCATCGGCGAATGCGTCTGGTGCGCGGGCGCTGTCGCCGGCACCGTCGTCGTCGGGATCCTGCCGTATCAACTCGGGCATTCGTGGGACTGGATAATCAACGTCTATAAGGACCTCGGCACGCGCTTCAGCGAGGCGTCGGTCGGCGCGTTCAACTTCATGGGGTTGATCGGCGGGATGGGCACGCCCGACACCGCCCCGGTCTTCGGCGGCGTATCGTACAGTGCGCTCGGACTTTCGCTGGTGTGCGCGGTTTACCTGATCATGTCGTATATGATCTGGCGTGCGCGATCAGCCCGCGCCGCGATGCTGGCGATTTTCGTCGCGCTATTCGGCTTCTTCATGTTCGCGCCGCGGATGCACGAGCGGTATCTCTACTACCCGCTGGTGTTCCTGATTCCGATCGCGCTCGAGAGCGAATTTCTCACTTCGATTTTCGCCATCGTCAGCGCGACGTTCCTGTTCAACCTCATTTATATAAAACACCTAACCGACACCTCGTCATATTTCCCCGACCATCCGAACGCGGCGCTGATTGGGGCGGCGTCGATCAACCTCGCGGTGTTCTTCGCGGTGACGGCTTATGGATTACTGCGCACTCCACCGCCCGATCCTCACCTCTCCTTGTCCGAGGAGAGGTCGGCGCGTGCCGACTGAAAGGAGGTCAGCGACGGGTGAGGTGCAACGCTGGCCGTCGCAAATGCTCGATTTGTGCTGCTGTCGGGCAGCGGAATATGTCTCTAAGATAGGGGGTTAGACGAGTTGGCGCGGGTGCGTAGTCTGGCGTTGCACCTCTCCCAGCGACACCGCGTTTCACGCGGCTTACGCCGACCTCTCCTCGGACAAGGAGAGGTTAAGATTAGATATCGGCAGAAGTGGGTTGCCGTTGGGCGGCGACAGTGAGAGAAGCTCAATTATCATGCGTCGCGCGGATCGCTTATTCGAGATTATTCAGCGGCTGCGCCGGCGGCGCGTCGTCACCGCGGGGGCGCTCGCCGAACAGTTCAACGTCAGCGAGCGCACGATTTACCGCGACATCAGCGATTTGATCGCGAGCAAGGTCCCAATCGAGGGCGCCGCGGGCATCGGCTACTCGCTGCGCAAGGGCTACGACTTGCCGCCGCTCATGTTCAGCGAGAGCGAGCTCGAGGCGCTCGTGTTCGGCGCGCGCATGGTGCAGAACTGGAGCGATGCCGAGCTTGGCCGCGCGGCCGACGCGGCGTTGTCGAAGATCGAGAACGTGCTGCCGGCGCATCTGCAGCGGATGCTGGACGATCGATCGCTATGGGCGCCGAAGGACGTGAAGCGGGTGCCGGTCACGTTCGATCTCGGAGAGTTGCGCGCCGCGATTCGGGGATGCCGGAAAGTCCGCTTCCGATATTGCGACGAGAAGGGCGCCGAGACGCGTCGCAAGGTGCGTCCGTTGAGCCTGTGGTTCTATCCGCCATTTTGGACCGCCGCCTCATGGTGCGAACTGCGCGACGACTTCCGCTTTTTTCGCGTCGATCGCATGAACGACGTCGAGTTCCTGAGCGAGCCGTTCGCGCATGAGGACGGCAAATCGGCGGAAGACCTGTTCCGTCATCTGCTCAGCAAGTCCTGAGCGAGGCTCCTGACGGTAGGCTGTCAGGATCTCTCGAGTTACGCGCGGCCCACAAAATTCTACTGACACACTGCTGTCAGCAGGCGCGTTCCGATTCAAACCCGGCACAATGTTAAATTCTCCGCACACGGCATCCGGTGAAGGAGAAAGATCATGGCGACCCAAGTCTCGAATCGTCCCGCGACACAAGATCGAGTGATCGTCCTCAAGTCGGCGGAGGAGACGGCCGGCGAATTTTTTCGATGCGAGTATATCGCGCGCGTCGTCTCGACGGCGCCGCGCGATCACATACACACGCATCAGGAGGAGCGGCTGGAAGTCGTCGAGGGCACCGTGCGATGCCGCGTCGCAGGGAAGGAGTACGTCCTCGAGCGGGGCAGGGTGATGGTCATTCCGGCGGGCACGCCGCACGCCGTGTGGAACGACGACCAACGCGGCTCACGCTCGATTTCAGAATACCGCCCCGCAATGAACGCCCAAGCGATGTTCCGCGGCTACATCGTCGAACGCTCAAGCAGGTGATCACGATTTCAGGAACTTCAGCATCAACTCGTTCACGTGGTCGGGACGTTCCTGGTGGACGAAGTGGCCGGCGTTCGGTACCAGCTCGAGCTTCAGGCCCTTGGTGAACAGCTTCTCCATTCCCGCGAGCGTTTCGGCGCCGATACATCCGTCGTCGCGGCCGTGGAACATCATTGCGGGCACGTTTATCGGGACGTTCATCGCGGGCGCCAGCATTTTCAGATCGACCGGCATGCTCAGCACCGGGCCGAGCGTCGCGCGATAGTAGCCGAGCGCGGCTTCGAGCGTGCCCTTGGCGCGGAATGAGCGCTTGAGCGCTTCCATGTCGGCGGGCGCCCATTTCCAGCCGGGCGACCAGTCGGTCCACATCTTTTCGAGGAACGCAAAGTCGTTGAGGCTCACCGCGGCTTCGGCAATTTTGGTCTGGAAGAAAAACATGTACCAGGAGCGGCGCTGCTGCGCGTAGTTGGTGACGAGCGCCTCGAAAAATCCACTACCGTAGCCGACTGCCGCAGTCACGAGCCTGGTGACGCGATCCGGCGCGGCCGCCGCGGCGCCGTATGCGGCGACGGCGCCCCAATCGTGGCCGAATACGATCGCGTTCTTGTGGCCGAGCGCTTCGATCAGCGCGAGCGCGTCCTCCGACAGCGCCGCCGAATCGTAGCGGCCGTCGGGTGCGGGCTCGGTCGGCGAGTAGCCGCGCATGAACGGTGCGACGCAGTGGTATCCCGCCGCGGCCAGCGCGGGCATCTGATGGCGAAACGAATGCGCGGTGTCCGGGAATCCGTGCAGGCACAGCACGAGCGGACTTTTTGAATCGCCCATCTCGAGCACCGTGAAATTCAGGTTCGACGCGCGCACGACTCGTTGGTTTGGTTGCGATGCCATAGTGGCTCGACTCATATCGCACGCCTCCGCCAATGACAAAGCGCGCGCGCTATATTACGTTCGCGACGCGTGAACATCTAATGGACGAATCGACTTCTCACGCCACCGGGAATCCAGCCGCGCGCCGCGACGCGCTGCGCGAGCTTGCGCTGCTGTTTCTTCGGCTCGGGACTGTCGCGATGGGCGGTCCGGCCGCGCATATCGCGATGATGGAGGACGAGGTCGTGCGGCGGCGGCGATGGATGACGCATGAGCGGTTTCTCGACATGCTCGGCATCTGCAACCTGATTCCCGGGCCCAACTCGACCGAGATGGCGATTCATATCGGGCAACTGCGCGCGGGATTTGCCGGTCTGATCGTCGCGGGCGCGTGCTTCATTCTGCCGGCCGCCGCGATCGTGCTCGCGATCGCGTGGATGTACGTGCGATACGGCACGATGCCGCAGGCGATCGGGCTGCTCTACGGCATCAAGCCGGTGATCATCGCGGTGGTGCTGCAGGCGCTGTGGGGACTCGGCCGCACGGCGATCAAGTCGCGGCTGCTGGCGGCGATCGCGATCGTTTCGCTGGCCGCGTCGCTTTTCAACGTTAACGACATGATCGTTTTGCTCGGCGGCGGCATCGTGATGCTCGCGATTCGCGCGTTTGAAGATCGCGCGGCGCTCGCCGCGATTCCCACGGTCGCGACTCGCGCCTCCGGCATGAAGGGACCCGCGCTGGCCGCGGCCGCGATCGCAGTCCCGTTCAGCCTCACCACCTTATTTTTATTTTTCCTGAAAGTCGGCGCGGTGTTGTTCGGCAGCGGCTACGTGTTGCTCGCGTTCATCCGCACCGACCTGGTCGATCGATTGCGCTGGCTGACCGAGGCGCAGTTGCTCGACGCGGTCGCCGTCGGCCAGGTCACGCCGGGGCCAGTGTTCACGACCGCGACCTTCATCGGCTACCTCCTCGGAGGATTTCGCGGCGCGGTGGTCGCAACCCTGGGAATTTTTCTGCCGTCGTTTTTTTTCGTCTCGATCAGCGGCCCGCTGATTCCGCATCTGCGCCGGTCGCCGCTGGCCGGCGCGTTTCTCGACGGCGTCAACGTCGGCGCATGGGCCCTGATGGCGGCGGTGACGCTGTTCCTCGCGCGCGCCGCTATCATCGACGTCACCACGATGATTCTCGCGATTGCGAGCGCGTTCGTCTTGATTCGCTATCGGGTGAATTCCGCGTGGCTGGTGCTCGGCGGCGGCTTGATTGGGTTGCTGATGACGATTTGGCGCTAATCGCGCGTGTTACCTGTGGGACATTTTGCTGAATCATAACGCGTGTCTAACAATGTTCGTGCAACTGGATGTAGCGCGCGGCGTCAGTATCCTGTAATGTCCTTGTCCGCAACGGCAAGCACATTCCGCTCCCCGCCTTGGAATCGAAGGCATCCCTGTAAAAGTGAAAATGTGCTGATGCTGGCGGCAGCCGGAGATGCGCACACAGGCGCAGCGGCCGCCCAAGGCATCACCACCCGTGCAGCCAAACAGGCGCGGGCGGTGGTGTGGGCGAAAAATCGACAGTGGGAGAGACGAATGGCAGCAGTTTTCACGCCGGTGAGCACGACCGAAGAAATCCTGAAGAGCGAGCCGTGGAAGCAGCCCTGGTGGCACGCCGGCAAGCGCGACATTGCGATACTTGGCTGGGTTCTCCTCATTCATATTACCGCCGCGATTGGACTCGTGCTTTATCCGATTCCCGGATGGCGCGTATTTCTCGGCGCGCTGGCGCTGGTGTTCCTCGGCGGACTCGGCACCACCGTCGGATACCATCGTGCGATTGCGCATCGCTCGCTCAAGCTGAATCCGTGGGCGCGCGGCGTGCTGATTTTCTTCGCGATGTTCAACGGATCCGGCGCGCCGACCACTTGGGCCGCCGGCCATCGCCTGCATCACGCCAAGGCTGACACCCCGGAAGACATCTCGAGCCCGCGCTGGGGCGGATTCTGGTGGGCGCATCTGCGATGGCTGTGGCAGGCGGGCGAGCCGCCGATCGATCGGTACTGCCCCGATCTTAGCGGCGTATCGTATCGCGCGTGGCGATGGTTCCAGACGCCGATCCTCACGCTTTCATATTTCATCGGACTATATTTCAGCCCGGCCGCATTTTTCTGGCTGGGCGCGATTCGTTTGTGCTTCGGACTGCATGCGCAATGCTTCGTCAACAGCGTCTGCCACACCGAACCGGGCGTCACAGTGGGTCAGGACTCGAGCCGCAACGTAACCTGGCTCGGTCTGATGCATCTGTTCCAGGGCGAGAACTGGCATCGCAACCATCATGCGCGCCCCGGTTCCGCGCGGCTCGGATGGAACTGGAGGCAGCCCGACGCCGGCTACATGCTGATACTGGCGCTCGAGAAGCTCGGCCTCGCCACTGACGTTCGCCACGGCACGCCGCACGGCACGGGCAATCGGTCGGATTCGGACGATCTGATCGTCAAGGCGGCATAATCGGCCAAGCGCGACGGGCTTTTGTTTGACGTAACCGGCGGTCGTGTCATGCGTATTCCTTGTGAGAGGGATACACATGAACACCGCCGGTTTTGTTTTTGCCGCGATTCTCTCAGCGATAATAATGTTTGGAACCGTAGTAGCCGCCGCCAACGCGGGCATGACCCACGTCGCCACGTCGCACGTCGCCGCTACTCTGTAACTTCTACAGATCGAGTTTTCAACGCGAGCGGAACTGCGGGATGACGTCCTCGGCGAAGGCCTGGATGTCCTCTTCGGAGGTCAGCATCGGGTTATGCATGAAAATGAAATGCGTGACGCCCGCCTTGATGTAGCCTTCCAGCTTGTCAACGCACTCCTGCTTGCTCCCGATGATCATCCGATCGCGCGCGCGTTCGGGCGTAGTCTGCGTCATCATCCCAACGAGCGATGAAAGCGTTTCCTCGCGCTGCTTCGGCGCCTTGTAGCAAAGCGCGAGCATCAAGGTCTTTTCGATCTCGTCGGTGTTGCGCCCGACGGTATCGCCGTGGCGCTCGATCACTCCGATGAGCCGCTTCATTTCGGCGGCATCGGCATTGCCCATGTTCCACATGTCGGCGTACTTGGCGACGATCTTAAGCAGCACTCTCTCGCCATGGCCGCCGATCATCAGCGGCATATTTTTCTGGATCGGCTTGGGATTACAGACCGCATCGACCACGTTGTAGTGCTTGCCGTGCAGAGTGGTTTTCTCCTGCGTGAGCATCCCCTTGATTATCTGGCAGGACTCGTCGAGCGCCTGCAACCGGCCGCCCACAGTTTTGAAATCGAAGCCGAGGCTGCGATGCTCCGCCTCGAACCAGCCCGCACCGATTCCGAGATTGAGCCGGCCGCCGCTCAGGTTGTCGAGCGTCGCCGCCATCTTCGCGGTGAGCGACGGGTGGCGATACGTATTGCCGTTGACCAGCGCGCCTATGCGCGCGCGCTTGGTGTTCTGACTGAGCGCGCTCAGCAGCGTCCAGCCCTCGAGGCATGGACCGGCGGGGTCAGGCGTGAAGATCGGATAAAAGTGGTCGAAGACCCACAGCGAGTCGTAGTCCCAGCCGTCGGCCCTGGCCCAGAAGCTGCGCAGTTGTTCCCACTCGATATTTTGCTGGCCGGTTTGAACGCCGAAGCGAATCGGATGCTTGTCCATGGGCACTTCCTTTGTGTCCGCAGCGGAAACGCCGCGAAACTTTTCCCGATCTTTACTACGCGGGGACTTTCGAGGCGAGGTTCAGCAGTTCCTGCAGCGTCTGGTTGAAGCGGTAGAATTTATCCTCGCGTAACTGGTCGGTGGATTCGAGCCACAGTTCTTCGCCCACCAGCGCGAGCGAACTCAGCGTATGCCGCAGCTGCGGGCGCCCGTGCCTGGCAATCTCCCCAAGCATGCGATCCCAGATCTCGCGCTTGCCGCAGATCACAAAGTCGGGATCGTAGGCGTTGAGATCGGCGACCGGCGTCGCCTCGGTCAGTTGATAGCCGTCGATCACCAGTCCTACGATCCGATCGCCACCGTTGCCGGTGTTGTTCGGCACGACGCGCACCGCGAAGCGCGTCTCCGCATAGCCGAGCCGCCGGAAAAGCTCCCCCTCGGCATGCATCAGCTTGCCGAGGGTGAGAAACCACTGAGAATCGGGAAACGACGCCATCAGGCCGCCGCTTCGAACAGTTTGTTGAAATCCGTCGGCAGGATGCATCGCGGCCGCCGGTCGAGTCCGGCCGAGTCGCAGCGCTGCAGGTACTCGTGCACGATTCGCCGCCACAACTGCCCCTGCAGTTCCATGCCCTTGTCGAAGTGATCGATTCCGCCGCCCATCAGGATCGCCATCGGCTCGACTGCTTCCGGCACGCTGAAGGTCTCGAGCAGAATCCGCTCGGCATCGTCGAGCTGTTCGTGAAGCTCCTCGGCCACCGCGGGATTCGCCTTGAGCTGCGTGCGCAGATGCATCGTGCCGAAGCCGACGTGGCGCGATTCGTCCTGCATGCAGCGGCGGAAGATCTCCTGATCGACGCGGCTAGGCGCCAGAAACTCTCCTTGCCGGAACATCGTCAGCACGAAGCCCTCACCGAGCAGTTGCAGGCGGCCGGTCTGCGCCGAGAAACTCGGGCAGTCGAAAATGCGCTTCAACGACAGCTCGCTGATCGGGCTCGCTTTGCCCAGCCCGCCGCCGTTGGCGAGCGCGCGCTTGCGAAACACGTCCATGTGACGCGCCTCGTCCATCGCCTGTGTGGCCAGAAACATCTTCACTTCAAAGAAGTCGTGATTCATCTGCCCCATCCATCGCGTCGGCGCGTCGGCCGCGATGAATTCGACCTCGGTCAGGAACGTGCACAACTGGCACATCGCGCGCTCGAGGTCGTCGGGCAGCGGCTTGAGCTCAGTCCACGGGATGTCGCGGGCAGAGCTCCACTGGCGCGCGACCGCCTCTTCGTACAGCTCGGTCACGTTGTCAGCCCAGCATTCGGCCTTCTCGTTGATCGTGAAGCCGAGCGAGGGCAGGTCGTCGGAAATCACTGCGCCGCGCGGCGCCATCGAGCGATGCGCACCGCCGTGCTCGGGGATAATTCCGTAGCTGCCGATCTCGATGTCCTTAAGCCGCAGTCCGAGGTTGCCGGGCTTGGCGCGCACACCCCATTCGCCCATCTGGTTCATCCAGCCGAGGTCAGGAGTGCCGGACTCGTAAAGTTTCTGCAGATAGACCGAGGGCTCGAGTTTGTATTTCGCTGCCGAACCGACCCGTTCCTCATCCTTGATATGCACTGCTCCCATCGGCTGCCCTCCTGAACGTGCGTTTAATAGATCGCGTACCAAATAGGTTTCTGGAAAGTCAATCGAGCGTCGCGCTCGCCGGCTGTTGGACGTTTTACATTGCGGCGCCGCGATGCTTTGGTAGGCGGGGCTCCTTCAGCAAACCAGCCGAAACAACGGAGGGCGCATCGTGTCGATACTCTCGGAATTCAAAGCATTCGCGATCAAAGGCAACGTGATCGATCTGGCGGTCGGCTTCGTCGTCGGCGCCGCATTCGGGAAAATCGTTACGTCGTTCACCACCGACATCCTGATGCCGCCGATTGGGTTGGCGCTCGGCGCGGTCGATTTCTCGAACCTGTTCATCAACCTGTCGTCGAAGCACTTCGACACAATTGCCGCGGCGAAAGCCGCGGGCGCGCCGACGCTGAACATCGGCCTGTTCCTTAACACCATCATCGACTTTCTTATAATCGCGTTCGCAGTCTTCATGCTCGTCAAATGGATCAATCACCTGACCGGCGCCGACAAGCCCGCGCCGGTCAACACCAAGGAATGTCCGTATTGCGTGAGCTCGATCCCTATCCCCGCCACGCGATGCCCCCATTGCACGTCAGAACTGAAGGCCGCGTAGTTTTCCGCCGGGATCAGCCGATCGCTCGGGAAAAAGGATCGGGTGCGCGCCGCGTCGGACGCGCGCCCGATCCAGATGAGCGGCTGGACTAGAAATCGGGATGATGAAACAACGGCTCTCCCGTCTTCGGGTCGAGCAACATTACGTGACTCCCGCCGGACTCACGATGCGAGAAGTCGAACATGTTCTCGATTGATCCCGCCGTGGCGTCGGACGATCCGCCTCCGATCCTTGGGAGGCCCCAATTGTCCTCGATGAAGTGAATGATCGAGCTCTGGTCCGTCAACGTGTTATCGACGAAGTTCTGCTTCGCGAACGGCGAGATCACCAGCATCGGGATGCGCGGGCCGTAGCCGCAACGGCCCTGGATGCCGTCGAGCGGCGTGCCATTACCGCACTTGCCGAGTCCGTTAAGCTGATCGCTGTTCTCCCTGTCGCTGGTTGTCCCGAAGCCGGTCTGCGTCCACGCTGAGGGATTGACGATTGGGCCTATTACATGATCGTACCAGCCGTCGGAATCATCCCACGTGATAATGATCGCCGTGCTGCTCCACAAATTGGACTGCTGGACCGCATTGATGACGGTGACCACCCATTGTTGCTCGAGCAACGGATCGGAGTATCCGGCATGACCGTCCATGTTGCCGGGAGCTTTGATGAAGCTCACCGCCGGCAGGTTGTTCGCCTTCAGCGCATCGAAAAAATCGTTGGTGTCGTAGTTGTGATTAGCGGCGTCAGTGGGCGCATCGAACATACCGTACTCGCTCGGCGGAACCGTAGGACGGGCGTGGGTAGGGTTCGCGGTGTCCGCAAAATACTGGAAGAAGGCGTGATGCGGTATGTAGTCGGCGGTATAGTTCATATCGGTCGGCTTCGGCGGAAAATTCGTGGTGTCGTTGGCCGCGGTCGCCGGGCTGGACCGATTGCACCCGGTCGTTCCGTTTGGATTCGTGATGGTGAGATCGAAACCGCCCATGAACGAAGCAAAGCTTAACCCCTGCGCTCTCAGCAGGTCGCCGATATTCTGCCCGCCCATCCGAACCGTCGAGGAACTTGAGCAGACATCGCCGGTGGGATCCGTGTCACCGGTAAGGGTGCCGGTGAGGCCGGTCGGATTCGCGATCTTGGCGGAAGCAGCGCTGGCAGTTGCCGGATAGGTGTTGCCCGCAACCAGGTTCAACACGCCGGGCGTCGATGGCCCGAAGGTCGTGCCGTAGAAATTGTCGCTCAACGCGTAGTTCTGCGCGTAGTTCCACAGCGCGGTGACGGTGTTGCCGTCGAAGTAACCCTCGTTGATGCCATTGCCCATGCCGTACGAATATTGGTCTAGGCAAAATGCACTGTCTCCCACGCCAACGCTGGCCGGGAACATATCCATCAATCCCATATCGAAGGCCAACTGCTCGTCGCCGTAATCGTGATCCTGGTCGCAGGTTGACGCCTGCGAGCGATCGAGCAGGAACGGATTGATCTGCGGCACGTTCGCGGGGTTGTTCTTGTTCGGGTTGCTGGTCAGCAGCGCTCCCGTCAGTCCGTTGACGGTTGGCGTTCCCCGTTGCGCGGAGAACTGCGGCTCGCTCGGAGGGTTAGCCGCGTTCGGGTAGCTGGCGAAGTAGTGATCGAAGGAGACGTTTTCCTGGAAGAGCACGATCACGTGTTGAATCGGAGTCGTTGTGGCCGGTGGTCCCTCCGGCGGCCGCGCCATCACCGGCGTCGTGCACATCGACGTCATCGCGAGCGCACAGATGCAGTGCGCGAGTAGTTTGGTTCGTCGCATAATGATTATTCCTCCCTCGAAAGTTGTTTTGCGCGCGGAACGATTTCGCTCCGCGAGAAGCCAACGCTAACCGGGGAAGGTGACGCTGCGATGACGGAGTTTTTTCGGCGCGATCAATTTCCTGTGACGCGCGCGATTCAATTCTCAGTCGTGAACATAAACCGAAACGAAAAACAGGAACCCGCGCCGGTGATAACGCGGGTTCCTGTCGTTTAAGACGAGTTATGTGCTGAAGCTGCGGCTAGTCGCCGGCCTGCGCGACGTCGGCCATCGCCTTCGCGGCGCGCTCGGAAATCTCGCTCAGCACTTCGTCGGTGATCACGGTCGAGAGCGCGATCATCCCGCGCGGGGCGAGAAACAATCCCTGGTTGAGCGCCGCCAGATGGAAGTTGCCGATTGCGCGCGCGTCCTCGCGTGCAATGGTCGGCGCCGGCGGCTCTTTGAGGAAAAATACATTCAGCAGCGATCCGCATTGCCGCACCGAGAACGGCAGATCGACCTGCCGCGCCGCGCGCGCCAGCTCCGCCGCCAGCCGCTCGCCCTGTTTGGACATCTTGTCGATCTTCGCCTGCGTCAGCTCGCGGATTGACACGGTGCCGGCCGCGCAGGTTACCGGGTTGCCGTTGAAAGTGCCCGAATGAAAAATCGATCCGCGATTGCGCGGGTCGAACGCCGACATCACCTCTTCGCTGCCGCCGATCGCGCCGACCGGGAAGCCGCCGCCGATGATCTTGCCGAACATCGTCAGGTCCGGCTTGACCTCGAAAATCTGCTGCCCGCCGCCTTCGGCCAGCCGCAGCGTGATTACCTCGTCAATCACGAACATCGCGCCCGCGCGCCGCGTCGCCTCGGCCACCCGCTCGAGAAATCCCGCCGGCGGCTCCACGATTCCCGCCGAGCCAAGCACCGGCTCGAGGAACACCGCGGCGATTTCCGCGCCGCGCTCCGACAGCAGCGCCTCGAACGCAGTCGCCTCGCCGAAGTCCGCGAGCATCGTGCGCTCGCCGTCCGACCCGGCCAGCCCGACTTCCAAATCGTCGTACGATCCGTGATAGCCGTAGCGCGCCATCAGGATCAGCTTGCGGCCGGTGAGGCGCCGCGCGACGTGCGCCGCGAGCATCCCGGCTTCGGTCCCTGAATTGCAAAATCGGATGCGCTCGACCGACTCGACGCGTTCGCACAAGAGCGTCGCCAGATCGGTCTGCGCCTCCGAGCGCGCCGGCCACGAGCTGCCGTCGCGCACCGCCTTGGTCGCGGCCTCGACAATCGGCGGATACGCGTTGCCGTGCACCAGGCTGGTGTAGTTGCCGAGCAGGTCGATATACCTGTTGCCGTCAACGTCCCACAAAAACGCCCCCTCGCCGCGCTTGATGGTCAGCGGGTAGGGCTTGTAATTGGTCGTCGTGCGGGTGTCGCCGCCGGGCATGACGCGTTCGGCGTTCTTGGCGAGTTGCGCCGACTTTTCGGTCGCCGCGCGATAAGTTTCCTCGATTCCAGCCATCGTCCCCATCCCCCGACGCGATGCAATAACAGGTTGCGCTTGTGCTCCCACTATAATTTCCTCCAAGGTTTGCGTTCGCCGCAAGTCAGGCTACCCGCCGGCGGCGGTTGCCGATGACCCCTATTGTTTACTATGACCGCGCGAACGAATCAAATTGTAAGAAATTATAACATGAAGGCTCTGCGGGCTTGATTCCCCGCTCACTTCACCGCCGCGATCGCCTCCATCTCGACCATCAGTCCGTCCACCGCCAGCGAGGTGACCCCGACCATGGTCGAGGCCGGCGGATCGCCCTCGGGAAACAGCTCGGCGCGCGCCTCGCGCATCGCGGAATAGTCGGCCTGCTTGTAGTTCACGATGTAGGTATTGGTTTTCACGATGTCGGCGGCGGTCGCTCCCGCGGCGGTCAGCGCCGCCTTCAGATTGCTGGCCGCCTGCCGAATCTGCGCCTTCAGATCGCCCGGCCCGACCAGCTTGCCTTCCTTGTCAACCGCGACCTGGCCCGAAATGAAAACCAGCTTCGACGCTCCCGCGACGGTCACGACCTGGGTAAAGCCGCGCGGCGTCATCAGCGTATCCGGATTGAGATATTTTTTCTCCACGTCTCTGCTCCTCGCTCACTTTTTCGATTTGCCGTCGCCGTATTGTAGTACCTGCACTTTCTCGACCGTGATCAGCCCCGATCCCATCATCGTGTCGAGCACGGGCAGGAACGCGTCGATCTTCGCCTGGCTATCGACGATTTCGATGATCATCGGGAGGTCTTCCGACAGCCGCAGAATCTTGGCCGAATGGAGATGACTCGATAGACCGAAGCCCATCGGCCCGCGCAGCACAGTCGCCCCGCCGAGTCGCAGCTCGCGCGCTTTCAGCACGATCGCCTCGTACAGCGGCTTGTGGTCCGAGCGTTCGCTTTCGCCGATGAAAATTCTGAGCAACACCGCATCGCGTGGGATTTCCATCGCTACACTCCCCGGTTAAGCGCCGTCGCGGCGATATACCCGATCGATACCGACATCAGGCACAGAATAATCGAACCGGCGGCGTTCAACGTGGCCGGCATCCACTCGCCGGCCTGCATCAGGTAGAGCGTCTCGAGCGAGAAACTCGAGAAGGTGGTGTAGCCGCCGCAGATTCCGATCATCACGAACTGGCGCGCCGGCGTGCCGACCAGCAGCCGCCCGTCAGGGGCGGTCAGCGTCGCGAAAAAACCAATCACCAGGCATCCCGTGATATTCACGAGCATCGTGCCGTACGGAAACGTGCCGCCGGTCAGCGTCGTGATGACGCCGGAAACAAAATACCGGCTCATCCCGCCGAGCGCGCTGCCAATCGCAATCAGAACATACGCGAGCACCCGCAAACCTCCCGTCAGTTTCAGGCCGCGACGTGGCCGCCGCCGGCGACTGAGTTTACAATCAGATGAAGATAGATGAGTCCGCCGTACGGATGCCACCGCTCGAGCATCGCGGCCACGCCGTCGTAAGTCGGCGCGCCGTCCACGCCGAGCCACTCGAAAAGTTTGTTGCGGCCGCCGACGTCGTCGCCGGGGAAAATATTGATGCGTCCGAAGCCGCGCAGCATCACGTATTCGGCCGTCCAGCGGCCGACGCCGCGAATCTTCGACAGGCGCGCGATTGCGTCGTCATTCGCGAGCGGGGCGATCGATGCGAAATCGCGATCCTTCGGGTCGATCGCCAGCCGCGCGAGACCGATCAGGTATTCGCCCTTCTGCCTGCTGAGGCCGAGCGCTCGCAGCGCGTCGGGAGTCGAGTGCGCGATCGCCGCGGCCGGCGGGAACGATCGCATTTCCGCCGCTGCGCCGCGCGCGCCGAACGCCTCGGCGATCCGGTTCAGCACGTGCATTCCCGCGCTCAGCGAAACGAGCTGGCACGCGACCGCATTTGCGAACGCCTCGAACACTGTCGCGTAGCGCACCGGTTTCATCCCGCGCAGTCGATCCGCCAGCTCCCGCAGTCGCGTGTCGTCGCGCGCGAGTTTGTAGAAGCCCGACAGGTCGCGATCAAGCCCGAGCATCCGCGTGACGATCGCGCTGACGTCGGCCTTCAGCGCTTGCGGCCGCGCGGCTGAAGTCCTCACTTCGATTTCCGGACGCGATCCAGCTCGCGTTTGCGTGACTGCGATGCCCACTGCTGATTTGCCGACAACCAATACCCGCCGCCAGACGCCGTCGTCGAATCGATCGACGACATTGTGCGCCCGCCGCCGAAGCGCCCACACCGTCAGGTCGAGCCGGAACGGTGGCCGCGGCCGAAGTGTGAAGGTCAGCTCTGGCACAAATGGCTGCGGACTCGCCTACCCCTGGTTGTCGATGCCGGCGCGATGCTCCAGTGCGCGCACGCGCCGGATTATTTCCGGCAGCCGCGTCAGCACGACGGCGTAGCGGCGGAACTTGCGCACATCGACGGCGGGAATGCCCGAGACGATCGCGTCGTCCTTCAAGTCGTTGTGGATTCCGGCCTTCGCCACCACCATCACGCGGTCGCCGATGGTCACGTGGTCGGCGCATCCAACTTGTCCGCCGAACAGGCACCATTTGCCGATTCGCGTCGAGCCGGAGATTCCGGTGTGTCCGGAGAAGCGCGAGTACTCGCCGATTTCGCAGTTGTGCCCGATATGCACCTGGTCGTCGAGTTTGACGCCGCGATGCAGCACGGTCGCGCCCATCATCGCGCGATCGACCGTGGAATTCGCGCCGATCTCCACATCATCCTCGAGTATCACGGTCCCGACCTGCGGAATTTTGATCAAGTCGCGTTTCTCCTCGACGAAGCCGAAGCCGTCGGCGCCGATTACCGCGCCGTTCAGAAGCGTCACGCGATTTCCAATCACCGTGCCTTCGCGAATCGACACGCCGCTGTGCGCGGTGAAGCGATCGCCGATGCGCACGCACGGGTAAATCGTCACGTTCGGATGAATCACCGCGTCGCGTCCAATCGACACGCCCGCGCCGATCACCGCCGACGCGCCGACCGAGGCGTTGGCGCCAATCGTCGCGTCCGGCGCGATTGAGGCGCGCGGATCGATTCCGGGCGCGGGCCGATACGGCGGAAAGAAAATCTCGAGCACGCGCGCGAAGTCCGCATAAGGATTCGCGCTGACCAGCGTCGCGCATTTCGCGCCCGCTGCCAGCTCCGCCGTCGTGATGGCAGCCGACACGTTGGATTGCAGCGCGGCGGCATACTTCGCGCTCGCGACGAAAACGATCATGCCGGGACTCGCGGCCTCGATCGGCGCCGGCGCGAAAATCTCCACGCCGCCGTCACCGCGCAATTCAAGTCCCAGCTTCGATGCGAGTTCTTTCAGCTTCATCTTTGATGCCCCGGGATACCCGTTGGTCGTAAGTCTTCAGCTCAGCGCCCGCATCGCGGCCATCGCGTCGGCGAGCACGTCCGGCTCGATTTGCGTCAGGCAGTTGTAATGCCCGAAGCGGCAGGTGCGCGCCAGGCACGGGCTGCATACGAGCTTGCGGTAAATCACGCGCGTCTTCGGCCCCATCGGCCCGGTGCGTTCGGGATTGGTCGATCCGAAAATCGCGACGGTCGGGATTCCAAGCGCTCCTGCGAGATGCATACAGCCTGAATCGTTGCCGATAAACCCGTCACATAGCGACAACAGCGCGATTAGCTCGCCGATATTGGTGTGACCAGCCGCGACCATCGCGCCGGATTTGCTCGCCGCCGCGACCTCTTCGCACTTCGCGCGCTCCGACGGCGCGCCAACCAGCACGACCTCGGCGTCGTCGCGACGCGCGAGCAGATCGATCAGCGCGCCGTAGCGGCCGGCGGGCCATTCCTTGGCAGGTCCGTAGGCAGCGGCAGGCGCGATCGCGAAGATCGGAACGCCGGGACGTTTGCGATTCGCCGCGATCCATTCGCGCATCCGCTCACGCAACGGTCCAGACACATCGACAGCGAAGTCATCGGCGCGGCCGTCGGCAACGCCCGTCGCGCGCACCATCGCGAGCCAATAGTTAGCCTGGTGACCGGTCAGAGCTTCAGGCGGCGGCGTCGCCTTCATCGTCAGCATCGCGCCGCGCGCGTCGGCGACGAACCCGGCGCGCCGCCGGATCCCAGCCATCGTGAGCCACAACGCCGACTCGAAACTGTTGGGGAACAGCACGCCCAGGTCGAATCGCCGCGAGCGTATTTCGCCGACAATCCTGCGCCGATCGAAAATCCCCGCGAGTCCGCGCCCAACCGAGTACGGAATCACTTCGTCGATCCATCGCGCACCGTCGAAAAAACTCGCGAGCTCCTGCTTGATGAGCACGGCGAGATGCGCGCGAGGCCACGCGCGCCGAATCGCCCGCAGCGCCGGCAGGCTCATCACGACGTCGCCGAGCCAGTTAACTTCCTTGACCAGGATGCGCTGCGGCGGCGGCTCGAGCGCGACTGCGTGCGCCGATAGCAACGGCGCCCGTGCGTCAGCTTCCTCATGCCGCCGAATATTCCCGGATTCCAACGTGATCGTTTCCCGTAGCGCGCTTCAATCTCGGCAAAGATTTCATCACGCGCACGGGCTCAAATAAACCCGCGCACACGTGGGCTGCACTCGCTGATCCGGCAAAAGCGCGCGACGTGGCGACCTTCCGCATCGCCGGCGATCGTACTACTATCCGGTCATTCCCGTCGGGGAAGCGTAAGCTCATGGGTTGATCAGATGGCTGCTTTGAGAGACCGACCGTTGATGCGCGATGCGCTGCTGGCTGGTGGAGTGATCGCCGCCAGTGCGGTGGCCGCATTGATCGCGCTCGATCGCAGCACGCTTTTGCGCCCACATTTCAATTTTGCAATTTCGGCGCCCGCGCACTCTGATGGCGCCGCCGCATTGCGATCGCGAACGTCCACCGTCGCAACTGATGCGCGCCATGCGGTTCCTGTCGCGAGCGCTTTGCCCAAACAGATCGGATTTACCCCGCCCAAGTCGAAAACGAAGCCCAGCGACAATACGGTGGTGATGATGGTTCCGGATTTGCCGCGTGAGAATCCGGCACCGCCGCCGTCAAGTGGTTGGTCCGTGCAGGGCAGCGCCGTCCCGGTGAACAGCGGCAATTCGCAACCACCCGGACCGATTGCGATGAGCGCAGTCGGTGGAATCTCGGCGCCGCTGACTTCGCCGACAGGAAAATCGGCGGCGGGTTTGCCGGCTGGCGGGATCAATCCTCCGGCCCCAGCAAGCCCCGATGGCGGCGCGCCAGCTCGTCCTGACCTGGCGCCGCATCCCGGTTTCGTACTGCTGGCGGGCGGGCAGGGCAACGGGCAGTTTGCGCTCGCGAGCGCCGAGCTTTTCGATCCGGCGAGCAACGTCTTTGCCGCCGCGTCGTCGATGCAGGACGCGCGCGAGGATCATACTGCAACAGTGTTGCCGAGCGGCAAGATTCTGGTCGCGGGCGGCGAGGGCGCCTCGGGCCGCGCGCTGTCGTCGGCGGAATTGTACGATCCGGTCAGCGGAAAATTTTCTGCGGTCGCCGCCAAGATGGACAGCGCTCGCGCCGAGCATAGCGCGACGCTGATTTCCGGATGCAATTGCCCGGCCGACGGCAAAGTGCTCATCGCGGGAGGGACCTCAGCGACCGGCTCGCTCGGCTCCACTCTAAGGAGCGCGGAATTGTACGATCCCGCGACCGGCAAGTTCACCGCGACCGGCGCGATGAAAGCGACTCGCGCGCGGCATTCGGCCACGCTGCTCGCCAGCGGTCCGCTGGCCGGGAACGTGCTGATCGCGGGCGGCACCAGCGATGAAAGCGGCGGCGACGTCGCGACGGCGGAACTCTACGACCCGACGACCGGCCAGTTCACGAGCACCGGCACGATGAGCACGCCGCGCGAAAATCACAGCGCGACTTTTCTCTCGCCGAGCGTTGTCTCAGGTGCTCTCGTCGGCAACGTGCTGGTGGCGGGCGGTGGCGACGTGAGCGCGCCCAGCGACACTGCGGAAGTTTTCAACCCGCAGACGGCGGCGTTTTCACCCGTCGGCACGATGAGCGCGGCGCGCACGCTGCAAGCCGCGGTGTTGCTGTCCAATGGCAAAGTGCTGATCGCAGGCGGTCAGAGCAGCGATACGGATTTTCTGCAGAGCGCCGAGCTTTTCGATCCGGCGCACGCTACCTTTGCCGCCACCGGCTCGATGCACAACCTTCACGCCGGCGCGACTGCGACGGTCCTCGAAAACGGCAGCGCGTTGATCGCCGGCGGCCGCTCGAACTTTGCCGACCTATACGATCCGACCGCTGGAACTTTCTCCGCCACCGGCAAAATGGTCACCGACGTCGCCGAATCGACCTCGACCTTGATCAGATAACGGTCGTTTCTACAGCACCGCGATCGGTGGGCATCCATTGTCCGCGTGTGTTACCATGTAATACATGAAAGGAAACAGCATTACAGTCCGGCTCGACGATGACCTCGCACCAATTCTCGATCAAGTGTGCCGGAGCTCAGGCCGCACCAGGAGCGAGGTGATACGCAGCGCGCTCAAGCGTCACCTCGCGATACTCCGGTTCCAACAATTGCGCCGGCAAGCAATGCCATTTGCCGCTGCGCACGGCTACCTTACCGATGAGGACGTTTTCGATAGCGTTTCGTGAGGGTCTTTCTCGACACCAACGTACTCGCGAGCGCGTTCGGTACCCGCGGCCTGTGCGCCGATGTGTTGCAGATCATTTTGGGCGAGCACGATCTTGTAACCGGCGAGGTGGTGATCGAAGAGCTGCGTCGGGTGCTGCTCAAGAAGTTCGGAATGCCTGAAGACAAAGTGACGGCGTACGAGACGTTCCTCCGCGGCTATCACGTTGAACCCAGGCCGCGTCAGTTGCCGAATCTGAACCTCAGCGGTCGGTCTGATCTGATGGTTGTGGCTTCAGCGATCAATGCGGAGGCAGATGTCTTATTGACCGGCGATCGCGAGATGCTGGCTCTGAAGAAGAAGCCCGCGGCGTTGCAAATCATCAGCCCTCGCGAATTCTGGAATCTGGCCTCGCGTACTGGGCCCCGACGCGGGTAGCAGCTACTTCTTCAGCGCCGCGATCACGTCGTTGACTATCGCGTCGGCTTTCGCGCGCATCTGATCGTCGGTCGCATCCTGAATTGGATGCGCGACGAAAACCCGCCGCAGTTCCGGCAAGCCCAACGCTTCAGCCTGCTTCTGCGCCGCGTCAACGAACTCGTTCGACGCGATCACAACCGCGGGCTTCTTATTGATCTCGAACCATACGGAGTCGTGCACACTGCACGTCGTGCATGACCCTCAATCGGCGAGCGCTTCGATAACGAAGTCGCACTCCTGCGCGATGCGGCGGCGCAGGTCATCGGGCGCCGGTTTGGTGAAGGTCGGTTTGCGAAAGCGCTTGAGCTCGATGCCGGGGATGCGGTCCTGCAGATGCTCGGCGATCCGATCGATCAGCACATTGCCGCGCGGCTTGGCGATGTCGAGCAGCGCGACGCGTCCGGCAATCGTGCCGGTGCGCGCGGCCAGCGTGCGCCGAATCGGCACGCGCTCGTCGGTAGGATCGATAATCACTTGTTTCATTTCGCCTCCTCGATTCGCCGGCTGACGCTCGACGATCCCATCGGACCCGAGACCCAGCCGGCGAACACCGCCGAAAATTTCCCCGCGTTGCCGCCAGCCACGATGATATTGATATCCTCCGGCTTGCGAAACTTCGCAATCGTCTTCGCCAGCTGCTCTTCCGTCGGCGCGCTGCCGATTGCGCTCAGCGGAATCCCCTCGCCGCTCTCGTCGTCGCGAATCAGCTCGCGCGTCGGCCGCGACGTCACTTCCTGGATTCGTGCGCGCACATCCGCCTTGCTCCACTTCTCGCGCGCAAGCGTGTCGGCATGCTCCGGCGAAATCACCAGCAGAATCTCGCCGGCGTTGTGCTGCTTGGGATGCCAGCATGCTTCCAGTCCCATGCCGAGGCTGCCCGCCAGCGCGCGCGCCGTCCGCGACGTCTGATCGGCAATCTGCCGCGATCCCGCCTCGAGCCCAAACACCGTCACCACGTTTTCATTCTTGTCGAAGCCGCGCTCGACGTGCAGCGGCTCCCACGGACTGCGCTCCTCCCATTCGGCGAAGCAGGTCGTGAACTTGCCCGGTGCGCCGAGCGTCGATCGCTCGATATCGCCCGGCCGCGCGCCGCCGACGTTGCGCAACACCAGTTTCAGCGCGCGCCCGATAGTCGCGTTGGACCGCGTGCCGTAGCCGAGCGCCATCATGCCCATGTTCATCTCGAGCCGATGCCGAATCGGACCGTTCACCACGATCACCGGCGTCGCGCCCCAGGTGGTGGACATGATGCCGTGGATGTTGAAGGTGTCGGTGCAGACCGCTTCGAGCGCCGCGATCACCACCGGCAGGTACTCCGGTTTGCATCCCGCCATCACGGCGTTGACCGCGATTTTCTCGACCGTGACCGGCGCCAGATTCGGCGGCACGATCGCTACGACGTCGCGCGGATCGCGCCGCGTCCCCGTCAGCATCCACATCACGCGCTCGGGCGTCGGCGGCACCACCGGCAGACCGTCCGTCAACCCGCGCTCGAACATGAATTCGAAAACGTCTTCGGCGTCGCCCAGCTCGATTCGCCGCGCGGTCAGTTTGTCGCCGCGCGCATTCGCCTCGAGCCGCTCCGCGATTCCCGGCTCGACCGACTTGGAACCGCACCCCGGCCGCGACTCCGGATATGAATCCCAATCGACCGCCGGCGCCGGTTTGCCCGACAGTCGCGACAACTCGGCGAACATCTCGCGCCAATCGTCGCGTCCGAAGCCGACGAAGCGGCGCTGCTCATGGCCGTGCGCATCCGCGAGGATAATCGTCGGCACAGTGTCGAGGTCGTACTCGAACGAAACTTTGAGCGCCGAGTCGTCGAGCATCGGTGCCGTCAACGCATGCCGCTCGACGAGTTTCGCATTGCCGTCGGCGTCCTGGCCGACTGCCCACACATCGACCGACGCACCGAACGCGCGATGCGCAGCCTCGATCAGCGGCATCGTCAATCCGCAAGTCGGGCAATCTTCCTTGACGAAGCAGAGCAGGGCGCTTTTTGCGGACGGAAACGATCGCGCCGTTCCGTTGGCGTCGCGCAACTCAAACGCCGGCAATGAATCTGGTGGCGAGTCCTTCACTCCGGCACTGCGGCAGTTGCGCTCGACTCGGGCAGCATGAGGAATCGATGCTGCCTTGGCGAATAGAACTCGACCGCCGCGGTTATCAGCGCTTTGTCCGCGACGCCGCCCGCAATCAGCACCTCGCCGTCGTTGAGCAGCGTCGCGGTGTTGGTGAGCCGCGCGACGTTGGTTTGGCCGACGTGCGAGAACGCGTTCGTCTCCGCCATATAAACCTCGGCGTCGCGCATCCCAACCACCAGCGGTCCTCGGATTGTCCATCCGCCGACGACCAGCACGTTGCCGTTGTCGAGTAACGTCGCGGTCGCGAGGTAATGCGGCGCGCTCATGTCGCCGGTCCTGATAAAGGCGCCGGCTTCGGGGTCGTAAACTTCCGCGGTGTTGAGCGGGGTCAGTGAAGCGATATTGCGCAGCCGGCTCGTCATCATTCTGCCGCTCTTGCCGCCGACGATCAGCACGCGCCCGTCGTTCAGCTTGACCGCGGCCGCACCGACGCGATCGCTTTTCATGTGCGGAAAGATCGCGCTGAACCTGCCGCTTGCGGGATCGTACAATTCGGCGGTGTCGTACGAGATATAGCCGCCCGGCATACCGCCGCGGCCGCCGCCGGCGATCAATACCTGGCCGCTGCCAAGCAGCGCGGCGACGTGCGCGACCCGCGGTTGATGCAGATGGCCGGTGCGATAAAACGTCCCGCTCGAAGGATCGTAAATCTCGGCCGAGTCCAGCGTGTGGATGCCGTTGTCGCTGCCGCCGGCGACTAGCACGCGCCCGTCGCGCAATATCGTCGCGGTATGTCCCTCGCGCGGCACCGTCATCGATCCGGTCGCGCTGAAAGTGCCGGCGGCCGGATCGTAAATCTCGGCACTCGACAGCTCGGAGCGGAAGCCGGCGTTCTGGACGCCGCCCGTCAGCAGCACCCGTCCGTCGCGCAGCATCGTGATCGTCTGCCCGGCTCGCGCGACCGTCATCGAACCAGTCGGCGTGAAGCTTTGCGCCGCGGGATCGAACAGCTCGGCGCTTGAAAGCACACCGCCGACTTCGCCGGTTGCCGTGCCGCCGCAAATCAGCACGCGTCCGTCGCGCAGCCGAATCGCGGCTGCGTTGGCGCGCGGCGTGGTCATCGCAAGCGCTTCGACGCGGTTCCCTTGCGCACTCGTGACGAAGGCCGGCGGCGCCTCGGTCACGCCGCCGCCCGCGCAAGCTGAGATCGCACCCGCGATGAATAGCGACAACGCAATTGGATACCAACGATTCATACAAACCTCGCGCGCTGAATCATAGGCTCGCCGCGTCGCGATGTGAAGGTTATTTATTCGGCGAGCGGACGCCGCGCCGCAGTGCGTTCATCGTCGCGCGGAGGAACATTGATCCGGGGAAGACGCCGCGCTTGCGCGGTTTGGTCTGCGGCTCGGCGCCACGCCCAAGTTCACGCACCAAATCGAGCAATTGCTCGACGTTGACCCGCGACGCGACATCTTCCAGCGCGCGGAAGCGCACGACGCGCTCGCGGTCCACTACGAACGACGCGGGAAACGCGATGCCGCCTTTTTCTCCGCTGTTGAGCAAC
This sequence comes from uncultured delta proteobacterium, assembly GCA_963756005.1. Taxonomy (GTDB): domain Bacteria; phylum Desulfobacterota; class Binatia; order Binatales; family Binataceae; genus Binatus. The sequence continues at coordinate 38,510 of CAVWMC010000008.1, forward strand.
CCGTACGCCTTGACGACTTCGCGCCGCGTGTCGCACAGCAGCGAAAATTTAATCCCGAGTTCCTGGCGGACCGGCTCCGCCCGAGCCGCATCGTCAACGGAAATTGCAACCAGCTCCGCGCCGGCTGCGCGGAAATCGTCGAGCTGCTCCGAGTAGTCCGCCAACTGGCGGAGACAGAACGGTCACCAATGTCCGCGGTAGAAAACGACGACGCACAGGCCTCGCGCGATCAGGTCGTCGAGGCGCCGCACCACGCCGGTCGAATCGGCGATCGCGAACTCGGGAGCCTTCTCGCCGACCGACGGGATGTGCTGTTCGTCCATGCTCACAACCATAACGCCGCCTGCGCGCTAGAGGAACATCGCGCCTTCGCCGACAATCGCGCATCGCCCGCCGATTCGGATCGCGAGCGGGCCGCTCGCTTTGCGCGCGACCTCGACCTTTATTTCACTGGGCCGCCCCATCTCGACGCCCTGCTGGATCAGAAATGAAGTCCGCGGCGCAGGCTTGATCAATCCATACGCCGCAGCGTACGCGCCGAACGGAGCCGACGCGCCGCCGGTCGCGGGATCTTCGGGAACTCCGTCGTGCGGCGCGAACATCCGCGACCGCGGCGCAAACTCGCCCGATTCATTCGCGACGAACATGTATATCGGGAGAATCGGCTCGGCGGGATTGAACAGCGCCGCGAGCGCCACCGCGTTGACCGTGCATTTCGCGAGCGCCTCGAGGCTGCGAAGTGGGACAAAGATAAACGGCACGCCGGTCGATACCGCTTGAATCGGCAGATCGTCGCGGACGTCGGCGGTGGTGATTCCAAGCGCCGTTGCGATGCGCTCGCGATCGTCGCGCGTCGCGCCGAACTCCGGCTCGCGATGCGCCATCCAGACAAAGTCCGGCTGGCCGCCGGTGCTCTCGATCGTCACGGTCACCGGTCCGATCCCGAGGATCAACGTCGCATCGACGCTCGCCCTGTCGAGCGCGATCTCGCCGCGCGTCGCAAGCACCCACGTCGTGCCGACAGTGGGATGCCCAGCCATCGGCATTTCATGCTTCGGCGTGAAAATCCTCACGCGTCGCGCGCCCGAAGAATCAGGCGGCATCACAAACGTCGATTCGCTGAAGTTCATTTCGTGCGCCAGCTCCTGCATCTCGGCCGCGCTGAGGGCGGCGCCATCAGTGAAGACAGCGAGCTGATTACCGCCGAACGGCTGCGACGTGAATACGTCGATGAGGATGAACGGAGTTGTTCTGGGCATCCGGCGATTGTGCCGCGCCGTCGCGCGCGAGCCAATCACGAAATGTCTGAGAGTCCCCGCCCCTGAGAGCAAAGTAGCGCGCCGCGCGCAACTTTGCGCTTCTCACTGGGTGCAGGGGTCACCCATGCCGCCCGCCGCGCAGGCGATTATTCTCTCGGGACGCGCTTACTTGCCGACGATGAAGACGCAGCTGGTCGTGCCGCTGCCGCCGATATTCAGCATCGCAAACTTCTTCGCGTTCTCGACCTGGTAGTCGCCCGCGCTATGCGTGATCTGACGATGGCAGTCGAGCATCTGGCGCACGCCCGTCGCGCCGACCGGATGACCCGCGCCAATCAGGCCGCCGCTCGGATTGATCGGCAGCTTGCCGCCGAGCTCGATCACGCCTTCCTCGACCGCCTTCCACGACTCGCCCGGCTTGGTGATCCCGAAATGATCGATCGCCATGTACTCCGACGTCGTGAAGCAGTCGTGCGTCTCGATTCCCGAGAGTTCAGTCACCGACCCGATCTCCGCGCGCTTGAACGCGTCGAGAATCGCCTGACGCGTATGCGGCAACACGTAGGCGTTGTCGCGGCTCTCCGCGACCTTGGTATCGAATTCGAGCGGCGCCGTATGATGGCCCCAGCCGAGGATGCGCGGAATGTCGGCGAGCTGTTTGCCGTTGCGCTTGGCCCATGCGCTCGCGAACTTTTCCGACGCCAGGAAAATCGCGACCGAGCCGTCGGTGACCTGCGAGCAGTCGCTCACCTTGATCCGGCCGCCGATGACCATGTTGAATTTGCTTTCGTGCTGCGCGTGACTCTCGCTCATGAACCAGTTGCGCGTCTGCGCGTTGGGATTGCGCTTGGCGTTGGAATAATTCACCGCCGAGATGTGCGCGAGATGCTCGTCCTTGAGGCCGTAACGCTTGTCGTACTCGTCGCCGAGCCGCCCGAAGAGTTTCGGAAACGGAAACTCGATTCCCTTCGCCTCGCGCTCATACCACGCCGCCGTGCCCAGGTAGTCGCCGCCGGTCGTCGAATCGACGGTCTTCATTTGCTCGACGCCGACCACACATGCGAGGTCGTAGCGCGCCGCTTCGATTTCCGCCGACGCCGCGATCAGCGCGATCGAGCCCGACGCGCACGCCGCTTCATGACGGCTCGTCGGCAGTCCGGAAAAAGTTGGATCGATCTCGACGAAGAATGCGCCGATATGTCCCTGTTTGGCGTACAACTCGGCGGCGAAGTTGCCGACGTGCGCGGTCTCGACCTCGCGCGGCTCGATCTTCGTCGCTTCGAGCGCGGCCAGCGTGGCCTCGCGCATCATCGCCACGAAATGTTTGCCTTCCTTCGACCAATTGCGGGCAAAGTCGGTCTGCGCTCCGCCCAATACGTACACCGGCGCTGGTTTCGTCATCGCGCGCTCCTATAAGTCATTAAATTAAAATCTAATCATCCCACGAAGGTACGGCCATATTCGAGCACGCCGCCCGCAAACATTTTAGCATCGCGCGACGCCGCTTGCTCGACCGTCTTGGGCACCGTCAGCTTGAGCTTTTGCAGCATCGCCACCGTATTCTTCGCGCCGATCAAATCGACGATCGCCGTCGGCGGCGCCCAGTTGAAGCCGTACGACATTATAGTGTCCACGTCGGCCGCGCTCGCCGCCACTTCGCCGACGCGATTCAGCCCGTAACTGACGTAGCCGAGCACGACACGCCGGCACAGGTCGGCATCCGCGCCTTTCGCCTCGGCAAATATCTTGAACGCGTCGGCGTAGCGGCCCACACGATGCGCCTGCTTCATCTTCTCGACGAACTCGATCGGCGCCGGCTTCTCGAGCTTGTCGTGCCCGCCGGTCTTCGGATCGAGCACGAAAACTTCCTTGCCCGCGCGACGATAGAAGCCGCCACGCTCGGGCGTCTTGTCGCCGAGGCATCCGTTGCGCAGCGCGGCGTTCATGTATGCGGGCATCGCGAACGATTCGTGCGCCTCGTCCTTACAATTCGCGTGCACGTTATCGACGATCGCCTTGTGCACGTCCCAGCCGACCAGATCGACCGTCGCCAGCGGCGCCATCGCGCGCCCGGTATGCGGCCCGATCAGATAATCGATGTACGCGACACCGTGCTCTGCGGCCAGTTGCGCGGTCTCGTTCAAGACCTTGAAGCCGACCCGGTTGCCGACGAACGCCGGCATGTCCTTGGTGACGATCACCTTGCGCCCCAGCCGCTTCGTCAGCATCGCGACGACGTTCTTGACGACGGCCGGGTCGGTGTCGGGTCCCGGAATAACTTCGGTGCCGACGATCACGTGCGGCGGATTGAACAGATGCACGCCGAGAAAATTACGCCGGAACGATTCGCTCCGCCCGCGCGCCATCTCGGCGATCGACAGGCCCGACGAGCCGGTCGCGATGATCGACTCCGGACGCCGGCTCTTGTCGATCAGCTCGAAGAACTGTTTCTTGAGCGGCAGATCTTCGGCGAGCGACTCAAAGACGATCGCAGCCTCGCCAACACTGCGGCCGAGGTCGGCGTCGTACGCGCCGAGCGAGATTCGCTCCCCGATCGCCTCCGCGCGCGCGTCGTTCTGCGCGTCCGTCAGCCCTTCTTTGGCTTTGTCCGCCGAGCGCGCGAGCATTGTAACGTGGTATCCGGCACCCGCGAAAACGCATCCCGCGCCCGCGCCCATGGTGCCGTTGGCGCCGATAATTACGACCTTATTGTTGTCGGCCAAGTGCTCTCCGAGTCCTCGTGGAATTATGATTTTGCAGCCGCAGCAGCGGCGAGAGATGTTAGCCGAGGACGGTCATCTATGCCACAGCCGGAAACACCCTTGGCAGAAAGGGACTCCCCGCTATCGGGTGAAAGCGTGCGCCAGGAATTCCTTGACGCCCGGGCGCCCCGTCAGGCTCACCCACACCGGCCCCGACTCGGGCGCGACGTCGATTCTGAAATCCAGAAACGGGCAGCACTTGCGCTCGAAGGAGATCCATTCGGCGAGATGCGCGAGCGCCATGCGCTCCGTCGAGATTTGCACCTCGATTCCATTGGGCAGATCGCACTTGCCGACCGCCGCCGCGGCGAGCATTCGCCGCAACTCGTTGTAGCGCGGATGATCGGACGCAGCTATCGCGTCGAGCCGGCACGCAATCGGCGTCTCAAAAACTTCAGCATTACAGCAAGCGTTGGTCGCCATGATTTATCCTCTAGGGTTCATGCCATACTCTTCCCGCGGAGCGAATCAACTGGTCGGCCTCCTTCGGTCCCCAGCCTCCCGCGGGATACTCGACCAGCGGCACGCGCGCGTCGCCTTGCCACGAATCCAGAATCCCCTGCACGAACTCCCACGACTTCTCCACGAACTGCGCGCTGATGAACAGCGTGTGGTCGCCGTCCATCACGTCGAGCAGCAAGCGCTCGTAGCCCTCGGGCGAGGCGCCGGCGCCGAACGCGGCGTTGTAGCTTAGATTCATCCGCACCGGCTGCAGCACAAGGTCTAGTCCGGGGCGCTTGGTCATCACGTCGAATGAAAAACCTTCGTCCGGCTGAATTCGAATCGTCAGCGCGTTGGCGGGAACCTTCGATTCGCGATTGAACAGAATTTGCGGCACGTCCTTGAACTGCACGTAGATCGAGCTCGCGCGCGACTTCATCCGTTTGCCGGTGCGAATAAAAAACGGCACGCCCGACCAGCGCCAGTTGTCGATGTAGGCCTTCAGCGCGACGTAGGTCTCGATTCGCGAGTTGTCGGCGATACCCTGTTCGTCCATGTAACCGGGCACCGGCTTGCCGTCCGCATCGACGCCCGCCGCGTAACGCGCACGCACCGTGCTCGCGCGTGCTTCAGCCGGCGTTATCGGACGCAGCGAGCGCAGCACGTTGAGCTTGGCGTCGCGAATCGCCGACGAGTCGAGCGAGACCGGCGCCTCCATCGTCAGCATCGACAGCGTCTGCAAGATATGATTCTGCACCATGTCGCGCAGCGCGCCCGAATGATCGTAGTACATCGCGCGGCTGCCGACGCCTTCCGCCTCCGCCACCGTTATCTGCACGTGATCGACATTGCGCGCGCCCCACAGCCGCTCGAAAATATTATTCGAGAAGCGCAGCGCCAGCAGGTTCTGCACGGTTTCCTTGCCGAGGTAATGGTCGATGCGGAAAATCTGCTCCTCGTCGAGATACTTGACCATCGTGCGATTGATTTCGAGCGCGCTCGGCAGGTCGTGACCGATCGGTTTTTCGACCACCACCCGCGTGAAGTGCGGCGCGCCCGGCTGGTTGATCAGCCCGGCTTCGGCCAGCCGCCGAACCGAGTCGCCAATCGCCTCGGGCGGTATGGCGAGGTAATAAACGCGGTTGGGCGGGATGTCGCGCGCCTTTTCCAAGGCTTCAAGTTTAGCTTTAAGTTTTATGAAACCGTCGGGCCGATCGAGTCCGGACAGGTAGTCGAGATTGCCAGCGAACCGCGCCCAGCAGGCCTCTTCAACCTTGAGCCGCGAAAACCGGGTGGTCCAGTCGTGCGCGCTCTTGCGGAAATCGTCAAGTGACATCTCGCGCCGCGCAAATCCGAGGACCGCGCTCTGTGGCGGCATCATCCCTTCGCCGCACGCGACCAGATTGTAAAGCGACGGAATCAGCTTGCGCTTGGCCAGGTCGCCCGACGCCCCGAAGATTACCACCGTGCATGGCGGCGCGGGCTGCGCTCGTTGTATAGTGATGAGGTTGTCCATCGGGCGGCGTTCCTTATAATCGATTGTCTGGCGACTTCCCCGCTGATAAGTCTGACACGTTTCCTACCTTCATGAAAAATCTCCGCGACCCAAGTCCCCGACTGCTGAAAACGGCCACCCGCTAATGACCGCAGCGAAATCTTTGTCAGCCGGCACTCCGGATCCGGCGGCGCTCGGCGAATGGCTCCTCGTATTGCTATGGGGCGCGGTGATCTTCACGCTCTCGACCTCGGCGTTTTCAGCCGCTAACACCAGCAGGATTATCGACCCGATACTGCGATGGTTGATTCCCACCATCAGCCCCGCGGCGGTTGATGTTTGCCACATGCTGGTTCGCAAGACCGCGCATTTCACCGAATATGGAATCCTGTTCTGGCTGCTGGTGCGCGGTCCTCTCGCGCAGCGGCCGTACCTCGCGCTGATGCTGTGCGTAGTGTACGCGCTAACCGACGAGGGCCATCAGGTTTTCGTCCCGGGCCGCACCGCGTCGCTATATGATGTAGCGCTCGACTCGACCGGCGCGCTCTTCAGTCACTTCCTGACGACCGCAATCACCGAAATCGTTTAGCCGTCTCTCACCGGATGCGGGGGTCACCCCGGCTCGACGATCGAACTGATCCGCTCAACCCGCCCAAAAAACGCGCGCAGATTTTTCATCTCGGCGGGAATCTTCAACTCGCCGGTGAACGCCAGGTAGTACAACTGTCCATACAGCGCGAAATCCGCCAGCCCGATCCTGCCGGTCAGAAACGGCGCGATACCGAGTTGCTCCTCGAACGGCGCGAGCGCACGGCGAAAGCGCTCCCAGTTGGCCGCTTGCTCCGCGATTGTTCGATCGACGAACCCGGTGCCGAACTTGCGCTCGCGAATCAGACGCCACAACGCGCCGCGATCCGCACCTTGCCTGCTGTAGTACGCGAGCTCGTCGGCGATCGCGACCGGATAGACCCGACTCCTCGAGATGGTTGTCGATATAGTCGGCGAGCACCACGTGCATCCCGCGCCATCCGGCGGGAAAAATCGTCGGCTCGGGATAAAGCTCCTCGAGCCGCATCGCGATTCGCGCCGAATCGACGATCGTCTCGCCGCCTTCGAGCGTGACCGCCGGCACCGTTATCTGTCCCGACGCGAGCAGCAATTCCTTGCGTTCGAGGTAGTCAACCTCGATCACCTCGAACTCGACGCCCTTGAACGCGAGCAGCTTGCGCACCTTGGCGCAGAACGGGCTGCCGAGAAACTGGTAGAGCTTCGCCGCCATCATCGTCCCTGGCAGGGTGTTGAAGAACTGCGATCGATTTTCGATTTCAAGCTCTTCAACACCATGCGTAAAGGCTGTCTTCTTACCTATAACATCTCCCCCCTTTGGGGGAGACAAGAGAGAGGGAACAGGCGTTGAAAATTACTTTTTCAAAAGCCTGGTGAGTGCGTGGAGCACGTCGTCGAGCTCCAGATTGAAAATCGATGCGCGCACGACGTCGGCCGCCGCGAGTTCGCTCGCCGGCGCCATGTGGCATAGCGCCAGCACCTTCATGCCCGCGCGATGCGCCGCCTCGACTCCGGCCGGCGTATCTTCGATCGCAAGGCATTCATCGGCCAGCACCGGGTCGCGCTGCCGCAGCAAATAACCGATACGCCCGAGCGCCGCGATAAAGCCGTCGGGCTCCGGCTTGCCGCGATCGACGTCTTCGGCCGCGATAATATCGAGAAACAACTCGCGCAGCCCGGCCCGGCGCAGAATCGCTTCAGCCTCGGCGCGTAGCGTGCCGGTCACGATCATCAGCGGAAACCGCTGCGCGCAATCGCGCACGAACTTCTCCGCGCCCGGATAGAGCACGTCGCGCTCGGCAATAATCGCCTGATACACCTCAGTCTTGCGCGCAATCAGCTCGGCGAGATGAGCCTCGCCCGCATCTTTGCGATTCTCGCGCAGCACCGTCGAGAAGCAATCGCGATCGTTAAGCCCAATCAAGCGTGCGAGATAATCGTCGAAGCCAATCTCGATTCCGTCCGGCCGCAGAACCTCGTTGAAAGCCGCGAAATGCAACGGCTCAGTTTCGACCAGCGTCCCATCGAGATCGAATATAACCGCGCGAATCATGATCGCGCTAAGTTGCCACGCCCGGTTTGTGCTTGGAAGTGGGCGGGGCGAGTAGCGCGATGATCTCGCGCTGGCGCGGCTCACCGCTGACGATCGCGCGGCCGTTTTCGATTGTCATGTCGAGTTCGCTGCGCACGCCGAATTTTCCTGGCAGATAAATTCCCGGCTCGACCGAAAAACAGGTGTGGTCGATCAGAGTACGGTCGTCGAGAGTTTCGAGCGAGTCGAGATTCGCGCCGGTGCCGTGCACTTCGCGGCCGATCGAATGGCCCGTGCGATGCACGAACGCGTCGCCGAAGCCGGCCGCCTCGATCACCGTGCGCGCCGCCCGATCAGCCTCGCGCCCGCTAACCGGTTCGCCGGCGGCTACGCGGCGCTGCACCAGGTCCACTGCGGCATCGCGCGCATCAGCGACAATCTTGAAAATCCTTGCGTGCTCGGCGGGCACCTTGTCGCCCGCGAACGCGACCCAGGTGAAGTCGGCGTAGATACTGTCGGCCGCGGATTCCTTCGCCCACAAATCGAGCAGGACAAAATCGCCGCGCCGAATCGCGCGATGATGTTTCGCGGTCGGCCCGTAATGCGGGTCGGCGCTATGCTCGTTGACGGCGACGATCGGCGGCGCATGCGTCACGAGACCTCGCGCGGCGAATCGCGCCATCACGGATTCCTGCACCGAGACTTCGCTGACTTTGCGATCCGCCACAACCAACTGTGCGATCTCGCTGAAGGTTTCATCGACGATCGTTCGCAGCGCGCGCGCGGCCCGCTGATGGCTCCCGAGCTGCTCGCGGGTCAACGTCGCCTCGAAGCGCTGAATCAGATCGGCCGCCGTGACGACTTCGACGCCCATCGCGCGCACGATCTCGACCGTGCCCGCATCGACGCGCGAGACGTACGGAATCGCGCATCCGGGCGAATAGTCCATCGCGATTCGCCGCGCGCCGCCGAGCACCTTCCCCAATGCCGCGATCATCTCAGTGTGCGATCGATAGACGATCTTCTCGACGCCGAGCGGGTCGAGCCGATGCGCCTCGACCGCCGACACTATCGCCCGCGGCTTGCCGCGCGCCGGCACATAGCAGAACCATCGCCGCGTCGCGATACCGTCCTCGGACAGCCCAAGGATTCGATACGCGAGCGGGTCGCTCAGGCGAAAGTCGTAGAACAACCATCCGTCCAGTTGCGCGTCGCCGAGCGCAAGCGCAATTTCGTCGAGCCGGGCCACTACGAGAAGCGCGCGCCCCAGGTGTGCACGCTCTCCGGTTCGATCTTCACGATCGGGTTTTTCTCCGGCGTCAGGCTCATCCCGCGATATTGCAGGTACTTGTCGCGCAAATGGCGCAGGGCGCCGATGTATTCCTCGGGATCTTCGACCACCCGCGCGCGCCCGCGAATCAGCACGTAAGCGAGCTGCGACCAGTCCTCTTCGTAGTGATCGATAACGACGGCGACGCGGGGATTTTCGGCGATATTGCGCATCCGCTTCAGCCCCAGCCCCTTCTGGCGCTTGGGTTTCTCGTCGATCGTGAAATATATTCGCTCGCCGTCGAACCAGTAGCAGAGCGGAACGTTGTGCGGCGTGCCAAAGGCGTCGGCGGTCGCCAGATGTGCGACGCGCGCGCCCGCGACAAACTCGTGCACGTGCGGTTCGGCAAATCGAGTGGCGGGATCATTGGCCGGGGCTCGGATCGGTTTCGTTTCCGTCATCGTTTTTCCATCCGGAATTTATTTAGGCGATCGAGCGCGCCGCGCGCCGCTCGCGCGAGCGATTCGTCGCCGGAATCGGCCGCCGCCGACGCGAGCGCCGCCGTCGCGTCCGCGTTTGCGCCATGAATATTGCCGAGCGCCGACGCTGCCGCGCGCCGCACGCCCGCTTCGGTATCGCTCTTCATGCATTCGAGCATGATTCTCACCGCCTGCCCCGATTCGTCGCGCAACCGCGACAGCACCGACAGCGCCGCCAGCCGCACGTGAACGTCTGAGTCGTGCGCGGAGCGCTCGACGACGGCGAGCAGATCGACGCCGCCGAGTTCGAGATCGCGAATGCAGTACAGCGCCATTTTGCGCGCGTTACGATCGCCGCCGGCGGCGAGCTCGAGCAGGCGCGCGCCAATCTCGACCAGATTTTCGCGTCCGAGCTGCACCATCAGATTGGTCGCCGCCCATCGGATATCGCCGTCGTCGTCCGCCATCGCCTCGCACAACGCGTCGGCGGAATCCATCGCGAACGCACTGGCGCCGATTTGTCCGAGCGCATACGCGGCCGCCCAGCGCACGCGCCGATCGCCGCTTGCGAGCGACGCGCGCAATTTTTCGATGACCCTCTGATTGCCCGCGCCGGACATCGCGACGAGTTCGTCGATCGCGCGCCGCTGCGCGGTTTTGTGCGCGTCGCCAAGTTCGCGAATCAGGTTCTCGATCAGATTCGCCCCGGTATCGTCAGGCGTTTTCAATTCACACCGGCAATCAGGCGCACCAGATTGGACAGTTCGCCCGCGCCGAGAAAGAAGTTGTCGTGGTGTCCGAAGGTCTTCGTGACCGCGTGAGAGATCGACGGCAGATCGAGTGAGCGGCCGCGCAACTCGCTTTCGAGTTCGGCCATCGCGGGCGAGTTGGCGATAAAATCTCCGCTGATCCTTGCTGCCTCGATCGTTCCGCCCGCGTTGAGCGCAACCGCTGCCTCGATCGCACCGAGTTGCGCCGCGATGCGATTCTTCAGCTTGAGCGACGGCGGCGTCGCCGGCCCGGCGAGCCAGCTCGACGCCCCGAGCGCCGTCCCGCGATGCTGCGCCTGCGCGGTTTCGATCGCCGTCAGCTCGCGCCGCCGAGTCTCAGCGAGCGTGCTGCGGTAGCCGGACGCGATCGCGCCGGCGAGTTCATCGAAAGAAATGTCGCGCGCCAGCTCCCGCACTACTTTGGTCGCCGACGCGGCGTCATACATGCGGCATGCCAGCGCGCCGTCGGGATCGACGCGTTCCAAATCGTGCACCAGGTCTTCCATCCCGCGGTTATGCGCAATCGCCGCCTCGAAAATCATCGCGCCCGCCGCGTCAGTCTCGAAAGTGCACATCGCAATCTCGCGCTGCTCAAAGGTTATCGCGTCGCGCCCGGGGTAGAAACATTCGACGCCGATCGCGCGCATCGCAGTCAAAATTCCGCGCGCGTAGCGATTCATGATCTGATCGGGTTTCAGTCGCGTGACGTCTTCCTTCAACAACGCCGTCCGCGTCGGCAGGATGAGCGCGACTCCCAGCCATCCCTGCCCCGCACCAACGACGCGTCCACCAGTCAGACGCCGCGTCACGTTGATACCGTCGCGCTCGGCCGGCCCGCCATATAGATGATAGCGCCCGATCGAAACGAGGCGGCCCGGCGACGCGTAGATGAGCAGGACCGGCGGCGTCTCGCGCCTGCCGATCGCGTCGAGAAAATGCAGTTCGAGGCCAAGAAGATCGTCGGGAGCAAGCGCCGGCGCGAGAATTACGTCGAGATCAGGCACCAAACGATTATAGCAGCCCCGGACCCTCACAGCGTCCCGAATCGGTTTCTCACTCGCGCGATTTGTGCGCCGCTTCCGACGGCACGATTTCCAGCTCGAGCTTTTCCGTTCCGCGTATCACCGTGACCGGCGTGCGCACCCCGACTTGGCTCATCGTCAGGTGACGCTGCAAATCGTCGATGCCGGCGATTGGCGTCTCGCCCAGCCGCACGATCTGATCGCCTTGCTTGATTCCGCCCACTGCCGCCGGACTGTTCGCCTCGACCGACGCCACCCGCACCGCCGTTTCCGCCGGCAATCGATAGAAGCGCACGAAGCGCCGCGGCAGCTCGACGTTATGCCCCGCGATACCGATGTAACCGCGGCTGATCTTGCCGTCCTTTATTAGATGTCCCGCCACCAGCTTCGCGCTGTTGATCGCGATCGCGAAGCAGATGCCCTGCGCCGGCAGAATGATCGCCGTGTTGACGCCGATAACTTCGCCGCGCGAATTCACCAGCGGTCCGCCCGAGTTGCCGGGATTCAGCGCCGCGTCGGTCTGGATCACGTTGTCGATAAGCCGGCCGGAACCCGCGCGCAGCGAGCGTCCGAGCGCACTCACCACGCCCGCCGTCACGGTGCATTGGAAGCCGTACGGATTTCCGATCGCGATCGCGAGCTGGCCGACGCGAATCTCCTGCGAGTCGCCCAGCGGCACCGCCGCCAGGTTGGATCCGCTGATTCGAATCACGGCGAGGTCGGTCTCCGGATCGTCGCCGATCAGTTGCGCGTCGGACTTGCGCCCGTCCGACAGCGTCACCGAGATTCGCGACGCGCGATGAACCACGTGGCTGTTAGTAATGATGTAGCCGTCGGGCGCGACGATAAAGCCCGAGCCGCTGCCCGCCGGTGCGTCGGGATTGCGCGGATTGCTCCGCGGCCCGATTGCATGAGCCACCTCGATATTCACCACCGCCGGGCTGACCGACTCGGCCGCACCCGTGACCGCGCGCGAGTAGGCGTCGAACAGACGATCGTCGGACGAATCATGAGACAACGGACGGCTGCTATCGAGGGCACCATCCGAAACCAATTCCAGAGATGAAGGCATTGTCGGTACTCCTGACGACTAAAGATAATCACGATTCGCCCTTTGTGATGCGCGTATTGTGATGCGCGCGGATTCGTTATAAATGCTTGCCACCGTGGAGGTACGCACGATGAAGATGAGGAAGGGCAGGGTAATGAGGGGAAGCTCGCTACGAATTGCCGCGATAGTTGCGTCGCTGGCGACGCTCGCGGCGTCGGGATGCTACATTTTCTCGCCGTCGCAGGCGCAGGAGGACCGGTCTCAGACCCGGCTGCATTTCGACATCACGCAATGCCAGCAGACTGCGCCGAACCTTTACACTTGCCCGGGCGTGGACAAGTCGATTTGCGGCGCGTTCTACGCGGGCGAGCAGGTCGATTGCATCTCACTGGACAAGGACGGCAACGTCATGGTGATGAAGCAATAAGACCGTCCGCGAGTGCTTTTTGCAGATGGTATTGTGAACGGGTTGCGGCTCGCGGCGATCGCTTGCTTGCTTACGCACCACGTAAAATGACATAGCGAGTCTTGACGTGACATGATTCCTCTGTCATCGTGACTCGACTGAGGCAGCGATTCGCTGAGCTTCGCTATGACTATCAGGATTGGCCGCCGCCAAAATCGGGGGTTAGCCATAATCCCTGAACGGCGATACTCTGCCAAACGCAATCAAGATGCCGTTACAGCGGGCAGTGGATGTCCTGAAATCGCAACCGAACAAGGAGCCGAACCTTAGGACCAACATTGTCCACCCAGTTTGAAATATTCCTTACCTTTGTCTCAGCGTTCCTCGTCGCGACCGCGATGATGCCGATCGCAAAATCCGCCTCGCTCTACTTCGGCATCCTCGCGCACCCTTCCACTGATCGCCCGCACGAAAAGCCGACCGCCCTGCTCGGTGGATTGGCCGTGATGACCGGCTTCGTCGCCGCTATCGGATTCGTCGGCATCGTGTCGGGTTTGCCCTATCACAGTATTCCATGGCTGGCGGGCTTTGCGGTCGCGATGTGCCTGGTCGGATTGCTCGACGACATCGTCGATCTGCAACCGCGCTACAAGCTGATTCTGGAACTAACCGCGATCGGCGTCCTCGTATGGTGGGGCCCGCATCTCGACTTTCTGCCCTACCACGCGTTCAATATCGCGATCACGATCCTGTGGCTGGTCACCGCCACCAACGCCTTCAACTTGATCGACGGCGTCGATGGTCTTGCCGCCGGCGTCGGCATCGTCGCCGCGTTGAGTATCGCGACCGTCGCCGGACTCCATCAGCACAACGGCACGATGGTCGCGGCGCTCGCGATCGCCGGGGCGCTCACCGGATTCATGGTCTTCAACTTTCCGCCCGCCTCGGTCTTCATGGGCGACGAGGGCGCGCTCGCCGTCGGGCTGGTGCTGGGCGTCCTGTCGATTCAGGGGAGCCGCATCGGCGAGGGTTCGCTGCCGGCGCGGCTCGCGATGCCGTTGCTGGCGCTGATGGTTCCGATTCTCGACACTGTGACGGTGACCGTCACTCGCCTGGCCACCGGCAATCCCATCTCGCGCCGCGGCCTCGACCATTCGCATCATCGGCTGACGCGCCTCGGCATGTCGAGCAACCGCGCGGCGGCGGCGTTGGTCGGCCTGCAAGTCATCGCCGGCGCATGCGCGATCGCGCTCAGCCTCGTGCCGGGCTACGACGCGGTGCTGCTGATTCCGTTTATCGCGCTGTTCTTCGCGCTGGTCGCGTTGTTCCTGATGGATCGATCGTTCGACGCCGAGGCGCCCGGCCGAATCGAGGACTTGCCGGCGATTGCCCGCGTCATCCTGAGCTTCGGCTACAAGCGCCGCTTCGTCGAGTTGATCCTCGACGCCGCGCTGGTCGCCGCCGCGTACTTTGGCGCGATGCTGCTGCGATTCGATTTCGATCTCAGTATCGCGCAGGTCGCGCAGATGCTCGCGGGCCTGCCATGGATCGTCGCAATTGGATGCGCTTCGTTCCTGCTCGCCGGCGTTTACCGCGGCATCTGGCGCTACACCGGGCTCGCCGAAAGCCTGCGCTTCGCCTTGGCCGCGACGCTCGCCGGACTCGCCGTCAAGCTCGCATCGCACGTCCTGCCGATCGTTATCTCGCGCGCGACGGCCGTGATGTTCGTGCTGCTGCTGTTCAATTTCCTGGTCGGCACGCGATGGTCGTTCCATCTGTTCCAACGCGTCGGCCGCTTCCTGGCGCATTCCGCGCGTCGCCTCGTAATCGTCGGCGCCGACGCCCGCGGCGCCGCCGCCGTTCTGCATCTGCATTCGACCATCGGCCCAAACGTCGAACTGCTGGGCCTGCTCGACGACGACACCTTCAAACACGGCAAACTTTTCCACGGCTACCCGGTCCTCGGCTCCCTCGACCACCTCGACGCGATTCTGTCGCGCACCCCCTTCGACGAAATCGTAATCGCCCAGGAAACTCTCGCCCCCGCGCAACTTGCGTCACTGGAATCTTTCGCCGCCAGTCACCGCATCACGCTGCGCCGCTTCATCCTGGGCGTCACCGACCTGACCTCTCCGACGATCTCCGACCGCCAGTTCACCACTGCCTGATTTTCCGTCTCCTTGCCTGACAGCGGGCCCGCGCAGTTGGGGAATTCCGCCGCGTCGTGATATTGAAAAATCGAAAGCCGACGCGGCTGGAGGTTTTACTCGATGAAAATTTCGATGTTCCATCTGATGCCGTATCGCGATTTGCCCGACGACTTCGCGCAGAAGTATCACTCGGTGTGGGTCGATCCGCCGTATTGCGAGCTGGCCGATTCGGTGAAGGTCGGGCAGTACTACAACTGGACGCTCGACGAGCTGATCCACGCCGCCGACAAGGGCATCGACGGTATCTGCGTCAACGAGCATCATCAGAACGCTTACGGCTTCATGCCGAATCCCGACCTGATGGGATCGATTCTCGCGCGCGCGACCAACGGCACCGACGTCGCCGTGGTGCAGATGGGCGCGACGCTGCCGACCTCGAATCCGCCGATACGAATCGCCGAAGAATATTCGATGATCGATTGTATCAGCGGCGGCCGCATGGTCGCCGGGATGCCGCTCGGCACCTCGCAGGACGTGAACCTGTGCTACGGAATCCCGCCGATTGAGCAGCGCGAGCGTTACTACGAGGCGCACGACCTGATTATCAAGGCGTGGACGTCGCCGGAAATTTTCGCGTGGAACGGCAAGTACTTCAAACTGCCGATGGTGAATATCTGGCCGCGGCCGATTCAGAAGCCGCATCCGCCGGTGTGGATTCCCGGCAGCGGCAGTCTCTCGACCTGGGATTTTTCGGCCAAGCACAACCATTGCTACTGCTTCCTGTCGTACTGGGGAAATAATTTCGGCAAGCGCGTGATGGACGGCTTCTGGGATTTCGTCGCCAAGGGCAATCACGATCCCAATCCGTATCGCGCCGGATTTTTGCAGCTGGTCGCGGTGTCGGAGACCGACGCGCAGGCCGAGAAGGACTACTACAAGCACATCCGGTACTTTTACGATAAGTGCCTGCATATCCTGCCCGAGTATTTCCCCGTCGCCGGCAATCAGGACTACAAGAGCCTGGTCAACAGTGTGACCAAGCTGAATCCGCAGCTGTTCGATCTGATGAACAAGATACCGACGTGGAAGTACAAGGACTTCGTCGATAACCAGTTCGTGATCGCGGGCTCGCCGGCCACTGTGCGTCAGCAGTTGATGGAAGCGGTCAAGAAACTTCGCGTCGGCAACCTGATGGTGCTGCTGCATATCGGATCGATGCCGCATGAGCTGACGATGAAGAATATCGATCTGTTCTGCAGCGAAGTGCTGCCGCATTTCCGCGGCGTTTGGGACGGCGAATGGGACAACAAATGGTGGCCCGAGTCGCTCAAGGGTCCGCGGACGAAGATCGCGTCGAACGGAGTGCACGCGGCGGCGCGGTAGTGTCTATGGGAGAGAATTAATCGCCTGCGCGGCGGGCGGCAGGGGTGACCCCTGCACCCAGTGAAGCGCAAAGTTGCGCGCGGCGCGCTACTTTGCTCTCAGGGGCCTGCGAAGGGTTCTTAGAAGGATAGATATGGCGGCTGTAAAAGATAAGACGGTTAGTGTGTGGGGCGACAAGGTTCATCCCAAGGTCAGGATTCTTGGCGACGGGCCGCCGGTCGTTTATCTGCATGGCGGGTATGGGCCGATCGAGACTGAGCTGCTCGACGAGCTGGCGAAGAGCTTCACCGTCTATGCTCCGGAGCATCCGGGGATTACGGCGGGCGACGAGGATTCCTACAAGGCACTCGACGACATGTGGGACCTCGTCCTCTACTACTACGACCTGTTCGACAAGCTCGGGCTCAAGTCGCCGGCGGTGGTCGGGCATTCGTTCGGCGGGATGATTGCGGGTGAAATCGCGGCGACCGATCCGACGCGCGTCGGCAAGCTGGTGCTGATAAGTCCGCTGGGGCTGTGGCGCGACGACTCGCCGATTCGCAATTATATCGTGACGCCGCAGACCGACCTGCCCGCGCTGCTGTTCAAGGATCAGCATCATCCGTCGTTGAAGCGAATCACGCTGAACCCCGAGGATCAGCAGGGGTTCATCCGAATTACGTGGGCGCTGGGATGCACCGGCAAGTTCATGTGGCCGATACCGGACAAGGGACTGCGCAAACGGCTGCATCGAATCGCAGCGCCGACGCTGATCGTATGGGGCAAGGATGACAAGCTGCTGCCGGCCGTTTACGCCGACGAATTCCGCAAGGGGATTCCCGGCGCGAAAATCCATCTGGTCGACGACGGCGCGCACATGATGCCGCTGGAGGAGCCGGCGAAGTTGGCGTCGTCAGTCGCGAAGTTCATCAAGGGGTAGCATCGGGTAAGTTTAGAATCCGAATGGCTGATCGAATCGCGAGGAGTCTCGCTGGATGGACAAAAAGGATTTGTTCGCCTTCGATGCTCTTCGCACTACTTTAGAGTGCCAGTGGTGCGAAGTTCATTGGCTGTCCTCCTGACGAAGCGTGCCTCCGCTTTTACGCTTGGTTTCATTCTGACAGCCAGAATTAGCGATCGCAAAAATTTCTGTCATCCTGACAGAGTCGAGCATCGCCGAGTGGTGAGGATGGTCCTTCTCGTGGCAATGTTGTGGCAGCGCGCAAGCGCTGCCGAAGTTCCGGTCTCTGAAATCGCGAAATAGCGCCCTTGGAAGGCTTCCCAGGCGATCGCATCCATCACTTGCGGATTGGCGACGCCTCGAATACTTCCATACAGGACTGTCGGAATAACCTGCATGGACGCCTGATTGTCCGTGCGAATGCGAGTGGATAAAATGAAACTCAACTCCCTCAAAATGTCGTCTCTTGCCGTCTTGGCGCTGCTCGTCTTCGCCTCGGCCTGCAAGGGCGCAACGGATGGACTCCCAGTGAGAAACACAGGTCATTACGCAATTATCGAGACCGAGCACGGCAACATCGTAATCGAGCTTTACCCCGAATCGGCGCCCAAGACGGTGGCGAATTTCGAGACGCTCGTGAACAAGGGCTTCTACAACGGCCTGACCTGGCATCGCGTGGTCCCGGACTTCGTTATCCAGGGCGGCGATCCTGACGGCACCGGCTCCGGCGGTCCGGGATACACCATCCCCGCCGAGATCAAGGAGAAGCATCTGCGCGGCAGCGTCGCGACGGCGCGCACCGGTGACGACGTCAATCCGAAACGCGACTCGAGCGGCAGCCAGTTCTACATCTGCCTCGAGCCGCAGCCGGGACTCGACGGCCAATACACTGTGTTCGGCGGCGTGATTAAGGGCATGGAAGTGGTCGATCAGATTCAAAAGGGCGACCACATGAAGAAGATCACACTCGCGAAGGAGCCGCCCAAGTAGCGCGGCGCGTACCAAATGGCGGATTCACGAAGCGGGCACCCGCGGCAATCGGGGCCCTACTTCAGCGTTGACCTGCACCTGCATACCAATCGCGGCAGCTCGGACTCGAACCTCGCGCCGAAGGACCTGGTCGAGCGCGCGCGCGCGATCGGAATCGGCGCGGTCTGCATCACCGAGCACGACAACATGTGGGACGCGCGCGAGATGGCCGCGATGGCGTCGGACTCGGGCGTAATCTTCCTGCGCGGGATGGAAGTGACGACCGACATGGGCCACGTCGGCGCGTTCGGGCTCGAGCGCTACGTCGGCGGAATCTACAAGCTGGCGGAGCTGCGGCGCGTGATCGATCTCGAAGGCGGAATCCTGATCGCGAATCATCCGTTCCGCTACAAACTCGACCCGCGCTTTTCGTTTATCAACCCGGACTCAGAGCCGATCGATGCAACCTATCCGGACCGCGCGGCCAAACTAAGGATCTTCGAGTTGGTCGATGCGATCGAAGTGCTCAACGGCGCCTGCGGCGAGGACGAAAACGTCTTCGCTCTCAAAGTCGCGCGGCATCTCGGGTTGGCCGAGGTCGCGGGCTCGGACTCGCATTCGTCGGGATCAGTTGGATGCGTGACGACGTTGCTCGAAGGTCCAATCAAGGACGAGCGCGATCTGATCGACGCAATCCGAGCCAAGCGATGCCGCGCCGGCCGGGGGTTGTTGAAGAGCGCATTAGCGCCGTTCGAGCCGTCGGCGGCGGCAAGTTAGTCTGTTAATACTCTAATAACTCTTTGATAGAAAGCGTTTTCCTCCTTTCTTTGTTCATCCAAGATTTCAGAGGAAATACAGTTCGCTATCACCTTTGACGAGACCTAAAAAGCCATAATAGTTTGGTTTTTTCCTCTCAAATACGATAATGTGTTGTTTGAGAGGAAAATGTCAAAACTCAAAGAGCTTACGGCCGAACAGCGCAGGATTGCAGTTGGTACAGCGCAGCTCTACGAGCATTTGCTTGAGCTTGATGCAGAGCGGAAAGCGTTTCACGGCGGCTTGTATTGGAAGACGGTGGCCGGTCGCGATTACCTTGTCCGCACGACCGGCCCTCACAGAGGTAATCGCTCGCTCGGGCCGCGCTCGCCCGAGACTGAGCAAGCTTATCGCGAGTTTACCGAAACCAAGCGCGACCTCGACTTGCGGATCAAATCAATCAACGAAGAGGTCGCGCGCCAGGCAAAGTTTTGCGTCGCCGCCGGAATCAATCGAGTCCCGCGGCTTGCGGCCGACATCGTAAGATCGCTCGACGCCAGCGGGCTGCTCGGCAGTCATCTGATCATTCTCGGCAGCCATGCGATGTACGCCTACGAGATGGCGGCCGGGGTGCAGCTCAAAGCGGGACTACTTCAGACCGAAGATCTCGACACGCTGCTGAACACTAAATCCGAAATCGAACTGGCCGGCTCGACCCGCAGCGCTGGACTGCTCGGAATCCTTCAGGACGTTGACGCCACCTTCAAACCTCAGCGCAAGAGATCGTTTCGCGCCGTCAACGCCAAGGGCTTCATGGTCGATCTGATTCGTGCGCCAATCGACTCTGGCGGACTGGCGTTCACCAGCATCGGCAGCGGTCACGATCTAATCGCCGACCAATTGCGCGGCCTCGAATGGCTCACCGCGTTGCCGCTGATGACCCAAATCGTGATCGCCGACAACGGCTTCCCGGTCAGATTCGTGGTACCCGAGCCGCGCGTGTTCGCATTGCACAAGTTGTGGGTCTCGCTTCAGCCGACGCGCGATCCAATCAAGCGCAAGCGCGATCTCCATCAGGCGGAAGCAGTTGTGCAGCTCGCGCTGGACTACTTCAATCTGAGGTTCGACGACGCGGCGATCAAAGCGCTGCCGAAGGATCTAACGGCGATGATTCCGGGCCTGGTCGAGAGAATTAACGCGCGACGTGCGAAGACGCAGAGCGGGCAGACCGCGCTGCCGCCGGGCTTTGGAGATCGCGATGAGGATTAAATCTTCCCGCGCCATTGTTCGCGACGCTCTCGATCCGATAAAATTTTTGCGCCGCTGCTGAGACCTAACCGATGAGTGCCAACAAGGATCGCCTCGCTCTGATCGAGCATCTCTCCTCGATCGGCGGCGAGCATTCCGACGACCTGCGCGAGACCCTCGATCGCGCGGCCTTCGCCATCGCCTCGGGCATGGAGGCCGAGGTCTGCTCGCTCTACCTGTTCGATCCGCAGCGCGAGCGAATCGTGCTGCGCGCCACCGTCGGCCTCGATCGCGAATCGGTCGGCAAGGTCTCGATGCGTCTCAGCGAGGGGCTGGTCGGGTTGGTGCTCGAACAGGACGAGCCGGTTTACGTGCCCGACGCGATCAGCCATCCGCGCTACAAGTATTTTCCCGAGACCGGCGAGGAGCGCTTTCATACATTTCTCGGCGTCCCGGTGCATGACGGGCGCAAGAAGCCGCTCGGCGTGCTGGTCGCGCAGACGCTCGAACGGCGCAAATTCAACAAGAGCGAAATCCGTCTGCTGAGCACCGCCGCCAACCAGGTCGCGCAGATGCTTTCTCATTTCAGGCTGCGCGAATCGCTCGCGACCAAGGAAAAGGAGCGGCTCGAATACAAGCGCCGCATGATCGAAGCCAACCGCCAGCTCAAGGACTACGAGAAAGTCGGCGGCAAGACGCGTCACGCGCCGCCCGCCAAAATTCGACGCCCGCGCCTGGCCGGGCTTTCCGCCTCGCCGGGATTTGCGCAGGGCAACGCGCACGTCGTCGGCACCTTCCTGAGCAGCGTCGATCGTCATCAGAAATCGCGCGACCCCAAGGTCGAGGCCAAGCGTTTCGAAGAAGCGCTCGCGCGCTCGCTGTCCGAGCTGGCGACATTGCGAATCCGGATGGAGCCGCTGATGCCGGAGTCGGACCTCAAGATCTTCGACGGCCATCGCATGATTCTCGAAGACGAGGAATTCGTCAGTCGCATCCGCGACACGATCGCCAACGGCTACACCGCCGAGAGCGCGTTGTTCCGCGTGATCGAAGAACTCAGCACCTCGATGCTGGCGGTCGCCGACAACTACCTGCGCGAGCGCGCGACCGACTTCCGCGACGTCGGCCATCGCGTGCTGCGTCATCTGCGGCAGGAGGAAAAGCGCGCGCCCTTCGCCAAGCCGACGATTATCGTCGCCGAAGAGCTGACGCTGTCGCAGTTGACGATGGTCAGCCACGACAAGCTCGCGGGGATCGCGCTGCAATCCGGCGGCGTCACCTCGCATGCGGCGATTCTTGCGCGCGCGTTCGAAATCCCGACCGTCGTCGGCGTCGAACATCTGATGGAATCCGTGGTCGAAGGAGATCAGCTCGTGCTCGACGGCAACGCCGGCGTGGTTTACGTCAATCCCGGCACCGAGATCGAGCGCGACTACGTCAGCCTGTCGAAGCGCTACGAGGCGTTTAAGAAAGAGCTGATCGAAGAGGGCAACGCGCCGACCGCGACCCGCGACGGCCATCGCGTGATGCTGCTCGCCAACATCGCGCTGCTCGCCGACATCCACCTGGCACTGCGCTACGGCGCCGAGGGCGTCGGCCTGCTGCGTTCGGAATTTTCGTTCCTGACCTACGAGGATTTTCCCGACGAGACGCAGCAGCTCGCGCTCTACAGCAAGATGCTCGAGACGCTGGGCAAGCGTCCGGTGACGATTCGCACGCTCGATATCGGCGCCGACAAGTATCCGCCGTACATGCGGGTGCCGCGCGAGGACAACCCGTTCCTCGGCTGGCGCTCGATTCGCATCTCGCTCGAGATGTCCGGCCTGTTCAAGGTTCAGCTCCGCGCGATTCTCCGCGCTGCCGCCAAGCACAACGTGCGCATCATGTTCCCGATGATCTCGAGCCTCGAGGAACTGCGCCGCGCCAAGGAGCTGCTGGCCGAGTCGCAGGCGGAGCTGTTCAAGGAAGGCCTCGAGCACAATCCGAATATCGAAGTCGGCATCATGGTCGAGGTGCCGTCGGCGGTATGGCTGGCGCCGCGGCTCGCGCGCGAGGTCGATTTTTTCTCGATCGGCACCAACGATCTAATCCAGTACCTGCTCGCCGCCGACCGCAACAATCCCAAGGTCGCGCATCTGTACGAGGCGCTCCATCCCGCGGTCATCTCCGCGATTGCCGAGGTCGTCAACGTCGCGCGCGCCGCCGACAAGGAAGTCTGCCTCTGCGGCGAGATGGCCAGCGACCCGCTCGCGACGCTGCTGCTGGTCGGCATGGGCCTCGACGAGCTGAGCCTGAGCCCGCTGTTCATCCCGGTCGTGCGCAAAGTCATCCGCGAGGTCGATTATCAGACCGCCCGCCTGATCTCGCGCGAGACTCTCCAGATGGCCAGCGTCCAGGAAATCAAGGGCTACCTGGTCGAGCGCTACCGCGATTTGGGCCTGATCAACCTCGTCGAAATGTACCGCTAGGCAGTCCGCCTTCTGAATTTGCGGCCCGCCAGCGATCGCCGTTAGCGCATGAAAGTACAAGGTGGTATCGTTTTTCGCATGAGTAAACTCGAAGCCATCGAGAAGAAAGTCTCCGCTCTCTCGCCGGAGGAGCTCGCAAAGTTTCGGCACTGGTACGCCGAGTTTGATGCAGCTGCATGGGATCGCCAGATCGAGCGAGATGTAAAAGCCGGGAAGCTCGACGCGTTGGCCGATGAAGCCGTTCGCGAGCACGCGGCGGGCAAATCCACCGAGTTTTGAGGCACTTTGCCTCTCCCAAGTTTTGGGCCTGTTACCGGGGGCTGCGTCCGGCCGTGCAGCGTTTGGCGGATGAGAAGTATCGGCTTCTCAAAGATGATCCTCGTCACCCGTCCCTTCAGCTCAAGCGCGTGGGCCGGTTTTGGTCGTGCCGAGTCGGCCTTCACCATCGCACCCTCGGCATTGACGTCGAGGGCGGAATCTTGTGGTTCTGGATCGGCGACCACACCGAATATGATCGCCTCGTCGGCTAATCTCGTCGAGCGCTACCGTGACCTCGGCCTTATTAACCTCGTCGAAATGTACCGCTAGGGACGCTTGACCGAGATTACCTCGGCTAATTCCTCGACATTGGCGCTATTAACGTGCTTCAATCGAGTAGTTGACAATCCCGGTCGGGATTTGTTTACTGTTTCTGACCGAGCGGTTAGATGCCGTCATACCTCACGTCCGGGCATGACGGGCGGGGGGTGGTTGCAGGGCTGGAAGCAAAAGTAGAGGATCTAGTTATGGTATTTCTTGCATTTCTTGTCGGGTTCTTGATTTTCGCGGTAAGCATCCTCTATTGGCTCTTGGGGACTAATCGTTACGGCACCGACCGTCCGACCGCGAAGCTCCAACTGACGGCGCGCGAGGGCGCAACCGCCGAGGCGGCGATGAAGCCTGAGCCTTGTCGGACTATTCGCGTCTATTTCATCAAGCCGTCGCGTTACGACGAGGACGGCTTCGTCCAGTACTTCCGCTACGGCGTCCAGCCGAACAACACTTTGACCGTAATGACCGCGCTCAACGAGGCGTTCAACAAGCGCTACGCCGTCGAGCGCAACGTGCGCCTCGAAACGGTGATTTGGGACGAAATCTGCGACGGCATCGTCAGTCCCGAGACAATCACGGCGATTAAAGAAAAGGCGCGCGAAGACGGCGTCGAGTTGCTGATCGGACTGGCAGGCGTGCAGTCGAATCAGTATCCGCGCGGTCGCGACCTCGCGCTGCAATTCGTCGCCGAGGGCCTGCCCACGATGATGGGCGGCTTTCACGTCAGCGGCTTCCCCGACTCGTGCAAGTTCCTCAACGAATGCGGTGTCACCACCGTCGTTGGCGAGGCTGAAAATATCTGGGGCGATATCGTCGAGGACTTCCTGCGCGGCGATCTGCGCCTCCATTACACCGTCACGCAAGGGATTCGCGCCAAGACCGGCCAGGAAGACATCATCGTTCCGCTGATCACCGAGTCGCTGCTGCCGGTGCTCGACGATCGTTACCTCACGCGATTTTTCAACGACACCATGACCACGCTCGACACTTCGCGCGGATGCCCGTTCACCTGCTCGTACTGCAGCGTGAAGAACGTGATGGGCCGCACGATGCGCTCGCGCGAGCCCGACGCGGTCGTGAGCTGGGTGCGCGACGCATGCCGGCATCATGGGATCGAGTCGCTGTTCCTGGTTGACGATGATTTTTTCAGATCGCCGCGATGGGAAGAAATTCTCACCGGGCTGGTCGAAGTGAAGAAGGAGTATCCGAAGCTCTCGTTCATGATGCAGGTGGACGTCGATGCGTCCTGCTACGCGAACGTGGCCGAGGGCGAGACCGAGACCGCCAAACATCGGCGCAGCAAGCGCTTCACCGAGCTGGCCGCGGCCGCGGGATGCTACCAGGCGTTCGTTGGGATCGAGTCGCTCAATCCCGACAACCTGAACTTTGCGACCAAGTATCAGAACACCGACGACCGCCAGCACAAGGGCAAGCTCGAGGCGGTGCGCGCGCACGTGATCGACAAGTATCGGCGCGTGGTTGAGAACTGGCACAAGGTCGGCGTCTCGGTGCACGCCGGCTACATGCTGGGATTCCCGTTCGACGGTCCCGATTGCGGACGCGTCGCCGCGGCTACGCTGAAAAAAATCGGCTTCGACATCGTGTCGTTCTTCATCATGACGCCACTGCCGGGCACCGAGGATCAGGTGCGCTTCACCAAGGAAGGCGCGATCATCGACTGGGACTTCAACCAGCTCGACTCGCAGCACGTCACGCTCAAACACGACAAGCTCGACAAGGAAAGCTGGCTCGGCGCATATCGCGACGCCTACACGGGCTTCTACTCGATCCCGCGCTTCCTGCACACGATGTTCACCGTATGCGCGGGCCGCGGACTCGGCGCTGAAGCGCGGATGGGTGTGCTCCGCCAGTTCACGTATTATTTCTTCAGCTATCGCCAGGGCCGGCATCCGATGGTCGGCGGGATCTGGCCGATTCGCCGCCGCGACGTCCGCCGTGCCGCAGTCACCGACGACGAGGCGCGCCGCTTCTACCTCGGCGGCAAGCGTTTCGACGCGATTCTGCGCGGCGACGGCGCCGAAGGCTTCGCCGGCGCTCCGGCGTAAGCCCCGAAAAACGAAAACGCAAATTCACGAAATGAGATTACCGGCGCGATCCGAATCAGGGTCGCGCCGGTGTGCTTTTCGGGCGCTAACTGCTACTAACGGTCGCATCGCGGCGAGATTGCGCGTGTCCCACTTGCGCCAGCACCCTCTAAACCGCTAGGGAATCCATCGGGGAATTCATCATCTATGTTCACGCCGGCTGAAATTGTCATTGCCGTTGTCGTCCTGGCGCTGTTGGTCTTCGTTCCAATCCTGCGCCGACTGCTCGGCCTGATTGTCCGCCTCGCGGTTTTTTTCATTGCAGTGGGGATCGTGGCTGCGGGCGTCACGATGATCATGAACAACGAGACGATTTTCGAGCGACCCGGCCTCGGACAACGCGTGGTCAGATTCCTCACCATGAACTCCGCCGCCGCCAGCCAGACCGGCTCGGGCGCGGTCACCTGCGTGCTGGAGGGGCCGCCGCCGCCACCGCCGACCGCTGCGCCTGCGCCGCATAAGCACCCCGCAAAGAAAGAAGCGGCTGCCGGAGCTCAGGACACCAGGGTTGATGTGACGAGTGCGGCGCCCGCGCCGCTCGACGACGTCTTTCCCGAATTGATTCGCCGCAGCTTTCCCGGAATCCCGCGCGCGAAACTGTTCCAGCTCTCGACCGAGACGGTCAACTCGCTTGGCGGATGGAGAATCGACAAGTCCAGTCCGAGCAACTACACCCTCGATTGCATCTACACCTCGCGAATCTTCAAACTCGAGGACGACGTGCGCATCACGATCGATCCGTCGGGCGACGTCGAGGTATGCTCGCGCTCCGGCCTGGCACGACCCGGCACGACCTCGATGCTGCGCTACTTCCCCGGCGACCTCGGCTCCAACATCGGGCACATCAAGGAATTCTACGAAGCGCTCGAGCCAAAAATGGACGAGGTCTATAAGGAAGAGCAAGACAAGCAGAACGCCAAAAAGCCGCCGCATTGAGCTGTGGGAGCGCGGCAGGTTCTTCAGCACATCTCCACTTCCCGCCGCGCGTGCTTTTGACAAGACGCACTCGATCCCGGCAAGCTGGATCTCATGGCGATGCGGGAGACTCAGATCGACGCGCTCGCGACTCATCTCGTCAATGGGCTGATCGAGCGCGGCGTGATCAAACCCAAGGCCGACGTCAAGGAGCTGGTCGCGTGCGTGACCGAGCTGATGTCGGAGAATTTCGAGACCGAAGCGCAGATTGACGAAGAGGCCGACAAGATGGCGGAGGCTGAAGCGCGCCGCGACACGCGGCTCGACGTCACGCGGCTGCGCAGCCTGATTCGCCAGCGGCTGGCCGAGAAGAAAAACTTCACGCTGTAATCGATGAAGCTCACCGAAGCACGAGTTCTGTTCCTGGCGCGCGAGTCGCTCGCGAAATTGCGCGACGAGGGCCTCGCCGAGATCGCAAACTTTCCGCTGGCGCTGCGGCAGGCGCGCGAAATCGTCGCGCAGTACAACGAGCAGGGCGACGAGGTCGATGCGATCGTGCGGCGCAAGATCAATTCGATCAAGCGCGGCGTGGTCGAAGGCTCCAACGAATGGACCCTGCTGTACAAGCGCTACCGCGACGAAGAGATGCGCAAGAAGGGTCCGCAGCGCTAGACAAGCGAAATCACTTTATTGAATGTGAAACCCGCGATGGGGTTCACGCTTCCTTCGGCATCGACACCGTCGCGGGGGGTGACCCCTGCACCCAGGGTAAGAAATCGCGAAATGGCGAGGACACCATTTCGGTCTGAGGTTCTGTTCTCGTGTCGTTCTAGTGTCGCGCTCCACAAAAATCTTAGAAATGGTCCGGTTTGTTCCGGAACAGCCGGACCACAGCGCGTTCAAGCCTCAGCTCCGCTTCTGTTCCTCCTTTCCCGCGGCAAAGGGCGTGATGGGGATGGAACGCCGCTTCTGTTTCCCCCTTTCCATTTTGGAAAGGGGGTGAGGGGGATAGGACGTGGCGGAATAGTTACCCAAATCCCCTTCCCCATCCCGGGGAAGGAGCCAGGGGTTAGGGCTCCGACGGGGAGGGGCGCCGGCGTCGAGCTGAGTGCGTACCGCATCGTATCGCCGCTTTGCTACAATCCTCCAACATGGACGACAACGAATTTCGCGATCGGTCTGACGCCGCGCTCGCCAAAGTCGCGAAGTGGCTCGAGGACCTCGACCCCGACGAAGTGGATTACACCACCGCCGACGGCGTCGTGACGATCGAGTTCGCCGGCGGCGCGAAGTTTATCCTCTCGCGGCAAGCGCAGATGAAGCAGATGTGGCTGGCCGCCGGCGCGCACGGGTTCCATTACAGTTGGGACGCCGCGCGCGGTCTCTGGCTCGACGACAAGGACGGTCACGAATTGTTTCCACGCCTGGCGGAGACGACGTCCGAGCAACTCGGGCATCCAGTAGAGTTTTGACAAGCGCGTGAGCCGCGACGCCGACGTTATCGTGATTGGTGCGGGACCCGCCGGATGCGCGGCGGCGATTCGGCTGGTCGCGGCCGGCTACGAGGTGCTCGCGCTCGAGCGCAAGGAGCGCGAAGACGGCGAGGACATCACGTCGGGCGAGGTGATGGTCGTGCCGACGCAGAACGAATGCGCGCAGTTGGCGGTCAAGTTCGAGGGCGATTGGGTGCTCGATCGGATCACCGGCTTCCGCAACGTTTATCCCGATCTGTCGTGGACCTACCATCCGATTTCGACTTCTACCTATCCCGTTCAGGTCGATCGCGGCGGCTTCAACGCGGCGTTGCGCCGCCGACTGGTCGAGGCGGGCGGCCATATCGCCTGGAACGCGCGCGTCACCGATCTCGAATTTAATGATGACGCCGCGATTGCGATAACCGCCGACCGCAAGCGCTATACGGCGCGGATGCTGATCGACGCCGGCGGCCGTTACGCGCCGTCGCTGCGCGCGCTGAATCTGAAATCCGAAGATCCGGAGTTTTCGCAAATCGGCGTCGCCGTCTTCTTCAATTCGTTCGACGGCACGCCGCTGCATACCTGGGATCGGCACCTCTACGGCGTGCGCGGCGCGATGATCAGCGGCTCGCGGATTCGGCCGGGGCTCTTTCGCTACATCCTCGAAGCGGACCTGGCCGCGAAGCAGGGCGACCACCTCGGCGCGATCGAGTTTTACGAATCGGTCGCACGCAATCACGATTCGTGGCTCTACGAACGCGTGATGCGCGAGCCGCGGGTCGGCCGGCAATGGTCGATGGCGCCGCTGGGCTACCGCGTCAGCGCCGTCGCGCGCGACCGCATTCTGCTGGTCGGTGATGCGGCGGGATATCTCTCGCCGATAACCGGGCAGGGCAACGAATTCGCGCTGCGCACCGGACGGCTCGCGGCGACCGCGGCGGACAACGCATTGCGCGACGGCGACCTGTCGGCGGGCGCATTCGCGTCCTACGTCGAAGGCCGCAGATACGAGGTCGATCGCCAGGTCGATTACGTGCGGGCGCAACTGCGAATCCTGCGCGACCGCGACGCGTTGCTGAGGGCCTCGCGCGACGACGCCTATCGCGCAGAGATCTTCGGCCCCTACGGCATCCCAGCCACCGAGCGCGGCTCGCTGGTGTGAGCCCGGGCAGGATTTAATTTTCCGACCGGTCCCCCTTCCCTTGTGGGAAGAGGTTACTCTCCACAAACCGGTTCCCCTTCCCGCTCGGGAAGGGGTCAGGGGTTAGGTTCTTCGCGCCTCTCGCCAACGCTCCTCAACAGTGCGATAAATCCAAGCGAACCCCATCGGAGGAAGTTTTCATTTTGAAGAATCCATTTAGTGTCGAAGGCAAGGTTACGATCGTTACCGGCGGCGGCACCGGGATCGGCGAGTCGATCGCCAAGGAATTCGCGCAGCGCGGTGCGCCGGTCCTGATCGCGAGCCGCAAGATCGAGAACCTCGAGCGCGTGCGCGACGAAATTCGCAAGGCCGGCGGCAAATGCGAGATGGCGCAAGTCGATGTCCGCGACGCCGAGCAATGCGACAAGATGGTCGCCGATGCGGTCAAGCATTTCGGCCGTCTCGACGTGCTGATCAACAATCACGGCGCCAGTATCACCACGCCGTCGCTCAATCTCTCGCCCAACGGATGGCGCGCGGTGGTCGGGATCAATCTCGACGGCGTGTTCTTCTGCTCGAAGTCGGCGGCGCGCCAGTTTATCGAACAGAAAAGTCCCGGCTCGATCATCAATATTTCATCGACGGCCGGCGTCCATGGATCGCCCACGATGCTCCCATACGGCGCGGCGAAAGCGGGCGTAATCAACCTGACCGTGTCGCACGCCGGCGAATGGGGCCCGGTGGGAATTCGGGTCAACTGTATCGCGCCCGGCCCAATCGATACCGAAGGCGCGGCGCCGCGCGTATGGCCAAATCCGAAGGTCAAAGAGATGGTGGCGCGCTCGCGCGCATTGCAGCGCTTCGGCCGCGTCGAGGAAATCGCGTATCCGTGCCTCTTCCTGGCGTCGGACGCGTCGAGCTACGTCACCGGCGCACTCCTGATAATCGACGGCGGCGAAGGCATGATGCGCGCCGCAGGGTAAGTGGACAAACCGCCCGTCAGGTGGACAAACAGACGATCCAACAGTAAATAATTCGCCGACTATTCAGAAAGAGGTTCATTGCAATGGCTGATAAAAGTGCGGTCGGGAAAACCGGCAAACCGTTCAAGATGCACGTCGATTGGAGCAAGGTGCGCGAGTTCGCCCGCGCAATAAAAGATCCAAATCCGCTCTACTTCGATCAGGAACTGGCGAAAAAGGAAGTCGGCGGAGTGCCGGTGCCGGTCACGTTTCTCCAGACCAGCGCCTTCTGGACCGACGAGACTTCGAGCCCTGGCTTCGGCGGCTTCGACTTGCGCCGGATCCTGCACGGCGAACAGGAGTTCGAGTTCTTCAAGCCGATCTTCGTCGGCGACACTCTGACCGGCGTGACCAAAGTCGCCGACGTGCTCGAAAAAGAAGGCGGCCGCGGCGGCAAGATGACGCTGTTGATCACGGAGACCGAGTACACCAACCAGAAGGGCGAGAAAGTAGCGCTCGCGCGCTCGACCCTGATCGAAACCGGACAAGCGGTCAAAGCCTAACTCAAGCGGAGAATCACAATGGCAAAATTGAAATTCGATTCAGTAAAAGTCGGCGACGAAATTCCCAAAATCGAAATCAAAGGCGTCACCCGCCCCGACTTCGTCCGCTATGCCGGCGCGTCGGGCGACTTCGTTCCGCTGCATTACGATCAGACTTTCGTCGAGGCGGCCGGAATCCCAACCGTCTTCGCGCAGGGGATGTTCACGGCGGGCCTGCTTTCCAAGGCCGTCACCGACTACGTCGGAATCGGCAACGTGCGGCGCTTCCAGGTCCGCTTCGCCACGCGCGTATGGCCGGGCGACGTCGTCACCTGCACCGGCAAGGTCACCAACAAGGTCGAGAAGGACGGCGAGAAGCAAATCGAAGGCGACCTGATCGTGCTGAATCAAAAGGGCGAGCCTGCGATCCGCGGCAGCTTCCGCGCCGCGTGCGCGTAGGGTCGGGGAAGGGGAAATCACTTGATTGAATGCGGAACCCACCGTGGGTTCCGCACCTCCTTGGGCAGGGGTGACCCCTGCACCCGGTACTAATCGCAAAATGGCGAGGACGCCATTTTGCTCTCAGGTTTGGGGGGCTTCTGTCCGCGACCGGTTCCCCTTCCCGTGCGGGAAGGGGTTAGGGGTTGGGTTAGCGGATATCAACCGCCATCATTGTTTCGTCCGTCCTTGTGTCATTCTAGAGCGAAGCGAAGAATCCCGGCTCTTTTTTCTGGATTCCCCTGTGGACGGAATTGTTGAGCGATTGTGGATAGTTAGCGCTCAAATTCCCATTTCTGCTTGATAAGCTGCGCAGAATCCGGCAAACAAGACGAATTAGGCCGACTGTTGGACCGGTGGGCGGGCTATCGCAGCCCGGCCCGGAGGCGCAACATATTCGTAATGGGTGAACCTCGCCACATCATTATTCACGGGCATTTTTACCAGCCCCCGCGCGAGAGCCCGTGGACCGGTTTGATTAGCCCGGAGCATGGCGCGTCGCCGTTTCAGAACTGGAACGAGCGAATCCTCAGCGAATGCTACACCGCCAATGCTCATGCCCATACGATGCAAGGGTCGGTCGTTCACGTCCGCAATAATTACGAGTCGCTGAGTTTCGATGTCGGCCCGACGCTCGCGGGATGGCTGCAGACGCATGGCAAGACCGCCTATCGCGCGATGACTCGTGGCGACGCGCTGTATGCCGCGAGCCACGGTGGGCATGGCAACGCGATCGCGCAGTCGTACAGCCATTCGATTTTGCCGCTGCTGCCGCCGCGCGATCGCGAGCTGCAGATTGGATGGGGTATCGACGACTTCGTCTTCCGCTTCGGGCGCAAGCCGGCTGGGATGTGGCTGCCTGAATGCGCTGCCGATGACGACACGCTCGCGTCGGTCGCGGCGGCGGGAATCCGGTTCGTCATCCTCGCGTCCGACCAGGGAAATTTTCGCGGACCCGGCGCCGAGACGCGTGGTGCGGGACCGTTCCAATGGCGCAGCGGCGATTTGAGTCTCGCCGTTTTTCGATTCGATCGCGAGTTGTCCAACACCGTCTCGTTTGGCGACGGCCTGGCCGACGGCGCGCGGCTGGCGGAGTGGATTGCGGTCACCGCGCTCAATCTGGAGCCGGGCGCGGCGCTGATGATCGCGACCGACGGCGAGACGTTCGGGCATCATAGTAAACATGGCGCTTCCGAGTTGGCGCGCGCCCTGAAGGCGCTCGAAGAACGCGACGACGTGATCGTCACGAACTGCGACGATTACCTGGCGACGCATGCGGCCGCCGGCTCGTTCGAGATTCCGGCGGCGACCTCGTGGAGCTGTCCGCATGGCGTCGAGCGATGGCGCTCGAACTGCGGATGTCGCAATGACGCGAGCACGTCGCAGGAATGGCGCGCGCCGTTCCGCGCCGCGATGGATTTCGTGAAGTATCATGCCGAGGCGACCTACGATCGTTTCGCGCCCGCGCTGGTGAAAGACCCCGGCGCATTCTTGCGCGGCGGAATCCGCCTGCTGATCGATCCGAATCCCGCGGTGCACGAAGAAACCTTCAAGCGTTTCGCCGTTACCGTCGAGTACAATCGCGAGATGCTGCTCCGGATGATCGAGATGGTGCGCGCGGGACAGGCGGCGCTGACCAGCTGCGCGTGGTTCTTCGACGATTTCGGTGGGCTCGAGGGGCGCGTCGCGCTCCGGTGGGCGGCGCGTGCGGTCGAGCTGGCGGCGGAGCATTCGGCGAGCGTCGAGAACGAACTGCTCGAGCGCCTGCGCGGGATCAACTCGAACCGGCGCGAAAACGGCGACGCCGCGACTCTGTACCTGAGTCTGAAAACGCGCGAAGCTCGCGGTCGCGTGTAGCAATCAAGCTTTAAAAACCCCGATCGAAAGGTGCTCGTGCGATGGCCTCGACCGAAGCGACTCATATCGATTCGACGCTGACCGAATCCCGCAAATTCCCGCCCTCCGCTGAGTTCAGCGCCAAGGCGTGGGTCAAAAGCCCCGGCGAATACCAGGCGCTGTACGATCGCGCCGACACTGACCCCGAAGGATTCTGGGCCGAATGCGCGCGCAACCTGCATTGGTTCAAGCCGTTCGGCAAAACGCTCGAATGGAACTTCCCGCATGCGAAGTGGTTCGTCGGCGGCACGATCAACGCCGCGTACAATTGCCTCGATCGCCATCTCGACACTCCGCGCCGCAACAAGGCCGCGCTGATTTGGGAGGGCGAGCCCGGCGATTCGCGCGTCCTGACCTACCAGATGCTCGCCGACGAAGTGGGGCGATGCAGTAACGCGCTCAAGAGTCTCGGCGTCAAGGAGGGCGACCGCGTCGCGATCTACATGCCGCTGGTGCCAGAAGCGGCGGTGGCGATGCTCGCGTGCGCGCGAATCGGCGCGATCCATTCGGTCGTGTTCGGCGGCTTCTCGGCGGAAGCGCTGGCCGATCGAATCAACGACGCCGAAGCGAAGGTCTGTATCACCGCCGACGGCGGATGGCGGCGCGGGCAGGTCGTCGAGCTCAAGCAGAATGTCGATGACGCGCTGAAGAAGTGCGATTCGATCCGCAAAGTGCTCGTGCTCAAGCGCGTCGGCAACAAGGTCGAGATGCGCAAGGGGCGCGACGTCTGGTGGGACGAGCTGGTCCCCGCGCAAAGCCCCAAGTGCGACGCCGCGCAACTCGACAGCGAGCATCCGCTGTTCACGCTCTACACCAGCGGCACCACCGGCAAGCCCAAGGGCGTCGTGCACACTACCGGCGGATACCTGACGCACGTGCTGATGACGATGCGGTGGGTGTTCGACTTGAAGGACGACGATATCTACTGGTGCACCGCCGATATCGGGTGGGTCACCGGCCATAGCTATACCGTTTACGGGCCGCTGGCGGCCGGCGCGACGGTCGTCATGTATGAAGGCGCGCCGAATTTCCCCGAGAACGATCGCTTCTGGCAGATAATCGAGAAGTACAAGGTCAGCATCTTCTACACGGCGCCCACCGCGATTCGCACGTTCATCAAATGGGGCGACGCGTGGGTGAAAAAGCATGACCTGTCGAGCCTGCGGCTGCTCGGTTCGGTCGGCGAGCCAATCAATCCCGAGGCCTGGATGTGGTATCGCAAGGTGATCGGCGGCGAGCGATGTCCGATCGTCGATACCTGGTGGCAAACCGAGACCGGCGGAATCATGATCGCGCCGATGCCGGGCGCGACCGCGGCCAAGCCCGGCTCCGCGACGTTTCCGCTGCCGGGAATCGCGGCCGACGTCGTCACGCGCGAGGGGGTGAGCGTCGGCGCCAACCAGGGCGGCCTGCTGATCGTGCGCAAGCCGTGGCCCGGCATGCTGCGGACAATTTACCGCGACCCCGAGCGCTACAAGAGCAACTACTTCTCGCAGATCGAAGGCGCGTATCTTACCGGCGACGGCGCGCGTCGCGACCAGGACGGCTACATCTGGATCATGGGCCGCGTGGACGACGTGATCAAAGTGTCGGGCCATCGCTTGGGCACGATGGAGATAGAAAGCGCGCTGGTCTCGTATCCCGCGGTCGCCGAAGCCGCCTGCGTTGGGCGTCCCGACGAGGTGAAAGGCGAGGGCGTAGTCGCATTCGTAACGCTCGAAGGCGGGCACAAGGGCGACGACAAGTTGCGCGACCTGCTGCGGGCCCACGTCGTCAAGGAGATTGGCGCGCTGGCGCGTCCCGACGACATTCGCTTTACGGAGGCACTCCCCAAAACGCGCAGCGGCAAAATAATGCGGCGTCTGCTACGCCAGATAGCATCAGGCGATCAGACGCTCGGCGATACCACAACGCTCGAGGACCTGTCAGTACTGTCAAAGCTGCGCGACGACGACGACTGAAATCCTATCCTCCTCCGTCTCTTATTCCCTCCTCCAATGTTGGAGGAGGGTTAGGGTGGAGGACCGTTATGCGGTGCGATTGTCTGTTGCGCCGTACATTCATTCGGAATCTCAGCAGATTTGGTCCTCCACCCGCCGCTCGAAGACGAGCGTCGGCCTCCCCCAACGAACGGGGGAGGCAAGGTCAATCAATAGTCAGTACACGACCAGATAGAATCAGGCGATCAGACGCTGAGCGATACTACGACGCTCGAAGATCTGTCGGTACTGTCAAAGCTGCGCGACGACGACGACTGAAATCCTATCCTCCTCCGTCTCTAATTCCCTCCTCCGATGTTGGAGGAGGGTTAGGGTGGAGGACCGTTATGCGGTGCGATTGTCCGTTGCGCCGTACATTCATTCGGAATCTCAGCAGATTTGGTCCTCCACCCGCCGCTCGAAGACGAGCGTCGGCCTCCCCCAACGAACGGGGGAGGCAATTTCAGACCTGATTCTCGCTGCGCGGCTCTAGATCGAATGCGATGCCGCCGATGCGCGGTGCGATCATATTGTACACCCAGCATGAAATCGCGACGCCGATGAAGCTGAAGATCGCGCCCACGATCGGCATGACCACCAGCACAATCGCCATGTGTGGAGGTCTCCGGGGGCCCATTCTCATAAAGGCGAGAAACTCGATCACTCCGAAGATCGCAAACATGATTGCATACATCACTGCGACCACCTTCGCCGTCTGGAAAATCTTGAACGACTTGATTTCATGCATGGCGCTTCCTCCCTTTGATACTGCGTATAGTCAGTTCATTTGTAAGTGACTTACTACTTCAGTTACGCGCGCCGGATCGACAATGACTATTGCCGCGGCGCCAACTGCGAACATGATCACGAACCCCGCCATCAGGCGCAGATAAAATGCCGGCTGATGGCTGGTTTGCGCGACGACCGACTTGAAGATCGCGTTGACCGCATGCGCCAGCGTCAAGCCGATCACCGCGTCGCGCGCGGCGCTGGTGCCGGACTGGACGAACGATGCCAGCGTTACCGAGATCGCAGTTACGTCAACCAGTCCGCTGATCGCCGACACTACCATCTGCCCGCCATAGCCCGCGTAATGCTTGGCCACGCGCGTGAGCAGCAAGACGATCGTGAACACGACCCCAAACTCCAACGCTGGCCGAATGGAAAAAGGATTGCGGAAAGTGGAGTCGCTAACTGCGGACTTCTTTACCGTTGCTGGCGCGAGTACCAATGCAGCCGCGAGGCCCGCCAGTGTCATCGCAGCGAATGCCGGCGCGGCCGCGACCGCGAGCATGGGGCTGATCACTACGACAATGACGAGCGTGCGTGGAAAGAGTATCGAATTGGATATTATCGCATAGCGCGCCGCCGGTACCGCCGACTTCGGCGACTCGGCCACCGCCTGCGAGATTCCGGTTGTGTAGGCCGTCGTCGATGCTATCGCACCGACTATTGCAGTGAGTAATGCGCCGCGCTCATTGCCGGCGAACTTGGTAAGAAAATAGCCGACATATGAAACGCCCGACACGAGGATCACGAACAGCCAGATCTCGCGCGGCCGGAAAAATCCAAACGGGCCGTAGCTGCCGGCCGGCAGCAGCGGGTAGATGATGAAGATCAGGGCGAGGAAACTCAGCGTGTCGATAAATTCGCGGTCGGAGATAGCGTCGCGCACGAAGCTGCGCAGTTGATCGCGCTCCGCCAGGATTGCCGCCAGCACGATGCCGAGTCCCGCACCGAACGGGCGATCCGAAGTCAGGCAGAGCGCGCCCAAAACGAAGGTCGCGACCGCCGCGAGTTCCGTGGTGATGCCGTTGCGCTCCGGGTGCTCCGCGCGCATCACGAGGATCGCGCCGATCGTGCCGGCGAACAGCGCGATCGCGATGGCCGCGTTGCCCAGATGCCCCGCGACCGCGCCGAGCAGCGCGATTATCAGGAAATCGCGCATCCCGGGTCGCGGCGTATCGTGAGGTCCCGGCTCCCGCGTGCGTCCGACGAGGAATCCTATCGTCAGCGCCAGCAGGAATCCTACGGCGGGCGAGTTAGGACCGGTCAGCTCTGCCATCAAGAGCGCAATCTAGCCGAATATGGTCAGGAATGCTTGCTCTCCCGAGGGGAGAGGTAAACCCGCCTTGCTGACACCTTGTCCGCGGTGGTATCTTGCTCGTTGGAAGTGGGCGCGTGCCCACTTTTTTGTTGGCGTCGCAAAAAGGGTTTCGAGACATTAGCCGGGCCGACGGCATTAGCAAGCGGGAAGGTGAGAGCAGATGATCGCCCTGACGCTTCATCCGACCGCCGAAAAAGTGGTCGCGCTGCTCGAGCCGCATATCGAACGCCAGGGTTACGAACTGGTGTCGGTGGATTTTCGCAAGGGCACGCGCAACTCGCTGCTGCGGTTGCTGGTCGATAAGCCGGGCGGCGGAATTGCGCTGAGCGATTTGGAGAAGTTGAGCCCGGCGCTGGGCGATTTGCTCGACGTGTACGACCCGGTCGAGGGCCGCTACACGCTGGAAGTTGCGTCGCCGGGAATCAACCGGCCGCTGCGCAAGCTCGAGCATTTCGCGGCGGTGAAGGGCGAGCGGGTCAAAGTGCGGACGCATCGCGCACGCGACGGGCAGAAGGCGTTCGTGGGCAAGCTGGTGAGCGTCGGTGAAAGTGGAATCGAGCTGGATGACGAGACCAGCCGCAAGCGGCAGACGATTGGTTTCGACGAGATGGCTGGAGCGAATTACGAATACGATTTCGACAAATGAAATTATTGGCGCGCAACGTTTTGTGCGCCCCGGGGAGGCGGTATGCAGGTCGATCTGAACCGGGTTATCGAGCAGGTAAGCAAGGAAAAAGGCATCGACAAGACGATCGTGATCAATGCGGTCGAGGAGATGATGCATTCGGCGGCGCGGCGCACCTTCGGGCCCGACCGCAATATCGAGTCGCGCTTCAATCCGGAGCTCGGCGAGATCGAGCTGTTCGAGATAAAGACGGTGGTCGAGAAGGTCGCCAACGCGGCGGCTGAGGCCGACGTTACCGAGGCGCGCGCCAAGTACGATCCCGAAGCGGAAGTCGGCGACGAAATTCTTATTAAGCTCGACACCGCCACGATGGGCCGGATTGCGGCGCAGGCGGCCAAGCAAAATCTCATCCAGCATATTCGCGACGCCGAGCGCAAACAGATTTTCAACGAATTCAAGGATCGCAAGCAGGAAGTCGTCTCGGGCATCGTGCAGCGCTTCGAGCGCAAGAACATGATCGTCAACCTCGGACGCACCGAGGCTATCCTGCCCGAGAAGGAGCAGATCCCGCACGAGCGCTATCGCCAGGGCGATCGCATCCGCGCGCTGATTCTCGACGTTGACCTTTCCGAGAAGGGGCTGTCGATCGTGCTCTCGCGCACCTCGAACGACTTCCTGATGAAGCTGTTCGAGCAGGAAGTGCCGGAGATTTACGAAGGCATCGTCGAGATTCGCCAGAGTGCGCGCGAGCCCGGCGGTCGCGCCAAGGTCGCGGTGTATTCGAAGGATTCGGACGTCGATCCGGTCGGCGCATGCGTCGGGATGAAGGGCACGCGCGTGCAATCCGTCGTGCAGGAATTGCGCGGCGAGAAGATCGACATCGTGCCGTGGACCGACGACCAGGCCGAGCTGGTCTGCCGCGCGCTCGCGCCGGCGAAGGTCTCGAAAGTGATAATCGACGAGGACGAGCATGCGATGGAAGTGATCGTCCCCGACGATCAACTGTCGCTGGCGATTGGCAAGCGCGGGCAGAACGTCCGCCTCGCGCATCGGCTCACCGGATGGAAGCTCGACGTGCGCAGCGAGATGGAGGCCGAAGAAGAGGCCCGCTCGGCGCGCGCGTCGCTCAACGCGATTCCCGGCATCGGCGATATCAACGCGGAGCTGCTCTACCAGTGGGGCTTCCGCTCGGCGGAGCAACTGTCGGAGGCGGACGAGACGGCGTTCGACGTCGAGGGAATCAGCGCCGAGCGCGCGATCCAGATAATCAACGCGGCGCGCGATCACGTCGCCAACAAGAAGATCGCGGCGGCCGAGAAAGCGGCGGCGGCGGAAGAGGCGGCCGCGGCTGCCGCGTCAGCGGCGGCGGAAGCTGCATCGCTCGCGGCGGACCTGGCAGTGGCGACGGAAGCCGAAGGCGCGGAGGCGGCGAGCGAGACGCTCGCCGAAGAATCCGCGCCGGCCGCCGCCACCGAAGATGCGGGAGAGAAGTAGATAGCTTCGCCCGAGCGCACTTGCATCGGATGTATGAAGCGCGACGCGAAGGCGTCGATGATACGGATTGCGGTCGTGAACGGACGGGTCGAGGTCGATTTCGAGGCGCTAAAGTCAGGGCGCGGCGGCTATCTGCACCCGACCGATGAATGCGTCGAGCGGTTCGTGGTCTCAAAGGTCAAGGAGTTTCGTGCGATCCGGCGGAAAATTGAACGTCCCGAGCGGCTTGAAATAAAGATGGCGATAAAACGCCGACTGGATAGAAACTCAAAGGTCGAATAGTATAACTCGGATGGCGCGAAAGCGGATCAAAACTCTTGCTAGTGAATGGGGATTTCCGGTCGAGGATTTGCTCGCCGGATGCGCCCGTCTGAAACTCGGGCATACGCAGTCCGAATCGAGTCTGCTCTCACCCGAAGAGGCCGACCGGCTCAAGGCCGACCTCGACGAGCAGGCGCATCGCGCAACTATCCTGCGCCGCGAAACCGTGCTCGAAACGAGCAGCGGAAAGATTTTAGAGAAGCGCCTCAACTCGACCATCATGCGCCGGCGTCATGCCGAAGGCGGCGCGCCCGCCGGCGGCGCTGATACGCCTTTTCATTTTGAAGTCGAAGAATCGCGCGACGATTCTTTCGTCTCGCCGTTTCTTGGCGATTCATCCAGCGAAGCAGAGACGCCGGTTATGTTCGACTCGGGGCATCATGAGCCCGGGCCGCTGGTCGAGCCACATCGCGCGCCCGAGCCGGCCGCCGTCAAGCCTGAGCCTCCAATCGAAGAAATCGGCGCGGCCGACTACGAAGCTCATCTGCCCGAAGCGTCTGAGCATACAAAGGATGAGGAACCCGAGCCCGAGCCCAGGTTTGTGCCCGGGCCGGAGCCCGAACCTGCGCCGGTCGTTGCCGAGGCAGCGCCAGTGGCGGAAGTACCTCCGGCAGCGCCGGCGGCGCCGTCGTCTCGATTCGGCTACCGGACTGATCGCGTGCGACCGGCGGAGACTGCCGATCGCGGCTCGATCAATCTGACGCGTGGCTCTCAGACCGGTCCGACGCTCGATGACGGTCAGAAGGGGCCGAAGGTTCTCGGCAAGATCGATCTGCGTCCGAAGGCGCCACCGCCGCGGCCTGCATCGCCCGGATCGCGCACGGCAGCGGGTGCGCCAAGTGCGCGTCCCGGACTCACGGGACGCTTCGCGCCGCAAGCGCAGCCGTCGCAACCGGCTGACGGTCCGCAGCTTACGCCCGATCAGCTCGCTGCGAATAAGCCCGGCGCCCGCGGAATCAAGAAAAAGAAAGTCGTCAAGAAGGGCAGTACCGATCTCGCCGCCGAACGCGAGATGCGCGGGCTGCGCGTGCCGAAAAAGCGCCGCGCGATGCCCGGCAAGGAACAGCGCAAGACCGAGATCACGACGCCCAAGGCCTCCAAGCGCGTCGTGCGAATCACCGAGGGCGTCACCGTTGGCGATCTCGGGCGCTCGATGGGCGTTAAGGCCGGCGACCTGATCAAAAAATTGATGGAACTCGGCCAGATGGCGACGCTCAACCAGGTGCTCGACGTTGACACCGCCACCTTGCTCGCCGGCGAGTTCGGCTACAGCGTCGAGAATGTTTCCTTCGACGCCGAGCAGGTGATCGAAGAGGCGCCCGAAGAAGTGGTGACCGGCGAGATGGTCACGCGGCCGCCGGTGGTCACCGTGATGGGCCACGTCGATCACGGCAAGACTTCGCTGCTCGACGCGATTCGCCACACCAACGTGACGGCGCGCGAGTACGGCGGAATCACGCAGCACATCGGCGCGTACACCGTCGAAGCCAACGGCCGCACCATCGCGTTCGTCGATACTCCGGGCCACGAGGCGTTCACTGCGATGCGCGCGCGCGGCGCCAAGGTCACCGACATTGTCGTGCTCGTAGTAGCCGCCAATGAAGGCGTGATGCCGCAGACGCAGGAGGCGATCAACCACGCTCGCGCCGCCAAGGTTCCGATAATCGTCGCGATCAACAAGATCGATTTGCCCGACGCCAACATCGACAACGTCAAGCAGCGCCTGACCCAGGTCGGCCTCGTGCCCGAAGACTACGGCGGTGACATCATTACCGTGCCGGTCTCGGCGCGCACCGGCGTCGGCATCGACAAGCTGCTCGAGATGATCCTGCTGCAGGCCGACGTGATGGAGCTGAAGGCGAATCCGACGCGGCCCGCGCGCGGCACGATCATCGAATCGCAGCTCGATCGCGGGCGTGGCCCGGTCGCCACCGTGCTGATCCAGGAAGGCACGCTTCATCAGGGCGACCCGTTCGTCAGCGGAACTTCGTACGGACGCGTGCGCGCGATGCAGAACCATCTCGGCCAGCGCCTCACTGAAGCGGGACCGTCAACGCCGGTCGAAATCTTCGGCCTCTCGACGGTGCCCGAGCCCGGTACCGTGTTCACCGCGGTGGTCGAGGAATCGAAGGCGCGGCAGGTCGCCGAGTATCGCCGCGGCAAGCAGCGCGAAGGCGAACTCACCAAGACCAGCCGCATCTCGCTCGAAGACTTGAGTCAGCGGCTGGCGGCGGGCGAGGTCAAGGAACTCAAAGTAATTCTCAAGGGCGACGTGCAAGGATCGGTCGAAGCGCTGGCCGACGCGCTCGCGCGGCTCTCCACCGAGGAAGTCAAGCTCGAAGTGATCCACGCCTCGGCGGGTGCGATTTCGGAAACCGACGTAACGCTCGCGTCGGCTTCCAAAGCCATCATCATCGGATTCAATATCCGCCCCGAACCGAAGGCCGCCAACCTCGCCGAGAAGGAAGGCGTCGAGATTCGCCTCTATACGATCATCTACGAGGCGATCAACGACATGCGCGAGGCGATGGAAGGCCTGCTCGCGCCGACCTACCGCGAGAAGGCGCTCGGCCGCGCCGAAGTCCGCAAAATTTTCAACGTGCCCGGCGCCACCGTCGCCGGATGCATGGTGGTGGACGGCAAGATCGTGCGCAGCGCGCGCGCGCGGCTGGTGCGCGACGGCCGCCCGGTGTGGGAGGGCAAGCTCGCCACGCTCAAGCGCTTCAAGGACGACGCGCGCGAAGTCGCGCAGGGCTACGAATGCGGTATCGCGCTCGAGAATTTCAACGACGTGAAGCCCGACGACATTATCGAAGCCTTCGAGATGGAAGCGATTCTGCGCAAGCTCGCCGCGCCCACCGCCCAGACGGTGCGTGGTCAGGCGGCGGTCGAAAAGCAGCTTCAGCCTTAGACTGGGAGTGAGTTGGTCGTTCCGGGCGCGCGGCGTGCGCGTCGGCGGAGGGGCGTATTGCTATGGTCATCGGCATCATGCGGCTGACCCTGTTTCTGCCGGAGAATCATTCGCTCAAGGGCAAGCGGCAGGTGCTGCGCGCGATCAAGGCTCGCGTCCGCAACAAGTTCAACGTCTCGATCGCCGAGTCCGACAACCACGACATGTGGCAGCGCGCCGAGTTGGGCATCGCACAGGTCGGCAGCGATCGCGCATTCGTGGACAGCGCTCTGCGCGAGGTGGTGAACTTTATCGATTCGCTGGGCCTGGTCCCGCTCGGCGACGAGCAGCTTGAAATTATCAACTACTGACACGGTGAAAAACATTGCCTGAAGGCCGAAGACCCGAGCGCGTCGCCGAAGCCGTCCTGCGAGAACTGTCAGGCCTGCTCGTGCGCGATTTGCGCGACCCGCGCCTGCGCGGCATCACGCTCACCGGCGTCAAGATGGACGACGACCTGCGCCACGGCCGCGTCTATTTCTCGCACCTCGAAGGCTCAGTGCGCGCGCCCGCCGCAATCGCCGGCTTCAAAAGCGCCAGCGGCTTCATCCGCCGCGAACTCGGCAAATCACTCGGCCTGAGATACACCCCGGAGCTGGATTTCGAATTCGACCCCGCCCTCGAACGCGCCGCCCGCATCGACGCGCTATTGAAACAATCCTCGCCCAAGGACTGACACTCTGATTCCCTCCTCGACGTTGGAGGAGGGTTAGGGTGGAGGACACTCTTGCGGCGCGATTTGGATGCTCTATCGCCTCCTCCCTTGTTGGAGGAGGCCGACGTGCTTCCGAGCGCGGCGGGTGGAGGACCTTATTTCCTGAATTTTACTCCGACAACATCCGCTCGCGATTCTCCGGCTTCTCGCCGCGCTCCAGCAGCGGCTCGACGTCGCCCGTGATCAAGCGCGCGCCGCGATCGTTGCGCACGTACGTCCACGCCCATTCGACGATCACGATGAAGCGGTTGCGGAATCCGATCAGAAAGAAAATGTGCACGAACAGCCACATCAGCCATGCGACCAGCCCGCTCAGATGCAGTCCCGCGATATCGGCGACCGCCGCCGCCTTGCCTATCGTCGCGAGCGTGCCCTTGTCGCGATAACGAAATGGAATCGTCGGCTCGCCGCGAATCAATCTCAAAATGTTCTTCGCCGCATGCCGTCCTTCCTGCATCGCGGCCGGCGACAATCCCGGCACCGGCCTGCCGTCCGACTTGATCGACGCGAGGTCGCCAATCACGAACACGCCGTCGGCGCCCGCCACCGACAAGTCCTGATTCACAATCACGCGCCCCGCGCGATCGAGCGTGACCTCCGTAGTGGCTCCCAGAG
This sequence comes from uncultured delta proteobacterium, assembly GCA_963756005.1. Taxonomy (GTDB): domain Bacteria; phylum Desulfobacterota; class Binatia; order Binatales; family Binataceae; genus Binatus. Next base: position 82,408 of record CAVWMC010000008.1, read on the forward strand.
CCTTGCCCAGCGGTGATGCCGCGACGCCCGCCGCCCAGATCACCGTGCGCGAATCCAGCCGCGTGCCGCCGTGCGTGACGCCGCGATCATCGATCGCCGTCACCGGCGAGTCCGTAATCACCTCGACACCCAGCCGCTCCAGTTGCCGCCGCGCACTCACCGACGACTCGGGCGACATCGCCGGCAGCACCTTCGGCCCCGCCTCTATCAGGATGATGCGCGCGTTGCCCGGATCGATTCGTCGAAAATCGCGCTCGAGCACGCGCCGCGAAATCTCCGCGAGCGCCCCCGCCATCTCGACCCCCGTCGGCCCGGCGCCGATTATCACGAACGTCATCCAGTTCGAGACTTCCGCCGCATCGACCTCGCGCTCCGCTGCCTCGTACGCGACCAGCACCCGCCGCCGAATTTCGACCGCGTCCTCGAGCGTCTTCAACCCCGGCGCCGGCTCGAGCCATTCGTCGTGCCCGAAGTACGAATGCGTCGCGCCCGTCGCGACGATCAGGTAGTCGTACGCCACTTCGCCATCGAGCAGTTGCACTATCTTCCGCCGCGTATCGATCGACGACGCTTCGCCAAGAATCACACTCGCATTGCGCTGCCGCCGCAGTATCCGCCGTATCGGCGACGCGATATCGCTCGGATTCAGCGCCGCGGTCGCAACCTGGTAGAGCAGCGGCTGAAACAAATGATGGTTTCGCCGATCGATCATCGTGAGCCGCACCGGCGCGCGCCTAAGCGCCCGCGCCGCCGCGATCCCACCGAATCCACCGCCAACGATCACGACATGCTTAAGTGAAGCAACCGGGTCCACAATAATGATCGTATCCGAATACCGGGTGCAGGGGTCACCCCTGCCGCGGGCGCGGGGCGCGCAGCCCCGCATACAATGTTAAGCTCGTGCGGATCTATGAACGCAATTCTGTTGATCGATAAGCCCGCCGGAATCTCCTCGGCCGAGGTCGTGCGGCGCGTCAAATCGCGCGTGAAGCCGGCTCGTGTCGGACATCTCGGCACCCTCGATCCTTTCGCGACCGGCCTGCTGCCGATCATGATTGGCGAGGCGACCAAGCTCGCGCCATTTATCGACGGCGGCGACAAAACATACGCCGGCCTAATCCGCCTCGGCGTCGAGACCGACACCCTCGATCGCGACGGCGCCGAAGTTCGCCGTGCCGAGGTCCCTGCGATCTCCACCGACAAGCTCGCGCAGGTCACTGCGCAGTTCACCGGCGCGATCGAGCAGGTCCCGCCCGTGTACTCCGCGATCAAACGCGCCGGCGTGCCGCTCTATCGCCTCGCGCGCCGCGGCGACGACGTTGCCCCGCCCGATAAGCGCAGCGTCGAGATCAAGCGCCTCGACCTGGTCTGCGACGCGCCCGACGCGATTCGATTCGTCGCGATCTGCTCGCCTGGCACCTACGCGCGTTCGCTCGCGCGCGACATCGGCATCGCACTCGGCACCGTCGCGCATCTCGACGAACTCCGCCGCACCCGCAACGGCAGTTTCTCGCTCGCCGACGCGATACCGCTGGCCGACGTCCTCGAATCCCTCGACTCCGGCGCACCGACGCTTCGCACGATAAATCTTCGCGACGCGCTGGTCGGCCTCCCGGAACTGGTCGTCGATACCACCGCCGAAAAGCGCCTGCGCAACGGCGACTCGCGCGCCCTCGACTCCCAAGTCCCGATCAACGGCCCGCTCTTCAAGGTTATATCGGCGACCGGCGACCTGATCGCGGTAGCGCGCGCGACCTCGCGCGCGACGGCGATCGTCGAGCGAATCTTCAATCTGGAAACTTGATCGCTCTCGCTTTTATTCTTGTGTCATTCTGAGCGAAGCTAAGAATCCCGGTCTTTTTGAACGTCGGCCGACTCAACCCCAACCATGGATCCGGCGACGTTTCTGACGCTCCTCTATTGCGCCGCAAGAGCGAATCGCACCGGCGATGCGGCACTCACCGTGACCGCGGTATGGTTGGGGGGGACCGGCGCGCACCGAGAAAGATCCGGGATTCTTCGCTACGCTCAGAATGACACGCCCCCCATGCCTTTACTCCTCCGACCCGGTCTGTTAATTTGGTCGGCTAAAGATAAAGGAAAAAGGGAAAGTAAGAACTCCGAATGCCTCTTCCATCAGCCCGTAAGCGGGAAGTCATAGAAGCCAACGCTCGAACCACCAATGACAGTGGCTCGCCTGAAGTTCAGGTCGCGCTACTCTCGGCCCGGATCGACCAGTTGACCACGCACCTCGCGGCGCACAAGAAGGACCATCATACGCGCCGCGGTCTGTTGCGTTTGGTCGGCAAGCGTCGTCGGCTGCTTGATTATCTGCATTCGCGCGACTTTTCGCGCTACAAGGGCTTGATCGAAAAGCTGGGCATCCGGAGATAGGCCGCACATATTCTGCCGCGCCGCTCTCAACCGATAGAGCGCGTGGGCCTTGGCTGCCACGATGGCAGGTAACAAGGCGCGTCCCCTGTGGCGCCTCGCGGGAACAAAATACCGCAATCGTCGCGCGGCCTCAGATCCTCCCTCAGGTAATCGCTAATGTACGAAAAACTCGAAATTGATTTCGCGGGGCGCAAGCTCTCGCTCGAAACCGGCCGCCTTGCCAAGCAGGCGCATGGCAGCGTGCTCGCCACTTACGGCGACACCGTCGTCCTCGCGACCGCGGTCTCGCAGTATGAAGCGCGGCCCAACATGGACTTCCTGCCGCTGACGGTGGACTACGTCGAGAAGACCTTTGCCGCCGGCAAGATTCCCGGCGGTTTTTTCAAGCGCGAAGGACGCGCCTCCGAAAAGGAAGTCCTGACTTCGCGCCTGATCGACCGCGCGATGCGCCCGCTGTTCCCCAAGGGCTACGATCGCGAAACTCAAATCATCACGACCGTGCTCTCCGCCGATCGCGACAACGATCCCGACATGCTCTCGTTGATCGCCGCGTCGGCCGCGCTGCTCGTCTCCGACATCCCGCACAAAGGTCCCGTCGCCTCAGTCCGGATGGGCCGGGTCGAGGGCAAAATCGTCGTCAATCCGACTCACACCGAGCTCGAAGGCAGCGACGTGTCGCTCGTCGTCGCGGCCAGCCCCGAGTCGATCATGATGCTCGAGGGCGGCGCCCAGATCGTTGACGAAGAGGTCATCCTCGAAGCGCTGTTCGCAGCGCACGAGGCGATGCAGCCGATATTCGCGATGCAGGAAGAACTGCAACGCCGCGCCGGCAAGCCCAAGCGCGAGTTCGCAGTGAAGGAACGCGACACCGCGCTGTTGAAGGCCGTCGAGAAGAGCATCGGCGACGGTATCGAAAAGGCGCTCGCCATCAAGGGCAAGAAAGAGCGCGCCGCCGCAGTGTACGCGGTCAGCGACAAAGTGGTCGCCGATCTCGCCGAGAAATTTCCCGACCGCTCCAAGGAAATCATCGACGCCTGCGACTACCTCGTCCGCACCCGCGTGCGCCTCGCCATCCTCGACGACGACAAGCGTATCGACGATCGCAAATCGACCGACATCCGCCCCATCAGCGCCGACGTGCAGGTGCTTCCGCGCGTGCATGGCTCCGCGGTCTTCACCCGCGGCGAGACCCAGGCGCTCGCGACCGTCACGCTCGGCACTTCTTCCGATGAACAGAAGATCGACGCGCTGCTCGGCGAGCGCTTCAAGAAATTCCTGCTGCATTACAACTTCCCGCCGTTTTCGACTGGCGAGGTGAAGTTTCTGCGCGCGCCGTCGCGGCGCGAAGTCGGCCACGGCGCACTCGCCGAACGCGCGCTCTCGCCGATCCTCCCGGACGAAGCCGACTTCCCCTACACCATTCGCGTCGTCTCCGACGTGCTCGAATCCAACGGCAGCTCCTCGATGGCCACGGTGTGCGGCGGCAGCCTCGCGCTGATGGACGCCGGCGTGCCGACCAAGTTCCCCGTCGCCGGCATCGCGATGGGTCTCGTCAAAGAGGGCGACAAGGTCCGCGTGCTCACCGACATCCTCGGCGACGAGGATCATCTCGGCGACATGGACTTCAAGGTCGCCGGCACCAAAGCTGGCGTCACCGCGATCCAGATGGACAACAAGGCCGGCGGCGTGTCCAAGGACATCATGCGCCAGGCGCTCCATCAGGCGCGCGACGCCCGTTTGCACATCCTCGGCATCATGGAAAAGGCGCTGCCCACGGCGCGCGAGGACGTTTCCAGCTACGCGCCGCGCATCGTCACCCTGCACATCAAGCCCGACAAGATTCGCGAAGTGATCGGCCCGGGCGGCAAGGTCATCCGCGGACTGGTCGAGCAGACCGGCTGCAAAATCGACATCGAAGACGACGGCACGGTGCTGATCGCGTCGGCCGACGGAACCGCGATGGAAAAAGCGATCAGCATGATCCAGGCGATCACCGCCGAGCCCGAAATCGGCAAAATCTACGACGGCGTGGTCCGCAAAATTGTCGAGTTCGGCGCCTTCGTCGAGATAATGCCCGGCACCGACGGCCTCCTGCACATCTCGCAAATCTCCAACGAGCGCATTCGCCGCGTCGAAGACGTGCTCCACGAAGGCGACGAGATCAAAGTGAAAGTGCTCGACGTCGATCGCAGCGGCAAAATCCGGCTCTCGATGCGCGAGGCCGAGCAGGAACCAAATAAGGGAAATTAGTCAGCGAATGATTCAAAAGAGCGTTATCGGAAACGGCGTGCGCATTCTCACCGAGGCGATGCCGCAAGTCGTTTCCTCATCGATTGGCATCTGGGTCGAAAACGGCTCGCGCTACGAGGAGCCGGCCGAGAACGGCACCTCGCATTTCATCGAGCACCTGCTGTTCAAGGGCACCAAAAAGCGCACCGCCGCGCAAATCGCCGAGGCGTTCGACGCGGTCGGCGGCGTGCTCAACGCCTTCACCGGCAAGGAGTACACCTGCTACTACGCCAAGGTGCTCGGCAAGGACCTCGAGATGGCGACCGAGGTGCTCGCCGACATTTTTCTCGAATCGACCTTCGATCCCGCCGAGATCGAGCGCGAGCGCCAGGTCGTTCTGCAGGAAATCTCGCAGGCCGAGGACACGCCCGACGATTTCATCCACGACCTCTTCAACGAAGAATTCTGGAAGGGCCATCCGCTCGCGCTGCCTATTTTCGGCTCGGTCGCGACGGTGAATAAGATCGATCGCGAACTGCTGACCTCGTTCATGGCCGCGCGCTACCGCTCGAGCCGCGTCTTCATCGCCGCGGCCGGCCAGGTCGAGCACGAACGCCTCACCGCGAAATGCGCGGGACTGTTCGGCGGCGTCGCCGGCGACGGCAAGGTCGAAAAATTCTCGCCGCCGATTGATCATCCGCTGGTGCTGACGCGCGAGAAGAAACTCGAGCAGGCGCACATCTGCATCGGCGGCCCCGGCATCAGCCAGTCGCATCGCCTGCGCTACGCCGCCTACGTGCTCAACACCGCGCTCGGCGGCGGGATGTCGTCGCGCCTGTTCCAGGAAGTCCGCGAGAAACGCGGCCGCGTCTACAGCATCTATTCGTTCATCTCGTCGTTCATCGATTCGGGCTACTTCGGCGTTTACGCCGGCACCAACCCCGAATGGGTTGACGAAGTCCTCGAAGTAACGATGTCCGAACTCCGAAAGGTCGAGCTCAACGGCCTCGAGCCCGCCGAGCTAGCCCGCGCCAAAAGCCAACTCCAGGGCAACATGCTGCTGGGAATGGAATCAACCGACAGCCGCATGAACCGCCTCGCCCGCAACGAAATCTACTTCCGCCGCGACGTCCCGCTCGACGAGCTGTCACAGGGAATCGAAGCCGTCACCAACGACAACATCGTCGAGCTGGCCTCGAGCTGGTTCCAACCCGACAAACTCGCGATGGTCCTGCTAGGCGACCTGAAAGGCCGAAAAATCACCCGCGAAGTCTTCGCCCCCCTCGCGTAAGACCTCCACTAACCGGTTCGCCTTCCCGCGCGGGAAGGGTTTACGGGTTAGGTTGCCGCGGATACTTCGCGACGCTCACCGCGAAAATTTTCCGCACGCCCCACCCTTGTGTCATTCAGAGCGAAGCGAAGAATCCCGGATCTTCTCGACCGCGCTGGCGACGCCACCCATTCACGCCGCCCGCCAACAACCATGAAACCCCACCGGCACGCGATGATCCAAATGCGCCCGCGCAATCGGCCCACGCTCAATCTCTTCCGCCTCGAAAATCGCGAGATGACTCGCATTTCGATCTTCTTCGAAAATATTCGTCAGTAAATATCCTTCGCCCTCTCTTGACCCCTCTCGCTTGGGCACGAACACGGGTTCCGCCACTGCACAACGCGCACCCGTCGCATAGATGCGCATTTCTCTGGTCGCGTGATCGAAATGTCCGATGCCCCGATGGAAAATGTCATCGCTGCCCGGTCCGCCGATGCACGCGACAAAGCCGTGCCGATAGTTCAAACCGGTGCGTCGCTCGTCGATGCGCGGATACTCGCATCGCTCGTCGCTAAGTCTCTCGACGGTGAAGCTGCCCGGCTTCGACCACTCGAACTCCCAGCGCGTCAGGTACTGCGTGGCGCGGCGATGGTCCGTTGGCGTCCCGTCCGCAAGCGGAAACAGCGGCACCTCCTGCTGCGATACGTCCGCAAAAATTCTGTCGCCCTCGTTGAACGCATTCATCAGATGCCAGACCATGCACGCGTCGCCCTCGAACCATCGAATTTCCTCGACGCCGCCATGTTTCGGCATGATTCCAACACGCGTGCCTTTCTCAGGCTCCCACGCAATCAGCGGCGCGCCAGCCATCGCCCGCTTGATCGATACCGTCACCGGGCACATCGCGATGATCACAAAGTCAGTCGTCACCGCAAAATCATGGACCAATGCCGGGAACGGCCCGCGCATCATTTGCGATCGAACGATCTCGCCGGATGCGTTCGCGACATAAAACTCGATATCGCTGCTGATTCGCCCGGTCGGAAAATTCGCAAAGAAAAGCATCTCACCCGACTCAGGCTCAATCTTCGGATGCGCCGTCATATTTCGCGGCAGCTTGCCGTTGAAGGACCACCGGCCAATCGTCTCGAGGGACGCGGGATCCAGTTCGATCGGTGCATGACCTTCTTCAAGAGCCAATAGCCTGTTCGCATGCCACACGATGTTCGTATTCGCGACGCCATCCGTTCGCATGCCGGCGACACTCGCATCCGAATCCGACGGCATACCCGAGGTGCCGAACAGCGCTCTGCCGGCAGCGTGCTCCATATTCCACTGTTGCGTCCGCACCCAACGATTGCGGTACGAAACCTCGCCTTGATGCACGCGGAACGCATGCACCATTCCGTCCCCATTAAGCGGATTGTAATTGCCACGCGGCGCAAACTGCGGATTAGGTCCGATGCGATAGAAGGTTCCGTCGATCTCCGCCGGAACCTTACCCTCAATCGTCAAATGCGCGCAGTCGCACTCCATCCGAATCGGCTCAAACCCTTTCGATAGATACGGATTCGAAATCGCGCTCGCCATTTTTCCGCGCCCTCCAACCAAGTTCGCTAACAGGCAGCGCGCGCAGCTCGCAACGCAGAAGCCTCTTGCTTTTCGATTTTGACTGCTCCGCGGGCATCCGGCTGAAGAAATTTTTTTTGTCAAGCCCGCTCGCGTATCCCTCTCGGCAAAACCGGTCCCCCTTCCCGCGCGGGAAGGGGTTAGGGGTTAGGTTGCCGCGGCTCGCTCGGGAGTTCGCTGCGAAATTCTTCGGTGGCGTCCCTTCGTCGTGTCATTCAGAGCGAAGCGAAGAATCCGCCTCCTGATAGCCTCTCTCTATCAGGGAGAGGCCGCGCCCCCGGCGCGGGTGAGGGTCCAAGTTCCAAGATGCCTTCTCCGAATTTCTGTGTCTGCACGGAAGTGTCCGCTATGCTGATAGCTGTGAACGACAAGACAGCCCTATGAACTTGGAAATCGGACCCTCACCCGCCGCGCGATTACGCGCGTCGGCCTCTCCCTGATAGAGAGAGGCTATTTAAGAGTCCGGTCGATCAGCGCCGCAGCGCTTGCCATCGCGCGGACAATTCGCCATACGAGATTGCAACCATGCGACCGACGATAAAAATTGCGCGGATGCGCAAGAGTGCGCTGCCGCTTCCCGCCTATCAGAGCGAGCATGCCGCCGGTATCGATCTGATGGCCGACATCGCGGCGTCGATCGAGATGGCGCCGCGCGAGCGGCGCGCCGTTCCCACCGGCATCGCCGTCGAGATTCCGGTCGGCTACGAAGGCCAGGTGCGGCCGCGCAGCGGCCGCGCGCTGAAAGAAGGGCTCGCGCTCATCAACTCGCCCGGAACTATCGATGCGGACTACCGTGGAGAAGTTAAAGTGTTACTTGTGAATTTGGGAGAGCAGCCGATCGTGATTAAACCCGGCGATCGCATCGCCCAGCTCATCATCGCGCCCGTCATCCGCGCCGATATCGTCGAGGTCGATAAGCTCGCGCCAACCTCGCGCGGCCCCGGCGGCTTCGGACACACCGGCCGCTAAGCGCCATCGACCAAAAGCGCGCCTCTCGATTGCGCGCGCGTCGTCGCGTAATTTAGTTCTATCAGCGCACAGTGAAAGACAAGCCAACCGAGACCGACGCGGCATTGACCGCGGTGACGCCGATCGACGGCCGCTACCGCGCGCGCACCCGCAGCCTCGAGGCCTACTTCAGCGAAGTCGCGCTGATTCGCTACCGCGTCCGCGTCGAGATCGAATGGTACATGTCGCTCGCCGGCCATCCTGCGATCACGGCGCTAAAATCGATCCCCGTCGCGACTGCGAAAAAGCTCCGCGCCATCTACGAGACGTTCACGCTCGACGACGCGCGCCGCGTCAAGCAGCTCGAGGCGACCACCAATCACGACGTCAAGGCGGTCGAGTATTTCGTCAAGGAGCGCGTCGCCGCGCTCGACTCGAAGCTGCCGATCGAGATGGTGCATTTTGCCTGTACCTCCGAGGACATCAACAACCTCGCCTACGCGCTCATCCTGAAGGAGTTCGTCGCCGACGATCTAACAGTGCGGCTCGAAGCGGCGATGGCGCCGATCATCAAGCTCGCGCATCGCTACAAAGCGCATCCGATGATGGCGCGGACGCACGGCCAGGAAGCCTCGCCAACGACGGTCGGCAAGGAGATGGCGATTTTCGCGACGCGCCTCGCGCGCCAGCTCTCGCAGCTTCGGCATCAGGAATTTCTTGGCAAGCTCAACGGCGCGGTCGGCAATTTCAACGCGCATCATTTCGCGCATCCCGAGGTCGATTGGATCGCGCACTCGCAGAACTTCGTCGAGCGGCTCGGCCTCACCTGGAATCCGCTCACCACGCAGATCGAGAGCCACGATTTTATCGCCGAGCTGTTCGGCGTGCTGATGCGCATCGACACGATCCTGCTCGGCTTCTGCCGCGACATGTGGAGCTACATCTCGATAGGCTACTTCGCGCAGAAGGCGGTCGCGGGCGAGACCGGCTCGTCGGTGATGCCGCACAAGATCAATCCGATCGACTTCGAGAACTGCGAGGGCAACCTCGGGATCGCGAGCGCGCTGTTCGACCATCTCGCGCAGAAGCTGCCGGTCTCGCGATGGCAGCGCGACCTGACTGACAGCACGGCGATCCGCGCGATGGGCACGGCGTTCGGGCATCTGGTGGTCGCCCTGGCGTCGCTTGAACGCGGGCTTGCGCGCGTCGAGGTCAACGAGGCGCGCATCGCCGAGGACCTCGAGGCCGAGCAGGCGTGGGAAGTCGTCGCCGAGGCGATTCAAACCTTGATGCGCCGGCATGGGCTGCCGCAGCCGTACGAGACGCTGAAGGAACTGACGCGCGGCCGGCGAATCGATCGCCGCGTCATCGAGGAATTCATCGCAACGCTGCCGCTCGACGGCAGCGCGAAGCGCGCGTTGCGCGAATTGAATCCAAAATCCTACGTCGGGCTTGCGGCGAAGCTGGTCGAGCAGTTCGCGCCGAGCGCACAGGCTGACCTCGCCCTGGCAAAAAAGCGCGCTGGCAAACGATGAGGCACTCTATCCACATGCCCGCGCGGGGGTTTGTGGACAACTGGCGCCGGCTTCGTTGTGATGAGGCGGGCGGTCGGTAAGATGATTAGATTAACAATTCCTGATCGAACATAAAGGAGAATTCACGTGGAAACGACTCCGCAGAAACTCGAAATGTTTTACGAGGGCAAGGCGAAGAAACTTTACTCCACGTCCGACCCCGACCTCGTCATCGCCTACTTCAAGGACGACGCCACCGCCTTCAACGGCAAGAAGAAAGACACCATCGAGGACAAGGGCGTGATGAACAACCGCATGTCGGAGTTGTTCTTCATGCTGCTGGAGAAGCAGGGCGTGAAGACCCACTTCGTCCGCCGCCTCAACGATCGCGAGATGCTGTGCAAGCGCCTGCAGATCATTCCGGTCGAGACTGTCGTGCGGAATATCGTCGCGGGCTCGATGGCGAAACGGCTCGGGCGCGAGGAAGGCGAGGCGCTGCCGCATCCGATTGTCGAGTACTACTACAAGTCCGACCCGCTCGACGATCCGCTGATCATCGGCGAGCATGCGATCGCGTTTGGATGGGCGACGGCGGCGGAGCTGAAGCAGGTCGATGCGCTGGCGCTGAAGGTCGATAGCATCCTGACGAAGTTCCTCGACGAGCGCGGCGTGATGCTGGTGGATTTCAAGCTCGAGTTCGGACGGTATCACGGCGAGGTTATTCTCGGCGACGAGATTTGTCCCGACACCTGCCGCTTCTGGGACAAGGAGACGCGGCAGAAGCTCGACAAGGATCGCTTCCGGCGCGATTTGGGCGGCGTCGAGGAGGCTTATCACGAGATGCTGCGGCGGGTTGAGATCTAGGCGCGAAAATATCGCTTCGGCAAAGTTGTCGTCGAAAAATGGCTCCGTTGCTGGGGTTTAAGCATGAACGTTTCACGTGAAACGTTTTTAGTTCAGGAGAACGAAACGCGAAACACGCGCCAGGAGTTCAGTTGCAAGTAAGAGTGTTCGTCACGCCCCGGATGGGCATCCTCGACCCGCAAGGGCGCGCGGTTGAAAGTTCGCTCAAGAGTCTCGGCTTCAAAAACGTCGCGACGGTCAAAGTCGGCAAGTACATCACGCTGGAAATCGAGGCGCGCACGCCGTCCGAGGCGCGCGACGAAGCGAAGAAGATGTGCGAGGCGCTGCTCGCTAATCCGGTAATCGAGGATTACCGCTTCGAGGTGGACGGCGAATGAAGTGGGGCGTCGTGCGATTCCCCGGATCGCTCGATGACGGCGACGCGCTTCATGCGCTCGCCGACGTGATGGGTCAGGACGCGCACATCCTGTGGCACAAGGACGAAACGCTCGGCGGCGTCGAATGCGTCCTGCTGCCGGGCGGGTTCAGCTACGGCGACTACCTGCGCACGGGCGCGATCGCGCGCTTCTCGCCGATCATGAAGAGCGTGGCGAAGTTCGCGGCTGACGGCGGTCTCGTCATCGGCACCTGCAATGGTTTTCAGATTCTGTGCGAGGCGCATCTGCTGCCGGGCGCGCTCACGCGCAACCGCTCGCTCTCCTTTATATGCGAGCGGGTGTTCCTGCGGGTCGAGAATGCGAGCACGCCGTTCACGCGCGCGACGAAGCAGGGCGACGTGTTGCGCCTGCCGATCAAGCATGGCGAGGGACTCTACGTCGCGCCTGAAGATGAACTCCGTCAGATGGAAGAGCGCGGGCAGGTGATTCTGCGCTACGTCGATTGCGACGGGCGCGAGAGCGACGCGGCGAATCCCAACGGGTCGATGCGCGCGATTGCGGGCGTCGCCAACGAGCGCTTCAACGTTTTTGGCTTGATGCCGCATCCGGAGCATGCGGTCGAGCCGATGCTCGGCGGCACCGACGGATTAAAAATATTTCAGTCGATTGCGGGGAGCGCGCGATGAGCGAGCGTCCCGTTTCGATTGCGGGCGAGCCGAAAGCCGATGTCGAGCAGGCGCGCGCCTTCGGCCTCACGCCCGACGAGTATCGCAAGATCGTGGAGATCATCGGGCGCACGCCGACCTACACCGAGCTGGGCGTGTTCTCGGTGATGTGGTCGGAGCATTGCTCGTACAAATCGTCGCGGCGGCATCTGCGGATGCTGCCGTCGAAGAGCGAGCTGGTGGTGCAGGGGCCGGGCGAGAACGCCGGCGCGATCGACGTCGGCGACGGCTGGGCGGCGGTTTTCAAAATCGAAAGCCATAACCATCCGTCGTTCGTCGAGCCGTACCAGGGCGCGGCGACCGGCGTCGGCGGAATCCTGCGCGACATTTTCACGATGGGCGCGAGGCCGGTCGCGAGCATGAACTCGCTGAAGTTCGGCAGCTTCGATCATCCGCGGACGCGCTACCTGCTCGGTGGCGTGGTTGGCGGGATCGGCGGCTACGGCAATTGCGTGGGCGTGCCGACGGTCGCGGGCGAGGTGATGTTCGACGGCGCGTACAACGCGAACATTCTGGTCAACGCTTTCTGCCTCGGACTCGTGCGCAAGACGGAGATGATGAGCGCGCGGGCGCGCGGCGTCGGCAACCCGGTGCTTTATGTTGGATCGGCGACGGGGCGCGACGGAATTCACGGCGCGTCGATGGCGTCGGCGGAGTTCGACAAAGAGAGCGAGGCCAAGCGGCCGGCGGTGCAGGTCGGCGATCCGTTCACCGAGAAATTATTGATCGAGGCGTGCCTCGAAGCGGGCAAGACCGGCGCGATAGTGGCGATCCAGGACATGGGCGCGGCCGGACTGACGTCGTCATCGAGCGAGATGCCGTCGCATGGCGGACTGGGAATCGAACTCGACCTCGACAAAGTGCCGTTGCGCGAGGCAAATCTGACGCCGTACGAAATTCTGCTTTCCGAATCGCAGGAGCGGATGCTGATCGTGGCGGAGCGCGGGCGCGAGGCGGAATTGCAGGCGGTGTTCGAGAAATGGGATTTGCACGCGGTCGTCATAGGGCGCATCACCGACGACCAGCGCTGGCGCGCGCGATGGCATGGGCAGGTGGTCGCCGACATTCCGATTGGCGCGCTGGCCGACGACGCGCCGCTGTACGATCGTCCCGCGGCGCCGCCAAAGATTCAGCCATTCACCAGTACCTCGGCCACTAAGCATCCTGCGACAGCGAAGGCGTTGCGGGCGCTGCTGGACAGTCCCAACGTGGCGTCGAAGAAGTGGGTGTATCGGCAGTACGACTCGATCGTGCAGAGCAACACGGTGCTGGGACCGGGCAGCGACGCGGCGGTGCTGAGGATCAAGAATTCGCGGCGCGCGATGGCGCTGAAAGTCGATTCGAATCCTCGTGCGTGCGCGCTCGATCCGTATCTCGGCGCGGTCGGCGTGGTCTGCGAAGCGGCGCGCAACGTCGCCTGCGCGGGAGCGCGGCCGGTGGGAATCACGAACTGCCTGAACTACGGCAATCCGGAGCGGCCCGAGGTGATGTGGCAGTTTATCCGCGGCGTCGAGGGGCTGCGCGACGCGTCGATTGCGTTCGGCGCGCCGGTGGTCAGCGGCAACGTGAGTTTTTACAACGAGACCGAAGGCCACGCGATTCCGCCGACGCCGACAATCGCGGTGCTGGGCGTGATGATCGACGTCGCCAGCCACGTCACGCAGCATTTCAAGAATCCCGGCGACGCGATCGCGCTTGTTCGCACCGGCAAACCTTCATTGGCGGCGAGCGAGTACTCGGCGCTCTTCGGAATCGACGGCGGGCAGCTTGGCGCAATCGATCTGGCGCGCGAAGCGGCTCTGGTAGAGGGATTGGTTGAAGGCAGTGAACAGGGGCTGATAAGATCAGCTCACGATATCGCCGAGGGCGGGCTTGCGGTGGCAATGGCCGAGGCCTGTTTCAATCCGCGGGCGATTCTGGGAGCCGAAGTTGAACTTGGGCGAGCTGGAAACGCCGCGGTTGATTTTTTTGGCGAGGGCGCATCGACGGTGATTTTGTCGATTGCGCCGGGTGACGTGGCCCGCGTCGAGAAATTGTTTGCGGGTAGAGGATTGGAGTTCGCGGTGGTCGGAAAAGTAATCGCCGAGCCGCGGCTCAAGCTCGGATCACTCGACGAAGACGTTTCCGAGTTGCAGCGAATTTACGAAGACGCGATTCCAAGGAGGCTCAGAGGCGATGACTGAAGAAGATTCGGTCCTTGCGGTCGAAGCAGTCGAAGAATCGCCGCTCGACGTCTTCCACGAAGAGTGCGGCGTGTTCGGCGTCTATCGGCATCCCGAGGCCGCCAACCTCGCGTATCTCGGCTTGTACGCGCAGCAGCATCGCGGGCAGGAATCGGCGGGGATCGTCTCGTCCAACGGCAAGTCGCTGATCTCGCATCGCGGGATGGGACTGGTCGCCGACATTTTCAACAACTCGATCATCGAGCGGCTCGAAGGCACCAGCGCGATTGGGCACAATCGCTACTCGACGACCGGATCGACGACGATTGGCAACTGCCAGCCGCTGGTGGTCGAGTATGCGCGCGGCGGCCTCGCGCTGGCGCATAACGGGAATCTGGTAAATTTCAGCGAGCTGCGCGAGCGCTTGGAATCGACCGGATCGATTTTCCAATCGTCGTCTGACAGTGAGGTGATGATTCATCTGATCGCGGCGTCGCATGCGCCGACGCTGCCCGAGCGGGTCGCCGAGGCGCTGGCGCAAGTGCGCGGAGCGTACTCGCTGGTGGTGCTGACGGAAGATTCGATGATCGCGGTGCGCGATCCGAATGGCTTCCGGCCGCTGGTGCTCGGAAATCTCAACGGCGCGACGATCGTGGCGTCGGAGACCTGCGCGCTGGATCTCGTGCGCGCCGAATATATTCGCGAGATCAACCCCGGCGAGATGATCGTCGTCGATGAGAGCGGGATGCGATCGATGAGTCCGTTCGCGCATGCGCCCACCAAGCGCTGCATTTTCGAGTACGTCTATTTCTCACGGCCTGACAGCCAGGTTTACAGCCGCAACGTGTACCAGGTGCGCAAGCAGCACGGGCGGGCGCTCGCGCGCGAGGCGCCGGCGATCGCCGATATCGTAGTACCGGTGCCCGATTCGGGCACGCCGGCGGCGCTCGGCTTCGCCGAAGAGTCGGGGATACCGTTCGAGATGGGGCTGGTGCGCAGCCATTACATCGGCCGCACGTTTATCGAGCCGCGCGCGTCGATTCGCCATTTCGGGGTGAAGATCAAATTCAACCCGGTGGCGGAGTTGTTGCGCGGCAAGCGAATCGTGCTGATCGAGGACTCGCTGGTGCGTGGCACCACGCTCCGCAAAGTGATCCCGATGCTGCGGCAGGCGGGCGCGCGCGAGGTCCACATGCGAATCGCGGCGCCGCCGACCACCAACTCGTGCTTTTACGGAATCGACACGCCGACGCGCGAGGAACTGCTCGCGTCGTCGCATTCGATCGAAGAGATCAAACGCTACATCACGGCCGACTCGCTCGCGTATCTAAGTTGGGACGGCTTGTACTCGTTCAACGGTGACAGCCGCGAAGGCTTTTGCGACGCGTGCTTTACCGGCAACTATCCGGTCGAGATTCCGCGCGATACCACGCCGGCGCAGCTGCATTTGTTTCTTGCGAATGAGGATGGGCTGAAGGCGGATCGAAGGTAATGGCGAAGACGCCAGCAACCTAACCCCTAACCCCTTCCCGAGCGGGAAGGGGAACCGGATAAAAAAAGGCCTCCCCGAACCGGAAGGGGAACTGGATTAAAGAGAGTTCTGGCTTGGAGTTGGAAGGCTAGGGCTCGGAATCGACGATGTCCTGCATGAACTCTTTCATCGGGCGGCGCGAAACCAGCACGCAGATGAAGTCGCCGTGCGGGTAGCTCAGGCAGACGCTGTAGCCCTTGTACTGGTAACAGTGATGGCCGTCGATTTCCTGGGTCTCGCCGCCGGGCGGCTGCATCCCGTGCGACTTCATGTAGGTGCACAGAATCGCGCCGTTGTCGCCGCGATAGAAAGTGTAAGCAACCGAGCTTCCATCCGCGAGCCGATCGATCCTGCCGCCCATCAGCTTGTAGCCGCTATGCTGGAAGTTCCACAGGAAGCCCGGTAGCTGGTGATCGATGTAAGCGCCCGAGAGGTCGGCGGGCAAAGTTGATTTGACGTTGGGCTCGAAGCGCTGCGCAAATTGTTGGTAGTGATCGATGGCGACGTCGAAGGGCGGGATCGCATGCGCCGGGGGCGTGCCGCCGACGCCATGCAGGATCACAAACGCAAAGACCGCGACCGCGGCAATCGCGGCAGGCGCCCAAATCCGCGCGCGCCGAATCGAGAAACGGCCGCCGCGATCCGCGCCGGCCGCGCGATCGCGTCCACTCGCGCCGGAAGTATCGGCCGCATCGATCGCGTCGAGCGCGGCGAGGATCGAGCCGCGCACAATCGGCGGCGTCCGCCGCATCGCGGCGCGCTCGCGCAGCAGCGCCTTGACGGCGCGCTCTTCGGCGAAGCGCGCGCGACAGTTGACGCATCCCGCGAGATGCTCCTCGACCTCGCGCAGCTCGTCGGCGCTTAACTCCCCGTCAACCTGAGCCGACAGGTACTTATCAATGTAGGTGGCGCAATCCACTTTTATCGTTCCCGGCTCGCTTCACTCCAACCGGCAGGCTCAGCCGGTGTCAAGACCGTATTATTCCGCGCTCCTTGGCGAAGCTGGTTAACGCATCGCGCAAAATCGCACGGCCACGCGATACCCGCGATTTTACCGTACCGATCGGTATGTTTAGAACCCCCGAAACCTCCTGGTAGCTAAGTTCTTCGACATCGACCAGCAGGAGCGCTTCGCGGAATTCTCCCGGCAAGCCCGCCAGCGCGGTCTCGACCTCACCCTCCATTCCTTGCCGCGAGAGCAGCGCCTCGGGATTCGAGCCGGCCGGATCGACGCGCAGGCTTTCGCCCTCGACCTTGCGATCGAACTCCTCGGCCGACGCAGCCGGCTGCTCGCGCGAGGATTTGCGATAGCCGTTGCGAAAGTTGTTGAACAGGATGGTGAGCATCCAGGCGCGGCAGTTGGTTCCGCTCTCGAACTGATGAAAGAAGCGGTAGGCGCGCAGCACCGTTTCCTGCAGCAGGTCGTTGGCGTCGTCGGGATTGCGCGCGAGCCGAATTGCCATCGAGTAGAGCGCGTCGAGATGAGGCAACGCCTCGTCTTCGAATCGCTTGCGCCGATCCGCGCCGGTGCCGCTCTTGTCCGCCATATGCCGATTTTAGAAACATAGCATCCCGCACAATTGAAATCTTGCATAGGCGTAAAATGTTCCCACTGGCGCTGACAGGAACATGACGTTTAGACTGTGAGAAATCATAACCAAGGAGAGACAGGGACTATGACCAGGCTCAAACTTACGGGCGCGATGCTGGCGACGGCGGTCGCGCTGGTCTTCGCGGGCAACAATGTGTACGCGGCCGACAGTTCCGATTCGAGTGCGGCGGCGTCGCAGGTCAAGTGTGTCGGCGGCAACGCGTGCAAGGGTCAGAGCTTGTGCCAGAGCGCGGACAGCAGCTGCAAGGGCGCCAACGCCTGCAAGGGCAAGGGCTACGTGATGACGCCGACGGCCAAGGAATGCGTCGCGGCCGGCGGCAAACCGGATACGAGCAAGAAGACCGACTAGCATTATGCAACGCGCGGACTTCCCGATGCTCGGATACGGCGTCGGACTCAGGCGTCAGCACTACAGCCACGTGCTCGAGACGCGGCCCAAGGTCGATTGGTTCGAGGTCATCGCGGAAAATTTCATGGTCGCGGGCGGGCGCGCGCTCGAGGTGCTCGAAGGCGTGCGCGCCAACTATCCAATCGCGCTGCATGGCGTGTCGCTGTCGATTGGATCGACCGATCCGCTGAATCGCGACTACCTGCGGCAACTGCGCGCGCTCGCGCGGCGCTTCGAGCCGGCGTGGATCTCGGATCACCTGTGCTGGACGGGAGTCGCCGGGCGCAATCTTCACGACTTGCTGCCGCTGCCGTACACCGAGGAGGCGATCGGGCACGTCGCCGCGCGAATCCGCAATGTGCAGGATGCGCTCGAGCGCCCGATGTTGATCGAGAACGTGTCGAGCTACATGGCGTTCGCGGACTCGACGATGACGGAGTGGGAATTTATTTCGGCGATCGCCAACGAAGCGGACTGCGGCATCCTGCTCGACATCAACAACATCTACGTGAGCGCGTTCAACCATCGCTTCGACGCCAACGAATACATCGACGCGGTGCCGGCCGAGCGCGTCGTGCAGTACCATCTCGCGGGGCATAGCGATCACGGAACGTACCTGCTCGATACCCACGACCATCCGATCCGCGACGAAGTGTGGGCGCTGTACCAGCGGGCGGCGCGGCGCTTCGGCGCGGTATCGGCGATTGTCGAGTGGGACGACAACATCCCGGAGTTCGCGGAGCTGGCGCAAATCGCGGATCGCGCGCGCGATATTTTCAATGCCGACACAACTGAAAGAACTGCAAAGCCTGCTTTACCGGCTGATCACCGCAGTTAGTGGCGTGGCCGAGGGACTCGCCGCCGAGCGCGATTTGGGCGCGGGCGGACTCGGCGCGATCGTGCTCGGCGACGAGCGCCTGTCGGCGGAAGCTCGCGTCGAGATCTACGCCAACATGTATTTCTACCGAATCCTCGACGCGCTCAAGGAGGATTTTCCCGCCACGCTGGCGGTGCTGGGCGCCGACAATTTCCACAATCTCGTCACCGGCTACCTTCTCGAATATCCGCCGACCGAGCCGTCGATCTCATATTGCGGAAGTCATCTGGCGGACTATCTGCGCGATCATCCGATGCGCGAGCGCGCGCCGTTCATCGCCGATCTCGCGCGGCTCGAACGCGCGAACGTCGAGGTGTTTCAGGGTCCTGACGGCGCCGCGCTGGAACCCAACTGGCTCCGTGCAATCGCACCGGCAGATTGGCCTGCGCTGAAGTTCAAATTGAATCCGTCGGCACAGATGCTCGCGCTCGATTGGCGAGTGTCGGAACTGTTGCGCGCAGTCGAGGAAGATCGCGAATGGAATGCGGCAGAGCAGGGCGCGGTCAAAGTCCTGGTATGGCGGCGCAATGGGCAGGTCTTCTACCGCGACCTCGAGAATGCCGAAGCGGATGCGCTTGGGGCAGCCGCGCGCGGCGCGACCTTCGCGGAAATCTGCGAGGTCGTCGCGGCTGATGCGGGCGGCGAAGACGCGGTCGCCGCGATGAATCGAATGCTCGCGCGCTGGCTCGCCGACAGCCTGCTCACTCCGTCATCCTGACGAAGCGAGCAACGCGAGCGGCAGGAAGGATCTCGGACAGCTTCGCGTACGCGAAGCCGGTTCCGGTCTCCGAAAATCGCGCAGCGCTCATATTACCTCTGGTCCGAGGTGATCTTTGCGCGCCCCGCGGCTATAAGAATTGTTGAGCGCGCGATGCGGCTCAACTCATGGCGGCAAACCCCAAACTCACCGGCGACACTATCAACATCGAGCGGCCGACCAGCCGCGGACAGTTGGATGAATTCGCGCGCCTCCCGTTCCAGGTTTACGACGGACGCGACGCCTGGTGGCCGCCCGACGTGCAGAATGAGATCGATCTGCTCTCGCGCCGCAGCCTGCTCTCGTCGCATCTCGAGGTGACGCCTTTCTGCGCGCGTCGTGCGGGCCGGCTCGTCGCACGCGTCAGCGCGGTTATCAATCGCCGCTATATCGAACATTGGAACGAGCAACTCGGGCAGCTGATTCAGTTCGAGGCGCTCGAAGGCGAGGATGTCGCCGTTGCCGCGATGCTTGACGAGGCCGTGCAAGCGCTCCGCGAGCGTGGGATGCGCGCGGTGCGCAGCGGCTTCGCGGCGTTTCTCGACTATCCGTATGCGATCGACAACTACGATTCGTTGCCGTCGTTTCTGCTGCGCGGAAATCCGGCGTCGTATCATCGCTACTTCAAGGAGGCCGGCTTCGTCACCGAAAAAGGGCAGGTCGATTACACCGCGCCGCTCACGCCCGAGATCCTCGCGCGCTATCGCCGGATGGCCGAGGCGGCCGCAATAGCCGGCGTTACGATTCAAAGCTGGCGCGAGTACGGCTTCCTGGCCGCGATTGACGCGTGGACGGACGTGACCAACGCGGCGTTCGATCGCCATTGGGGATGGAATCCCGTGACGCGCGCCGAAGTGCGCCCGATGCTCACGTCGCTGTGGGAAACTCCGGTCGCCGACCTCTCGATGCTCGCGACAATCGGCGGCGAGTGCGTCGGCGCCGTCTTCTCGGTGCCCGATCTTAGTCCGGCGCTGGCGCGCGTGCGCCGCGGTGTGCGGCTCGATCCCGAACGCGGCGGCGGTACGCGCGGCGCGCTCATCAATATCGGAGTCCTCGAACGCGCGCGTGGCCGCGGCGTCGCGCTTGCGATGGCGGCGCGATCGTTTCTCGCGATGGCGCGGCGCAAGATGCGCTTTGCCGGCTACACTTTGGTCCTCGACGACAACTGGGCCTCGCGCCGCACCGCGCTCGGCCTCGGCGCGCACGTGACCGGCAACTTCGTCACATATCGCCGCGATTTGTAGTATTCATTGCCTAGCAGGGTGTTGAGAAACCCCGACGATGAGTTCTTTCGCAAATTCGCTTTCAACATCCTGCGTAAAAGTTGGCTGCCTTCCTTTATCTTCTCTCCCGCTCTGTTGCGGGGGAGATAGGAGAGGGGGAACAGGCCGTGATTTATCAACGGCCTGTTAGATGCTCAGTCTGCGCCTGGTCGTGCTCTTCGTGCACATCGTCGCCGTGATCGTCGCGCTCGGCGGATCGCTGTTCAGCACCTTCGCACTCGCGCCGGTGCTCGCCGCGGAACTCGACCCGCCCGCACGACTGCGTGTCAGCCGCCGAATCGTTCGCCGCCTCGGCGCGATCGTGCTCACGTCGCTGGCCGTGCTGGTGGTGACGGGCATCCTCAACGTATTTTTCATCGGCGGTGTTTCGATCCTGCTCGCGATCAAGTTGGTCCTCGTCCTCGTCGTTATCGGCCTTGCGCTTTACCAATACGGAAACATCGGAGCGCAAATCTGGCGGGCCGATTCACCGGGTCCCGAAGTCGCCGCGCTGCAGGCGCGCTTTCGCCGCGTCGGATTGACCGTCGGCTCGATCGTGTTGCTGATAATATATCTTTCGATCGGACTGACGCGCGGCTCTGGCGCGATTGTCGCGATGATTCGCTGAAGGCTCATCGATGGCACGAAAGAAAAAACCGCGCCGAACGCCCGCCTGGATGGGGCGGCTCACGTTCGTGGCGATCGTGCTCGGCGTTATCTTCACACTCAGCTACGGATCGGGCGCGCATATCGCGGTGCGATACCTCAACCCGTCGTTCGGCGCATGGTGGAACTCCAACGAGTTCGCAATCGTCGAGTGCGCGGCAGCCGCCGTCGGAATGTTAATCGGCATCCGCATCGGCGCGCGGCTGGTGGATAGCGCGCTGAAAAACCGCTCGATGATTGCGGCGGTGATCGTCGGCGCGATCGTGCTGCCGATCGTCGGACGGCTCAGCGCCGAAGTCGCGCGTTTCAGATTCACCAGCGGTGGGTCCGTCACCGCGTCACTGATCGACCGTTTCGGCTACGACGTTGGATCGATCCTTGACAAGCTTCTGACGGCGGGCGTTTACTCGATCAAGATCGCACTATTTGCGCTTCCAGTCGGGATGATTCTCTTCGGCGTCGCGATTGCTATCTTCATGACTTCCGATCGCGCCGGCGATACCGCAGCCGCAACCTCCAAATGAATCGAGACGACCGTAAACCTCGCAAGCCCGATGGCATCAGCCGCCGATCGTTCATCAAGGGCGCGGGCGCGGTCGCCGCGGCGGCGGGGTTGGTGCATGTCCGGCCCGCGGCCGCCGATGAAAAGCCGCTGCCGCCAGGTGTGGTCGAAAAGCTCGGGCCCGGCGCCACGACGATCGAACTCAATATCAACGGCCGCGCTGCGACGCTCGAGATCGAGCCGCGCGTCACGCTGCTGCGTGCGCTGCGCGAGCATCTTGGACTGACCGGCACCAAGCTCGTCTGCGATCGCGGCGCGTGTGGCGCCTGCACGGTGCATCTCGACGGCAAACCCGTCACCTCGTGCATGGTGCTGGCGAGCGACGCGCGCGGTCATCAGATCACGACGATTGAAGGGCTCGGCACGCCTGCGAACATGCATCCGGTGCAGGCCGCGTTCGTCGCAGAGGACGCGCAGCAATGCGGCTTCTGCACGCCGGGAATGGTGATGTCGGTCGCGGCAGCGCTCGAAAAGAATCCGGCCGCGACGACCGACGAAATCAAACACGCGACGGCGGGCAATACCTGCAGATGCGGAACATACCCGCACGTCTTCGCGGCTGCTCTGAGAGCCGCCGGCGCGACGAAGGGCGTCTGAATGTCGCGGCGCGTTACACTCAACCTCGGCTTCAAGGGCAACACCCGCGACGTCACCGTCGTCATCCCCGACGACGAACCGACGCCGTGGGATTGGAGCGATCGGCTGGCGGTCGTCGGCAAGCCGACGCCGCGCGTCGATGGACCGCTGAAGGCGACCGGCGCCGCGCATTACACTTACGATATCGAATTGCCCGGGATGCTTTACGGCGCGATCCTGCGCAGTCCATGGCCGCACGCGCGGATTCGCAACATCGACATGTCCGCCGCGCAGCATCTGGCGGGCGTGCGCGCGGTGCTCGCGCTTGACGATCGCGAGATCCGCTTCGCCGGGCAGGAAGTCGCCGCGCTCGCCGCGATCAGTTCCGACATCGCCGCCGACGCGCTCAAGCTGATAAAGGTCGATTACGAAACGATCCCGTTCGTGGTCGATATGGACTCCGCGGCCAGGGATTCGGCGCCGCGCGTTTTCGGAATCGGATCGAATGTCGGCGGGACATCGAAGTCGAGCGTCGGCGACGTGCCGAAGGGACTCGAGATCGCGGCGAACACGATCGAAGCGACCTACACGACGCCCGTGCAGACGCACGTCTGTCTCGAAACGCACAGCGCAGTCGCGAGTTTCAACGCGGCCGGCGATCAGCTGACGGTCTGGTGCTCGACGCAGGGCGTTTTTTCGGTGCGCGACGACTTGGCCGTGTACTTCAACCTGCCGCCCGACGGAGTGCGCGTGGTCTGCGAATATCTTGGCGGCGGCTTCGGATCGAAATTCGGCGCGACTCCCGAAACTATAATTGCTGCGCGACTGGCGAAGGCGGCAGGCGTGCCGGTCAAGGTGATGCTCCCGCGCGCGGACGAGCATCGCTCGACCGGCAACCGCCCGAACTCGGAGCAGAAAGTGAAGATGGGCGTCGATAGCGACGGCAAACTGATCGCGATCGATCTGGTGACGCGCGGCAGCGGCGGAATCGGCGGCGGCGCGGGCAGCGCCGGGCCGTTCAAGTCGGTCTATCGATGCGCGAATGTCCGCACTGAGGAAACCAACATCTATACCAACGCCGGGCCGGCGTCGCCGATGCGCGCGCCCGGATGGCCGCAGGGATGCTTCGCGCTGGAGCTCGCGATGGACGAGATGGCGCGCAAGGCGAAGCTCGACCGGCTCGAATTTCGCCGCCGCAACAGTGACAACCCGGTGCGCGCGGCTGAATACGAAATCGGCGCGCGCGCATTCGGATGGGCGGAGAAAAACGAGGCCGCGAAATCCAGCGGACCGATCAAGCGCGGCGTCGGCGTCGCGTCGGCCGAGTGGCATGCGGTCGGAGTGTCAGGTCCCGAGGCACAGTTGATCGCGCATCGCGACGGCGGCGTCGAGGTCCGCGTCGGCACGCAGGATATCGGCACCGGCACGCGCACGGTGCTCGCGATCGTCGCGGCAGAGGAACTTGGGCTGCCGGTCGCGCGCGTGAAGTCGGAGATCGGCGACACGCGATTTCTTTTTTCAGTGCCGAGCGGCGGCAGTCTTAGTGCGCCGTCGAATTCGCCCGCCGTGCGTCAGGCCGCGGCGCGTTTGAAGGACAAGCTGTTTCGCATTGCCGCACCGCTTCTTGGCGCCGAGTCTGGCGACCTCGAGGCGGCCAATGAAATGATTCGCGTGCGCACCGATCCCTCGCGCGCGATTTCATTTAGCGACGTGTGCAAACGAATCCCCGGCGATTCGATTTCCGCGCAGGGCGAGCGCGTGCCCAACTACGGCGGCTTTCGCACCGATCAGGCGGGATGCCAGTTCGCCGAAGTCGAAGTCGATACCGAAACCGGAATCATCCGCGTGACGCAGGTCGTCGCGGTGCATGACGCGGGGCGGATTGTCGATCCGCTGACGGCGCGCAGCCAGGTCAACGGCGGCATCCTGATGGGAATCGGCTACGCGCTATTCGAGGATCGCCGGATGGACCCGCAGCTCGGCATCATGGTGAATCCGACGATGGACGACTACAAGCTGGTCGGCGCGATCGACGTGCCGCAGATTGAGGTGACGTTTTTCGAGGTCGCCAACGGGATCACGAACACCGGCGTGATGGGCCTGGGCGAAGTGGCGCACGTCGCGAGCACGGCCGCGATCGCATGCGCGGTGTATGACGCAATCGGCGTGCCGGTGCGCGATTTGCCGATGACGCCGGACCGAGTGCTGGCGGCGCTGGGACACGCGTGAAGGATTTGAAGTCGCGATGAATCGATTCGAAGTGATAACGCCGGCCGACGTCGCGAGCGCGTCGCGGCTGCTGACCGAAGACGGCAACGTCGCGTTCGCGGGCGGAGTCGATGTGATCGATCTGTCGAAGCAGAATATCGCATCACCGGCCGCGCTGGTGAATCTGAAGGGTCTGAAGGAACTCGACGGTATCGAAGTGCGGCCATCGGGCGAGCTGCGCCTCGGCGCGACCGTGAAGCTGAGCGAAGTTGCCGAGCATCCTGCGATACGCGCGAAGTTCACCGCGATTGCGGAGGCGGCGGGCGAGGCGGCGACGCCGCAGATTCGCAATCTAGGCACGGTAGGCGGCAATATTCTGCAGCGTCCGCGATGCTGGTATTTTCGCAATCCCGATGTGGTTTGCCTGAAGAAGGGCGGCGACACCTGCTACTCGATCGGCGGCCTCAATCGTTATCACGCGATTCTCGGTGGCGGGCCGTCGTTCATCGTGCATCCGTCGAATCTCGCGCCCGCGCTGATCGCGATGCGCGCGAGCGCGACGATCATCGGCCCGGCTGGACAGCGCAATGTTGAGCTCGAAAAATTCTTCACGCTGCCGACAGTCGATCCGAAGCGCGAAAATTCTCTCAAGCCCGGAGAAATAATCACCGAAGTGATCGTGCCCGCAGTGTCGGCCGGCGTGCGCAGCCATTACCTGGAGGCGCGCGAGAAGCAGAGCTTCGATTGGCCGCTGGTCAGCGTCGCGATCGTGATCGACCGCGCGCCCGGTGCGAAGACTGTCCGCGACGCGCGCGTGGTGATGGGCGCCGTTGCTCCTATTCCTTGGCGATCCCAGGCAGCGGAAGCTGTGCTCAAAGGCGGCCCGCTCGAAGAGTCGCGCGCTCGCGCCACGTCCGAAGCCGCGCTGAAAGACGCGCAACCGATGTCCGACAATGCCTACAAGGTGGTGATTGCGAAGGTGATCGTGCGCCGCGCAATCATGCACGCCGCCGGCATGGAGGACGCATAAGATGGCGTCGCCATTCTGCGCGCTGCTGCGCACCAAAACTGCGTACTATCGCACGCCCGACGGCGAGCGCATTTTCAAGCCCGACGAATCGACCGCGTGCTACACCTGCCTGAAGACGCAGCGGCCGGTTGGACCCGACGGGCGGCCGGTCGATGCGCAAGCGTGCGGCGCGGATCGCGGATGCTTCGAACAGGAATAAGACGATGAGCAGTCGCTTTCGGCGGGGAGCGTGCTATGGTGCGCGAACGGTAGGGATCGAGGTCTCGTTAACGTCGGAACGCAACGCTATCGCCAAGTCGCGGTCGAATTGAAGTGAGGCGGTGGAGTTAAAGTGATACTTTAGAATATGAAAAAACCGCACGGACTCCGCGTCACGCTGTCCGTCATCGCAATTTTCTCCGCGCTGACATTTGCTCTCACTCCGGCCCGCGCCCAGGTTAAGCCCGGCGATCGGATCACCGCGAAGAACGCGGGTCAGGTTCGCGCGTTGGTCAGTCCGGGCACGTTCATCGCAGTCTCCAAAGGCATGGAGATGAACATCGTCGCGAGCAGCCGCGTCGTGTGGCCGCCGCCGTTCCAGGATGCGACCGAAAAATATTCCGCGCAGGTGCGCCTCGCGCCGGACCATCGTGACCTGCTCGGCTACGTCGCCGGACAGCCGTTCCCGCTGCTCGATCCCAACGATCCCGACGTCGCGGCCAAGATCATGTGGAACCAGTACTTCAAGCCAATCGCGAGCGACGATTACGATTTGCGCTTCTTCGAATGCCAGGTGGCCAAACAAAATCCCGGCGCGGAACAGTCGCTGATAACGCAGACTGAGATCGGGCATCTGGCCGGCTACTCCGATATCGGACGCACCGAGGTCGAGCCGATCCCGGCCGATCCCGATTTCAAGATAACCGGAATCTGGGCGCGCAGCGGGGCGTATCCGACGCTCGCGCCGGCCGAAGATCGCGGCAGCGGCGCGATCCTCTATCGCTACTGGGACGCGATGAAGGCCGACGACACGTGGGCGTTCCTGGCGGGGACGCGGCGCGTGCGCCGGGTGAACGAAGTGATGTTGAGCTCGTCGCCGGGGCTTTCGACCTGGGACGCCGATCACGCCGGCGGCTTTGGCGCCAAGCCGCAGGAGTACAACTTCAAATATCTCGGCGACAAGAACATGCTCGCATGCGTCCATGCGCAGAACGCGCCCGCGCATCCGTGCGCGACCGACGGCGGCGCGACGTCATGCGGCGACGATTGGGAGATGCGCCATCTATACGTCGTCGAGGTGACGCCGCGTCCGGAAAGAATCCAGGGCGTGCTGCAGTCGAAGACGATCGTGTACGTTGACGGCGAGGGATGGTTCAATCCTTACGTCGATAGCTACGATCAGAAGGGCGAGTTGTGGAAGACGCAGATTTATCTGAACACCTATCGCGACCGCCCGGTGCCTGACGCGAAGATTGCGGTCTATCCGTTCAAGCGCGAGTTCATCACCGCCGCCTCGAGCATCGACGTGCAGTCGGGAGTCTCGACGACCTGCTACTTGCCCGGGCCCGACACTCCCGAGCGCGAATGCTGGTACATCAACATGGGCGCGGTGGACAAGAGCTTCTTCACGACTGAGGCGCTGACCAAGGCGGGGCACTAGGATTCTGGTGCCTCTCCGACTTCAGTGCCCTCTCCTTGTCCAAGGAGAGGGTTAGGGAGAGGTTCAGCGCCTGACGACGGCACCACATTCTTGCTTGCCGCACCGACTAAAGACCGAGTGCGATGTCCGGCGGCGCACCTCTCCCGGAGCGCTCCTTTGGCGCGCTCCGACCTCTCCTCTGACAAGGAGAGGTTAGGATCTGGACTGCATTTTTCTAACAGTACTACTTGATCGCCAGTGCGTTCGGCGGTGAGCCTACTCCGCCCGGGATGTTCAACGGCGCCGACGTCAGGAAGAAGTCGTACTCGCCGTCGGCCGCGCAATCGTCGGCCAGCTCCTCGAGGTTCCACATCTCGCCGATTGGCATGCCGAAGAACGCGAGCATGTGGAAATGCAGGAACTCCATCTCGTTGCCCGCCGCTTTCGGCAACGCCTCGAGCGCCGGCGAATCCGACGCGACCGCCGCCAGGTGATTGTCCCATAGCCATCGCGCGGTGCGCTCGCTGCCTTCGATTCCCGGCACCACGGTCTCTTTCGACAGCTCTTCCTTAATCTCGGCGCTCGCCGACAGGTAGAACTTCGTCCAGCCGATGCGAATCAGCAGGATGTCGCCGGCCCGCAGCTCGACGCCTTCGTCTTCGAGCGTCGCTTTCACATCGTCAAGCGGAATCGATTCGGCCTTGGTGAAGTTGATCGACTTGCCGACGCGTTCGTAGTACCGCGCGACGTCGGCCAACACTCCGCGTCCCGCGATTCCACGCCGCGCCAGGTTGTCGATCCCCAGCCGCATCCCGCCACGCCCGGTGATCTCTTTGTCGGGGATGCCGTTGTAGGCGCCGTGCAGCGGATGCTTGACGTGCGCGAGCGCGTCCCATTGCGACGACGCTTGCGGATAGAAGTTGTCGAGATAATCGTCGAGCACGAATTCCGCGGTCGGGAAAATCTTGACGGTGTGCGAATGCTTGCCGCGCGTGAACAGCGGCGGATCGGGAATGTTGATCGGCAGATTGAGCGCGAACACTTTGCCGCTGCGAATCGAAGACGTCGCCGCAATCACACGCTCCGGCGTCAGCAGGTTGATGGTGCCGACTTCGTCGTCGTCGCCGAACACGCCCCACGCCGCACCGGCCGGCGCGCCCTTGCGAACGGGCAATTCGTCGTAGCTGGGAAGCGCTGGCGAAGAGGCCACCGCGTTTTTCATCGCACGCGACGCGCGGGCCGCGACTTCGCCGACTTTTTGTACCGCCGCGCGCTGCATCCGTCCGGCCGCGCTCTCAAGATCGACCGATGCGCGCGTCGCCGCGGTCACGATCTCTGCAACCGCCTCGGCGATGGGTCTCGCCGATTTCTTTGGCGCGGGGCGCTGTGCAGCCTTGGTCGGAACTGCGCGCTTGACGGCCTTGGCTGCTGGTTTTTTGCGTTTGATCGCCTTGGGCGCGCCTTTGCGGGACTTGGGCGCCGCTTTTTTGCTTTTCTTTTTCGACTTTGCCACTGGTTCAACCCTCCTGGATTGCATGAGCACGACCGCACCTTCTCATAGCAGAGCACTTTGCGACCCTCAAATAACCGCGATCCAGCCTTGAGACCGCATACCGGCGATGGTACTGTGTGGGATTGCTCCTTGCTCCAACCTGGGGCTGCAATCCGTAAGGAGGACTTAGCAAGCGCATGCGGCGCTACGAAACCATTTTTATTCTCAGGCCTGATTCGGGCGACCCCCAAATCAAGGAAGCGATCAAACGCTACGAAGGGATCATCGCCGCCGGTGCCGGCGAGATGATCGAAACCGAGGAGTGGGGATCGCGCGAGCTCGCCTACAAGATCAAGGGCGAGCGCCGCGGCTTCTACATTCGCATGGACTACGTGTCGCCCGGCCCCGTGATGAACGAGGTCGAGCGCAATTTGCGCATCTCGGACGCTGTCTTGCGCTACCTGTCGGTGCTGGTCGATGACAATGCCGACGTGGCCAAGGCGCGCGAGGAACTCGAGGCGCGCAATCGTCGCATCGCCGAGGCCAAGGCCGCGCAAGAAGCGCGCGCCGCGGCCCTGATGGCGTCGCGCGAGCAGCCGGCCGAAGAAGCGCCCGACGCTCCCGAAGAAATAATGGATGCGGCGGTCGAGGAAATCGCCGGGCCCGAAGGTGACAGGGAACCGGATTGAGCTCGAAGGCCGCCTGCTCGGCAAGCCCGAAGTTCGCCTCACGCCCGCCGGCACACCTGTCCTGCGGTTCACAGTCGAATGCGGCGCATCCGGCGAGGAACTGCGGCTCGGAATCGTGACGACCGGCGAACTGGCGCTGGCAGCAAAAGCGCTCGTGGAGCCGGGCCGGCAGGTCAGAGTGATCGGAAGAATGAGAATGTTGAAGGGCAGCTTGAAGACAGCCGGTGCGTTCGAAGTCGTAGCCGAGTGGATCGAGCGAAGCGAATCGAAAAACTGAAACTTTCGTCAAGGAAATACTTCCAGGGAAGATAAATGGCTGACGAGGAAAGATCAGAAAGAGGCGGCGGCGGACGCTACGGCGGACCGCGTCCGGGCGGCGACGATCGCGGCGGGGGCGGCGAGGGTCGCGGCGGCGGCGGGATGCGCCGTGGACGGCCGGGCGGACGCCGCAAGGTGTGCCGCTTCTGCGCCGACAAGACGCTCAAGGTCGATTACAAAGACGTGCGCACGCTCGGCAGCTTCATCACCGAGGGCGGCAAGATTGTGCCGAGCCGCACCTCCGGCAATTGCGCCAAGCATCAGCGCCAACTCGCCGTAGCGATCAAGCGCGCGCGCGTGCTCGCGCTGCTGCCGTTCTCGACGCTGGGCGTTTAGCGGCTGAATCCAGTGACGCGCAAGGCGGTTATCGGGATGGTTCGGGCGGCCGCGTTGGCGGGAGCGTTCTTCCTCGCTGGCGGCGCGATTCCCTTGCTCGGCGGCATCCTGATGATGCTCGCGCCCGCGCCAATCCTCATCTATGCCGTCGGGCGTCCGAGTCCCAACCTGCGCGCGACGATCGCGGTGCTGCTCGCGACCGCATTCGTCGGAGTCCTGTGGGGACCAATCGGCGGGCTCGCCTACTTCGTGTCGTTCGGGCTGGCGACCGCAATCGCGTGCTACATGCTCGAGCGGCGCTCGTCGTTCGAAATGATCACGGCAGTCGGCACGGGCGTTATCGTAACGGCGTCGATCGTCGCGGCGCTGGTGATGATGGGCGGTCCCGACGCGCTCATCAAGACCGTCCACGACGAACTGGCGCAGGGGATGGCGCGCGGCCAGGACTTCTACAAGCTGCTCGGGATTCAGCAGACGATTCCGGCCGACACGCAGGCGAGCGTCATCTCGCTGACGATGCGCCTGTCGCCGGCGTTTGCGATTCTGGTTGGCGCCAGCACGATGCTGCTCAACCTGCGCGTGTTCTGGCGATGGGCCGGGCCGCAGCGGTTGGCGTACAGCTTGTTCGGCGATCTGTCGCGATGGTCGGCGCCGGAGTGGATGGTGTGGCTGCTGCTGGCGGGCGGTTTCGGGTTGTTCATCCCGGTGTCGGCGATCAGCGATATCGCGCTCAACGGCTTCATCTGTATCGGCGCGGTTTATTTCTGCCAGGGCCTTGCGATTATCGGATTCTATTTTCAGTCGCTCGCGGTACCGTCGATCGTGCGCGGCATAATTTATTTTGTGGTGTTCGCGCAACCGGTGGTGGCGTCGCTGGTGGGCGTCGCGGGCGTCTTCGATATGTGGATCGACTTCCGGCGGCTCAAGCCCCCGAGCCCCGAAGCGAATAACCTGGGCGATTTTTTCTAAGAGAGCGGATGGAACGAGGCGATTAGAACTATGAACGTGCAAGTCATACTCAACGAGGACCTGCCCAACCTGGGCAGGACCGGCGACGTGGTCAAAGTCCGCGCCGGCTACGCGCGCAACTACCTGCTGCCGCGCAAGCTCGCGGTCGAGGCGGATCAGAAAAATATCCGCGCCTTCGAGCATCAGAAGCGCACCGCCGCGCGCCGCGGCGAGATCAAGCGGACCGACGCGCTCGCGGTCAAGGCCAAAATCGAGGCGCTCACGCTGACGCTGCATGCCCGCGCCGGCGAGGAGGGCAAGCTGTTCGGATCGGTCACCAATATCGATCTCGAACGCGCGCTGCGCGAGAACGGTCTCGACATCGAGCGGCGCAAGATTCACCTGCCCGAGCCAATCAAGCAGCTCGGAGATTTCACGGTGCCGGTCAAGCTCGATTCCGAGGTTGAGGCCAGCTTGAAGATTACCGTCGCCGCGCAGGCCGAATGAGGACTTGCCCGATATGATCAAACTCTACGACTTCCTCTCCTGCCCCTACGGCCAGAAGGTTCGCATCGTGCTGGCCGAAAAGGCCCTGACCTACGACCTGGTGCCGATCGATTTAAGCCAGCATGAAAATCGCAAGCCCGACTTCCTGCGGCTCAAC
Organism: uncultured delta proteobacterium; assembly: GCA_963756005.1. Lineage (GTDB taxonomy): Bacteria > Desulfobacterota > Binatia > Binatales > Binataceae > Binatus. The sequence continues at coordinate 114,057 of CAVWMC010000008.1, forward strand.
CCGTTCGGGCGCGTGCCGGTGCTGGTCGATGACGACACGACGATTTACGACTCGACTATCATCAACGAGTACCTCGACGACGAGTATCCCGAGCCGCCGGTGCTGCCGCCGGTCGGTTCGAGTGCGATGCGATCGCGGGCGCGGTCGTTCGAGGACTTTGCCGACACCTCGTTCACACCGCCGGTGGGCCAACTGATCGCCGAAATGTCAAAGCCCGAGGGCGACCGCGATCAGACTCGCGTGCAGCGGCTCCATCAGTCGGTCGAGCGGGTGCTCGACTACCTGAATCACGAATTGCAGGGCAACAATTATCTCGCGGGCGAGTTCTCAGTCGCCGACATCGGCTTCGCGCCGCGGATGCTTATCCTGAACGAGATCGGAATCGACGTGCTGGGCAACAACCGCAACAATATCGACGCCTGGATCAAGCGGATGCTGGAGCGCCCAAGCATCCGCAACCTGCAAGGCGTCGCCGCCGTGCCGGTAGCCGGCGGCTGATTCGCGCTCGCAACACTTTCCTGAAAAAACAAAAACGCGCGCGCCGTCCGGGATTCCCGGACGGCGCGCGTCGCTATGACGGACGAACGGCGAGTCGGCACGTTCGAGGACCGGAATCTGCCCATCAACGATCGATGCGCGACATTCTGGAGCTCTTGTCGGGTCGTGAGCTTGCTCCCAGCATTCTGTATTACCTTGAGATTTCCTGGTCCACTTTCTCACAGGAGTTGCCGCTGAGATGACGCCGAGCGTGGCTAGTAGAAACGTTTTCCCCAAATCGGATTTCGCGATTGGCGCATCCGTGCAAATAGGACGTCCGCTCGTCTAGTAGTTTTCAAAAAGTGACGCTCTGTCACTTGATAGTCTGTAGGAATCGAGCTACTTCCTGACTATGGAGGTAAACCTTTCAGTAGAGGTCTAGAAACTGTCAGTCATAGTTCCTAAAGGGAGTAGTTATGAACATCAGAGGATTCTTTGCCAAAACGATGGTCGTGCTAACGGTGTTGCTCTTCATGTTATCGTTTTCCGCTTCGGCCAGAGCGCAATTGTGGGACGGTGGTTTCATCGGCTCCGACTACACGAGCGCCATCAGCGTGGGGACGACGGCCACAATGCTAGTTGCGATCAGCACGACCGCGCCGAGCACCGACTGCCCTTGTCGTGTGTATGTGGACTACTTCGTCCCGATCGCGTCCCCATCCTCATTATCGGGTGGGAAAGGTATCGAGACGTGGGTAACCGACGGGACCGCTTCCATCCTCAGGAGCGAGTCTTAGGTGGAGCTTCGGGTCGCCACCAGAGAAACGCGCCAGCCGTCTCGATAGGCGCGAATACCGTGCCAGTTTTTGATGCCGGCCCGATGCCAGTCATAGTAGGAGAAGGTCCATCCAAAACTTGTAAGCATCGTTTCGAGCGCGCTTCGACTCGGCTTACCGACGAACGCGTGCGACGGGTCGCCCGGTTGACCCACCAGTGAATTCGCTTCGCGAACGATCTTCTCTTTCCTGAAGCGAACAATGCAATCAGTGGTCGACGGATCGATCTCGGTATCGAGGACAAGATATTTTGCATTCAGACGGTCGATCTTCGACAGCAGCAGCATGTGGTGAGGTGTGTGATAGAAGAACCCGAAGCAGAAAACAGTATCTATGCTGTCGGTTTGTACGTGTTCGATTTGATCGAAAACGTCTCCAGCGATGAACCGGCACCGATCTCCTGCTCCGTATTCGCGGCAGCTTGCGATCGCGTGTTCGACGAGGTACGAGCGGACCTCGATGCCGGTAACGTGGCGCGCGCCGGCCTCCAAAGCTGCGAAACTCCAGCGTCCATCATGGGAGGCGAGGTCAAGAACTGTCTTCTCTCTGATGATTTCTATATTGGATCTGATCAGTGCGCGGTATCGCTCATTCAGCCGCTCGCCCTTGTCAGTACCCACCGTGCTGGTGGTGTAGAAGCGGGGATATCGATCGAAGAAACCTGGTTCTGCTTTGTTCTTCGTCGCCCCCATCTTTGCGGGAAGTCGGCGCAGCGACGAACCTATGCGCTTTAGCACGGACGCTTCTAATCGCGTAGGGTGCGGATTTCCGGTAGTAAACATAACTGATCCCCCCTTCGGTAACTGATTGTAGACGATTGTGCCACAAACAGATGTTAAATTCGAACAGAGCAGCGTCCAACGGTGTTCCAACGAGTGATCTATCTTTGGACGCTAGTCTTCCTAAATTATTCAGTTGTGGTTGAAACGGGATCAGAGACGCAGATGTCAGCGGGGCTTGCCACTTCAACAAAATGCCAGCGGTTAACCACCGTCGGCTCGGGCGAAGGCAAGTTCATCCATGCGAGCCTGAATGCAGTCGCAGCGAACAAAAACGCGCGCGCCGTCCGGGATTCCCGGACGGCGCGCGCGGTACTGATGAAGCTACGGATCTAGTGACGGCCGAGCTAGACTAGATGATCCGCGGGCGCGTTAATAGCGGGAGTCTGAACCCATCTCGTCGTCGTCGCTGCGGGTCGGGCCGACTCCGGTCGGACGGAACAGCAGCTTGGCGGCGAACATCTTTTCGCTGATGCGTCCCTGGGATTTCAGTTGTCCGCCATGACGCTTGCAGTGCGGGCACGGCATCGTGCCGCCGAGCAGGCTGGCGTTTTGCGGCGTTATCCTGAGGTCGAACTTGTACCCGCAGCCGGGATTCTGGCAAATTGTGCGGTAAACGATTCCCGGGGTGCCGGTGCTTCTGGATTCATGTCTGCTGACCGCGGTTTGCATTTTCCTTTTCTCCTCTATCGCGCGCTAGGGCGTGACAGGCTCGCATCCAATTAAGATAACCATACCTAGCAACTTAGACGTAAGATCGTCGTGTAAGTTTCAAGCAAATGACGTGCCTCTAGTAACAATTGGCGACGGCAGGCAAAATCGAGTAAAATCAAGCTAAATTTAGGCGCGGGTGGCTGCTTCGAGTGATAGACTCTTGTCACTACCCGGAAATTCCTGCTGCATTTGACACAATTCACAAATTTGGCGAAGGAAAATGGCTGCACCCTCCCGCCGGACAGGTGACTTCCGATGATACCGCGAGACACTTATACTTGGCGGGCTGATTTTGCCGAGGATGCCTGCGAAATGACGATTCGAGGCCGTTTGCCCAAATGAGAACGCTGGCGTTAGTAATGGCCGGAGGGCAGGGCACACGGCTGCATCCGCTGACCCGCGATCGCGCCAAGCCGGCGGTGCCGTTCGGCGGCAAATACCGCATCATCGACTTCGTGCTCTCCAACCTCGTCAATTCCGGCATCTACGCGATCTACGTGCTGGTGCAATGGCGATCGCAATCGCTGATCGAGCATCTCAAGGACGGCTGGCAATTCGGCGGGTATGCTGCCGGATCATTTCGTCATCCCGGTGCCGGCGCAGATGCGGATGGGGGAGTTGTGGTACCAGGGCACGGCCGACGCGATTTTTCAGAATCTAAATCTGATCGACGACACCAAGCCGGATCTGGTCGCGGTCTTCGGCGCCGACCATATCTACCGGATGGACATCCAGCAGATGATCGAGTTTCACATGGAGCGCAAGGCGGCGGTCACCGTCGCGACGCTGCCGGTGAATGTCGATGAGGCGAATCAGTTCGGGATAGTGCAGGTCGATTCGGGGCTGCGCGTATCGAACTTCGTCGAGAAGCCCGACAATCCGCCGCAGATGCCGGGCGCGCCGGGGCGATCGCTGGCCTCGATGGGCAATTACCTGTTCAGTCCCGAAGTGCTGCGCGAGGCGCTGATCGAGGATTCGATCAACGAAAATAGCAATCACGATTTCGGCCGCGACCTGCTCCCGGCGTTGATCAACCGGGTGCCGGTGTACGCGTATAATTTCATGACCAATCGGATTCGCGGCGACTCCGAGGTTAATCTCAGCTACTGGCGCGACGTCGGGACGCTCGACACGTACTACGAGGCCAACATGGACCTGCGTGACGCGCGCCCGCATCTGAACCTGTACAATGCGTACTGGCCGCTGCGCACCGCGTACTACGATCAGCCGCCGGCGAAGTTCGTGTTCGATGAGAACGGGCGGCGCGGGCTGGCGCTGCATTCGGTGATCGGCGAGGGCTGTATCGTGTCGGGCGGCGCGATTCGCAACTCGGTGCTCGGCCGCTCGGTAGTCGTGCATTCGTACAGCTTGGTCGAGGATTCGGTCGTAATGGACTACGTGGACATCGGACGGCACGCGAAAATCCGGCGCGCGATTATCGACAAGAATGTCTATGTTCCCGAGGGCGAAGAGATAGGATATGACCTCGAGCGCGACCGACAGCGATTTTTCGTCACCGACTCGGGCTTGGTCGTGATTCCCAAAGGCCCCAAGCGGGAACGGTCGGTATTGTAGATGGCGCAAGCGTCTCCGTCAGCAAATCCAAAGTTCGATCGAATCGAATCGCAGGCCGCGCCGGGCGCGATGCTGCGGCGCGGCGCCGCTCCAGCCGAGGCGACCGATGGCGCGCCGCAGAAGTCGGACTTTCCGCTTTCGCTCGGCAGGCCGAAGAGCACGCGCCTTCAGCTCGGCCTCAAGGACCGGATCATCTTCTGGATTCTGGTCGGCGTGCTCCATGCGGTCAGCCTCCTGCCCGACTTTATCCTCTATAGACTGGGCATCGCGTGTGCGCTGATCTTCCATCGCTTCGATCAACGTCATCGGAAAATCGGAATCCGCAATCTCGAGATCGCGTTCCCGGAAAAAAGCGCCGCCGAACGCGAGCGCATCTTGCGCGCGTCGTACATCAACCTCGGCCGCACCGGCGCCGAGTACGTTCGGCTGGGCGGCTTCTTCTACCGCAGCCTCGCGCGCCGCATCACCTACAATCGGCTCGACGTATGGAACGAGCTCACGCCGCGCTACCCGGGCAAGGGCGCGCTAATCCTGACGGCGCACTTCGGCGGTTTCGAGATGCTGCCGGCGGGGCACGCGCTGCACGGCTTCCAGATTGGCCTGGTGCATCACACGCAACGCTTCCTCGCGGGCGACGACCTGATGTCGTTCATCCGCGAGCGCGCGGGCGTGCAGATAATTCGCAAGCATACCGCGGCGCGCGAGATGCTGCGTTCGCTCAAGCGCGGCGAGATCATCGGAATCCCGTTGGATCAGAATGCGAAACGCTCGGAGGCAATCTGGGTGCCGTTCTTCGGCGAGCTGGCCGCAACGCCCAGCGGCTTCGATCGCCTCGCGATGATGGCGGGCGCGCCGGTCGTTCCCGTTTTCATCGTGCGCCAGCCCGACGGCATCAGCCACGTGATCGAAATTTACGAAGAGATCCCGCAACAGCGCACCGGCGACCGCAACGCCGACGCGCTGGTGAATACAGCTCGCTATCAAAAGGCCATCGAAGAGATGGTCCGAAAATATCCCGAACAATGGCTCTGGACGCATCGGCGCTACCGCACCCGCCCGGTCAGAGGCACCCCGTCGCTGTACGATTAGAGGAGTTCCGCGTCCCAATGCGGATCTCTCTGCGTCCGCTCTAATTTTTGTGTCATTCTGAGCGCAGCGAAGAATCCGGATCTTTCTCAGCGCAAAAAGCGACTTCACTGAAGATGGAGTTGATGCGGGAGCTTTTGTCGGTGCAACTCGCAGCGTTCGGAGTCGACGTCAGGTCCGAGCGTCAGCGTAATCAGGAGAGCCGTTTTTTGCGCCGGTGATTTGGCGGAGCGCTGCGAGGATGCCTATCGCGATTACCCACGCTGCCGCGCCGCCGATCAGTGGGATTGCGCCGCCCCCTGCTACCCACCACGGGACTGCGGCGCGGTTCAGGATTATTTTCGGCCACATCTTGGCGCCCAGCACGAAGCCGCAATGCAGGCCGATCGAGAAATACACACTGCCCGTGAGGATATACGCTTCACCGAGCACGATGCCTAAGAGGAACAGGCCGATCAGCGTCGGAATCGCGACAGCAGGATCGGCGAACTGGTCGATGCTGTGTGCGAGCGTGATCAATCCTGCGGCGGGCTCGTAGCCGGTGACGTAGAAGCGCGCGGGAGACCGCACCAGATGCGCGATGGCGTAGATCGCAGCGCTTGCAATCAGCGCTACGCGGTTGCCGAAGTCGCCAGTCATGCCGCGCAGCAGGAACGCGCGGAAGAATGCTTCTTCGATGAACGCGATCGCGATCGCCGAGAGAAAATATTTCGGTATCAGCGCAGCGGCCGCTTCGTGATCGCCGATTCCACCGCCGCCGACAGCGAGCGCGAGTCCGAACAGGATCGCAATCGCGATCATCGCAACCACGAAGCCGCGAATCGCGCGTGCGATACTTGGTGCTGCGGGATGTCTGAAGCCGCGGCTCATTAGCGATGCGAGATTCAGGTCGCGCGCGGCGAACAGCATCGCGATCAGCAGCGTCGCCATCACGGTGCGATCGAAGATTCGTGGGAATGGATAACGCCATCCGGCGTGCACGACCGCGACGGCCGCGAGCGGCGCGAAGATGATCGCCGCGACGATTCCCGCAACCAGCAGGAGTGCGAATCGCGCCGTGAATGATCGCGGCGGGCTCACCTAACGTCCAACCACTTGCCAAGTGGCAAGGGGCGCCGGTCGCGGAGAGATTGTGCACGCGCCGCAGAACCCTCACCTACCGGCCGCGATGCGTCCGGCCGCCTCTCCCGTAAAGTAACGGGCGAGGTGGGAGTCGCTACGCTCCGGATGACACAAAAAAGTTCTAACCGGGACGAAGTCCCGCATCCTTTCTTAATACTGGGTGCAGGGGTCACCCCTGCCGCTCCGGATCGATTTGTGGTTCTAGCGTCACTTCGACCGGGCATGCGCCCGCGCGCGCGTTCACGATCTGCATCACGGCGTCGGCGACGTCGGCCGTCGAAAGCATCGCTGCGCGATCGAGCCGCTTGTTGTTCGGAATCAGCGCGGTATCGACCAGTCCGGGAATGATCACGGAAAGCTTGAGGCCGCTCAAGCGCATCTCGTGGAACGACGCGCGCGTGAACGCGATCAGCGCGGCTTTGGTGGCGGCATAGACGGCCTCGCCGGCGGGCGCCTTGATTGCGGCCGACGACGCGATGTTGACGATCGTGCCGCTGCCGCGCGGGGTCATCGCAGCGGCTGCCAGCCGCGTGAGCGCGATCGGCGCGCGCAGATTGATCGCAATCATGCGGTCCATATCGACGGGGCGCATCTTGAGCAGCGGAGTTCGCGGCGGCGCCCATCCCGCGTTGTTGACCAATACGTCAACCCGTCCGTAGCAGTCGAGCGCGGCGCCGACGAGCAGGTCGGGCGCGTCTTCGGTGGCGAGGTCAACCAGGACGATCAGCGCGCGTTCCGGCGGCAGACCGCTCTGGGAGCGGGTTTCCTCGAGCTCGTCGCGCGAGCGCGCAGCGAGGCATAGCGAGTATCCGGCGCGCGCGAGTTCGAGTGCGACCGCGCGCCCGATGCCGCGGCCGGCGCCCGTAACGATCGCGACGCGCGCAGGTTCTGTAGCCGCCGCGCTCATTCGCAGCCATCTTGCACTGACGGATTCGCTCGCACAGACTGTGACGATAATGAATTCGCAGGTCTTCCGCGAGTACGACATCCGCGGCATCGTCGCCGACGATTTCGACGACGCGTTCGTGGTCGAGCTCGGGCGCGGCTACGCCACCTTGCTGCATCAGGCGGGGATGAAGACGATCACGCTCGGCCGCGATTGCCGGCTCTCGTCGGATCGGTTGCACGATCGGCTGGCCGAGGGCCTGCTCGGTGCCGGCATCAACGTGGTCGATATCGGCGTGGTGCCGACTCCGCTGCTTTATTTTTCGATGCTGAGTTGGAAGATGGACGGCGGCGCGATGATTACCGGCAGTCACAATGCCGCCGAGTACAACGGCTTCAAGCTCGGCGTCGGGCTGACGACGATTCACGGCGCCGAGATTCAGCGGCTGCGCGAAATAATCGAGCGGCGCGATTTTGTCACGACCGGCGCGAAGGGCACGCTCACCGAGCGCCCGGTGATTCCCGACTATAACGATTTCATCATGTCGCAGTTCAAGCTCACGCCGGGGCTCAAGGTCGTGGTGGACGGCGGCAACGGATGCGGCGGCGTGATCGCGGCGCCGTTGATGAAGCGGCTCGGTCTCGACACGATCGAGCTCTACACCGAGATGGACGGGCGCTTCCCGAATCATCATCCGGACCCGACGGTCGAGGAGAACATGCACGATCTGATCGCGGCGGTGAAAAAAAATCACGCGGCGATCGGTATCGCGTACGACGGCGACGCCGACCGCATCGGTGCGGTGGATGAGAACGGGAAGATCGTGTGGGGCGACGAGTTGATGGTGGCGTTCTCACGCGCGATTCTGCGCGAACGTCCCGGCGCGACGATTATCGGCGAGGTCAAGTGCTCGCAGCGGATGTACGACGACATCGCGCGCCACGGCGGCCGTCCGATCATGTGGAAGACCGGGCATTCGCTGATCAAGAGCAAGTTGAAAGAGGAACACGCGGCGCTGGCGGGCGAGATGAGCGGGCACATGTTTTTCGCCGACCGCTACTTCGGCTTCGACGACGGCATTTACGCGTCGTTCCGCCTGCTGGAAATTTTGAGCCGCGAGGGGCGCGGCCTCGGCGCGATCCTCGCCGATCTTCCCGCGAGCCACATCACGCCGGAGATTCGCGTCGATTGCCCCGATGAGCGCAAGTTCGAAGTGGTGCGCAAGGCGGCCGAATTTTTTCGCAAGCATTACGAAGTTATCGACATCGACGGCGTGCGCGTGAATTTTGCCGACGGCTGGGGCCTGGTGCGTGCGTCGAACACGCAACCCGCGCTGGTCACGCGCTTCGAAGCGACCAGCGCAAAGCGCCTGACCGAAATTCGCGCGCTGTTCGACGACAAGCTCCGCGAACTCGGCGCGATCTGACGCGATGGCTCGACGATCCGCGCCTGCGCGCGCCTCAGTGCTGATAGTCGCCGGCGGCCGCGGCACGCGTTTTTGGCCGGCCAGCCGCGAGGCAAATCCCAAGCCTCTTTTCTCGATCGACGGCAAGGGCAGTTTGCTCGCCGACACGATTGCACGTCATCCGCCGCTCGTCCCGCGCGAGCGAATTTTCGTGCTGGCCGCGGCCGCGCATGAGGCGCCGTTTCGCCGCGCTCTGCGCGGGTTGATTCCCGCGCGGAATCTGATCGTCGAACCGATGGCGCGCGGCACCGCGGTCGCAATCGCTTATGGCGCCGCGACGATCAAGCGCCGGCTCGGCGACGGAGTCATCGCGTCGGTCGCCGCGGATCATTACATCGTGACCGGCGAGCAATATCGCCACACGCTCGCCGACGCGATCGGCCTCGCCGCCGCGAGCGAGTCGATCGTCGCAATCGGGATTCCGCCGACGCGGCCCGAAACCGGTTACGGCTATCAGAAGATCGGCGCAAAAGTCGGCGCCGGATATCGAATCGAGAAGTTCGTCGAGAAGCCGCCACTCGCGATCGCGCGCCGGATGGTGCACAGCGGCCGCTATTTGTGGAACGCCTCGATGTTCGTCGCATCGACGCAAACGCTGGCGCGCGAATTCGCCGCGCATTCGCCGGCGCTGGCTGTCGCGGCGGAAAAACTCGCGCGCACGCCGCGGACGAAACTCGCGCGCGCATACGGGCGGCTGCGGTACGATTCGTTCGACCGCGTGATCATGGAAAAGAGCGCCCGCGTGCTCAGCGTGCGCGCGCGATTTTCATGGCATGACGTGGGATCGTGGGACGGCCTGTGGGACGCGGTCGGCGGCGCTGACGGCAACGTGATTCGCGGTCACGCGATCGCGCTCGACTCTGAGCGCGTGCTGGCGCATTCGGACTCGCGCCTGATGGTGTTGTTTGGCGTGCGCGATCTGATCGTCGTCGATACCGGCGACGCTATCCTGGTGGCGCATCGCGAGCGCTCGCCGCAGGTCGGCCGCGTGGTCGAGGAGCTCAAGCGCCGGGGCTTGCGGCGCTACCTGTAGTCAGTCGAGCGCCATCGCGTCGCACATCATCGCGAGGCGGCGCAATTCGCTTTCGTGATTGTCGTCTTCCATCGCGAGTTGGCGCAGTTTGCCGACGACGCCCTCGTCAACCGATTCCCACTTCATCGCGTTGAGTCGCAGATCGGACGCGAGCGCGGCCAGCACCGCCAGGTCGCCGCTGAGCCGCGCCCAGTTGTTCGAGCCGTCGTGCAGCGCGACTTCCGGCAGCTTCGCCCAGACATTGTGATCGGAGAGGATCGAGTTGAGCGTCTTGACGTGCGCCGCTTCGGCTTTCGCCAGCGCCTCGACCCCCGGCTTGATACTCACGCCCGCGAGCGTGGCGTGGCGCTTCAGGCGATCGACGAGGCCCTGGTTGTGGCCGGCGATCACCGCCAACTCCTCGAGCAGTTCCGCTCGCGCCGAAGGCGGCGAAAACAATTTCTGAAAAAATCCCATCCCAGTGGCCATCTCTCCCACCCGATGCGCGTTGTTGTGATGCTCAAGCGTGGCGCATCGCGACAATAGCTATCGGCATCGCGGGCGCCGCTGTCAAGGGAGGCTAGGAATTGAATAGCGCGCGCACCAGCGACGATTCGCGCTGGAAGAATCCGCGCGTGTGGTATGAATCCTCGAGCCGCAGATGAGCGTAATCAAGGTAGTGCCCGATTTCATGCATCAAGCGTGCGCACGAAAGTCTTCGGCTTGACCACGTCGTGGCGCTGCGCCGTGCGCATCCAGAGCACGATGTACGGCTGCCGGCGGATGCGCGGATCGTAAGGATAGAACAGCCCGTGCAGCTCGCCACGCGTGTTGCGTGGACGCACGCCGCGAATCTCGACGTTGACCGGCGGCGTCGCGAGGCCGCGGCAAATCTCCGCGGTCAAGGCGCGCGCACAGGTCGTGCATGCCGCGAGGTTGCCGCTCTCGAGCACGCGCATCAGGGCGTCGAGCGAGTTGCGCGCCGCACTGCTGGGGACGTAATCGAAGCGCTCGACGGTGTCGCTCTTGAGGTAAGTTCGCTGCGCGCGCGACGAGAGCCGGTAGAAATACGACGGCAGCCGCGCCTGGGAATTCGTGCGAAGGGTCAGTCCTGTCGCCACATCCACCTCCGTCGCCGAATACTCACTTCCGGCGCCGCATCAACGAGACTATCATCCGCGCAATAGTCACTAGGGGCAAGCACTATGCAACTGAGTATTGTCGAAATAGCAAAACCGGCGGACGCCAACGTGATCGTCGGGCAGGCTCACTTCATCAAGACCGTCGAGGACGTTTACGAAGCGCTGGTGCAGGCGGTGCCGAACATCAAGTTCGGGCTGGCCTTCTGCGAGGCCTCGGGGCCGTGCCTGATTCGACATACCGGCACCGACGCCGCGCTGGAGAATTCGGCGGTCGAGGCGGCGTCGGCGATCGGAGCCGGGCACGTCTTCATCGTGATTCTCGGCAACGCGTTTCCAGTCAACGTGCTCAATCAAATCAAGTCGGTCAGCGAAGTGTGCACGGTGTTTTGCGCGACCGCAAATCCTATCCGCGTAATCGTCGCGGAGGAAGCCGGCGGCCGCGGCGTCATCGGCGTGATCGACGGCAGTTCGCCCAAGGGCGTCGAGAGTGCGAGCGAACAGGCCGAGCGGCACGCGATGCTGCGGCGATTCGGCTACAAGCAATAGGCCGGGGTCGGGCGCCGCCGATGGATCAGGTTTCGAGGCGCGGCTAACCTTATAGATGAGGCAGTAATCGCGATGGGTGGCGGGCGGCAGCAAGCGAAACCGAATCCGGCGAAAAAGAAGCGGCGTGAATGGCGCATCCGCGGATGGCGCGTGCGAAATCTCGCCGCCGGCGGACTCTTGCTGGCGTTCTTCGCGATGGGATTTTATCTCGCACAGCTCTACGGCGAGATCTCCGCGCTGATCGAGCAGCGTCGCGCCGCGATGACCTCCGCGATCTTCTCCGCGCCTTTTCCGATTGTCGCCGGCGACGACCTTGATCGCAGTGGATTGCTGGATCGGCTGGCGCAGTTGAGCTATTCGCAGGTGCCGGCGTCCAACGCGCCCGGCGAATATACCCGGGCGAAGAACGCGATCGCGATTTACCTGCGATCTTTTTATGTCGGCGCCAAGCAATATCCCGCCGAAATGGTGCGCGTGAGCCTCGAGGGCACGCGCATCGCCGTCGTCGCGGACTCGTTCGGCGTCGCCAAGTCCGACGCGATGCTCGAGCCTGAGGTGATCGGCCGGCTGCTGCCCGGCGCGCCGGCCGAGCGGGTCGAGGTGCAACTCGATCAGCTGAAGCCGTACCTGGTGAAGGGCTTGCTCGACACCGAGGATCGTTTTTTCTACTACCATCCGGGAATCGATCCGATCCGAATCGTCGAAGCCGCGATTTCCGATTTGCATTCGCATCGCCTGGCCCAAGGCGCCAGCACGCTGACGCAGCAACTGGCGCGCACGTTTATGGAACGCCACGAGCGCAGCTTCAGCCGCAAGTTCAAAGAGCTGGCGGTCGCCGCGGTGCTCGAGATTCGCTTGCGCAAAAACGAAATCCTCGAGCGCTACATCAACGACGTGCCGATGGGCGAGTACGAGGGCACGCCGATCGACGGGATGCCGCAGGCGGCGCGATATTTTTTCAACAAGGACCTGTCCGAGGTGACGCCGGCTGAAGCGGCGACGCTGATTGGAATGATCCAGGCGCCGACGCTTTACGATCCGCGGCGCCATCCCGATAGCTGCATCAAGCGCCGCGACGTCGTGCTCGGCGTGATGAAGCATGCGGGCGTGATCGACGACGCTACGTACGCCGCCGCGATCGCGACTCCGATTCAAATCACCAAGCCGCCGGGGCTGCGCCGCGCGCCGTATTTCACCGATTACGTGACGGCCTTCGTGACGAAAATTCCCGGCTTCGACGGGCATCTCGAAGGACTCAAGGTTTACACGACGCTCGACACCGAACTTCAAGCCGACGCCGTCGATGCGGTGAGCGACAATATCGCGGCGCTCGAGAAGAACCATAAGCGCCTGCGCCGCGCGAAGGCTGACGGCAAGTTGCAGACCTCGCTGGTCGCGCTCGACGCCGACAGCGGCGCGATTCGCGCGATGATCGGCGGACGCGACTACTCCGAGAGCCAGTTCAATCGCGCAGCGAACGCCGAGCGCCAGCCCGGGTCGGCCTTCAAACCGATTGTGTACCTTGCGGCGCTCGATCCGGATCGCGCGCCATTCTCGCCGCCACTCACGCTCGCATCGCTGTTGCCCGACGAACCGATGACGTTCAACGGATGGACCCCCGCGAACTACGAGCGCACCTATCAGCCGCAAGTGACCGTCGTGCAGGCGCTGTACGAATCGCTCAACGTGCCGACCGCGTACGTCGGCAACGAGCTTGGTCCCGCGACGATTGTGAAAACGGCGCACGAGATGGGCATCCACGAGGACCTTCAGGCGTACCTGCCGATTGCGATTGGCGCCGACGAGACCACGCTGCTCGAACTCACGTCGGCGTACCAGGTTTTCGCGAGCGAGGGCGAGCAGTCGCCGCCGTACGCGGTCGAGGCGGTCGTCGATGCCAAGGGTCATCAGATTTACCAGCACGAGGACGAGTCGAATCGCATCGTTCGTCCCGCCGTTGCGTATTTGATCACGGGCGCTCTGAAAGCCGTCTTGCGCTACGGTACCGGCGCGAGCGCGGGCCGCCTGGGGATCGATTTTCCGGCGGCGGGCAAGACTGGCACGACGCAGGATTACAAGGACGCGTACTTTATCGGCTACACGCCGGCGATTGTTTGCGGCGTCTGGGTTGGCTTCGATGTGCCCGAGAGCCTCGGCCTGACCGGTGCGCAAGCGGCGCTGCCGGCGTGGGTTCAGTTCATGCAGGATGCGGCGCCGGCCGACCCGGAAGACTTCCCCGAGCCGTCGGGTATCACGATGGCGACGATCGATCCTGAATCCGGCGGCCTCGCGACTCCGGCATGCCCCAAACAAATCCCGCTCCCGTTCCTGCTCGGCACCGCGCCGACTCAGATGTGTCCGCTCCACGGCGGGGTTCTCGCGAGCGTGCCGGCGCCTGTTCCAGTGACGACTACGATTCCGCCGGCGCCCGGATTTACGCCGCCCGCACCAGTCGCGCAAGCAAGTCCGTCGTCATCCGACGTCTTCGGCGCAGTCGGCAAATTCTTTACCGGACTCTTCCATCACTAGTCCGCATGAGTGATCGCCTGGACGAAATCTTGATCTGAACCTTTTTCGCTCGAAATTCGTCTAATTCGAGCACGCAAAATCACGTATAATGAGCTTTGGAGCCGGGCTCGTTTGCACAAGCACCTCAATATCAGCCGCCGTTGGGCGCGGATTGTCCTCGAAGCACTGAGCATGGCGGGACTGATCGGCCTGCTCGCGGCGAGCGGATGCATCAACGGCGAGAGCGTCGATTCGCCTTCGCAGGATTCGGCCACCGGCGCCACGACCTCGCATATCCGCAAAATCGCCAATCAGAATCTCAAGCCCGCGATTCCGGTGGCGGGCGACGTGCTGATCGCGGGCGGCGCCGACGCTTCGAATCAAAGCATCGCGGACGCGGAGTTCTTCGATCCGTCATTGGGCCAGTTTGTCGCGACCGGTATCGCGGCGTCGAGCCGCGCGGGCATTTCGGCGGCGCCACTTTCGCCGACGCAGGTGCTGTTCGCCGGCGGCTTCAGCGGTCGCGCCACGATTAAGAATTTTTCGCTCAATCTCGACGGCCGAGTCTTGAGCAGCGCCGAATCGTTCGACGAGACCACCGGCGCATTCTCACCGGCCGGCACCATGGGCACGCCGCGCATGGGTTACACCGCAACTGAGCTGAACAACGGCAAGGTCCTGGTCGCTGGCGGCCTCGACAATCGCGGCAACGTCCTCGACACGGCGGAAGTGTACGATCCCGCCGCGCGCAAGTTCGTCGCCGTCGCCAACACGATGAGCGATCGGCGCATGTTTCAAAGTGCGACGCTGCTGCTCAGCGGCAAGGTGCTCCTAGCCGGCGGTGCGACCGATATGTCCGGCGACACCACCAACTCCGCCGACATCTACGACCCCGCCTCGAACTCGCTTACCCCCGCGGCCTTTCCGATGGACCATCAGCGCGCCGCGCATACCGCGACGCTGTTCACCGGCGGCCCGATGGCCGGCAAGGTGCTGATTGCCGGCGGCGTCGGCGGCTCGAGTTTTTTCTTCAAGGACAGCAGCGCCGAACTTTACGATCCCGCCTCGCAGCAATTCACCCTGCTGTCGAGCTTCATGAACGAGCCGCGCTCGATGCACTCCGCGACTCTGCTCGACGACGGCGACGTGCTGCTCGCCGGCGGCTTCAGCGGCACTGTGGCAGTCACGGGCGGGATGCTGTCGGGCGCGTCGGGACTGATCAGCAATTCGGCTGAGACGTTCGATCCGAACACCGGCGACTTCACCTGCGTCGGCGGATTCAACACCGAGACGCTGCGATGCAACCAGTCGATGAGCGTCGCGCGCGCCGCGCATACGGCAACCTTGCTCGCGACCGGGCCGCATCCGCATCGCGTGCTGGTCGCCGGTGGAATCGGCGCCGCCGATCCCGCCGCGCACGGTATCGAGCTGAGCAGTGCGGAGCTGTTTAATCCCGCGGCGGGCGGCAGCTTCAGCGCGACCGGCGCGATGTCCGTCGCGCGCGCTCTCCACACGGCGACGCTGCTGCACTAATCGAGCGGATCGTCCACCTCGGCGCCGTCGGAGTCCGCGGAATCGGCGGTGACGAACGGCTCTTGCGGATGCGCCGCGTCGGCGGCCAGCTTGCGCGACACTATGATAAACGCCGAGTGCGCGATCATCCTGAAATGCGGCCGCACGCTCATCCCCTTGACCTGCCAATGCCGCAGCAAGGTCTCGAAGCTTTCGATCTCGCCGAAATCACTGCGCGCCTGGAGCGCCTCGCACGTATCCTTGAGCTGCACCGCCGTCGGCACGTAGCAAACCAGCACCGCGCCCGGCCTCAGCGCAGACGCCGCGACTGCCAGCGCGCGCCCCGGCTCGGCGAGATCAAGAAACATGCGATCGACGCCGGTTTCGTCGAAGCCCGCGTAAAGATCGCGCACCTTGATCGTCCAGTTCGGCGCGTCGCCGAAAAATGCGGCCACGTTCTTGCGCGCGGCGTCGGCAAAATCCTCGCGCAGCTCATACGAGATGACGCGTCCATGCGGCCCGACCGCTCGCAGCAGCGCGATCGTCAGCGCGCCCGCGCCGGTGCCGCCCTCAATCACAGTCGCGCCCGGAAACACGTCGCCCCAAATCAGCAGCGGCCCGGTATCCTTCGGATAAATCACCTGCGACGCGCGCGGCAGATGCGGGATCAGGTCGGCGTAGGTCGGCCGCAATACGAGGAACGCCTCGCCGGTCGAGAACTTGACGCGCGATCCTTCCTCGACGCCGAACAGTTCCTCAGCGCGCAACTCGCCGCGGATGAGCAATTTTTTGCCCGCCCGCAGCATCTTCATGTAGCGCCGCCCCTTGCGATCGATAAAAATGACGGCGTCGTTCTCTTTAAGTCGCGAGTCCAAGATCCTCCAACGCTTGCACGCATCACGCGCGCGGGCAACATCCAGGAAAGAATCACACGCTGAAGCCTGTGCCAGAGCTATTGACTATCCAACCCTCCGACCTTACCTTTGAGAATGCACCCGGCCAGATGGTAGCATCCAGTGGCCGGGTCGTTTTGCGTCAAACCGATTCCAGGTACAAATTCGCAAGCCGTTAATTCAATTCGAGAGCGATTCACGTCATGGCAGAGAAAAAGGCAAAGACCGCTGAAAAAAACGCGGGCATCCAGCAGAAGCACATCTGCCCCAGTTGCGGCGCCGAGAGCAAGGTGACCAAGTTCGCCGGCTTCGGCCGCAAGGGCTTCTACCTCGTCTGCGAGAAGGCCTGCGGCTTCGTCGGGCGCACGCGCTAAGCGCGGCAGGGAGATCGAGATGGGTAGAGCGCGCAAGAGCAAGACCTCCAAGCGCGACAAGTACGCCTCGTTCGGCGACATGGCGGACGAGTCGGACGAAGATGCCGACCTTCCCAAGGACGAAGCCGGCCGGCGAAAAATCAAGCGCCAATACGGTGAGCTCCTCGGTATCCGCATCGAGAAGCTGCGCGGAAGAATCCTCAACCGCGAGCGCATCAACAAAACCATCGAGGGCATCTACTTCATCTGCGCCTCGTGCATGAAAGTATGCCACTCGCTCGACGACGGCTTCACCGAAGATCCCGCGAATCAGAACAATCTGTGCGGCGCATGCGCCAAAGCCCAGGCCGCGGCCACCAGCGCCGCCGCTGCGGCCAAGGAAAGCACTGGCGCGCCGTCGCGCCGTTCAACCCGATCGCCACGCAAGCGCGCAGCCGCGAGCTGACCGTACTTGTGCGCGTCACAGCGAAAAGCTAAACAGGGCCGATGTCTTTACAGCTGATCCGTCCCGACATCGATCTCGATTTCGTCGGGAAGCGTTATTTCTTCGTCGCACTCTCGACCGCGATCAACATCCTCGCGATCGTGCTGCTGTTCACCAAGGGCCTCAACTACGGCGTCGATTTCGTCGGCGGCAGCGTCGCGCAAATCGAGTTCAGCAGCCGCACCAACGGCGACGCGATTCAAAAAGCGCTCGCGCCGCTCGATCTCGGCGAGATTACGGTGCAGGACTTCGGCAAGGCCGGACAGTCGTTCCTGGCCCGTTTCGAGACCGTCAAAAACATCGGCAGCATCGGCCCCAAGCTCGAGACGGCGCTCGACAAGAGCTACGGCCCCGGCGTCGCCAAGGTCGTGCGGGTCGAGAGTGTCGGCGCCAAGGTCGGCAGCGACCTGCGCCGCAAAGGCTTCGCCGCCGTCATCATCGCGACCATCTTCATGGGCGTGTACATCGCGATCCAGTTCCGCCACGTGAGCTGGAGCTTCGGCGCCGGCGCCGTGATCGCGTTGATTCACGACGTGCTGGTCGTGATGTGCGCGCTCGTCATCTCGCAGTACCAATTCGATCTGACAACTTTAGCCGCCGTACTGACCGTCATCGGTTACTCGGTGCATGACACCATCATTGTCTCCGACCGTATCCGCGAGGATTCGACCAAGCGCCGCCGCGAGCCAATCGCATCAATCATGAATCGCGCGATTAACGAGACTCTCTCGCGCACAATCCTGACCTCGGGCACCGCGATCGTCGTGCTGCTCTCGCTGCTCGCATTCGGCGGACCGATCCTGCGCCCGTCGGCCTTCACGCTGCTGATCGGGTTCATCACCGGCACGTATTCGTCGATCTACATCGCCGGCCCGGTGGTCCTGTTCTGGGAAAGCGGTACCGGCCGCACACAAAAGGGCACCGGCTCCTCCCGCGCCGCCTGATCTTTGTTGAACACACCGCGCGGCATCTACACGATCGCCAATGCTCGCCCGCTCGAGCGAACCGATGACGCCGCCGTACTTACTCTCAGCCTCGAACGCGCCGACGGAATCGAAAAGGTTGCGCTCCGATTCCGCATCGCGACTGGATTGATCGGCGCCGCGGACTCTCCCGAAAAACTGATCAACCGAATCGCGCCATGGCTTGAGCGCGAATTCGAGCAAACTCGCGAGGCCGCCCTGAAATCCATCCGCACTGAGCGCAAGCTGCTCGAGATTTCCTTCGACGCCACGCATCCCGGCCCGTTCGCGTAATCTGCTTGCATCGCGGCCGGCGTTGTTGGAAACATGCGTCGGCGCCTCGAGATGAAAATCGGACTCACAAGGATCGATCGATGAATCGACGCCAATTCTTTTCGCTTGGCATCAAAACCGCCGGCGCAATCGGCGCGGCTGCGGCCTCGAACTACGCCGGCTCCAACGCGTGGGCTGAGAACGCCACCGCGGCGGACAGCCCAACCGCCGACGCCCTCGGTAAGCGCAACGGCTCAGTCAGTCGCGCGTACCAATATCTCTCGTTCGCCATGGACGCGTTTCAGGACGGTCAGACGACCCGGCTGGTCCAGAGCTATTCCGATTCGGGCGGACTCGGGAGCACCGCGTTCGTTTACGACAACTCTCTCGCAGTCCTCGCCTACCTCAGACGCGGCACGCGCGACGACCTGGCGCGCGCGATGCTCCTGGGCGACAGCTTCCTCTACGCGCAGGCTCACGACCCAACCTACAGCGACGGCCGCGTGCGGCAAGCCTACTGGGTCGGCCCTTTCACGCTGCCATACGCCGACAACGATTCGTATTTTGTCCGACCAGACGGCACCGTCAATCTGGTCGGCGCTCCGTGGTTCTTTACCGGCAGCTCGGTCTCGGACATGTGCTGGGTGGGAATCGCGCTGGCGCAGTTGTACGCGCGCACCCGCAAGCCGCGATACCTCGCAGGTTCGCTCCAACTCGCGCAATGGATCGTCAACAACGCTTTCGACACAGTCGGCCTCGGCGGTTACAGCTTCGGCGTGGACGGCAACAACCAGCGACTCAGCTCGAAAAAGTTGACCGAGCACAACGCCGACGTTTACGGCTTCTTCACTAATCTGCTGGCGCCGCTCACTGGTGACTGCTAACTGGACCACGATGGGCCAGCATGCGCTCGAGTTCGTCGAGGAAATGTGGAACGCCGCCGACGGCTTCCTCTACACCGGCTCCAACGACGGCACGACCATCGACACTTCCGTGGTTTTGGAAGAGGTGCAGTCGGAGGCTTACCTCGCGATGCTCGATCCTCGGTATGCGTCTTCGCTCGATTGGACCAAAACCAACCTGGTGGGCACCGACACGCCGCAATCCCTCAACGCCAGCTTCACCGGTAACCTGCGCTTCACCGGGCCGAGCTTCAGCGACGTCGGCCGCCGCGCGACCGAGAAGTCAGGTCCGTCCGATCCATTGCCTGATCCCGACGCCGTATGGTTCGAGGGCAACGGGCATATGGCAGCGGCGCTGCTTGCTCGTAAGCGCAAGGCCGTCTCGCGATTTGCCGACTTTCCACGGCGATGTCGCGACCGCGTCCGAGTACCTGAGTCATATCGTCCTCGCGCAGTCAGAACTCGGCCGCGGCCAAACCGTCAACGGACTGGCGATTCCAAATGGATCGGGTGTGGTCGCCGCCTCGAGCGTCCTCAACACCGGCACCGGCTTCTCCTACTTCCCGAATCTCCACCTCGCCGCCACGTCGTGGTACATAATCGCCGCCGCGTCAGGCAACCCATATCAGCGCTGAGCCTTGATACTGGGTGCAGGGGTCACCCCTGCCGCGGAAGTTTGAAACCCACGTCGGGTTTCAAATTCAATCAAGTGATTTTTCCCGGGACGCACATTCGCGCTATAACTTTCGCGATGGCTATCGAAATCCGCCGCGCTACCGAAGCCGACATCCCCGAACTCTCGCGCCTCGTCGCCGCGCTCGCCGCATGGGAGCAGTCGCTCGATCCGCGCGTGCAATTCGATTGGGACGGCATCCGCGCCGCGCCCAACTGGATGAAGCTGGTGCTCAATCGCGCGCATCACGCGGTATGGGTTGCCGACACCGGCATCGGCGCGCGCCTCGCTGGTCATCTCTGGATTCGCCTCAAACACCAGACCGACGGCGCGCTTCCTCAATCCATCGGCTATATCAGCCAGGCTTTTATGGACGAGGCGTTCCGAGGACGCGGGCTAATGAAGCCGATGCTCGAGGCCGCCTACGAATGGTTCCGCGACGCTGGGATCACCGTCGTCACCTTGAGCGTGCTGCATCGCAACTGGGTCGGCGCGACCGCATGGCATCGCCTGGGCTTTAGCGATTGGCGCGAGGAGCGCCGGATGGACCTGAAACCGCGCCCGAAATAGCTTGCTTGCCGCTTGTCTGACCGCTCGGTAAGGTCGCTATTGTCCTTGACAAACGGGCGCAATCTGCCTTACTAGACTGATTGGGTCGAGTATTCCAAAGCGGTGAATTCTATTTGACTGTTGCCGGAGAAGCCTTATACTATACCTATCAGGTCCACTATTAAGGGATGGACACTGAAACCAAGATGCTGAAGAAACCCGTTTACATGGACAATCATGCGACCACGCGCGTCGATTCGCGCGTGCTCGATGCGATGCTCCCGTATTTCACGGAGAAGTTCGGCAATGCCGCCAGCCGCAACCATAGCTTCGGCTGGGAAGCGGAAGAGGCCGTCAGTCATTCGCGCGATCAAATCGCCGCGCTGATTGGCGCCAAGTCCAAGGAAATTATTTTCACCAGCGGCGCCACCGAGTCCGACAACCTCGCAATCAAAGGCGTCGTCGAGTTTTACAAAGACAAGGGCAACCACATCATCAGTTGCGTCACCGAGCATAAAGCCGTGCTCGACAGTTGCCGCGCGCTCGAGCGTGCCGGCAAGGCGACGGTCACATACCTGCCGGTCGATAAGTACGGGATGGTCGATCCCGACGCGGTGCGCAAAGCGATCACCGACAAGACCGTGCTCATCACGATCATGTGGGCCAACAACGAGATCGGCACGATTCATCCGATCGCCGAGATCGGCAAGATCGCCAAAGAAAAAGGCATCGTCTTTCACACCGACGCGGTGCAGGCGATTGGCAAGGTGCCGGTGGATTTCGAAAAGGCGGGCGTCGATCTCGCGTCGATCACCGCGCACAAGATTTACGGACCCAAGGGAATCGGCGCGCTTTACGTCCGCTCGAAAGGCCCGCGCGTGCGAATCACGCCGCAGATGGACGGCGGCGGCCATGAACGCGGGATGCGCTCCGGCACGCTCAACGTGCCGGGCATCGTCGGACTCGGCGCGGCGTGCGAAATCGCGGGGATGGAAATGCCCGACGAAGCGCAGCGCCTGATCCAGTTGCGCAGTCAGCTACAGGCCGGACTGTTCGAGCGCCTCGACGAGATTTACGTCAACGGCCATCCGACTGAGCGCCTGCCGGGCAATCTCAACGTGAGCTTCGCGTATGTCGAAGGCGAGTCGCTGCTGATGGGTATCAACGATATCGCCGTAAGCTCGGGCTCCGCGTGCACCTCGGCGACACTCGAGCCGTCGTACGTCATTCGCGCGCTCGGAATCGACGACGAGCTCGCGCACAGTTCGATTCGTTTCGGCCTGGGCCGCTTCAACACGCTCGAAGAAGTCGATTACGTGACGGATCGCGTCAGCCGGGAAGTGAAGCGGCTGCGCGAGATGTCGCCGCTGTACGAGATGGCGAAAGAAGGAATCGATCTCAAGTCGGTCAATTGGAAGTCGTAACGCGACGCTGTATCGACGCGCCGCATCAGGGAAAAGAATATGGCTTACTCAGATAAAGTGATCGAGCACTACAACAATCCGCGCAACGTTGGCAGCTTCGCCAAGGACGAGCCGGGCGTCGGCACCGGCGTCGTCGGCGCGCCTGAATGCGGCGACGTGATGAAGCTGCAGCTCAAGATCAGCGACAACGGCGTCATCGAAGACGCGCGCTTCAAGACCTTCGGATGCGGCAGCGCGATCGCAAGTTCGAGCTACGTCACCGAACTGGTCAAGGGCAAGCATATCGACGAGGCGATGACGATCAAGAACACCGTCATCGTCAAGGAACTGAATCTGCCGCCGGTCAAGATTCATTGTTCGGTGCTGGCCGAGGACGCGATCAAGGCCGCGATCACCGACTGGCGCAAGCGCAAGGGCGACGATGTCGCCGCCGAAGTGCCGGCCAAGTCGCCTAACATTTCAAAAGAGGCCTAGTCTCTCGTGGCTGTGATTTCACTTTCCGAGGGCGCTGCCCAGAAGATCAAGCAGCTCGTCGCCGACAAGGGCGAAGGCGCGGGCCTGCGCGTCAAAGTCGTGGGTGGTGGATGCTCGGGACTGCAGTACCGGATGGAAATCGACGCCGCCAAGGATCGCGACAAGGTCTTCGAGCGCGACGGCGCGCGTCTGATCGTCGATAAGAAAAGTTTTCTCTACCTCAACGGCTCCGAGCTCGACTACGGCGAAGAGCTGATGTCGTCGGGCTTCAAGGTCGTCAATCCTAATGCCAAGCGCAGTTGCGGATGCGGTGAGTCGTTCGTCGTATGAACGAGCGGATGTGGGGAATGCGGTCTCAAGATGATCGAATGTCTTTCATGTGGAAGGCGGCAAGAGCCGTCGCTGATTTGCGCTGAATGCGGCGCGCCGATGACGGCGCAGCTCGATTGTTTCGCCGCGCTTGCGATGCCGCGGCGGCTGACGATCGATCTCGACGCACTCGAGCGCCGCTATCACGAATTGAGCCGCAAGATTCATCCCGACCGCTTCGCCTCGAAGGGCCCCAAGGTCCGCGACGCGAGTCTGCGCGCGACCGCGACGCTCACCCGCAGCTACCGCACGCTGCGCGACCCCGTCGCCCGCGGCCTCTACTGGCTCGAACTCAACGGCGAAAAGCTCGCCGAGAACAACAAGCGCGTGCCGCCGGAGCTGGCCGAGCTGGTATTCGAGGTGCAGGAACAACTCGCCGAGATGCAGCTGTCGGACCCCGAAGAGGCGCACGAACGCGCAACTCAAATCGCCGCGCGCCGCGTTCAATTGCAATTCACGATGGATGAAAACCTGGCCGAGCTCGAGCGGCATTTCACGAAATGGGATCAGCCGGCCGATCAGAAGATGCTTATATTGGAACTGAAGACGATCCTCTCGAACATCGCCTACCTGCGCACTCTGATTCGCGACGTCGATCGCGCGCTCGAAAACTCGAAGGCCGCCTGATTTAAAAAGATGTCGCGAATATTTGGCATAGACCTCGGCACCACCAACAGCCTCATCGCCGCTATGGAAGCCGGCGCGCCGCGCGTGCTCGATGTGGGCGAAAAGGGCAGCGCGCTGCTGCCGAGCGTCGTCGCGATTGCGCCCGACGGCGCAGTCACCGTCGGCGAGCGCGCAATCGCGATGGAACCGCATCTGACCGTCGAGCGCGACGGCCGCGTCAGCGCAGTCGGCTTTGCCGGTGGCGAATACGGCGCCGTCATCCGGTCCGTCAAGCGCTACATGGGACTAGGCGGCGACGAAATCGCGCCCGAAGATCGCGCGCGCTACACCTTCGCCGATTTGAGCGGCCCGGTCGTGCGCTTTCAAATCGGCAAGCGCGTCTTCACGCCTTCGCAAATCTCGGCCGAAATCCTGCGCGCGCTCAAAGAGAACGCCGAACGCGCGCTTGGCAACAACGAAAACGAAAAAGTCGAGCGCGTCGTAATCACCGTGCCCGCCTACTTCAACGACGGCCAGCGCCAGGCCACCAAGGACGCCGGCCGCCTCGCCGGTCTTGAAGTCGTCCGCCTCGTCAACGAACCGACCGCCGCGTCGCTCGCCTACGGCCTCAACAAGATGGCGACCGGCAACGTCGCCGTGTTCGACTTCGGCGGCGGCACTTTCGACATCTCGATTCTCAGCATCAAGGAAGGCATCTTCGAGGTGCTCGCCACCAACGGCGATACCCATCTCGGCGGCGACGATATCGACCGCGCACTCGTCGATTGGATCCTCGCCGAACTCCCGGACACGCTCAAACTCGATCGCCATGTCTGGAACAGCGCGCGCATGGCCGCCGAGGACGCCAAGAAACGCCTCACCGACGTCGCCGAGACAGACGTCGTCGTCGAACTCCCCGGCCATTCGATTCGCAAGCGCCTGACGCGTGACGCCCTCGAACAAATGGCGGCGCCATTCATCGCGCGCACGCTCAAGCGATGCGAACTGGCCGTCGCCGACGCCAAGCTGACGCCGGCCGCTATCGACGCCATCGTGTTGGTCGGCGGATCGACGCGGATGCCGCTGGTGCGCCGCCGCGTTGCTGAGATGTTCCATCGGGAACCCCTGTGCTCGATAAATCCCGACCAGGTGGTGGCTCTGGGAGCCGCCGTGCAGGCTTCTGTGCTAATGGGCACGCAAGGCGACATGCTCCTGCTCGACGTGGTTCCGCTGTCGCTCGGTATCGAGACGATGGGCGGCGTCATGGAGCGTCTTATACATCGCAATACCACAATCCCGACCAGCGTAGCCGAAGGGTTCACCACGGCTGTGGATAATCAAACACATGTTGATATTCATGTTTTGCAAGGAGAGCGCGAACTTGCTAAGGATTGCCGTAGCTTGGCGCGCTTCAAGCTGGGCCCGATTCAAGCGCAGCCGGCTGGTGTCCCGCGCATCGAGGTCACTTTCCTCATCGATGCAAACGGGATACTAAATGTCAATGCGCGCGATGAGCGCACGGGCCGCGAGCATTCGGTCGACGTCAAGCCGAGCTACGGACTGACGGACGATGAAATCGAGCGAATGCTCGAAGAGGCGATCGATCTTGGGGAGCAGGACTTGGAAGAGCGCCTGCTGATTTCGGCGCGCAACGACGCCGATCAAATCCTGGGCGCACTTCGCAAGCAGCTCGGCGAGTTCGGCCGGCTGGTAAATACCGGCGAGCGCGCGCGCATGGATGAGGTGGCGGAGCGGTTGGAGGCGGCCCGACTGGGAACCGATCGAGAACTAATCGCAAAACTCGTCGAACAACTGAACGAGGTAACCACTCCGTTCGCGGAGCGAATTATGGACGCGGCGATCAAACTGGCGCTCGAGAAGAAATCAGTCGAGGAACTTTCCTAAGCGCGCGGCTGCAACGAAAATCAGGGAATGGACGTACATTAGCAATGGGACTCAAATGGGATCAGGCCCAAGAATTGGCCGAAGTGCTGGCGGAAAATCATCCGGGACTGAATCCGCTCGACGCGCGGTTCACAGACCTGCGACAATGGGTTATCGACCTCGACGAATTCGACGACAATCGCGAAGGTTCAACCGAAGGAAAATTGGAAGCCATCCAGATGGCGTGGCACGAAATATACAAGGAACAGAACGAAGACGATTCTGAATAGGCGTAGAGGTGTCTACGTCCAAAACTACGGGGAGGTGGGGCGGTGGAAGAAGCACGCAGCACGACACTGAAGGCGGATAACGGAGAGAAGATGCAGGAAAAGGAAACACTGGACGAGAGATTGCCGGGGCTGTTCGAGCCCGACACCCTTTTGCCCATTCAATACTTCGAGGCGATGCGCAAGAAGCATCTGCTCGAGGGCGAAAAGCGGCTCATCCTGAGCGTGCTCGAGGACGCGATCGAATGCTTCATGAAATGCATCGACGCCTCCACCAGCAAAGGCCAGCGGCTGTTCCGCGATGCGGACGAATGGATCGCGCACGAGGACAAGCGCTGGGTTTTCTCGTTCGACAACGTCTGCGACATGCTCGACATCAATCCCGAGTACATGCGGATGGGGCTGCGCAAGTGGAAAGACAAGCGGCTCGACGCGATTGCGCGGCGGCGGGCGGCGCTGGTGCTCGAAGCGGAGCGCGCGGCGGCGGAAGCAGCGCTGCAGCCTGCGGGCAGTGTCGCTGCGACCGCAGCGCCGGCAGCAGCAGCCGCGAACGCGGCCGCAATGCAGAAGCCCGCGACCAAGGTCGCGGGCAAAACCGCGGCGGCGCGCGTCAAGCGCCGCCCCGAGCGCGTGCGCGTCGCCAAGCGCGCGTCCGCGCGCAAGCTGCGCAAAGCCCGCGCTTAGCACATCACACGACACATCAGAGCCGGCGGCCGCGATTCGCGGCCGCCGGCTCTTTGCTTTCGCACGGTGGCGCTCTCGTACGCACACGCTCCGCAATGATCGCAGTTGAGCAATGCGTCCGCACCCACGCCGTAACAGCCCCGCCCCTGAGAGCAAAGTAGCGCGCCGCGCGCAACTTTGCGCTTCTCACTGGGTGCAGGGGTCACCCCCCGTGACGGTGTCGATGCCACCCGCCGCGCAGGCGATTATTCTCCGAGGCTTCTCGCGCTTGCCTGCGAATTCTCTACCTCGTACCTTCGTCATAACCGCGATGCCGCTCCGTACAAAAATCGAATGTCCCCAGTGTGGCGCCGACCTGGTCGTCAAGCGCGGCGGCGTATGCCCCAACTGCGGCGTACGCATCAGCGAGCATGTCGCCCGCGTCCGCACCCGCGAAAAGCGCATCGAGCAGGTCGTCGCCGTCGTCGCCACCGTCCTTGTCGTCGGCGTCGCCGTTATTACCAGCGGCGCGACCCTGATTGAAGGAATCGCCGCCTACGCGATCGTCGGCGCCGTAATGTACTATCTCGCGCGCCGCACCTTCGTCTGACGGTTCGTTCATCCTGCGTCTGAACGTACGTTTAAGTTCGCCGCCCGCAGGCTGAACATACGTTAAGTCTCTCTCTCCGTTGACGTTTATCGCTTTTTATTTTCCGAAAAAGTGCAACCTTCAGCGGCCGGCTGCGTATCTCTTATCGTGAACATCATGTGCATTGCAGGGAATCTTCGGAAGCGCGCGGTGGCATCTTTAATGCTCTCTCATTCAGATAGAGGTAACCAAACAATGAAATCCAAACGAGGCCTGATGACGCTGCTGGTTGGTGTGGCGATGCTCGCGATGCCGCTGACGGCGGCAGCCAAGGACCACGGCCGTTTTAAAAATCCGCAAGCGCGCAACTTCACAAGCGCGCACTATGTCGCTCCGGCCGTGACCACCGGGCATGAGTTCCGCCACGGCGCGGCCTTGACGCCCGCGGCCGGCGGTCTCGGCCATCGTAACTGGAATTTGAATCATCGCGGATTGAATGGTGGCTACGCCGTCAACTACCAGAACTACGCGGCACCGGCATACGCGGCTCCAGTCTATGCGGCCCCGGCCTACGCGGCTCCAGTCTACACGGCCCCGGCCTACGCAGCTCCCGTGTATTCGGGTAACGGCGGCGGCAACGGATGCGGCGGCGCCGAGCGCGTGATGCGAACCTACGCGCGCGACCGTGCTACCGGCCATCCAGCGGCCGCGTATGACCTGCTCCGTCAGAATCAGTGGGCGATGCGCGGCGGATGTGCGGGCGGAGCGCAGACGGGCCGCGGACTGCTCGGCGGACTCGGTGGATACGGTGGCGCGCAGCAGTACGTCAACCAAGGTGGCGGCGGACTGCTCGGTGGGCTGGGCGGACTTGGCGGATACCGCGGAGCGCCCGCGTACGGCAACACCGGATACGGCCAGCCTAACGGCGGCGGCTCGATGCTCACTCCGCTGCTCCAATACATCCGGTAACCAGTGCGGCAGTGGACGCGCATCCTCCCGCGCGTCCCTTGACGATAAGCGCGCCCCGTCCCCTCCCGGCGGGGCGCGTTCCTTTTACACCGCCGCCAGGCGCTCGATCGCTTTCAGCACCTTTGCCCGCCGCTCCTCAGGCGTCCGCGCGAACGACGAGAACTGCAGCGCCGTAGTCGTGATGCCAGCCTTCGCGTAATCGTCCAGCCGCCGCCGGCATTTCTCGGCCGACCCGAACACGAAGATCTTTTCGACCATTTCGTCGGGAATCGTCTCGAGCGCTTTCTTGCGATCGCCGGCGTTCCACGAGTCGATCGCAATCGTCGCTTCCTTCTCGTAACCGATCTCGCGGAAGAACTTGTTGTATTGCGGCACCGTCACGTAGGCCGTCAGCGATCGGCGGAACAGCGTGCGTGCGACGGCTTCGTCCTCATCGACGGCGCAGATTATTCTGCACACCACGTCGAGGCTCGCGGGATCCTTGCCCGCCGCGCGCATGCCGTCGCGCGTGTTGTCGAGCATCGGCGCGACGGTCTCGGGCGTGATGAAGTTGACGATGACGCCGTCGCCAATTTCGCCCGCAATCCGCAGCATCTTGGCGCCCTGCGCGCCGATATAGATTTTCGGCGGATGCGTAATCGGCGCGTCAAGTCTGAAACCGTTTATCTTGACCTTCGCGCCCGCCATCGTGACCTTCTCGCCGCGGAAGATCGCGCGCAGCGCTTCGACCGTCTCGCGCATCTGCGTGACAGGCTTTTTGAACGGCACGCCCATCCATTGCTCGACGATATTCGGGGTCGAGATTCCCAGCCCAAGGATGAAACGTCCGGCCGCCAGCTCGTTGACGGTCACCGCCGACATCGCAATCAGCGGCGCCGGCCGCGTGAACACCGGGATGATCGCGCAGCCGAAGCGCATCTTGTCGGTGAGCATCGCGGCCGCCGCAATCGGCGCGAACGCGTCGGTCGAGAACGATTCGTACGACCACGCGTCGGTGTAGCCGCATCGATCTGCGGTGCGTACCAGCTCGGGGAAATGAATGCCGTTGAAGGGGTCGAAGGGGATTGTGATTCCAAGTCGCATCTTTCGGGACTCCTTAGTTTGACGAGCCTATCGCAGCCGCCGCCATTTCGCCTACCCGCAGGTTCAATACTTCCGCCAGATGCATTGGTTTGCGCGACGGGCAGAAGTGGCGAATCTGCGAGCGGCACGAGAAGCCGTCGGCGACTACGATCGCGTCGGGTGGTGCGTTGTCGATCGCGGGAATCAGAACGCGCGCGCCAATCTGTTTCGATACATCGAAATGATCGCGGTCGTAGCCGAACGCACCCGCCATCCCGCAGCATCCGGCGTCGAGCACTTCGAGATCCGCGCCGGCCACGCGGGACAGCAACGCGACCTCGCCGCCGATGCCCGCGAGCGCCTTCTGATGACAGTGTCCTTGCACAATTATTCGCGAGCGCAATTCGAGCGGTGCGAAATTCGGCGCCTCCCGCGCGAGGAATTCGTCGAGCAGAAAAGAATTTGACGCGAGCGACTTCGCGCGCGGATCTTCTGAAAACAGCGACGGCAACTCATCACGAAACGTCAGGATACAGCTCGGCTCGAGCCCGACGATCGGAACACCGACCGCAACGAATGGATCGAGCGCGTCCATAACGTCGAGCAGCCGCGCCTTCGCGCGCTCCAGCATGCCCTGATCGTAGAGCGGGCGGCCGCAGCATAGCTGCTCGCGCGGAACGATCACGCGGAAGCCGGCGCGCTCGAGGACTTCGACGGCGGCGATCGCGACCCGCGGCTCGAAGAAGTTGGTGAAGGTGTCGGGAAACAGCACGACTTCGCGCGTGCTGGCTCCGCGAGCCGTCCTGCGCTCGAACCACGAGCGGAACGTGCGCGTGGCGAAACGCGGCAACTGACGATCGGGATGAATCGCGAGGATCTTTTTCGCAGCCCCACCGACAATCGGCGCATGCGATAACGCGTTGGCGAGCGACGGCGCGTACGAGGCGAGACGCGCGACTTCGTTCAATCTGCCGAAGAAGGCCGACGACAGCGGACGCCGATGGCTCCGATAATAGTTCGCGAAAAATTCGGCGCGGTACGCAGCCATATCCACCGACGATGGGCACTCGGCCTTGCATCCCTTGCATGACAGGCACAAGTCCAGCGCGTGCTTCAGCGCGGCGTCGGCGAAACCCTCTGGCAACAGGTCCGTGGTCAAAGCCTCGAACAGGATGCGCGCGCGGCCGCGCGTCGAATGGACTTCCTCGCGCGTCGCCATGTACGACGGGCACATCGTGCCCGCTTCGGTCTTGCGGCATTTGCCGATGCCAACGCATTTGAGCGCGGCCCCCGCGAGTCCGCCTTCGGCACTGAAGTTGAAGTGCGTGGCGATTTCGCGCGGCTTGTAGTTCGCGCCGAGCTTGAGATGCGAGTCGAGCGGATGCGGATCGACAATCACGCCTGGGTTCATCATCGAGTTGGGATCGAAGACGCGCTTGAAGTCGCGGAAGGCGTCGATCAAGTCGGGCCGGAACATCATCGGCAGCAACTCGGAGCGCGCCAGCCCGTCGCCATGCTCACCCGAGAGCGAACCGCCGAGACTCGCGACGAGCGCGCCGAGATCTGTCATCGCGGCGCGGAATGTTCGGATGCCGGCCGTGCTGATCAAATCGAAATTGACGCGCGCGTGAACGCATCCTTCGCCGAAGTGTCCGTAGTAGGTCGCGACCTTAAGGCTGTGTTGCGTGAGGATGCGATCGA
Organism: uncultured delta proteobacterium; assembly: GCA_963756005.1. Taxonomy (GTDB): domain Bacteria; phylum Desulfobacterota; class Binatia; order Binatales; family Binataceae; genus Binatus. The sequence goes on from CAVWMC010000008.1 coordinate 144,855, forward strand.
AGCCGCGCAGAAACGCGCCGAGATTGGCCGGTGGCACGGCGGAATCCTCGGCGCCTGGCCAACTGCGCGGGCGTCCCTGGATGAACGCGCTCGAGCCGAGTCCCGACTCGCGAATCTGCCAGACCGCGGCCTGCTCGCGCGCGTCGGCAATGAGCGCGGTGCCGGTGCATTCGTGGAGCGCGCGCGCATCGGCAATCACGCGTTCGGCACGATCGCGCGCCTCGTCGGGCGACGCGCCGCCGAGCTCGACGAGCAGGAACGCCCGTCCACTGGGCAGAAACCGCACTCCCGGCATCTGCTTGATACGCGCGAATTCCGGCAGATTCTGGTCGAAGCCTTCGAGCGCCTCGGGATGATGCTCCAGCAGCCACGGCATTTGATCCGCGGCAATGAAAACGTCGTCGAAGCCGAGCACGGCGAGCGCCAGTTCCTTGGGGCGTGGCACCGCTCGCACAGTCGCGCGCAAAATCGTGGCGAGCGTGCCCTCCGAGCCGACAATTGCCCGCGCGACGTTGAACCCGCGCTCGGGCATCAGCTCGTCGAGGTTGTAGCCGGAAACGCGGCGCGGCAGTTTCGGGAAATGTGCGCGCACCGAATCCGCGGTTTGATCGCGAAGTTCGCGCAGGCGCGAGTAGAGCTCGCCTTCGCGGCCGCCGCGCGCGATTGCCGCGTCGAGCTGCGCGTCGTCCATCGATCCCGTCAGCGAGAGCTCGGTGCCGTCGTAGAGGACGACTTCCAGCGCCTCCACGTTATCGACCGTCTTGCCGTAGGCGGCCGAATGCGCACCGCATGAGTTGTTGCCGAGCATCCCGCCGATCGTGCATCGATCCTTGGTCGAAGGATCGGGCGCGAAGAACAGCCCGTGCGGCGCGAGTGCCGTGTTGAGATGACTCTGGACAACGCCGGGCTCGACCCGAGCGACGCGCGTGTCGGGGTCAATTGCGAGCACGCGATTCATGTACTTCGAGAAATCGAGCACGAGCGCGGCGTTGCACGCCTGGCCGGCGAGGCTGGTGCCGCCGCCGCGCGCGAGAATCGGCATCGCGTTTTCGCGGGCGAGCGAAAGCGCCGCAATCACGTCGCCTTCATGCCGCGGAATCACGACGCCCACCGGCACCTGCCGATAGTTCGACGCGTCAGTCGAGTAGGCCGCGCGAGTGCCAACGTCGAAGCGCACTTCGCCTTCGATGGTGGCGCGCAGCTCAGATTCGAGCGATGCGATTGAGTTCATGGCTGGCGATGATTGTTCGGCATCTACCACCGGTTGTGGTCTGGTGACGGGCATACCACAAGGCGTAGCTTCGTTCCGTCAAATTTGAGTTTTCGCTGTTTCGACATCGCTTCCCGCAGCGGGCTGCAAGCTGTGAGCATTTGCAGTCTTGTCCATGAGTAAAAGTAGCACGGCGGGCGCATTGGCATCAGGCTGAACAGTTCATCCCTGAACCAGGATGACTCAGACTCGCGCGCGACCTAAGCCCTAACCAAAGTGGGAAGGGGGACGGGATTTTGAGAGGTTAGAGCGGGAGGTCCTTCAGGCCCGCTTTTGGGGCGCCGACCAACGCGACCATTTTGCCTTCGGGGGCGCGGTTTTCGTGCATCGCCTGGTGGCATTCGGGGATTTCGTCGAACTTGAAAGTCTTGGCGAGGCATGGATCGATCTTGCCGTCGAGCACGAGCTGATTGAAGGCGTAGGCCTGCTCGTCGTTGGCGAAGTGCGAGCCCTGCAGCCGCTTCTGCCGCATCCACAGGTAGCGCAAATCGGCGACTGCGTTGTAGCCGGTGGTGCCCGCGCAGATTACGACCATGCCGCCGGTGTCGCAGACGAACACCGAGGTGGGAATCGTGTCTTCGCCGGGATGCTCGAAGACGATGCGCGGATTTTTGCGCTCGCCGACGATGTCCCAAATGGCTTTGCCGAACGCGCGGCATTCCGCCGCCCACTTGTTGTACGACGCCGTTTCTTTCCAGTGCGGCATCATGCCCCAGTGCAGATATTTTTTCCGGTTGATGCAGCCCTTGGCGCCGAGCTTCATGCAGAAATCTATTTTGCGATCGTCGCCGACGATGCCCACCGGAATTCCGCCCTCGGCCTTGACGATCTGAATCGCCATGCATCCGAGTCCGCCGGACGCGCCCCAAATCAGCACGACGTCGCCGCGGTGGACGACGTGCGGCGCCCATCCCATCAGCATCCGGTAGGCGGTCGCGCCCACCAGCGTCGGCCCCGCCGCTTCTTCCCACGTCAGGTGCGACGCTTTGGGCATGCACTGATGCGCCTGCACGCGCGCGAACTGCGCGAAGCTGCCCCAGTTGGTTTCGTAGCCCCAGATTTTGAACGTCGGATCGTACATCGGATCGTCGCCGTTGCGGACGGCGGCCGAGTGGCGATCCCAGACACCGCAATGAATCACCACGCGGTCGCCGACCTTGACGTTGTGCACGTCGTGCCCGGCGGCATAGACGATTCCCGAGGCGTCGCTGCCGCCGATATGAAAATCGGAGTGATCGTACTTGGCTTTCTGGCGCGCGCCGATCACGTCAACCGGCGTGCCGAGCGCGGCCCACACGTTGTTGAAATTGACGCCCGCCGCCATCACGTAAACCAGCACTTCGTCGGCGCGGATTTCCGGCACCGCGATTTTCTCGACCTTGAACGCATGCTTGGGATCGCCGAAGCGGTCGGCGCGAATCACCTGCGCATACATCTGCTTCGGCACATGCCCGACAGGAGGAACCTGTCCGATCTCGTAAATTTCCTTTTGACTCATCTATATGGTGACCACCGGCGCGATGCTCGTTGGCGAGCGGCGCTGCGGTTGGCTCCAGTGCTGGTTAGAGGTTGCGGCATTGCGCGCCGGAATTAGCTACCTGTTTGGCGCGAGTTTGACAATACTTGCCTTTCGGATGTTAGGGAACAGGCAGAGGCGGGGCGTCGGTTCTGTTTGATTATGTTGGGCGAAACGTATGCAAACGTTCCTTGAGTGACGCGGCGTTCGTGGCGTTGCTCGATGCCAATTACTATAAAAATATTGCGGCTCCGCTTGGGGCCGGGCACGCTTGGCCACATGCCCTTATGGTGAAGCCAACGCGTGCCTTTTTTTCGATTTGGCCAGGTTATGTCTGATCCGTCGCTCGGTTGACGCGCTGCGGTCAATTCCATAAAAAACGGATTCGGCTTCAGGACTTTTCGCCAATCTACGATCACAGGAAGCAAGGCAGCCTGACTCATATGGCGGTGCGCAAAATCGAGCGTGGCCACTACTTCGAGGACTTCGAGGTCGGCCATCTGTTCAAGCATGCGCCCGGACGAGGTACTGGGTGACGGGTGCTAATCGCGAGCTCCTGACATCTGCTCAAATCGCATGAAGCTTGGCTGCGGCGCCCTGATTGTGATCACTTCGATTGGGATCGCGGCGTGCGCGACAAACCAACCCGGACAATCGTCCCCCTCACCGGCATCGAGCCCCAGTATTCGAACTGTCGAAGGGCGACTCTTCGTTGGACCCGGACCCCACGCGGAGGTCCGCTTCAAGGGCGGAACGCTGAGTGCAGCGCCGGACTTCAACAAACCCGATTCGGTCCGCGTCAAAGAGGACGACTCAAAGACCGAATTTGCGGCGAACTCATTTGATCGTGGATGTCCCGCACTCGAGACATGCACCAGCATTCACTCTCACTGGTTAGGTGCTTACGACGAGCAGATCGTCAGCAGAGATTGGCGACCATGGCCAGACACTGAGATGTGGGAGGTGGTGCACGACGTGAACGCACCAGTCGGTCCGAAATTTCTTGGCATGACTCGCTCGCAAAAGGTGATCGCATTTGAAGGATGCACCGACGGCAAGATTTACAGCAGCGCAAACTTGCCAGCCCTGATGAGCGTGCTTGAAGGAGAGACCATCGCTCCGACGACGCGCCCGCCGCAGTCACTGGAGGGCGATAAGAAAGTCTATTTCGTAGATGACGCTAAGGATGATCGCAGGCCGGTCTGCAATTGGCGTCATCGCGTCGGCCTCGACGCTGTGCTGCCCGCACCCAAAACGACAGCCGCGAGATTTTATCCGGCGAGCGAGAAAACTCCCGCTCACCTCGAGATCGTCGCAAAGTCGGCCACCATTGATCTATTTATAAGCCAAAGCCAAAAGCAGATCGATAAAGTATCCATCCACGCAGCGAGCGGACACTCGATGACGATCAAGCCGATGTACGGAACGTCGGATTGCCTCGACGGCGCGCACTGCGAACAGGTCGAGGTGACCACGGACAACACCACCGTGATTCAGAAGTCTCTCGACGGCCAGACGCTCGGCAGAAGCCGCCTTTGGGAAGTCAGCTCCCCGAATGGAGGACCGAAGATCTATCAGGCGTGTATCAACGGCGCAGTTTACTCGGGCAAGGTCCGCTCAGAGGTAGAGGCGGTGCTCGCAGAGCCGGGCAAGGAAGCGGCTCAAGAAGATATGGTTATTAACTCGAAGGCGGGCCTACCCGCGCCCCCCGGAGTAGTTGTACAAGCGACGCCGTTATGCGATTGGGCCGAGCGCGAGAAAAAGCTTCGCGAAGCAATTGCCAAAGCGCAAAAGGCCGCGAGCGAACGTTCAAAATCCGATTCGCAGCTTAAGGCGCCATTGCCTGTTTTGCGGCCGTATAACTGACGAACTCGGTCGGTTGACGCGCTGCGGTTAATTCCATAAAAAACGGATTCGGCTTCAGGACTTTTCGCCAATCTACGATCACAGGAAGCAAGGCAGCCTGACTCATATGGCGGTGCGCAAAATCGAGCGTGGCCACTACTTCGAGGACTTCGAGGTCGGCCATCTGTTCAAGCATCATTGGGGTCGCACGATCACCGAAGGCGACAACAGCTTTTTCTCGAGCGTCACGATGAACTTCAACCCGAGCTACTTCAATCGCGAATACGCGCAGTCGCTCGGCTACAAGAACGTCGTCGTCAATCACATGCTCGTGATGAACGTGGTGTTCGGGCTTTCGGTCGAGGATTTGAGCGAGCGCGCGATTGCGCATCTCGGCTACGAAAAAATGAAGTGGCACGAGACGGTTTATCCCGGCGATACGATCACGTCCGAGTCGCTGGTGCTGTCCAAGCGCGACACTTCGCGGCCCGATCGCGGCGTCGTGAAGTTCCGCACCACCGGCTACAACCAACGCGGCGAAAAGGTGCTCGAATACGAGCGCCCGGTCCTGATTCGCAAGCGCAACCCTCCTGCGTAGCAGGCTGTCAGCCGACGAATGACACCGTCCGCGAGAAAATCACGGATCTGCGTGGGTACGAGCGTGAGCCTGGCCGCTGCCGTCGCGATTTTGATGGCCGGCAATCTGCGCCCATCGCAGGCGGCCGCGCTCGCTCCCACCTACGGTCAGATTCTAATCGCCGGTGGATATGGCGTCAGTGGCGACCTGAGCAGCGTAGAGCTATACGCCCCGGGTTCTGACAGCTTTGCCACGACGCCGCCGGCAATGAACGCCGCCCGCGAGTATCACACTGCGGCGGTAATTACATTGGGACCGAACGCCGGCAAAGTCCTGCTGGCCGGGGGCTTGAGCGACCGCACGTTGGCGTCCACTGAACTTTACGATCCGGCGGCTAATACGTTTGCGGTCGGACCCAAGCTCAATGCGGCCCGCGATCATCATACCGCGACAGTGATTTCATCCGGGCCGAATGCGGGCAAGATTCTTCTCGCCGGCGGCGAAGATCGCAACTACGGCATGATCTCGCTGGCCTCGACCGAGCTTTACGATCCGGTGGCCAACAAATTTTTGGTTGGGCCAACCATGAACGACGCTCGTTACGCCCATACCGCAACAGTAATCGCGTCGGGACCGAATGCTGGCCGGATTCTGCTCGCCGGCGGAGACAACACCGCCTACGGCGCTTTGATCTCAACGGAGCTTTACGATCCTGCATCAAATAAGTTTGCCGTCGGGCCGAAGATGAACGCCGCCCGCTTCGGCCACACTGCAATGGTTATCGCGACGGGTCCAAACGCGGGCAAAATTCTGCTGGCAGGCGGCTTTGACGGCAACGAGTACAGCAACGATTCACTGTCCTCGACTGAAATTTACGATCCCGCGGCGGGCAAAATCGTGATTGGCCCCACTCTGAACGCTGGGCGCCGGTTTCACACCGCTACGGAAATCGCCTCGGGGCCGAATGCGGGCAAGATTCTGATTGCCGGGGGATTGAGCAACCGCGGCCCATTGGCATCGACCGAGATTTACGATCCGACGGCAAACAAGTTTGTGGTCGGGCCCAACATGAACTTCGCTCGCGATCACCATACTGCGACGACCATTGCGTCGGGACCGAACGCGGGCAAGATTCTGATGGCCGGAGGCGACGACATTATCGGCGACACCAAGCTTATTTCGACCGAACTTTACGATCCCGTGGCGAACAAGTTTACGCCCGGTCACCCGATGAACGCCGCGCGTGCTTTCGACACCGCGACCCAGTTGCCACCATCGCCCTCGCGCGCCACAATCGCCGGTTCACGTTGAGAGGAAAATCGAGGGTGGAGACGCATCTACGGATGATCTAGTGTGGGAACCCGACGTTAGGAGCATACGATGCCGCTAGTTACGCCTGAGCATGAATTTATCCGGCGGTCGGTCCGCGAGTTTGTCGAGGCCGAGGTCAAGCCGATTGCCAACGATCTCGATCGGCAGAACAAGGAAATCCCCGAGCGCATCCTGAAGCAGATGGCCGAGCTCGGCTACTTCGGCGTGATCTTTCCGGCCGAAGAGGGCGGCATGGGGCTCGATTACATCTCGATGGCGATCGTCACCGAAGAGCTATCGCGCGGATGGCTCAGCGTGGGATCCGTGATGACGCGCAATATCATCACCGGCACGCTGATCAGCGCCAACGGCACGCCCGAGCAGAAAAAGAAATTCCTGCCGCCGATCGCGCGCGGCGAAATTCTGACGGCGGCGGCGTTCACCGAGCCTGATTCGGGCAGCGACACGGCGTCGTTCAAGACGCGCGCGGTCAAGGATGGCGACGGCTATCTGATCAAGGGATCGAAGATGTGGTGCACGTTCGCCAATCGCGCGCACATGCTGACCGTCATGACGCGCACCGACCCCGACCTGTCGAAGAAGCACAAGGGGCTGTCGCTGATCCTGTTCGAGAAGAAGCCGGGCGACGACTTCATGCCGCCGCAGTTGACCGGATCGCCGATCCCGACGGTCGGCTACCACGGGATGCGCAGTTACGCGCTGAATTTCGACGACGCGTTCGCGCCCAAGGCGAACCTGATCGGCGGCGTCGAAGGGCGCGGATTTTACCAGTTGATGGCGAGTTACGAGGCGGCGCGAATCCAGACCGCGGCGCGCGGCGTCGGCGTCGCGCAGGCGGCGTTCGAATGCGCGGTCAAGTACGCGAAGGATCGCAAGCAGTTCGGCCAGCCGATTGGCGACTTCCAGGTGATTCGGCACAAGCTCGCGCACATGGCGGTCGAAATCGAAGCGGCGCGCCAACTTTGCTACTTCGCCGCCGCCGAAAAAGATACCGGCAAGCGATGCGACTACGAGGCCGGCCTCGCCAAGGCGTTTGCCGCCGAGATGGCCGAGCGGGTCACGCGCGAGGCGATGCAGGTGCACGGCGGCTACGGCTACTCGATGGAGTTCGAGGCGCAGCGCTTCTGGCGCGACGCGCGCGTGCTGTCGATCTTCGAGGGCACCAGCGAAATTCAGTACGAAGTCATCGGCCGGCGAATCATGGAGCAGAACTGAATCGTGAGCATCACCAGCGACGGCAGCTACTTCGAGGATTTCACGGTCGGCGACACGCTGGTCCATCAGCGCGGCCGCACGATCACCGAGGCCGACAATCACAACTTCACTTCGCTGGTGATGAACACGGCGGAGCTGCACTTCAACCAGGATTTGATCGACAGGAATCCGGGCGCGTACGTCGGCGGCAAGCTGCTGGTGTACGGCGGCGTGGTGCTGGCGTTCACCGTCGGGCTCGCGTCGGAGGACACCAGCGAGAACGCGATTGCCGAAGTCGAGATGGACAACGGCAAGCATACCAATCCCGTTTTTCACGGCGACACGATTTACGCCGAGTCCACCGTGCTCGAAAAGCGCGACGCCGATCGGCCCGACGCGGGACTGGTGAAGTTCAAATTGATTGGCAAGAAGCCCGACGGTACTGTCGTGGTTGAAATCGAGCGCACCGTTCTGATCAAGCGCAAGACCCATTACCTGCCGGCCTGAGCGGCGCGTCACCGAAAAAGTCAGCGGGAGAAATCCATCAATGTACGTATTGGACAAAGGCACACGTTTCGTAATTCCGCGCACCGAGATGACCTATCCCGGTCACAACATGAAGCTCCACGTCACGGCGGCCGACGCGGTCAAGGCGCCGGTCGATCACGTGATGGCGGACTTCGAGGACGCGTGCCCGTACGAGTTCAAGGGCGAGAAGAGCCGCAAGGTGATGGTCGAGGCGCTCAACACGCTCGACTTCGGCAAGAAGGTCGTGACGGTACGGCCCAACAATATCCACTCGAAGTTCTTCAAGGGCGACATGGAGGCGATCGTGCTCGGCGCGCCGAATCGCTTCCACGGCATCATGCTGCCGAAGACGCGCGGGCCCGAGGAGATTCGCGAGGTGTCGAAGCTGCTCGACGATCTCGAAAAGCGCGGAGGATGGAAGTACCGGATTCAGATCGAGTCGCTGATCGAGACACCGCACGCGCTGATCAACGCCTACGAAATCGCGACAGCGTCGGATCGCATGTGCGGGCTGGTGTTCGGGATTGCGGACTACGCCGCCAATCTCGGCATCCGCGAGATAGTCGAGAATCAGAACCAGAATTTTCACTACTCGAAGCAGGCGGTGGTGGTCGCGGCGAAAGCCGCCGGCCTGCACGCGATCGACAACGTCTATCTACGCTTGTGGCGCAACACCGACACGCCCGAGCGGGTCAAGGAACTGCAGGCGGGGCTGCGCGAGAAGAACGTCGGCGCCGCGAACCTCGGCATGGACGGCACCTGGGTGATCCATCCGCAGCAGGCGGAGATTGCGAATGCATGCTACACGCCGACCGTCGATCAGGTCGAAGAAGCGCGCCGGGTGATCAAGCTCTACCACGAGAAGGGCGGCGGCTCGATGGCCGATCCGAAATCGGGCGAGATGATCGACGAGGCGACCATCAAGATCGGCCTGATGGATCTGGCGAAGGGCGCGCAAGCCGGGATGGTGTCGGATGCCGAGCTTCGCGACTGGTCGGCGAAGAGCCGGGAGATCACCGGCTACGACATCCTCGAGCTGATGCGCCGCGTCGCGTAAAGGCTACGTCCGAAATAGCCTTTCTCTATCAGGGAGAGGCCGCGCCTCCGGCGCGGGTGAGGGTCCAAATTCCTAATTCTGCGGCTTCGTTCGCGACAGTAGGAAGAACTTGTCCGACGACAACGACGACAACTTACGGCGCGACCGAGCGCGACAACTTCGACGCGCGCAGACCGATGCCGAGAAGAAACTGTGGGATCGCCTAAGAGGCGGGAAACTGCACGGCGTCAAATTTCGAAGGCAATTTCCGATCGGACCATTCTTTGCGGATTTCTGCGCGGCGAAGGAGTTGCTAGTGATAGAACTCGACGGTTCGCAGCACTTGGAGATGATGGTGCGCGATGACGCGAGGACAAAATATCTTGAAAGGCTCGGATACCGCGTCGCTCGTTTCTGGGACAGCGACGCACTCGCGTCGACCGATGAGGTGATTCAGGAGATTAGCAGACTGCTTAAAGACCCTTCTGTCTCGCCGCGGGCGCGTGCTGGTGGCGCATCGCCGCCAGGCAGAGGATCTTTTCGTACTTCGCGCTGAGGTTCTGCTCCAACTGCGAAGATCCGGAACCAGGAATTTTGACCCTCACCCGCCGCGCGAGGACGCGCGTCGGCCTCTCCCTGACAGAGAGAGGCGATTAAGAAACTCCGATCGCGCGGATGCGTTGTTGCTACGGAGGCTGGAAAATGTAACAACAGATGGTTCGGGCGGGGTCGTAGTTCAGCCCGGTTAGAACGCCGGCCTGTCACGTCGGAAGTCGTGGGTTCAAATCCCATCGGCCCCGCCAAATTTTGATTTTTTTAGAGGAAAGAACTTGAAGCTGACCGAACAAACCCGCAGCATCTCGCGCGAGAGTGGACTGCGTGACCGTCAATGGGTCGTGATCGATGCGAGCGAGCGCGCACTCGGACGCGTCGCCTCGCGCGCGGCGAGCCTGCTGACCGGCAAGACCCGGCCCGACTACACTCCCAACCAGGATACCGGCGACTTCGTCGTGATTATCAACGCCGCCAAGGTTCGGCTGACCGGATCGAAGACGCTCGGCAAAGTGTACTACCGGCATACCGGATGGCCGGGCGGAATCCGCACGACGGGAGCGGGCAAGATGCTCGAGGAGAAGCCCGAGCGGATGCTCGAGATAGCGGTGAAGGGGATGCTGCCGAAGAATCGGCTCGGTCATCAGATTTTCAACAAGCTGAAAATATATCGCGGCGCCGAGCATCCGCATGCGGCGCAGAAGCCCAAAAGCGTGAGCGTCTAACAAGGTACGAACTTTCCATGGCAGAAAAGAAAAATATCATCTGGACGACTGGACGCCGCAAGACCGCGGTCGCGCGCGTCAGAATGCTGCCCGGCAGCGGCACTATCACGGTCAACGAGCGCACGCTCGAGGACTACTTCCCGCGGCCGACGTCGAGGATGCGGATCATGGAGCCGTTCGAGGCGACTGAAACCGTGGGGCAGTATGATGTGCTGGTGAGCGTCGAAGGCGGCGGAATCGCGGCGCAGGCCGACGCGGTCCGTCACGGGATTTCGCGCGCGCTGATCACCGCGACCGAGACGTTGCGGCCGACGCTGCGCAAGGGCGGGATGCTGACGCGTGATCCGCGCGAGGTCGAGCGCAAGAAATATGGGCGTCACAAGGCGCGCAAACGGCCGCAATACTCCAAGCGGTAGGCGGCCGTCGAATCCGTACGCAAAGGCGCTGCGGACTTTCAATTTGACGGTAGAGGGGCGTGAGCGATGCTCGCGCCCTTTTCATTTATGTAGCGATTACAGGTGTTTAGCGGCACCATTTGACAAACGATGACGCGGCCAAATACAAGGTAGGCGCTAGCGTTAAAGGAGCGCCATTAGATGCGTCGAGACCGAATACATTATAGCGCCGGAGTTGCTGCTGGGTTGTTGCTCTTAAGCGCGCTGTTGGTCGTATCTCGAACGGCGCTGGCGCAAACCGCGGCCGGTTCATTTCAGTCGGTCAGCGGCCAGGTGCAGGTTCAGCGCAGCGGTGGCGCGACGATCGGAGCGGCGTCCGGGGTTGGCGTAAACGTCGGCGATCGAATCATCACCGGCGCCAACGGTCACGCCGTCATCATACTCAACGATCAGAGCCGCCTTGAGCTTGGACCCGGCAGCAGTATCACGCTCGATCAATTCGCGCTTGGCGGCGGACCGACGCGCGTGAGCCTGTTCTCCGGCGTGATGCGATCGCTGGTGAGTGCCGCGTCGGGCGGCGCTCCCGCAAACTACCAGGTGCATACTCCCAACGCAGTCGCGGCCGTGCGCGGGACCAAGTTCGATACCGCATACAGCGAGAATGTAATCAGGTCGGGCTACCAGGGATGCGAGAAATATACTGACGTCTCCGTGTACCAGGGGACGGTCAACCTCGCGAATATCGGGAGTACCACCACGGGTGAAGATGTTCACGCCGGCTACGAAGCGACGGTGCCGTGCGACAAGCCTCCGACCGACGGCGGGCCGCTGTCGATGACCGGCGCGGTGTCGCTCGAAAGTGCGAACGCCGGTGGCGCGCAGTTCACCGGAGCGGCGCCGGGTTCGAGCGCGGCGCCGGTGCCGTCATGTCCGGTGTGCGTGGATATGACGACGGGGACTACCCGGTAGAGGAGGAGGAGGAGAGACGTGGTGAACAATCGAATCTCCCGCGCGGGCATCACCGCCGCATTCGTAGTGGCACTCAGCGCGCTGACGATCGCGGCGCCGGCGCATGCGCAATGGTTTGAAGACACCTATCCCGGATTCTTCTCGCTGCAAACGCCGGGACTTCTGCAGGCGACGGCTTTTGGCGGCGGCTACGTCAGCGACAAATATGGCGTGCTGCAGGAGGGCGTGCAGGTCGAGCAGAGCGTCACGCCGTACATCGGGGTCTTCGGCCGCGCGACCGGCTATCAACTGTGGATCGGCAACGGCTTCGAGAGTCCGCTGGCGCCGGGCAGCGGAAGTTTTCCGCGCCTGAACTTCGGGCGCTTCCAGGGCGGCGCCGATTTCACGCTGTGCACGGGGACGCATCTCTACGTCTCGGCCGGCCACGACGTGGCCGACAGCGACGCCACCATCGTCGAGGGCGATTTCTCGAGTTGGCTGTGGCTGCACAGTCAGCATCCGATCAACACATCCTTCAGCTCGATTTACGATTGGCAGAACGGCGTCGAAAGCAGCGAGATCGATGTCGAGGCGATCCTGCTCTCGACCGAGAAGTTCATGGTCCTCGGCGGTATCGGCGGCGCGATGTACTTCGGCGGCTTCCTGAGCAATGCGCAGGGGCAGGGCGGCCCCGATCTCGGCTTCTACTACCGGCCGTGGCAGATGGGCGTGAGCGCGCAGGCGGGCTACGGCAACGCGCATCAGTATGGCCAGATCACCATGTACAAGCAGTTGAGCTGGTTCGAGTAGGCGCGACTTTTCACGCGCATCGCGGAGCTCGCGCGGCCCGCCACGGTTAGCGGCGGAGGCGCGGGCGCGATAAGCTCGAATCGCTAACGATGGCGAGCGAAAAACCGTCACATCTCAAATTTTCGTGGCGCACGTTCCTGTTCGGGATCGTGCTGCTGGGCGCGATCTTCTGGTTTCATGATCGGTTTCACGAAGGATTCGAGAAGGTAGATCTCGACGCCTACGATCTTCGAATCAATACCATGAAGCCGCGGCCGTCTTCGGGCGTGATCGCGATCGCCGCGGTTGACGACAAGAGTATTTCGGAGCTGGGGCAATGGCCGTGGCCGCGGCAGGTGCTGGGCCAACTGGTCGATGCGCTCAGGGACTACAAGGTCAAGGTCATTGGATTCGACGCGATCTTCAGCGAGCCCGACAAGGGCGACGTCGCACGCTCAAAAATAAGTGAACAGCTCGCCCACCTTGGGCTCACCGCGGAGTCGATTCGTGACGTGCTGGGGCCGAGCAACGACGAGGCCTTTGCCCACGCGATGAAAGCGCAGGGCGACACCGTGCTCGGGTACGAGTTTCAGAGTCACCTCTTCCAGCGGCATGAGGAGCATAAGACGCTCGGCTTCCTGGATCACATTCGGCCGCCCGGACCCTTTGGTTACGGAATCGTGCGCAGAGCTCCCGGCAAGGTGATGGATTTGATCAAGGCTGAGGCGTATCAGCCGCCGTACGCGCTGCTCGAGGACGCGGCGCACTCGATCGCATACTTCGACGTGGACGCGGACTCCGACGGCGTCATCCGGACCGACATGACGGTGATCAAGTTTGACGGGCGCTACTGCGCGCCGCTGTTCCTGGCCGTCGCCGACGCGTTTGTCGATGGCGCGCCAATGATGTTGGGGCTGGGGCCGAATGGAGTGACCGGGGTCTCGATCGCCGGCGTCCAGATACCGGTCGATGACGACGGGCGGATGCTGGTGAACTTCCGGCGCGGCCCGGAGCCATTTCCGCATTACTCCATCTCGGACATCGTCAACCATAAGATTGCGCCCGCGAAACTGGCGGGGAAGATTGTGCTGGTCGGCGCGACCGCGCACGGACTTGGCGACCGCGGCGTGACGCCGACCGACGGCGACATGGCTCGGGTCGAGATCCACGCCAACGCGATCGACAACATCATCCAGGGCGACTTCATCCGTCGATCGTACGAAGCCACGGAGATATCGTTCTTTGCCGCGCTGCTGATGGGCGTCGCGATGTCGCTTGGCGTCGCGTGGTTGTCGGCGATGTCGTCGGCGGCGCTGGGCGTTGTACTGCTGGTCGGCTACTACGGCTACGCTCAATACCGGCTGCTGGGCGACGGTCTGGTGATTGGGATCGTGTTTCCGATGTTCGCCGCGTTCGTCATCTACATGTTCCTCGCCGGTTATCGGTACATTACCGAGGGCCGTGAAAAGCGGTACCTGCGCAATGTCTTCGAGCATTACATGGACCCCGATGTCATCAGCGCCGTGCTCGACTCGCCCGAGGGCCTCAAGCTCGGTGGCGAAAAGCGTCATCTCGCTATCATGTTTGCCGACATCGTGAGCTTCACCAAGCGCGCCGAGAAAACGACGCCCGAGGATCTGCTCGCGCTGCTGAACACCTACATGACGTCGATGATCGACGTGATTCTCAAGACCGGCGGTGTGGTCGACAAGTTGATGGGCGATGGAATCATGGCGTTCTGGGGGGCGCCGAACCATCTCGAAAATCCGTCGCGTGCCGCCGTCGATTGCGCGCTCAAGATGCTCGATAACCTGCGCGAGCTGCAGACGAGCGATCCGCGGTTTGCCGACCTCGACATCGGCATCGGCATCGGCAGCGGCGACGTCGTGGTCGGCAACCTCGGCGGCGAAAAGCATTTCGAGTATTCGGTGATCGGCGACACCGTCAATTTCTCATCGCGGCTGGAAGGCTTGACCCGCCACTTCAAGGTGCATCTGCTGGTCAGTCGCGAGACCTACACTGAAGCCGGCGCCGGTTACATCGCGCGCGAGCTCGGGCTGGTTAAGGTCAAGGGCAAGCAGCTGTTCGTGCCGATCGTGCATGTTGCCGGGCGGCAGAATGACAGCGTCGATCCCACGTTCTACAACCATTTCGCCGACGCGCTGTCGAAGATTCGCGCCGGCGACAGCTTTTCCGCGCGGCAGGAGCTCGAACTGCTGGGCGTGTCGCATCCCGACGACACCCCGGTGCGCATTTACCTGGACAAACTCGCCGCCGACCCTGAGCATCCGCCGACCGAGATGGTCTTCGAGTTCGAAACCAAGTGACCGCCAACTGGCTCGCGGTGCGCAATTCTGATAACTGAGTAGTTTCTGCCGCGACTCGCAAAGGAGCACTGAAAATCACGCAAGTGGCTACGCACGACAAGGTCAGAGTGGCTGTAGTTGGCGCTTCCGGATACTCGGGTATCGAGGCGGTGCGCATCCTGTCGAGCCATCCGTTCGTCGAGCTGAGCGTGCTCACCTCCGAGCATTACGCCGGGCGCGAAGTCGCCGACGTTTACCGTCACATGGCCGGCATCGACCTGCCGCCGTTCGAGGAATTGCGGCCCGACCTGGTGCAGGGCCGTGCCGAGGTCGCCATCTCGTGCCTGCCCGAGACAGTGGGCACCGCGCATACCGCCGAACTGATCAAGGCGGGCGTCAAGGTCGTCGATCTGTCGGCGGATTATCGGTTCAAGGACGCGGCGCAGTTCCGCACGACGTACGGTATCGAGCATCCCGCGCCGCATCTGCTCAAGGAAGCGGTGTACGGGCTCAGCGAATTTCATCGCCATGAACTGCGCGAGGCGCGCCTCGTCGCCACTCCGGGATGCTTTCCGACCGGTGCGTTGCTCGCGCTGCTGCCGTTAATCAGGCGCGACCTGATCGAGCCGTCATCGATAATCATCGACGCGAAGTCGGGCACCACCGGCGCGCGCCGCGCCGCGTCGATCGAGCAGTTGTTCGCCGAGGTCAACGAGAACTTCCGCGCGTACAAGGTCGGCAATCATCGCCACGTCCCTGAGATGGAGCAGGAAATCTCGGCTGCGCTCGGCCGCGACATCGCGCTGCTGTTCGTGCCGCATCTGCTGCCGATCACGCGCGGTCTGCTGAGCTCTATTTTCATGCGACCGCGAGCCGGCACCACCGAGAGCGACGTGCACGCCGCCTTCGAGGCGAGCTTCGCCAAGTCGCGCTTCGTACGAATCCTCAAGCCGGGAGAACTGCCCGAGTTGCGCAACGTGCGCGCGACGAACTACTGCGAATTGGCGTTCATCCTCGATCGCCGCAGTGAGACGCTGCTCGTAATCACCGCGATCGACAACCTCGGCAAAGGTGCGTCGGGCCAGGCAATCCAGAACATGAACCTGATGCTCGGCTACGACGAAGCCGCCGGCCTCCTGAACGCCGCCCCCGTCCCCTAAAACTTACGATCCTTCCCCCTTCCTTCCGCTACCTCGCCCGTTATTTCACGGGAGAGGAGGCCGACCGCAACCGGCCCCCCGGTGGGTGAGGGTTCTGGGTGCATGCAACACGCTCGCACGGCCTAAAGCGCTTGACGCCTGTTGGCCGTACGGCTAATCTTTTAGCCGTGCAGTCAGAAAATATCTCAACTGGCCAGGAACGAGCGCTCATTCATCGAGATTGCGCGGCGTGCGCAAATCATCGAATGCGCAATCAACGCGATTGCGGAACTCGGATATGCCAAGGCCTCGTTGGCCGAGATTGCCAAACGCGCCGGCGTCAGCAAGGGCGTGATTTCCTACCACTTCGCCGGCAAGGGCGAGTTGATGCAGCAGGTCATTAGCACGGTGGTTGAGAAAGCGGGCGCGGTGATGCTGCCCCGGATTTTCGCCGAGCACAGCGTCGCCGGAATGCTCCGCGCATACATCGAGAGCAACCTTGAGTTTCTCGATTCGCACCGCAATCACATCAGGGCTCTGATGTACATATCGGGCGGCGCCCGTCGCGACGATGGCAAGCCTGCAATCGATCTCACGCTGACTTTCGATCCCGCGGTGCGCGAGCTGGAAAACCTGTTGCGCTCGGGACAGGAGCAGGGCGAGTTTCGCGAATTCTCGCCGCGGGTGATGGCGGTGACGATCAGGAGCGCGATCGACACGGTGTCGCTGCAGTTGGCGGTGTACCCCGAACTGGATCTCAAGATCTATGCGAACGAATTGGCAACGCTGTTCAACGTAGCCACGCGCAAGTAACTCGCGCGACGGAGGGTAGTTCCATGGCATCGACAGGAGCATCGCTGATTAGACCAGAAGCCGCCCAGCGTGACGCGGTGCGGGCCGAGGGTGTCGCACGGCCTGCGCACAACCTCGCGCTCGGTTACCTGCGCGGGTTCCTGGTGGTGCTGGTGTTGGCACATCACTCCGTCCTCGCGTATATCGGCGGGATTCCGCAAGCCAAGTCGCTGCTGGTCCAGCCGCCATACTGGCGGGCGTTCATGGTGGTGGATCCTCATCACTGGGCGGGATTCGGTCTGTTCACCGGCTTCAACGACGACTTCTTCATGTCGCTGATGTTCTTTCTGTCGGGGCTGTTTGTATGGTCGAGCCTCAAGCGCAAAGGCAACGCGAGCTTCGTCGGCGAGCGACTGCGCCGTCTGGGCATTCCGTTTCTGTTCGCGGCCGCGATCGTCGCGCCCATCGCCTACTACCCGTCGTACCTGCTGACGACCGGCGCGCACAGCGTGGCCGGTTACGCGCACGATTGGCTGTCGTTTGGCGACTGGCCGACGGGGCCGGCATGGTTCATCTGGCTGCTGCTCGCATTCGATCTGTGCGTCGCCGCGCTGTATGCGCTGATGCCGAATTTCGGTGACGCGATCGGACGTCTCGCATCGAGCGCGCGACTGCATCCGATGCGATTTTTTCTGCTGCTGTTCGCGGCTTCTGCCGCGGTGTTCATCCCGATGCTGGCCATCTTCGGCGCGATGGCGTGGACCAGCATCGGACCGTTCCAATTCCAAACCGCGCGTCTGTTTCATTACGCGGTCTATTTTCTTGCGGGAATCGGCGTCGGCGCCTACGGCATCGACCGCGGCTTGCTCGCATCCGACGGGATCCTCGCCCGTCACTGGCTCCGCTGGACGATCGGGATGCTGGTGGCGTTCGCGGTGAGCGTGGTGTTCATGGTGATTGTGATTTCGAAGGGTGCCACGATGTCGCCGATTTTCTTGAACGTGGTCGGCGGCGCGATGTTCGCGCTGACCTGCGGCGCTTCATCGTTCGGATTCCTGGCTCTGTTCGTGCGGTTCGCGACGCGGCGCCGCTGGATCTGGGACAGCCTGAGCGACAACGAATACGGGATGTATCTGATCCACTATATGTTCGTGTCGTGGCTGCAGCTCGCAATTCTCAGCTCGCCGATGCCAGCGATCGCAAAAGCGGTGCTGGTATTCGCGGGCGTGCTGCTGCTGAGCTGGGGCGCCAGCGCGACCATCCGGCGCATCCCGGCAGTGTCGCGAATCGTCTGACGCGCGATCGTCCCGCTTTCTTCGAGGAAGGCTTTGCGTAACCGCAGCGGACGGTCGGAGCAGAAGCAGAATCTTGAATCGCGCGCGAAAAAACGCGCGCTGAACAAGGTCCCTCACCTTCGATCCTCTCCCTCTGGGAGAGGGGAAGAAACGCGCGCCAAAGTTGCACGAAGCTCTCCTTCGAGGGGGCAGAATTCAGGTTGTTGCGCTGACTCGCCGCAAGCGTTCGTTCAGCGAATCAAACTTGCCTTGACCGACGCCCTCAAATAATTTGAAAAGCGCACTCGCTGATTATGCGTAACCATCGTCGCCTGCTTTAACCTCGGTCTTCAGCGCTCTTATGTGGATTGTCCGTCTCGCGCTTCGCCGGCCGCTGTCCGTCGCCGTGATGGCGCTGCTGATGCTGGTCCTCGGCGTCCTGTCGTTCGGCCTGATGAACGTCGATATTTTTCCGTCGATCGATCTGCCGGTCGTCCTGGTCGTCTGGAATTATCCGGGGCTCTCGGCCTTCGACGTCGAGCGCCGCATGGTGTTCATCAGCGAGCGCGCCTACTCGACCACCGTCAACGGCATCGAGCACATCGAATCCGAGTCGATCAACGGCATCGGCATGCTCAAAGTTTATTTTTATCCGGGGACCGACATCGGCGGATCGATTGCGCAGATCAACGCCGTCTCCGAGACCATCCTGAGCAATCTGCCGCGCGGCATCCAGCCGCCGCAGATCATTTCCTACAACGCCAGCAACGTGCCGGTCGCGCAGCTCAACGTTTACAGCGACGTGCTTTCGACCAACAAGCTGTTCGACTACGGCCTTAACTTCATCCGCATCCAGCTCTTCACGATTCCCGGTTTTTCGTCACCCGCGCCGCTCGGCGGCGTCAGCCGAGCGGTGATGGCGAACCTCGACCCCAATGCGCTGTATGCCAACGGGCTCTCAGCCTTCGACGTCGGCAACGCGCTCGCGACAACCAACGTCGTCATCCCGTCGGGCACCGCCAAGATGGGCAATTACGAATACAACGTTGACCTGAACATGTCGGTGCCGACGGTGCCTGACTTCAACCGGCTGCCGATCAAGTACTTGAACGGCGCGCCGGTGTTTCTCGGCGACGTCGCGCACGTGACCGATTCGCATCAGCCGGAAACCAACGTCGTGCGCTTCAACGGGCAGCAGGCCACCTACCTGCTGGTGGTCAAGCACGCCGACGCCTCGACCCTGACGGTGGTCGATGCGGTCAAGAAAAAGCTGCCCGAAATCCGCGCGACCGCGCCCAAGGGGTTGAACGTGATGCTGACGTTCGACCAGTCGCAATTCGTGCGCGCCGCGCTGCGCGACGTCGTGCAGGAGGCGGTCACCGCCGCGATCCTGGTCGCGATCATGGTGCTGCTGTTCCTCGGATCGCCGCGCAGCATGATTATCGTCATCACGTCGATTCCGCTGTCGATTCTCACCGCAATCATCGGGCTCAAGCTCACCGGCCAGACGATCAACACGATGACGCTCGGCGGCATCGCGCTGGCGGTCGGGATGCTGGTGGATGACGCGACGGTGGAAGTCGAAAACATCCACCGCAATCACGCGATGCACAAGCCGCTGCTGGTCGCGATTCTCGACGGCGCGTCGCAAATCGCCACGCCGACGTTCGTCGGCACGCTCGCCATCTGCATCGTGTTCTTTCCGGTGGTGCTGCTGACCGGCGTCGCGCGATTTCTGTTCACGCCGCTCGCACTGGCGGTGGTGTTCTCGATGCTCACGTCGTACCTGCTCTCGCGCACGCTGGTCCCGACGATGGCGCGTTACCTGCTGCCCGACACCCACGAGGAGCACCTCGGCACCGGGCTGTGGGCGCGCATCGTGACGGCCTTCGACGCCCGCTTCGAGCGGGTCAAGGAGGCGTATCGTTTCGGACTCGCGCGGTTCATCGCGCGGCGAACTTTCTCACTGGTCTGCGTCGCCGTGCTGATCCTGTCGTCGCTGGCGATGCTGCTGGTGGTCGGCGAGGATTTCTTTCCCCGCGTTGACGCCGGGATGATGAGCCTGCACGTGCGGATGCCGACCGGGACGCGCGTCGAGCACACCGAATACATAGTCGATAACATCGAGCGCGCGATTCGCACGGTGGTGCCGGCCGACGAGATGCAGGGCATCAGCGATAACATCGGGCTGCCGCTTTCGTACGACCTCGCGTTCTATCACACCGACTCGATTGGCCCGCAGGACGCCGACCTGCTCATCCAGTTGAAGCCCGAGCATCAGCCGACCGCCATCTACCAGAATAAAATTCGGCGCATGCTCGCGAGCCGGTTTCCCAACGTGACCGCGTACTTTCAGGCCGCGGACATCGTCAGCCAGGTGTTGAATTTCGGTCTGCCCGCCGCCATCGACGCGCAGATCAACGGCAACAATCTCGAAGCCGACTATGACATCGCACTGCGCTTGCAGGATCGCATGCGGCGGATTCCCGGCGTCAGCGATTTGCGCATCGCCGAGCCGCAGGACTATCCGACCTTCGGCGTCAACGTCGATCGCGACAAGGCGCTCCAACTCGGCATCACGCAGCAGCAGGTCGCCTCGAGCATGCTCTCCACGCTTTCCGGCGCTTCGCTGTTGCAGCCGAACTTCTGGCTCGATCCGAAATCCGGCGTCAACTACAACGTCGTCGCGCAGGCGCCGCAGCATTTGATCGACTCGGTGGCGACGCTCTCGAACATCCCGCTCAGCACTCCTAACACCGCGGCCGGCACGCAGAGCCAGGCCCAGTTGCTTGGCAACCTCGCGACGGTGACTCACCGCTGGGATCCCGCCGTCGTCGCGCACTACACCGTGCAGCGCGTCATCGACGTGGACGCCGGCGTCGAGGGCCGCGACCTCGGCAGCGTCACCAACGCGGTGCAGCACGAAATCAACAACCTCGGCCCGCTGCCCGCCGGCACCCGCGTCGTGATCCGCGGGCAGAGCCAGGCGATGCACGACTCGTTCACCACGCTCGGCGAAGGCCTGGTTCTCGCGATCATCCTCGTGTACCTGCTGATGGTCGCGAACTTTCAGTCGTGGCTCGAGCCTTTCATCATCATGATGGCGGTGCCGGGCGCGCTGGCGGGCGTACTGTGGATGCTCGCGGTCACGGGCACCACCATCAACGTCGAATCGCTGATGGGCGCGATCATGGCGGTCGGCGTCGGCGTCGCCAACGGCAACCTGTTGATCACCTTCGCCAACGAATTGCGCGAGGAAGGCTACAGCCCGCTCGCGGCGGCAATCGAAGCGGGCCGCATCCGCTTCCGCCCGATCATCATGACCGCGCTCGCGATGATTCTGGGGATGCTGCCGATGGCGCTGTCGCTGGGATCGGGATCGGAGCAGAACGCGCCGCTCGGCCGCGCCGTTATCGGCGGCCTGCTGGCTGCTACGATGATGACGTTGTTCGTGGTGCCGGCCGTATATTCGATTTTCAGCCGCAGCCTTATCGGCAAACATCAGCGCGACCTCGAGATCGAGGCAATCACGCTGCCTGGCGCGTAGAGTATTTTTCGCGATGGAAGACGACCCGAAAAATTTCAGCGTGCCGGCACCCGGCGGATTCTTTTTTGCCGGATGGATCGTCGCCATCATCGTCGTCCTGATCGCGACCGCGGGCCTCGTGCTCGCGCGTGAGCTGTGGATCGGCCGCCAGACCTCGGCGCTCGAGAGTGAGAACGAGGCCGGCCCGCACGTGCTCGTCAGCCAGGTGTCGCAAGCTCCCGCCACGCGCGATCTCAAGCTGCCGGCGACGATTCGCGGCTTCGACGAGACCGACATTTACGCCAAAGTCCCCGGCTATCTGAAGACCCTCAAAGTTGACAAGGGCGACCGCATCCACAAGGGCCAACTGCTCGCGATACTCACGTCGCCCGAGCTCGATCAGCAGGTCGCCAACGCGCGCGCGAATTACAACCTCGCGCTGATCACCGACCAGCGCAATCAGGCCCTCGTGCACGCGCAGGTCATCCCGCAGCAAACCGCCGATGATAGCCACGGCGCGATGCTCCAGGCGAAAGCCACACTCGCGCAGGACGTAGCCAATCAGCAGTACGAAACCATCACGGCGCCCTTCGACGGTATCGTCACCGCGCGCTACATCGATCCCGGCCACCTGGTCCCGGCCAACATCTCTCCCGGCACGCCCGGCAGTGGCGCGATCATCTCAATCTCGCGCTACAAGCCGCTGCGCGTGTTCACCTACGTTCCGCAGAACATCGCGCCATTCATCAGGAACGGCGACGCCGCGACTATCACCGCCGCCGGCTACCCCGGCCGGAAATTTACCGGCACCATCACGCGCCATCCGGACGCGCTCTCGCCCGACACGCGCACGATGCTGGTGGAAGTCGATCTGCCGAACGAAGATCAGGCGCTGTATCCCGGAATGTACGCGACCGCCGAATTCACAGTCGCGATGGGCACCGGCGCTCCGATGGTCCCCGACGACGCGTTGGTATTTCGCGACGGCAAAGTTTACGTCCCGGTCGTCCGCAACAACCAGTTGCACCTGGCCGAGGTTACGCTCGGCTACGACAACGGCCAGACCGTGGAAGTCCTGAGCGGCATCAACCCGAGCGACAAGGTCGCGGTCAACGTAGGCCAGGCCGCCCGCGACGGCGAAAACGTCCAGCCGGTCGAGAACACGAAGTAGCCTGCAAATTCCCCGAAGTCCTCTTCGCACTCGGGAAGAGAGTGGGGGTTTAGGTTACGGGCGATCGTCTTTCGCTGTTCCCCAGATAACAAAATTGCGTTCCATCCGCGTTGACTTCGCGCTTCGACACGACCACAACTCAACTAGATGTTTACAAGTCGCTCACTAACTGTTCGCGACGACAACTCGGTCAGAATCAACTGGGCATTTGCACTTCGCTCATTGACCGTTGTAGTTGAGATCTTCGCCGCGACCGCGCTCGTAGTCTGGATCGCCGCCGGATGCGTGATTCTCGCGATCAACGGCGCGCCTCCCTAATCCGTTCTCCAACGTTACGCGCCAATACCCAGCCCCTTTCCCTTAGCCGGGCGATCTGCTCTGCTGGCCCTTCCTTAATTCCGGGAGGGAGTACTTCTAAATGCGATATCTGAAAATAATCGTGGCCTGCGGCGCCATCCTGGTGGCGTCGGGATGCTCGAAGTCCAATCCCCTTCTCGGCAAATGGAAGTTGGCGCCGAATCAGGGCAACGAATGCTTTCAGCTCGGCGCGATCGAATTCGGCGACAAAACCATGACGATGGCGACGCCGCTCGCGCCGGTGAGCATGGCCGTGACCTACTCGCGCGACGGCGACAACTACCTGGTCACCGCGGCGATGGGCCAGGCGTTTTCATTCCAGACCGAAAGCGGCGGTATCAAGTCGGTCTCGCCCGAATGCCATTTGGTTCCGAACAACTAGCCGCAACGTTCTCATCACGACCGATCTCCCTTCCCCCGAGGGAAGGGGTTAGGTTGCGCGCAATACCAACCGCTCAGCGACTCCGATAAACTCGCACGGTGCCCAAGCACCTGACGTTTCGAATACATCTTCCGCCCGCACTCGCCGGCCAGCTTGGTGCGCGGCGGATACAGACTGGACAGACGCTGTCGGCCATCGTCATTCAAGCGCTCGAACGGCTGCTCGGTGACGAAGATCAGACTGTATTTCAGACTTCGACCGTTAACGCGCTGATGGAAGGCGCGTCCACCGGCGACATGACGATGGGCGAGCTGAAGACGCACGGCGATTTCGGGCTGGGCACCTTCGACGGGCTCGACGGCGAGATGATCGAGCTCGACGGCAAGGTCTTCCAGGTGCGGGCCGACGGCCACGCGCATCCGGTCGAGGATTCGGCGCGCACGCCGTTCGCGACGGTGAGTTTTTTCAAGGCCGACCAAAGCGCGCGTCTCGCGCGTCCGTGCGATCAGCCCGCGATGCTCGCGGCCGTCGCCGCGATGCTGCCCTCGCAGAACATCTTCCACGCGCTGCGAATCGAGGGGCGCTTCGACTACGTGAAGACTCGCGCCGTCGCCAAACAGGACAAGTCAGTCGGCCTCGAAGCCGCGGCGCGCGAAGAGCCGATCTTCGAGTTTCACGACGTCGAGGGCACCATCGTCGGCTTCTTCACGCCCGACTACCTGCGCGGCGTCAACGTCCCCGGTTATCACTTGCATTTCATCACCGCCGACCGCGCGGCCGGCGGCCACATGCTCGATTGCCGGACCAAAGACGTGACGATCAAGATCCATCACACGCCCGAATTCGAGCTGGGCACGCCCGGCACCGAAGAATTCCTGAAAGCCGACCTATCGCACGATCACACCGCCGCCATCGCAAAGATCGAACGCTAGCGCGTCACAGCGCGGCGAAGTTGCGATTTTCGTGCGGCCATGGCGGTGCGTCGGCGATCGCGCCGAGGACATCTTCGGGTTGTTCGACCATCGACCACATCTGGCGATGGCGATCGTCCATGAAGCGGCGCTCGATGCAGCTTTCGAGGAACTTCACGCACGGCGTGTAGAAGCCGAGCGTGTTCACCAGCACGATCGGGCCGCCGAACAAGCCGAGCCGCTTCCATGTGATCGCTTCGAACAGCTCCTCGAGCGTGCCGCATCCGCCCGGCAGCGCGATCACCGCATCGACTTCGTCGATCATCATGCGCTTGCGCTCGTGCAGGTCGTTTACGATCAGCAGCTCGCTGAGCCCGCGATGGCCCCATTCGAGGTCGTACATGAAACGCGGCAGCACGCCGATGACGCGGCCGCCGGCGGCGAGCGCCGCGTCCGCCAGATGCCCCATCGAGCCGACGCTGCCGCCGCCGTACACCAGCGTCACATCGTTGCGCGCCAGCTCGCGGCCGAGCCGCGCGGCCGCGTCGTGGTACGCGGCGTCGCACTGCCGACTCGACGCGCAATAAACGCAAACTCGCTTGATAGCCATCGCGCGATCGTATCCGACCAGATCCGCGCCCATCCAGCCGGGGCAGGGGTGACCCCTGCACCCAGTGAATCGGAGCGCGTAGAGACCGGAGTAGGGTGACGCAGACTGGCGCAGGGGGCTGTTGCGCATGGTGTCCCATGCTGGGACGCGATGCGCGGTGCTGCTCGTCGTAGGCCGCGGAAGGCCCGAGATGCGCGAGTTGGCTCGCCGTAATTCCTGAACAAATTTGGGGGTATTCGTGGGTTATTCGTCCTTCTGACCGCTGATTCGTTAATCAAGGTCTAAGCGGCTTAACACTTGCTCTAGTTGTCCTTGAGATGCGCGCTCGGCGCCCATCCCGGAGGACTTCTTTGTTGCATTACAACCGTTCATTCAAGAAACCCACTTCCAACTTTCCCGCTTTTGTCGTCGCTGCGGCGCTCGCGCTCGGCGCGGTCGCGGTTTGGATTCCCAGGTTCGTAACCCCCGCTCATGCGCAGACGCCGCCGCCCGCGCAAGCGGAGATCCAGGGCGTGCAGGCGATCGCGTCGGGCCGATCGATTACAAGTTTTTCAGACGCAGCATCGCAATCGCTCCAGGTCGAAAAGCAACCCGTTCAGATCGCGATTCATCGGCCAATCGCCGGACCCGCAGGCGCTGCGCAAGAGGATGAAGGCGGCGGCTTCGATCCCGCTGACAGCTCCGCGTCGGGCCAGCTTGAAGCGCAAAGCGGGAACCGGCGGCATCGCAGGCGCAAGGCGGACTTTCCCGGCGGCACCGACAATGGAGCGGTGACTCCGCCCGATACGCAAGGGACCGTCGGCCCCAACCATCTGATGGCGGTGCTCAACAGCAACGTGACAATTGAGACGCGCACCGGAGTGGTTGTGAGCTCGGAGCCGATCGCGTCGTTCTGGGCGAGTCTCGGCGGAATCAACGAGGCGTTCGATCCGCGGGTGTTGTTCGATCGCGATGCCGGCCGCTGGATCATATCGGCGGGCGCCAACGCGGCGTCGGCGACGGCGTACGTTCTGATCGGCGTGTCGCAGACCAACGATCCGACCGGCGCCTGGAATCTGTACAAGGTGAGCGTCGATGCGAACGGCGCGGCTTGGGCGGACTATCCGACGCTCGGCTTCAACGGCGACTGGGTAGTGCTGCAGACCAACGTCTTCACCGTCAGCCAGGGCGCGTACGTCGGTTCGTATATTTACGCGTTCGATAAAGCGGACTTGTACGCGGGCGGCGCCGGCCAATACACGGTCTTTCACGATCCGACCGGCTTCACCGACTACCCGGCGGTGACCCACGACAGCGCGCTCGCGACCGAGTACCTGGTGGGAAACTGGAGCGGCGCCGGCGGAACGCTGCGTATCAGCACGATCACCGGCGCGGTCGGCGCCGAGGTGCTGACGACCGGCGTCGCGTTTCCGAAGGCGGCCAAGGGATGGCAGGATGCGGCGGCGGAGAACTTCGCGCCGCAGCTCGGTTCGACCGCGCGGATAGACACCGACGACGACCGAATCGAGAACTGCGTCTATCGCAACGGATCGCTGTGGGCGGCGCAGACCGTGTACTTCCCGGCGACCGGCACGCCGACGCGAGCGTCGGCGCAGTGGTGGCAGATCAACACGGCGAGCGGCAGCGTCGGCGTCGTGCAGCAGCTCGGCAAGCGCGACGATCCGAAAAACGCCTTCGACTACGCGTATCCAACGCTCGACGTCAACGCCAACGACGACATGATGCTTGGCTACTCGCGCTTCGGCGCATCGCAGTACGCGAGCGCCAACTACTCGATTCGGCTGCACGGCGACGCGCCGAACACGCTCGAGGCCGACACGGTCTTCAAAGCGGGCGAGGCGCCATACTTCAAAGACTTCGGCACCGGCGACAATCGATGGGGCGACTACAGCAACGTCGCCGTCGATCCGATCAACGACATCGACCTGTGGACGATCCAGGAATACGCGGGCACCGACAACACCTGGGGCACGTGGTGGGGCACGGTCGCGCTGAGCGGCAAGGTTGCGACACCGACGGCAACGCCGACCGTCACCGCCACGCGCACGTCAACACCGACGGCGACGCGCACGCCCAAGCCGACGCGCACGCCGACGCCGACACGCACGCGTACTCCAAAGCCGACGCCGACGCCGAAGCCGAAGCACACGCCAACGCCGACGCCGACGCCGAAGCCGAAGCACACGCCGACGGCGACGCCGACCGCGACGTGACATTGGCTCGGCAATTAGCCGAATCGAAGACCAATCGAAACTGTGTGCATCGGTGCAACCACGGATATGATCGCGCTGCTACAAATAGAAGGATTGCTAAAACATAAAGATTGGAGGGAGCGTTCGTGAAGATTAGCGAATATTCGGCTGAATTGAAGGGAGAAATTCACCCTGAAGACCCAGTGGCATTAGCGCCGGTTCTATACCTCATCAGTATCGTTGAGCGGCCCCAGTCTTGCGTAAACACCTCTTACGATGACGTGTCGGGTCTTGTGAGTAAGCGTGCCGGGAGGGTTTCGATGCGATTCAATGGGAAAACGCTGGTCAAATCATCGCATGATCTCATACTGATTATTGGCGCGGTGATTGCGATTGCGATGCTCGTCTCCAAGATGCTTCACAACTGGAGAAATGCGCCGGCGGGTCTCGGGATGACTAATGCGACAGTGATGGTAGCGGAGGCCAGTCCGGCGCCGCGCTGATTGAGTTTGTGACTTGCAAGGCGATGCGGTCGAGGGGAGACGTATCGCGAACAGGCCCGTAACTGCGGGCCTGTTTCCGTTTTGGCGCCGCACGCCCGCGATTGTCCACGTAACCGCCTTTAGCCATAGACGTACTAGTTTCACGTCAGTTAAGATGCGTTCGCAAAAGGACATTGGTCTCCGGCGGCGAAGGTGACAGAGCGATCATTGCGGGGTTTGGTGCTTGGTGCGTTGGCGCTGATCGCAGTTAGCCTGGGCATCAATGCGCTCAGCCATGCGGCGGTCGTGCCGGGGCGATCGCGCTCGGCTGGCGCGCGCAGCGTGCGCGCATTGGAACCCGGCTACAGCGGGACGTTCCTCTACCGCAACGATAATTTCCGCACCGGGCAGAATCTCGCCGAGAGCGTCCTCACTCCGTCAACGGTGACGGCGTCGCAATTCGGCCTGCTGTTCACCGACGCCATCGACGCGGCGGCATACGCGCAGCCGCTCTACGTGCCGAACGTCGCGATCCCGGGCATGGGCACGCACAACGTCGTGTACGTCGCGACGGAAAACGACAGCGTGTACGCATTTGACGCGGACCAGCCGGGGCCGCCACTGTGGAATACGAGCTTTATCAACCCGGCGGCTGGAATTACGGCGGTGCCATCGTCCGACCTCGGCTGTGGCGACCTGGTTCCCCTCATTGGAATCACTGCCACGCCCGTGATCGATCCGGGCCAGGGACCGAATGGGACATTGTACGTAGTGTCGAAGGTCAAGCTGGGTCCGGGAAGTTACCTGCAGCAGCTTCATGCTTTGGACATCACGACCGGCCTCGAGCAGGGGCACAGTCCGACGACGATTACGGCGAAGGTGCCTGGAACGGCGGAAGACGCCGTCAAAGGGATGGTTTCCTTCGATCCGCTGCTGCAACAAGATCGGCCGGCGCTGACGCTGGCCAATGGCGTGGTTTACCTGAGCTTCGCGTCGCATTGCGATTTTCAGCCGTATCACGGCTGGATTCTCGGCTACGACGAAACGATGATGACGCAGAAGGTCGTATTCAATACTTCCGCCAACGGCGCGGAAGGCGGCTTCTGGGAAGCAGGATGCGGTCCGGGGGTCGATACCAACGGCGATTTGATCGGCGTTACCGGTAACGGAACCTTTGATATCGGCACGCCCCGCGTCGATTATGGCGACAGTTTTCTGCGGCTGACGCCCGGCGCCGGAACGATGTCTGTCACCAGTTTCTTTACGCCCCTCAACGAGCTCCTGCTCGACGACGACGACCTGGACATGGGCTCCGGCGGTAACCTGTTGCTGCCCGATCAGCCCGGACCAAATGCTCACCTGATGATCGGCGCCGGCAAGGTTGGCACCCTCTACCTTGTGAATCGCGACGGCATGGGCGGTTTCGATGCCTCCGGCGATCAGATGGTGCAGGAGCTGCCCAATGCGGTCGGTGGAATGTTCAGTACGCCGGCCTATTGGCAGGGGAACGTGCCGACTGTTGGCCTGCAGAACATGATCTATACGGTCGGCTCGACCGACGTGCCCAAGATGTTTGTAATCTCCAACGGGCTGATACAGACACCGCCCGTTTCGGCATCGCCGGTGTTTTTAATTGCGTACCCCGGCGCGTCGCCGGTTATCTCGGCCAACGGCACGACCGGCGGCATCTTGTGGGCAATCGACAGTTCGGCCTGGAAGTCGGCTGGTACGGCGGTTCTCTATGCCTTCGATGCGACCAACATGACTCCGTTGTACAACAGCAACCAGTTCAGCACGGACAATCCCGGACCGGCGGTGAAGTTCACCGTACCCACCGTAGCCAACGGCTCAGTTTACATGGGAACGCAGACTCAACTCGCAGTGTTTGGCTTATTCCCCGGCGGCAGAGGCGCACCCACGCCGACCGCGACGGCGACCATCACTGCCACCGCGACCACTTCCGCGACCGCTACCAACACTACAACTGCCACGCCCACGGTGAGCATCACGGCGACCGCGACGGCGAGCATCACAGCCTCGCCAACAGGATCACCGACCACGACCGGAACCCCGACGACTACCGCCACGCCGACTCCGACGCTCACGCCGACTCCAACGCTCACGGCCACGCCGACGTCCACCGCCACACCGACTCCAACGCTCACGGCAACGCCGACTGCCGCTCCGAGCCCGGTCTTCGCGACGCTCAGTGCCAAGCCGGCCTCGCTCTCATTCTCGAGCCAGGTTGTCGGACATCAGGGCAAGTCGGCAAACGTTACGGTGATCAATACTGCTGGGGCAGTGTCAGTGGTCCTGTCGCCGCCGACGGTGAGCGCGGGATTCGTCGTGACTGCGAACAACTGCCCGTCGGTGATGGCGCCGGGCGGCTCCTGCACGATCGCAGTCGCGTTTGCGCCCATAGCGAAGGGAAAGCAAAGCGGACTGTTGCAGTTGAACAGCAATGCGCTATACGGAGTGCGCGCGATCAAGCTCAAAGGGAAGGGCGTCGCGCCAAAGATGAAGACGCATCCGAAATCGCTAAGCTTCGAGGCGGTATCGGCCGACGCCGTGAGCTCGGCGCATAGCATCACGCTCGTCAATGACAGTCCAACGCCGATCACATTCACAGCCGCTCCTGCGGCCACCCCGCCGTTCAACGTGACGGCGAATACCTGCGACACGATCGCTCCTAACGGTGGCACGTGCACGATTTCGGTCGAATTCGCTCCCCATCAGCACGGCAAGTACCGCGGCACGCTCGAGCTGCGGGACGACGCCGCCGGCAGTCCGCAGCACATAAGGCTGTTCGGCGCCTCGAAGTAGAAAATTGCGGCTGGGATTCGCGGCTTGCTGGGGGTTTCGCGATCTGAAACCCTTAGCAAATTGACGTGCGCCCCGCGCGCGCAATTATCGTGATGGAGGCCGCCCAACCAAACAGCTCATCTGAACGTCCGCCCGTAGCGGCGTGGATCCCGCGGCCGCGCCGTTATCTCGCGGCCCTGTTCGCGATGCTGATGTCGGCCACGATTTTCGAAGGCTACGACATCACCATCTTCCACCTCGCAACGCCCGAGATAGCCAAGACCTTCCACCTGGCCGATCCCGCCATCGGGCTGATGGCGACGGTCGTGCGCTTTGGCGGGATGATGTCGTTCTTCGTGGTGATCCTGGCCGATCGCTACGGCCGCAAACCGATCATCTCGGTGACCGTGCTCTGTTACACGGTGCTGACCCTGTTCACCGCGCTTTCGACCGGCGTGTGGTCGCTTACGCTTTGTCAAAGTTCGGCGCAGATATTTCTTGCGGCTGAGTTCGGGGTCGCGGTCACGATGATCAGCGAGGAATTTCCCGACGCGCGGCGCGGGCGCGCAATCGCAGCGCTGCACATGGTCGCATTTCTCGGCGTGCTTGCGGCCGCACTCACTTACGCAATCATGGCGGAGTCGCGATGGGGCTGGCGCGGGATGTACATGCTCGGGATCGCGCCGCTGGTGATGGTATTTTTTCTGAGGCGAGGACTGCGCGAGACCGCGCGCTTCAATGCGCTCGAGCGGGAACGGATTGCCGCAGGCAGGGCGCGTGCCGAATTCTGGACGGCGATTCGCAACACGCTGACGCCGTTTGCCGGGCCCTATCGCTCGCGCCTGCTGATTATGGCCGGGCTCTGGAACTCGATTGGCTTGATCGGCGGGCCGACGGTCACTTATTTCCCGCTCTTTGCCAAACGCGATCATCATTGGAAGTCCCACCAGATTTCGACCGCGATAATTATCGCCTACGCGATGGGCACTATCGGCAGCATGCTGAGCGGATTCCTGATGGACCGGATCGGACGAAAGTTCACCACCTGTTTTTTCTACCTGATGTCCGGCGCCGCGATGTACCTGCTGTTCACCAGCGATACTCACCGCGGGATCCTCGCCGGCGAAGTTCTCACGATGTTTGCGTATCAGGCGGCGCGGACCGCGACCTCGGCGCTCTCGACCGAGTTGTTCCCGACTGCGATTCGCGCAACCGGTTACAACCTCTGCGTGCAGGTGATTGGGCAGATCTGCTGGATGCTGTCGCCGGTGGTTATCGGACTGCTGTCGGCGCCGCTCGGCGGTTTGGGCAACGCCGCGTCGATCTTTGCGGCCGGGCCGATCCTTGGCGTCGTGCTGATAGTCTGGTTCGTCCCCGAAACTCGCGGCAGGACGTTGGAAGAACTCTCGCCGGGCGTCGAAGAGCCGCCGATAACGACCGAGTGACCTACGACTCGAGCGCGGCCACGATTTCATTGACGATGGCTTCTGGAGCCGCTGCGATATCGACGACGATCGCGTCGCGCGGCTCCTCGAGCGTGTCGAACTGGCTCTGCAGCAGGTCCGGATCCATGAAATGTGCGCCGCGATTGCGCAGCCGTTCGGCGATCATCTCCTTCGATCCCTTCAGATAGACAATCTTCACCGCCTTCGGATCGACGACAATCTCGTCGCGGTAAGACTGCTTGAGCGCGGAGCACGCCACGACGCCATCGCGGCCCTGCGACAGCATCGCTTCGATCAATCGTCGAATCGCCGCCAGCCACGGCGCGCGATCGGCGTCGTCGAGCGCGATCCCGCTACGCATCTTTAGTTTGTTCGCCTCGCTATGCAGGTCGTCGCCGTCGTGGAACTCCCATCCGAGCGCGGTCGCGAGCGCGCGCCCAATCGTAGTCTTGCCGGCGCCCGTCACTCCCATAACGATCACGATCATGGCATTCTTCGCCGCATCTCTTCATTCTACTTTCCGATGGCTCAAGTGAATATCGCGGCTGGACCGCATAAGAGCGCGAGCGCATTTGGCTCCTTGCTGCCGCTTTACGTAGTGATCTTTTTCGGCTTCGTCGGCTATAGCCTGATGATCACGATTTTCACGCCGATTTTCCTAACACCGGGCAGCGCGATGCTGCCGTCCGGAGTCACGTCGTCGCATAGCAAGATCATTCTCGGGATAGTCCTGGGACTTTACCCGGCCGGACAGTTTATCGGCTCGCCTGTATTGGGTGCGTTATCGGATCGCTACGGCCGCCGGCCGGTACTGCTTATCTCGCTCACTATAACAACCATTTGCTATGCGGTGATCGCGGCCTCGCTCGAAGCGTTGAGCCTCGCGACCCTCTGCGCGAGCCTGTTCGTCGCGGGAGTGTCCGAGGCAAATATCGTGACCGCGCAGAGCGCGATTGCCGACGTGGTCGCCGCCGAGGATCGTAACCGCTTCTTCGGCTACATCTATATGTGCGTCAGCCTCGCGTATATCGTCGGCCCGCTGGCCGGCGGCAAGCTGGCGGAGCCTTCGGTTGTAAGCTGGTTCAACTACTCGACGCCGTTCTGGGTCGTGTTCGGATTGTTGGTTTTGACCACCCTCGGCACGCTGCTCAAGTTTCGCGAGACCAACCCGCCGGAGAAGCGCCAGCAGATCAGCTACTTCGAAGCGTTCACGAATCTGGCCGGCGTTTTCACGGACCGGCGGATTCGCATGCTTTACCTGATCAATTTTCTACTCTACCTGGCTATCTTCGGATTTTTCCGATGCTATCCAATGTACCTGGTCGATGAATTCCATCTCGGTGTGTCGCGCGAATCTGAGTATATCGCCTGGGTCGGAGTGCCTATTGTACTGGCTAATCTGTGGCTGACTGGCTATCTCGCGAAACACTTCACCACGCGCGCGCTGACCTTCTGGCCGGGACTGCTGACCGGCATCTTCATGATCGTTGTGGTCGTTCCGCCAAATCGCGCCGCGTTGTGGGTAACGCTGTTCCTGACCTCGCTGGCGTTGGCGATCTGCCTGCCGTCGTGCGCGACGATGCTTTCGACCGCGGTCGGAGAAGCCGATCAGGGACGCGTGATGGGTAACAACCAGGCCTTGCAGGTCGGCGCCGAATCGCTTTCGGGATTGCTCGGAGGACTGCTCGCCGCAATCATGGTGAAGCTATCGCTGGTGGTGCTGGGAATCGTCGCCATCGCCGCCGCCGGCGTGCTCCTTCTCATCTGACCAGCGCGCGCGAGCGGGTACACCGCTTCCTTGACAGTTCGCGGGGTCGGCTTGACATAAAAACGCGACGCGAAACTCGCACGCGCACAGGGACGATCTACGCACGAGCACAGATCGTGGCCGCGTGTCTGTCGCCTGCCTGTCTGCGACTGACCCCGACTGGTTGCGCCCAGGGTTGAGCGCACGCGGGAGGCCTTGCGCGCGTGCGCTTTCCCGAAACAGCCGCACTATGGGCGAGTCGTCGCGGGCGGAGGCTGTCCGCCATTTGTCGGTCGCGCGCCGGTCTGCTAACTGATCGCGGTAAAATAAGTCACTGAAGTTATAACCATTGTACGATTGTCCACTGTGATTCCCGCTCCAAACCCGGATGACGCTTTCGCCTTTCTGGTCGAACGACTGCGTGAAGCGCCAGAGAGGTTCCAGAATCAGGCGGGCACGGCAATGTACGACATTTGGATGCCCCACGTTATTCAAAACTATCTCCAAGCTAAGGGGTTAAAGCTTAGTTCGGGTGATTTCAAGTTTGACCCTCAACTGGAAGGCGTGTCTCGCGCATTCTACGATGCCGCGTGGTGGCTTTGCCGGATGGGAGTGCTTCGACCGACTGTCACATGGACGGCCTTTACTGGCATCGGACAACCTGCGGCGGGAGACGGGTACTCTTTCACGTCGAGCGGTCGCGCATGGGTGACGAGTTCAGAACTTACTTACATTCCAGCGGACCCAAGCCGTTATGTGAGTCTGCTGTCGAAAGAGATTTCGCGTCTTGGGCTTGGATTCGCGCAAAGAGCGCGCGAAGCAGCCGCCTGCCACCAAGCAGGCAATTACATCGCGGGCTGCGCAATGTGCGGAGCCGCAGCCGAATCCGCGTTACTTGCGGTTGCGATTGCCAAGGTCGGCGATGAAGCAAAGGTACTGAAGCAATACGCTCGCACAAACGGGCGCCTAGCCCTGATTAAAACCGTCTTCGGCAAAAAGCCCGACAACCTTCAACAGCGGTTCATGCAGTCAGCCGTTCACTTGCTGCTCTATTGGCGCGACGAATCTGCCCATGGGAGAACGTCGGGAATTTCCGAACTTGAAACCTATCATGCCTTGACTTTGCTGCTTCGTCTCGCAGGATACTTTTTCGACGAGTGGAATCGATTAACGAAATAAAAATCAACGTGATTCTCAGACACGCCGCCGCGCTCGCGCTTGTGGGCTGGTATCTGATGACACCTAGTATCACGCACCCTAGCTATTCAGTGACTATACTAGGGGATTCCAGCGATCAAATTTCCACATGGACCATTGAACAAAGTTTCGATTCAGCGCGCGAGTGCGAGCAGGTGAGACAGACGATTGAACAATCGCTCAAAATGAAAACCGCTATGTCAGCGCACGAACTCGCTTTGCTTTCTGCTCAATGTATCGCGACCGACGATCCGCGCCTCAAGGACACGAAATGAAGCGTCGCCACGCCGTTAAACGTCCACAACCCCATTGCCCTAAGAATTGTAGCGGTGGAAGATCGCTGGGGTCACTGCGCGAGCTGCTACCGGGCGAAATCGAGAGGATCGGCTCCGAAAATCTGCCCACGCCCGACGACACGGGGATGTTGCGCAAGTGCTCCTATTGCGGGTGCATATGGAACGCAGCGAGCAGCCGCGATCTTGGGTGAGCAAGCTACTATTCACGGATTTCTGGACGGCATCCTTGGCGTGGGATGGCACCCTACAAAAGTGTGATAAACTCGCTGACTCTGGGGGCGTTTCGTGCCCTTCCAGAAGGGGCCGCTGTTTCCTGATTATAGTCAAGCTTCGACGCGAAACCGCACGCGCACAGGGGAGTTGGCCCTAATGAGTGCCGACATGACCGCCGTGTCTGATAGGTGTCTTTGACGGGTAGTTTCCTCAGCACCAAGGGTGGGGAGCCAAATCCCGCCCTTTTCCTTCTAGTCTGGCTTTGTTACATCCGCGAGAACGATGCTCGCGAAGGAAAAGAGGCGTGCCGCATTGTCGCTCGTTATCGGCGCGGCCCTGTGCGTGGCGGTTCAGGCTCGCTGGTATTGGCAGGCGCGGTTAGATACGCCGCTGCGGAATGCGGTCGATGCGTGCGAAAACGATCTCCACCCGTCCGATCCGTGGGTTGATGATCAGAAGAACGTTATCTGCGATCCGAATCAGCTCATTCACCGACTGGCAACTTTGCCACCACTACCGCCGGGCTTTGAGATTGGGAATCCGAAGCAGGCACAGATCGTCCGGCTTGCGGATAGTGGCGCGAGATTGACCCGCGACTCAATCGATCTGCGTGGTTTCGGCGTGCTGGCGGTCTCTGCCTTACCCTTCATCTGGTATTTTTTGCTCGACCGCATTCGAGAACTCAGCGCAGCCGTGTCGGGACGCGACCGCGAGAAACACTAAATCAGAGCATTGTCCGCGACCGTCCGCCCTTGACCGCGACCGAAGACTGATAGTCCGGCCAGTCGTACCGTCAAATTGTTGGTTGTAAAGAAGGAAATTCCGCTTATCCCGATACGGGTATTTGATTGACAGCACTCGCCCGACCGCGAATGTCCGCAAGCGTCGGCGAGCGGGAGAAATAGGGTAGAGCGCTTCCTTGACAGTTCGCGGGGGCCGTCTAACATACGATTGTTAAGCGAATCGAAGTGGCGCTTCGGAGGTATCGTAATGGCAGCGGAAAATATCGGCGAAATCAACGAACCCAACCGTTGGCGACTCGAGACTCCCGGGCATTCCGGATGGCAGCGCTCGGCGCGTCCCGGCGACCCCGACAAGTACCTGATGATCTCGGCGGACTGTCACTGCAACGAGCCGTCGAATCTGTGGGTCGATCGGATCGATCGGAAGTTCCGCGACCGGCTGCCGCGAATCGAAGTCGATGAAAACGGCGTCAAGTGGTCGATCTCGGAAGGATGGGCGCGATCGCGCCTGCTCGATAACCGGCTCGAAGGCGAAGATCATCTGCGCTCGAAGGCCGGCGCCGATCCGGAGCAGCGGCTCAAGGATCAGATTCGCGACGGCGTCGATGCGGAAATTATTTTCCCCAACAAGGGTCTGACGATGTGGGCGACGCCCGACGCGGATTTCGCGCACGCTCAATGCAAAATCTACAACGACTGGGCGTGGGAGACGTTCGCCAAGTACAACGATCGCATGTCGCCGCTCGCCGCGATTGCGACCGCCGACCTGCCGGGCTCGATTAAAGAAATCGAACGGGTCGCGAAATTGGGATTTCGCGGCCTGACCCTGCCGTGCAAGCCAATCTTCGGCGCCCACGACGCGCGGCATCCCAACTACAATCTGCCGATTTTCGATCCGATGTGGTCGGTGATCCAGGAAGCGGATCTGCCGATCACGTTCCACGTCTCGACCGGACGCGATCCGCGCGCGGCGCGCAAAGACGGCGGCGCGGTGATCAACTACGTTTCACATTCGCTGGTCCCGACTATCGAGCCGGTCGCGAATCTGTGCGGCTCCGGCGTGCTCGAGCGTTTCCCCGGAATTAAATTCGCCGCCATCGAATCGGGTATCGGATGGGTTGCGTGGGCTCTGGGAGCCATGGACGAGGCCTATCACAAGCATCACATGTGGGCGCTGCCGCGGCTCAAGATGCTGCCGAGCGAGTATTTTCGCAAGCACGGATACGCCTCGTTCCAGGAAGATCCGGTCGGCCTCGACCTCGCGGTGAAATATAATCTCACCAACAATTTCCTGTGGGCGAATGACTATCCGCATCACGAGGGAAGCTGGCCGCATTCGGCGGAAGCGATCGAGCGCGAGATGGGCGGTCTGCCCGAAGACGCGCGCGCGAAAATTCTCGGCCTGAACGCGGCGCGTCTGTTCAAGTTCGACGTGGATGCGCTGACCAGGTCGCGTCGCGATCGACTGGCGGCAGCCAACGCGAACTGAGCGGCGCTCGATGCCTGCGGAATTTGCGCATCACTACGCCCAACTCGACGGCGTGCGGATCCACTACGTCACGATGGGGCAGGGTGCTCCGGTCGTGTTGCTCCACGGATGGCCGCAGACCTGGTACGAATGGCGGCGCGTCATGCCGCTGCTCGCGGACAAGTACGCGCTGGTTGCGCCCGATATGCGCGGCCTCGGCGATTCGTCGCGCCCCACTTCCGGCTACGACAAGAAGACCGTAGCGAATGACATTTGGATGCTGATGCACAGCCATTTCGGTCACACGCGCTTCGCCGTCGTCGGTCATGATTGGGGTGCGCCGGTTGCGTTTCGACTTGCCGCCGACCATCCGGCTGAAGTGACGCATCTCGCGATGCTCGACGTGCCGGTCCCCGGCGATCAGCCAGCCGGCGCTGCGATCGGTGGCGGCGCGCGATGGTGGCATCTGTTCCACCAGGTGCCCGATCTGCCGGAAGCCTTGGTCTATGGCCGCGAGCGGCTCTATCTCGAGTTCTTCTACATGAACGGATGCGACGTGGCCGGCGCGATTGGCGACGCCGACATCGCGGAATACGTGCGCACGTACTCGCAGGCGGGCGCGATGCGCGCGGGCTTCAACTTCTATCGCGCGCTGCCGAAAGATGTCGCCGACAACCGCGCAACGTTTGCGACGGGATTCAAACTCCCGATGCCGACGCTGGGACTCGGCGGCGGCGGTCCGCGCGGCCGCGGCGATCTGGTAGTCGAATCGCTCCGCCGCGTGGCAGTTCACGCATCCGGCGGCTCAATCTGCGACTGCGGCCATTTCATCCCCGAAGAAAAGCCGGTCGAGCTCGCCAATCAGTTGCGCGAGTTCCTGGCGAAGTAGATTTCCTCGCACGTAAGAAAAGCGGCATGACCCAAACGCTAGCGGGCAAAAAAGGGCTGGTCGTCGGCATCGCCAATGAGCATTCGATTGCGTGGGGTTGCGCGAAAGCATTTCAGGCCGAAGGCGCGGAACTGGCCATCACTTATCTGAACGCGAAGGCGGAACCCTATGTGCGCCCGCTGGCGCAGCAGGTCGGAGCATCGGTCATTCTCCCGCTTGACGTGCGCGACGACGCGCAGATGGAAGCCGTATTTGACGCCGTCAAAGCCAAGTGGGGGAAGCTCGATTTTCTGCTGCATGCGATTGCCTTCGCGCCGAAAGAGGATTTGCGCGGCCGCGTGGCAGACTGTTCGCGGCAGGGGTTTCTGACCGCGATGGATATTTCCTGCTATTCCTTCATCCGCATGGCGCACTTCGCCGAGCCGCTGATGACGGCAGGCGGTTGCCTGCTGACCACGAGCAATTACGGCGGCGAACAAGTCGTCGAACATTACAACATCATGGGGCCGGTGAAATCGGCGCTGGAAGGTGCGGTCAAGTATCTCGCGGCGGAAATGGGCAAGAGCCGCATCCGCGTCAACGCCTTGTCGCCGGGGCCGATCCTGACGCGGGCAGCGGGTGG
The DNA here is from genome assembly GCA_963756005.1 of uncultured delta proteobacterium. Classification (GTDB taxonomy): domain Bacteria; phylum Desulfobacterota; class Binatia; order Binatales; family Binataceae; genus Binatus. The sequence goes on from CAVWMC010000008.1 coordinate 184,126, forward strand.
GTTGGCAGACTTCGAAGAGTTGTTGCGCGAGGCGCAGCGCAAGTCGCCGCTCCACGAAACGCCGCTCATCGCCGATGTCGGCGCGATGGCGGCCTTCCTGGTAAGCGACGGCGCGCGCCACATCACAGGCAATGTTACTTTTGTCGATAGCGGTACGCATGTCATGGGGTGAAGGCGCAAAACCGAGTCGAGCGATGAGGTGCGGATGCCAATGAGCATCCGAACATACCGATCGGTATCGATTTCGCTTCCGTTCGCGAGCGCAGTTTGGTAGGCCTCGCACATAACGTAGTTGCCTGAGGAGAAATGCCGTGGATTTTAATATTCCTGCCGATGTAACAGCCTACCTGGCCGAGCTCGACGCGTTCATCGAGAAAGAGATCAAGCCGCTCGAACGCGAGAACGACAACATCCGTTTTTTCGATCATCGCCGCGAATGGGCGCGCACCGATTTCGAGCGCGACGGCCTGCCGCGTCATGAATGGGAAGCGCTGCTCGGCGAGATGCGGCGGCGTGCCGACAAGGCGGGGCATTATCGCTACGCGCTGCCGAAAGAATACGGCGGCAAGGACGGCACCAACCTCGCGATGGCGATCATCCGCGAATACCTGGCGGCGAAGGGACTCGGCTTGCATAACGATTTGCAGAACGAAGCCTCGATCGTCGGCAATCTGCCGACGGTGTTGATGTTCCGCGATTTCGGCAACGCGCAGCAGAAAAAGGAATTCATCCCCAAGCTGCTCGACGGCTCGATGCGGATTGCGTTCGGACTCACCGAGCCCAATCACGGCTCCGACGCGACCTGGATGGAGACGCGCGGCGTGCGCGACGGCGACCACTGGCGAATCACGGGCGCAAAGATGTGGAACACCGGCCTGCACGTTGCCACGCACGATTTCGTATTCGCGCGGACCAGCGGCAAAGACGGCAGTCCGCGCGGCATCACGTGCTTCATCGTCCCGACCAAGAGCGCGGGTTTCAAAATCGAAGAGTACATGTGGACCTTCAACATGCCGACCGACCATCCGCGCATCTCGCTGACGGACGTGGCTGTGCCGGCCGATGCGATCCTCGGCGATCCTGAGAATGGACTTGCGGTGGCGCAGCTATTTGTTCATGAGAATCGCATTCGCCAGGCCGCGAGCTCGTTGGGCGCGGCGCAATACTGCATCAACGAGAGCGTGAAATATTCGAAGCAGCGCAAGCCGTTCGGTAAGCCGTTGTCGAGCAACCAGGCGATCCAGTGGCCGCTGGTCGAGTTGCACACCGAAGCCGAGATGATCCGCAATCTAATCCAGAAGACCGCGTGGCAGATGGATCAGATGTCGAAGCCGGAGGTCGCGCTGAAACTTTCCGACAAGGTCGCGATGTGCAACTACCGCGCGAACCGGCTGGTGTGCGACGCGGCGGACCGCGCGATGCAGGTGCATGGCGCGATCGGATACTCGCGGCATAAGCCGTTCGAGCACATCTTCCGGCATCACCGGCGCTACCGCATCACGGAGGGATCGGAGGAAATCCAGATGCGGCGCGTCGCGCAGTACCTGTTCGGATTTTTCAAGGACCGCAAGCCGGCGGACGAGTAGGGCGCCTTCGCGCGCGAGATAAAAATGAGTAGCGAAGATTTCGCGGCGCGCCTGCAAGCGGCAATCGCGCGCCACGTCGGCGCGCCCGGCACTGTCCACGATCTGCAAAGACTCACGGGCGGCGCCAACAAGACGACGTGGTCGTTCGACGCGGACGTGGCGGGCAAGCGCGCGCAGTTCATCCTGCAACTCGCGAGTCCTCGCGCCAACGATGAGAGCAATCCGCTGGCGGGAGTCTCGCCGCATCTGATTGCCGACGAAGACGCGCGCCTGATGATCGCGGCGGTGAAGGCGGGCGTGCCCGCGCCGCGCGTGCGCGCGATCCTGAAAGACGACGTCGGGCTCGGCGCCGGCTACGTCACCGAAAGAGTGGCGGGCGAGACGCTCGCGACGAAGATCCTGCGCGAGGAACGTTTCGCCGGCGCGCGCGCGACGATGGCGAAGCAGTGCGGCACGATCCTCGCCGCGATTCATCGCATCCCGCTCGCCGAAGTTCCGTTCCTGATGAAGCTGACGCCGCTCGAGCATATCGCGGCGCAGCGCCGAATCATCGAGTTCTACGGATTTCACTCGCCGGCGCTCGAGCTGGGCCTCAAGTGGGCGGAACAGCACGCTCCGCGGAACACTCGGCATACGGTGGTGCATGGCGACTTTCGCGCGGGCAACTTTATTGTCGGCGAGGAAGGAATCCGGCTCGTGCTGGATTGGGAAATCGGGCAGAGCGGCGATCCGATGCAGGACCTCGGCTGGGTCTGCGTCAAGACCTGGCGCTTCGGCGGCAAGAATCCGGTCGGCGGCTTCGGCACGCGCGAGGATCTGTTCGAGGCCTACGAAAAGGCCAGCGGCCATTCGGTCGATCCGGCGCACGTTCGCTTCTGGGAAGCGTACGGCAGCGTGCGCTGGGGAATCGGATGCTTCAGCATGGGCACTCGCGGTACCGAAGAAGTGGGAATCGAGCGCTGCGCAATCGGCCGCCGCGTCGAAGAGCCGCTGTGGGACTTTCTAAATCTAATCGAAGGCCGCGACTGACTAATCGACTGACTATAGGACTGACTAATGCCGCAAAGCACCCCGAAGGCCGCCATTTTGCTCGAAGCCGCCGTCAAATACCTGGAAACCGAGCTGATGCCGACCCTTGACGGCTATCATCGCTTCCAGACCCGCGTCACCGTCAACGTGCTCAACACGGTGCGCCGCGAGCTCGAGCTGCGCGCCGCGCAAGCGGAGGCCGAGCGCTCGCGGCTGGTCGCGATACTTGGGCATGACGGCGAGGTCGAGGCGCTGAGCGTCGAGCTGGCGGAAAAGATTCGCGCGGGAGCAATCGCGATCGACGACCCCGCGCTGCGCTCACATGTACGCCAATCGCTTGCCGACGCTCTCACGATCAACAATCCCAAGTGGATGACGCGTTGACGCCTCCGTCAGAATCGACAGATCGCTGGCCGCGCGACCTTAGGATCTTCGCCGGCCTCTGCCTCCTCTGGTCACTCGTTCTGTTCGTGCGCTCAATCTTCAACTTGTCCGCTGGCGGAGTGCCACTCGAGGACGTAATCTTCGGCGTCAAGTTCTACGCCGAGCAGGCACGCCTCACGATGGCTCTGCAAGCCATCACCATAGCCGCCTTTGGCATCGGAATCCTGATGCACCAGCGCTGGGGCCTGATCCTCGCGCTGCTCTACATGGCGCAAGTGATCGCCGGCCACGCGATCTTCATAGCCTCAAATTTGGGAGTCGAGTCGCAGCGTATCCACGTAAAAATCGCGTCAATCGAAAGCCCAGTGGTGCTGCTGATTGCGCTATACGTCTGGTACCGATCCCGCCCGCTGCTGCGCCCGATCTCCGCCTGAATCGTTCTAGTTTCGCTACTTTCTTGCGCGGGCTTTCGTTTTCGAGCTTGCCTGGTTCAAAGGTCGTCAATTTTCATTTGGTGGGCGGTGCAGGTTTCGAACCTGCGACCCTCGGCTTGTAAGGCCGATGCTCTACCACTGAGCTAACCGCCCGCGCTCGAAATGTTAGCAAAAAAAGACGGCCACGTGTGCCATCGACACACGGGCCGCCTGTTCAAATACGGTTGATCGCCGGTGCCCGTTTACGAACCCGTCGAGGGCGACGACGCCGGCGCGGTGCCGACGCCTTCGTTGAGCGAGTCCTTCAACTGCTTGCCCGGCTTGAACTTGGCCGAGCGGCTGGCCGCAATCTCGATCGATTCGCCGGTCTTTGGATTGCGCCCGGTGCGCGCCTGCCGTTCCGATACTGAAAACGTGCCGAAGCCCGAGATGTTGACGCGCTCGCCCTGCCGCAGCGCCGCGATGACGTCGTCGAGCACGATGTTGATTGCGCGCTCGGCGTCGGCCTTGTTGAGGGGAAGCTTGTTCGACAACGCTTCTATAAGTTCAGCCTTGGTCATATGTACCTTCGGCGGTCTTCGCAATCCGCGACCGCACGGTTGTGCCGCGCACTCCGGTCCCCCCGGAATTCGCGAAGTCCCCCGCTCAGAACCTACGACAGATTCGTCGAAACCGTCGTATCGTCGTCCTCGCCCGGCGTCATCGGCGGCACCTTCGGTTCCGGCTCGCGCAGGAACGCCAGGTCGCTCTCGCCTTTGCCCGCCTTGAAGAAATTGTCAGGGTCCGTCAACACCAGCGCATGCTTGAGCACTTCGTCCATGTGCTCGATTTGGATCAAGGTGATGCCCTTCATGATCTGCGCCGGGATCTCCTCGATGTCCTTGGCGTTGTCCCGCGGTATCAGGATGGTCTTGATACCGCCGCGATGCGCCGCGAGCACCTTCTCCTTGAGTCCGCCAATCGGCAGCACGCGTCCGCGCAGCGTGATCTCGCCGGTCATCGCAAGGTCGTTGCGAATCGGCGAGCGCGTGAGCGCCGAAACCAGCGCCGTCGCCAGCGTGATTCCCGCCGACGGTCCGTCCTTCGGAATCGCGCCTTCAGGAATGTGAATGTGGATGTCGATACGATGATAGAAGCCGCGATCGAGTCCGAGCACTTCGGCGCGCGAACGGACGTAGGAGAGCGCCGCCTGCGCCGATTCCTGCATCACGTCGCCGAGCTGTCCGGTGATAGTCAGCTTGCCGCGTCCCGGCACGATCGTCACTTCGACGCTCAACAGCTCGCCGCCAAGCTCCGTCCATGCGAGCCCCGTCGCCACTCCGACCTGCGGTACGGTTTCCGCCGTGCCGTAGCGGAACTTCGGCACGCCGAGGTACTTGGACAGGCTCGAGCTCGAGACCTTGGTGTGCGCATTGCGATCGGTCTTGACGACTTCGACCGCGACCTTGCGGCAGATTGAAGCGAGCTCGCGCTCGAGATTTCTGACGCCGGCCTCGCGCGTGTAATGGCGGATGATGCCCTGGATTGCGCCGTCGGACACTTCGATATTTTCCGGCCGCAGCCCGTTGGCTTCCTGCTGTTTCTTGAGCAGGTATTTTTTCGCGATGTTGAGCTTCTCGGTTTCCGTGTAGCCGGGAATCCGGATGACTTCCATCCTGTCCTGCAGCGGCCGCGGGATCCGGTCGAGCGTATTCGCCGTCGTGATGAACATCACTTTCGACAAATCGTAATCGCAATCGAGATAGTGATCGTTGAAGGTGCAGTTCTGTTCGGGATCGAGCACTTCGAGCAGCGCCGACGACGGATCGCCGCGGAAGTCGGTGGACATCTTATCCACTTCGTCGAATAGCAGCACGGGATTTGACGATCCGGCCTTGCGCACCGATTGGATTACCTTGCCGGGCAGGGCGCCGATGTAAGTGCGCCGATGACCGCGGATTTCAGCTTCGTCGCGCACGCCGCCGAGCGACACGCGCACGAATTTGCGTCCGGTCGCGCGCGCCACCGACTTGCCAAGCGACGTTTTGCCGACGCCCGGAGGTCCGACCAGGCACAGGATCGGTCCCTTCATCTGGCCGACGAGGGTCTCGACCGCAAGGTATTCGAGGATGCGCTGTTTGACCTTGTCGAGCCCGTAGTGATCTTCTTCGAGCACGCGCTCGGCTTCCTTGATGTCGAGCTTGTCCTCGGTGTACTCGAACCACGGCAGCGCGAGGAACCAGTCGAGGTAGTTGCGCACGACGGTGGCCTCTGCCGACATCGGCGACATCATCTTGAGCTTCTTAATCTCGCGCTCGCACTTCTCGCGCGCCTCGGCCGGCATCTTTTTCTGCCGAAGTTTTTCTTCCAACTCCTGAATCTCGTTTTTGAATTCGTCCTTCTCGCCGAGCTCTTTCTGAATCGCGCGCATCTGCTCGTTGAGGTAGTACTCCTTCGAGGTCTTCTCCATCTGCTTCTTGACGCGCGAGCGGATGCGTTTTTCGACCTCGAGGATTTCCAGCTCTGAGCGCATGTAGCCGAGAATTTTCTCGAGCCGCTCGGCCGGGTTGGTCGATTCGAGCAATGCCTGCTTGTCTTCGAGCTTGATCCCAAGATGTCCGACCAGCTTGTCGGCCAGGAACGCGGGATCGTCCACCGCCGCGATCGAAGTGACCATCTCGGGCGGGATCTTCTTGTTGAGGCGCGCGTAGTTGTCGAAGGTCGAGACCACCGAGCGCATCAGCGCCTCGACTTCGGTGCTGCGGTCATTGACCTCTTCGATCTCTTCGGCCTCGACCTGGAAATATTCCTCGTCGGCGACGTAGCGAAGGACGCGCGCGCGCTTCTTGCCTTCGACCAGCGCCTTGACGGTGCCGTCGGGCAAGCGCAGCAACTGCACGACGACGCCGAGCGTGCCGACGGTGTAGAGGTCGCCGGGCGCGGGCTCCGCGACCTTGGGGTCTTTTTGAGTCACCAGCAGGATCGGCGTCTTCTTGGCCTCGGCGGCTTCCAGAGCCTTGATGGACTTCTGGCGGCCGACGAAGATTGGATAGACCTCGTGTGGGAATACGATCAGTTCGCGCAACGGGAACAATGGGACCACGTTCGAGGTTGCATCGCGATTATCTTTTTTATCGTTACGGAAAAGCATCTACTTCTGGAATCTCCCCGAGCTATGCGGTTTCGGCGGTCTTTTGATAGACCAGCAGCGGCTGCTCCTTCTGAGTAACCACTTCCTCCGAGATTAACACCTCCTTGATGTTGGGTTGCGATGGGATTTCGTACATCAGGTCCACCATGATCGCTTCCATGATGGCACGCAGTCCGCGCGCGCCGGACTTGCGCTTGAGCGCCTCGCGCGAAATCGCCTTGAGCGCGCCCTGGGTGAATTTCAGGTGGACGTTCTCCATGTCGAAGAGCTTCTGATACTGGCGCACCAGCGCGTTCTTCGGCTCGGTGAGAATTCGCACCAGCGCTTCCTCGTCCAGCTCGCCGAGCGTCGCGATGACGGGCAGGCGGCCGACGAATTCCGGAATCAAGCCGAACTTGAGCAGGTCTTCCGGCTGCACTTCGTAAAGCAGCTCGGAGACGGTCTTGGGATCGCGATGCGTCAGGTCGGCGCGAAAGCCCATCGTCTTGCCCGAGATGCGCCGGCGGATGATGTCGTCGAGTCCGACGAACGCGCCGCCGCAAATGAACAAGATGTTGGTCGTATCGACCTGCAGGAACTCCTGCTGCGGATGCTTGCGGCCGCCCTTGGGCGGTACCGACGCCATCGTGCCCTCGATTATCTTGAGCAGCGCCTGCTGGACGCCTTCGCCCGACACGTCGCGCGTTATCGACGGGTTGTCGCCCTTGCGCGCGATCTTGTCGATTTCGTCGATGTACACGATGCCGCGCTGGCATCGCTCGATGTCGTAGTCGGCGTTCTGGAGCAGCGACAGTATGATGTTCTCGACGTCTTCGCCGACGTAGCCGGCCTCGGTCAGCGAGGTGGCGTCGGCAATCGTGAACGGCACTTGCAGAAAGCGCGCGAGGGTCTGCGCGAGCAGGGTCTTGCCGACGCCGGTCGGGCCTATCAGCATGATGTTGGATTTCTGCAGCTCGACGTCGCCGGTCACCATCTGCGAGTCGATTCGTTTGTAATGATTGTGGACCGCGACCGACAGAATTTTCTTGGCGCGTTCCTGTCCGATTACGTACTGGTCAAGCACCCGCTTGATTTCGGCGGGCTTGGGCACCGCGGAGCTTTGGCTGAAGGCTTCTTCGCTGTCAGTCTCCTCGGCGATTATGTCGTTACAAAGGTCAATGCATTCGTCGCAAATATAAACCGTTGGGCCGGCAATCAGCTTGCGAACTTCGTCCTGGCTCTTGCCGCAAAACGAGCAAACCAGATTGCCCGAGCGGTCGTCATGCTTGGCCATACTGCCTCCCGCGGCTCACTTGGACGGCCTTCGGCTAACGATTACCTCATCAATCAGGCCGTATTCAACCGCTTGCTCCGGCGCCATGAAGTAGTCGCGATCGGTGTCCTTTTCGATCTTACGCAGATTCTGTCCGGTATGCTTCATTATGATGTTGTTGATTTCCTCCCGCGCGTGCAGAATTTCCCTGGCGTGAATCTCGAGATCGCTCGCCTGCCCCTGCATCCCGCCGAGCGGCTGATGCAAAATGATGCGCGAATGCGGCAGCGCATAGCGCCGGCCCTTCGCACCCGCGAGGAGCATGATCGCGGCCATGCTCGCCGCCTGCCCGAGACATAGCGTCGAGACCGGCGGCCGGATGAACTCCATCGTGTCGTAAATCGCCATCCCGGCCGTGACGGAGCCGCCGGGCGAGTTGATATAGAAGTTGATTTCCTTTTCGGGATCTTCGGACTCGAGGAACAGGAACTGGGCCGTCACCAGGTTGGCGACGTCGTCGTTGATTTCGGTGCCGAGAAAGACGATGCGGTCCTTGAGCAGGCGAGAATAGATGTCGTAGGCCCGTTCTCCGCGCCCAGTCTGTTCGACCACCATCGGTACCAGGTTGCTCATACCGTTAACCCGCGCCACAGCCAGGTTCCGACGACGATTGAGAGAAGGCCGCTGACGCCTTCAAATTGTAACCACTCGGAAATGTGGGAGCAACCGTGATTGGCGCCGAACCGCGTAGCGATGATGCTACTTCGGCTCAGATGAACCCTCTTGACAGCTCGCGCGGTTCGAGATGGAGGGGAGGACGGAACGATTTTAGCGGGACCCGCCGTGGGTTCCGCGCCTCCCTGGGCAGGGGTAACCCCTGCACCTTGGTGAGATGCTCGGCTCGGCTCGCCTCGGGCGGGCGGCGATGTGCGCGTCGAGAAAGATCCGGGATTCTTCGCTGCGCTCTGAATGACACAAAAAATCAGAATGCGGAGACGCAGCTACTTTGGCTCGGATGGTGCCTCTTCGGGCGGAGCGGACGGTGCGTCTTCGCGCTGGGCGCGGCTTAGAATGAAGTCGAGCGCTTTTTCGCGGCGCATCGATTGGCGCAGTCCTTCGCGATTTTCTTCCTTGCGATAGAACTCGGCGGCGCGGTCGCGATTGCGTCCGCTCTGCGTGACGATCTGCGCCACGCGATCGCCCAGCTCCTCGGCATTGATTTCGATTTTTTCCTGGTCCGCGAGCGCATCGACGATCAGCGCCGTGCGCGCGCGCTTCTCAGCCCGCGACTTGAGGTCGTCGGCATTCTGCTTGACGCGCGCGGTCGCGTCCTCGTGCGTGAGACCGCCGGCTTCGAGCGTCTGATGCAGCTCGGCTTCCATCGCGGCCACTTCGCGCGCGACCAGCGACTCGGGCAGCTCGACCGGGTTGCGCTCGATCACAAGATCGAGCAGACCCTGGCGGACGCGCGCGTCGGCCTCCTGCTTGGCATGCGCGAGCAGCTCGGCGCGGACGCGGGTGCGAAACGCCTCGAGATTTTCGTCGCCGAGATCCTTGGCGAAGTCGTCATCGACGGTCGGCAGCTCGCGGCGGTAGATTTCCTTGGGCGTCGCGCGCCATTCGACGGTCTTGCCGGCCAGCTCTTTCTGCGTGTAGTCAGCCGCGTAAGTCTTCGAGGCCTTCATCTCTTTGCCGATCTCGGCGCCGATCAGCGCTTCGTGAACGCCATGCGCGAGCGCGCGCTCGGAAACCTCGACCAGCCGATCTTCGGGCTTGTTCGGCGACATCGGCTTGCCGTCCTCGAACGCCTCGACCGACGCGAGCGCGTAGTCGCCTTCCTCGACGACGGTGCGATCCTCGACTTTCTTGAGCGTCGCCTGGCGCAGGCGGAAGCGCTCGATCGCCTCTTCGACTTCCGCGTCGGTGACCTCAATTTTGGACTCGGGGACTTTGAGGCCCTCGTAATCCTTGACCTCGATGGTCGGGCGGAGGTCGAAGGTCGCGCTGAACTTGAGCGCAAGATCTTTTTGCAGGTCGGTTTGTTCGGTGACGATTTCGGGCGCGACCACCGGCTTGAGGTCGTGCTCTTCGAGCGCCTTCCTGGTGTATTCCTCGACGAGTTTCTGCACTACCTCGCCGCGGACCTGTTCGCCGAAAAATCGTTCGAGCAGATTGCGCGGGGCATGGCCGGGGCGAAAGCCCTTGAGCACGACGCCGCGCTTGAGTTCGTTGTAGGCGCGATCCAGCTCGCTTTTGATTTCGTCGGGCTCGACTTCAATCGTAAGTTTGCGCCGGAGACTATTGGGTTCTTCGATATTTACATTCATGGCAGTTGAACTTTACAGATAAACACACTGCGATTAGGGGAATCAACCGAGGAAGCTCGGGGAAGGGTAGGTCACTTGATTTAAAGTGAAACCCTCCGTGAGTTTCACACTTCCATGGGCAGCGGTGACCCCTGCACCCAGTATCAGGAAAAAGGCTAAGCGCGAAATGTCGCGGACGACATTTCGCTCTCAGGGTTCTTTTAATTTGAGGGCGGACGTGGGTGAGGGTCCGAGGTTAGCTCGTTTACTTTCTCGCGTTTTTTCATTTCGAGCGCAGCCCCGGATCTCGGACGGCGGCGCGTAAGTGCCGCCGGTCTGGATTCGCGTTGCTGCTTCCTTATAAGGAGCGCTGCGCGATTTTCGGAGACCGGAACCGGCTTCGCGTACGCGAAGCTGTCCGAGATCCTTCCTGCCGCTCGCGATGCTCGCTACGTCAGGATGACACGCGGTCGCGACGCGCGCTTGTCAAGTTCTTACCTTCGTGCGCATCTGATTCTTGAAGATCGAACAAACAGGGGCCGCAAGAATCACCCCGACGCCGTTCATTTGCACCAACCTGTATTGCATTCGCCTCGCTGGAGTGACAGAAGATTCGCAATCGCGCTGGCGCATGCGGAATCTCATACGCCGACCGGCCTCAATTCGATCCGGCGCGGTTCGCGCGCAGCGGTCAGAGGAGGATGGCATGTCATTTGTGAGGGGAATCAGAGGATATGGGTTCGCGGCATTGGGAGCGTTGGCTCTCATCATATTCGCTGTATCGCCGTCGCGCGCCGACACGGGGGTATCGTCGTGCGGGACGTTGTCGGCGGCGGGGAATTATTTCCTGACGAAAAATCTGACCTCGACCGGCACCTGTATTACGGTCGCCAGCGAAGGGGTGTCGCTCGACATGAAGGGCCACACTATCACCGGTGACGGCAGCGGCGACGGCATCACCGACGGCGGCGGCGCTTTCGAGTCGATGGCGATTGCCAACGGCAAGATCCGCAATTTCAGCGTCGGCATTGGTCTCGACAGCTCATGCTGCGTGGTGATTCGCAACGTCGATTCGTCGAAGAATACGGATACCGGCGTATTGATCGGAAAGTGCTGCGGCGTGCTCGATTCCGTAACTGCGAACAACAACGGCAGCGTCGGGATCATGGCGGCGGAATGCTGCTACTCGATGAACAAGATCCAGGCCAACAACAACGGCGCGGGCGGCGGCATCGTCGCGATCAGTTGCTGTACCACGGTCGCCAACAGCACGGTTTCCCACAATGGCGGCGATGGGGTTTTTGGAAATGGTTGCTGCAACTTCGTGGTCAACAGCAAGGTGCAGCAAAACGCCGGCGACGGCGTCGATCTGACCGACTGTTGTAGCTTCGTCGTCGGCAGCACGGTTGCGATTAACGTCGGCGATGGAGTCCATCTCATCAACGAGGACAACCTCGTACGTCAAAATGACCGAGATACCAGGGCCGTTCGTTGCGCTCAAAATGATAAAGCCGCCACCTCTGCCGATATGGACTTCGCTTTCAGGAAAACCTAGACTGCGCCAGATACCCAGAGGGTGATCGCCCGGCTATTATCGGCGTATTCACTGATTCAATTGCGCGGCGGGCGCCGCCCTTAAATCAAACCTCGACTTTTTTCAGGAGACTCGGAATTGCGATGAGCGAAGCGAATATCGTTCTGCCCACTTTAACCAGCGGCCAGGTCTTGATCCTGTGGCTGGTGCTGGTCTCGGCGCTGGTCGCGCTGGCCTACGGAGTCGTGCTGATTCGCGTAGTGCTGGCCGCCGACCCCGGACCTAAATCACTGACCGACGTGTCGGACGCGATCGAGGTCGGCGCGATGGCCTACCTCGGACGGCAGGTCAAAACCATGATCTGGTTCGTCGCCGCGATTTTCTTCGCGCTGTTCTTCATGTACCGCAACGTCTATCAAGGCCTGTACCTGCCGCTGGGTATCTCGATCGCATTCCTGATGGGCGTGGCGGCGTCGTACGGCGCCGGCTATGTCGGAATGTGGCTCGCGGTCAAGGGCAACGTCCGCAGCGCCAACGCGGCGCTGACCAGCTTCAAGGACGCGATGGAACTCGCGTTTAAGGCCGGCGGCGTGTCGGGGATGTTCACGGTCGGGCTGGGACTGCTCGGCGCGACGATCATCTTCCTGGTGTTCCGCGAAAACGCGATGAAGGTGCTGGTCGGCTTTGGCTTCGGCGGATCGCTGGCGGCATTGTTCATGCGCGTCGGCGGCGGAATCTACACCAAGGCGGCTGACGTCGGCGGCGACCTGGTCGGCAAGATCGAGCAGGACCTGCCGGAGGATGACCCGCGCAATCCCGCGACGATCGCCGATAATGTTGGCGACAACGTCGGCGACTGCGCCGGCATGGCGGCCGACGTGTTCGAGTCGTACGAGGTGACGCTGGTCGCGGCGATCATCCTGGCGGCGTACGCGCTGCAGGAGTCGGACTTTATCGCGGCCTACGGGCAATACGCGGGCATGTTCGCGGTCAAGCTGATCATGTTCGCGCTGATCCTGCGCGGCGTCGGCGTGTTCTCGTCGATTATCGGAATCATGGCGGTGCGCGTGCCGGCCGGCAAAATGCTCGACCCGATGCGCCCGATCAATATCGGCTACATGACGTCGGCGGTCGCATCGGTGATCGGATTCTTCGTCGTGAACTATCTCTATCTCGACGACCCGCGCACGGGCGCGACCGACTGGCGCTTCGCATGCTGCGCGTCGCTCGGAATAATTCTCGCGGTCGTGACGCTGTGGCTGACCAACTATTTCACGCATCCGGACAAAGGCCCGGTCACGGAAACCGCGATGGCGGCGCGGACCGGCCCGGCGACATTGATCCTGTCGGGCATGGCGGAAGGACTCGAGTCGTCGGTATGGGCACTGCTGGTGATCGCGGCCGCGATTATCGGCGCGATGGCGATTTTCCACGAGTCGCTCGCGCTGCAGTTCTACGGAATCGCGCTGACCGGCCTCGGCCTGCTGACGACCACGGGCTACATCCTCGCGATGGATACCTACGGACCGATCACCGACAACGCGCACGGCATCTTCGAGATGGCCGGAATTCATCAGGAGGAAGCGTCGAAGACGCTGTCGTGGATGGACGCGATCGGCAACACCACCAAGGCGCTGACCAAGGGCCTCGCGATTGCGACGGCGGTGCTGGCGGCGGTGTCGCTGTTCAGGTCGTTTATAGATGAAGCGCATCTTGGATCGATCGGCGTGCAGATCAACATGCCGACCGTGTTCGTCGGCCTGATGATCGGCGGCGCGGTGCCGTTCCTGTTCAGTTCGTTCGCGATTAAAGCGGTCAGCCGCGCGGCGTATCAGATCGTGTTCGAGGTCCGCCGTCAGCTTCGCGAGCATCCGGGAATCATGGAGGGCAAAGAGCTGCCCGACTACAGCGCGTGCGTCGATATCGTCACGGCGGCGTCGCAGAAAGAGCTGCTCGGCCCCGGAATCCTGGCGATCTTCTCGCCGCTGCTGGTCGGCTTCGGCCTCGGCGCGGGCGCGCTCGGCGGATTCCTCGGCGGCACCATCCTGACGGGCCAGTTGATGGCGGTGTTCATGTCGAATGCGGGCGCCAACTGGGATAACGCCAAGAAAAAAGTCGAAGACGGCTTCCTCGGCGGCAAGGGCACCGACGTGCACAAGGCGTCGGTGGTGGGCGACACGGTCGGCGATCCGTTCAAGGATACGGCGGGCCCGGCGTTGAACCCGATGATCAAGGTGATGAACCTGGTCGCGATTCTGGCGGCGCCGTTCACGACGATCGAGCTCAGCGGCGTGACGACGTTGCGCGTCGCAATCGTAGTCGTGTCGATCATCGCGCTGGCGATCGCGGTATTGTTCTCGAAGCGCGGATCGATCGCGGAAGAGAGCCTGGCAATCGAGACCAAGCAAGCCGCCTGATCGATTATCAACCTCAAGCAGCCAAAAAGGGCCGGCCGCAAAACGCGTCCGGCCCTTTTTTGTTGCCGAAATCGCCGTTCAAGCTTGCGCATGGTGCGCCAGGTACTTCTCGATCAGCTTCATCTGCGCGGTCCATCCGCCCTCGTTGGCGGCGAATGCTTTGGCGCGGCGCTCGAGCGGGATCTGATCGAAGCCCGACTCGGTGACGGTCAGCATCGTGCCGTCGGCGGCTTCGTCGAGCACGAATGCGACCAGCGTCGAGGGCTCCTTCGAGTAATCGACGCTCGAATCGACGGCATACGGATGCCATCGGAAGGAGAACAGCCGCATCGGCTCGACGCGATCGACGGCGAACTCGAAACGAAAGCCCTTGTACGGCTCCTGGCTCTTGGCGACTTCCGCATCGACGGTGGTCGGCACGATCTTGCCGACGATGGTGGCGCCGGCGACGAAGGGGCCGTCGAACTCGACGCCGAACCAACTGCCGAAGTGCTTCGAGTCGCTAATCGCGCGCCACACGCGATCGCGCGGTGCGCGCAACAGGACGCGTTTTTCGATGCGGTCAGTGCTTGAAGCCATGTGCAACCTCCGAGTTGCATTTACAATAATGCACGTTCGCTACGAAACGCAACCCTCAGGTTGCGGAACGCAAAGAAGAAAACGATCCGCATCTGACACGCCCCTGAGAGCAAAGTAGCGCGCCGCGCGCAACTTTGCGCTGCTCACTGGGTGCAGGGGTCACCCCTGCCGCCCGCCGCGCAGGCGATTATTATTTTGCTTGGAGCTGATCGGCCATCTTTTGGAACTGCGGGTCTTTTTTCTTGCGCATCAGGTCCGCCGCGGTGACGCCGTCCTTGTTCTTGATGTCGCCGCGAGCGCCGTGGGCGAGCAACATCGCGAAATATTTCTTGTCGCTCGACTTTTTCAGCATGTAGTGGAGCGCCGTCATGCCGGCCCGGTCCTGGTAGTTGACGTCGGCGCCAAGTTTCAAAAGCTCCTCGGCCGCCTTGAAGTGACTCCACTTTATCGCGCTGAGGAACGGCGACTCCTGGGCGTCCGAGGGATCGTTGACGTTCGCCCCGTAGCGCACCAGCAGCCTGATCGCTTCGAGGTTCTCGACGAACGACGCCGCCCACAGGCAATAGTTCGGATTCGATCCGCGCTTGAGCAGGAACTCCGCGAGCATCAGATTTTCTCCGCGCGCGATCGCAAACCACAGCGGCGTCGCCTTCCATTCGCCTTCGGTGAATGCTTCGTGATTGAGGTCGAGCCCGCGCCGGAGCAGGACCTCCGCGGTCTCCACGCTGTCGGCGGGGTTGAGCTTGGCGCGCTTGGGGTTCACGCCGCAGCAGAGGTGAAGCCAGTTTCGTCCGCGCTCGTCGCGAACCGCAAGCAGGTCCGGACGTTCCGCCAGCGCGCGGTCAACGTCCTTCCACTCGAACTCCTTGACCATCGTGGTGAGCTTCGTCTTCGAGATCATGCCAGCAACCCTTTGCCCGGCACGTGATTCACTTCGAGGCGGATGCCGTCGGGATCCTCGAACAGCACCGAGTAGTAGCCGGGCGCCCACGGACCGTCTTCAGGCGCATGCACAATGTTCGCGCCAATTGTTTTGAGGAAGCCGTAAATCTCGTCGATGTCGCCGCGCTCGCGCGCGCGCAGGCATACGTGATGCAGCCCGACGCGCCGCTGCTGGAATTTTTCCGCGCGATACGAATCGTCGCCGCGCATGATTCCGATCGCGGTCCTGCCGCCGACGCAGTAGAGCATGTCCTCGCTGCGCATGACGGGCTTGAGTCCGAGATAGGTGAGCAGCTTTTCGTAGAACGGATAGCACGCCTCGAAGTTGCTGACCGTGAGCATCACATGCGCGACGCCGTTGATTTCCATTTCAGTTCTCCAACCTAACCCCTAACCCCTTCCCGCGCGGGAAGGGGGATAATTTTGTTGAGCCATTCGTGACCTGGGTGCGTTTTTTCGAGCGCGTCGCGGAGCCATCGCCGCGCGTCCACGCTCAGCGACGGCAGCGCATTGTCGAAATCGATTCGATCGCGCGCCTCGAGATGCTTCGCCTTGAACAGCAGCTCGATTTCAGGCGCGAGATACGGCAATCCCCACAGCGGATGAAATCCCATTCGCGCGAGCGGCATCCGAATTTCCGGATTGCGCCGGAAGATCCATTCTGTGTCCGACGACTCCGCGAGCATCACCTGGAACGCCGGCTCCGATTCGTCCGCGCGGTACGCATTGATCTGATGCACCGGCAGTTCGAGGCGATCGCCGCGCGGCCATTCGATGATCGTCCCGCGATTCGGCAGTCCATCGGGATGCGGGATGATCTTCTTCAGTGAAAATTGCTTCAGAGCTTTGTGCAGTAGCAGATGATCGCGGCGCATCACGGACGTATCGATGTCGTGATGGGCGCGGGTGACGCGGCCGAGATGGAGATCGATTGCCCATCCGCCGGCGAAAAAGAACGGCGCGCGGAGATTGGCGAGCGCCTCCGCGACTTCAAGTAATGGTTTAAGTTCTGCTTCCACCGTTCAGGCGCTAGAAATCCGGGAGCGTTCTGATTGATGCTTGCGACCTAACCCCTAACCCCTTCCCGCGCGGGAAGGGGGACCGGTTTTGGGAACCGATCGGGATGAGAGTGTGTGATTCAAGCCTCAACGGGCTGGAACCATTCGGGCGGGGCGCGGCTGTTCGTGCCCGAGAATCGGATGCGGGCGGTATGGTTTTTCGAGTGCGGTGATTTCGTCCGCGGTGAGTTTCACATCGACCGCCGCGATCGCCTCCTTCAGATGCGCGAGCTTGGTCGCGCCGATTATCGGCGCGCTGACGCCGGGCGCCTGCAGGATCCATGCGCATGCGATCTGCGACGGCGTGACGGCGCGCTCCTTGGCGATCTGCTCGACGACGCTCAGCACTTCGAAATCGTATTCGCGGAAGTACATGTTCTTGGCGAAGTCGTCCTGCTTGGCGCGCGCGGTCGGACCGCTGCCGCCCTTGTCGCGATTGCCGGCGAGGAAGCCGCGCGCGAGCGGGCTCCATGGAATCAGGCCGACGCCGTTGTCGATGCATAGCGGATTCATCTCGCGCTCTTCCTCGCGATAGACGAGGTTGTAATGATTCTGCATCGAGATGAACCGGTGCCATCCGTTTTCTTTTTGGAGCGCGAGCGCCTTGGCGAACTGCCACGCCGCCATCGAGCTCGCGCCGAGGTAACGCACTTTGCCGGCGCGCACCAGCGAGTCGAGCGCCTCGAGGGTTTCTTCGATCGGCGTCGTGTAGTCCCATCGATGGATTTGGTAGAGGTCGATGAAATCCATTTTGAGGCGGCGCAGCGACGCGTCGCATGCTTCGAGAATATTTTTGCGGCTGAGTCCGGCGCGATTGAGTCCCGACGCCATCGGGCCGTGCACCTTGGTCGCGACGACGATCTCGTCGCGCTTGGCCATCTCACCGAGCCATCGCCCGGTGACCTCTTCGCTGACGCCGGTCGAATAGACGTTGGCGGTGTCGTAAAAATTGATGCCCGACTCGACGGCGGCGGCGAAGTGATCACGCGCCTCGTCCATCGTGAGCACCCAGTCGCGCCATTTCTTGTCGCCATAACTCATGCATCCGAGGCAGATGCGCGAGACGGTGATTCCGGTCTTGCCGAGTTTCGAGTACTGCATGATTTCTCCGAATTTGTTTTTTGAAGATCAGAGCGTTCAGCCAAAACTCCGGCGCTTGCTCGCGCTTGTCAAGGGCGAACCTAATCCCCACCAAGAAAGAATCGCCTGCGCGGCGGGCGGCAGGGGGTGACCCCTGCACCCAGTGAAGCGCAAAGTTGCGCGCGGCGCGCTACTTTGCTCTCAGGGTCGGCACGATGGCGTGCATTCAGGCGTTCAGGGTGGGGCGGGTTTGGCGACGGCGGGGTGGCGGGGGCGGACGTCGTAGCCGTGGTCGTGGACGTAGTTGGCGTGCACCTGCGCGAACAGGAAGGCGTCTATCAGGATCGCGACAAAGATCACCAGGATGAAGAGGTAGTTGCGCGGTCTAGGCTCATCGCCGGTGTCCATGAAGAATACTTTTAGCACGAAGGCGCTTTTGAATCCTTTGCTGCTATTTCATTGACGCGGCGAGCGGGTTAGGATGCAGCCAATCGCCGCTGGCCGATTGGTCAGGCGGGGCGAAGACTAGCGAATTGCGTGGAAAGCGTCGTGGGCTCAAGAGAATGCGGCGCGGAGGGAATCTAATGCGGGTCCTATTCGTACATCCGAGTCCGCTAATGTACAGCGAGATTTATTTGCGACTCGAACCGCTCGGGATGGAGCGGGTGGCGGCGGCGACGCGCGCGGCCGGGCATGACGTGAGGATTCTCGACCTCCAGATTTTTAAGCATCGCGACTTGTTTGCCGAGATCGAGAGCTTCAAGCCCAACGCGATCGGCTTCTCGCTCAATTATCTCGCCAACGTGCCCGAGGTGATCGATCTCGCCAAGGACGTGAAGCGGCTGATGAAGGACTGCTTCGTTTTCACCGGCGGGCATAGCGGGTCGTTCGTCGCGGACGAAATCCTGGAGCATGCGGACGGCGCGATCGACGCGATAATCCGCGGCGAGGGCGAGACGGCGACGCCGATGCTGCTGGACGCGATTGGCACCGGATCGATCGGCAAAGTTCCGGGCGTGCTGACGGCGCAAGGGTCGGGGCCGACGCCGGTGATGCTGGACGACCTCGACAGGTTTTTTCCGGCGCGCGATCTCGGGCGGCGGCGCAACAAATATTTTATCGGCGTGCTCGATCCATGCGCGTCGATCGAGTTCACGCGCGGATGCCCGTGGGATTGCTCGTTCTGCAGCGCGTGGACGTTCTATGGCCGCAGCTACCGCAAATCGACGCCGGAAGCGGCGGCCGAGGACATGCTGTCGATCAAAGAGCCCAACGTCTTCATCGTCGATGACGTCGCGTTTATTCATCCGGAGCATGGCTTTGCGATCGGGGCTGAAATCGAAAAGCGGAAAATCAAAAAGCAGTACTACCTGGAGACTCGCGCCGACGTGCTGTGCCGCAATCCGGAAGTGTTCCGCTACTGGCAGAAGCTTGGGATGGAGTACATGTTCCTGGGGCTCGAAGCGATCGACGAAGAGGGCTTGAAGCTGCATCGCAAGCGATCGTCGATGGGCGTGAACTTCAAGGCGCTCGAAATCGCGCGCGAAATAGGCATCACCGTCGCCGTCAACCTGATCGCGGACCCGTCGTGGGACGTGAAGCGCTTCGACGTGATTCGCGAATGGGCGATGAGTATCCCGGAGATCGTGCATCTGACGGTGGCGACGCCGTATCCCGGCACCGAGCTGTGGTTCACGGAATCGCGCAAGCTGACGACGCTCGACTACCGGCTCTACGACATCCAGCATGCGGTGCTGCCGACCAAGCTGCCGCTGCTGCAGTTCTACCAGGAGCTGGTGAAGACGCAGGACGTGCTCAACAAAAAGCATCTGGGGTTTGCGGCGCTGAAGTCGGTGGCGTCGATTGCGGGCAAGCTCGCGCTCAAGGGGCAGACCAACTTCATCAAGATGCTGTGGAAGTTCAACAGCGTGTACAACCCGGACCGGCAGTTCGCGGAGCATTCGAAGGAAGTGAAGTACGCGATGCGGCCGCCGTCGATGCATACTGACGGGCGTCCGTCGGCGGAGAAGCTGTACATTCATATGCCGAAGCCGTCGCGTCCAGCGGCACCGGCCCCGGCAGCGGGCGGCCGGTGAAGTAGCGAGGATATCGCCAGGCCCTCGGCCAAATCTGCCGCACTAGCGGGGAACTTGATTGGATGTGAGACCCGCGATGGGTTTCACGCTTCCTTCGGCATCGACACCGTCGCGGGGCGTGACCCCTGCACCGGTGACACAAAGGCGACGACTGCGGGTCCGACTATGCGTGCGGCCGGTAATTTCTTCCTGCGTTAGGATTGGCGTCGCCCGCGGCTTGCTGCGGGGGATTCATTCGTCCTTTGACGCTCATTGGTCTTCAAACGCTGAAGCGTCTCTTAATGCTCATGTCTGTTTGGTATATAAACAGTACCGGTTGCTATTCCTTTGAACACATATTGGCATCAGGGTTTCAATTGTCGCCGGGATAAGCGCCGCACGTGAATCATCCGCGCGGTACGGTGCGGATTGTTGCGATTGCGATATGCGCGGTCGCGGCTGGTTTGCTGGGTGCGGCAAATCTTGACGCGCGGCCTGTTTCCTCGTGGGCGAACGGGGCGCGAGCGGTGAGCGTTCCGCCGCCGCATGCGATCCCGACTGCATCGGGTGCGGTGGCCGAATCGCAGCCTGAGCCGCCGGCCGTCTATGCGCCCGATTTCATGGCTGCTACCGCGCCTGCGGTAACCTCTGGAGTCTGGACGCCGCTGAATAATCAGCCGTCATTTTCCGCGTCGGCTGGAGCGTACCTGCTGACTGACGGCAGAATTCTGGTCGAAGATGCGCAGTTGATCGACGTCGCCTGGTGGACGCTGACGCCGGACAACACCGGCAGCTATATCAACGGCAGCTGGACGCAGGTCGCGTCGCCGGGGCCGTGCGCCAACGGTGAGAAGTCCTCGGCCACGATTTACGCGCCGCTCTACTACGCGTCGGCGGTGCTGGCGGACGGTCGGTTCGTGATGGTCGGCGGCGAATACGATTACAACTACGGTTACGTTAACAGCAGCGCCGAGGTCTGGACCGACCAGGGCGCTATCTACGATCCGGTCGCGAACAAGTGGACGTGTATCGCGGCACCGAGCGGATGGACCCAAATCGGCGACGCCGAGTCGGTCGTTCTGGCGGACGGGACGTTCATGCTAGCGGACCCGTTCAGCAACCAGGTCGCTACCTTGAACGCCAGCACGAGCCCGCCGTCCTTTAACACTCCCTTCACCCCGGCGGGGAAAGGGGCGGATATCTCAAATGATGAAGAAGGATGGATCCTGCTGCCGGATGGCGACGTATTCACCCTCGAGATCTGGAGTTCGAACGAGGGATACGTTACTCCGGCACTGACCTACAGTCCGGTATCGCAGGCGTGGAGCAGTGCGGGGACCGCACCGGATCCTCTCGTGCTGCTGAGCAAGGGCGGCGTTAACTACCACGAAATCGGGCCCGCGATGTTGCGGCCCGATGGCACCGTGTTCGCCTCGGGGGCGGTCGGCCCCAACGACGTGTATGACACCGTCAGCAACACGTGGAGCAGCGGCCCGAGTTTTCCGACGATCACGGATAATTACAGCTCGGGGGGCTGCACGATTTCCAACAAGACGGAGCAATTGGTGGCGGCCGATGCTCCGGCGGCGCTGCTGCCGGATGGCAACGTGCTAATCGCGCCCGGTCCGGTGGACAGCCAGTCGGCTTGCGAATGGGTTCCGCCGAGTGTGTTATTCGAGTTCGACGGCACCAGCCTGACCGAGGTCGCTCAGCCGAGCGGCGCGCAATTTGTCCCGAGTTACGTCGGCCGCTTGTTGGTGCTGCCTACCGGCCAAGTGCTTTACACCAACACCGACTACTCCGTCGAAATCTACACTCCGGCGGGAACGCCCGAGGCGTCATGGGCGCCGGCGATCGCTACGTCGCCCGCGACGGTCACGCCGGGCGGGACGAATTACTCGTTGACGGGCACGCAGTTCAACGGCTTGTCGCAGGCGGTGAGTTATGGCGACGACTACCAGGCCGCGACCAATTTTCCACTGGTACGAATCACCAACAACGCGAGCGGGCACGTCTTCTATGCGCGCACGCACAGCCACAGCACGATGGCGGTGGCGACGGGCAGCGCGACGGTTTCGACGGAATTCGATGTGCCGGCGGCGATCGAGACCGGGGCGAGCACGATGGTCGTCGTTGCCAACGGAATCGCGTCTTCGCCGGTGGCGGTGAATGTGTCCGGTGCGACGCCGACCGCGACGGCGACAGCAACGCCGACTCCCACGGCCACTGCGACATTGACCGCGACCCGGACTGCGACCGCAACCGCAACTGCAACTCGAACTGCGACAGCCACGGCGTCGTCAACGGCGACATTGACGGCAACCGCAACTGCTACTCGAACGGCGACGGCAACGGCTACTGCGACGGCCACGCCGACAGTAACCGGAACCGCAACGCCAACCGCTACTGCGACGACGACCGCGACGCCAACTTTGACGGCGACTCCGACTGCGACGTCCACGGCCACTGCGACGGCGACGGCGACCGGAACCGCAACGCCAACCGCTACTGCGACGACGACCGCGACGCCAACTTTGACGGCGACTCCGACTGCGACGTCCACGGCCACTGCGACGGCGACGGCGACCCGGACCGCGAGCGCAACGGCGACGGCCTCGTCCACGGCGAGCGCGACTGCAACTGCAACGTCAACCGGGACGGCTACCGCGACCATGACCGCGACGCGAACTGCCACCGCTACGCCAACGCCGACGGTGACTGCGACCCGCACCGCGACCGCGTCGCCCACTGAAACGGCGACCGCGACCGCCACCGGGACCGCAGGCGAGACGGCGACGCCGACCGCGACGCCGACTCAGGTTGCCGCGCGGCTGAAGATCAAACCGTCGCCGAAGAATTTCGGCAAAGTCAAAGTGGGCACTGTCAAACGCGCAACGCTGACGCTGCTCAACTCGGCCAAAAAGGGACCGCCGATCACTTTCGCCAATCCGATGACAGGGTTCCCGGCCAACAGCCCGGAATTCTCGTCGATTGCCACGACCTGCGCCGCGCAACTGCCGCCGAAGAAGAAGTGCAAACTCACCGTGCAATTCGACCCGACTTCGCCCGGCGCGAAATCCTCGACGGTGACAATCTTCGACAACGCCGGGAACGCGAACCAGGTAATTCCGCTGCGCGGCAAGGGCGAATGAGGCTGATTCCCCCTTTCCGCACCGGAAAGGGGGTTAGGGGGATAGGAAGGCGGCGCGCGCCGAGATTTTTTTCTGGTTCCCCTTCCACACTCATCGTGGGGAAGGGGTCAGGGGTCAGGGTATTTCGGCGCTGCGTAAGCAGAACCCTAACCCCTAGCCCCTTCCCCAGACAAAATGGGGAAGGGGAACACCGCTTGTAGGAATCGTGACGTCCTATCCCCCTCGCCCCCTTTCCAAGCTGGAAAGGGGGAACAGAGAAGGAGCTGGCTCCCCTTCCGGGGTGGGAAGGGGGAACAGAGAAGGAGTTGGCTCCCCTTTCCACGCTGGAAAGGGATGATCAGCTCGCGACCTTTTCTGCCGCGTTGCGGAGCGCGTTGAAGACTACCGGCGGCACGCGCAGGCGATCGTCGGACTCGTAAGTCGCGCGCATCTCGGCGAACGCGTCGTCGCCGGCGAGCGTCAGCGCCGCGACGCGATCGAGCAGCGCCTTTTTCTCATCGGTGAGCGCCGCGTCGTTCATGTCCATCGCTCCCCAGACGTCCCACGGCAGCATTTCCATTTTGTTGAGCGAGGCGAGGTCGCGCAGCACATTGCCCGCGATGAACCACAAGCCGCTCTCGTGGATATGCGTGAGGCCGAATGCGGCGGGGTCGGCGCCGCCGCTGCGGCACATCTGCCACGCGTCGCCGGCGATGATGAACTTGTTGCGCGGCGTGTCGGTTGGATCGAAGTTGATATTGAGCGCTTTGCGCTGGATGGCGTCGAGCTGCGCGTCCACCAGGATCCACCGCTTCTCGGCGGCGTTCCAATACTCGCACACCCAATGATCCTCGAACTTGCCGCGCGTGAAGTACGCGCCGAAGCCGCATCGCGGACGCGCGGGCACTCCCTGCGCACGCAAGATGGAACAGAGCATCAGCGAGAAATGACGGCATACGCTGGGCAGGCGATGACCGACATCGCGCGCGTCGGTGAGCGGGCGCGCGTCGAGCGCGTGAATGCGCGACAGCATCTGCGCCATTGGCCGCAGATGGCCGTCGTCGCGCTGCGCTTCGGTGAGCGTGAGGCCGTAGAGCCAGGGCGCGATGTCGCGATGAATCAGCACGCCCTGCACGAGTTCGCACAGCGGCGCGAGGTCGCGAGGCAGCGCGCGGAATTCGTCGGCGTGCGCTCCCAGAGCCGTCATGGGGCCGTCGTGCTGATAGTATTCTTGTGGGGTTTGCGTTTTTAAGACTCCTTAGAGAGCAGAATCATTCAACCTCATCGCTGAAGAGAGACACATAATTGTCTGATTCCCCCTTTCCGCCCCGGAAAGGGGGTAGGGGGATAGGACGGCGGCGCGCTCCGAGATTTTTTTCTGGTTCCCCTTCCCCACTCATCGTGGGGAAGGGGTCAGGGGTTAGGGGATTTCGGCGCTGCGTAGGCAGGACCCTAACCCCTGGCCCCTTCCCCAGAAGGAATGGGGAAGGGGAATACCGGCGGTGGGAATCGGGGCGTCCTATCCCCCTCGCCCCCTTTCCAAACTGGAAAGGGGGAACAGAGAAGAAGCTGGTTACCTTTCCGCGCTGGGGAGGGGGAACAGACGAGGAGATTGATGAATGAGTTTCCACGGTTACGCGGCGGCGTTGCAGACCGACGCGAGATAGCGCGCGAGCTTGCCGAGCGAGCATTCCCAGCCGGGGCGCGTCGCGGAATTGGAAATCTCCTCGATCGACGAGCGCGCCTCGGCAATCGCGTCGGACTCGGTGGCGGCGGCGCCGATCGTTCCATTGCGATTGGTGTTGTCAACCAGCCAGAACCAGCTCGACTGAGAGTTCCATACCTCGAAGCCGATGCCCAAATGATTTTTGCTGATGCGCATTAGTTCGTCCTCGCCGATTTCGTTCAACTAATTTTTCGACTCTCTGCAATGTAGTCGTTCGACCGATCCTTGAATCGACAAATCATCCGCCCGACAGCGCCGGATAAATCCAGATTTCGGAGTCATCGGAAACCTGCGTCAGGGCGCCTTGCATGAAGCGCACGTTCTCGCCGTTGACGAATACGTTGACGTGGCGGCGGATGCCGCTCTGATCGTCGAGCACGCGCTGGCGGATTGCGGGATAGTCGCGCCCGAGCATCACGAATGCGTCGCTCACTGTCATGCGCACGTCGAGCGGCAGCCGCATCTCGACGACCTCCTTGTCGCCGGCAAATCGGCGCAACGCGGATGGCAGATGAAAGAGCATCGCGGGTACTCAGGCGACCTCGACTGCTCTCACGCACAGCACGGCGGGCAGCCAGTCGGCGATCGAACTCCAGCTTTCGCCCTCGTCGCGCGACGCGAACAGTTGGCCGCCGCGCGTGCCGAAGTAAAGTCCGGCGGGATCGAGGCTGTCGGAGGTGAACGCGTCGCGCAGCACGGAAAAATAGCAGTCGCGATTGGGCAGGCCGTGGCCGAGCGGCTCCCATGACGTGCCGGCGTCGCGCGTGCGCCAGACTTTGACCGCGCCCTCGAGCGGCACGCGAAACTGATCGGATTCGAGCGGAATCAGGTACGCGGTATCGCCGCGGCTCGGATGCGCAACCAGCGGAAAGCCGAACTCCGACGGCAGACCCGCGTGAATATCTATCCACGAATCGCCGCCGTCGTCGCTGCGATAGACGCCGGGATGATTCTGCAGATAAATGCGCGCGGGATTCTTCGCGTCGTAACGCATCTTGTGCGCGCATTGCGGACCGAAATGCGGCGCGTGCGGCGGACCGCCTTCCATCTTCACGCCCTTGTTGCGGCGCGTCCACGAATCACCGCCGTCGTCGCTGCGATACATCCCGGCCGACGAGATGCCGACGAGTATACGCTTGGGATCGCGCGGGTCGGGCAGAACCGTATGCAGACAGAGGCCGCCCGCGCCGGGCATCCAGTACGGACGCTCAGGATGGTTGAGCAGCGACTCGACCGGGCGAAAGGTCTCGCCGCGATCGTCGGAGCGGAAGAGCGCGGCGGGATCGGCGCCGCCGAATACGACGTCGGCGCCGATGAGCGGCGCGCGTTCGAGCGCCCACACCGCGTTCAGCGTGAGTCCGCTGCCGGCGGGAAATTTAATGTTGCCGTCTTCGGGCTCATGCCAGCTCGCGCCGAAATCATCGGACCAGCTCACCAGCGCGCCCCAATGCATGCTCATATGACCGAGCAGGATGCGTGGTTTATCCTGAAAAAAGGCGGTGGAGAAGACCGACTGACCCTTGAAGTAAGGCCCGGCGATTTTGAACTCACGACGATTGCGATCGCAACTGAAGATGAAGGCGCCCTTGACGGTCCCGACAATCAGGAGCAGGTCGCCGCTATGCGGCGTGATTGAATTCGCGTGTTCCATAATTGCCGCCTCTCCAACATCCGGTCCCCCTTCCCGCTCGGGAAGGGGATAGGGGTTAGGTTCCTAGTCTTTAGCCATTGCGAGGTAATCGGCGAGAGAATCGAGCGAGCTGCTCCATCCGGTATTGTGCATGTCGCGCGCGGTGACCGATTCAAAGATGGCGTTGTGCAACGTGAGCCTGGTCTTGCCGCCGACATCCTCGAACAGCAGCGTCAGCGTCGTCTCGGGGCGCGTGGGATTGCCTTGCGCGTCAGCCCAGCTCCCGACCATGACGAGGCGCTCGGGTGGGACGAACTCGCGATAGACGCCCTGCGACCAATGATCGTCGTTGTCGGGGCCGCGCATGTGGATTCGATAAGCGCCGCCCGGACGCGGATCGTTTTTGAGGACGGTGCTGGTGAAGCCGCGCGGCCCCCACCATCGCGCCATGTGCTCGGACTCGGTCCACGCTTTGAAGACGAGGCTGCGCGGCGCATCGAAGACGCGCGTGATTTTGAGGACGCGATCGGCGGGTTCGGTGATCAGATTAGATGCTGCTCCCATGATTTTTTCTCCTTCAGTCGATTTGGTCATGCGTCCGCCAGGAATTCGGCGAGATGATCGAGAGCTTCGGTCCATCCCTGTGGTGCACCGCGTGTCGAATCAGTTTCGATCGAGTAGGTCTGATGCACGGTGAGCCTGGTCTTGCTGCCGCGCATAACGGTGAACGTCGCCGTCGTGACCACTTC
This sequence comes from uncultured delta proteobacterium, assembly GCA_963756005.1. Lineage (GTDB taxonomy): Bacteria > Desulfobacterota > Binatia > Binatales > Binataceae > Binatus. Next base: position 211,168 of record CAVWMC010000008.1, read on the forward strand.
GTTGGTGTCGTTATCCAACATGGCGATCCAGACGATTCGCTCGTTTTTGACGATTTCGCGAAAGACGCCGTTCATCCAATGGTCCCTGCCCAGGCCGCGCATGCATAGCCGGAACTTTCCGCCGGCGCGGAAGTCCATCTCGCACTCCGGCACGGTGAAGTTGTTGGGCGCGAACCAACGCATCAGATATTTGGGTTTAGACCACGCGAAGAAAACGAGCGGGCGGGGCGCGTCGAAGATGCGCGTGATGGTGAGCGCGCGATCGCCAACGTTAACTTCGGGGTCGAGCGTCATCGCGGACTCTCCTGCTGAAATTGCGATGCCGAAACATGCTTGTAAACCAGTCGCTCGGATTTGGCGATATCGACATAAAGGTTCTCGTTTTGATCCGAGTCGTCGGCCGGCGCGGAACCGGATGTCGTCGGCATAGCGGAGGTCATCGCGGCGGCGCAATTTCCGTTGAAGGTCAAATATGGATTGAGTTGCATGAGTTCTCGTAAGGAGACTTGGTGATAACGCGCGGTTAAAGCGCCGCCAGATATTCGTCGAGCAGGTCCAGCGAATTGTTGAAGCCTTCTTCCATCGCGCCGGCCAGCTTGTTGAAGGCCGCGCGCTGAGCAGGCGTTTCGTTTATCGGGACCGAGTGCAGTTCGAGTGTCGTCCGCCCGGCATGCTCGCGAAATCTCGACGTCGTCAGCATTTCCGGCGGCAGGTTCGGGTCGTACGGATGCGGGATAGGCTTGCCGGTTTCGTCGGTCGTGAAATGCACGACGACCAGCAGCTCGGGTGCGACTATGTCGCGATAGACCCACTTGCCGCACATCTCGCGGCCGTCCGGCATCCGCATCACGTAGAGAAAGGTGCCGCCCGGGCGCAGGTCGAGCTCGAGCACGCGCGTGGTCAGGCCTTTCATGCCCCACCATTTCGCCATTCGATCGCGATCGGTGAACGCCTTCCACACCAGATCGCGCGGCGCGTTGAAGATGCGCGTGATAACCAGCTCGCGATCGACAGATTCGGCGGCGGCGCTATTTCTTGCGGCCATTTTTCTTCTCCTTCTTTTGCGCGTCCCGCTTCAACTCGCGCAAATAATCCTCGAGGCGATCGAACGCCTCCTCCCAGAAACGGCGATAGTGGTCGAGCCAGTCCGACGCGTCCTTGAGCGGCGCCGCCGCCAGCCGGCATGGACGCCACTGCGCCTCGCGCCCGCGTTCGATCAGGCCGGCGCGCTGCAACACCTTCAGATGCTTGGAGATGGCGGGCATGCTCATCTCGAAGGGCTCGGCCAGCTCTGATACGGAAGTCTCGCCCGAGGCGAGGCGCGCCAGAATCGCGCGGCGGGTGGGATCGGCGAGCGCGGCGAAAGTGGCGTTAAGGTGCTCGGACGATGTGAGCTGCTGAACCATTCAGTTAAATAACCTGAAGGTTAAATACAGCGGCGCCGTTCATCTGTCAAGCGGGTCGCTCGACCCAACTTTTCAGAGCGATTTGTACCAATCGGCGATTGCGGCGCCGATCTCGTGCGGCGAATCTTCCTGGATGAAGTGGACGCCTTTGACCGTCACCTCGCGCTGATTGGGCCATCGGCGGCAATACTCGCGCTGCGCACCAGTCAGAATGGCGCCGGGGTCGGCGTTGATGAACAACTTCGGCGTCGCGCTCTTTTCGAGCCACTTCGAGTAGCTGTCGGCGATGGCGACGACGTCGGCGGGCTCGCCTTCGATTGGAATTTCGCGCGGCCACGTCAGCGTCGGGCGTCGCGACTCGCCCGGCTCGATGAAGGGCTTGCGATACGCGTTCATTTCCTCGGCGCTGAGCTTGCGCATGATGCTGCCGGGCAGGATGCGCTCGACAAAAATATTATTTTTCAAAATCATGTCGTCGCCGGCGGGGCTGCGCAGCGCTTTGAAGATCGGCACGGCTGGCTGCGACCATTCCGACCATTGCAACGGCCTGACGATCGCTTCCATGTAGGCGATTCCCTTGACGGCTTCGCGATGGCGCGCGGCCCAGTGAAAGCCGAGCGCACTGCCCCAGTCGTGCACGACGAGCGTGACGTTGCGCTTGAGATTGAGGCCGTCGAAGAACGCGTCGAGATGGCGCGAGTGATCGGCGAAGCGATAGGTGCCGGTGGCGGACGGTCCCGACGCGCCCATCCCGATGAGATCGGGCGCGACGCATCGCGCGTGCGGCGCGAGATGCGGAATGACGTTGCGCCAGAGATACGACGAGGTCGGATTGCCATGGAGAAAAACGATCGGATCGCCGGCACCGGTGTCCGCGTACGAGATCCAGGTTTTGAGGATCTCAAGCTTTTTGCGCGGATGCGGATCGGCCGGAGAAATCTGCAATGTCACTCATGACGATGTCTCCTAAGGGGCGAGTAATTCGACTGATACGACGGCGCCAGCCACCAAGCAAGCGACGACGGCGCGGTTGCCCTCGCGGGCGCGGCGGGCGCAGAATCGCGGCTGTCAGGAAAATTCGCACATCACGAGGATCAGCAGATGGCCGAGAATCGCAAGCGGAAGTTCTGGGGATGGGGCTACGAGGACCAGGGGCCGACTCCCGAACAGCAGAAGCACATGGCCGAGCGGATGGCCAAGCGATTCGAGCTGGGGCCGCTCGAAATCACGCCGCCGCCGAAGGAAAGCGATCTCAATCTGCGCGCGCCGCGGGTCAAGCCGCCGGCGGCGCTCGAAGCGATTTGCACGACCGCGCCGCACGAGCGCGCGGGGCATACGTACGGCAAGGGATCGCGCGACATTCGGCGGGCGTATCGGCGCGACTATCCGAATCCGATCGACGTGGTCGCGTTTCCGCGCGATGAGAAAGAACTGATCCGCGTGCTCGAATGGTGCGACGGCGCGAATATTGCGGCGGTGCCGTACGGCGGCGGCTCGAGCGTGGTCGGCGGCGTCGAGCCGCCCGACGGCGACCGTTATCGCGGTGCGGTGTCGATCGATCTGATGCATCTGGACAAAGTCGTCGAGGTCGATAAGGTCTCGCGCGCCGCGCGGATTCAGGCGGGCGTGTATGGTCCCGCGCTCGACGCGCAGTTGAAGCCGCACGGCCTGACGATTCGACATTTTCCGCAGTCGTTCGAGTTCTCGACGCTCGGCGGATGGATCGCGACGCGCTCGGGCGGGCATTTCGCCACGCTCTACACGCATATCGACGACTTCGTCGAGTCGATGCGCGTGGTGACGCCGACCGGAATCGTCGAGTCGCGGCGCCTGCCCGGCTCGGGCGCGGGTCCCAGTCCGGATCGGATGTTCATCGGCTCGGAGGGAATTCTCGGCGTCATTACCGAAGCCTGGATGCGGCTGCAGGACCGGCCGACGTTCCGCGCGGGCGCGTCGGTGCCGTTTCCAAGCATGTTCAAAGCGGCCGATGCGGTCCGCCAGATTTCGCAGGCGGGAATCTATCCGGCGAACTGCCGCGTGCTCGACGAAGGCGAGGCGTTCAACTCCGGCGCGGGCAACGGCGACGAGGCGGTGCTGGTGCTCGCCTTCGAGTCCGCGGACCATCCGCTGGAACCGTGGATCAAGCGCGCGCTCGAGTGCTGCGCCGACCACGGCGGCAAGATTCCTGCGGACGCGGCGAAGACTCGCACCGACGCCGAAGCGACGCACGAAGGATCGGCGGGCGCGTGGCGCAACGCATTTCTGAACGCGCCGTACCTGATGGACACGGTCGCGGCGATGGGGATGGTGAGCGATACTTTCGAGACGTCGATCACGTGGGAGCGATTCCCGGATTTTCATCGGCAAATGATGGAGACGGCGCGCGAGGTGATCGCACGAGTGTGCGGCAAGGGCAGCGTCACGTGCCGCTTCACGCATGTTTATCCCGACGGGCCGGCGCCGTACTACACGATACTCGCGCCGGGCAAGCGCGGCTCCGAGATGGAGCAGTGGGACGAGATCAAGGCGGCGGTGTCGGACAAGCTGATCGCGCTAGGCGGCACCATCACGCATCATCACGCGGTCGGCCGCTATCATCGTCCGTGGTACGACCGCCAACGACCGGACGGATTCGCGCTCGCGCTGAAGGCGGCGAAGAAGGCGCTCGATCCGCGCGGGATTCTTAATCCGGGCGTGTTGATCGATCCGTGAAACGCAATTTCTGGTTCCCCTTCCCGCGCGGGAAGGGGTTAGGGATTAGATTCTTCGGCGGGACCGCAGCACCTTCCTTATGTGATCAATAACCGCCTCGCTCTTCGAGCATCGCCTCATTCGATATCCTGAGAACGCGAACGCCTATTTGCGAGATCGCCTTGTCACGCTCTTCGTCGTACTTCCATTGCTCCTGATGCACGCCACCGTCCAACTCGATCGCAAGCTTGGCAGCGTCACAATAACAATCGACGACGTATCCTGCGATCACTTGCTACGGCGGAAATGGAGCCCGTCGATCCCATTTCGACGGAGGACTTTCCAAAGAATGCGCTCGGTCGCGGTCATGTTGCGGCGCAATCGTTTGGCGAAAGACAGATTCTCGGCCGGAACACTTTGGACGCGGGTTACTTTACTGCCGTGTGTCATGGCCGCTGATGCTGAAGAACCTAACCCCTAACCCCTTCCCGCGCGGGAAGGGGAACCAGAATAGAAATGAAGAAAACCCAAATTTTTTAGTCGTCGATCTTCAATTGCTTCTTCGCCGCCTCGGTCATCATATGCGGGGTCCATGGCGGGTCCCACACTATCTCGACGCTGGCGTCGTCGCAGCCGGGGATGCCGAGCAGCTTGTCCTGGATGTCCTGCGTGATCATCATGCCCATCTGGCAGCCGGGCGCGGTCAGCGTCATCGTGACGTTGACGACGCGGTTGTCGATCTGCACGCCGTAAATTAGTCCGAGGTCCACGAGGTTGACCGGAATCTCGGGGTCGTAGCACTCGCGCAGCACTTCGTAAACGTCGGCTTCGGTCGGTGCGGGCGAATTCTCCATAACGCCAAGTCTAGTATATAAGAGGGTGTGCATGCATCCGAGGTGAAAAATGCCTGATAAGGAAGAGCTCTACGACGAGGCGATTGACGCTTATGCCGACGACAAGTTCGACGAGGCGATCGAGTTATACAAAAAGCGCGCTCGAGCTCGATGCGAAGTACGCGGATGCGATTCACGGCATGATCATGTGCTACCAGGCGAAGGGCGACCTCGACACCGCGATCGAATTGACCAAGAAATATATCGCGCAGGAGCCCGACGACATCCTGGCGCATACCAACCTCAGCATGTTTTATCAGAAGAAGGGGATGGTCCCCGAAGCGGAAGCGGCTGGCGCGGAGGCGCGGCGGCTCGATTGGAAGCGGCAACTCAAGGAAGGCAAAAAGTAGGGCGTCGATGAAACTAAAGGACAAAGTTGTACTAATCACCGGCGGCGGCTCGGGTCTCGGGCGCGAGATGGGACTGACGTTCGCGCGCGAGGGCGCGAAAGTCGGCGTCAACGACATCAAGCCCGAGTCGGCGCAGAACGTCGTCACCGAAATCGAGCGCGCGGGGGGCAAGGCGCGGCCGTTCGTCGCGGACGTGTCGAGCAGCGCGGCGGTGCTGAAGATGTTCGCGGAGTTTATCGCGGCGTTCGGGACCATCGACATCCTGATCAACAACGCGGGCATCGCACGGGCGAGCGAGTTGGACAATCCCGACCTGTTCATGACTCATCAGCAGACCGACGAGGATTGGCACAAGATGCTCGCGACGCATCTCGACTCGACCTTCTACTGCACCCGCGAGGCGCTCAAGGTGATGATCCCGAAGCGGTCGGGCCGCATCATCAATATGGGATCGATCGCGGGCACCACGGGGCTTGCGTTCGCGGCGGACTACTGCGCGGCGAAGGGCGGGATCATCTCGTTCACCAAGTCGGTCGCACGCGAAGTGGTGCCGATGGGGATCCTGGTCAATTGCATCGCGCCGGGATTTATCGACACACCGATGACGGCGCCGATTCCGCGGGAGATCCGCGCGCAGATCGAAGCGACAACGCCGATTGGCCGCTTCGGTGACCCGCGCGACATCGCGGCGGCGGCGCTGTTCCTGGCCTGCGAGGACTCGAAGTTCATGGTCGGCCAGGTGATCAGCCCCAACGGCGGCTACGTGATTTGAAGTTCGAGGACTGACTCCGATGCATCTTACACTTGTGGCGTTCAACTATCAGAGCGCGGACCTCGAGGCGGAAGAGCTCAACTATTTGGGCCATCACGTTCAGCTCGCGCGGCGCTTTCCGGGACTGCGGCAATATTACACCGGGCGCTTGATGAAGGTCGCGGGCAAGGAACCTGATCGCGTGCGCGCGGCGATTATGAGTTTCGATGACGCGGCCGCGGCCGCATCGGCGATGCGATCCGACGTCGTGCCGGCGCTGCTTGCCGATACGCAGGCGCATCTCAAGGACGTAACTTCGACCGCGGTCGAGGCCGAGACGATTGTGCCGTTCGATTCGCGACGCGCCGGTCAGCAATGCTTCGTGATGGTTGCGGAGTTCGATCTCGAACAGAGTGCGGGACTCGACGCGGCGGAGAAGCACTACCTCGGCACTCACGTGAGCATCGCGCGGCGGCTTCCGGGCTTGCGCAATTACGTCATCGGCAAGCTGATCAAGACGCCGGGGATTCAGGACTCGCGCTACCGGATGGCGGTACTGGTGTTCGACTCGCTCGACGCGTATCGCGCCGCGTATGCGTCCGCGGCCGGGCGCGAGTTGCTCGAGGACGAACAGGCCACGATTCGCAACGCGCGCGTTTACCGGCTCGACGCGCGAGTCGAAGTCTAAGCATCGCGCGCGCAACACGCGATGCTGCCGCGGTCCGCCGGAATACTGATCCCGCTGTTCTCGATTCGCACGCGCGACAATCTCGGGCGCGGCGAAATCCTCGATCTCGCGCCGATGATCGATTTCGCGCTGTCGATGGGTCATCGCGTGATCCAGTTGCTGCCGCTCGACGAGACCGGTCCCGACGATCTCAGCCCTTACAGCGCGATGAGCGTGATGGCGATCGACCCTACTTACATCTCGATGAGCGGGCTGCCGGGAGTTGGGCGGGTGGTGCTGTCACGGGCGCGCGATGCGATCGGAAAAGCGCGGTTTGTTTCGCGCGCGATCATACGGCGGGAAAAGTTTGCGTTGCTCGAGCGTGCGTATCGGGCGACGCGCGCGCGCGGCGGACGCGACGAAGGCGCGCAACTCGACGCCTTCATCGAGGCCAACGCCTACTGGCTCCACGACTACGCGTTATTTCGCGCGCTCAAGGACCGTTTCAACTGGACCAGTTGGGATACGTGGCCGGCTGAAATTGCGCGACGCGATGCCGCCGCGCTCGAGCTCGCGCGGCGCGAGCTGGCCGACGCGATCGAGATGTACGGCTACTGGCAGTTCATCGCGCATCGGCAATGGTCGGAGATGCGCGCGTACGCGTCGTCGCACGGCGCGTTCGTCGGCGGCGATCTCGCGTTCTCGCCGTGCCGCGACAGCGCTGAAGTGTGGGCGAACCAGGACGAGTTCGATCTGTCGCGCACAGTTGGCGCGCCGCCCGACGGCTTCAATCCCAAGGGCCAGCGATGGGGCCTGCCGCTGCCGAACTGGAACGCGATGCGGGCGCATGGATTCAACGTGCTGCGCGCGCGTGCGCGTCACGCCAGTGCGCTCTACGATTTGCTGCGAATCGATCACGTCGTGGGGCTTTATCGAACCTTTAATTTCGGTGCCGACCTCGCCGAGCCGGGAACTTTTACGCCGGCCAACGAAGACGAGGAGCTGCGCCAGGGCGAAGAAGTAATCGGCGCGATCAAGCATGAAGCGGGCGCGATGAATCTGATCGCCGAAGACCTCGGCACGGTACCGCCGTGGGTGCGCGCGTCGCTCACGCGGCTGGGCGTGCCGGGCTACAAGGTGATGCAATGGGAGCGCGATTGGGGCCAGCCCGGCGAGCCGTTTCTCAGTCCCGTGACCTTTCCCGAACTTTCGCTGGCGACGACCGGGACGCATGACACCGAGCCGCTGACGCTGTGGTGGCGCGAGCAGACGATTGCCGAGCGTGAGAAATTCGTGCGCGGGCTTGGCCTCGAAGGTAGAGTGAATCCGCGCCGGATGCTCGAGCAGTCGGCGCGCGACGCGATTCTTTCTGTGCTGTATGCGGCGCCGTCGCGGCTCGTGATCGTGCCGATACAGGATCTGTTTGGCTGGAGTGCGCAGATCAATCGGCCCGGTACGATTAGCGCGTGGAACTGGACCTATCGAATTCCGCTGACGCTGGAACGGATGCGGCGGAGCCGCGCGATACAGTCGGAGGTCGCGCGGCTGCGGGAGATCGCACTGCGCAGCGGGAGATTCACTTAGATGCCGAGCTTCGTCTCAGTTGTGAGTGGCGATGGATCCAAACCTCTCCTTGTCCGAGGAGAGGTCGGCGCGAGCCGAAGGTGAGCGACGGGTGAGGTGCAACGCCGGCCATCGCAGCAACACTGGTTTGTCCTTTGCCGCAGCTGGAAAGTGGCGCTGGTTTCCGGCGGCGCCCCCTATCTTGGCATTGCGGTTAGACGAGCCGGGGTTGGTGCCGTGTCGGGCGTCGTACCTCTCCCGGCGACACCGCTGCGCGGCTTTCGCCGACCTCTCCTCGGACAAGGAGAGGTCGGCGGGGTACAGACCGGCAGGATCGGTAACAGAATAGACCGGGAGGATGGGTAACAGATTGAATGCTGCGGCAGGAGGTACGAGACGATGCCGTGGCGGGAGGTCTGTTCGATGGACGAAAGGATGCGGTTGATGGCGGCGCTGGCGGCCGAAGAGGAAAGCGTGACAGAGCTGTGCGCGGACTTCGGCATCAGCCGCAAGACGGCGTACAAGTGGTGGGCGCGCTACGTTGAGTACGGACGAGCGGGACTGCGCGAGCGATCGCATGCGCCTGCGGTGGTGCCGTGGGCGATAACCCAGGCTCAGGGCGAAGCCATCATAGGACTGCGCCGAGCGCATCCGAGCTGGGGGCCGAAGAAGCTGCGGGCCAAGCTCGAGCAAAGCGCGCCCAGCCAGAGTTGGCCGGCGCCGAGCACGATTGGCGAGTTGCTGCGCCGCCAACAACTCAGTCAGCCGCGCAAACGGCGGCGCAGCGCGCGCCCGTCGCCGCTGCCGCTTGGCGCGGCGCTTGGGCCCAACGATATCTGGTGCACCGACTTCAAAGGCCCGTTCCATACCCAAGACGGCGCGCGCTGCGATCCGCTGACCGTGACCGACGCCTACAGCCGCTATCTGTTGTGCGTCAAGGCAGTCAACAAAGCTGGCTACGACGACTGCCGCAGCGAGCTGGAGCGGGTGTTTAGAGAGTACGGCCTGCCGCGCGCTATGCGCTCGGACAACGGCGCGCCGTTCGCCGCCAGCGGGGTGACCGGACTGAGTCGGCTGTCGGTATGGTGGTTGAAGCTCGGCATCATGCCGGAGCGGATCGAGCCGGGCAGGCCCGAACAGAACGGGCGGCATGAACGGATGCACAAGACGCTCAAGGCCGAATGCGCCAGTCCGCCGCAAGCCGATCGCGTATCGCAGCAGCACCGCTTCGACCAGTTCCGCGACGAGTTCAACCAGCAGCGGCCACACGAGGCGCTGGGCCAGACCGCGCCGGCGATGCACTACACGCCGTCGCCGCGCAGCTATCCGGCCAGACTCCAGGATCCCGCCTATCCGACCGACTATCAGGAGCGTCGCGTACGCCACACGGGCGATATCAAATGGCAGGGCGAAGCGGTCTTCCTGAGCGAGACTTTGAGCAATGAGATAGTAGGAATAGTTGAAACCGAGGAGGGAGACGCGCAGGCCTACTTCGGACCGCTGCTACTCGGGCTCATCGACGGCGTCAGTTTAAAACTCCGCCGTCATAAGCCCGCCGGCACCTCCACGGTCGGGCGAGAGGGGCAGCCCCCCTCGCGCTCCTCCCCCTCAAACTCAGAAAATGTGTTACCTATCATCCCGGTCTAAACTGTTACCGATCATCCCGGTCGCTCAGCGAGCCGAAGGTGAGCGACGGGTGAGGTGCAACGCCGGCCATCGCAGCAACACTGGTTTGTCCTTTGCCGCAGCTGGAAAGTGGCGCTGGTTTCCGGCGGCGCCCCCTATCTTGGCATTGCGGTTAGACGAGCCGGGGTTGGTGCCGTGTCGGGCGTCGTACCTCTCCCGGCGACACCGCTGCGCGGCTTTCGCCGACCTCTCCTCGGACAAGGAGAGGTTGGGTCGTGGACGCTCAAGTTGTGGCGTGACCGCGGGTTGAACTATAAGCATCACTGACCGCTACATTTGATCAGCAATACTCGGGAGAGCTTTTCCCGGAGGCATCGATGGGACCACTTGAAGGAATTCGCGTACTCGATTTGAGCATGGTGGTGTCGGGACCGTTTTGCACCATGATGCTCGGTGACCTTGGCGCCGACGTTATCAAGATCGAGCCGCCGGATGGCGACGTGTCGCGGATGCTGTCGGGCAAGGAGCGCGGCGGCGTTACCGTCTCCATCCTGAACTGGAATCGGAACAAGCGCGCGATGATGCTCGATCTCAAGCAGCCCGGCGCCGCCGACGTGTTCCTCAAGATGGCCGAGCATGCCGATGTCGTCGTGCAGAACGTGCGGCCGGGCGTGGTCGATCGGCTGGGCGTCGGTTACGACGCGGTGGCGGCGCGCAATCCGAAAATTGTCTATTGCTCGATCGCCGGCTATGGCTTCTCGGGACCTTCAGTCAACAAGCCGGCCTACGATCCGATCATCCAGGGGATGGCGGGCGTGATGACTTCGCAGCGCACGCAGGGGCGGCCGCGCGCGGTGAAAAATATTCTCGGCGACAAGGTCACGGCGATGACGGCGGCGATCTCGATCCTCGCGGCGCTCAACGAGGCGCAGCGCAGCGGCCAAGGACAGCATCTGCAGATCGCGATGATCGACGCGGTCGCCTACTACCTGATGCCCGACACCGCGTCGCGCCACACTTATCTGCCGCACGACGCCGGAATCGCGCCGTCGATGAATACGCTCGAGCCGTTTCAGACCGCGGACGGCTTCATTACGATTGCGCCGCTCACCGACAAGCATTGGACCGCGATTCTCAAAGCGGTCGGGCATCCGGAATGGTTCGAGGGCGACGAGCCGCGGCCCGATCGAGTGCGGCGATCGATCAAGAGCCTGATCACGCTGTTCCCGACGCAGCCGTCGGCGTACTGGCTCGAGCGGATCGAAGCCGCTGACGTGCCGTGCGGTCCGGTCAACGACTACGACTCGATCTGGACCGATCCGCAGTTCGTCGCCAATGAAACGTTCTTCGAATACGAGCATCCGAAGGCCGGACGGGTGCGCGCCGTGCGCTCGCCCGCGCGATTTTCGCGCACCGAGCCCGAGCTGTGGCGTCATCCGCCGGACCTGGGCCAGCACACCGACGAAATTCTCGGCGAGTTCGGATTTGACGCCCGCGCGATTTCAGAATTGAGAGCGAATCGGATCATCAATTGAATTGTCGCTCGATCAGCCGCGCGCTGACACTCACAATTCTGGCCGCAGCGATTGCGATCCTGGATGGATGCGCGACGCGACAGAAAGCGCCGACGCTGCCGCCGCTGGTCGTCAAGGCGGTTCCGAGTGCGCAACCAACCGCTACTGGCGCGGCGGTCGGCACTCATTCGCCGTTCGCGATCACCACTGGCCTCGACGGAAATTTGTGGTTCACCGAGTTCCAGGGCGACGGCATCGGCCAGATGACTCCGTTACGGCGCGACCCGACGCTTCCCGATCGATCCCGACGGCTTCGCCGAGCGGATAACCGCGGGCCCCGACGGCGCGGTCTGGTTCACCGATACGGTCGGCAACCGGATTGGCCGCGTCGCGCCCGACGGAAAAATCGCGTACGTCAAGTTGCCTCATTCCGACAGCGGACCGGCCGGCATCACGTTGGGGCCCGACGGCAATCTCTGGTTCAGCGAGCATTCCGGCGATCGCATCGGACGCCTCAGCACCATCGGCACGCTAACCGAAATCGGGCGCCCGAAAGGGACCGGCCCGAGCGAAATCGTCGCCGGCAGCGACGGCAACCTGTGGCTCGCGGAGAGCAAGGTGAATCGCATCGCGCGGGTTACGATTTCGGGCAACGTCAAGGAATACCAACTGCCGACCCCCGACAGCGTCCCGGCGATGATGGCTCTGGGAGCGGACGGCAACGTCTGGTTTTCAGAAGCCAAGGCCAGGAAAATCGGCCGAATCACGCCCGGCGGCTACATCACGGAGGTCGCGATGCCGGCCGACGCCGTGCCATTCGGAATCGCGTCGGGCCAGGATAAAAATCTCTGGATCACCGCGGTTCGCGCGCCACAGATTTACCGGCTGACTCCGAACGGAGATTTCACTGCGTTCCCGCTGCCCGAAAAGTCGATGGCGATTTTTATCACGGCCGGTCCCGACGGCAACCTGTGGTTCACCGATCCCAACGGCAAGATTGGACGTCTCACGACAGCCGGCGACGTCAAGGAATTCGTGTACTCCGATCCGTACAGTGACGAGCGGGGAAAGTGACCAGCCGGATCGCGGCGTGACCGTGGATGCGGCGTCTGTTCCGTTCGCCGAGTTTTGCGCTATAAGCGCTTTATCACACGAACCAAAACGCTGTGCGCGTTTGGATTCCGGCATTAGTGCCGCAAGGGAGAATTGAGCGATGGGCAAGCTCGACGGAAAAGTAGCCGCTATCACCGGCGGCGGCCGCGGTATCGGCCGCGGCATCGCGAGGGCATTCGCCGCGCAGGGATGCGCAGTGGTCGTCAACGATCTTGGGGTCACGGTCGCGGGGCAGAAGGAAACGCAATCGCCCGCCGATGACGTAGTCAAGGAAATCAAGGCCGGTGGCGGCAAGGCGGTTTCCAATCACGCGGACATCGCCACGGTCGAAGGCGGCGAGGGCCTCGTCAACCAGGCGATCAAGGAATTCGGCAAGCTCGACATCCTGGTGAACGTCGCCGGCATCCTGCGCGACCGCATGATTTTCAACATGTCGGAGCAGGAATGGGACGACGTAATCAGGGTGCATCTGAAGGGGCACTACTGCACGATCAAGCCGGCCTCGGCGCATATGCGCGAGCGCAAGTACGGCAGGATCATCAACTTCTCGTCGAACTCGGCGCTCGGCAGTCCCGGACAGCCGAACTATGCGGCGGCCAAGGCAGGAATCCTGGGCCTGACGTATTCGAGTGCGAACTCGCTGCACAAATATGGAATCACGGTGAACGCGATCATGCCGGGTGCGTCAACCCGCATGACCGACACGATTCCCGCCGGCAGGATGCCGGGCGCCACCGGAATTCCGCAGTCGGACAAGGTCGAGGGCACGCCGCGCGATCCCGCCAACGTCGCGCCGATCGTGGTGTTCCTCGCCAGCGACGATGCCGCGAACGTGACCGGCCAGTGCTTCGGCGCGTCGGGCTTCCGCATCATGCGCTATCGGCATATCGCGCCCGACAAGGTGCTCTACAACAACGGTCCGTGGAACGTTGACGAGCTGTTCGAGCGTCTCAAGAACACGCTGCTGGTGGATCTGAGCCAGCCGCGCATGTAGCCAAGTCCGCCGTCAATGCCCGGTGGGCTTGGCGGCGGGCGTTTCAATATTGAAACTCGCGTCGAGAAATTTGATGACTCGCGCGGCGTAGCCCGCGGGATCTTCGTAGATCGCGTCGCCGTGACCGCTCGCCGGCACCGTCCACATCTGCGCGTTGAAGCCGGCCGCGGCGAGAATCGTCTTGCCGTCCGCCAGTGGCGTCATCTGGTCGTCGCGATCCTGAATGATCAGCAACGAGCAACTGCCGAGGTTGCCGGCGTCCGTTGCCGGCGAGATTTTGTCGAGCGGATGCCCGAACCATAGCCGGGCTTCCCACATTACCGTTTTGACGAACGCCGGATTGAGCCGCGTCATCGACGGGCTGCGCATGAAGAGCTGCTCAAGGTTGGCATAGGAACTGTCGGCGACGATCGCGGTGAAGACCGGCTGCTCGGCCTGCGCCATGATTGCGCCGGCGGCGCCTTCTCCGATCCCCAATGCGGCAATTTTTGTAAAGCCGTCGGCCTTGAGCGTACGGGCGGTCGCCAGCGCGAATTTGCGCTTCAGCATTCCCCAGTTGATTCCGTAGCTGGGATTGTTGGCGCTATAGCTCGCGACCACAGTGTAGCCGGCGCCGAGTAGAAACTTGACATACGGAATCATCGCCGTTTCCGGCGATCCCGCGGCCGGCAGGATCACCACCACTTCGCGCCGCTTGCCCGGGAAGTACCATCCGACCACGCTGGCCTGGTGATGCCGGAAGCCGTCCTCTTCGACCACGCCGCAATCCAGCCGCTCCGGCTCGACGCCCAGCGCGGTGCCGATGTCGGTTATCGATCCCCGCTGGAACGCCGGGACATGCTGTCCGAAGACGTCCTGCCCGCCGCGCCGGATGAACTCCGGGTACATCAAGGATCGCGCGACGAAGAAGGCGGCGCCGATCCAAAGAATGATCGGGACGCCGAGCAGGATTGCGCCGATTCCAAAGATGCGCCGCGGCTTGCGCTTGGCCGCGGCCGGCTGAGATTCGGAAGGATCACTCATCGGCTATGCTTGTGCACGATCGCCGGCGCTGCCGCAAGCGTTTGCACGGTTACCGCGAGCGGAAACCGATTTTTCTCGACGACTGATCGCTGCTTACGCCGTTGGCGATCGCATACAGCTCCGACAGGCTGCACGCCCCGTCCACCCGACGGTCGCATCCGGCGTCGCACAGCCACGCATTTGCCTCGTCAGCGCCGAATCGCTCGAAGCCGATCTGCGAAAAACATCTTCCCGGCCGCGTGATCGCGCTGTTCAGCTTGCCCAGCGCCTCGTTGGTCGTTATCAGGATCATGGTCCGGGTGCCTTGACCGAGGATGCCGTCGGCGATGTTCAGCAGCCGCGAGAGGCCTTGTCCGAGAGTTTTCTTCGCGTCGATACTCATCAGCTCGCCGCTGTCTTCGAGAATCAGCAGCCGCCATTTTTCCGGCTGCGATGAATCCTCCAATTCCGTCGAAAGTTCCGGCGACTCGCGATGCGTCCGATGCAGCAGCACCTCCATCAGGTAGTCGCCGCGCTCGAGCAACTGATCGGGATCGATCACGTACTCGAAACGGCACCAGCTTTTCCACGCCCACGCCAACGCGCGAATCGCCCAGGTCTTGCCGGTGCCGGGCTCGCCATGCCAGAGCAGCAGTTGGCCGTTGTGCCGCGCCGGCTTGAATTCGTCGATCAATGATCCGAGCTTGGTCTTGGTCGCGCCGCTATAATTCTTCGCGACCTCGCTCCAACTGGCCACTTCGATTTTGCGAGACGTCATCACCGGCCCGTGACTGCCGCGATGCCAAAACCCGAGCGGCAACACCGGCTCGGTTCCAATCGGCGACGGCGGAAACGCCTTGCGCAAATCGGAGACTATCTTATCCGTCACTGCGAGGTCGGAGGCCGCTACCGACACGTCGAAACTTCCGTAGCCTTGGCTGGCCATCACGATTGCGCCGGTTTCGTGGTCGCGAATGACGAGCGATCGCATTTCCAGATACTCGGACCACAGGATGCGCTCGCCCTTGATCGAATCGGGCTGCAACTGTCCGTCGCTCGCGTCGAAGTCGATTCGGCGGACCACCTTCATGCCGCTGGCGCATACCATCGACTGAAATACCGCCGTCGGCAGTCCGTGCTGATCGTCGGCCTCGAGATGCCAGGCCACGGTGCCGGCCGGATACGAATTTGTTTCTCCCACTTTGCGTCTCCTTCTGTCTTTATCAGGCCCACGAACCGCGAGCATTTTGAGCGTGTCCATGCAGCAGGTTGAGGAACTCGCCGACCTGGCATCGCGGACACAGCACCAGCGGATGTCCTTCTGACGGCGTATCAATCAGCGCGTCGAAGAAGCAGCTACACGCCATTGTGAGCCTGCACCAATCGCAAGTCACCCGATGCATCCGTCCAACGTTGCGCAAAGTTTTTTTCGCCATGGGGATCGCTCTCCTCGATTTTCGCAGGGAAGATCGGACAATGTATCAAACCTATATGACAGCCGTTGTCTTCGAGGAGGCCCATCGACCTGGATCCGGTCTCACAGCCGGCGGCGCGCTTGTTAGCGGATCATTCGCCACTTATGCTGCGTGGCAGGAAGGCGACTGCTGATGGCTGATTGGGATCCGGAACTGTACAACCGCTTTCGCAGATATCGTGCGGAACCAGTCGAGCATATTCTGTCGCGGCTGAAACTTGGCGACGACGAAAAAATTATCGATCTCGGATGCGGCTCGGGCGAGAATACGATCGAGCTGGCGCGACGCAGCCCGCATGGAATGGCGCTGGGCGTCGATGGATCGCCCGCGATGGTCGAGGCGGCGCGCAAAGTGCTCGACTCCGAGCCCACCGACCTTAAACGCCATGTCTCATTCGATCTGCTGAACGTTGCCGAGTTTCGCGCCGACCGCGCCTACACGCTGATCTTCTCGAACGCGACGTTTCAGTGGCTTCCAGACCATCGCGCGCTGTTCGCCGCATGCTTCGACGCGCTGCGGCCGGGCGGCACGATCGTCGTGCAGATGCCGGCCAACGAAACCGAGACCGCGAAGCTCGAAATCGGGCGGCTCGCGCGCGAAGCGCCGTGGAAGACGATGCTCGGCGGGCGAGAGCGCGCGTTCCATGAAGAGCCGCCGGAGTATTACGCCGCGATGCTCGCGCAGCTCGGCTACGATCGAATCGACTGTTACCACCTGACGTTTCATCATCCGATGGATCGGCCGGCCGAGGTCGTGCAGTGGTACCGATCGACCGGGTTGCGGCCGTTTCTCGATAAGCTGCCGAAAGAGCGCCACGACGAATTTCTCGGACAAGTGACTACTCGATTGAATGCGGCGTATGGCACGTCGGGAGCGATGACGTTCGACTTCAAGCGGCTGTTTATCTGGGGCCGCCGGCCCGGACCTTAGATGGCGCGCGCGCGCAATCTTCCCGCGCTGGTCGCACACGGTGGGGCCGGGAATGCGGGACCGGGCAAGGAACGGCCCGAACGCCGGCGCGGAATGATGGCGGCGATTCGCCTCGGCGCGGGCATCCTGCGCGGCAACGGCAGTGCGCTCGAGGCTGTGGTCGCGACGGTCGCGGCGCTCGAAGATCATCCGCTCTTCAACGCCGGCTACGGCTCGCTGCTCAATTCTGAAGGCAACGTCGAGATGGATGCGTCGGTGATGTACGCCGAGCCGGTCGCGGTGGCAGCATCGAGCGGCAAGCGCGCGCATACCCACACAGCCGACTACAGCGTCTCAGCCGGCGCGGTCGCGGCGGTCAGCCGCGTGCGAAATCCGATCATGCTCGCGCGCGCCGTGATGGAGCATTCGCCGCATATCCTGATGGCGGGACCCGGCGCGGAAAGTTTCGCGCGCAAGGTCGGTATCCGGCTCGTGCGTCCCGAAGAAATGGTCACCGAGCGCGCGCGCGAGCGATGGCGCGCACGTAAGCAGCAGGCCGGCATGCTCGAGGCCGGCGCGGCCGCGCGCGCCGCGATGGGCCATGGCCATGGGACCGTTGGCGCAGTCGCCGTCGATGTGAACGGCGCAATCGCGGCCGCGACTTCGACCGGCGGCGTCCCGGGCAAACTGTTCGGACGCGTCGGTGATTCCGCACTGATAGGCGCGGGCACTTTCGCGCACGCATTCGGGGCCGCGTCGGCGACCGGGCAGGGCGAGGCGATCATCCTGACCGCGCTGTGCCGCGAGGCGGTGCTGGCACTCGCCGACGCGACGCCGCAGGCCGTCGCGCGCGAAGCGATCCGCGAAATGATCGACGCGACGGGCGCGGAGGCCGGCTTGATTCTGATCGATGGTCGCGGCCGAATCGGCTACGCCCACAACGCCGCCTCGATGCAGGTGGCGCGTTACGATCCGGCGGGCGGCGTGCAGCATCTGTGGCTTGCGCCGATCGCAACGGCGCGCCGTCCGTGAACCCGGCTGCGAATCATGCGGCGCTGCGACCTGCGACGCTCGCAATCGCCGCGCTGTTCGCTTTCATAATCCTTGCGCAGGGAATCGGCGCGCCGTTTCAAAAGGACGCGGAGCCGCAATCGGCCGAGTGGATTCAGAGCATCGTGCGCGACGGCCACTGGCTGATACCGCACGACGCGTACGGTTACACCGATCGCAAACCGCCGCTGTTCTATTGGCTCTCAGCGGTGATCGCTGACGCCACCGGGCGCACCGTTGACGAAGTTCGCGCGCGTGCCGTCTCGGTGGTGGCAGGCACAGCGCTCGCGACCGCGGTGCTCGCGTGGACGGTCGCCAACGTCGGCGCATCGGAAGGATGGCTCGCGTTCATGCTGATACTCGGCACTTACGGATTTGCGTCGCGCGCGACCGAAGCGCTGACCGACATGCTGCTGACGTTCCTGCTGTTCGCCGCATACTCGGCGATTTTCCCGCTGCTCGAATCGCACGGTTCGTTGCGCCGGAAAGTTTTCGTCGGCGTCATGCTCGGTCTTGGGGTTCTTACGAAGGGTCCGGTTGCGATCGTGCTGTGCGCGCTGGCCGCGTCGATCTTTCTGTTGATCGACCGGCGCAATCCGCTCGCGATTCTGCGACATCGATGGCCGTGGCAGGTCGTTGCGATTGCGATAGCGATTGGCGCGGTCTGGTACGTTCCCGCCGCGATCGTCGGCGGCCACAAGATCGTAAGGATCATCTTCGCCGAGAATTTCGGTCATTTCATGCCGGTCAAACTCGGTGGGACGGGCGAGAGTTATCGGCCCTTCTATTTTATCGCCGCGCGACTGCTCGGCGGCGCGTTCCCGATGACGATCCTGATACTGCCCGCCGCGCTCGCCTTCTACACCGGCGAGATTTCCGTGGAGAAGCGCCGCGCGGTGATCTATCAAATCAGCATGTCGCTCGCGGTGCTGCTGTTCTTTTCGATCGCCAGCGTCAAGCGCGACGACTACATCCTGCCCGCGCTCCCGGGAATCGCAATTCTGTGCGCATCGGTGTTTACGCTGGAGACGCGCGGCCTCGCGTCAAAGCTGCGCGACGTGTTCGTAGCGGCAGTCGTCTTCGGCCCGATCTTCGTCATCCTCTACCTCTCGTTTTTTGCGCCGCAGGTGAATCTTCAATCGAGCGACTCCGCCTACTACGCGCTCTTCAAATCTATCGGCTGGACGAGCCCCGTCTCCGATTTTTTTGACGTCTGGCTGGTCGCCGTCACTATCGAAGTTTTGGTCCTGAGCCGGCTGTCCCGACGCAGTGGTATCGGCGGCGGCATTGCGTTCGGTCTCACTGCGCTTGTCCTTTGCCTCTTCTGGACCATGACGATGCGGCCCCGTCTCGCCGCGGAGCGCAGCGTGAAGAGCTTCGCGCCGATCGTCGTGGATCACGTCAAAGGCGATCAGTTATGCATTCCGTCGGGAATCAATTACGAGCTGTCGTACTACTACGGCAATGCGGTCCCTGATCTCAGCAATAAGAACTGCGCCTATCTGCTCGCGACGCCGCGCGAGCTCGATGCGATGACGCCCGAGTATCGCGCGCGCCTCAAACTCATCGCGAAGTCCAATCTGATCGGTGGCGGCGGACCGCCGGCGCTCTTTGAAATTTCGTCCGAAGCCGCTAAATAGAAGGCAATGGCTGACCCCGCTGAACAGGCTGAGCATGCGATTAGCGCGCTGATGCGCTTCGTCGTCTCGCTCATCATCCCGCTGTGGGCGCTCGTGATGCTGGTGCTCGGCGTCGAGTACCGTTCAATTTGGTGGCTCGGATGCGGTGTCGCCGTCGGCGGGGTTGGGCTGCTGTTGCTGGTTGGCAACCCGTTGGCCGGCGCCGCACTCGATATCCGCGAGAGCTGGCGGAAATAGATGTGGGGCTGCGCGCCCCACACCCCCGGCAGGGGTGACCCCTGCACCCAGTATTCGGAGAGCTTGGCACGGGCCCGCTTCGCGTCCTCGCGCCAAAACTTCCTAACAGGGCGACAGCCCGCATCTTCGCTTTTTCTTAATACCGGGTGCAGGGGTCACCCCTGCCGCGGGGGCGGGGGCGCGCAGCCCGCATTTGATTTCCGGTTCGCATCGTACTGATTTGCGGGCTGTGCTTGGGCAGGATATTCTTAACTTCCGATGCCGATTTTTGAGTATGAATGCGCGCGATGCGGGCTTGTCAGCTCTCACGTGGTGATGGGTTCGTCGGGCCGCCGCGAGCGCCTCGGCTGTCCGCAATGCAAATCGGCGCGGCTTCGGCGCGTGATGTCGTCGTTCGCGGTGGTCGAGAGCGAAGCGTCGCGATTGGCGAGTTTCGACGCCTCGAAGCCACGTGACGATTCCTACTATCGCGACTCGCGCAACGTCGGCATGTGGGCGAAGAAGCGGGCCAAGGAGATGGGCGTCGATCTCGGCTCCAAGTTCGAGGCGACGGTTGAAAAAGCTCGCAGCGGCAAGCTGATCAAGGAGATGCTCTGAGGCGGGACTATGGCGGATGAAAAGGACCGGCTCGGCAGCAAGCTCCACGACGTCGAGAAGGCACGTGAAGATCAGTGGGCGCGGCAACGCGACGAAGAGTTGGTCGAGAAGATGCGCAAACGGGTGAGCCAGACCGCTTGCCCGCATTGCAAACAATTGCTGGTGGCGAAGACCGAGGCGGGCGTCCACATGCATGCGTGCCCGCAGGGACATGGTGCATGGGTCGACGAGGCGGCATTGAAATCGCTGCTGAAGGAGCGGAAATAAGTTAGCATCGCGTCGATTTGAATTAAGCCTTGCTTAAACGAAAACCTCCACCGCTGAAGCGATCCTTCTTGACAGCTTGGTCCAGTCCAACTAATCAAGACTCGGTAACATCACATGTATCTTAATTTTGGCGTGCCGCTGGCGTTGACGATCATCGGGATCGGCTTCGTGGCCCTGATGTTCGGCTTGCAGAAGCTGCTCGCGCCGCAAAATCCGTACGATCGGAAGCTGATCCCTTACGAATGCGGCGAGCCGCCGACCGGCCGCGCGTGGATCAATTTCAACGTCCGCTTTTACCTGATCGCGCTGATCTTCGTGGTGTTCGAGGTCGAAGTCGCGTTCGTCTATCCGATCGCCGCCGTTTATTTGGACTGGGTCCGCTCGGGCCGCCGCTGGTACGCGCTCAGCGAGATTTTAGTTTTCCTGCTGATCCTGTTCGTGGGCCTGGTTTACGTTTGGGTCAAGCACGACCTCGAATGGATCAAAAAAGTACCGGTCGAGAACTGAGGTTTGGTTTTATGCCGCTGTTGAACACGCTTCCCGACTACGTTCTGACCACCAAGACCGACGAGCTGCTGAACTGGATGCGCAAATCGAGCATCTGGTACATGCTGTTCGGCCTGGCTTGCTGCGCGATCGAGCTGATGCATACCGGCGGTCCGCGCGCGGACATCGATCGATTCGGTGCGACGCCGCGCGCGTCGGCGCGCCAGTCGGATCTGATGATCGTCGCGGGCACGCTGACCTTGAAAATGGCGCTGCGCACGCGGCTGCTTTACGATCAGATGCCCGACCCGAAGTACGTCATCTCGATGGGATCGTGCGCGAGTTGCGGCGGCCTGTTCCAGCTTGCCTACTCGGTGTGCGACGGCGTCGATAAAATTCTGCCGGTTGACGTGTACGTGCCCGGCTGCCCGCCGCGTCCCGAGGCGCTGACTGAAGGCCTGCTCAAGCTGCAGGAGAAGATGATGACCGAGCGCTGGCTGGTGCGCTCGCCCAACGGCAATGGCAAGCAGGTCGCGGCTGCCTGAGTAGATGGAGTCGATTCAAATACTCGAGCGGGTGAAGAACCAGTTCGGCGATCGAATTCTCGAACTATCCGACAAGCAGCCGGATCCGTTCGTGGTCGTTGATCCGGCGGCGATCGTCGAGATCGGGAAATTCATGAACCAGGATCCCGAGCTGGCGATGGATTGCCTGTCCAACGAGACCGGCGTCGATTACAAGGACCGCATCGAGGTGGTCTATCACCTGTTCTCGTACTCGAAGCGCCACACGGCGGTGTTGAAGGTCAAGCTGCCGCGCGACAACCCGAGCGTCGCGACGCTCGAAGGCGTGTGGAAGTCGGCGAACTGGATGGAGCGCGAAATTTTCGATCTGATCGGCGTGAACTTCGATGGCCATAGCGACATGCGGCGAATCCTGATGCCGGAGGACTGGATCGGTCATCCCCAACGCAAGGATTTCGTCGAGCCGGCCGAGTACCACGGAATCTCAACTGTAAGAGAGAGCCCGATAATCAGGCTCGACACCAAAAAGAAATGAGCACGCTGCATACCGAAGAAATGACCCTCAACATGGGCCCGCAGCATCCGTCAACCCACGGTGTGCTGCGCTTCGTGGTCCGTGCCGATGGCGAGGTGATGCGCGAGGCGATTCCCGACGTCGGCTACCTGCATCGCTCGATCGAAAAAATTGCCGAGAAGGTCGGCTACCACGGCTTCATGCCCTACACCGACCGCGTCGATTACGTGTGCGCGATGTTCACCAACCAGGGTTGGGGCATGGCGTGCGAGAAGCTCGCGCATATCGAAGTGCCGCATCGCGGCGAGTACTGCCGCGTGATCGCGGCGGAGTTCAATCGAATCGCGTCGCATCTGCTGTCGGTCGGCGCGATGGCGATGGATATCGGCGCGGTGACGCCGTTCACCCATGCGATTCGCGAGCGCGAGATGATCAACGACTTGATCGAGGAGCTGTGCGGCGCGCGGCTCACCTTCAACTACATGCGAATCGGCGGCGTGGCGTGGGATCTGCCGCCCGGATGGCGCGAGAAGGCGCTCGCCTACCTCGATCATTTCGATCCGATCCTCGAGGAATACAACGCGCTGATTTCGTGGAACAAAATTTATATCGAGCGGCTGGCTAACGTCGGCGTCATCACGGCGGAGGAAGCCGTCAACTACAACCTGGTCGGGCCGAACCTGCGCGCGTGCGGAATCAAGTGGGATATCCGCAAGGACATGCCGTATTCGGTCTATCCCGAGTTCGAGTTCGACGTGCCGATAGGCGACGGCCATTGGGGCAAGTTGGGCGATTCGATGGATCGCTACGTCGTGCGGATTCGCGAGATGGCGGAGTCGTCGAAGATCCTGCGCCAGGCGCTGAGCAAGATTCCGCCGGGCCCGGTGCTCGCCAAGGTCGCGCGCAATTTCAAGCCGCCGGCCGGCGAATGCCAGATTCGCCTCGAGAGCGGACGCGGCGATATGGGATGGTACGTCGTCAGCGACGGCACCGGCTATCCGTGGCGGGTGCACGTTCGCACCGGCTCATTCGCGGCGATGGGAATCATCCAGAAGCTGAGCGCGGGACTTATGATCGCGGACCTGGTCACGCTAATCGCGAGCCTCGACGTGATCGCGCCGGAGATCGATCGCTAATCCTCGATGGAGACGCTGGTAAAAAATCTGATCGCGTCGGGCGCGTTCGGCAAGAACGCGTCGCCCGGCATGGTCGCGACGATCGTCGTGTTCGTGATGAGCGCGGTGGTGTTTCTCGGCGTCGCGTTTCCGTTTGCGGGCATCGTCAGCTGGGCCGAGCGCCGCGTGTGGGCGCGCATCCAGTCGCGCGTCGGTCCCAACCGCGTCGGTCCGCAGGGCTTTCTGCAGTGGCTGGCCGACGGCGTCAAACACGTCTGCAAGGAAGACATTATCCCCGACGAGTCCGACGCGCCGCTGTTCAAGATGGCGCCGTATCTCGTCATGCTCGCGTTCACGCTGCCGTGGGCGGTGATGCCGTTCTCTTCGTCATTGATTCTCGCCGATCTGAACGTCGGCATCCTCTATATGACGTCGGTCACCGCGCTCACCGTGGTCGGCGTGCTGATGGCGGGATGGGCGTCGAATGACAAGTGGTCGCTGATCGGCGGAATCCGCTCGGCGGCGCAAATAGTCAGTTACGAAATACCGGCGGGGCTGTCGATTTTCCCCGTCGTGCTGATGACCGGCACGCTCTCGATGCAGGGGATCATCCGCGCGCAGGGCTGGGCGCCGCAGCATTGGTTCCTGTTCGCCAATCCGTTCACATTCGTCGCCGCCAACATCCTCTATATATCGGCGTTGGCCGAGGGTAACCGCACGCCGTTCGATCTGCCCGAAGCCGAATCGGAGCTGGTAGCCGGTTTCGCGACTGAGTATAGCGGGATGCGCTACTTGTTCTTCTTCATGGCGGAGTGGGGCAACCTGTTCATCATCGGCGCCATTATCGCGACGCTGTTCCTAGGCGGCTGGCAGTTCCCGCACGTGACCAAAAATGTGATCGCGATGAATATACTTCAGGCGATCACCTTCAACGTCAAAGTACTGTTCCTGGTGTTCGTTTCGATGTGGATACGTGCGACGTTGCCGCGCGTGCGCATCGATCAGCTGATGACTCTTTGCTGGAAATACTTCGTGCCGATTTCGTTTGTGGATATGATCGGAACCGCGGTGTGGGTAGCTATTTGGCCCGACGGCAACTCACTAATGGGCTATATCATGTTGGCGGCTGCGATTGCGCTCGCGGCAGTATTCACTCAGCGGGTTATATACTATCTCCGGCGTTCGCGGATGGAAGTGTACTTCAATCCGACTATATAGAGGCTATTGATGAGCGCGGTTTCGGAATACGTAGGAAATATTAAAGAAGCCGTCACCAGCATCTTCGAGGGTATGGCGGTCACCGCGTCGCATTTCATGCGCAAGCCGTACACGGTGCAATATCCGGACCGGATGCCGGTGCGCGTGCAGGATGCGCTGCCGTTCCGTTACCGCGGAATCCTCGAAGTCGATCTCGAAATATGCACCGGATGCCTGGCGTGCGAGCGCGCCTGTCCGATCGATTGCATCGTGATCGTCGTCGATAAGGATCCGCAGACGCGCCAGATGCTGCTGTCACAATTCGACATCGACATCGCAAAGTGCATGTACTGCGGGCTTTGCAGCGAGCCGTGCCCGACCGGCTCCATCCATCACACGACCGAGTTCGAGGGCGCCGACTATTCGCTCGAGAGCCTGATTCGCCGCTTCGTGAAGGATCCGGTGATGGCCTACAAGCCCAAGAAAGGGCCGGAAACCGACACCAGGATCGCGCCGATTCTGAATCGCGGCATGACCTACCTCGATCAATGGGCGCAACCCGGCGGCGAGAAGCCGGCCGAAGAAGAAGAGCCTGGTTAGCGCGCGGCGCTCGGCAACGCGGGGAAGGGCGAATCGGATGCTCGCACAGGGAATATTCTATGCGCTGGCCGCGCTGACGGTGGGGTCGGCGATGTTAGTAGCGTTCTCGCGCAACATAGTTTATTCGACCTTCGCGCTGCTCGGCGCGTTCATGGGCGTAGTGGGCATTTACATTCTGCTCGCCGCGGACTTCGTCGCGATGGTCCAGCTACTCGTTTACGTTGGCGGAATACTGGTACTGACTATCTTCGCGGTGATGCTGACGGCGGGAATCGGCGACGTTACGGTATCCAATCGCGCGGTCGGAACGGGCGCAGGCCTGTTCACGGTGGGAATCGCCGGGTTGGTGATGTTGTACGCGATTGTCCGGACGCAGTGGCATCAGGCGGCGGCGGTCACGGTCGCGCCGACGACCTACGCGATCGGAAACGCGTTCCTGGGCGAGTACGTTTTGCCGTTCGAGGTCGCGTCGCTGGTGCTGCTGGCGGCGCTTATCGGCGCGATAGTAATTTCGCGCCACGAAGCGCGGGAGTAGGGGAGCGAGAGAATCGGGATGGGCGGGGGAATAACGCTTAACCACTTTTTGATTCTTAGCCTGATCGTATTTTCGCTCGGGCTGTTCACGGTTCTGACGCGGCGCAACGCGATCGGAATCCTGATGGGCGTCGAGTTGATCCTCAACTCCGCCAACATCAACTACCTGGCGTTCGCGTTTTACGGCGGCGGGAAATACGATGGGCAGATTTTTGCGATTTTCGTAATCATGCTGGCGGCCGCCGAGGCGGTCATCGGATTGGCCGTGGTGCTGGCGATTTATCAGAACTTCAAGACGATCGACGTCGATGCGACCGAGACGCTGCGTGGATAGCTGACAGATGGATCATCCGATACCGGTTACGTTCATCCGCTTGATCGTGCTGCTGCCGCTTCTCGGCGCCGTGATCAATTTTCTCGCCGGCGCGTGGCTGCAGAAGACCTTCGGCAAGCGCGCGGTAAGCTTCGTCGGATGCGGCGTCGTGATCCTGGCGTTCATTCTCGCGGTGCGCGCGTTTTTTGGGATGATTGGCTTGCCGCCGGAAAACCGCTTCATGCTCGACGACCTGTGGAAGTGGTTCGACGTCGGCGGACTCAATCTCGACATCGCCTTCTGGCTCGATCCGTTGTCGATGATCATGACGCTGATCATCACCGGCGTCGGCGGCCTCATCCACATCTACTCGACCGGCTACATGCACGACGACGACGGCTACTGGCGCTTTTTCGGCTGGCTCAACCTGTTCACCTTCGCGATGCTGGTGTTGGTGCTCGGCGACAACATGTGGCTGATGTTCGTCGGCTGGGAAGGCGTCGGCCTGTGCTCGTTCGCGCTGATCGGCTTCTGGTACAAGGTGCTGGCGAACACCACCGCCGGCAACAAGGCGTTCATCGTCAATCGCGTCGGCGACCTTGCATTCGTGATCGCGCTCTACAGTTTGTTCGCGGGCCTGCAGGCCGTCGGTCATCCGACCCTGGTGACGCGCGAGGTGGCGCACTACGCGCCGCTGCTCGCCGGCGTGCCGATAGGTTTCGCGGGATTTCTGTCGGGGCATAGCCTGATCGGATTCGTCACGCTGCTGATGTTCATCGGGGCGACAGGAAAATCTGCGCAGATTCCTCTGTACGTGTGGCTGCCGGACGCGATGGCGGGGCCGACGCCAGTCAGCGCGCTGATCCATGCGGCGACGATGGTCACGGCCGGCGTGTACATGGTTGCGCGGCTGAACTTTCTATTTTCGATGTCGCCGTTCACGATGGGCGTGATCGCGGTGGTCGGCGGGCTGACTGCGCTGTTCGCGGCGACGATCGGTATCGCGCAAAACGACATCAAGAAGGTGCTCGCGTACTCGACCGTCAGCCAGCTCGGATACATGTTCGCGGCGCTCGGCGTCGGCGCATACGCGGCGGGCGTGTTCCATCTGATGACGCACGCGTTCTTCAAGGCGTGCCTGTTCCTTGGCAGCGGCTCGGTGATTCACGCGATGGGCGGCGAGCAGGACATGCGCAAGATGGGCGGCCTGCGGCACAAGATGCCGATCACGTTCTGGACTTTCGTCGCCGCGACCTTCGCGCTCTGCGGAATTTTCCCGTTCGCCGGTTTCTTTTCCAAGGACGAGATCATCTGGCAGGCGTTCTCGCACGGACACTTCATGGTGTGGGCGTTCCTGCTGCTTGGCGCCGGATTCACCGTCTTCTACATGTCGCGCCAGGTGTATATGACTTTCTTCGGCGAGTTCCGCGGCACCCACGAGCAGGAGCATCACCTGCACGAATCGCCGCCGTCGATGGCGTACGTGCTGGTCGTGCTTGGCTCTCTTTCGCTGATCGGTGGATGGCTGAAGTGGCCGGAATTCATGGTCTCGTTCAAGCCGTTCGAGGAATTCCTCGACCCGATTTTCAGCTCGGAGGTGACTCGCCGGGTAACCGAAGCTGGAATACACAGTCACAGCATGGAGGCCGGGTTCGCAATTATCACGGTGATAGTTGTTATCGCCGCTTGGTACCTTGCCGACCTGATGTATCGGCAGAAGACATTGGATCCCGCACGCTTTAGCGAGATGTTCGGCGGAGTGCCGTACGAATGGGTATTGAACAAATACTATGTCGATGAATTTTATGACAAGTCGATAGTACAACCGTACCTGTTCGCGACGCGGGCGTTCGCGTGGTTCGATACTAACATCATCGACGGAGTAGTTAATCTCGCGGCACGCATTGTAGTATTCCTGTCGTGGCTCTCCGGACTATTCGACCATTACGTAGTCGATTGGTTAGTCAACTTCGCCTCGAATGTCACCTATAACGTCGGAGGCAGGCTGCGAAGGCTGCAGACCGGCTCGATCAATGGATACCTCTACGGAATTCTGGCCGCGGTGATGCTGATACTGCTGGCACGCGCGGTCGCGAGAGCATGACGCACTATCAAGCAAGGCAGACGGGAAGAGCGAAACCGAGATGAGTCACGCGCTTACGCTGATAACTTTCGTACCTATCGCCGGGATGGTGCTGATTCTCGCGCTGCCCGACTCGATGAAGAACGCATCGAAGTGGATTGCGGTGGCGGCGACGATACCGCAACTGCTGATTGCCGGTTACCTCTACGAGAACTTCGACACGACCACCAGCGCCGTCCAGTTCGCCGAGAAAGCGTCGTGGATGCCGGCGTACCACATTAGCTACTTCGTCGGCGTGGACGGCATCAGCATCTCGATGATTCTGCTGACGGCGCTGATCATGTTCATCTCGGTGTTCGCGAGCTTCGGCATCAATCGCGCGGAGAAAGGCTACTACGCGATGCTGTTGATGCTCGATACGGGCATGATGGGCGTGTTCGTATCGCTGGATTTCTTCCTCTTTTATATTTTCTGGGAAGTGATGCTGCTGCCGATGTACTTTCTTATCGGCATCTGGGGCGGTCCGCGGCGCGAGTACGCCGCGATCAAGTTCTTTCTCTACACACTACTCGGTTCAGTACTCATTCTGCTGGCGATGCTCGGACTGTACTACTACGGCGCTACTCCAACTTTTGATTTGACTGAGCTGGCGGCGAATTCGAGTCACTACTCAATTGGGTTTCAGCGAATAGTATGGATCGCGCTGTTTATCGGCTTCGCGATCAAGATTCCGGCGTTCCCGTTCCATACCTGGCTGCCCGACGCGCACGTCGAAGCGCCCACTGCCATCTCGGTGATTCTCGCCGGCGTGCTGCTGAAGATGGGCACTTACGGCATTCTGCGCGTCAATTTTGCGGTGCTGCCGGCCGCGAGCTATCAGCTCGCGTGGCTGTTCCTCGGCGTGATCGGCACTATCAACATAGTATATGGCGCGATGTGCGCGATGGCGCAGACTGACTATAAGAAGATGATTGCCTATTCGTCGATTAGCCACATGGGTTACGTGATGCTGGGGCTGGCGGCGTTCACGGCGGCGGGAATCAACGGCGCCGTGCTGCAGATGTTCAATCACGGGACGATCACCGCGATGCTCTTTATTTTGGTCGGCGTGATTTACGATCGCGCGCACCATCGCGAGATAAACGGCTTCGGCGGACTCGCGCAGCAGATGCCGATATACACTGCGGTAACGGGATTCGCGTTCTTCGCGGGCATGGGATTGCCGGGGATGTCAGCATTCATCTCGGAAGTGCTGGTGCTGCTCGGCGCCTGGCAAACGCATCCGCTGATGGTCGCGTTCGGCGCGGCGACGGCGATCCTTACGGCGGGCTATCTGCTGTGGACGTTCCAGCGAATCTACCTCGGCCCGCTGAACGAGAAGTACAAGGACCTGCCGGATTTGTCGTTCCGCGAGGCCTTCACGCTGGTGCCGCTCGGGATCATCGTGCTGATTCTCGGCGTTTATCCACACGCGATTCTCGGCCTGCTCAACACTTCGCTCGTGCATCTCAACCAGGTCGTGCTTTCGACCTCGGGCGCGGCCGTCGCGATGCTTCACTAGGACCGGGCGGGAATTAGATGGATCTCGGAAACCTCGCGAGCCTTCGATACTTCATGCCGGAGATAGTCCTGGTGGCCGGAATCCTGGCCATCGTGATCATCGATCTCGTGGTGCGCGACAAACCGCGACTCGGCGCGTTGGCGCTGATAGTGGCGGCGATATCATTGGTGAGGATTGGGCTCGAGCCGGCATCGTCGGGCGCGTGGCTGTTCCATCGGATGCTGGTGTTCGATTCGTTTGCGATCTATTTCCGCGCGCTGATCGCGCTGGCCGCGGTGGTGGCTATCTGGATGTCGATGGGCTCCGAGGAAGTGAAGAACTGCGACCAAGGCGAGTACTATGCGATCCTGCTCGCGAGCACGTTCGCGATGTTCCTGATGGCCGAGTCGGCGAACCTGCTGATGGCATATCTGTCGCTTGAGTTCGTCAGCTTGACCTCGTACATCCTGACCGGATTTCTGCGGCATAACCGGCGCTCGCTCGAAGCGGCGCTGAAATATTTGATTTACGGCGGCGTCGCGTCGGGCACGATGATTTACGGGATGAGCTGGATTTTCGGAATCACCGGATCGCTCGACTTCAGCGTGATCAACAAGGCGCTTTCGACGCCGGCGCATCTGCCGGTGCTGGCGGTGTTCATCGCGCTGGTGCTGATTCTGACCGGGATGGGCTACAAGGTGTCGTCGGTGCCGTTTCATATGTGGGCGCCGGACGTTTACACCGGTGCGCCGATTCCGATCACGACTTTTCTGGCGATCGGATCGAAGGCGGCGGGCTTTGCGCTGTTGACGCGATTCTTCTTCCCCGCGATCTCGCATCTGGCCGCCGGTGGTAGCTGGACGGCGCTGGCCGGCGTCGATTGGCCGCAACTGCTGCTCTTCGTTTGCATCATTACGATGACGCTCGGCAACCTCGCGGCGCTGCAGCAGACCAACATGAAGCGCCTGCTGGCGTATTCGAGTATCGCGCAGGCCGGCTACGCGCTGATGGGGTTCGTGGTGCTGTCGAACGACGGCATCCGCGCGATGCTGTTCTACCTGTTCGCCTACTACGTAATGGACGCGGGCGCGTTCCTGGTCGTGATGATCGTCGCGAACTCGACCGGGCGCGAAGATGTCGAGGCGTATCGCGGGTTGGCGTGGCGCGGCGGTATCGTGCCTGCAATCGCACTGACTATCTTCCTTTTCTCACTTACTGGGATTCCGCTGACAGTTGGATTCATCGGGAAGTTCTATTTGTTTGCGGCAGTGATTAAAGGTCAGTTCTACATACTGGCTATTGTGGGAATACTCAATTCAGTAGTGTCGCTGTATTACTACTTGAAGCCGATTCGGATCATGTTCTTCGAGCAACCGCGCGGCGACGAAGGCACCGTGAAGTTCGAGGCGTGGAATTACGGCCTGATGGGCGTGCTGGCCTGCGCGACGATTGTGTTTGGATTGTACTGGTCGCCGATCATCTCGTTTGCGAACCGGTCGTTGAGTTTCTTTACCGGGCCGACGTAACTGGCATCGGCGCAATGGCGCGCGCCGTCACCCGCACTTGGGGAATTACAGTGAAAACTCCTTCCGTTGAACTGAATAATTCCCAGCTGACCAGGGACGCGCTGTATTACGACTATCGATCGGCGGCAAACCCGCTCTACCAGAAGATCATCAGCCCCGTCCCGTGCCGCGCTTTTGCCCCCGACTTCTTCGATTCCGGACCCACCCGACTCCAGCCGCTCGACTTGAGCGAGGAACTCGGCTGCGCCGCGCCCGCCACCAGTCCGGCCTTGTGCGCCAACCTTATCCCGCATCGTTAATGGTTCTATCTGCAGCGATGAGCGCTGCGCGATTTTCGGAGACCGGAACCGGCAGAGCTTGCGCGCTGCTGTCCGAGATCCGTTCCTCCCGTCGCTAACGCTCCCGTCGTCAGGATGACACACGCGCTTGCGTTGCTGGCTTCCAGCTCGCGCTGACTGGTAGCGAGGATTTATTACTCGAAGACTATTGTGCGGTTGTGATGTAGCAGGACCTGCTTCTTCAGATGGGCGCGCACCGCCTTGGCCAACACCATCACTTCGAGATCTTTGCCCTTGCGCGCGAGGTCGGCGACGGTGTCGCGATGGGTCATCGGGGCCGTGGCTTGCGCTATTATCGGGCCGGCGTCGAGTTCCTCGGTCACGTAATGTGCGGTGGCGCCGATTAGTTTGACGCCGCGATCGTGCGCCTGCTTGTGCGGACGCTGGCCGGCAAAGGCGGGCAGGAAGCTGTGATGGATGTTGACGATCGGCTTGCTCCACGCGCGCAGAAACTCGCCCGATAGCACCTGCATGTAGCGCGCGAGGACGACGGTATCGGCGCGCATCTCGCCCAGGTACTTCAGGAGCGCGGCTTCGGACTCCGCCTTGCGATCCTTCAGCACCGGTATCGCGGTGAACGGGACATCGAATGGGCGCACCAGCGATTCGAGGTCGGGATGATTGCTGACGACGCCGACTACATCGCCGTCGAGCTCGCCGACGTGATGGCGGCTCAGCAGATCCATCATGCAGTGCGGCAGCCGCGAGACCATGATGACGACGCGATCGCGCGTCGCCGCGTCGAAGAGCGCCCACTTCAGATGCTCCCACGGCAGCAGCGACGTCATCGAGGCGTCGAGTTCATTGGACAGCTCGCTTACCGGGATTCGCAAGCTGTCGAAGTGGATGCGCCAGAAGAAATGGCCGTCCTCGTCGTCGGAGTACTGGTCGGAAGTGATAATATTGCAGCCGAGTGTGAACAGGTGGTTGGAGACGCGGGCGATGATGCCGGGCCGGTCGATGCACGAGATGAGTAGAGTAGCTTTGCCTGCGACCACGCTGATTACTCCGGGAGCGAATAGTCAGTTGGATTGTAATGTCCAGTCGAACCAATAGACAAACCGAGGGCGGCGGCATTTTGTATGTGGTCGCGACGCCGATCGGAAATCCCGACGACGTTTCCGCGCGCGCGATTCGCACGCTCGGCGAGGTCAGCCTGATCGCATGCGAGGACACGCGGCGCACCGGGCAGATGCTCGCGCGTCATCAGATTGGCACGCCGACGATTAGCCATTTCGAGCATAACGAGGAGCGCCGCGTGCCGGAGCTGGTCGCGCGGCTCAAGGCGGGCGAGAGAATCGCGCTGGTCACCGATGCGGGCACGCCGGCGATTTCGGATCCCGGCTTCAGACTGGTGCGCGCGGCGTTGGAGGCGAACGTGCGCGTCGTCGCGGTGCCGGGAGCGTCGGCGGTGATCGCGGCGATTTCGATTGCGGGAATTCCGACCGACCGGTTTAGCTTCGAGGGATTCGTGCCGTCGCGCGATGCGGCGCGGAGCAAACTGCTCGACGAACTGCGGCGCGAGCCGCGCACGATGGTCTTCTATGAGGCGTCGCGCAGGCTCGCGGATACGCTTGGCGCGATGGCGGCCGCGTTCGGCGAATCGCGCGACGCGGCCGTCGTCTGTGAAATCACCAAGACCTACGAGCGGACGATTCGCGGGACGCTCGGCGAAGTGGAACGGCAATTTCGCGCGACGCCGGCGCTGGGCGAGATCGTGATAGTCGTCGCGGGCGCGCCGCATCAGCCGGATGCGGGAAGCGTCGCGATCGACGTGCACGAGGCGCTCGAAGTGCTGCGCGAGGCGGGACTCGGGCTCAAGCAGGCGAGCGCGGTGGTCGCGCGGCTGACCGGTATGGGGCGTCGCGAAGTGTACCAGGATGCGCTCAAGGCGCGCGATGACGACTCCAGTGATGACTGACCGGTGGACGGCTGTTAGCGGGCGCGCTTGCAGTCGCTCTGAGGGTGCGGTTCAATGAAGCTGAGGAGTGGTGCGGAGGATGGCGACGAAGGCGAAAGCGCGGGATACGGCTGGCGAGCCTTCGCCGGGTGGTCAGATCGCGGTGCTCGTCGTCCATGGACCCAACCTTAATCTGCTTGGCGAACGCGAGCCCGAAGTTTACGGGCGGACCCGGCTCGTCGATATCGACAAGGAACTCAAAAAGCTGGGACGCGAACTCGAGATGAACGTTGAAACGTTTCAGTCGAACAGCGAAGGCGCGATCGTCGATCGAATCCAGCAGGCGCGCGGCAAGTGCGACGTAATGTTGATCAATCCCGGCGCGTACACGCACACCAGCGTTGCGATTCGCGACGCGATCGCGGCGGTGAATATTCCGGTGATCGAGGTGCATCTGTCCAACGTGTATCGGCGCGAGCCGTTCCGGCATCATTCGACGATCGCGGATATCGCGCACGGCCGGATCATGGGATTTGGCGCCGAGAGCTACAGCCTGGCGCTCAGAGCGGCGCGCAATATCGCCGAGGAGTCGCGCCGACGGAGCGAATGACGCCATGGCTGACAACGATCCAGCACGCCGGCGCGCGGCGATTGCAACACGACACGGAGACGGGATGGAAGTACGCGAACTAAAGACCCTGCTGGTCCTGATGCGTGACTACGGGCTGGTCGAACTCGAAATCGAAGACAAGAAGGGCAAGGTGCGGCTGGTGCGCGGCGGCGGTCGCGCGTCGGTGGACCAGACCGAGTCGGGCTCGGACGCGCACGTGGCGGCGCGCGCGGCCTCGCCGATCAAGATGGCGACGCGGCACCTTGAGGCGACGGCGGAAGAAGGATCGAAGGCGGCGGGCAAAATCGATCTCGCGCCGAATCAGAAATTGATCGAAAGCCCGATGGTCGGCACGTTTTATCGCGCGGCCTCACCGGACGCGACGCCGTTCGTCGAAGAAGGATCGTCGGTGCGCAAGGGCCAGCCGCTGTGCATTATCGAGGCGATGAAGATGATGAACGAGATTGAATCGCCGGCCGCGGGGCGGGTGATAAGAATTCTCGCGGAGAATGGAAATCCTATAGAATACGGTCAACCTCTGATAATCCTCGAAGTGATTTGACGGGGCGGAGCGTTCGCGATGTTCAAAAAACTGCTGGTCGCAAATCGCGGGACAATCGCAATCCGGATAATCCGCGCATGCCGCGAGTTGGGTATCGCGACGGTCGCGGTTTACTCGACCGCCGACAAGAACGCGCTACACGTGCGGATGGCCGACGAGTCGGTCTGTATCGGCCCGCCCGCGGCCGAGGATAGCTACCTCAACATCCCGGCGATTCTCAGCGCCGCGACGACGTTCGGCGCCGACGCGGTGCATCCGGGCTACGGATTTTTGTCGGAGAACGGCGACTTCGCGGAGGCATGCCAGAAGTCGGGCCTGAACTTTGTCGGTCCGCGCGCGCGTCATATCAGGTTAATGGGCGACAAGCCGCGCGCGCGGCGAATCATGAAGCGCGCCGGCGTTCCGTGCCTGCCGGGCAGCGAGGGCACCGGCGTCACCGAGTTGCGCGAGGCGCAAGCGGATGCGAAGCGGCTGGGCTACCCGGTGCTGATCAAGGCGGCCGCGGGCGGCGGCGGCAAGGGCATGCGAGTTGCGCGCGACCTGACCGAGCTGACGCGGCTGTTCCCGCTGGCGCAGGGCGAATCGGAGGCGTCGTTCGGCTCGAAGAAGATGTACCTCGAGAAATATCTCGAGCGCGCGCGTCACGTCGAGTTTCAGATTCTCGCCGACTTGCAGCGCAACGCGATTCATCTCGGCGAGCGCGACTGCTCGATCCAGCGGCGCCATCAGAAGGTGATCGAGGAATCGCCGTGTCCTATTCTGACGCCGCGGCTGCGCGAGAAGATGGGCAAGGCGGCGGTGCGCGCGGCCGAAGTGGTCGGCTACTCGAACGTCGGCACGGTCGAATTTCTGCTCGCGGGCAGCGGCGACTTCTATTTTATCGAGATGAACACCCGCATCCAGGTCGAGCATGGCGTGACCGAGATGGTCACGGGCGTTGACCTGGTGAAGGAAAGCATCAAGATGGCGATGGGCGAGAAGCTCGCGCTCAAGCAGCGGCAAGTGACGTTCGACGGCGCGTCGATGGAGTTTCGCATCTACGCCGAGGATCCCGAGCGAGGAATTCCGTCGCCGGGCGTGGTGACCAATCATCATACGCCGGGCGGGCTGGGCGTGCGGGTCGAGACGGCGCTGTACGACGGCTATCGGGTGCCGGTGCAATACGATCCGCTCATCGCGAAGCTGATAGTGCATGCCGAGACGCGGGTCGAGGTGATCGCGCGGGCCAAGGCGGCGCTGCGCGAGTACGTAGTCGATGGCATCAAGACCAACATTCCGTTGCATCTGAAGATTCTGCACGATCCGGATTTCAACCGCGGCGAATTCTCGACAGATTTTCTGACCCGCTACGAGCCGGCCCGTCGCGAAGCCGTGGCTGCAGCACCCGTAAGCAAAGCCTCTTGACCGCAACGATCCGCGCCATGCCTGATAGAATGCACTGGAGCAGCGGCGTGGGCGCGCCTTCGAATCACATGACTAACTTGAAAACAATCAGACCAATATTTTTCGCAATGATGATGCTTGGCTTGATCCTCAGCGGGCCGGCGTTGGCGCAGGACAGCAGCATGAATCCGCTGATTCCCGGCGGCAACAGTGCGCCTCCGGGACACGTGCCCAAAGCGGTGCCTTCCGATCCGCTGTACGATTTCGGCAGTGCGCTCGAAGGCACGATGGTCAAGCATACGTTCACGATCAAGAACACCGGGCAGGGCTACCTTGATATTCAAGGCGTGAAGACCTCGTGCGGATGCACCACCGGCGCTCCCTCGAAGATGCACGTGGCGCCCGGCGACACCAGCGATATCGCGGTCGCGTTCGACACGCACTTTCAGAAGGGGCACCAGGTCCGCACGATCACGGTGGCCACCAACGATCCCGACAATCCGCAGGTCGCGCTGACCGTGCAGGGCATCGTCAAGAAGCAGGTCGAGGCTGTGCCGGGCGAGGTCGCGTTCGGCGACGTGAAACGCGGGACCGAAGAGACCAAGGAACTGCTGGTCAACGATTTGAATCCGGCGCGCGGCGCGTTCGCGGTCGGGCCGGTGAGCAACTCGAGCTCGTCGATCAAGGTCGAGCAGTTGAAGCGTCCTGACGGCAAGCCCGGCGCGCTGATCAAGGTCTCGCTGCTCAAGACGATGCCGGTGGGGCCGTTCGACGACACGGTAAAAATCACGACCAATCGCGTGCCGCTGCAGGTTGACGTGTTCGGAACGGTGACGGGCGATTTGAATATCGATCCGGCGCAGGTTTCTTTCGGCATCGTGCCGCGCGGCCAGGACATCGTGCGGATTTTCAAGGTGAGCAACCAGGGTGCGCGCCCGATAAAGGTGCTCGACGTCGCCAGCAGCAGCCCGAGTGTCGGCGCGACGGCGGAGGCGGTCACCCCGGGCAAGGAATACAAGGTGACGGTCACGCTGCGGCACGGCACTCCCGACGGGCAACTGCGCGGCAACCTGACGATCAAGACCGACGACCCCGATCAGGCAACGCTGAACGTCCCGTTCTACGCAATCGTAGGCCAGTTCAAGACCTGACCTCTCGCCTTTTCGTCACCGCGCCTGAGAGCAAAGTAGCGCGCCGCGCGCAACTTTGCGCTTCACAGTGGGTGCAGGGGTCACCGCTGCCGCTCGCCGCGCAGGCGATTATTCCCCGACCGCAACCCAGCGTTGTTTCGCCGCCGCCTCCGTTCCTATATTGATTCAGGGCGAGAGGCTGGAATGGCTCGGCACGAGAAATCGGGGATCGTTTCCTGGTTGCTGGATCGGATGAGCGATTGGGCCGTTGGTCTGCTCACCAAACCGCTCAAGCGATACGCGCTCCAAATTCCCAACGACATTGCCGCGCTCAAGCGGCATATTCGCAAAGGCGACGTGATTTTGGTCGAGGGGAACGAGCGCATCAGCGAATGCATCAAGTATCTGACGCAGAGCTCGTGGTCGCATTCGGCGCTCTACGTCGGCGACGAGCCGATTCGGCGCAATCCCGAGATGCGGGCGCCGCTGGTCGCGCAATTCGGCGAAGATGCGAACTTCCTGATAGTCGAGGCGATCGTCGAGGCGGGCGTGGTGCTCTCGCCGTTGACCAAATATCGCGATTTCAACCTGCGCGTATGCCGCCCGTTCAACCTGTCGGCGGCGGATTTGGCCGACGTGATGGACGAAGCGATCCGCAGCGTCGGCGACACCTACGATTTGCGCAACGTGATCGATCTGGCGCGTTACTTTCTGCCGGTGAGCCTGGTGCCCGCGCGCTTTCGCCGGCGGGCATTGCAGTTCGGCAGCGGCGAGCCGACGCGGGTGATCTGTTCGAGCGTGATCGCGTCGTCGTTCCATCGCGTGAAGTTCCCGATCGTGCCGAACTACGAGCAGTTGCCGCCCGAAGCGCTGCCGCCGGCGGCGCCCAAGCGCAAGCTGTGGCCGATAGGATCGAAGCAAACGACCGGCGCGCTGCAATACGGCGCGCTCAGGATGGTTTCGCCGACGCTGGTGACGCCGCGCGATTTCGATTTGTCGCCCTATTTCGAGATAATCAAATTCAATATCATCGAGAACATGCGTTTCGACTATCACAAGATTTTGTGGGCCGACGACGCACCGCCCGCGCCGGTCAAGAAAGGCGCGTAGCGGCGAAACATCGGCACTAGCGCAAGCAGGGGAGCGTCCATTGAACAACGAAAACGGACAAGAGCACGCAGGCGGCCGCCGCGAACTTCTCGAAAAGACAATCGCGAAAATTCTGCACCGCCATTGCAACTTCGGATGGGCGAACTACTACATCCCGAGCGAAAAGTTCCCGAGCCTCGATCGAGGAGCTGGTCGAAGTGATGAGCCCGGGCGGGCAGGCGGGGCACGACGAGCTGGTGCAGTTTTTCCTGGGCGTCCAGCGGCTGCCGTCGATTCAGGAGCGAGTGACGAAGCTCGAGCAGGAATTTTCGGTGTACAAGCGGGGGTGAGGGGATACTCTTCCTCCATTGTGCCGTCCTATGATCTAACCTCTCCTTGCCCGAGGAGAGGTCGGCGAAAGCCGCGAAGCGGTGTCGCCGGGTGAGGTACAACGCCGGACATCGCATCAGGGCCGACTCGTTTAATCGCAATTGAGAGACACTATTTCGCCGCTCGACAGCAGCACAACTACGCGCAGTTGTAGCGGCCGGCGTTGTACCTCACCCGTCGCTTGCCTTCGGCGCGCGCCGACCTCTCCTCGGACAAGGAGAGGTTAGGAGCCAAAGAGATCCGCTCGAAGTGATTAGTGCAGCTCGGCTTTTAGCGCCGTTAGTTCTGCGGATTCGGTAGCCGCCTCCTGAACCAGGTTCCCCGGGAAGCGATTGTTCAGCGGGCTCATGCTCGAGCCTAACTGTACGACGCGATGTGCCATTCTTGCGACTGCGCCGAATGGGGCGGGCACCAGCTCAGCGGCGTCGCGGAATTCGGCGAGGCTGGCGTCGTCCCATCCGAGCAGGCCGCTCAGGAACATGTAGACCGGCAGCGAGCCGATCAGGCTCAGCAGCACGACCAGCCATCCGCTGCCGGCGTGGCCCGGGCCCTGCCATACCGCGAGCGCGAACGCGCGCAGGATCACGTAGTTGCCGACTGCCGCGAGCGCGGGGTTGATCAGCGTCTGCCAGATGCTGAGCGACGGCCACGCGACTAGATAACCCATCAGCGGCCACGCGACGATCGATCGCAAGTACCGACGAAATGAGAAAAGCGTAGAAGACGCCCTCGAAGCCGTACCATTGCAGAAAGTACCAAGTGAGGATGACGCGGCTGACGTGCTCGAGCAGCGCGGTCCAGGTGAAGGTGCCGGTACGGCCAACGCCTTGAAAAACCTGGTCGGGCAGGCGCGTGGTGAAGTCGGCCACGCGCCACAGATGCATCAGCCACATCACGGTCGCGGCGCGCACGAACTGCGGCGGCAGCAGGCCCTTGATGAAGACGTCGGAGAACGCGATGAACGCGCCGCCGAGCATCGACGACACCATGATTCCCCAGCGCAGGCCCTGGTCGAGATAGCGCCGCGTCAGCGCCATTTTGGCCTGCGAGTAGCTCTCGGATATCGACGGCATCAAGGTGGTGAAGATGTACGCGCCGGTTTCGAGATAGCCGAAGGAGAAGGCGAAGGTGAGCAGGAAAATTTCGTTGAGCTCGAGAAAGTCGGGCAGCAGAATCGCCATCAGCACCGGCACCAGGCCCCAGCTGATCGCGACGGCAAGCTGACCGCCGGTAAGTTTCGCGCCGTAGATGATCGACTTCTTAATC
Organism: uncultured delta proteobacterium; assembly: GCA_963756005.1. Taxonomy (GTDB): domain Bacteria; phylum Desulfobacterota; class Binatia; order Binatales; family Binataceae; genus Binatus. The sequence goes on from CAVWMC010000008.1 coordinate 251,013, forward strand.
GTCGCGCGGTCAAAATGCGCGAGGAAAATCGTCACGAGGTTGAAGCCCATCTTTTCGTAGAAGATCGAACAGAACAGGCCCATCAGCAGGTTGGCGATCACGCCGCCGATGGCGAAGCCGAACACCACGCCCATCCCTTCGCCGAACACCGGATGCATCAGGCCCCAGTGGCGCATGTACACGCCGCAGATCATCTGCACGATCGGATTCAGCACGTAGGTCAGGACGATCAGCAGTTGCGCGTAATCGAAGCGCTGCAGCGCGCGGAACAGCGAGAAGAAGATCGAGATGAAGCCGGGGAACTGGATCATCGTGTGCAAGACGACGAACCACGCCAGGTAGGCCATCGGAGTATGCGGCAGAAATGCAGCCGCGGCCAATCCCAGGACGGCGATTTGGAACATGCCGGCGATGGCGTGAAACCAGATGAAGAACTGCGCGTAGGTGATCGCGCGGCCCGGATCGGTGAGGCGATACTCGGCGAAATATTTCACCATCGCCTGGCTGGTGCCGAGGTCGAGCAGCGTAAAAAAAATCAGCATGAACTGCGTCACCGCCGCCCACGCGCCCCGCGCTTCGAGAAACGGATTGACGAAGTTGCGCTCGATGTAAAACGTGACGGCGAAGTTGAACGGGATCATGATCATCAGCGAGAGCAGGTAGTTGTAGAAAAACCCGCTGAGCGGCCGATGGAAGCCGACAATCTCCCATCGCGGATCGCCGTGCGCAGTCGCGCCTTTGCTTGCGGCCGCCACCGGCGCGGCGGCGGCGGCGCCGAGCGAAGCGGGCTGCGGCTTGGCCGACGGCGTCGAGCGGTAAAAATGATCGAGCAACTCGGGATGGCGCAGGCTGTAGCGGCGCACGATCACGTACGCGATGACGAACATCGCGAACATCGCGAACACGAGCGCGGCGAGAATCCTGACTTGCGCGCGATTGGGCACCGGCGACGCGATCCAGTCGCCGTACGCGACCGCCGGCACGCCCGCCGCCGTCCGTGACATCGCATACAGCAGCCAGTTGAAGTACGGCCAGCGCTGGAAGTCGTAATTCTCGGCGCCCTCGATTCCGCCGAGCATCGTCAGCATGCTCGCGATGCGCGCGCGCTGATCGCCGTTGCGCAGCCATTCGTTGAGCACATAGATGGTGCCCTTGCCGGAATGGATGCGGAGCAGAATCGGCGTCCCGGGCGCGACCGGATCGCGCGGGTTGGTCTTGACCAGGACCTCGGCGCCGTTGACGACGAGAAGCGAGCGCTCGTGCACGCGCACCGCCGACAGCCAGCTGATGTTGCGCGCGAGCGGGTCAGTTTTCGGACCGACCCAGTTGACGACCGCAGCGAGGCGCTCGAGTTCGCGGCCGTGAGTAGCGCCCGCACTGACGTCCACGATACCGGTCTGCTTGATGGCGCCGTTGGTGAACGACGCGAGCGCATTGGCGTCGGTATGCCGTCCGAGAATCAGCACGACGCCCATGCCTGACGCGACGCGCGCCTTGAGCGCATCGAGCTCGGGGCCGGCAGGAGGTAGATTGTCCTGATAGACAGCGGTCGCGGCGTCGTCGAGATTGGCGACGCGATGCGTCGTCGGGTCGAGCAGCAAGCGGTTGAGGACGAGATCCTCGCTGCCGGAATAATAGATGTTGAATTGCGAGTCGGCCGCGTGCGCGAAAGTGGGAATAAGAAGGACGATTAGAAGCGCGGCGACGATCCGCACGAGACCTTTGACGGATAATGAATCCGCAACGCACCGATACCGCAATTCGTCTTCCCCAAATCGAACTGGATTCAACGGCCGGTTGATACTACAAGTTTTTGTGGCAGCTTGACGAACGAAATTTCAGATGGAGGCGCTATCGATGGACGCGCTTGAAGCGATTCTCAAACGCAAGGTACAGCGCACGTTCGCGGACAAGGTGGTCGAGCGCGAAAAGCTCGTGAAGATCGTCGAGGCGGGGCGGCATGCGATGAGCGCGCGCAACTTGCAGCCGTGGCAATTCGTCGTGATCGAGAATCGCACGACGCTGAAGGAAATTGGCGCGTTGTGCACGACCGGCCGCTTCGTTACCGACGCGCCGTCGGCAATCGTGGTGCTCAAGGACGTCGCCAACGCGCGATGGGCCGACGTCGATTGCGGGCAGGCCGTGCAGAACATGGCGAACGCGGGCTGGGCGCTCGGGCTCGGCACATGCTGGGTCGGCAATTTCGACGCGGCGAAGATTGGCGCGATGATCGGGGTCAAGGACGGCTGGGCAATCTTCACGATCCTGCCGTTCGGCTACGCCGACCCGAAGAATCCGCCGCAGTCCAAGCCGCTCAAACCGCACACCGAGATGGTGCATTATGAGCGCGTGGGAAATCCGAAGCCGTGAAGATCTGATAGAGTCTCGACACTGAAAAAAGGAAGATTTTGGCGATGGCGATCAAACAGCAAGTCCCGCCCGAAGCGTACGAAACGCTCAAGAACAATACCGACGCGCTTTACCTCGACGTTCGCACCGAAGGAGAGTTTGCGGCCGGGCATCCTGCCGGCGCGATCAATATTCCCGTCATGGTGGCGAGGGGTCCGGGGCAGATGCAATTGAATCTCGAGTTCGACGAAGTCGCTGAGAAGGTCATTCCGAAAAACAAAAAACTCGTCGTCGGATGCATGGCGGGCGGGCGTTCGCAGCGCGCGTGCGAGATGCTCGAAGAGAATGGCTTCACCGACCTGACGAACGTGGTCGGTGGCTTTGGCGGCCAACGCGACGCGTCGGGCAAGGTCGTCGTCGCGGGCTGGAAGGAAGCGGGCCTGCCGGTGACCACCGACCTCGGCGACGCCGCATACGCCGCGCAGAAAGCCAAGGCTGGCGTCTGATGGCGATTCGTCTCAGCCGGATTTACACGCGCACCGGCGACAAGGGGCAGACTGCGCTGGTCGGCGGCCGCCGCGTGCCCAAAGAGAGCGCGCGGCTCGAGGCCTACGGCACGATCGACGAGCTGAATTCGATAGTCGGGATCGTACGCACCTACCTGCCGGAGTATCGCGACGGCTTCGGCGCCGAGTTCGAGGCGTATTCGGAGAGTCTGCGGCGGATACAGAACGAATTGTTCGACGTCGGCAGCGAACTCGCGACGCCGCCGGATGGCGAGTATCCGCAGATGCATAAGATGGGCGCCGGCGAGATCAAGAAGCTCGAACAGGAAATGGACGCGATGGAGAAGGAGCTCGAGCCGCTCAAATCTTTTACGCTGCCCGGCGGCGGCGTGCTCAACGCGTTCCTGCATCAGGCGCGCACGGTCTGCCGGCGTGCGGAGCGCGTGTGCTGGCGCCTGAAACGCGAAGAGGACATCAACGACAATCTCATCATCTATGTGAACCGGCTGAGCGATCACCTGTTCGTGCAGTCGCGATGGGTCGCGAAGCGGCTCGGCGAACCCGAATTTTTGTGGGACCGCGCGCTGCGAATCGAAGAGGACGAGAAGACGGCGCGCGCGGCGAAGAGCAGGGCGGGGCGCGGCGGAAAATCCTGAGCGGCGGAGAATTGGCGATGGCTGAGTCAGAGAAAATTTATCTTCGACAGGCGCAGATTGGGCCGATGGCGAATTTTGTGTACCTGGTCGGCGATCCGGCCACGCGCAAGCTCGCCGTTGTCGATCCCGCATGGGACGTCGAGGCAATTCGCAAATTCGCCGAGGCTGAAGGTTACGAAATCGACAAGATTTTGATCACTCACTATCACCCCGATCACCTCGGCGGCCACATGATGGGCCAGAATATCGAGGGCGCCGCCAAGATGCTCGAACGGGTGAAGGCCAAGGTCTATGTGAACAAACACGAGGCCGACGGCGTCAAGCAGGTCGCCGGATTGTCGGACTCCGACATGGTCAAGGTCGATGCGGGCGACACGGTGAAGGTCGGCGAGCTCGCGGTGAAATTTCTGCACACGCCCGGGCACACTCCCGGATCGCAATGCTTCCTGGTCGAAGGCAATTTGATTTCGGGCGACACGCTGTTCGTGAATTCATGCGGACGCGTCGATCTGCCGGGCTCGGATCCCGAAGCGATGTATCACAGCCTGAACGACACGCTGCGCAGTCTCGACGACGCGACGGTGGTGTATCCGGGGCATGCGTACTCGTCGGAATCGAGCACGACGATTGGCGAGCAGAAGCGTCACAACATGTACATGCGATTCCCGACGCTCGACGATTTCCTCGACGCGATGGGCTACCCGCGCCGCTAGTTTTTCGACAACCGTCCTATGAGCGACAAGAGCAGCTCACGCATCGAGTTGGCGGATCTCCCCGCGGACTTCGCGCCGAACGGCGTTCCGTATGCCGTCCTCGTGCCGCCCGGTTACGACGATGGCGCCGCGTATCCATTGTGCGTGTTGATGCACGGCGGCGGGGGCAGCCGCGACAACCTTGGCGCGCTCCGCCCGTTGTTCGATAATTGGTGGGCGGCCGGCGTCATGCCGCCGATGGTGATCGCGTCGGCCAGCACGGGCGCGATGAGCTACTACCTCGACCATCCTGACGGCAGCGCGCGCTGGGAGACGTTCATCGCGGAAAATTTTCCCGAATATCTCCGCGACAAGTACAACGCCGGACGCAATCGCGCGGCGACGTTCCTCGCGGGGATCTCGATGGGCGGTTACGGCGCTTTGAAAATAGCGTTCGCGCGACCCGATCAGTTCGCCGCAGTGGCCGCGATCCAGCCGCTACTCGAACCCGGCTTCCGCGACGCCGAGATTGGCGCGCGCAATCGGCTCCATCACGGGGTCGGCGGTCCGCGCGAGTTGCTCGGAGAGAGTCGCGACGCGGAGCTGTTCGAGGCGAACAATCCAGCGAGCCGCGCGCGCGCCAACGCGCTTGCGATTCGCGGCTCCGGGCTCGCGATTTATCTTGAAGTCGGCGACGAGGATTTCCTCAACGCGCACGACGGCGCCGAATTTCTGCATCGCGTGCTGTGGGACCTCGACATCTCGCACGAGTACCGCCTGCTTCGAGGCGCCGATCACGGCGGCCCGACGTTCGTGCCGCGAATCCGCGACGCCTTCGCATGGATCGGCTCGATTGTGGCCGAGCAGCGTGCCGCATCCGCGGAGCCGGCTGCCGACGAGCGCGCGGTGCGCGATTGGGTGAGCCGCGGACTGGCCGGCGATCCGCCGCCGGTCGATCCGGGGAGCAAGGCGTTCATCACGATGCTGCGCGCGCAATTGAAGGCCGCCCGCGAGCAAGCGGCAAAGACCGATCCAACCACGCACAGACGTTACGGCATCCTGCCGAAAACGAATTGACCGCGATGAGTAAGGACTCGCAGAAGGCCGCGGCGCAGGCTGAAAAGCTGCGCGACGAGATCAACCGCGCCAACTATCGCTACTACGTCCACGACGATCCCGAGATTTCCGACGCCGAATACGACAAGCTGATGCGCCGGCTCGAAGCGATCGAGCGCGAGCATCCGGAGCTCGCCACGCCGGATTCGCCAACGCAGCGTGTGGGTGCGGCGCCGAGCGAAAAATTCGGCGTGGTCGTGCATCGGCGGCCGATGATGTCGCTCGGCAACGCGATGGACGCCGAGGAGATGCGCGAGTTCGACAAGCGCATCAAGCGGTTGCTGAAATCCGACGCCGACATCGAGTACGTCGCCGAGGTCAAGCTCGACGGTCTCGGCATCGAGCTGGTTTACGACGAGGGGCGGCTGACGGTCGGATCGACGCGCGGCGACGGCATCAACGGCGAGGACGTCACGCAGAATATCCGCACGATCAAGAGCGTGCCGCTGCGATTGCAGCATCCCGAGCACGGCAAGATCCCGCGCATCCTCGAAGTGCGCGGCGAGGTGATCATCCCGCGGTCGGGGTTTGTGAAAATGAACCAGGAGCGCGAGGAGGCCGGCGAGCCGATGTTCGCCAATCCGCGCAATGCAGCGGCGGGCGCGCTGCGGCAGCTCGATCCGAAGATCACGGCGTCGCGCCCGCTCGACGCATTTTTATACGCGCCGGGCGCGATCGAAGGCGCCGCGTTCAAATCGCAGTGGGATTTTCTACAAGGCATCAAGGCACTCGGGCTGCGCGTGAATCCGCTGTCGCGCGTATGCAACGGGATCGACGCGATTCTCGAATACTGGAACGAGATCACCGAACAGCGCCACCAGCTCGACTACGAGGCCGACGGTGTGGTCGCCAAGGTGAACTCGTACGCGATCCAGGAGCAGCTTGGCGAGGTCTCGCGATCGCCGCGCTGGGCGATTGCGTACAAGTTCAAGGCGCAGCAGGCGGAAACGGTGGTCGAGAAGATCGACGTGCAGGTCGGCCGAATCGGATCGCTGACGCCGGTCGGCAAGCTGCGGCCGGTGCAGCTCGCGGGCGTGACGATATCGAATACGTCGCTGCACAACCTCGACGAGATTCGCCGCAAGGACATCCGCGAGCGCGACACCGTGCTTATAGAGCGCGCCGGCGACGTGATTCCGTACGTCATCCGCGTCACCAAGGAGGGGCATCCGCGCGCGAAGCCGTTCGCGATGCCCGCGCGTTGTCCGGAATGCGGCGCCGCGATCGTCCACGAGGAGGGTGAGGTCGGCTATTTCTGCGTCAATGCGAATTGTCCAGCGCGGATGCGCGAATCGATTCGCCATTTCGCGTCGAAGGGATGCCTCGATATCGAAGGACTCGGCGACAAACTGGTCGGGCAGCTGGTCGAGAAGGGTTTGGTGAAGGAGCTCGACGACTTATTCGGGCTGACGAAGGAGCAGCTCAGCGGGCTCGAGCGGATGGCCGACAAGAGCGCGCAGAACGTACTCGACGCGATCCAGAAAGCGCGCAAGACGATGCTCGACAGGTTCATCAACGGGCTTGGGATTCGTCACGTCGGCGAGCATACCGCGCGTCAGCTCGCGCTGAAGTTCAAGACCATGGACGCGATCGCGGACGCGTCGGAGGACGACCTGCTCGGCGTGCGCGATATCGGCAAGGAGGTTGCGCACAGTATCCGCGAGTACTTCGACGAGCCGCGCAACCTCAAAGCGGTCAAGCGGCTGGTAAAGCTGCTGGATGTAGATGTGCCGGCCGAGGTCGAGGGACGCAGTGCGTTGCGCGACAAAACTTTCGTGCTGACCGGGACGCTCGAGTCGATGACGCGCGAAGAGGCCGAGCGCAAAATCATGGCGGCGGGCGGCCGCGTCACGTCGTCGGTGAGCCGCAAGACGGATTTCGTGGTGGCGGGCGCGGAGCCGGGATCGAAGTTGAAGAAGGCGCAAGATTTGGGCGTCCGAGTGCTCGACGAGAAGGGGTTGCAGTCTGTTCTATCCGGTGGAGCGTGAACTGCTCGTTTCGTGCTTATGGACAAGCTTGAGAGGATCGTCCATCTTCTGATCGAGGCGCTGTCAAAAGCGCGGGAACTGACGACGTTCAAGCTTGATTCGGAGTCAAGCAAGAGAGCTGCAGAGCTTATGAAGCGCGTAACAGAAAATCAGAAAAGTATTCAGGCTCTGATCCGGGTTTCAGAAGGAAACGGAAAAGGTCTGGAGAAGGCGGAACTCGATACCGTCCTGGACGATCTGATCAGAACCTTCGAAGACACAAACAAAAAGTTGGATCAATTACTGGCCAAAGCAAAAGCCTAGCTCTCCAGGACCTGAAATGGTTGAAGAGGCCGGATTCGTAAGAGTCGGGCCTTTTCTTTTGAGAGCCCACCGCGTCAAAGCTTGAAATTCGCTGTTCTCGTGAGAACTGAAATATATTGGGCGATGGGGATCTCTCGACGAACTGTGTGACCACTCAAAACAAAAAAGACCGCGCGAGGTTGCATCTAGTAATTAGCGGGCGGGTGCAGGGGGTCGGGTTTCGATTCTCGGCGTACGACGAGGCGAAGGATCTTGCAGTTGCCGGATGGGTGCGCAATTTGGGCAGCGGTCAGGTCGAAATTGTTGCAGAAGGCACGCAGGCGAACTTGCAGATGCTGGCCGCGTGGGCACATCTGGGCCCACCGTCAGCGCACGTAACTACGGTACGCGAAGACTGGAGCGATTTTATTGGCGAGTTTACCGAGTTCCGGATTCGCTGACTGGCGGCAAAAAGGTGGGCCTTTAATGCTTCGCCTGGATTAGCTATGCTTCAAATCCGCGTGTTGGAGTATTTGCAGGGCTTCGTTTGACGGAGTTAATTTTCAATCGGCTCTAACCACAAGGAGATTGGACTGAGATGGCTGTTCCACCTGAGGCGGCTGGACAAGCTGCCGAGTCGCATGATTCCGCCGGGTCCGCGCACAAGCCGCATCTGAAGCGCGATCACGTCGTTATCCGGTTTGCCGGCGACTCCGGCGATGGGATGCAGTTGACCGGGATGCAATTTACGGCCGAATCGGCGCTGGCCGGCAACGATATCGCTACACTGCCCGACTTTCCCGCTGAAATCCGAGCGCCGCAAGGCACCCTGGCTGGAGTCAGTGGCTTCCAGCTGAATTTTTCCAGCAGCGAGATTTTCACCGCCGGCGACGAGCCCAACGTGCTGGTCGCGATGAATCCCGCGGCGCTGCAGGCCAATATCGAGGACGTCCCGCAAAATGCCGTCATTATCGTGGACCGCGAGGCGTTCACCGATTCCAATGTCAAGCGCGCCGGCTACAAGAGCAATCCGCTCACCGACCATTCGCTCGACAAATTCCAGGTGATCGAAGTCGATGTGACCAAGCTCACCTCGCTCGCCGTGCATGGGATGGGCTTGAACAATCGCGCGGTCTTCCGATGCCGCAACATGTTCGTGCTCGGGATGCTGTCGTGGCTGTATCAGCGGCCGATCGAGAGCACCCTCAGCTATCTCGAGAGCCGCTTCAAGAAGACGCCCGAAGTGCTCGAGGCCAACATCAAGGTGCTCAAGGCCGGCTTCAACTACGGCGAGACGACCGAGATGTTCGCGAGTTCGTACGAGGTGCCGGCCGCGCGAATCGCGCCGGGACTGTATCGCAATATCACGGGCAATAGCGCGACCGCGTTGGGATTCGTGGCGGCGGCGGTCAAATCAGGACGTCCGCTGTTCCTCGGCTCGTATCCGATCACGCCCGCCAGCGACATCCTGCACGAACTTTCAGGCTTCAAGAATTTTCCCGTCTATACTTTCCAGGCCGAGGACGAAATCGCCGGCGTATGCGCCGCGATTGGCGCGGCATTCGGCGGCTCGATCGCGATCACCACAACTTCCGGCCCCGGCATGAACCTCAAGGCCGAAGCGGTCGGGCTCGCCGTCAAGGTCGAGCTGCCGATGGTGATCACCGACATCCAGCGCGCCGGCCCCTCGACCGGGATGCCGACCAAGCCCGAGCAAGCCGACTTGCTGCAATCGATGTACGGACGGCATGGCGAGTCGCCGATTCCGATTATCGCGGCGTCCACTCCCGCCGACTGCTTCGACTGCGCGTACGAGGCGGTGCGCATCGCGGTGAAGTACATGACGCCGGTGATTCTGCTCACCGACGGCCAGCTCGCGAACGGCTCCGAGCCGTGGCTGCTGCCCGACGCCGACAAGCTGCCGCCGATCAAGGTCGAGTTCGCGACCAATCCCGAAGGTTTCCTGCCGTACAATCGCGAGCCGGAGACGCTTTCGCGGCCGTGGGCGGTGCCCGGGACCAAGGGCCTCGAGCATCGCGTCGGCGGACTGTCGAGTGAGAACCTGACCGGCAACGTGAGCTACTCGCCGGCCAACAACGAGCTGATGGTGCGGACGCGCGCGCGCAAGATTGCCGGCATCGCGCGCGAGATTCCGCCGACGCAAGTGTTTCGGCGATGCCGACGGCGACCTGGTCGTGCTCGGATGGGGATCGACCTACGGGCCGATTCGCGAAGCCGTCAAGCATGTGCGGGCGAAGGGCAAGAAGGTCTCGCACCTGCATCTGCGCTATCTGAATCCGCTGCCGCGCGACCTCGAAGAAACGCTCAAGCGTTTCAAGCAGGTCATGATCCCCGAAATGAACATGGGACAACTGCTCAAGATGATCCGCGCCGACTACCTGATCGACGCCTTCGGCTTCAACAAAATCCAGGGCCGTCCGTTCAAAGTCAGCGAGATCGAAAACCGCATCAACCGGGCCCTGGAGGGCTGATCGAAAATGGCTACCGCTCTAAATCGCAAGGATTTCGTCTCCGACCAGGAAGTGCGCTGGTGTCCCGGATGCGGCGATTACGCAATTCTGGCCGCGGTGCAAAAGACGATGCCCGAATTCGGCATCGCGCCGGAGAACACGGTCTTCATCTCGGGTATCGGATGCTCGAGCCGGTTCCCGTACTACATGAACACCTACGGCTTTCACACGATTCACGGGCGCGCGCCGGCGTTCGCGACCGGGCTCAAGGTTTCGCGGCCCGACCTCGACGTGTGGGTGGTCACCGGTGACGGCGACGGCCTGTCGATCGGCGGCAATCATCTGATCCACGTACTGCGGCGCAACGTCGATCTGAAGATTCTGCTCTTCAACAATAAAATTTACGGACTCACCAAGGGCCAGTACTCGCCGACTTCGGAAGTGGGCAAGGTCACCAAGTCCACACCGATGGGTTCGATTGATTTTCCGTTCAATCCGATCACGGTCGCGCTCGGCACGCATGCGACCTTCGTTGCGCGCACGGTGGACGTCGAGCAGAAGCATCTCGGCGAGATGCTCAAGCGGGCGCATGCGCATCGCGGCGCGTCGTTCGTCGAGATTCTGCAGAACTGCAACATCTTCAACGACGGCGCTTTCAACGACGTCAGCGACAAGGCGCTCAAGGCCGACCATCAGCTGGTGCTGGAGCACGGCAAGCCGCTCATCTTCGGCAAGAATCGCGACATGGGAATCAAGATGAACGGGATGCGTCCGGAAGCAGTGCAGCTCGGCGCAGGCGTCACGGAGGCGGACCTGGTCGTGCACGACGAGACCAATCTCTCGCTCGCGTTCATGCTCGGCAACTTCGAGCCGCCGCTGCCGACGCCGGTGGGCGTCTTCTACGCGGTGTCGCGCCCGACCTACGACGGCGCCGTCAACAAGCAGCTCGCGGACGCCAAGGCAAAGCAGGGCGCCGGCGACCTGAAAACGCTGCTAGGCAAGGGCGACGTCTGGACCGTGAGCTAAGCGACAGGAATTTCCAACGATCACACAAAGGCCCGCGAGCGCAAATCTCGCGGGCTTTTTGTTGTCTGACTAACGCGGCAGCGCGCACTTATAGACCTTCATCACGTTCTCGCCCATCACCTTCGCGCGCGCACTGGCCGGCAGCTTGTGCGCCAGCTCCTCGACTTCTTCGATATAGTTGCCGACGTGATCGGGATGCGGGAAGTCCGAGGCCCAGAAGAATTTGTCGGCGCCGCACAGCTCGACCATCGCCGGCAGCGAGCGCTCGTCGGGATCCGCCGAGATCCAGCAGTTGCGATTAAAGTAGAAGCTCGGCTTCTCCTTGAGCGACACCGTGCGGCCCATCGCGCTCTCATAGACGGCGTCGAGGCGCCCAAGCCAGTAGTCAATCCATCCCGCGCCCGCCTCGAGCAGCACCAGCCGCATCTTCGGAAATTTGTCGAAGGTTGAGTACTGAAAGAAGCTGGTGAACGCGTGACGAATCGCGTCGGCCGCGACGATATTCAAGAAATAATAATTCCCGCGCATGAACTTGCGATCGTAGCGTCCCGGCGCCGCCCACACCGGCTCGAGCGACGGATGTATCCCGAGCGGCACGTCGAGTTCCTGCGCCTTGGCGAACAGCACGTCGTGATCGGGATGCGCATGCGGCTTGCGCGTCATGACGAATTGCGCGACCCATCCGCCTTTGCATCCATCCTTGACCGCGCGTTCGAGCTCGACCGCCGCGGCGGCCGGATCGCCGAGCGACAGATGCGCAATCGGGATCAGCTTGCCGCCGCTGTCAGAGCAGAAGTCCACGATGTACCGGTTGTAGGCGCGCGTGCACGCCTGCGCCAGTTCGGGATCGTCGGTCTCGGTCTCCCACAGCAGGCTCATCGTGGGATAGAGGAACGCCGCGGCGAGACCTTCAGCGTCGATTCGCTTGAGCCGCTCCTTCGCATCCATCGCGCCGAACGGAGCAAAGCCGCCGTAGGTGGGAGGGGCGTCGTACTTGTCGTTGCGCGTCGCACCCATTGCGGAGAGCCCGCCGAGGCGGCCGCCGTTGAAAACCTTCGACGGCTTGCCCGCGACCTCGAGATATTCAAGTCCCTTGTCGTCCTTGCGAACGCGGACCGCGCGGTCCTTGTACTTCGCTTCGATATAGCGGTCCCACAGACCGGCGTCTTCGAGGATATGCCCGTCGGCATCGACAGCGCCGGTGAAGGTCAGTTTCTGGATTTCGTCGAGACGATTCGACATCGATGATTACTCCGCACGCGCACTAGATTTGTCATTTATAGTTCAAACGACGAAGAAGAACCTAACCCCTAACCCCTTCCCGGGCGGGAAGGGGGACCGGAAAGACAGCGGTCGGGGCGGCTGCGCCGTCCTATCCCCCTATCCCCCTTTCCGGATCGGAAAGGGGGTACTCGCTGCTCAACACTGGGTGCAGGGGTCACCCCTGCCCAGGGAGGTGTGGAACCCACGGTGGGTTCCACGTTCGATCGATTCCTAATGCGCTGCGTTCGACATCGCCACCGGGTTGAAAAAATTCTCCGTTGCCAGTCCCATGTTGATATACCAGCTTTCGTGCTCGTCGGTTTCGACTCCCGGCGACAGCACCACGGTCGAGAAGCCGTTGGTCACGTCCTCATCGACCAGCGCCGTCTGAAACATCCGCTTGAACGGCCAGATCGCGACGCGTGCGTCCGGCACCGGCCGGTCGCGATAGGCGTTGAAGGTCGCGATCGTCTTCCACAGCTTGCCGTCGCGGTCGTATTGATCCGACGCCGTGATGAACCATCCTTCCGAGTCGATATAAAAAATCCGCTTCGGAATCGAAGCGCCGGCCGCGATCGCGGAGGCCTGCTTGGCGTCTGCTTCGATCACGTAGAGCCGGCGCATTTCCCAGTTCTCGGGGCAGATAGTTCGTCCGCCGTCGGTCGGGCAGGCCTTGGCCGGCGAGTTCTCCGCGTTCACCACCGCCAGCATCGGCTTCTCGCCGAGGAACTTGTAATTGAAATCTTCGATCTTCGCGGCGAAGCCGAAAAACGAATCCGGATCGAGGTTGCTCGCATAAGTCCCGGCTCCTCCTGAGCCGCCGCCCGCCGCCGTGTCGAGCAAACCGAACACATCTGAGAGTTCGCTGGCCGACGCGCGCCGCGTATGCCGCGTGCGCGGATTCATCATCCAGCTGTTGTCCTCGACCTTCGGGTCGAGGCTGCGATAGCGGATAAATCCGAACCCGCGCATCTCGGCCGGCTCCAAAAACGGATAAGCGCCGAAGCGATAGCGGATTCCTGAATTCTTCGCTTCCGGATCGGTCGGGATCGGATTGACCTCGGTGCGTCCGGTGTTGTTGTAAAATCCCACGTTGCCGATTGTGAAATGCTCGACCGGATCGGCCGCCGTCGAGCCGGGTTTGTAGCTCGCTATTTCGACGTTCTTCGAGATCGCGTCGTCGGTGTAGAGCGGCCGGTAGCTGAAATTCCACATCACCTTCAGCGCCGCCTGGGGATCGTTCGCATCGACCAGCGGAAACGGGAGCCCGGCCGAATAGCCCTTCAACGCGCCATCGGGCGCGAGCGTGACCTGCGGCGAATATTTCTCGGTCGCCGATTTGTAGGGCGGCGGCCATTCGAGCCGATCGCTCGGCACGATCTTCATCGTCATCCCTTGCTTCACCAGGATCAGATTCCCCGGACTGACGAGGTCGGCAACCTTGTCGGCCTGATCTTTCGTGATCGTATCGCCGGGATTGACGCCCGCACGCGCCGCGCTTGCGAGCGACAGAACCGTGAACGCGAGCACTACAACAACTTCAAGCTTTACTTTCATTTTTGTCCGATCTCCATTCCACACATCTTACCGCGGCTCGTTCGCTGCGGCGATGCCGGGACGAACAAGACTCATCAATTGCCGCCCGGCTGAATCACATGCGGCTGCGGCCCGGGCCTGAGCGCCGTCCAGGTGGTGCCGCCATCGGTCGTGGACATCAGTTCGCCATCGCTCATGATGATCCAGCCCTCGGTTGGAGTGGCAAAGCTCATTTTACGAATCATCTTGAATGCAGGACGAGATGCGGCACGATTGATGCCCGAGTCGATCGAGGTTCCGGCGCCGACCTTGGTAAGCACTGGAACATGATCAGAGGCGGCAGCGAAAATCCAGTCGGCGCCCGCAACTGTTGACGAGCTGTATTGCGATCCGGAGACTGCCACCTCCGGCAGATTTGAGACTGATCGATCGAGCTTCCAGGTTCGGCCTCCATCGGAGGTCGCCATCAACACCATTGTCCTTCTGAATTCGTAAGGCTTGGTGGGGACGCAAGTCTCAGGCAAGAATCCGTGCCTGGCGTCCTGAAATATCGGGAGCCCGTGAACTTCGCATTGTTCGAGCCCTGGAGGATCCGGAGCAAATTGTTGCCAGCTGCGTCCTCCATCGCGGGCGACGTATAGAGCCCAGCCGATCTCGTTTTCGTCATCCCCATACAGCCATCCATCGGTGGCGGAAATACACAGCATTTGCGTCTCCGTGAGCTCGGGAGCGTTGGTGACCCGTTTCCAAGTTCGCCCGCCGTCGGAAGTCAGCAGCAAGGAACTCATCCACGAGTTCATGGTTTGTCCGTGAAAGAATATATTCATCCAGCCATGGAGGTGATCCGCGAATGCAATTGCTTTGGCGCCGCCTGTGGGAAGCGAGCAAGAACCTTCTCCGCCATCGGAATCAAAGGGAATCCCATAGTCCTTGAGCGGTAGGGAAATCTCTGTTTGAGACCAAGTCGCGCCTACGTCGGTGGTCGCATCAAGACTTACGTGTAGTTCAGGCGCGCAGGGTTCGTACTCTCCGCTAACCACCCACCCGGTTGAAGCATTGAGAAAGAAGATGTGGCCGCTGACAACAGGATCGCGCGGCGAGATGTCTTTCCAGTGCATGCCGTTATCGCTGGTCCAATAGAGGTATCCCGGTCGCAGCGCCCAACCGGTGCCGGGAGCTAGCAGTTTCATGTCGGTGACGGTTCCACCCGAGCCGGGTGGCGCATGCCCGTACCAGAGGACATCGGCTCCTTGAGCTTGAGACGCGGCTGCGTGCGGAGTTTGAGAGGCGGCAGGACTATTCTGAGTTTGCGCCGATGCGCTCGGAGATAGCAGTAGCAGTAAGACGACAACTCGAAGGTTAAGGCTGAGGCGCGGCCGAATCATTGCTGCGAGGAAGCTATCGCCAAGATAACTGCGCGTCAATCACACCACACTAAGGTGCAGGGTTTAACCCTGCCCAAGGAAGTATGAAACCCACGGCGGGTTTCATTTTGAACCTGTCTAGAAGCTCATGCGCTTGAAGCGGCTCTCGGGGATCAAACGCACTGCGCCCATGATGACGCGCCAGAACCATGGCACATATACGACTTCGGCGCGTTTTCGATACGCAGCGTAGATCAGGTCGGCGGCCTTGGCTGGCGCGATCGTCAGCAGCGCGCCCTCGCGGCCCCACGTCATTCGCGTATCGACTGTGCCGAGCTTCACCGTCATCACATGCACGCCGCTGTCGGCCAGGCGCCCGCGCAGTCCCTGCACAAAGAGCGCGAGCGCGCCCTTGGCCGAGCCGTACACGTAATTTTTCTTGCGTCCGCGCTCGCCGGCGACCGATCCGATCGCGATGATAAAGCCCGAGCGCTGCTGCTCGAGATGGCGCGCGGCGAGCGTCATCAGCGACACGGCGCCGGTGAAGTTCTGATTGATCGTCGCGAGCGCATCGGCCGGGTCGGTCTGCGCACTGTCCTCGTCGCCGAGCGTGCCGAAGCATACGACGACGCCGTCGAGTCCGCCGAGCTCGAGGGCGACGCGGCGGATGAACTCGTCATGCGACGCGAAGTCGGACGCGTCGAACGTCCCGGCAAGCGCGGTCACTCCGGCGCGCGTGCCGACGTCTTCGGCAACGCGCCGAACTTCGTCGGCATTGCGCGCGGCGAGATACAGATGCGCCCCATCCGCCGCGAACCGCAGCGCGAGCGCGCGTGCGATCGGACTGGTGGCGCCAAGAATCAAAACTCTATTCATCTTTCCTTCAAGCAGGAGGAATTTATTCAGTCATCCGCAGCCGTCGCGACAGGCTTGACGAAAATCGATTCTCCGGATCGGCTAGCGCCTTCGCCGCCTGCCACTTCGAGAGATTCGGATACATCGCGCGAAACGTCTCCGGCGACATGCGCGCGTCCTTGGCCAGGTACACGCGACCGCCGCGCTTCAACACCATCGCGTCGAGTGTGTCGAGAAATTCGAGCATGCCATCGGTGACCGGGAAGTCGATCGCGAGCGTGTACCCCGGCATCGGGAACGAGAGCATGCCGTCCTGCGCGCCAAACTTCTTGAGCACCGCGAGAAACGACGCGCGCCGGCTGCGCGTGATCGCCTCGAGCACTTCGACCAGCCCCGCGCGGCTCTCGGCGGGCGGCCACACGCATTGATACTGCACGAAGCCGCGTTTGCCGTAGATTCGCGGCCAGTTGCGGATCGAATCGAGCGGATAAAAAAAACTGTTCCAGTCGAAAATAGTGTGGCCCGGCTTCTCGCGATGGAAAGCGTAGTTGACCGCGTTGAACATTCTAACAGTCAGCGAGTTCACCACCGGGAAATCGAACGGCACGAACGGGCTGAGCTTCGGCGCGATGTTCAGCGGATTCTGCGCGAGATTTCGCGGCAACTGCGCGAGCGTCGCGAAGTTGCCGACGTTGAGAATCGAGCGGCCGAGCGCGCTCTTGACGCTGTTGCAATCGATCCACGCGACCGAATAGCGGTACTGCGCATCGAGCCGCTCGAAGGCCTCGATCGCGGCGTCGATATTCCCGGCGCGAATCAACTCGCCGTCGAGATAGGCGCTCTCGACCCGCCGCATCCGCAGCTCGAGTTCGAGAATCACGCCCGTGAGCCCCATCCCGCCGACCGTGGCCCAGAACAGCGCCGCGTTCTCCTCGCGCGAGCATCGCAGCACCTCGCCCGACGCGACCATCAAATCGAACCAGGTCACATGCGACGCGAGTGACGAATCGCGATGATGATTCTTGCCGTGCACGTCAGCCGCAATCGAGCCGCCCAGCGTCACGAAGCGCGTGCCCGGCGTGACCGGCGGAAAAAACCCGCGCGGCAGGAACACGTCAAGCAACTCGGCGATAGTGACGCCGGCCTCGCATCGGAGCAGCCCGCTGGCAGGATCGAAGGCGAGCATCCGATTGAGCCGGGTCAAATCGACCACGCGATTCTGATCGTTTAGCGCCGCATCGCCATAAGCGCGCCCCAGTCCGCGCGCAATCAGCGACGAGGAATTCCCGCTGACGACGGCCTGCAGCTCGGCAATTCGATCAGGCCGGTAAATTTCGCTCTCGGAAAGCGGGTAGCGCCCCCATCCGGAGAGCATCGCATGCCGCGGGTGCGGCGCAGAAGTCGTGGTCGTCGTCATAAGGAAAAACGCAGCTGCATCGAAGTTAACAGGAAGAGCGCGGACGAGAAACGGTCGCGATATTGGTGGTCTGGGGCCCGGGCAGAACGACACAAAGAAGGAGCCGGGATTCTTCGCTTCGCTCTGAATGACACAAGGGGAAGAGACGACACAAGAAAATTAGGGGGCGAGCTTTCTGGTGGAATCGCGGAACCCGCACCTACCGGCGGCTGCGCCCGCCGGCCGCCTCTCCCGTGAAATAACGGGCGAGGTAAGATCCGGGATTCTTCGCTTCGCTCTGAATGACACGGGGAAAGTGCTGACAGGGACGCAGTCTCGCGTCCCTTCTCAATACTGAGGTGCTACGCGGGTTTCAAATTCGATTGCGTGAATTCGCATCAGCGTGGTCTATAGAATCAGGAATCCTATCCGTCAGGAGAATCGTATGTCGTGGGAGAAAGAGGTCGAGGAAATTCGGCGGCGCGTTGAGTTGGCGAAGGGGATGGGTGGGGCTGAGAACATCAAGCGGCAGCATGATGGGGGCAAGCTCACGGTGCGCGAGCGGATCGAGCGGCTGCTCGATGCGGGCACGTTTCACGAGTACGGCGCTTTGGCGGGATCGCCGAAGTACGAGGGCGACACGCTCGCGTCGATCACGCCGGCGAACTTTGTCGGCGGCACCGGGCGTATCAACGGGCGGCGCGTGGTGGTCGGCGGTGACGACTTCACGGTGCGCGGCGGTGCGGCCGACGCGAATATCGGCAACAAGCGCAGCTATGCGGAGCTGATCGCGCATGAATTGCATATCCCGATTATCCGGCTGGTGGATGGAACCGGCGGCGGTGGCAGTGTGAAAACCTTCGAGACCGTGAAGCGGACCTACGTGCCGGCCAATCCGGATTTCGACGTGCTGGTGAAGCTGATGGGCGAAGTGCCGGTGGTCGCGGGATGCATGGGATCGGTCGCGGGAATCGGGGCGGCGCGCGTGGCGGCGTCGCATTTCTCGGTGATGATCCGCGGGACGAGTCAGCTCTTCGTCGCGGGACCGCCGGTGGTCAAATGGGGCGTCGGCGAGGATCTTACCAAGGAAGAACTCGGCGGCGCCGAGATCCACGCGCACATGAGCGGCGCGGTCGATAACGAGGCCGAGAGCGAGGACGACGCCTTCGTACAGATTCGCCGGTTCCTGTCGTACCTGCCGAATAGCGTGTGGAATGTGCCGCCGCGCGCGACGCCCGACGACGACCCGGCGCGCCGCGAAGAGGAGTTGCTCAGCATCGTGCCGCGCAATCGACGCCACGGCTACGACGTGCGGCGAATCGTCGAGCTGGTGATGGATCGCGATTCATTCTTCGAGATGACGCCGTACTTCGGGCCGTCGCTGGTGACCGGATTCGCGCGGCTCGACGGCTTTCCGGTCGGCGTGATGGCGAACGATCCGTTTTCGATTGGCGGTTCGCTCGACGGGCCGGCGTCGGACAAGATGGTCAAGTTTATCGACCTGTGCGACACGTTCCATATCCCGGTCGTCAATTTCGTCGATCAGCCAGGCTTCCTGATTGGGCGCGAGGCCGAGATGGCAGGCACGATTCGGCGCGGCGTGCGCGCGCTGTATGCGATGTTCCAGACGACGACGCCGCTGGTCGCGATCATGGTGCGCAAGGCGTTTGGCGTCGCGGGCGCGGGTCATGGAATAACGACGGGACTGAATCTGCGCTATGCGTGGCCGTCGGCGGATTGGGGATCGCTGCCGATCGAAGGGGGAATCGAGGCGGCGTACAAGCGCGATTTGGCGGCGTCGAACGATCCGGAAAAGCTGCGCAAGGAGCTCGAGGACAAGTTCAACGCGATTCGATCGCCGATGCGCACCGCGGAAGCATTCGGCATCGAGGAGATAATCGATCCGCGCGACACGCGACTGCTGCTCGTCGATTGGGCGCATCAGGCGTATGAGATCGTGGCGACGCAGTTGGGGATTCGCATGCGCACGATGCGGCCGTAAGATGCAGAGTAGCAAAGGATGCAGAATCTTGAATCGCGCGCGAA
This sequence comes from uncultured delta proteobacterium, assembly GCA_963756005.1. Classification (GTDB taxonomy): domain Bacteria; phylum Desulfobacterota; class Binatia; order Binatales; family Binataceae; genus Binatus. The sequence continues at coordinate 270,559 of CAVWMC010000008.1, forward strand.
GACGCGCGCTGTAATCGGACCCTCACCTTCGATCCTCTCCCTTACAGGGAGAGGGGAAGAATCGACTAGCCGGCGGTTGCGCGATCGGCGGCGGGGGCGGCGTGGGCGTGTTCTTCGACGGCGGCGTGGCCGCGCGTGAAGGCCATCGCGACGATGTAGATGATCATTCCGCCGAGCGCGACTTTGACCCATTCGCCCCATCCGTAATGGACCGCGACGTAGAGCGAGAGCGGCGCCGAGATTGCCACCCATGCGCGCGCGACCAGGCCGAAGAAGGCCCAGCCGGTGGCTTGCAGAGCGGGCGAGACGTCTTCGAGCGCCTCGGAGAATTGCGCGGCCCACGGCACGTATGCGATGGCGAGGAAGCATCCCATCAGCGACGCGACCATTATCAGCGTCGCGCGCGGCATCTCAGTGCCAAACTTTGGAATCCACCACGCCATCAGGAGCGCCGCCAGGATACCGCCGAAGATTGCGATCGGTTTGCGGATTTGCAGGCGGTCGGAGACAAGACCGGTCAGCACGAGTACGCCGAGATTGGTGAGCCAGAAGTATTCGTTCATCTTCGCGGCTTCGGCCGGAGAATAATGAAAGGCCTCGGTGAACATCAGCGGACCGAAGCCCTGGATCGCGAAGTACAAAGTCAGGTTCGCCGTGATGCCGAGCACCAGCAGCCAGACCTCGAGATGCCCGAGCAGGCGGCGGAAAGCGTCGCGCGTACCGGACGGGATCTCCGAGGCGGCGGGCAGGCGTCCTTCGGCGGCTAGCGCCTGGATTTCGGTCTTCATGATCTGCATGCGCAGTTCGGGGCTGAGGTCGCACAGCCAAATCACGATTGGGATATACATCGCGATCGCGATGAATCCCATGATCCAGATCTGCGATTGCCAGGTGTGATAAATCGGCAGCGTCGCGCCGGCGACGTAGTTGGAGAGGAAGTTCGCGCCGACCGGGCCGATGGTCAGCAGTCCGAAGGCGAGGGCGCGGCTGAGGCGCGGCGACATGTCGCGAATCAGCGCGGCGCCGGCGCCGGCGGTCAGGCCCGCGACGATTCCCATCAAGGTGCGCAGGATCACGAAGGTCGTGATGTTGGTGATCAAGACGTTCAGGAACAACAGGACCGTGACGCAGCCGAGGCATATGTCGATGATCAGGACGCGGCCGTAGCGATCGGCGAGCGGGCCGCCGAAGAATGCCGAGATGCCGGAGATCAGCACGGTGAAAGTGATGAAGAGGCCGTAGGCGGTGTGGCTCATGTGCAGGTAGGGCAGCAGGATCGGCAGCAGCGGTGCGAGCTGGAAGTCGTAGGCGCCGAGAATCGAGGCGAGCACGGTCAGGATCAGCAGCGACCATCGATGGCTGCCGCGCGGATATTCAGTGAGTGTTCGAGCCGCGACAAAACTGTGCATGCCATCTCTCCATTAGCCCGACCATCGCGCTGATTTAGTTTCTCTACAACCAAGCAGACCGAAAACACAAGGCGAATTCGCGCGAGCGCTGGTGCATGCACGCCGCGCCTGCTAAGAGGCGAAGCGATGGATATAAAGAGTCCTGCCGTGGGCAAGGTGCTGCGACTCGCGGTCGCGAGCGGTGCGCAAGTCGCGCGCGGCGACGAGTTGATGGTGATCGAGTCGATGAAGGTCGAGATCCCGGTCAAGGCGCCGGCCAGCGGGCGCCTCGTCGAGTTTCGGGTGAAGCCGGGCGATCAGATTCAGCGCAACTCCGTGATCGCAGTGATCGAGGCGTGATTCAGTCGGGGACGGCGTCGCGGCGAGTGCCCCATTTTTCCCAGAATGTGACCTGCAGCGCGGGTTTGCGATCGGGTCGCGCCCATCGACCTTTGGGATAGCCCATCGGAATCAGGATGACGTTGGCGTATTCGGGCGGCACGCCGAGCATCGCGTCGATTTCCTTGGCGAACATCGTATGCATCCCGGTGATCGAGGTGCCGAGGCCGTAGCCGCGCGCCGCGAGGCACAGGTTCTGAATCGCCGGGTAAATCGCGCCCCACATCGGCTGTCCGGCGCGCGCGCGGTCGGTGTACTTTTTCACGCACGCGAAGATCATCACGGGCACGTCGGCGATATGCTCGGCGAGATATTTAGCCGAGCGCAGATTTCGGCCGCGCTGGCTTTGAGGATCGTTGGCGACGACTTCGCGCTCGGTCGGCGTGAACACGACTTCCCACGCTTTGCGATAACGATCGGCGACAAACTCCTTGGCTTCGCGCTCGGTGACGACAATGAAGAACCACGGCTGCCGATTATGCCCGCTCGGACCCATCGTGGCCGCCTCGATCACCTTGACGATGAGATTCGGCGGCACGGGATCGGGCTTGAGGCGGCGCATCGAGCGCGTGGTGTAGATCGCTTCGAACAAATCGAAATCGTGGTGTTCGTACATATTCGGGAAGGTATCAGTTCTCAGGTGGCGACTGGAAACTGTATGCGCTAAGAATCGAGCAGCAGCATCCGCGGAGGAAATCGTGCCTGAGATAATTCTCCATCAATATGCGACGTCGCCGTTCTCTGAAAAGATCCGCAAGATCTTCGCGCACAAGAAAATCAACTGGCGATCGGTCGAGCAGCCGGTGATCATGCCGAAGCCCAAGCTGGTGCCGTTGACGGGTGGCTACCGGCGAATCCCGGTGATGCAAATCGGCGCCGACGTATGGTGCGATACGGGGATCATCATCAGGAAGATCGACGAGCTGAAACCCGAGCCGACGATTTATCCGGGCGGTCTCACCGCCGCGGCCGATGCGATGAATCAATGGGCCGACCGGCGGGTGTTCTGGTCCACGACGCCGGTGATTTTCGAGAAGCTTGGCGCGATGGTGCCCAAGGCATTCATCGAGGATCGTTCGAAGATGATGCAGGGCACGGACTTCGGCGCGATTGCGCGCAGCGCGCCCGACTCGCGCAACCAGTTGCGCGCGTTTCTCGAGATCCTCGATCGCCAGCTCGCGACTTCGCCGTTCCTGCTCGGCGACTCGTTCAGCCTTGCCGATGCCGCCTGTTTCAATCCCGTGTGGTTCCTGCGAGCCGAGCCAAACGCATTCGGCCTCGCGCAAAAGTTCACCAACCTCATGCGCTGGTTCGAGCGTATCGACGCGATGGGTTACGGCGATGTGCGCGCGATGGATCCCGACGAAGCGTTGAAGATTGCGAAGGACAGCGCTCCCGCCACTGCCGAGAATGTTGACGCGCACGATCCGAACGAACTCAAGGCCGGCACCCGCGTCTCGGTGACTCCGGATGACTACGCGTTCGATCCGGTGACCGGCAGGGTGGTCGTCAGCACGATTCACGAGATCGCGATCGAGCGCGAGGTTCCTGAACTGGGCAAAATCGTGAATCACTTTCCGAAGATCGGGTTCCGAATCGCCGCAGCCTGACCGCCGTAGCCCGCAATCTTCGGTCGGGCACTCTCGCCTTGTCGCATACAGTGGCAGGGCGCGAGGCTGCCCATCGTAGATAAGCGAATACTCAGTTAGGCGCGCGCAATACTAAATAGGTAATCGACTATATACTCACTATATAATTCGTTCGTATATATAATGAGAGTAGAGTGACTACTGGACGCGGGCCGGAAGGGGGGCCTTCGCATTGTCCAGACGTTTCTCGCCATGGCTGTTGCTGGCAGCGGGCGGCTTGCTTCTTGCCGCCGGAATCGGGGTGATTCTGTCGTCGCCGATGCGTGCGACGTCGCGGTCGGCGCGAGCGAATATCGATGCGCCCGGCGCTCTGCATGCGCGAGATCGCGTGGCGCGGGAGGCATTCTTTCTCAGCCGGCGCGGACTGAACTTCGGCATCCCGCACGATGCGTATCGCAAGGCGATCGCGCAGATGCGAATGCAGGAGCACGGCGCATCCGGAAGCAACACTCTTGACCGGGCCGCCGATTCGATGGCGCCGTCGGTCACATTGGCGTGGAATGCGCTCGGTCCGCTGCCGTTGCTCGACGAGATACCGACCTTCGGCGGCGTCGCGCTGGGCTCAGCGCTCACCGGCGTGACGGGACGGGTGACCGCCGTTGTCGCCGACCCGACGGTGAGCGGACGCGTGTTTGTCGGCACGGGCGACGGCGGAGTGTGGATGCGCGCGAACGCGTCGGCGGCATTCGTGCCGATATTCGACCTCGAGCCGACGCTGTCGGTGGGCGCACTCGCGCTCGACACGACCACCAATCCAAATCCAACGCTCTACGTCGGCAGCGGCGAAGGCAACGGCTCGGACGATTCGTATTATGGGCAGGGAGTATTCGTGTCGGGCGACCTTGGCGCCACCTGGACGCAACTCGGCGCGAGCACCTTCACCCATGCGTCGATCGCGTCGCTCGCGGTCGATACCACGCGGACGCCGCGAACGATCTACGCGGCGGTGACTTACGGCTCGAGCGCAAACCGGGCGGACGCGTCGTGGGTCGAGGGTGATTTCAGCCAGAACGGGCTATGGCGATCGGGCGACGGCGGCGAGTCGTGGATTTCGTATCCGACGGGAACTTTCGGCGCGTGCCCGTACTTCACCAACGATCCATGTCCGGCGGAGTCGGTGGCGATCGATTCGGCGTCGCCAACCGCGGTGCTGGTCTCGATTCTAGGCGTCGGCGTGTTCCGATCATCGAATTCCGGATTCAGCTGGACGCCGGCGATCCTGCCGGGTTTGAGCGGCGGCGTCGGCCGCGCGAGCGTGGCCGCGGCGAACGGGGTTGCGTATGCGATGGTCGGCGCGGCCGACGGTATCGAGTTTGCCGGATTCTACAAATCGGCCGACGACGGCGTCACCTGGACGCAGGCGTCGGTGCCGAGCGCGATAGTCGGCGGCGTGACGCTCGACGGCTCCAACTCGAGCAACTTTTCGCAATCGTTCTTCGACCAGACATTGGCGATCGATCCGGCCGACGTAACCGGCGCGACAGTCGTGTTTGGCGGCGTCGGAATTTACCGCTCAACTAACTTCGGGACCAGTTGGACGTCGCTCGCGCCAAGCGGCGGTACGCATTCGGATCAGCACGCGATCGCGTTCGATCCGGCGGCTGCGCACAGCTTTTATCTTGGCAACGACGGCGGGCTGTATCGCTTCGACGCGGGAACTGTGAGCTGGGCGGCGCTCAACACCAGTATCGGCGTCGCGCAGGCGCAGTCGGTCGGTCCGCATCCGACTAACAGCAGCGTCGTAATTGCGGGATTCCAGGACAACGGCACCGCGCTCTACAACGCCGGCCAGCCGCCGGCGTCGAGCTGGACGCAGGTGGACAATCTCGACGGCGGATTCGCGCTGTTCGACACGGTCAATCCGCTGTTCGCGTATCATTCGTTCGCGACCACGACGGCGGGCGCATGGGTCTCGCGCTCGACCGACGGCGGCGTCACTTTCAATTCGGCGGCGTCGAGTGCGGCACTGCAGACTGCGATGGCGACGGCGGGCGATGCTGGCGCGGCTTACTTTCCGCCGCTCGCGAGCGATCCGGCAGTGGCGCAGCGCGTGCTGTTCGGCGCGCATTCGGTTTACGTATCGAGTGACGCGATGGCGACATGGTCGCAGCAGACCACCCAGGATTTGACCGGTGGATGCAACAGCGGCGAGTGCGGACTCGAGGATCTCGAGATCGCGCCGTCGGACAACACCAAGGCCTACGCGCTCGCGATGGAGACCAGCACGACTTTTCGGCCGACGCCGTTCAAGATTTTCACGACCGACCAGGCCGACATGCAGGTCAGCGCCGGGCAGCCCGAAGGCGCGCATTGGACCGATAAGACCGCGCAACTGCCGCCGATCGTTTTTCCGGATTCCACGCAGGCGACGGGGATCGCGATTGATCCGTTCGACTCGAGCGTCGCCTACTTGAGCCTTTCGGGCTTCACCTCGGCGACCGGGATGGGCCATGTTTTTGTGACCACGGATTTCGGCGGCTCATGGACGCAAGCGGACGGCAATCCGGCGCTGCAGAGTCCGCCGCCGGTGACCGCGCTGCCCGACGTGCCGGTGTTGCGCTTGCTGGTCGATCGCAATGACCTGACGGCGATGACCGTACTGGCCGCGACCGATATCGGCATTTTCAAAACGACTGACGGCGGCACGACCTGGGCGCCGTTTAACCTCGGCGTGATTCCCGCCGTCGCGGTTTTCGATATCGAGCAGAATTTGAGCGGTGTGGTTTTTGCGGCGACTCACGGGCGCGGGATATTCGAGCTTAGCGGCGAGGGCTCGCCCGGCACCACGCCGACGCCAACGCCCACATCCAGCGGCACCCCGACGCGGACGCCGACGCCCACTGCGTCGATCACAGCGACCGCCACGCGCACCGGTACTGCGTCAGCAACCGCGACGCCTACGCGATCGGCAACTCCGACTGCGACCGCCACCGCTACGGGCACGCCGACTGCGACGGCGACCTCGACCGCGACGGCGACCTCGACCGCGACGGCAACCACCACTGCCACTGCTACATCAACTGCGACAGCAACACCGACGGTCACTGCTACTGCGACTCCAACTGCAACGGCGACAGCGTCGCCGACGGTTACCGCAACATCCACGGCAACTCCAACGCTGACCGCGACGGCCACCGCTACGGCAACGGCGACTGCCACTGCGACATTGACTGCGACGGCAACACCGACGGTCACTGTCACGGCGACTCCAACTGCAACGGCGACAGCGTCGGCGACGGTCACAGCAACATCCACAGCGACCCCAACGCTGACTGCGACGGCGACTGCAACTGCAACTGCAACTGCAACTGCAACTGCAACTGCAACTGCAACTGCAACTGCGACGCTCACTGCCACAGCATCGGCCACGGCGACGGCGTCAGCGACGGAAACGGCGGTTCGCACTCCAGTCACGTCGGCGACGCCGACCCCCACTTCGACCGCGACGCCTACGCCAACCGCGACCTTCACGCCGACTCCGATGCCGACCGTGGCGGCGCTGCTCGTGGTCTCGCCAAACACGGCGAAGTTTTCCGCGAAGTTGGGCAAGCGGAGCAAGGCAAAAAAAATCACCGCAGCCAACAAAGGCAAAGTGGCGATAACGCTGATCGGTGCGCAGGTGACCGGCGACTTTCAACTATCGAAAGTTTGCGGCAGCGCGTTGAGGCCGAATAAGAAATGCACTTACGCGATCGTCTTCGCGCCGACCGCGCTCGGACCGCGCCCCGGCGTCCTTACGATCAACAACAACAGCGCAAGCGGCCCGCGAACCGTGAGCCTTTCGGGCACCGGCCAGTAACGGCGCGGCTAGGGCAGGGCGCGATACTCGCTTTCAAGAATCCCCATCACGATCGTGTCGTGATAGCGACCGCGCGCGAAATGTTCCTGGCGCAGGATGCCTTCGCGCTTGAATCCGCATTTTTGATACGACGCGATCGCGCGCGGATTGTAGTCGTGAACATGCAGCCATAGCCGATGCAGGTTCATCTTGTCGAACGCGAGCCGCATCAACACGCGCATCGCGTCGGTGCCGTAGCCCTTGCCCCACAACGACTTGTCGCCAATCACGATTCCCAGACCGGCGCAGCGATTGAGCCAGTCGATCACGTTGAATGAGATCCCGCCGATATATCTGCGATCCGCCAGCGTCTCGATCGCGAAGCTCTTCTGCTTGTCGGAGGTACCGGAGGCAGCCTCGATGAATCTTTCTTCGGCGATCGACGAGACCGGATAGACGAGCGTCTCCCCGCCGAGCAAATCGGTGACTTCCTCCTCGTTCACCCATTTCATTATCGAGTCGAGATCCGATTTCTGGTATGCCCTCAGCCTGACCAGCTTGCCTTCCATGTCGGTCTCCTTGCTCGCCAAAAAAGAAAGGCGACCCGATTCCGGGCCGCCCTCCGTCGCTTACTCAGTTGAAAAACGACTAGCCCTTGGGCAATCCGAGCACGCGCTCGCCGATGATGTTGTGCTGGATTTCGCTGGTGCCACCGGCGATCGTCAGCGCGCGCGACGCCAGCATCCGATATGACCACTTGCCCTTGTCGAGCGCGTGCGGCGCCTTGAATTCCATCTGGCTATACGGCCCCAGCAGCTCCATCGCGAACTTGTTCATCCGCAGATTCAGTTCGCTGGTGCATAGCTTGAGCACCGAGCCCTCGGGCCCCGGCGGCAGACCCTTCATCCGCCGCGTCAGTTGCCGAAAGCCCGTGTAGCGCAGCGCGGCCGCCTCGCACGCGAAACCGCCGAGCCGCTGGCGCACACTGGTATCTTCCCACGCCGTGTGCCCGTTGCTGCGGACGCTCTTCGCGAGATCGACCAGTTCCCTGACCTGGCCCATCATGTCGCGGCCCCCGCCGATTCCCGACCGCTCGAACATCAGCGTCGTGACCGCGACCTGCCAGCCCTGGTTCTTCTCACCGATCAGATTCTTCTTCGGCACCTTGACGTCCTCGAAGAAGACCTCGTTGAAATTCGCGTCGCCGGTAATCTGCACGAGCGGACGCACGGTTACGCCGGGGCTGTGCATATCGACCAGGATGTAGCTGATGCCCTTGTGCTTGGGCGCCTCGGGATCGGTGCGCACCAGCAGGATGCACATGTCGGCGTGATGCGCGTCCGAGGTCCAGACCTTCTGCCCGTTGACGATAAAGTAGTCGCCTTCCTCGACCGCGCGGGTCTGCAGGCTGGCGACGTCGGAGCCGGCGCCGGGCTCGGAATATCCCTGGCACCAGAGCTCGTCGGCCGAGAGAATTTTCGGGATATGCTTTTTCTTCTGTTCCTCGGTGCCCCAATGGATGATGGTCGGACCGACCAGCATGATGCCGAGTCCGTTGACCAGCATCGGCGAGTTAACCTTCGCCATCTCCTCGTTGTAGATGATCTGCTGCGTCAGCGTAGCGCCGCGGCCGCCGTACTCCTTGGGCCAGCTGATTCCGACCCACCCGCCGGCGTGCATCTTCTTGTGCCATTCGACCCGCCGATTCCAATCGTCGGCGCTGCTTTCGCGCATGAACTCGCCTTCGCTGTCGCCGCCGCCCTCGCTCTTGCCGGCCTTGGGCAGGTTGGCCTTGAGCCATCCGCTGAGCTCTTTGCGGAACGCCTCGTCCTCGGCGCTGAACTTGAAATCCATCGATGCCTCCGATGGGGACTCGCATGATGCCGTTCTCCTGGCTGCGCTTGCGACAAGCGTCAGCCGGCGGCCGCGGTCCCTAACACTTGTTATATAGAACGCGCGCGCAGGGCATTCAAGAACGCGAATAGACTTCAGGGTTCGCGATTTCCATCATGCGCGACGGATTTTCGAGCGCGGTGAAACCGTACTGCGCGTAAAGCCCGTGTGCGTCACGGGTCGCGAGACTCCATCGCCGCAGTCCCTGCAAATCCGGATGCGCCATTATCGACGCCATCAGCTCTTTGCCGAGGCCGCGCTCGCGATACGGCTCGAGGATGAAAACGTCGGCGATATACGCGAAGGTCGCGAAGTCGGAGATGATGCGCGCGAAACCGACTTGCTCGGCGCCGTCGTAAACGCCGAAGCACAGCGAATTTTCAATCGATCGCACGACCGTCACGCGCGGGACTCCCGCCGCCCAGTACGAGCGCGCGAGAAACTTGTGAATCACGTCGAGGTCGAGCTTCGCTCGATCCGTGCTGATCAGAAATCTGCCCATCTCCATCACCACCATCGCTGTCATGTGATTCTTGCTCCTCGATTCAGGGGCAACGCGTAGTCAGTCACGTGCGCGGGGACCGGCGTCGAGGAGTCGAGGCGCGCGTCGGCGATCGGCGTCAAGGTCTGCGTCATAAACGGAATCTGTCCCGCCCACACCGGCATCGCGTAGTCGGCCTCGTCGTCGAGCGGGTCGCCGCTCCTGAGTTTCGCCGAGGCTTCGACGATTGGAATCGAGAGCACCAAGGTGGCCGCAAGCTCCTTCTCATTCGGATGCCGGATATGGTCCCAGCGGCCGGGCGCAACGTGATCGATCAGGCCCTTCATCACCGCGAACTTCTCGCCCAAGTCGGTGACCAGAGTCGCCGCGCCCAGAATCACGGCCGAACGGTAGTTGACCGAGTGATGGAACGCGGAGCGTGCGAGCACCAGGCCGTCGATATGCGTCACCGTCACGGCAATCGGGGTACCGTCGGCGGCGGCGCCGAGCATGCGGCTCGCGGCCGAGCCGTGAATGTAGAGGCGCTCGGCGATACGGACGTGGAGCGTGGGAATCACGAAGGGCTGCCGGTCGAGCGCAAAGCCAACGTGGCAGACCAGCGCGGTATCGAGGATCGAGTAGATGGCGTCGCGGTCGTAGGCGGCGCGCTTGGGCATCCGCTTGACGCGGGTGCGCGCGGTCGGCGCGATTGTTTCCGGTGAATTGATGCTGGCCGGCTGCTTGAGCTGCGACTGTGTCTCTTCCATCTGCCTCGCCTATTTGTTACAGTACGTAACTATGAACGTATCGGTACAATATCAAATCCGCGGAGATTCAAGCAACCTGATCGCCGCCAGCATCGAAAATGGAATCCGCGGCGGCAAGTTGAGCGTCGGTGAACGGCTGCCGACGGTGCGCGCGCTGGCCGGCCGGCTGCGCGTCAGTCCGACCACCGTCGCGGCGGCCTACAATGCGCTGCGCGTGCGCGGCTTGGTGCACGGCTCGGGCCGTCGCGGGACGGTCGTCAATCGCCGGCCGCCGCTGCTGACGCGCGCTGTGTTCCCGCCGCCGGCAGTGGGTCTGCGCAATCTCGCCGATGGCGGCCCGGACCCGGCGCTGCTGCCGCGGCTGAAGCCGTACCTGGCGCGGCTCGACGGGATTCCCGGCAAATACGGCGACGCGGAGAATCGCGCGGCGCTGGTCAAGCTTGCGGCGCGGCAATTCAAGAGCGATGGCGTCGCGGCTGACTCGATTGCGGTGGTCAGCGGTGCGCTCGACGGTATCGAGCGCGTGCTGCAGGCGCATCTGCGGCCCGGCGACCTCGTCGCGGTTGAAGATCCGAGCTACACCGGCGTGCTCGACCTGGTCGCGGCGCTGGCGCTGGTGACGGAACCGGTCGCGATCGATGATTCGGGGCCGAATCCGGCGGATTTGAAGCGTGCGCTCAAGCTTGGTGCGAAGGCGTTCATTCTGACGCCGCGCGCGCAGAATCCCAGCGGCGCCGCACTCGATCGCAAGCGCGCGGGCGATTTGAAGCAGGTGCTCGCAGCGTTTCCCGAGGTTGTGTTGATCGAGGATGACCATGCGGGTCCGGTGTCCGGTGCGCCCGCGGTTACACTGTCGGCAGGGCGCGAGCATTGGGCGACCGTGCGCTCGGTGTCGAAGTCGCTCGGCCCCGATTTGCGGGTGAGCGTGATGGCCGGTGACGCGCTGACCGTCGCGCGCGTGCAGGGTCGGCAGAGTCTCGGCCCACGATGGGTCAGTCATATCCTGCAAGACCTCGTCGCGATGATGTGGGCAGATGTCGAGACGCCAGCGTTGCTGAAGAAGGCGGCCGACACTTATGCGCATCGGCGACGCGCGTTGATCGAAGCGCTCGCGAATCACGGAATCGAGGCGCGCGGGCGCTCGGGGCTGAACGTGTGGGTGCCGGTCGCGGAAGAAGCGGCGGTCGCAAACGCGATGGCGGCGAAAGGATGGGCGATTCGCGCGGGCGAGTGTTATCGAATCAAAAGTGCGCCGGGAATCCGCGTGACGGTATCGACGCTGCCGCCCGAAGACGCGCGCAAGCTCGCCGCCGATCTGGCCGAGTCGATTCGGCCGCGCTCGCATGCGCAGTCGGCGTGACCATCGCGACAAACTGCGGAGTCCGCAATCCCAGCCACGTCGGTCCTCTGATTTGCATTTGAACCTCCGTTGCATGAGAACTTGCTTGATGCGGATGAGAGCGGCAATAGCGATCGCATTGATTGTGAGTTCTATCGTTGGCGCGAGTCTTATCGGAGCAGGCGCGGACGACGTGGATGCGGCGAATTCAATCAAGGTGGTGGTACTGGACTTTCGCAGCAATAGCGGTGAGGCCGACTGCGTGCTGTTTGGTTCTCCCGAAGGATTTCCGAGCGATTCCAAAATCGCGATGAAAAGGATAACGAGCAGGATCGAAAACAAGCAGGCGCTATGCGTTTTTCGCGACGTCGCGCCTGGTGACTATTCTGTTTCCGTTTACCACGATGAAAATGCCAACGGAAAACTCGACCGCAATCTCATGGGGATGCCGACAGAAGGGGTGGGTGCGTCGAATGATGCGGTGGGAAAATCAGGACCGCCGAAATTCGACGATGCGCGGTTCACACACAAGGGCGGGCAGCAGACGCTGACGATACACCTGAGGTATTTGGCGGCGCCGTTTTGAGAAGAGGCGCGCTCGACGACTTTCCTCGCCTGGCTACTTGATGCGCTGGGCGGTGGCCTGGATGCGGTCCATCCAGAATACGAGGCGTGGCGTGTAGGCGTGCGGGACGCATTCGCCGCAGATCTCTTTGGCGAGGTCGGTCAGGAGATCGAGCGTGATTGTGAGTGGCTGCGAGCGCGGGAAGTCCGGCGGCAGGCATGCGAGCAAGTCGGCCAGCACGTTAAGCGCCGAGGCGAGGCTGGCGAGAATCGCGGCCAGTACGCCTTCCTCAACCACCAGCCGCGGCTGATAGAGGAGGTCGCGGGTGGTGCGCAATTCGCCGACGAACAGCAGCACGGCGCTGTCGAGCCGCGTGCTCATTCGATTGAGCGGCGCCTTGTTTTCGCACATCGCGGCGATCGACAGCAGTTCCGAAATCACCATGTGCAGATTGGTCTCGATGCGATCGAGGCGCTCGTCGAAAGTGATGCGGTGGATTTCGCTCACCAGATCTTCCTGCCGATGCGAGACGAACTTGGCGACCACCGCGCCGAAAATCAGCAGCGCGGCGATGGCCTCGGCGATCGCGATCACGCGCGCAATCCCGACCGGGACGATGTCGCCGTAGCCGATCGAAGTCGCGGTCACGAAGCTGAAGTAGAGCGCGCTGCCGAAGCCGTTGAGATCGGCGCCGAGCGGGCGGCCCGCTTCGATGAGGCCATGATCGCCGGCGAGGGCGCCGAGCCAGTAGGCGAGACCGCTCAGCAGGATCGCGCCGATCCAGAGCATGAAGAGCTGCAAGGTCGAGCGCTGCTGGACGAGGTCGAGAACCGATTTGTCGAGTCGGCGCATCCGCGAGACGCGCGCGGGGCCGCGGCCGAGGATGCCCTCCTGCGAGACCGCCAGCGGAGGGCCGGCGACGACGGCGGGATCGGGTTCCGCTTCCGGCGGCGGCGGCGCAGTGTCGGCTACGCGCTCGGTGGGTTCGTTCGACTCGACCCAGTCGGCGAGGCCGGCGCGATAATCGCGGACTTTCGAGTAGCCGAGTTTACGCAAAGAGGCGACCGCCTCTTCGGAGCGAGTTCATGTGAACTTTCCGCAGTAAACCGCGATGTCGGCGTTGAGGTCGGGAAGTATCTCGCGCGCATGATCGGGAATCTGCTCGAGCGGAAGGTTGATCGCGCGCGGGATGTGCGCCTCGACATAGGACGCCTGGGGCAAGACGTCAACGATCGTGAGCGAAGCGTCGTGGAGGCGGCGGACGATCTCGTCGCGGGAGATCTCGCTCGCATCGGATGAATTGGCTGCTGTGAGTTGGGAAGCCATGCTCTCAGAGCAATTTACCGTCCCGCAGAATATCACGCCACGGGGTCGGGCCCCTCCCTGTTGGTCAGGGAGAGGCCGGGCATTCGGGTATTTCAGAAGCGGGGAATCCAACCCCTCTAGCCCCTTTCCCGAGCGGGAAGGGGGTCGGATGTTGGCGCGCGGCCGGAGTTATTCGAGGCGCCAGAGGGAGCGGGCGGCGTTGGCGGAGCGCTCGACGAACTTTTTGCCGTACTCGAGCTGCGCGTCGAAAATCGGCGCGAGCGGGGTTTCCTTGGCCCACTTGGTAGCCGACGCCTGCATCTCGATTGCCTGCTTGGCGACTTTCTCGCTGGTGTCGATATACCAGGCGGCGAACTTCTTCGCGCCTTCGACGTTGAGGTTGCTGGTAAGACCCTCTAACACGGAACCGTTCTCTTTGTGTGCTGACATTCCTTTCTCTCCTGATTCGCGGCGCGCCTCTGACCCGCCGGTTGGTTTACTAACATTAACCATCGAAATTGTTTTTGCAGCGGCGCCGACCGCGTCGGCGATCTTGCGGGACGCTACGCTTTCTTTCAGTCCTTTTTCAGCCCGTTTCCGCGGCCGCTTGTGCGACGAAACCGGCGGTTTTGTTTCTTCACTCATCGCGCGCGCTCAGCCAATTCGAGATCTGGGGCCATAGCCGCTTGAGCGAGTCGGCGCTAATCGCGGCGCCCATGTGGCCGGTCGGATAGTGCAGGTTCTGTTTGTCGTCGCTCGATACGAGTTCCGGCAGCGGCTCGCTCGACGCGGGATTTACGATGTCGTCGCGGTCGCCGATTACGTTGAGCAGCGGCATCGCGATGCGCGTGAGGTCAGCGAGCTTGTCGCCGATTTTCATCGTCCCCTTCATCAGCGAGTTCTCGCGCCACATCTCGGAGGTCTCGAGGAAGATTCGCCCCGCCATCGGCACGTCGCTATGAAGCCATCGCTCGAACAGCTTGAAGGTGTCGAGATAGCCGGGGCGCGCCGAGCTGCGATAGGCGCCGACGAACTTGTCGAGCATGTGATGAGTGGGCGCGAGCGTGTTGAAGAACGAGTAGAGCATCCAGGCCGGCGCGTTGCCGTACATCTCGACGATCGTTTTGGCGCTGCGCGAGGTCATCGCGGCCGTCAGGTGCTCGATCGGCAACTGGCGCGGGCTGGTGTCGAGCGGGATCGTCAAGGTGACCAGGTTTTTCACGTTGCCGCTGTGCAGCGCGCTGTACATCAGGCCGAGCAACGCGCCGAAGCAGTAGCCGAGGATCGAGACCTGCTCGATGCCGGTGTAAATCTGGATGGCGCGGACGGCGTTGGCGATGTCGGTGTTGACGTAGTCGTCGAAGCCGTGATCCTTGTCGCCGGCGCGGGGTGGAATCCAGTCGATCAGGTAAACGTCGAAGCCCTGCTTGACCAGATACTCGACGACGCTGCGGCCGGGCTGAAGATCGAGGATGAAGGGGCGCTTGATGAGCGAGTAGATGAGCAGCAGCGGCACGCGCTTCTTGTTTTCGCCGCGCGCCTCGTAGTGGCGCAGGCGGACGAGGCCCGACTCGTAGATGACGCGCGAGCGCGTGGCCGGCGGCGGATCGTCCATGGTGGCGCCGAAGCCGGTGCGGAACGCGTCGAGCGTGCGCATCGTGCCTTCCATCCAGAGCGACGCGATTTCGTTAATTGCCGACATCTTCACCTAGCTCCATCGGATCCGCGCCGGGCCATCCCGACCAGACCGAGAATTGGTAAACGCTGGACTTCTTGGCGGGCACCGCGGCGTGCGAGTGGCCGTTGGTTTCACCCGCGGCGGACTTTTCGTCGGTCTGCTGATTGACGATCGACTCGCGGACCGCGATATGGAGTTCGCTGGCGAAGTCGTCTTTCGATTCGCGATCGGCGACGGCGTCGCGAAGTTCCTCGCGCATGGCGCGGACCTCGCCGCGAACCGCCTCGAGCTCGGTCGCCGACGGCAGGCCGACTGCGGGCCACAGCGCCGAGAAAAACGCGCCGGCGACAGCAGCGTTGAAGCGCTGGTACCGCAGCATGATATCGATCGCGCCGCCGAGCACGTTGCCGACGGTGGGACTGGTGAACACGCGATTGGTCGCGTTGTTGGCCGCGCCGACGACGGTGTCGTACGCCTTCCAGCCGAGCTCATGAAGCTGGCGATCGATGCCCTTGTCGGCAATCTCGGCAACCATCCGCTTGACCTTGGTGGTCGGCGGCTCTGGCATCAGGGTCTGAGCGAGCTTGAGGATCTCATCGGAAAAAGTGGAGTCGTTGGAATTCAGTTTGCTCCTTGGGTTGTCGTTGTTGCTGTCCATCGCGGATTCCTCTTTCGGGTTCTTTGAACGTGCCTCATTCTTGGTTAAGTAAGTTGCGGTAATATGACAGTTAGGTCAAGCATTAGATACACTTACGTTTGTCGCAGGTGTGACAAAAGGACTGAATCGGGGTGAAAAACTCAGGGAGCTGTCACATTCGCGACAATTAGGTCGATTGTGCTAGCTAGCATTCATGGTGGCGGAAGGCCCAGTTGATGCCAAATCGTTGATGCGGCTCAAGTCGCTCGCCTGGATGCAACCCGAACAGGCGCGGCGGCTGGCGGCGGCGTCGGCGATGCTCAAAGTTCCGCGCGAATCCGCGATCTTTCGCGACGGCGAGGCTTCGAGTCACGTCTATATACTGCTGTCGGGCGTAGCGAAGCTCTGCTACGTGAATCGCGAGCAGCGCGTGCTGGTCGGCTTCGTGGGACCGGGCGAGGTTTTCGGATTGTCGTCACTGCTGCCGCAAACCACGCGGCCGTTTCGATGCGAGGCGTACAGCGATTGCATGGTGGCGGTGGTGAAGCCGGAAATTTTTGTGGATACTGTGCTCGGCGTTCCGCTCGAGCGCCTCAGTATTATTCTGGACGCTACGGTCGGGCGATGGTGGGGGATGCTGGTGCGCTACGCGAACTTCGTCGGGCTCGGGCTGCGCGAGCGGCTGGCGGGTGCGCTGCTCGAGCTGGCGGAAAAGTTCGGCGTGCGCGACTCGCGCGGCACGCTGCTGACGATCAAGCTGACGCATGCGGATCTGGCGGAACTGGTCGGTGCGTCGCGGCAGCGCACGACCGAGCAGCTCAACGACTTCGAGCGCGAGGGCGTTATTGCTCGCGATGGACGCCGGCTGATAATCGTGCCGGAGAAATTGTGGCAGCTCGCGCAGATGCCGCATCCGAATTGAACTGCGGGAATCCAAACAGATGGCATCAGATAAATTCGTCAACGCCAACGGGCTGCGGCTTCACTATCTCGACTACGGCAACGACGGCGCGCCGTGGGCGGTGTGCGTGCATGGGCTGAGCGGCAACGCGCACAACTTCGACGCGCTCGCGGGCGTGCTGGCGGCGAAGTATCACGTGATCTCGGTTGACGTGCGCGGGCGCGGCGACAGTAATTGGGGTCCGCCGACCGAATATCTTCCGCAAAATTACGTGACCGACCTGGCGAAGATGCTCGAAGAGCTGAACGTCGCGCGCGCGAGTCTGATCGGCACGTCGATGGGCGGAATCATCTCGATGATGTACGCGGGCGGATGGCCGGAGCGGGTCGAGCGGCTGGTGGTCAACGATGTCGGGCCGGAGATCGACCCGGTGGGCGCGGCGCGAATCGCGAGTTACGTCGGCGAGGCGCCCGAGCGATTCAAAGATATCGGCGAAGTGGTGAAGTACTACAAGGAAAATTATCCGGCGATGGCGAAGCTCGCGGACAGCGTCGTCGCCGAGCAGGTGAAGTGGTCGGTCAAGCCGGGTACCGACGGCAATCTGGCGTGGAAGATGGACCCCAACGTCAGGCGGCCGCTGCGCGGCGGCACCGCGCAGCAGCGCCTCGATTTGTGGGTGCCGTACGCGCGAATCGCAAGCCCGCTCCTGATAGTGCGCGGCGCCGACAGCGACATCCTCGATCGCGCGACGGCGAGCCGGATGTGCAAGGTGCTCAAGCGGGCGAAAGTCGTCGAGGTGCCGGGCGTAGGGCACGCGCCGTCGTTGATGGAGGCTGAGGCGCTCGACGCGATCAAGGAATTCTTCGGAGTGTGATTGTAACCTCTCCCGCGGCTGGCGACGAAGTCGGCAGTCGCACACTGGGAGAGGTCGGCAGACGACATTTATTCGGCTGGCGGGTGAGGGCGATGGCATCGAGCTGAACGCCGAAACCGTGGCCCTTATCCGCATCGAGCCGGATGCTTGCGCCCTCACCCGCGCTAGGGCGTGACCTCTCACCGAGGTGTTAAGAAGGTTCAGTGCGGGAATTCCACCATCACTTTGGCCTGCGTGCCCGGGCGCTTCAGCGCGGTGAACATTGCGGGGACCTGATCGACGTTGATCACGTCGGTGATCATCGGGGTGGCGTCGATTACGCCCTTCGACAGGGCGTCGATGGTTTCCTGGAACTCGCCGCGCGTGTACGCGAGGGCGAAATTGATTTGCACTTCTTTCATCACGCAGCTCAGCGGAAAGATACTGTCGGATTCCATGCATACGCCAATCACGACGATCTGGCCGTGACGCCCGACCATCCCGATCGCCGCCCCGAGCGTGGACTTGACGCCGATACATTCGAAGACCACTTCCGGCGGGCGTCCGGTGATCGATTTTACCGCGTCGGCAGGATCGCCCGCGGTCGGATTGACGACGGCGTCGGCGCCCAGTTTCATCGCGAGCGCGGTGCGGCCGGGCGCGAGTTCCGATACCACGACGGCGCTGGCGCCCTTGGCCTTGGCCCATATCAAGGTTGAGAGGCCGATCGGCCCCGCGCCCATCACGACTACGCCCATCCCCGGCTCGATCGACGCGTGATTCACGCCGTGCAGCCCGACCGAGAGCGGCTCGACCAGCGCGCCGGCGCGACTGCTGACGTTGGCCGGGAGCTTGAGCAGGCTGGCGGCACTGCATGCGACGTATTCCGCGTAAGCGCCGGGGAGCTGGCCGAGGCCGAGGCTGCGGAGGTGCGAGCAATGCATCGCGTCGTCGCGCTTGCACCAGGCGCATACGCCGCACGCGACGTACGGCAGCGAGGTGACGCGATCGCCGAGCTGGTAGCCGTTGACGCCGGTGCCAAGAGAATGGATCTCGCCGCAAAATTCATGGCCCATCACGGTATCCGCCGGCATCCCGATGCCGTACTGGACGGCGTGCAGATCGGAGCCGCAGATGCCGCAGTTGTGAACCTTGAGCACGACTTCGCCGGCGCCGGCGACGGGAGTGGGCACGTCGATGACGGCCATCTCGTCTCTTTTTTTGAACACTGCTGCTTTCATTGCGAACCAATTCCTTTTTCAATCGCGCGACGCGCGCGGGCCGGCGCCTATTTTTGCTGTATCAGTTCTATTTTGTAGCCGTTGGGATCCTCGATGAACGCGATGGGCGTGGTGCCGTGCTTCATCGGGCCGGGCTCGCGCACGACGTTGACGCCTTTCTGCTTCAGGTCGGCGCAGGTCTTGTAGATGTCATCGACGCCGAGCGCGACGTGTCCGTAGGCGCTGCCGATTTCGTACTTCGAGGTGCCCCAATTCCAGGTCAGCTCGATGACCGCGGTTTCTTTCTCGTCGCCGTAGCCGACGAAGGCGAGGGTGAACTCGCCGCCGGGGAAGTCATGCTTGCGCAGCAGCTTCATCCCAAGCTTGTCGCAGTAGAACTTGAGCGATTCGTCGAGGTTGTTGACGCGAAGCATCGTGTGCAGAAGACGCATGCGATTATCCTTTTGGTGTTTTCAACGTGGCGCCGATGCGGGCGCGCTTCGAGTCGATCGCCTTGGTCAGCTCGCCTTTGATCTCGGCGAAGACGTCCTCAGTCGGCGCGATGCCCGCCGCTTTCATCCGCTCGACCAGTTCGTAGCGCTCGAGCGAGAGCATCGCCTTGGCCTCGTGCTCGTGGATGCGCTTGACGCGCACCAGTTCGAGGACGGCGAGTTCGCGGACGCGGGCGGCGAAGCTGGACTCGGTGAACTGGGCGTCGAAGAGGTCGTCGGGGAGATCGAGTTTGAGATTCACCATCATCGTTGATGTCCGACTCTCCGCAATCGCCAAAGTATTGTCAAACGCAGGGGAAGGGGAAATCACTTAATTGAATGCGGAACCCACCGTGGGTTCCGCACCTCCTTGGGCAGGGGTGACCCCTGCACCCGGTGAAAAGAAATCGCGAAATGTCGAGGACGACATTTCGCTCGCAGGTTCTTTGGGGAGAGGCGCGGGGGAATTACCTCGCCCGTTTTACGGGAGAGGCGGCCGGCGGGCGCAGCCGCCGGTGGGTGAGGGTTCTGGGCCTCGAGCTACACATGCGCCAGGTCGCGGTTTATTTCTCTGGCTGCGACAGATGAAAATCACAAATACGCAAACGCCTCTGCGAACTTTGCTTTGCCGCCGGATTCCAACACGTCGCCGTGCGTCACGATCACGCGATCGAAATCCCATTCGAGGACTTTCGCGACCGACTCGCGCGCGGCTTTGTGGTCGCGAATTGTCTGCCTGACCAGGCGATGTGGTCCGAAGCGGCCGCGGGCGCCGACGACGGTGTAAAAGATTCGGGCTTCCTTGAAATTCGCCGGTACGTTGAAAACCAGGTCCGTGAAAATTGCGGAACGGCTCGCGCGGTGAAAGAACACGACCTCGTTCAATTGCGGAGCGCCCTTGAACAGATGCTGATCGATCTCGCCAGCCCACTCTGGTTGAGGCTCGTCGCCGAGAACCGCATCAAGCTTCAGATCGCGCCGTGCGCCGAGTCGGGCGCGGAAATCCGCGATCTCGCCGACCAGGCCCGGCGGCCCGTAAAGTTTCGCGGCGGGCCATGCCTTGGTGTAATCCGTGACGAACAGGTGATGCGCGCGCGACGGCGCCACCACCGCGGCGACCTCGCCCAGCGTATCGAGCGCGCGCCTGGTTTCATCGTCGAGCTTGATCGGCGAATGAAGAAAGAGGCCGCCGCCGGCGAGCTTGATCGCGGTCATCCGGGTGCCGATCTTCGCAAAGCCGGTGCTGAACTCGGGCTGGTCGAAGATCCAGAGGTCAGGGGCGAGATTTTTCGGCTGCGACATGAACATGGTTTAACGCGACAGGACGGGACGCACCAGCCGTTGCAGCTTTGTTCCTAACCTCGCGTCGGACAAGGATAGGTCAGGATCCTGAGCCTTTGCAGAGGCGGGGATAATGTTTTAAGTTCATGCGCGGTGCGGTCAGTGGGGTGATCGTCAAGAGCCGGTACAGGCCGTCGAGCCGTGCCAGGAGAAATGCGCGATGGATTTCAATTTCAATCCCGAAGACGAAGCGTTCCGGATGGAGTTTCGCGAGTGGCTCGCCGCCAACAAGCAGTTCGCGCCGAATATGGGCGAGACCACTATTGGAATGGCCGAGGGCCGCGGCGAATTCGACAAACAGAAGGTATGGGCGAAGAAGATGGCCGAGGGCCGGTGGCTCG
This sequence comes from uncultured delta proteobacterium, assembly GCA_963756005.1. GTDB lineage: Bacteria > Desulfobacterota > Binatia > Binatales > Binataceae > Binatus. The sequence goes on from CAVWMC010000008.1 coordinate 291,585, forward strand.
CGCCGACTTGGCCCAAACAATACGGCGGACGCGGCGCGGGAATTTTGCAGAATATCGTCTATGGCGAGGAGCTCGCGCGCGCCGGCGTCACGGCGCCGATGATCGGGATGGGTGTCAGCCTGTTCGGGCCGACGCTGTTGCATTGGGGGACCGAAGAGCAGAAGCAACGCTTCATCCCGCCGATCATGAAGGCCGAAGAAGTCTGGTGCCAGGGCTATTCCGAGCCCGGCTCCGGCTCCGACCTCGCGTCGCTGCAGACGCGCGCGGTCGAGGACGGCGATTACTTCGTCGTCAACGGTCAGAAGGTGTGGACCTCGATCGCGCAGCACGCCGACTGGATCTTTCTGTTGGTGCGCACCGATCCCGACGCACCCAAGCATAAAGGCATCAGCTACCTGATGGTCGATATGCACAGTCCCGGCGTGACGGTGCGTCCGCTGGTGCAGATCACCGGCAACAAGGGATTCAACGAAGTATTTTTCGAAGACGTGCGCGTGCCGAAGAAAAATCTGGTCGGTGAGAAAAATTCGGGATGGCAGGTCGCGATTACGACGCTGATGTTCGAGCGCTCGGGCGGCGGTGGCGATCGCGGCGGCATGGCGCAAGTTCACGAGCTGGCGAAGCTTGCGAAATCGCTCCAGCGCAACGGCGCGACGGCGTGGGAAGACGCGAGCGTGCGCCAGAAAATCGCGGAGTTCGCCTGCGAGGCGACCGCCCTGCGCTACACCGGATACCGCCAGCTCACGCGGCGGCTCAAGGGGATGCCGCCGGGGCCGGAAGGCTCGATGATGAAGCTGTGCGGCACCGAGCTGAACATGCGAATCCAGTTGTTCGCGATGGAACTGCTCGGGCCCTACAGCCAGATCGAGTACAAGGCGCCGTTTGCGATCGACAAGGGCAAGTGGTCGTTCCGGATGCTGGCGGCGCGCGGCGGCACAATCGCGGCCGGCAGTAATCAGATACAACATAATATTATCGGTGAGCGCGTGCTCGGATTGCCCAAGGGCTGAGTTGGCGCGCGCTTCGAGAATCAACGGAGAAGAATCAAATCGATGGATTTCAACTATACGCCGGAAGACCAGGCATTTCGGACCGAAGTGCGTGCGTGGCTTGAAGCCAACAAGAAATTCGCGCCGCCGCCGAGCAATATCATGGCCGACGAAGGCGCCGGCGATTGGGAGGCGCGCGTCAACTGGCACAAGAAGCTCAACGAGGGCGGCTGGGTCGCCGTCAACTGGCCCAAGGAATACGGCGGACGCGGCGCCACCGTGATGCAGCGGCTGATCTATCGCGAAGAGCTCGGCCGGCTCGGACTCAACGAGCCGATGATCGGAATGGGAATCAGCCTGCTCGGGCCGACGCTGATGCATTGGGGGACCGAGGAGCAGAAGAAAAATCACATCCCGAAAATTTTGAAGGGCGAGGAAGTCTGGTGCCAGGGATATTCGGAGCCGGGCTCGGGCTCCGACTTGGCGTCGGTGCAGACCCGCGCGATCGACGACGGCGACGACTTCGTCGTCAACGGGCAGAAAGTGTGGACCTCGATGGCGCAGCATGCGGACATGATCTTCGCGCTGGTGCGCACCGATCCCGACGCGCCCAAGCACAAAGGGATCAGCTATTTGCTGATCGATATGCACAATCCCGGCGTGACGGTGCGTCCGCTGGTGCAGATGACCGGCGGCAAGGGCTTCAACGAGGTTTTCTTCGAGGATGTGCGCGTGCCGAAGAAAAATATCGTCGGCGAGCGCAATAACGGATGGCAGGTCGCGATGACCACGCTGATGTTCGAGCGCGGCAGCGGCGGCGGTGAAGGCTATCTCGGCGAAGTCCATGAGCTGGCGCGGCTGGCCAGGCGAATCCCGCGCAACGGCGGCAGTGCGTGGGACGATTCGAGTGTGCGTCAGCGCGTCGCGGAATTCGCGGCCGACGCACTTGCGCTCCGCTACACCGGCTATCGGCAATTGACGCGTCAGTTGAAGGGGATGCCGCCGGGGCCGGAAGGCTCGATGATGAAACTGTGCGGCACCGAGCTCGGCCTCAAGATCGCGCTGTACGCGATGGAGCTGCTCGGGCCTTACAGCCAGCTCGAATTCAACGCGCCGTTCGCAGTGGACAAAGGCAAGTGGTCGTTCAGGATGCTCGCGGCGCGCGGCCCGACGATCTACGCCGGAACCAATCAGATCCAGCACAACATCATCGGCGAGCGCGTGCTCGGACTGCCGAAGGGATAAGGGCATTTGCGGGCCCGCTGGTCCTAACCTCTCCTCGGACAAGGAGAGGTTAGGAAAAAAAACGTCCGCACATTCGTTATCAGCATTCGTTACGCCAGTTTGACTTTACAGTGAATTCAATTCGTGGCAGTGTCGCGCCATCGCGCAATCAGTATGCTGCTGCAACTCACCGCCTCCGCCTACTTCGACTTCCTCCAGCAATTCGCTTCCCTCGCTCGCGACCCGGTCGGCTACGGCGTCGGAGTCCCGCGCGGCGATGGCCGTCCGGTCCTGCTGATTCCCGGATTCACCGCCGGCGACTGGTCGCTCGGCACACTCGCGCGATGGCTCGGGCGTATCGGCTACAAGCCATACCTGTCGGGAATCGATCTCAACGTCGGCTGTCCGCGGCGCAAGATGGAGCTGGTGGGATGGCGGGCGGAAAAAATCGCGCGCGAGTCCGGCCAGCGCGTGACGATCATCGGCCATAGCCTGGGCGGCGTGCTCGGACGCGCAATCGCCGCGTCAAACCCAGCGGTGGTGCGCGAAGTAATCGCGCTCGGCTCGCCGATTCGCAACGGATGGACGGGAGTTCACGATCAGGTCCGTCCGACGCTGGAGGCGATCCAGTCGTTCTGGCAGACGTTCTCAAGTGCGCCTGAAAATTGCGGGACGATGGAGTGCTCGTGCGGCATTGCGGAAGCGGTATTCGCGCCGACTCCGCCGCGCAGCCGCTTCAGCGCGATCTACACGCGCCGCGACGAGGTGGTGCAGTGGCAGGCGTGCCTCGACGACGAGGGCGACAACTACGAAGTATCGGGACTGCACGTCGGCCTGATCGTCAATCGCGAGGTTTATCGAATCCTCGGCGCGATCCTGGCCGGCGCCGCGGTCGAGAACGCCGCCGCTTGAACGCCACTCGCCCGTAGCTACTATTCATCGCTAATATTCCACCAAGAGGAGATTCAGACGTGGCAGCAGTTCGCGATTTCGCCAGGACCAAGGACGGGCTCAACCTTCGCTACGAGATTCGCGGCGCGGGCGAGCCGGTCGCGCTAATCATGGGATTCAGCGGCTCGGGCCGCGGCTGGGGCGAGGCGTTTCTGAAATTGATGGAAGCGCGGTTCAAGATCTTCGTAATCGACAATCGCGGCACCGGCGAGAGCGACAAGCCTGACGCCGAATTCTCGCTCGGCGACCTGGCGGCGGATGTCGCGGCGGTGCTCGATCATGCGAAGACGCCGCGCGCGCACGTCTTCGGAATTTCGATGGGCGGGATGATCGCGCAGGAATTCGCGCTGGCCTATCCGGAGCGCACGCGCGGGCTGGTGCTCGGATGCACCAACTGCGGCGCGACTCATTCGATCGCGGCCGATCCGGCGGCGATAGCCAACCTGATCCCGGCGCCGGGAATGGATCCAATCGAGCAGGCGCGGCGCGCGTTTTCGGTGGCGTGCGGCAAGGCGTTCCTGAATTCGGCGGCGGGGCAGAACGTGCTGACGCAGGCGCTGGCCGAGATGGGCAATTATCCGGTGACGCCGATGCATACGTTCATGCGGCAGGGGCAGGCGATTGGCGGCTTCGACAGTTTCGCGCGGCTTGGACAAATCAAGTCGCCGACACTTATTATTCACGGTGACGACGACTCGATCGTGCCATTTGCAAATGCGGACGTGCTGCAAGGCGCGATCGCGGGATCGAAAAAGCATACGCTGAAGGCCGCGGGTCACATGTTTTTTTGGGAAGTGCCGGAAGAAACCGCGCGCGTGGCGGGCGATTTCCTGGCTGCGGTAAAGTAACCGCCGGAGTTTCACATGGCGAACTACGAGACCGTCATTTACGAAAAGGTCGAGGACAAAATTTTCCGGCTGACGCTCAATCGACCGGAGAAACTCAACGCGCTGTCGCAGAAGCTGCTCAAGGAACTCGACTCGGTGATGGACGAGTACGAGTCGAACGCCGATGCGAGCGTGCTGATAATCCGCGGCGCCGGGCGCGCGTTCTCGGCCGGCTACGACTTGCAGGGCACGCAGCATCCGGGCTCGACCTTCACCGTCACCAACGATCGGCTCGGGCTGCACAAGACGATCGAGCGATGGCAGCGGCTGTGGGCTATCAACAAACCCACGATCGCGCAGGTGCATGGCTACTGCCTGGCAGGCGGCACCGAATTCATCGGGCATTGCGATGTCGTGTTCGCCAGCGAGGATGCGCAATTTGGGCATCCGGCGGGACGCTCGCTCGGGATCCTGCCGACGATGTCGATGTGGCCGGTGCTGATGGGTCCGCGCAAGACCAAGGAATATTTTTTCACCGGCGACTATATGTCGGCGAAAGAAGCGCTCGAATGGCACCTGATCAATCGCGTTTTCCCGAAAGACAAGCTCGAGGAAGAGACGATGAACTACGCGCGCCGGGTCGCGATGGTGCCGGCGGAGTTGCTGATGCTGCACAAGGCGGCGGTGAATCGCTACCTTGATATCATCGGGATTCGCGCGGCTGAGCAGTCGTCGGCCGATATCGACGTGATCGCGCATCAGACCGACACGGTGAAAAACTGGATGAAGGCGAGCCGCGAGAAAGGTCTTAAGGGCGCGCTGACGGAGCGCGATCGTCCGTTCGCGAAGAAGTCTTAGCGAGCGAATCTGGAGAAGGGATCAGGTAAGGAGAGCGAGGGGACAATGATCAAACGTGCATTGATGGGGGCAGCTGCTGTTTTTATCGTTGCGTGCAATCCCGGGCCGCCGCCGGCGAGCTCGACCAATACCGTTGGAGGGGCCGACGTGATTGCCTCCACCCATTCGAAGATGGCAACGGCGACGACCAGTCTTGCGCTGGATTGGGGCAAGAAGGCGCAAGCGGGGCAGGTCGCGATTGCCGACGTGATGACCTACGGCGGTCCGAAAACCGCGATCACCGCGCCGGATGGTTGGAAACTGATTCGCGACGATTCAACTGCAACGACTCGGCAGTCGCTGTACTGGCATGCGATCCAGGCGAGCGATCCCAGCACCTCAACCTGGAACTTCAGCGCGCCGGTCGATGCGCAAGGCGCGATCGTGTTGCTGGGCAACGTCGCGCCGGGAGCACCGGTGGATATGAGCAACGTTCATACCGGCACCGGTGGCGACGTTAAGTCCACCGCGCTGACGACGACGGCTGACGGCGATCTGATCCTGATTTTCAAGGCGACCGATTTTTCGAACGCGCCACTCACAGCGCAGACACCCGGCGACATGACCGCGGTGGTGGCGCAGCAGAACGATCCGCATCAATACTGGATACTCGCATACTGGCAGGGTCAGAACGGCACAACTGAGGAAACGGATTTCAGTTTCCCGCAGCTCTTCAACTGGGTAGCCGCGCAAGTAGCGATCAAGCATGCGTCGCACTGACGCGATGCGGCCGACGCTGGCGACTAGCCGCCAGTTTTCAACCGCGGCAGTAGTCATCATCGTCGTTGGCTATGCCGTCATTCTCAGGCAAGGATGGCTGCTGACGCGGATCGACTGGGTCTCGCTGGTCGTAGCGGCCGGCACGCTCGCATATTTCTTCTGGCTGCCGGATTCGGAGCGTTTCATCGCGGAGCAGGTCGCAAAGCGCGACGAGCTGCTATCACAGTTAGCGGTCTTCGTGCTCTTCCTCACGTTCTATTCGATAACGGCAGGTTCCGACACCAATCCTTTCAACGCGCATGTGCGCCAGGCGGTTGCGTTCGTACACGGCCACACCTATATCGAAGCGCCCAATTATATCGAGCACGCGCAGATGGGGCCCTATAGCTATCAGCTTCACCCGCCGCTGCCGGCGATTCTGCTGATGCCGTTCGCGGCAATCTGGGGACTAGACACCAATCAGAGCTATTTTTCGATCCTGATAGGTGCGATCGACGTCGCGCTGGCGTGGCGGCTGCTGGGACGTTTCCGCCTGACCCTCAACGCGCGCAAATGGCTGACAGTGTTTTTCGGCGCGGGCACGATCATTTGGCACGAGACCGTTGACGGCAGCAGTTGGGCGGTGTCGATGACGGTCGCGGTGATGATGACCTTGCTTGCGCTCGATGAAACCTTCGACCAAGGGCGTCCAGCAGTCGTTGGACTCTACGCGGGGATCGCCGCGCTTGCGCGCTACGACCTCGCATTTGTATGGCCTGCATATCTGGCGTTGTTGCTATTCTGGCGCCGCCGCACCATCCCCGAGTTATTCCTGTTCCTCCCCGGATGCGCACTAATGATTGTCGGTTACATGGCGTTCAACTTCGCCCGCTATCACAGTATCTTCGATCTAGGGGTAGCCTCCTATCTGTACACCACGCCGGACGCAGGCAAACCGCTATTCGCTCTAAGGTACTTTCCGAATAACTTCTTCACGCTATTCTTCATGGCGCCCCGCATCGACACCAACTTACCGTACATCTATCCAACCTTCGGCGGACAATCGATTCTCACTACCAGTCCGGCCTTTCTGCTCGCATTCAAGGCAAGTTGGCGGCGACTCGACGCCGCACTGATCGCGGCGGCTGCGCTGCTCGCGGCAACCCCGGTCCTGTTTTACGTTGGTAACGGCGCCTCACAATTCGGCACTCGCCACTTTGTACATGTGTTCCCGTTCGTCCTGGTATTGATGGCTTTGGGCAATCGCCGGATGGATCAAATGTCGCGCGTTCTTATAACTGCTTCTGTATGTCTCATAGCATGGGGTGTCTGGTGCATTCGGTTTTATGGGCTACCAGCATGAAGCCGAGGGTTATCGCTTGCGCCCGATCACGTACATGATGTCGTAGAAGTTCAGGTAGAGCGGGAAACCGCCGAGACCTAGTCGATTCATTAGATCCAGCGCGCGGGTATCGCCGTGCTTCTGCACGAATACTCCATAGGCCATGCTGCGCAGGCTGCGGTAGTAGCCGCAATGGCGGGCGTACACGGTATCAAAGTCGAACCGATCGAGCATCGTGGTCATGCTGGCGATCGAAAAATAGTGCGCGTGCGACGGCGGATGCATCAGCCGCCACTTGGTCCGCCGCACGCGCGCGTTGAGGCTCGCGAAGTCTCCGGTGGTGATAGCGATAAGCGCGCCGGTCTTCATGTGATCAGCGAGCTTCGCGATGTACAAGTCCGGATGCGCGAGATGCTCGATGGTATCCCACATGCAGGCAACGTCGAATTCGCGGGTGCCTAGGTCATACTTGAGAAAGTCGGCGCAAGTGGCGTCGAGATGCAGGTTATTCTTCGCGTAACCAGCAGCGGCCGCCGAGACGTCAACTCCTTGAACCGAAGCAAACACGTCTTTTGCCGCCTCGAGAAAGAAGCCGTAGGCGCATCCGACTTCGAACAGGCGCCGGTGGCGCGCAGGGTCCATGAACCTCTTCAGTACGCGCAGGCGCGCGCGGAAATTGCGCTGGGCGACGTCCTTGTCGGCCAGATAGTTATGATACTCCTCCCCTGTGAAGTAGTTCTCGGTATATATAGCCGCCAGGTCTTCATCGGTAGCCTCCGGAGGAGCAAAGGCATGCCCACAATCCTTACAGCGTAGAAGTCCGCCGAAGATCGGCTCATAGGACGCGGAGTCGCAGGCCGCGCAGCGCGGTGCGGCGTTAGTCACGATGTTTTCAGCTCGCTATGAGTCTTGCGAATCGATCGCATTTCCATCCACCAAACAACTATCAGCATCGTCACCGCGAACAGGGCGATCACCGATGCCGCGATGATGTGATGCGGAGTATATACCAATTCAATGTTCTGGCGACCGGATGGAACGCGGACCGCGATTAGTCCATTTTCCGGATAGACCAACCCATCGCCGTGCGCCAAATGCCATCCAGGATACATCGTCTGGTTGATGACTAGCGAGGTTGGTTCGTTAGCGCTTACTTCGTAGCTCAGTCGGTTAGGCGTCCATAAGGTCTCAGTCACATTACCGGCGTCGAGCAGATAGTAGTCGCCGCGATATCCTTGTTCGTTGTATCCGAGCACCGCGCCGCGCGGCACCGTATAGCCGACGCCTCCGCAATTGGTGGAACCCATTCCAGCCATGGCAATCGAGGTCAACGGCACCGGGAATGCGCTCCAGTACTGCCGAAACGTGACAAATGCCTCAGGGCTCGGCATCGCGGGTTGAAAGAGATAGCGGTAGTTCGGCGCACATACCACCCATGAATCGGCAACGCCCAGCACGAGCAGTATTCCGGCCAGGCGCCGGCCCCATTCTCGTGGCCGCTCGCATAGCACTTCCGCACCGAGTGCGGCTAGCACGCTGAGACAGAAGAACAGCGGAATCACCCAGCGTCCGCATAAGCCGATGTTGCCGCCAAGCGGCAGTTGCCGCAACAACATCGTTGGAGAATCGGGGCCGATGTCGCCACGAAACAAGAAGAAAAAGAAGATCGCGCCGAGCACCCATGGAAATGATTTGCGCATGTAGCCGAATGTTCCGACCAGCGAGAGCAATACAAATGGAGGGCTTAGATAGCAGGCATACTCAGAGAAAAAGAATGATGCGACCAACGGGTGGCCGAGGTCCTGGTCTCGTGAAAAAAGTGAGATAAGAATCCCGTGCCAGGTCAGATAGGATATGCCCCAGTCACGTGGATTTATCTTCAACAATTCCGCTGTAGGAACGAGCTTTGGCAGGCTGAACGCGATCGCGAAAATTCCTATGACAGACGCAACCAGCAGAGGGCGGATGCTAAGCTCAACCATCGCGTACCATACGGCGACAATTGCAACGAGCATCGCGGCAAACACGAATCCATAATTGCCTTCGGTCAACGTGAGCCCGCAGAGCAGTCCGCCAAGTATCGCGAGATGCCATCGACGCAAACGACACGATATCAGTAGTAGCGCGAGAATCCACGGAATGTAGGCTATCGACAGAAAATTCAGGTGACCTACGGCTATGTGCAGCGAGAGCCACGAGCTGGAGGGGAACATGGCGGCCAGGACCAGCGCGGCGCGCGGGACCAGTCCTAGTTCCCGGCCGAATAGGTAACAACCGGCGAACATGATCGCGACGTGCAAGTAAATCTCGAGCAGCATCCCGGGTATCAAGCCGAATACCAGGTAGAGCAGGAGAAACGGCGTGACGACTGCCGACTCCGGGTTGCCTAGCATAGGCATCCCGCCGCACTTGTATGGGTTCCAGAATGGCAATTGGTGAAAGTGGGCTAGCGTGTAGTAGGGCACCCAGCGCAGTTGGGTGAACATATCGCGGTCCGCGCCGTCGCTGGGAATCCCGGTGAAGTGGCTCAGCTGAGGCCTGAGTATCCAGGCGCCCAGTCCCGGTCCGGTAACCGCGCTGTCGCATAAAATCGGGTACAGGAAGACGAATGCGAACGCGAGCGACAGGAGCGCGAGCTGCCTGGTCTCTTTGCGCGTGAAGTAGATTTCAGGAGGCGTCGAAGACCATAGGACGATTCCGGTCTTACTGATCGGTCCGGTTGCCTTCGCCAATGAGTTATCAGTCGCCACGCTGAGACTTATAGCGAAGTCACGACAGCTCCTGGTCGCTGATGAAGCGCGGCCGCTGTTTCACTTCCGAGTAGATCTTGCCGATATATTCCGCGACCAGACCTATGGTCATGATCTGAATGCCGCCCAGCACATAGATAGGAAGGACGGTCGATGCCCAGCCGGGAACGACGTCACCGCGCAGTGCGCTGAAGACGATGAACACGGCGACGGCCAATGCGCCGAGCGTGATCAGCACGCCGCCGATCGCGATGATGCGCAGCGGTACGACCGAGAACGAGGTAACTCCGTCGAGCGCCAGGCCGATCATTTTCCGCCATGAATAGTGGGTGGTGCCGGCGGCGCGATCGTGGACGTCGAAATAGACCACCTCCGACCTGAACCCCATATTGGCGAAGATGCCGCGCAGGAAGACGTTAACCTCCTTGTAGTCGGCCAGCGTATCCAGAACTTTCGCCGAGATAAGCCGGTAGTCCGGATGATCCTTGACGACCTTGGCGCCCATCGAGGTCATCAGCCAGTAAAACATCGATGAGCCGATTTTTTTCGACAGCGGCACGTTGCCGGCATCGCGCCTGACGCCGTACACAATGTCCGCGCCCTGACGGTACTTGTCCAGGAAGCTGTAGATAGCCTGCGGGTCGTGTTGCAAGTCGGCGTCCATTGAGATGACGCAGTCGGCGCGATGCCTGACGGTCAGCAGGCCGGCCAGCACGGCGTTCTGATGCCCGAAATTTCGCGCGAGCTTCAGACCTTTGACTTCGGGATTGGACTTGTTGAGGTCGCGCAGGAGGTTCCAGGTCTGGTCGATGCTTCCGTCGTCGATAAAAAAGAGAAAGCTCTCCGACGCTATCTGCCCCTGCTCGCGCAAGTCGCGCAAGACCTCGAGCAGACGCCCGACAGTCTCGCTTATCACCAGTTCTTCGTTGAAGCAGGGCACCACGATTGCGAGACGCGGCCGGCTTCGCGCGAGGTCGGGCGCAAGTGGTTCGCGATCGTTGGCGGTCACCGAAGCAGCGCCGTGCGATTCATGAGCTTTCATCGGCAGGTCATGGCCTCGTGCCGATGTTATACGTACTCTGTATCGGAAATCACTACGGATGGCATCAAGGGTGACCAGCGGATCGGACGGCAACGGCGCATTGGCGCGCGACATTGTGCTCGCGCTGATCGTCGGATTTCTGACGGGCGCGCTGGCGATCCCGGTCGTAATCAACCTCGGGCTTGGGCCCATGCTCACGGGTCCCGCTGCTCGCGATGCCCGTGATTGTCGGCGTGCTGTTTGCGATCGGACTGTTGGTAGCGAGCCTGATTGCGAATCGGGTTCCCTCGCTATTTGAATTTTCAAAGTTTGCGGTGGTCGGCGTTCTCAACTCCGGCGTCGATTTCGGCATCCTGAACTTATTGATGCTGATAACCGGCTTGTCTGCGGGCGGCGCGTTTCTCGCCTTCAAATCAGTCTCGGTGACGCTCGGCGTGCTCAACAGCTACCTGTGGAATAAGTACTGGACCTTCAACACGTCGAGCGCCGCGGACGCGCGCCGCGAGTTCGTCGCGTTCATGGTGGTGACGTTGATCGCGGTGGGCGTCAACGTGGCGGGCGCCGACGTGATTGTGAACGTGATCGGCGCGCCGCGAGGATTCAGCGCCACGCTGTGGGCGAACATCGGCGCGATCTCCGGCGCCGGATTGACGCTGTTCACCAACTTCTTCGGCTACAAATTCTTCGTGTTCAAAAAACCTGCAATCGTCGCGCTAGGATCGTGAATACGTATCTTGGTTCCGACGCGTAATTTTAACACCTGACTAGCCAAAGGCCTCCTACGCTGGCAGACTCTGGGCTTGGTGGAGCGGCGCCGACGACGCCAGAAATGGATTTTCAATGCATGCGCTAAGCGACCCCGCGCACATCGCGGACATCCTCGCGACGTGGGGCTATCTCGGCATCTTCGTCGCCGTGTTCGTCGGCAATCTCGGCGTTCCGGTGCCCGAGGAAACCGTGATGCTCGCGGCCGGATTCCTGGCGGCGCAAGCGCTGCTCGATCTGCGACTCGTGTACGTCGTCGTAATTCTCAGCGCGGTCGTTGGCGACTGCTGCGGCTACCTCATTGGACGCACCGGCGGACAGCGCATTCTGGAACGGCTCGCAACCACGTTTCCCTTCATGCGCACGCGCTACGACCGGCTCCAGCTTTTTTTTCAGACGCATGGCAGCAAAGCGGTCTTCATGGCGCGCTTCATCACCGGCGTGCGCTTCATGGCGGGCCCGATGGCGGGTGCGTGCGGGATGCCGTTCTTGCAGTTCCTCGGATGGAACGTGCTCGGCGCGATGGTGTGGTGCTCGCTGGTCGTGACCGTCGGCTACCTGGTGGGGGACGAGTTGTATCCGGCATTGGCGATGGCGCATCAGATATCGCGATGGTTGGGCGTGGCAGGATTTGTGGTGCTGGTAGCGATCCTGATCTTCTGGTGGAGGGAGCGCCGTCCTGCGCTGCCGCGGCCTCAACCGTAGTCGCGTTCGCGGCTGCATCGCTCTCGTGGCGCTGGTGCTCGCGCTGACCGGATGCGAGCCGCGCACTCATATCGACCTTCACTACCTGCCGAACTTCGTTCCCGGCGCACAGAATATTTTTCGCCCCGCGAAAATTGCGGTGCCTCCGACTACCGGAAATTTCAGCGGTGACTACGAGGTCGGTTCGATCTATGCCCCGGACGGCACTGTCCAGACTCCGCTGGTGGTTGCCGACCCGGCCCGCACCTTCAACGACGCGTTGATCAAAGGGCTGGCAGACGCTGGTTTGGTGCCGGTGGCGCTCGACGCGAATCCGGCCGACGGCAAACCGCCGGAGGGCGCGGACTTCATCCTCGCGTCCGAGCTCGAACAGTTCGAGGTGCACAAGCGGTTCGGCGCGAATCAGACGATTCACGGCCAATACTTCACGATGCATGCGTTGGTGCGCGTCAAGTACGATCTCAGGAATCGCGACGGCGCCGTGATTTACTCGGGCGAGATCAGCGGCATCGAAAATGAGCCGCCGCTTCCCGTCGGCACCGAGGTTTTCTTTCCGCTCGAGACGGAGCCCGCCGAATCCCTGTCGGTGGCGCTGTCACGCGCGGTCGGGTTGCTGATGCTGGAGCCGGAATTTCGCGACGAATTGCCGATGCGCTCGATCGCGCCGACTGCGTCTCCGACCCCGACGCACGCGCCCCAATCGCCTCATCCTTAGCAAGATGTCCGCCGTGTAGCCGGGTTTGGCAGTAAGTGTGGCAGTAAGTCTATTGCTGCCAGTACCGCCGAAAGCGATACTCACGCCTATGAAGATCGCTACATCGCCGCGCGCTCGTACGCGCCGAGTCGTAATGCTCGCGTTTCCCGACGCGCAGATTATCGACATCACCGGCCCGCTCGAGGTGTTCGGGCGCGCCGCCCGATGGATGATCGACGAACGCGGCTGGCGCGTTCCGGCTTACAGCGTCGAAATCGTGGCGTCGAAGGCCGGTCCGTTTGCGACTTCATCGGGCCTTCGGCTGATTGCGGATCGCGCGATTGCGAACGTGCGCGGGCCGCTCGACACGATCCTCGTCGCCGGCGGTGTCGGCACCGCTGCCGCGCTCCGCGATCGCGCGCTAATCGAGTGGCTCCGCGGCAGCCTCCGTCGCACGCGCCGCCTCTGCTCGGTATGCACGGGCGCATTCCTGCTCGCGGAGGCTGGTCTTCTCGACGGACTGTCGGCGACGACTCATTGGCGGCAATGCGCGCGGCTGGCGGCGCAGTATCCGGCGGTGTCGGTCGAGACCGATCCGATTTTCGTGCGCGCGGGCAAAATCTTTACCTCGGCCGGCGTCACTGCGGGCATCGATTTGGCGCTGGCGCTGCTCGAGGACGACCACGGCCGCGACGTTGCGCTCGCGGTGGCGCGCGAGCTGGTCATGTTCCTGCGCCGACCGGGCGGGCAGTCGCAGTTTTCCGTTCAGCTCAGGACGCAGCAGGCGGACCGCGAGCCGATCCGCGATTTGCAGCGATGGATTGCGGACCATCCTGGCGCCGACCTGTCAGTTGAAGCGATAGCGCGGCGCGCCGCGATGAGCCCGCGCAATTTCGCCCGCGTGTTCGTGCGCGAAGTTGGAATGACACCGGGAGAATTCGTCGAAAACTTGCGCGTCGAAGCGGCGCGGCGCCGGCTCGAGGAATCCGCCGACGGTGTCGATTCGATTGCGTCGGAGTGCGGCTTCGGCACGCGCGAGTCGATGCGCCGCGCGTTTATCCGCACGCTGCACGTGCCGCCGAGCGCGTATCGCAGCCGCTTTCATCAAAAACTAAGTGCCTGACGAAAAAGGAGAACGCCATGCGAATTGCCTTCCTGATTTTCGACGACCTCACGACATTGGATGCGATCGGGCCGTTCGAAGTCCTGTGCCGAATCCCCGGCGCCGAGGTGACGTTCGTCGGCGAGACCGCGGGTATCAAGCGCGCCGACCCGAAATCGCTCGGCCTCGTCGCCGACTATTCGATCGCCGACGTGAGCAGCGCCGACATTCTGGTTGTGCCGGGCGGCCGCGGCGAGGCGCAGGTCCGCGAGAAACCGCGGATGCTCGAGTGGGTGCGCCAAATCGATAAAACCACGCAATGGACGACGTCGGTCTGCACGGGCTCGTTGGTGCTCGGAGCGGCAGGACTGCTGAACGGCCGGCCCGCGACGACGCATTGGGCGCGGCTCGAGAAGTTGCGCGAGTTCGGCGCCGTGCCGCGAAGCCAGCGCGTCGTCGAGGACGGCAAGATCATCACCGCGGCCGGAGTCTCCGCCGGCATCGATATGGCGCTCCATCTCGTGCGTCGCGTCGCAGGCGACACGATTGCGCACGCGATCCAGGTCGGCATCGAGTACGATCCGCAGCCGCCCTTCGACGGCAACGCGGGCCGCGCGCCGGCCAGCGTTATGGAGGTGCTGCGTCCGCGCTATCAGCGGCCATCGGCATCGAGCTGAGCGTTCGAAATCAAGGCGGCGGTGGGATTATAAATAGTCGCAACGCTACCGGAGGCCGCCGCCATGACAGATGAGTTCAAAAATAAAATCGACGTCCATTTCCACTATCTGAGCCCCGACTATCGCGAGCAGATGATCGATGCGGTCGGGGGCTGGCCGGACGGGTTTGCAGCGCCGAATTGGAGCGCTGAGACCACGCTCGCGATGATGGACCGGATGAACATCGCGACTGGGATGCTCTCGGTATCTTCGCCGGGAGTGCATTTCGGCAACGACGCGAAGGCGCGTCTGCTGGCGCGATCGGTCAACGAGTTTGCCGCGCGCACGATTGCGGAGCATCGCGGTCGCTTCGGCGGCTTCGCCAGTCTGCCGCTGCCGGACGTTGACGGCGCGCTGCGGGAGATTCCGTACGCGCTCGACACGCTCAAGCTCGACGGCATCGTTATGCTCACCAACTTCAACGGCGTGTATCTGGGCGACAAGCGGCTCGATCCGGTCTTCGATGAACTCAACCGCCGCGGCGCCGTCGTCTTCATCCATCCGACGTCGCCGATATGCTGGCAACAGAGCGCGCTTGGATATCCGCGTCCGATGATCGAGTTCACCTTCGACAGCACGCGGGCGGTGGTCAACCTGATCTTCAGCGGTACGACGGCGCGATGCCCGAAGGTTCGTTTTATCGTGCCGCACGCGGGCGGCACGCTGCCGTTCCTGGCGCGGCGAATCGGGATGTTTGGCCGGGGTGCAGCCGGCGGCACTCCAGTCCCCGCGGAAGAGTACCTGCGCAAGATGTATTACGATCTCGCGGGCTCGCCCGGCTCGAACGCGATAGGGCCGCTGCTCGAGATGACCGAGCGCTCGCACATCCTATACGGCAGCGACTACGTCCACACGCCCGAGGCGATAGTGTCGGCGCATCTGGCGGAGTTGTTGAGCAGCAAGCTGTTGTCAGCGGACGACTTCCGCGCCATCGGCCGCGGCAACGCGCTCGCGCTGTTCCCGCAGTTGGCGTGACGCGCATTATCCTAACCTCTCCTTGTCCGAGGAGAGGTCGGTGAAAGCCGCGCAGCGGTGTCGCCGGGTGAGGTGCAGCGCAAGGCAGAGCACTCACGCCAACTCGTCTAACCACAGTCGTTAGACACCAAGTCCGCCGCCAGACAGCGGCACCACTCTTTGACTTGGTGCAAAGGGCAAACAAGCTTTTCTGCGACGGCCGCCGTCGTACCTCACCCGTCGCTCGTCTCCGACTCGCGCCGACCTCTCCTCGGACAAGGAGAGGTTAGGATCGAGCGGCACGCGTATTCAGGGGAGCTACTTCTTCACGAACGAGAAGTGATCCTCCATTCGCGCCTGCACTTCGGTCATGTGGTTGCAGTATTGGAAGAAGCCGCCGTTGTAGTTGCCGTCCTGCCGGCGCTGGAACTCGCCTTCGAAGTTGTAGTAGCCGGGCGTGCATTCCTGGTTGCGGTTGGTCTTGCCGCGATGCCTGATCACTTCACTCACCCACCATTCCTCGGCCTTTGGGGTGATATCGATCGACTGGAACCCATGGCGGCGCGCGTACTCGATGCACGCGGCGATGTGATCGCCCTGCGCTTGGAGCATGTCGGTGAGGTTGAATTGGAACGACGCCTGGTAGCCGCCCATGATGAAAAGATTCGGGTAGCCCTGTGAATGGATTCCGAGCAGCGTGCGGATACCGTCGCGATACTTATCGTTCAGCTCGAGCCCGTTCTCGCCCTTGATCTGATTGTAGATGCCGGTCTTCTGCACTTCGAAGCCGGTCGCGTAGATGAGCACGTCGAGCTCGTACTGCATCCCCTCGAACACCGGGCCTTTTTCGGTGATCTCGGTGATGCCCTTGCCGTGCGTATCGACCAGATGCACGTTTGGGCGGTTGAAGGTCGGCAGGTAGTCGTTGTGAAAGCAGGGGCGCTTGCATAGCAGCATGTACCACGGCTTGAGCGCGTCGGCGGTGGTCCGGTCCTTGACGATCGAATCGATGCGCTGATGAATCCGCATCATCGCCTCGATGTTCGCATTCTCCTGCCGGCGAACTTTCTCCTCGGGCGACATCGCGGCATACTTCGCCGTTTGCTCCCGCGTCATGAACGGCTGCATCTTCGCGCGCTCGCGGCGCTTGGCCTGCCATCCGGGCTTCAGTCGGCGTGCCCAGTTGGGATCGGTCGGCCAATCGTCGCGCACATCTATCGATGAAGGCGTGCGCTGAAAGACGTATAGCTCTTTGGCCGCCGCGCCCAGGCCCGGAATCGCCTGCACGGCGGTCGCGCCGGTGCCGATGATGCCGACGACTTTGCCGTCGAGTCCCGAGAGATCGCGCTTGGTGTAGGCGTAGTCCCATCGCGAAGTGTGAAAGGAGTGACCTTTGAACGTTTCGAGGCCGTTGATCTTCGCCAGCTTCGGCTTGGAGAGAGTGCCGTTGGCGCAGATGACGAAACGCGCCTTCATCCGATCGCCGCGATCGGTCGTGAGGTTCCACATCTGCTCGACAGGATCCCATTCAGTCGAGGTAACGGTGGTTTGGAAGGTTGCAAGCTCGTAGAGGTTGTACTTTCTCGCGATCGCCTGGCAGTGCGCGAAAATCTCGGGACCCTTGGCGTAGTGATCCTTGGGCACGTAGTCCATCTCGTCGAGCAGCGGCAAATAATCGTACGCGACGACGTCGCATGCGACGCCGGGATACCGATTCCAGTACCAGGTGCCGCCGACATCGGCGCCGCGCTCGACGATCCGAATGCTCTCGACGCCGCGCTCGCGCAATCGCGCGGAGGTCAGCAGCGCCGAGAAGCCTCCGCCGATAAACAAGACCTCGACGGTGTCGTTGATTGGTTCGCGCGGCGTGACCTCGCCGCCGTGCGGATCGACCTCGTATTGCGCCAGCCCGCCTGAAAGGTCCGACGTGTACTGCGCGGTGCCCTCAGGACGGTAGCTCAGCCGGAGGTCGCGCTCCTCGGCAAACTTCCGCTTGACGCTATCGTAGAATTCCTGCGGCCGCGTCGGCTTCGCGACCATCCCAATCGGCTTCTCCGTCGATTCAGCCATCTCGATTCTCTCCGGCAGGGGTGACCCCTGTCACCCAATTTCTACAACGGGAAGCGCTCGTTGACCATCTCTTCACTCTTGCGCCACAGGTCGTTGGCGTGGGCGAGGTTGAGAGCATACGAGCGCACGCCGACGCGCGAAGTTGTGTCGTCGTTCACTTCGCATACGTGACAGTCTTCGCAATAGTGTCCGCCAACCGCATCAGCCGACCCGACGAAGCCGCTCCACACCGAAGTCGCCGAGCCTTGCGGCACGCTTTTGAAGCGGAACCCCGGCGCCGAACCTGGCTTTGCAGCTTTGTTAATCCGCGCCATCATCTGCTCGACGAGTTCCGGCGTCATATGGCGCCCGAGCTCGGTCTGGATTCCGCCGGGATGGATCGAAGTTGCGCGCACGCCGCGTCCCTTGAGGCGGCTGTCGAGCGCGACCGCATACAAAATATTCGCGGTCTTCGAGCGGCCGTACGCGGTAAACGCCTGATAAGGCGTGCGCTCGAAATTCGGATCCTCGATATCGACATCGCTAATCTGGTGACCCGCCGACGACAGCGTGACGACGCGCGCGCCTGACTTCAACAGCGGCACCAGACGATTGACAAACACGAAATGCCCCAGGTGATTGGTGCCGAATTGCGTTTCGAAGCCGTCCGCCGTCTTACCCTGCGGACACGCCATCACGCCCGCGTTGGCGATGATCACGTCGAAGGGCTTGCCGCGCTTCAACAACTCGTCCGCGGCCTTGCGCACGCTCGCGAGAGACGCGAGATCCATTTCGACCAGTTCTACCGCGGGATTGCCCGCTTCGGCGAGTGCGCGCCGCGCTTTCGCCAGATCGCGCGCCGTGCCGACGACGGTGCCGCCGTGCGCGACTATCGATCGCGCAGTCTCGACGCCGAGTCCGGCCGAGACGCCGGTGACGAGCACGCGCTTGCCCGAAAGATTTACGCCCTTGAGAACTTCGTCAGCCGTTGATTCCGCTCCAAAAGTCTTTGCCATTTTGATTTCTCCAATCTCCAAGCTTTAGCGCGTCGCCCCTGCGCCTTTCAAACCGATTTGCTTTGCATGACTCTGCCTGTTCGCGCGGCTCTGCAGACTCAGCTACGCGTCGTCGATTTTTCCAGGGTGGAAGCGGGGACACACTTGCCATCACGGTACGGCTCCGTCTGACCATAATCCTTGCTTAAGATCTTTGCCCCATACTCGCATTGTTCCTGCGAATCGAAACCAAACCTATCCCACCATTTGCTGTAGTCCGCCTTTAAATCCACTGCGGCGCCGTTAAAGGGCGGCGGAAGGATTAACCGCCAAGGTCCCACCACCGGCGCATTATATGTTTGCACTTGGTCGCCGACGATCTGCGGGAGGAAGTCTTTTTGCGGCGGCGGTTTCTGCTCGAAGTGGCCAAAGGCATACGCTCGCCTCGCAGCATCCGCCACCTCTTGATTGGGGTCGCTGATGAGCGCGTGCAGGTAGGGTTTCGTTTCCGCCGTACCGATATCGGCAAGCAGCTTCGCGGCGAATACGCGCCGGAGTGGGTCGCTGCTTTTCACCAATTTGATCGCGTCGTCGAGACCGGTATTCGGCGGCGCACCGAGAAGATCCCGCTGAATCATCGCGATGCTTCTGTTGTTGCACTCAGGATTATCATCAGGGACTCTTTTCTTCAGCATTTCAATTTCTTGCTCATAGTACGGCTTAAAACGCGGCTGGTCGCTCTGGTTGGAGTAGTTGCTCCCGTCCCAGGCGTAAATCCTCGTATAGCCCGCGCTACACTCATTCCCAACCCGGTAGTTAGGGAGAGTAAGGTAGGTCTTGCCGTCGATGTCACCGAGCACGTCACTAACGTTGTCGTTGCCATAAACGGTGGTCGACAAGTCGTGCTGTTGGAAACCACCAGCCGTGCGATCGACGACATAAACGTCCCCGCATCCGCCCCGGCCTCCATCGTAGCGCGAGACCAGCAGCGTCAGGTTGCCGTCGTGGCCCAGGTCGACGAATCGGAACGAACAGATTCGAGTCTCGTCATTCGCTTCACCGTAATCCGGTTCCAGCTGCTCCATCAATCTGCGAACCGCGGCTTTTGGCGGCGGCTTGGTCGCCAGGTTAGGCGACGCATTCACCGACCAGTTGTATGACGACAACGGACGCGGCGCGGTTTTCGCGCGCGACGTCGCCGGCAGGGCCAAGATGAGCAGCGCGACGAGTACGCTGAGGTTGCGCGTGAAGCTGATCGCCGCCGCTGAATTCTCAGCGACGAGATTTGACCATCGTTCCTGCGATCGCATCGTGCGATCTGTCATGCGACGTTCCCCCTTCATTGAGCACTGACCTCAACTCAAACCGATTTGCCCTTGCGCGATTCTTCCTGCTTGCGCAGCTCGACGCGGCGGATTTTGCCGCTGACGGTTTTCGGCAGCTCGTCGATGAACTCTATCTCGCGCGGATACTTGTACGGTGCCGTGATGCGCTTGCAGTGTTCCTGCAGTTCGCTGACAAGCCGGCTGCTGCGTTCGACGCCGAGGCGCAGCTTCACGAACGCCTTGACGATCGAGCCGCGATCGGCGTCGGGGCTCGCGACTACCGCGGATTCCATTACCGCCGGATGTTCGAGCAGCGCGCTCTCGACTTCGAACGGGCCGATTCTGTAGCCCGCGGAAATTATCACGTCGTCGGCGCGCCCTACGAACCACAAGTAGCCGTCGGCGTCGCGCGTGGCCTGGTCGCCGGTCAGGTACCAATCGCCTTTGAACACGCCGGCGGTCTCTTCGGCGTTTTTCCAATATTCCAAAAACAGCGACGGCGGCCGCTCGGGACTCACGCGCACCGCGATTTCGCCGATCTCGCCAACCGCGGTCTCGGCCAGGTCGTTGTTGATCACGCGGACGTCGTGGCCGGGAAATGGCAGTCCCATCGAGCCCGGCTTCACCGGCATCCCGGGCATGTTCGCCGCGAGGATCGTCGTTTCGGTCTGGCCGTAGCCGTCGTGAATCGTCAGCCCGAACTTTTCGCGCCAGACTTCGATCACTTCGGGATTCAGCGGCTCGCCCGCGCCGGTGCAATGCCGCAGTTTCGGGAATTCGAAACCGGCGAGGTCCTGTTTGATTATCATCCGATACTCGGTCGGCGGCGCGCAGAACGTAGTAATGCCGTAACGGCCGAGCAGCTCGAGTTCCTTGATCGCGTCGAAGCGGCCGTTGTACATGAACGTCGTCACCCCGTTCATCCACGGCCCGAACAGCACGCCGTACGCGGCCTTGGCCCATCCGGTGTCCGAGCTGGTCCAGTGGATGTCGCCCGGCTTGAGGTCGAGCCAGTTCAGTCCCGTGAATTTGTGGCTGTAGGTATAGCCGTGGCTATGCAGCACCGCCTTCGGCTCGCGCGTGGTGCCGGAAGTGTAGTAGCAAATCGCCGGCTCCGACGACTTCGTATTCACCGGCTTGAACACCGGCGACGAGTGCCCCATGTATTCCTGCAAGCTGATCCATCCGGTGCGCGCGGCGCCCGCAATCAGGTAGTGCTCGAGGCCCGGGCATTGCTTGCGCAGGTCGGCGACCATCGAGGCGTTCTCGACGCATGCGACGATCGCGCGCGCGCCCGAATGATTAGCGCGATAGATCAAATCCTTCTCGCGCAGCATCGAGGTGCACGGGATTACGATCGCGCCGAGCCTCAGCGCACCGATATAAGCGGCTTGCCACAGCGTGATTCGCGGCAGTACCAGCAGGACCGCGTCGCCGCGCCTGATTCCATGACCGGCAAGGACGTTGGCGATACGCTTGGACTGCGCCGCGATATCCGCGAAGGTCAGCCGCGCGCGGCGCCCCTCGCCATCTTCCCAGAGTATCGCGACGCGGTGCGGATCCTCGGCGAACTTGTCGATAACCTCGGCGAAGTTGAAATGCTCCGGCGTCTCCCAGCGGAAGTCGCGATACGCGCGCCGGTAGTTCTCGAGTGCGTCAGGCTTTAATGGATCGCTCATGCGCGCGAATTCCCGCGGGCCGGATGCTCGGCCGGCGCCTGCGACCGCTTGGCCGCGGCCTTGATGTACTTCACCGTCACCGGCGACAGGTCGTCGCGCTCGACGCGCACGTCGATAATCGCGAACGATTTGCAGTCGTGCGCCGCGCGGAGAGCGTCGCGCAACTGATCGACGGTGGTCGCCTCGAAGCCCTCGCCGCCCCAATCGCGCGCCAGTTGCGCATACGGCCACGGTGGGATTTCGAGCAGCTCGCGGCGCTCGGCAATCGGCCGGAAGATGCCCCATCCGCCGTTGTTGATCAGCACCACGATCGGATTGACGCCCTTGGCCGGCGCCTGCGAAATTTCGGGCCCCGTCATCTGAAAGCCGCCGTCACCGCACATCACCAGCGGCCGCAGACCGCTGCCGATCTGCGCGCCGAGCGCGGCCGGTACGGCGAATCCCATCGAGGCGTAAAATCCCTGCGCGAAATACGCGTTGTTGTGCGGCACGCGAATATCCAGGCCGCCGAACAGCATGTCGCCCGATTCGGCGACGACCAGGTAGTCGCGCTTGTCGGCCAGGAATTCGTTAACGGTGGACAAAATCTGCGCGACCTTGACCGGCTTGCCGTCGCGCGCCGCAATCTCGCGCAGATTGTCGGCGTAGGTCACCTTCTCATGATGGTGCCGCAGCTTCTCGCGCAGCAGCGCGCGCGCGAAATCGCGCACCCCAACGTCGGTGTAGGTGTGATATTTCACCTCGACCTTGCGATCGACGGCCCACACCGTGCGGCCTTGAATCACGTGCGGCGGCCGGTTGCCGAAATTCATGTCGGTCTTCAGACAGCCGAGGTTGAGCACGAAGTCGGCCGCGTCCATCCGCGCGACTATCGACGGCGGGCTGATCGGGCCGACGTGCACGCCCATGTACAGCGGATGGTCCATCGGAAACGCGCCCTTGCCGAGCACGGTGGTGAACACCGGCGCGCCCATCTTTTCGGCCAGCTCGACGAGATCGCGCGACGCTTTGAAGCGGTGAATCTCGATACCGGCGATCAGCACCGGCTTGCGCGCCTCGTTGAACATCGCGGCGGTCTCGTGCGCGGCTTCCTCGACCTTGCGCGCGTCGGACTCCTGGAAGTGCAACTCGCCGTTCCATTCGATCAGGTCCTCGGGGACTTCGATTTGCCGATCGACCATGTCGCGATGAATCTCGACGTAGCCGGGCCGCTGCTCGGCCCAGATGTGTTTGACGACGCGATGCAACTCGTCGGCGGCGGTGCGTGGATCGGTCAGCACGGCGGACGCGCACGTCACTTCGTCGTAAATGCGGCGCTGCGATTCGATCTCGCGCGCCTGGTGATGAATCAGGGTGCCGAGCTTGCGCTCCTCCTCGCCGGGACCGCCTGAAAAGATCAAAATCGGCACGCGCTCCGAAAAAGAACCGGCGACCGGATTGACCATGTTATGGCCGCCGGCGCCGTAGGTGACGCAGATGACGCCGATTTTGCCGGTCGCGCGCGCGTAACCGTCGGCCGCGAAACCGACGCCCGGCTCGTGCGACAGCGTGATGATTTTCATCCCGTGCTTGCGGCCCAGCGCGAAAAACAGCTTGAGCGCGAGGTCGCCGGGGATGCCAAAGACATGCGACACGCCAATCTTGCGCAGGTACGCGACCAAAAAATCGCCCAGCGCCATATGCCTCTTCACTCCGCTTCGCCCTCCATCGATCCGTTAATTGTAACAAAAACGTTCCCGCCGCAGGACATCTTCGGCGGCGCGTTGTGATAGAGTATGATGCTGAAAGGGCAAGGTGATGTTCTCGAAGATACTTCGCATGCAATTTCTCGGGCCGATGCAACTCAGCCGGCTCGTGATGTACCTGCCGCAATTCGTGCGCGTGTTCTATCGGTTGATGAAGGACGAGCGCGTGCCGATGCTCGCCAAGCTGGTGCCCTGGATGGGAGTGCTGCTGATGGTGACGCCGCCGGCGCTCGAGCTCGACATGATCCCGTTAGTCGGCGAGCTCGACTGGCTCGTCATCGCCTATCTCTCGCTCAAAGTGTTCATCTGGCTCTGCCCGCCTGACGTCGTGCGCGAGCACGTCAGCCAAATTGGCCGGGGCGAATAGCAAAGCACGCTGATGCGGCCCCGCAATATCCTGATCGTCGTCGCGGCGGTCGTAATCGTCGCGCTGCTGGCGCTGAGCTTTCTTGACCAGTTGCTGGTCGATTACCTGTGGTACGGAACGCTCGGATTCGCCGGCGTTTTCAACACGACCGTCGGCGCGGAAATCGCGATCTTCCTGGTCGTGTGGCTGGTCGCGTTCAGCGCGATCTTCGTCAGCGGGCTGGTCGCGATTGGCGGCAGCCGCGACCGTGAACGGCTGCGCGTCGTGCGCCGCCCCGACGAGATGGTCGAGGTCAATCTGCCCGAGCTGATTCGCGCGCTCGGCGAGCGCGTGCCGTGGCGCGTGATCGTCGCCGCCGGCGCGGCCTTGCTCGCGCTGTTCGCGGCCCAGGGCGAGGCGGCGAGCTGGGACACTTACCTCAAGGGACTCTACGGCGTGCCGTTCGGAATCGTCGAGCAGGCCTTCGGCAACGACATCGGCTTCTACATCTTCACGGTGCCGCTGCTCGAGGAAATGCGCGACCTGTTCCTGATGCTGATAGTGCTGTCGGCCGGAATGGCGATCGCGGTTTACTGGGCGCGCGGCGCACTCGACTTCAAGGAGACGCCGCCGCGCGTGTCGCCGGGCGCGGCCGGCCATCTGTCGGTGCTGCTCGGATTGTTCTTCGTCCAGCGCGCGATGAGCTACTGGCTCGGCCGCTTCGACCTGCTGCTGCATACCGACGGCGTCGTGTTCGGACTGCGCTACGTCGATCGAATTCTGTGGCAGCCGGGGCTGTGGCTGCTGGTGGCGCTGTCGCTAGTCGCGGCCGTGATGTGCATCTACAACGCGCGCGAGGGCGGTCTCAGGATTCCGGTCGCCGCGTTCGTAATCGTATTCGGTCCCGCGCTCATCATGAATTTTATCCAGCCGGTTATAGAGCGCCTGTGGGTCAAGCCCGACGAGCTGCGGGTCGAGAAGCCGTACCTCGAGCGCAATATCGCGGCGACGCGGCATGCCTACAAGCTCGACACGGTTGACGTGAAGCCGTTCGCGGGGCAGGGCAAGTTGACTCCCGCGGCGCTCGAGCAGGACGAGGCGACGGTCAAGAACATCCGGCTGTGGGACCCGCGCCCGCTGATAGACACCTACCGCCAGTTGCAGGAAATCCGCACCTACTACGACTTTCGCGACGTCGATATCGATCGCTACTGGATCGAGGGCAAGTACACCGAGGTGATGCTGTCGCCGCGCGAGATGAATGTCGACCAACTGCCGGATACCGCGCAGACCTGGGTCAATCAGCATCTCAAGTTCACCCACGGCGCGGGGCTCGCGATGAGCCCCGTCAACAAGAAGGACACCGAGGGCCTGCCGGTCTTCTATATAAAGAATATCCCGGCGGTGTCGGATGTGGGCCTCAAGGTTGACCAGCCCGCGCTTTATTTTGGCGAGGCGCGCGACAATTACGCGGTGGTCGACTCGGCGACGCCGGAGTTCGACTATCCCAAGGGCGCCGACAACGTCTTTTCGTATTACGCGGGTTCGGGCGGCGTGCCGGTGGCGGGATTCTTCCGCCGCCTCCTGTTCAGCATCTTCTTTCGCGACATCAACTTGCTCGTTACCGAGAATATCGTTGCCAAGAGCAAGATCATGATCCGGCGCAACATCAAGGACCGCATCGCGTACATCGCGCCGTTCCTGAATATCGACCGCGACCCTTACTCGGTGATTCTCAACGGCCACATGGTATGGATCGTTGACTGCTACACCACCAGCGATCACTACCCCTACTCGCAGCGCAACGCCGACGGCATCAACTACATCCGCAATTCGGTCAAGGTGGTGGTGGACGCATACTCCGGCGCTACCGACTTTTACGTGTCGGATGCCGACGACCCGATAATCAAGACCTGGGAGCGCGTGTTCCCGGCGATGTTCAAGCCGATGTCGGCGATGCCGCCGGATTTGCGCGCGCACATCCGCTATCCCGAAGATTTTTTTCTGATCCAGGCCGACACTTATCGCACCTATCACATGACCGATCCGCAGGTTTTCTATAACCGCGAGGACCTCTGGGGATTTCCGCGCGAAAGCTATGCCGGGCAAACGGTTCCGATGCAGCCCTACTACGTGATCATGCGGTTGCCGGGCCAGTCGCAGGCGGAATACATGCTGATGCTGCCGATGACGCCGTCGGGCCGCGACAACATGATCTCGTGGATGGCGGCGCGCTGCGACGGCGCCGACTACGGTCATCTTTTCGAGTATTCATTTTCCAAGGACAAACTTTTTTACGGACCCTATCAGATCCAGGCGCGCATCAATCAGAACCCCGAAATTTCGCGGCAACTCTCGCTGTGGAACCAGGAGGGCTCGAAGGTCCTGCTCGGCAACCTGCTCGTGATTCCGATCCAGGACTCGCTGCTCTACGTCGAGCCGCTGTTCATCCGTGCCGAGAACGGCCAGTTGCCGGAGTTGCAGCGGGTGGTCGCGTCCTACAGCGATCGGGTGGTGATGGGCGATACGCTCGACCTGACGATGGCGGCGTTGTTCCAGAATGCGGCCCCGCAAGCGCCGACGATCGCCAAGGCGATCGCGAACGAGTCGGCGCCGCAGTCGATCGCGCAGGGCGGGAACGTCGCCGCCGGCAAAGCCGATATGCAGAGCGCGGCGCAACACTACAATCGCGCGATGGACGCGATCCGCGCCGGCGACTGGACTGCCTTCGGCGCCGAGATGAAAGCGCTCGGCGACGAACTGTCGAAGCCCTCGGATTCCGGGCATTAGCAACCCTCGGCTCGCGTTCTTGATGCGAACAGCCAGAACGGGTTTCCTTCGTACAATTGGGTTCTTCGCGTAACTGGAACCGATGCCGCATCTCGCCTCGCTCACTTAGAACAACCGCTCTCCTCTGTCATCTTCAAGGTGGGGGAATCCGTTGAAACACATTCTGCAGCATCGCGCTCCGCCGCCGATTGATACGTCGCGATCTGATACTCACCGATCAACTTCCGCCGACCGCATCGCCACTATCGTCGAGCTTGGCGCCGCGACGCTTGCGGCCGAGCGATGCGCGATCGCGTTGCAATCTGGCGCGGCGGCTGTCAACGAAGTGGCGTACGCCCCGCGAGGAGATTCGCGATGGGACGCGGCGCTCAACGCGCTGCTCGGGGCGCTCGCGAATCGCCTCGGCGACGCGGATGCGGCGCGCGGGCGGAAGCGGACGCGTGGCGCGCCAGGTCCAATCGAATCGATCGAAGGGGTCGCGCTCAAAGAAGATGAGCTCGACGCAATCGCGCGCTCCGAAAAGATCGGCGACGCGCATCAACTGGCGGCGTCGGCCTTCAGCGACGGCGCGAGCGCGGTGCGAATCGCGATAGTGGCGCGGGCGGATCGCAGCCGCGGCGAACTTGACGCCTCGCTTGGACTCATGGCGCGCGCCGTTTTTGGCGAAATCGCGTTGGACTCCGCGCGCGCGTCGCTCGAGTTCTGGCGCACGCACGGCGCTGAGAACGGGCGGCAGGCCGTCGGCGCCAGGCACGATCTGGTGCAAGAGCGGGCGGCGATGGACTACCTCGATGAGGCGGTCGCCGTCGCGCGGCGCGCGCAGCCGCTCGATCGGTTCGGCCGCTTTGGCCAGCTCGTCGCCGGCGGCGCCGGCTTCGACCAGTGGCTGGTTGCGGTCGCCGACAGCGGCTCGTTCATCGTGGCCGCGTCGTCGTCCGGCCGCAAACAATTCGATTTGGGTGAGAACAGCGCCCTGGCCGAAAGTTTCCGTCGCCATGTTGTCATTGCCCGCTGGCGCGATCGCGAAAAAGATTCTCTCGATCGCGCTGGAAAATATTCCGAGGACAAAATGTTCGACGGCCCGTACGTGTGTATTCCGTTCGAGGCCGGCGCGATCGCGCTCGCCTCACGCGACCCACGCGCGTCAGCGGCGAAAGCCGAGGCGATCGTCGAACGGCTGGCCCCATTCGCAAGCAACTGGATGCTGGAACGCGATGCGGTGCGGCGGAGCCGGTTGGTGCGCCAGCTTGCGCTCAGAATGTTTGCCGCGATCGACGAGGAACGCGCGCGGATCGCGCGCGACCTGCACGACGATCAGGCGCAACTGCTGGCGGCCGCGAAAATCGCGCTCGACGGTCCGCCCGAAGCGGCGCGCTCGATCTTCACGCAGGTCGAAGAGTCGTTGCGCCGCAAGACCCGCGAACTTCGGCCGGCCACTCTTGGCAACGCGTCGCTCGACGATGCGATCGATCACGAGCTCGCGCGCCTGACCAGCGCGAAAGTGAAAGCGAGCTTTCTCCATCTGACTCAGCAGGGCGTGGCGGTAGAAATCTCCCGCCCGGCGCAACAACTATGCTTCCAGATCGTGCGCGAGGTGATCTCCAACGTGATTCGCCATGCGCACGCGAAGTCCGTCCAGGTCACGATCGGAACCAGCGCCGGCATTGTGCGCGTCTCGGTTACCGACGACGGCCGCGGTATCGGCAAGCGCCAGAGCGAAGGCAGTGGCTTGACCGGCGTGCGCGAGCGGCTTGCGCTGATGGGCGGCGGTTTGACGGTGGAATCGCGCGCAGGCCGAACGACACTCGTCGCCGAAATCCCGGAGTCCGCGTAATGGAAGATCACGGGCGGATTCGCGTCTTGCTCGCCGACGACCATCGCATCTTGCGCGAGGCGCTCAGGATGGTGCTCGCGACCGAGTGCGAAGTGATCGCGGAGGCGTCCGACGGTGAGCAGGCCGTCGCGACCGCCGCGCGACTGAAACCGCAAGTGGTGGTGATGGACATCGGGATGCCGGGAATCGGCGGGCTGGCCGCCGCGCGTCGAATCGCCAAAGATGCGCCGGCCTGCAAAGTGCTCATGCTAAGTCAGTACGACGACGAGGAGTACGTGCTCGAGGCGCTCGGCGACGCCGGCGCGGCAGGCTACGTCGTCAAGACCGACGCGGCGGCCGAATTGCTGAGCGCGGTGCGCGCCGTTCATTCGGGTCGGCGTTACCTGAGCCCCACCATCGCGCCGATCGTGCTGGCGCGGCTGCGAAATGGCGGGCCGTCGAAAGCGTCACGCACGGCCGGTCCCACGCGCCGCGAGCGCGAAGTGCTCAAGCTTATCGGCGAGGGCGCGACGACCAAGGAAGTCGCGCAACGGCTCGGCATCAGCGTCAAGACCGCGCAGGCGCATCGCGACAACCTCAAGCAAAAGCTCGATCTGCGATCGACCGCCGCGATGGTGCGCTACGCAATCAAGCACAAGCTGATCCGCGTCGATTAATAAGAAGGCCGGTCGGTTCCCGGAGTGACAGAAAATCCACATTTTGTTGCGATAGCGTAACATTATGATGCTGTCTGCTGCGATAGTCTCTGCCGATGGACCGGGCGAACGTGGAAGTGCGTCGCGCGCGGCGATGGTTCGAGATCGAGCCGCCCGCCGTTGAGCGACTCGAGCTGCAAACGTCGCCGCGCGTCTCAACCGTCGCCAGCTACGTCTTCACCCGCGCGGCTGAACGCTCGTGGGAAGTCCTCAATCAGCATCTCGCGGAACCGCATGGGGGAGTGTTCTGGATTCGCGGGCCTGCCGGTTGCGGCAAGACTCACTTCCTTGACTACGTAATCGCGCTGCAGCGGCGAGCCGGCGCGCTCGACGCACAAAATGCGCGGCGGCTGGTGTGCGGGCTCGAGCTGGCCGGGCGGATCACCGGCGCCGAAGTCGAGATGTTTCTGCTGAGCGTGCTGGCGGAGCAAATC
Organism: uncultured delta proteobacterium; assembly: GCA_963756005.1. Taxonomy (GTDB): domain Bacteria; phylum Desulfobacterota; class Binatia; order Binatales; family Binataceae; genus Binatus. The sequence goes on from CAVWMC010000008.1 coordinate 321,134, forward strand.
GGCGGCGACCGTCGCTCGGGCGATCTATTCCGCCAGATGCGCGGGGCGGCGGCGTTGAATGTTGCGCTGGAAACCGCGTCGCGCACGGGGATCAGAGCGGTTACGGTCGCGATCGATTTTGCCACGTCGGACTGCGAGGCTTCCGCGGATTTTTTTGCGATGCTGGCACAGGTCGCCGCGGGTTTCCGCCAGGTCAAGTTCACCGTGATTGCGGCCAGCCGCGCGATGGCGCCGGATGCGACCCGTCCGCTACTGGTCGCGCCGCATGACCCCAACGAGGAAACCACCATCGCGGTCCGGCGCGCGCGGCGGCTGCTCGAAGACGCCGAACTCGATGCAACCCGCGCCTACGCGGGAATCGATACCGCGGGACTGGCGCCCGACGCGATCTTCCCGTTCCATCCGACTGCGCTCAAGGCGCTTCGCACCATCGCCAACCGTCCAAGTCCGGATGGCGCGCGCGCGGATCGCGCCGCGATCGTGTCCTTGTCGCGACTGGCCCGCGAAGTTTTGGCGTCGTCCTCCGGCGATGGCGAAATGCGCGCGTGCCTGCTCTATCCGCCCGACCTGACGATCAACGCGGAGATCTCAAAACTGCTCGCGCATCTATTGCCCGAAGCCGGACGCGCCGCGTGGAAGATTGCGCGCGACTCGATCGCCGGTCTCGACCCCTACGAAAAGGACCTCGCGCGCGAAATCGTCGATTCGCTGATGGTCGAGAATGTATGCGGTGCGACCGCGGCGCTGCCGATCGAAGAACTCAAGTCGCTGCTGCCGATAGTCGTTCGCAGCGCGAGTGAAAATGCGCACCCGGCGCCGGCCGTCCGCGACTTGTTGCGCCGCCTGGAGGTTTCAACCGGCGGCGTGATCCGGCTCGAGACTGACGCGGCCCGCTTCGACCCGGCGGCCGCCGGCGCGCCGGAGCTGGCGGCGTTCAACGCGGCGTTGATGCTGGCGCGCGGATTCGATCCACGGCTGACGATTGCGCGCGACCGAGCTGGTCTCGACGCGCGCCTGAACCGGCTCGACAGCTCGATGGCGCTTGCGGTCGAAGGCGCGGTGCGCACGCGCGGGGTGCTGACCTCGGCGCTCAGAGAGGCGAAGCTGGAAATGCCGGCGGCGGACGGCGCGGCAATCGCGCAATATATCGCGCTGGCGGAAGGAGGCGCGGCGGCGATGCTCGAAGCGGCCGCCGATCGGTCTTACCTCGCAGCGGCAGCCAAAATCGCAAGCGCCTACGAAGTCATTGCCGCCACCGCCGAATCCATCCCGCGGATGCGAACGATGCGCGAGTACCTGGCGGCGACCGGTTTGCGCGCTGCGCCGGACGAAACCGGCGCCAGGGAAAATTCATGGCAGCAGTCGGCGATCACTTCGATGGAGACCGAGTGCGAACTGCTGCAAGTCGAGCTTGGCCCGCGCATCCTGACCGGTCCGCCGCGCAATCTCGATGCGCTCGAGGCGCGCTTTCAAAAATTCAAATGGACTTATGTGCAATGCTACCTGAGCGCGCATGCGCGATGGCGCGAGAAGATGGAGCGGCTGGAGCTGGTGGCGGCTGACGCGCGGCGCTACTTCGACGCGCTCGCGCGGCTCAACGCAATCGCCGCGTTGGGGCGGCCCGAAGGCGCGCACCTCGGCGCGCTGGTCGCGGATGCGAGCGCGCGCGTCGTGCGATGCGAACTGGGCGACGCGATCGCGCCCGAAGCGATACCGCGATGTTCAAGTTGCGGGTTTCAGCTTGGCGCGTCGTCGCCGCAGGCGGAACTCGAAGATGCGATGGACGGGATTCGCCGCGCGCTCGAGATCAAGCTCGCGGCGTTGTCGCAAAGCATGATCGCCCGGCTGATTCGCAATCACGACAAGGAGCATCGGCTCGAAGGATTTCTGAAAATCACACAGGCTGCCCAGACCGACGCGCTGGTCCGTGTGCTCGACGAAAAGCTCGCGCGATATCTCGCGCAAGTGCTCGAAGACGACGGCAGTTAGGAAGGGGGGAATCTAGGACGCGGGAGTCGTGCGCTGCTTCTTCGGCTCGCCCGGAGGAAACGCGCTCGCGCGCTTGTGGCGCGGCCGGATATTGAGACGATCGAGCTGACGGAAGTAGGAATCGCGCACGATCTCGAGGCCCCACAACAGAGTCAGCCCCAGTGTGCGTCCGACTCCGCCGGCAACTTCCCGGATAAGAGGAAGGCCGCTCAACGGCTCAATGTTAACCTCAACCCGCGCTTTTTCCTGTGTCGTTTCCATCTACGTCCAGACTAAGGTGCCAGGCGCTCGCATGCAACACGTCGCGGGCGCCCGGCAGCTTGGTCGATACTACGGCGACGACGATGCAGCCGGCGCCGGGGCCGGTGCGCTCTCGCCTTCGCCCATGACGGTGATCTTTATGTCGTCGAACTGCGCTTGCGAATCGTCGCGCGCCCACACTCCGATTTTGCCCTTGGCAATCTTGCTGTCGTCGAAATCGAAGATCATCTTGTCGTCGTCGAAGCACATGAAGTGTCCACCCTGCGCCGTTACCTTGAGCCGGTACCACGTGTCCTTGTCAGTCGGCACGACACTCTGCTTGAGGCCGACCAATTGCCCGTCGGTCATGCGCGAGAGCGCGAAGTAATCGCTGGGGCATCCGGCGGAAAGCAGGTAGAAGTTTTTCTCATCGACGTAGCGGAAGATCAGTCCGCCGGAACAATCGAAGCGGCCGCCGGCGGATTTGAACTGAGCTTCGAGAGTAAAATCGGCATACTCAGTCGGATCCGTCTCAATAGCCATTGGGTAATACTCGAGCGCGTTCGTCAGCGACTTGATCAGGCGCCCGGCCGGCAAGCCGAGCGTATTCGGTTTGCTCGGAGCGCTGGGGTCAGCGATCACCTGCCATTCGCCTTCGATCGCTTTCCATCCGGCCGGCACTTCGCCCGCCTTGTCTTGATCGAAATTCCACACGTGAACTTCAGGCGTCGGCGCTGGCGTCGGCGTCAACGTTTCGGTGGGCGTCACCTCGGCCTTCTTTTTTCTCCCCTTCGAATAGGCGGCCGGGCTGACAATGAGCATCGCCATCACCAGGCCCGCGGCAACGACTGCGGCGCTTCGCAGCCAGGAATTTTGCGTCTTCATCTATCCTCTCTCTGCCCCGATGTGAGCTGAAGCATTCGTTTTTCCGGTTGTAGTGGAGCGACGATCGAATCGGCGCGAGTTTCGCCAATGACTACGGTCGCTGTCAAGTTTATCAGTGAATGCGCGCGGCGCCGTAGTGTTCGAATGACTAGACAAGATGAGCATTGCGCCGAATAGTCAGTCGATTTACTAATTTCGCTTTTTCTTCGTCACTGACTATTCGCGCAAATAGTCACTTTATTACGTCCCACGACATCGATTTGCTTGACTGTAGTGGGGCAGAGTGGGATGTTGTGGAGCGCTGGGGAGGGAACACCGTGTTTAGTGGTCGGTTTGACCATTCGATCGATGAAAAAGGTCGGGTAAGTATCCCGGCCCGATTTCGCGAAATTTTGCAGCGCGAAAATCATGATCGTCTCTATATCACGAATTTCCCCTACGACGGAGAGCGATGCCTGGCGCTGTATCCGCCGAGTCAGTGGGACACGCTCAACGCGAATCTGCGCACCAAGCCGAGATTCGATCCGCGCGTGCAGGCGTTCGAGACATTTTTCATCGGCGGCGCGCACGAGGTGCCTGTCGATCGGCAGGGACGCATTCTCATCCCGACCAACTTGCGCGAATTCGCGCGCCTCGATCGCGAGGTGACGTTTTCGGCGATGCAGGATCACTTTCAACTTTGGGACAAGAAGATCCTCGAGAAGGTTTTGAAGGCCGCCGAGGAGAAAATAAGCGATCCGGAATTTTTTACGAAGCTGGGTCTGTGACCGAATGAATTTGGCAGTGAGATACGAAGACGACGCGGCGGACCGGAGGCATGTGCCGGTGATGGTGGAGGAGGTGCGCGGGCTGCTGTCCGCGCACGGTCCGCTCGCGTTCGTCGACGTGACTGTTGGGACGGGTGGGCATGCGGAGGCGATGCTACGCGCCACCGAGGCGCGGATGCTCGGGCTGGATCGCGACGCGGCGGCGCTGGCCGTCGCGCGCGACCGGCTGGTGGAGTTCGGCGATCGCGTCGTGCTCGAACGTGTGGATTTCGGCGAGATCGCGGCCGTAATGCGGCAGCATCACTTCGACGGCGCCGACGCGATTCTCGCCGACCTCGGCATGAGCAGCTACGCGCTCGACGATCCTCAGCGCGGGTTTTCGTTTCGGTTCGACGGCCCGCTCGACATGCGGATGGACGCTCGGCAGACGCTCCGCGCGCGCGACATCGTCAATGAAGAGAGCGCCGAGGAACTCGCGCGCATCATCTATACCTACGGCGAGGAGCGCGGGTCGCGGCGGATTGCGCGGATGATCGTCGAGGCGCGCCGGCGCGGTCCGATCGAAACCACCGGCGAGTTGCGTGCGATCGTGGAAAGGGCTCTGGGAGCCCATCGGCGCGGCGGCGCACATCCGGCCACGCGCACCTTCCAGGCGCTGCGCATCGCGGTGAATCACGAAATGGAAAGCCTCGCCGCGCTCCTGCGCGACGGTCCCGCGTTGCTCAATCCGGGCGGCCGCATGCTCATCATCTCTTATCATTCGCTCGAAGACCGTCCGGTCAAGGAGCGCTTTCGCGATCTGGCGCATACGGAAGACTACACCGCGATTTCGCGCAAGGTGATCAAGCCGGCGGCGGCGGAGACCTCGCGCAATCCGCGCGCGCGCAGCGCCAAACTTCGATGCATCGAACGGAGCGCCCGATGAGCGCGCGCGTGAAACCGACGCGACGGCCGTCGAAGGCGGTGCCGACGGTGCTCGGCGTGCTGATCGCGATTGTCGGCTTCGCGACTCTGATGATCCGGCTGCAAATGACGCAGGAAGGCTACCGGCTGTCCGCGCTGCACGACGAAATCGCGAAACTGCAGGACGAAAATCGCGAACTGCGCCTGACCGCCGCACAACTCAGCTCGCACGAGAGGTTGCGCGCGCTCGCGCCGCAGTATCATCTCGCGCCGCCCGGCCGCGGGCAGGTGGTGATGCTCCCATGAATACGTCGTTCAAGCAGCGCCGCGCTCGCATCGGCGCGTTGACCTTCACGCTGGTGGCATTGTTCGGCCTGGCGGTGATTCGGCTGGTGTTCCTGGTGGCGCTCTACGGGCCCAAGTTGAACTCGCTCGCGCACGACGAGCATACCGGAGAGACCCAACTCGCCGCGGTGCGCGGACCGATCGTCGATCGCAACGGCGAGCCGCTGGCGCTGTCGGCCGAGACGCGCTCGGTTTACGCGCGGCCAAAGAAAGTGGTCGAGTCGAGCACGCCGGCGGAGCGCTCCAAGCTCGCGGCGATTCTGATGATGATGCCTATTTCGCTCGAATCGAAACTCAACAAGGCGGCGCCGTTCGTCTGGCTCGAGCGCCGGATTTCGCCGGACAAGGGGCAGGCGGCGGAAGCGCTCGGCATCGACGGCATCGGCACGATCAGCGAATACAAACGGTTTTACCCGGAGAGCAACCTGGCCGCGTCGGTGGTGGGGTTGGCGGGGATGGACGGCCAGGGGCTCTCTGGATTGGAATTGCAGTACGACCGGATTGTGCGCGGCGAAGCGGTCGAGTTGAGCTTCGATCATGACGCGCAGGGGCATCCGATTTTCGACAGCCCGCTCGCGCTCAAGGCGCCGGAGCCGGGCGCGCAACTCGAGTTGACCATCGATTCGTCGATCCAATCGCTCGCCGAAACCGAACTTGCGGCGGAAGTGAAGTCCAGCGGCGCGAAACGCGGCAGCGTGATCGTGCTCGATCCGTTCACCGGCGAAGTGATGGCGATGGCGAACGTCAGCGCCGACGGCGCCAATCTTCACGACCGCCTGCACAACCCGGCGGTCGAGGACGCGTTCGAGCCCGGCTCGACGATGAAGGGAATTCTCGGCTCGATCGCGCTGGCCGATCACGCGATCACGACCGACAAACAATTCTTTTGCGAGAACGGTCACTTCACGATCGACCGGCACACGATTCACGATCACAGTCCGCACGGATGGTTGAATCTCGGCGGCATCATCGAAGTGTCGTCGAATATCGGCGCCTCGAAGATCGCGTTGACGCTCGGCTCGCAGCGTTACTACGAAGGGCTCCGCGCATTTGGAATCGGATCGCGCACCGGAATCGATTTGCCGGGTGAAGCGGGCGGTTTGCTGAGCAAGCCCGCGGGCTGGAAGGAAATCGATCTCGCCAATCACGGCTTCGGGCAAGGCGTGGCGGTCACGCCGATCCAGCTCGCGGTCGCGTACGCGGCGATCGCGAACGGCGGGAATATCGTGCGGCCGTACGTCGTCAAAGCGGCCTACGACGCGGAGGGTCATGCGATTCTCACGCATACGCCGCAGGTGCTGCGGCGCGCGATCGCGCCCGACATCGCGCATCAGATGAATCTCCTGCTGCGCAACGTCGTGATGTCCGACGGCGGCACGGCGGCCAAGGCGCGCGTTGACGGCTTTATCGTCGCGGGCAAGACTGGCACGGCGCAGATGGTGAATCCGGAAAACGGCACCTACTTTCAGAATCGGCACGTGTCTTCGTTCGTTGGATTTTTGCCGGCCGACGATCCGCGGCTCCTCATCCTGGTGGCGCTGTACGACGTCGGCCACGAGCATTTCGGCGGCCTGATCGCGGCGCCGGTCTTCAGCGAAATCGCGCAGGGCGCGGTCCGCGATTTGAATATCACGGCGCCGAGCGAGGCCGGCATGATCCCGATGCCCGATTTCGGCAAGGATTCGAGCGGAAAAACCCCTGCTAGAACGGCTGCCGATCCTGACGACTATCTGCCGCTGCTCACCGGCTCGAAGCTGACGCGCGCGACGCCGAATTTCTCGGGCCTCAGTCTCAGGCGCGCGATGGAGCTGGCGCGCGTCTCACGCGTCGACGTCGACGTGCACGGCGGCGGCTACGTCGTCGCACAGGAGCCAGCGGCGGGCGCGCCTCTCAATCATGCGACAGTGAAATTGACTCTGGCCGCGATTGTTGCGGACAGCGGCGCCGACACCGCGGCCGACGCGAGTGTCGTGCCCGCATCGTATTTCAGTGGCGGCGGTGTATCGCCCGTCAGGCGAAAGTGAAACTTGGCGAATTGCTCGAAGGACTCGACGTCCGTCGAATCGACGGCGACCTGAACGTGGAAATCACGGGCCTCAGTTACGACTCGCGTCAGACGCGGCCCGGTCATCTGTACTTCTCGACGGCCCGCGACGCGACGCGCAACCGGGCCAACATTGACGATGCATTAAACCGTGGGGCGCGCGCTGTGGTGGTTGGTGGAGGGGATGGTGGAACAGCGCGCCCCGCGGTGACCCTGGTGGTGAGCGAGCGGCCGCGCCTGTTGATGGGCGCGGCCGCCTCGCGTTTCTTCGGCGCGCCGAGCGAACGCGTCGATTTGATCGGCATCACCGGCACCAGCGGCAAGACCACGACCAGTTATATTCTGGCGTCGATTTTCGAGGCGGCCGGAATGCCCGCCGGAATCATCGGCACCATCGGAATCTTTATCGGCGGCAAAAAAATCTACAGCGGACTGACCACACCCGAGTCGCTCGACTTCGAGTCCGCGCTGGCGCAGATGGAGCGCGAGGGCGTGCGTCACGTCGCGGCGGAAGTGTCGTCGATTGGAATCGCTGAAGGGCGCGTCGATGCGCTCAACTTTCGCGCCTGCATGTTTACCAATCTTGGCCGCGACCATCTGGACTATCACAAGACCATCGAAGATTACTTCGCGGCGAAACTGCGCCTGTTCACCGAGATACTGCCGCGCAGCAAGCGCGCGAACACTGTCGCAGTCGTGCGCGGCGACGATCCCTTCGGCCGGCGCGTGCTCGATTCGGTGAAAGGATCGAAAATAAGTTTCGGAATAGATCGATCGCTCGACGTGCATCCCGAAACCTTCGACGCCGACCTGCGCGGCATTCGCGCGACGATTTCGGTGCTCGGCAAAAAAGTCAAAATCGAATCGCCGCTGCTCGGCGAAATCAACTTGCTCAACATCCTCGGCGCGTCCGGTCTGTCGGCGGCCCTGGGTATCGATATGGATGCGGTGGCGGTAGGGGTGCGGCGATGCCCAGGGGCCCCCGGCAGGCTCGAAGTGGTGCCAACGAAAACGAAACCGGGGGTCACGGTGCTGGTCGATTACGCGCACAAGCCCGACGCGCTCGAGGCGGTGCTGACGGCGCTCCGGCGTTTGCGCGCGGGCAGGATCATCTGCGTCTTCGGATGCGGCGGCGATCGCGACCGCGGCAAGCGTCCGATCATGGGTGAGATTGCCGGGCGGCTCGCGGATATTCCGGTGCTGACCTCCGACAATCCGCGCAGCGAAGATCCGATGGCGATAATCGCCGAAGTCGAGAAGGGATTGATCGCCGCGGGCCGCGCCCGAAGCATCGATACGTCGAAAAGCGGCGGCTATATCGTGGAGCCGGATCGGCGCGCCGCGATTCGTCTCGCGCTCATGCTCGCGGCGGCGGGCGACGCGGTTTTGATCGCGGGCAAAGGACACGAGGATTACCAATTGGTCGCGGGGCGCGTTCTCCCATTCGACGATCGCGTCGTGGTCCGCGAGCTTGCCGCGGAACTCGGCCGCGAGCAAGGTTGAGATTCGGCGAGCGCCGCGATGCTCTACCTGCTGCTCTACCCACTGCACAAATATTATTCCGGCTTCAACGCGCTCAGGTACGAGACGCTGCGATCGGTGCTGGCCGGATTGGCGGCGCTCGCGCTGTCGTTGGCTCTAGGACCCATTCTGATCGATCGCTTCCGCGCTCTGCACATCGGTCAGACAATTCGCGACGTCGTTCCGCAGGCGCATCAGAAAAAAGCCGGCACGCCGACGATGGGCGGACTGTTGATCGTCGCGTCGATGCTGGCGGCGACGCTGCTGCTCGCCAACATTCTGAATCCCTACGTCTGGATCGCGATCTTCGTGACGCTGACCTTCGGCGCGATAGGCTTCAGCGACGACTACTTTAAACTCACACGCGGCAAAGGTCTCGGGCTCTCCGGCCCGGCCAAACTGGTGTGGTCATTTTCGTCCGCGTTCATCGCGGCCGCGTGGCTCTTTCTGTATCTCGGGTTCGACACGCATCTGACGGTGCCGTTTCTGAAAAACGTGCACCCCAATCTGCACGTGTGGTTTTACATCCCGTTCGCGATGCTCGTGATCGTCGGATGCTCGCATGCGGTGAACCTGACCGACGGACTCGACGGCCTCGCGATTGGGCCGGTGATGACGGTCGCGCTGACCTACTGGGTCTTCACCTACGTCGCCGGCAACATCAAGTTCGCGACCTACCTGCAGATTCCGTATATCGCGAATATGGGCGAGGTGGCGATTTTCTGCGCGTCCATCATCGCCGCGTCGCTCGGCTTTCTGTGGTTCAACGCGTATCCGGCTTCGATGATGATGGGCGACGTCGGCGCGCTCGCGCTCGGCGGCGCGATCGGAACGGTCGCAGTGCTGTGCAAGCAGGAACTCGCGCTGGTACTCGCGGGCGGAGTGTTCGTCGCCGAGGCGGCGTCAACGATTATCCAGCGCTACTATTTCAAGGCGACAGGCGGCAAGCGGTTTTTCCTGATGGCGCCGCTGCATCATCACTTCGAGCTCAAGGGAATTCCCGAAACCGTGGTCGTGATCAGATTCTGGATCGTGTCGATCGTATGCGCGCTGGTCGCGCTGAGCACGCTGAAGCTGCGTTGAATCGATGGAATTGTCGAACAAACGCGTGATGGTCGTAGGACTCGGAGTCAGCGGACTCGCCGCTGCGCGATTCCTCGCTTCGCGCGGCGCGAAACTCGTGATGACCGATCGCCGAGTGGACATCGAGCGCGGCAAACTTCCGCCTGGCGCGGTGAAACTCGGCGCTGAAGACGCGAACTGGGTGGACGGAATCGATCTCGTCGTCACCAGCCCGGGAGTTCCGCGCGATTCGATTCTGTTGCGGGCGGCTACCGAGCGAAAAGTTCCGGTAATCGGAGAAATCGAGCTCGCCAGCCGTTTCCTCGACGCGCCAATCGCCGCGGTCACCGGCACCAACGGCAAGAGCACCGTCGTCGTGTTGCTCGGTGAGATTCTGAAAGCGTCGGGACGCCGGACCTTCGTCGGCGGCAACCTCGGCACGCCGCTGATCGACGCCGTCGACAACAACTGGGACGTCGCAGTCGTCGAGGTATCGAGCTTTCAGCTCGAATGGATCGAGAAATTCCGTCCGAAGGCGGGCGTGCATCTCAATCTGAGCGACGATCACTTCGATCGTTACAAAGATCTCGCCGACTACGGCAATGCGAAGGCGCGACTGTTCGAAAATCAGGACGCTTCGGACTACGCAATCCTGAATCGCGATGATCTCAACGTATGGAAGCTCGCGAAGCGCGTGCGCTCGCGCATTATCGGGTTTGGGCAATCGCGCGGCGACTCCGGAGCCTCGATCTGGTTCGACGAACGAGCCAACGCGCTCGTCTTCGATTTCGATGACAACGCAACGCGCGGGCGCATCAGCCTCAAAGACTTTCGCCTGCGCGGGCGGCACAACATTTCCAATGCGATGGCGGCGTCGGCGGCGGCGCTCGCGCTCGGCGTCAAAGCTGAGCAAATCGAGCGCGCGCTCGCTTCGTTTCGCGGCCTGCCGCATCGGATCGAAGTCGTACACCAGCACGGCGGCGTGACTTACATCGATGATTCGAAAGGGACCAACGTCGGCGCGGTGGTCGAGGCGATCGACGCGCTCGCGGCGCCGATAATTCTGATCGCGGGCGGCTTCGACAAGGGCGGTGATTACGCGTCGCTGCGGCGGCCGCTCAAAGAAAAAGTCAAACTCGCAATCTTCAACGGCGCCGCGCGCGACCAGATGGCGGCGGCGCTCGACGGTGCGACGAAGAATCGAAACGGTGGCGACTCTCAAAGAAGCGGTCGAACATGCGGCGCGCGCGGCGCGGTCCGGAGACACCGTGCTGCTGTCGCCGGCGTGTTCGAGCTTCGATCAATTCAAGGACTATGCGGAACGTGGGAACGTATTTAAAGAGCTGGTTCGGGCGCTTTGACGCGGTAACTTACCGGCGTCCCGACCCGTGGCTGTGGCTGCCGGCGGCGGTGCTGCTGTTGCTCGGATTGCTGATGGTGCTGAACACCACCTACTTTCTCGGCATCGAGAAGCGCGGCGACGCCTTCCACTTTTTCAAGCTGCACCTGGCGCATATCGCGGTCGGTTTCGTATTCCTGATGCTGCTGTCGCAATTCTCGCTAGCCGGTCTGCGCCGAATCGCGATGCCGCTATTCATCGCGTCGATCGTGATGCTCGCGCTGCTCTACGTCCCCGGTCTCGGTTTGATCAAAGGCGGCGCGCGCCGATGGCTCAGACTCGGCCCCGTGATCGCGGAGCCGTCGGAGCTGGTGAAATTCGCGCTGGTGTTCTTCCTCGCGAAGTTCCTGAGCCAGCGGCAGGATCGGATTCGCGAGTTCAAGCATGGACCGCTCGCGGTTTTTCTGATCGTCGGACCGATCACCCTTTTAATTTTGAAGCAGCCGGACTTCGGCAGCACCGTGATGATCGCGCTGATCCTGTTCGCGATGCTGTGGGCGGCCGGCGCGCGCTGGGAGCATCTCGCCGGTGCTGGCGGCGGCGCGTTGGTACTGTTGGCATTCCAGGCGGTGGCGAAATCGTACCGCATGAAGCGCATGACGACTTTCCTCGATCCGTGGTCGGTCGCGCGCGGCGCCGGATTCCAGCTCGTGCAATCGTTCATCGCGCTCGGCGAAGGCGGCAAATGGGGCGTTGGCCTCGGCGCCGGACGCCAGAAAATGTTCTATCTGCCCGAGGCGCACACCGATTTTGTGTTCGCGGTAGTTGGCGAGGAGTTCGGCTTGATCGGCGCCGCAGTCGTGATCTCGCTGTTCCTGGTAATCCTGTTCCGCGGGATGCGTATCGCGCACGACGAGCCCGATCCGTTCGCGAGCCTGCTCGCGGTCGGACTGACCGCGCTCCTCTCGATTCAAGCGTTGATCAATATGTCGGTGGTGATCGGGTTGGTCCCGACCAAAGGACTGCCGTTGCCATTTCTGAGTTACGGCGGCACTTCGATCATAATTGCGATGGCGGCGTTGGGCGCACTGCTCGCGCTTGGGCGCCGCCCGGCGGTGCGATGAAAGTGATAATCGCCGGCGGCGGCACGGGCGGGCATCTTTTTCCGGCGGTCGCGCTCGGCGAGGAAATGATTCGCGAGCGTCCTGCCCTCGACGTGCTGTTCGTCGGCACCAGCGCGGGCCTCGAGGCGAAGTGGTTGCCGAAGAGCGGTTACAAATACGAGTTGTTCGAGATGCATGGCATTCGCGGACATAACGCAATCGAGCGCGCGCGCGCATCAGTGGAATTCATCCGCGCGATCGGACTCGCGACCTCTCTGGTCAGGCGCTTTCGCCCGAGCATCATCGTCAGCGCTGGCGGATACGCGTCGGCGTCGATGGGTGCGGCGGCAATCCTGACGCGGACGCCGCTCATTCTGATGGAACAGAACACGCGCCCCGGACTCGTCAATCGGACCTTGTCGCGATTCGCCCGAAAAATCTGCGTCGGCTTCAGCGACAGCGCGACCTATTTCAATCCTACTAAAGTAGTGGTGACGGGCAACCCGACCCGGTTCCAATACCGGCCTGACCGATCGCCCCGAGCGGACCGGCAATTACAAATCCTTGTTTTAGGCGGTTCATCGGGAGCACATCGCCTGAACATTGGCGCCGTAGGGGCTTTCAAAATCTATGGAAAAAGTGTTATAAATCTGCATGTAGTGCACCAGACCGGGGAGGCGGATGAGGAGTTGGTGAGGAGTGCATACCGCGAAATCGGGTTCGCGGCTGACGTCGTGCCGTTTATCGACGACGTCGCCAACGCATTGCATCGCGCCGATCTGGTTATCGCGCGCTCTGGTGCGATGACGGTCACCGACATTGTTCTTGGCGCGCGTGCAGCTATTTTCGTGCCGTATCCCTTCCACAAAGATCAGCAACAGGTGCACAACGCGCGCGTGATTGAAAAGCGCGGCGGAGCCATAATAGTTCGCGACGACGATCAGCTCGCGCCCAATCTCGCGCGCGAACTTGAAGCGTTGATTCGCAATCCCGCGCGACTCGACGAGATGGGTTTGCGCGCGCATCAGGAGGCGCATCCCGACGCGGCTCGTCACATCGCGCGAATTTGTTTCGAGCTAGCGGAGCAAGCGGCAGCGTGAGCGAACTGCATGCAAATGGTCTTTTGACGCGCCAGCGGCGCCTGCACTTCGTCGGCATCGGCGGCGCCGGCATGAGCGGAATCGCGGAACTCTGCCTCAAGCTCGGCATGCGCGTCAGCGGATGCGATCTGAAACCTTCCGCAACTATCACGCGGCTGGCGTCGCTCGGCGCGGAAATCAGCCAGGGCCATCACCCGGCGCACTTGAAGGACGACGGCGGCATCGACGCGGTCGTAATCTCGTCGGCGATAAAATTCTCCAACCCCGAAGTCGCGCGCGCGCGCGAAATGAAAATTCCGGTGATCGCGCGCGCCGAGATGCTCGGCGAGTTGCTGCGGATGGCGAAGCTCGGCGTCGCGGTCGCGGGCACTCACGGCAAGACGACGACGACCGGCTTGATCGCGCTGATAATGGAAGAGGCGGATCTCGATCCCACCGTCGCCGTCGGCGGAAATATTCGCAATACCGGCAGCAACGTTCGTCTCGGTCGCGGCGACTTCATGGTGGCCGAGGCCGACGAGAGCGACGCCTCCTTCCTGCTGCTGATCCCGACGATCGCGGTGGTCACGAATATCGATCCCGAGCATCTCGATCATTACGGCACCATGGATAAAGTTCGCGAGGCGTTCGCCGACTTCATCAACCGCGTGCCGTTCTACGGCGTTGCGGTGCTCGGCATCGACAGCGTCAACGTGCGCGGACTCGTCGCCTCGATTCGCAAGCCGATGCTGACCTACGGCGTCGCGCAGGATGCGGATCTGCGCGCCGAGAAAATCGTGATCGACGGCCTCTCGACCCGCTTTGAAGTGATTCGTAAGGGCGAACATCTCGGGCGCGTGACGATACCGACGCCCGGCGTGCACGTTGCGCTGAATTCGCTGGCGGCGCTCGCGGTCGCGATGGAAGTTGGCATCAGTTTCGATCGCGCGGCGGCGGCGCTCGCCAAGTTCGGCGGAATCAGCCGCCGCTTCGAGATCAAAGGCGAAGCCAATGGGCGAATCGTGCTCGACGACTATGCGCATCACCCGGCCGAAGTGCGCGCGACGCTGGCCGCGGTGCGCGCGTCGTTCAAGCGCCGCGTGGTCGCCGTCTTTCAGCCGCATCGCTACACGCGCCTGCGCGATTTGTTCGACGATTTTCTCTCGGCGTTCGACGACGCCGACGTGCTCTACTTGTTCGACGTTTATCCCGCCGGCGAGGAGCCGATCGCTGACGTCTCGTCGCGGCGTCTGTACGAAGCGCTGCGCGCGCGCGGGCATCTCGAAGTGCATTACCTCGGCGCGGAGGAAAATCCCGCCGAGCGCGTCGCGGCCGGCTCGCGCTCAGGCGACGTGATCGCGACTTTGGGGGCCGGCGATATCTATAAGATGGGTGGCGAAATTCTGAACGCGCTCAGCGCCGAGGTCAAAGTTCATGAAGGCGCTTGAGGGCGAGTTGCGCGCCAAATTCGGCGCCCGAGTCCGCGCCGCGATGCCGCTGGCGGATCTGACTTCGTTTCGCATCGGCGGACCCGCGGATCTATTCGTAAACGTCGAGGACGAAACCGAGCTGATGCATGCGAAAGCCGCCGCCTATCGCACCGGCATCCCGTGCTTCTGCCTCGGCGCGGGCACCAATCTGCTCGTGAGCGATCGCGGCATGCGCGGGCTGGTGGTCAGGCTCGGCGACGGCTTCGCAAAAATTAAAATTGACGACACCAAAGTCGTCGCCGGCGCTGGCGCCGCGTTCGGCACCCTGGTGCAGTCGGTGGTCGAACAGGGTCTCGAGGGGCTCGAATTCGGCGAAGGAATCCCGGGCACGGTCGGCGGCGGATTGGTGATGAACGCGGGCGCGTTCGGCGGCGAAATCGCGAAGGTCGTGACCTTGGTCCACGGGGTCACCGAAACCGGCGCGGCGCTCGCGCTCACTCGGGACGACGTCAAGTTCGCATACCGGCGTACCGAATTGCCGAAGCATTTCATAATCACACGCGTCGATTTCGAGCTGGCGCGCGGCGATCGACAACGCTTGACGGCGCGCGTCGCCGAGCTGAATGCCAAACGCGCGGCGCGTCAGCCGCGCGGCGTGCCGAATGCCGGCTCGATCTTCAAAAATCCGCCGGGAAATTTCGCCGGCAAACTGCTCGAAGGCGCCGGGCTCAAGGGCGCGCGGCTCGGCGGCGCGGCGTTTTCGGATCAGCATGCAAATTTTATCGTGAATCTTGGCGGCGCTCAGGCCGTGGAAGTGCGCGCGCTGATCGACATGGCGCGCAACAAGGTCAAAGAGCAGAGCGGCGTATTGCTCGAACCGGAGGTCAGGCTGGTCGGCGACTGGTGACGCGCAATTTGGATTGCGGTTGAGGTAGTGGGTGGCGGTTCGCGGAGGAAATAAAGCGGTGGCGGGGTGGAGCACGCGGATGGGCGGGCTGGTGGTGTGCGCATTTTTCGCGCTCGGCGTGATGACCGGATTCAGCACGGCCGGCCGCGCAGTGGCTCTCAGAGCCTCCGCCAGCCTCACCACCTATCGCGATCAAATCGTCGATTCGCTTGCGCCCGCGCGCACCACTGCCGCGAACTATTCAGCGGTGCTCCTTCAATGGGCGGAGCGCGCCCGAATCTACCATCACGCGGCGAACCAGCCCGGCGCCGCCGCGATTTCCGCCGGCGACGTGCGCGACGGCGCAATCGCGATCGTCGAGCGTCACGACGGCTTCTACCAGTTGTTCAGCGGCGGCGAGCTGCGCGGCCCGGTATCGCCGGCCAAGCAGGGCGATTTACCCGTTCTGAGCGGTGCCGCGCTCGACAACGCGCGCGGGTCGCAGATGGTCGATTACGCCTCCGAGCTGGTTCGCGCCGAGACTCAACTATCCGAAATTATTTCCGAGATGCACGTCGGCGATGACGGCACCGCTTCGCTGTTCCTCGAGCGCGAGCGCACTGAAGTTGTGATCGATCTCGATCGCGCGACCACTGAACTTCAGCGCGCGATTAAGGTCCGTCAGCAATGGCAGGGTCGCGAGAACTTGATCGCGGCGCTCGATTTGACCACGCCAGGATTCGCCGTAGTTCGTCTGCATGCGGTCGAGAACAATCATTCGAAGCATAAAACCGCGCTTCGAAAAGTTTCCTACCAGCCGGATCGGGAGCCGGTGACGCGATGAGAAATCTGCTCACCGGTCTGGACGTCGGCACCAGCAAAGTTTGCGCGATCGTCGGCGAGTCGCTGCCCGACGGGCAGTTGGCGACGCTCGGCTTCGGCATCGCGCCATGCACCGGGCTGCGCAAGGGCGTCGTCGTCAATATCGAGGCGACGGTCGATGCGATCAAGGCGGCGGTCGAGGAGGCCGAGAAAACTTCGGGCGTGCGCGTCGGCTCGGTCGTCGTCGGCGTCGCCGGCCCGCATATCAAGGGCCTCAACAGTCACGGTATCGTCGCGGTGCGTGGCGGCGAAGTCAGCGCGCGCGATGTCGATCGCGTGATCGACGCGGCGCGCGCGGTCGCGATCCCGCTCGATCGCCAGGTGCTGCATATCCTGCCGCAGCAGTTCGCCGTCGATGAACAGGAAGGTGTGCGCGAGCCTTACGGCATGGCGGGAGTCCGCCTCGAAGCGCGCATTCATATCATCACCGCCGCGCAGAGCTACGGCCAGAATCTCACCAAGTGCTGCGAGCGCGCCGGCGTGACGCCGTCCGAGATGGTTTTCCAGCCGCTCGCGTCGGCCGACGCGGCCCTCTTTCCGGAGGAGCGCGAGCTCGGCGTCGCGCTGATCGACATCGGCGGCGGCACCACCGACATCATCGTATTTCACGGCGGCGCGGTGATGCATACCGCGGTGCTGCCGATTGGCGGCAATCATCTCACCAGCGATATCGCCGCCGGATTGCGCACGCCTATCTCCGACGCCGAGCGGCTCAAGCTCACCTTCGGCGTCGCCACCAACCAGATCGTGCGCCGCGACGAGGTGGTGCAGGTGCCGGGTGTCGGCGGACGCGAGCCGCGCGTGATCGCCCGTCGCCTGCTCGGTGAAATCATCGAGCCGCGCATGGAGGAGATTTTCACGATGGTCCAGCGCGAGCTGCTGCGCTCGGGCGTGTCGGACGGCCTCGCGTCGGGCGTCGTGCTGGTCGGCGGCACCTCGCTGCTCGAAGGCACACAGGAACTGGCCGAACGAATCTTCGGCGTGCCGGTCCGGCGCGGTCTTCCGATCAATCTCAAGGGACTGCCCGAAGAACTGATGAAGCCGATGTTCACGACGGCGGCCGGCTTGCTGCTGTATCAGAGCGCGGCCGGCGGAATTGGCAACGGAGTTGGAAAAGCGGGCCGGCTCGGACGGCTGCGCTCGCGCTTTAGCGATTGGGTGAGGGACTTCTTTTGAGAGGTCGCCGCAACAGGAAATTAATTGGGCAACAAACTTTGCCGGTAGGTGGTGGAGGAGGATCTGTAATGATTGAGTTGGTGAGTAATCCCGACCCGGGCGCGAGGATCAAGGTAATCGGTGCTGGTGGATGCGGCGGCAATGCGGTCAACCACATGATCAACGTGGGCCTGCGCAACGTCGATTTCATCGCGGTGAATACCGACATCCAGGCGCTCCAGAATAATCACGCGCCGCTGCGCATTCAGATTGGCGACGAAATTACGCGCGGACGCGGCACCGGCGGCAATCCTGAAATCGGACGCAAGGCCGCGCTCGAAGACGAGGAGCGGATTCGCGAAATCCTGTCGGAAGCCGAGATGGTATTCGTCACCGCCGGAATGGGCGGCGGCACCGGAACCGGCTCTGCCCCAGTGATTGCGCGCATCGCGCGCGAGCTCGGCGCGCTGACCGTCGGCGTCGTCACCAAGCCGTTCCAGTTCGAGGGACGCCGCCGCATGGCGCAGGCTGAAGAGGGACTGCGCGAGCTCAAGAACGCGGTCGATACGCTGATCACGATTCCCAATCAGCGCCTGCTCTCCGTCGCCAGCAAAAATACGTCGCTCAAGGAATCGTTCCAGAAAGCCGACGACGTCCTGCTGCAGGCGGTCCGCGGAATTTCGGAACTCGTCACCGTGCACGGCCTCATCAATCTCGATTTCGCCGACGTGCGCTCGATCATGGCCGAGATGGGCATGGCGATGATGGGCGCCGCGACGGCCTCCGGCGAGAATCGCGCGGTCGAAGCGGCGCAGCGCGCCATTTCGAGTCCGCTGCTCGAGGACGTTTCGATCAAGGGCGCACGCGGCCTGCTGATCAACGTCACCGGCGGCTCCGACATGGCGCTCTACGAAGTCAACGAGGCGGCGAGCCTCATCCAGGAAGAGGCGCACGAGGATGCGAACATCATTTTCGGCGCGGTGATCGACGACGCGATGTCCGACGAGATTCGCGTCACCGTAATTGCGACCGGCTTCGGCGATCTCGACCGCAGTCCATCGTCGCGCTATTCGCCGTCGGGCGCGCCGGTTACCACGCCGATCGCGGCGGCCTCGACCCGGCCCGTCGATCCGATGGAGGTCAAGCAGCCGGCCCCCGCGCCGCAGGCGGGTCAGGTGCGGATGTTCCCCGGCAACAAGCCGGTGCGCAGGATGGGCCTGGTCGTCGACGACAGCACGCTCGACATCCCCGCCTTCAGGCGTCGCGGCGAGGATTCGGGCCTCGCGGACGGCGAAAAGCTCGAGCCCAACTCGCTGCTCGACGGCGACGACAAGCTCGACATCCCAACCTTCCTCCGCAAGCACCTCGACTAGCGCGCACGAATTGCTGACGCATTAGCGGCGCCGGAGTCTAACGACTCCCGGCGCCGCTAATGCTTTCTATCCTTGATTGCTTACACGCGCCGGTCGCGCGACCTCGCGCGTCCCCGACTTTCAAAAGGATCTAGATCTTAACGGGCCGAGGCGACTCGCTGCGCCGGACCCTCGCCGCTGAGGGATTTCAGGATCGCTTCCCGGCGTTCCTTCAATTCCTTCGGCATCGTCGATCCGATCTTTTCGAAGAACTCGGCGGCGGATTCGAGTTCCGCTTTCCACTCCGCGGGATTCACCGCGAGCGCCTCGCGCGCGGCGCTCTTCGACAGATCGAGACCCTTCAGATCGAGTTCCGCTTCATCGGGCACGATTCCGACCGGCGTCGCGCGGCCCTTGGCGCGTCCGTGGATTCGATCGAGCATCCATCGCAGCACGCGCATGTTCTCGCCGTAGCCGGGCCAGATAAAATTGCCGTCGGCGCCTTTGCGGAACCAGTTCACCATGAAAATGCGCGGCGGTTTTTTGATCGCTGCGCGCATCTTGAGCCAATGCGCGAAATAATCGCCCATGTTGTAGCCGCAGAACGGCAGCATCGCCATCGGATCGCGCCGCAGCACGCCGACCGCTCCTGAAGCCGCCGCCGTCGTTTCCGATCCCATCGTCGCGCCCATGAAAACGCCGTGCGCCCAGTCCATCGATTCGAGCACCAGCGGCACCGTCGTCGCGCGGCGTCCGCCGAAGATGATCGCCGAAATCGGCACGCCGCGAGGATCGTCGGCGCTCGGCGACCACGCCGGATTGTTGCGCATCGGCGTCGTAAAACGGCTGTTCGGATGCGCCGCCTTGTCTTTCGAGTCCTTCTTCCACGGTCGCCCCTGCCAATCGAGCAGGCCTTCGGGCGCCGGCACGTCCATCCCTTCCCACCACACGTCGCCGTCCGCAGTCATCGCGACGTTGGTGAAAATCGTGTCGTGCTCGACCATCTTCATCGCGTTCAGATTCGATTTTGTGCTGGTGCCGGGCGCGACGCCGAAGTAACCGTTCTCCGGATTCACCGCCCACAGTCCGCCGTCGGGACCGACCCGCATCCACGAAATATCGTCGCCGACCGTGAATACTTTCCAGCCCTTGAATTCCGCCGGCGGCGTCAGCATCGCGAGATTGGTCTTGCCGCATGCGCTCGGAAAAGCGGCCGCGATATAAGTGGTCTCGCCCTCGGGGCTCTGCAAGCCGAGGATCAGCATGTGCTCGGCCAGCCAGCCTTCGTCGCGGCCCAGCGCGCTCGCGATTCTCAGCGCGAAACATTTCTTGCTGAGCAGAGCATTGCCGCCGTAGCCGCTGCCGACCGAGATGATCGTGTTGTCCTGCGGGAAATGGCAAATCAGGCGCCGCTCGGGATTCAAGTCGAGCGTGCTATGAATTCCGCGATTGAAGTCGGCCGAGTCGCCAAGTTGCTCGAGCGCCGCCGCGCCCATCCGCGTCATGATTCGCATGTTCAGCACGACGTAGATGCTGTCAGTCAGCTCGACGCCGACCTTCGACAGCGGCGACCCCAGCGGGCCCATCACGTACGGCACCACGTACATCGTGCGCCCGCGCATCGAGCCGTCGAGCCATCCGTGCAGCTTGGCGTATGTGGCGGCCGGCTCGGACCAGTTGTTGGTCGGCCCCGCATCGACTTTTTTCGGCGTGCAGACGAAAGTCAGTTGCTCGGTGCGCGCGACATCATTGGGATTCGATCGATGCAGGTAGCAGCCGGGCCGCTTCTGCTGGTTGAGTTCGATGAGTATTCCCGCGGCGACTGCCTGTTTGGTGAGCCGATTCTTCTCGGCTTCGGAACCGTCGCACCACACGACCGCGTCCGGCTTCGTCAGCGTGGCGACTTCCTTGACCCAATCGCGCAACGCGCGGCTGCTGGTGGGCGATTTGTTTCCGTCGGGATTGGGCGTCACTTGATGCGCTCCGTCGGTCCTTGTGAGACGTAATTCCTACTCAACCGCAGCTGCAAAATGCAATCCAGTAAACATGGGAACGTAATATGTAGATTAGCAGATTAGAATAATCAAGGGGAGAACTATAAGTAATTCTTTACCCCCTCGGGCGAGCGCCGGGCTCTTTTTGTCCGCTTGACTCGCGCCGAGCGGCTACCACTCACCCTTTTGGAAGTGCTAGTACGCCGCGCTTTTGCGCGCAGAGTTGATAAGCTTCTGGATTTCCTCTTCGGTGAATCCCGCCAGCATCCGCGCCTCTTTCGCGATCGACACGATCTGCCCGTCGTCGTTCGAGATATCTTCCTGCGCCAGCCGTCCGCCGCGGAAGTTGAACACCTCATCGACCATGTCCTGGAACGCCTGCGCCTTCGCCAACCGCTCGGGGTCGCCCTCGGTCAGTTTGCGCATCCACTTCGATCCCATCCGCACGTGCGTGATCTCGTCGGCCAGCACGTAATCGACCGAACGCTCGATCACCTCGTCGCCGTTGCGCTGCGCGATCCGAATCAGTTGATCGAACACGTCGCACGCCAGCCCTTCGAGTCCGCGATTGATCCCCGCGACTCGCGCCGCCGGATCCATCGCCTGCGTGCATCGCCACAAAATCTCGGTCTCGACATAATCCCCCGGATGCCCGCCCATGTACTCGACCAGCCGCTGGAAAATCTCGCTGTGCCGCGCCTCGTCCCATACCTGCCGCGCCATGTCGAGCTGAAACTCCCACGGCGCGTCGGGAAAATCGAACAATGTGCGGCCCGCCGCCTCCATCGCCTGTAGCTCGCCGGTGTAGATTCCATGCAGTCGCGAGCGCAGCGTCTCCTCGTCGAACGGCATCGGCCGCCCGCCTTCGAGTCCCTGCTCTTCGCGAATCTCGCGCACTTGCCGGCTGCGCAGAACTACCCAATTGTCGGGACGGGCGAGACGGTCAACCGGAATACATTTTTCCATCGCAAAAAATTTCCTGTAATGATGCGTCGCGCGCTTTAATACGCGGAGCTCTTGCCGAAGCCTTTGACCAGCCGATCGATTTCTTCTTCAGTGAAACCCGCCAGCAGCCGCGCCTCGCGCGCGATCGTCAGCGAGGCGTCGATTTCGATTTCCTTTTCGTTGACCCGCTGCTTGATATGCCCGACGTCTTCGATCCGCTTGCGCCCCGGTCCGAAGTTGAACAGCTCGTCGATCCGGTCCTGGAATTCCTGCGCCCGCTTGTACCGTGCGGGGTCGCCCTCGGTCAGCTTGCGCATCCATTGCGATCCCATCCGCACGTGCGTGATCTCGTCGGCCAGCACGTAATCCACCGATCGTTCGATAATCGCGTCGCCCATCTTCTGCGCGATCCGAATCAGTTGCTCGAACACGTCGCACGCCAGCCCCTCGAGTCCGCGATTGATTCCCGCCACCCGCGCCGCCGGATCCTCCGCCTGCGTGCACGACCACAGCACCTCGCCCTCGGGAAATTCGCCGTAGTACGATCCGACGTACTCCAGCAGCTTCATATAGATCTCGGCGTGGCGCGATTCGTCCCACACCTGCCGCGCCATATCGAGCTGGAACTCCCACGGCGCGTCGGGAAAATCGTAGAGCGTGCGCCCGGCCGCTTCCATCGCCTGGAATTCGCCGCCGCAAATCCCGTGCATCCGCGACTTCAGGAAATCGTCCTCGTAAGGCATCGCGTTGCCCGGCGACAATCCCTGCTCGCTGCGCGCGTTGCGCGTGCGATTCGCGGGCAGCAGGATATGGTCCTCGGGACGCGCCAGCTTATCGACCGGAATCATTCTCTCCATCGCGATTGCTCCTTCGTTGTCAGTGTCCCAGTCCTACTATTCTGATCCGCCCGCCCGGTCATCGGCTCCACGCCGAGCGGCGGCCGGTCAAATTCAACGCCTCGCGCACCGTCCACTTGCCGTCGGTCTCGCCGAGCCGAAACTGAAACTTGAACGGCTCGACGCCGGCGCCGGTCAGCCGCGCCTTCAAAAAAAAATGCTTCGACACCCGCGCGCGCCCGATTATCTCAAACTTATCATACCTGTTTGCGGGAATCTCTTTCGCGATTCGCAGCATCTCGTCGCGCACGTGCGCCGGCGTCATCGCCTCGACGCTCGCGTGATCGCCTCGCATCAGCGCGTTCAGCAGATTCTCCGCCGCCGCGAACATCGCCGCCGGCGGCTCGACCACCGCCGCAATCGGCTGCGGCCCCATCACGTTTCCGCGTTCGCCCAAATCAGGCATTGCCGTTCCCCGCGCGCGCTTGCGCCACCGCCGCCGCAAGATCGGGAATGTCGCTCCACGACGACCGCTTGCCCGTCGTGTCCTCGACGCTGACGATCACCCACTTGCCGTCAGCCTCTTTGCGCCACCGGTAGAGTACGCGCCGCATCGCGCCGCCGTTGGTAAATCTGATTTTCGAGATGTACTGAAACCCAATTTTCGCCAGCGCCAGCGTTTCGACTTCGACCGGCCTGGCGATTCGCGCGATCTCTGCCGCCGCACGCCGATGCGTCTCGATCGCTTGCGGCAGCACGAATGCCTCCGCCGCCGCGCTGTCGCCCGCCGCGCTCGCCGCCGCATGCGTCGCGATCGCGTCGCGCAGATCAGTGATATCGTCCAGCTTCTTCATAGCGCTCAGCTGCGCCCGACTTTTCGGCGCGGCGCCGGCGCGTCCTCTTCAAAGCCCGTCACTCCGCCCGACGCACCGAGCAATCCCTCGAGATGCGATTGCCAGTTTGCCGCGCGCAGATGCTTTTCCTTCGAGTTGAGCAGCTCGTCGAGCAGCACGCTGCCGCGCTCGACGTGCGCCTTTTCCTCTTCGACCAGCCGTTGCAAAATTCGCAGGGTAGGGGGCTCGTACACCGGATTCATCGCCGTCAGATGCGAGCTGTAATGCGAAATCAGATGCGGCTTCAGCACCCGATAAATTCCCACCAGCCGCTCGATCGTATCCTCCCACTCTTCCTTGTCCTCGATCGCGTTCATGAACGTGACGAACGCTTCGTTGGGCGGCTTCGAAATCTGCGGCTGCGCGCGCAGTTCGGGCAATCGCTTGCCGAGCGCGTCCGTATGCAGCGCGTCATCGTACACCTGCTTGGCCATCTCGAGCTTCACCGCCAGCTCCGGCGTCAGCGCGATCCATCCCGCCATCATGCGCATCATGCGCTCTTCGGCGTACCGGTAATTCTGGATGTAGATGACGCTCTGGCGGACGCTGTAAACGCCCTCGAGAGTCCGTCGGTCGTAAAGTGCCATGCGCAACTCCTCGCTCGTAACCGCGTCGCCTCAGCGAGCCGCGGTCGGATTGCTCGCTCCATTTGCCGATCCGAAAAAACGTCCCTCGACGATCGCCGCAATCTCGCGCCAGTAGGTTTCCTTGTCGGTCCCCTTGAGATTGTTCGCGCCCATCGCCCAGCCCGCGCACAACATGTGAATCGCATGCACCGCGCTGCGCGAATCCTCGAAATGAATCACACCAGTACGCCGCCCGCGCTCGAGAATCTCAGCCACCGCGCCCAGGTAGTCACTGCCAATCTTCTTCATCGCGGTCCGATACTGCGGCCGGCGTTCGAAGTAGCGCGCCTCATGATGCAGCACGTTGAACGCCTCGCGATAACGATCGATCACGTCGAGAATCGCGCGCATCACCTCGATCAGCTCGCGTCGCGGGTCGCCCACCGTGCGCGCGCGAATCGCCGGCAGCATCTCGACCAGCTCCGCCACCATCGACTCGCCGATCAGCGGAATAATTTCGTCCTTGCTGTCGAGATAAAGATAAATCGATCCCGCCGCCAGCCCCGCTTCGAGCGCCAGCTCCTTCACCGACGCCTCATGAAACGATTTCCGCGCCAGCACCCGGCACGCCGCCAGAAAAATCTGCCGCCGCCGCGACCGGACGAGCTTCTCGTCCTGCGGCTGTGCGCGAATAGCTTCAACGGCCCGTGGCATAGACGCTGTATGTACTGAATGAACGTTCATTTTGTCAAGGCTAGAATCGCCTGCGCGGCGGGCGGCATCGACACCGTCGCGGGGGGTGACCCCTGCACCCAGTACTAAGCACAAAGTTGCGCGCAACGCGCTACTTTGCTCTCAGGGTCGGCGGCTCGACAACGCAAACTCAGAGCAAAATGGCGTCCGCGCCATTTTGCGATTTCTTTCTCACCAAGGTGCAGGGTTTAACCCTGCCCAAGGAGGCGTGGAACCCACGGTGGGTTCCACATTAGATAACGTTCCCCAGTTCCCCTCTCCCAGTTTCGACCCGCCGCATCCTTATATATGCTCACCGCTATGCCCGACGCCTTTCAGAAGGAAAGCACCCTCGATCGGTTCTTCAACCGCCTGATGGGCCGCGCGCTCAGGCTCGGATTCGCCCCCGGATACATGCGCCTGCTCGAAGTCCGCGGCCGCAAATCCGGCAAGACCTTCACCACGCCCGTCAATGTGCTCGACTTCAACGGCCGCCGATGGCTGGTGGCGGCTCGCGGCGACACCGCATGGGCCCGCAACGCGCGCGCCGCAGGCCACGTCTGTTTGCGCCGCGGCTCCAGAGTCCGAATCCCTGATGGTCCGTGAGCTCGCCGACGCCGACAAGCCCGAAATCATCAAGGCCTTCCTCGATCGCTTCAAGTCCCAGGTGCAGCGCTTCTTCGACGTCCCCGCCGGCTCGCCGCCCGACGCGTTTCTCGCCACCGCGTCGCGCACCCCGGTCTTCGAACTGATCGCTGGCGCTTAGTTTTATTTTGTGAGCGACCCCGCGCCGACAACGACAACGCCCCCAACTCCGGAAGCACCTCGCCGCCGACTCCGCCACGCGCGAGCGCGCCACCGTCGCAGCGCTGCTCGCGATGCTCTTCTATCAGGGCTTCGCCGCCGCCATCATCTCGGTCGCGTCGCCGTGGATCGGCAAGAGCTTCCATCTCGACGGCGCCGGCATCGCCCGCCTGTTCGCATGGATCTCGCTGTCGGCCTTCGGCGCGCTCGCGCTTTCCCGCATGATCGATCGCTACGGACGCCGCCGCATGATCCTATGGTGCGTCGCCGCGATTCCCGTCTGCAGCATCGGCGCCGCAATCGCGACCAGCCTGCTCTGGTTCGCGATATTTCAGATCGCGCTGTATGCGATGGTCGGTGCGGCCGGCTCCGGCTGCGTCGTGATGCTCTCCGAAGAACTTCCGATCGCGCGCCGCGCACGCGGCCAGAGCTTCGGCGGCCTCGCCGCCGCGGTCGGCGCCGGCCTCTGCGTCTTCCTGATGCCTATATTCGACGCCTTCGGATGGTCGTGGCGATGGATGTTCGTGATTTCGGCGGCGGGCATCGCGATACTGCCGGCGATGGCGCGGTTGCTCCCCGAAAGCGAGCGATGGGAACTGTCGGACGCGTCGGGAATCAACACCCGCACCCGCTTTTACGACGTCTTCCAGCCGCTCTATCGCAAGCGCTCGATCACGATGATCCTATGCGCACTCGCCGGCAACATCTCAACCACCGCCGCCAACGCGTTCGGCTACTACCACGCAGTCTCGGTCGTCGGCATGTCGTCGGCCGCGACCAGCACGATGACTATCGTCGCCGGCGGCCTCGGACTTCTCGGCTTTCCGCTCGGCGCATGGACCTCCGAGCGCTTCGGCCGCGTGCCGACGATAGTAGCGTTCGGCATCGCGATCACCGCCGGACACCTATGGTACTTCTGGGGCCCGCCGCCGCATTTCGCATGGCCGTTCTGGTGGCTGGCCAGCGGCTTCTTCTGGTTCAACGTATGCGACAACGCCGGCACCGTCGGCGCCAACGCCGCCGCCACCGAACTATTCCCAACCCCTCTACGCGGCACAATGATCGGATGGTTCGCGCTGGTAGGCGCCATCGGCTCAGTCATATCCAACGCCGCCGTAGCACTCTTGGCCAACAAAATGGGCGGAATGTCGATAGTAGTAGGCGCATTATCAATAGTAGGAATCCCCGCCGCCATAGCCTTCGGCCTACTAATAGACGAAACCCGCGGCATGTCCTTAGAGATGTCCGCCAAGGAGGACCAATTCACCTCCGAGAACTAATTAGGCGGGCGGGGAAGGATAAATCACGTCATTGAAAGTGAAACCCGCGATAGGTTTCACGCTTCCTTCGGCATGGGTGACCCCTGCACCCAGTGCTAATAGTTGAAAGATAGGACCGCGCCACCCTCTGCCTCCGTCCCCCCTTTCCGTGTCGGAAAGGGGATTAGGTGGCAGTTGACTCCGCACGTTCTTTACGCATATAATCCAAGGTATGAAGAACGAAACGACATTGCCAGTCGATGCCTTCGATAAACGGTTTCCGACAGAAGAGAGTTGCCGTGAGGCATTGCGCGATGCGCGCTGGCCGAAGGGCGTTACGTGCCCGAAGTGCGGCAAGAGCGAGAAAGTCTATGCGCTCAAGTCAAAGCCGTTCTATTGGCTCTGCAAGAACTGCAAGAGCTACCGTTTCAGCGTGATCAGCGGCACGATTTTCGAGAACACAAAGAAGCCCCTCAAGATTTGGTTCAAAGTCGCGTACCTGATGCTGGTCGCGAAGAAGGGTCGGAGTGCGCTTGAGATTCATCGCACGATGTACGGCGATCCGTTCACTGCCGACTACCATACGACGTGGTACATGTGCACTCGGCTACGCGCCGCGATGCGCAATCAGGAATGGTCAAAGCTGATGGGCGAGGTTGAAGTTGATGAAACATACATCGGCGGCAAAGACGCCAATCGCCATCGCAGCAAGAAGCAGGTTGGACGCGGCACGGCTCGCAAGATTCCCGTCATCGGCGCGATTGCTCGCAAGGGGAATATCGTCTGTCAGGTCATTGAGAACGCCGACACCGAGACGTTGACCAAATTCGTCCGCAAGACTGTCGATAGCAAAGTCGATCTACTCGCGACCGATGAGCATTCCGGATACCGCTATCTCAAATGGGCGCCGTATCCGCATGAAGCCATCGCCCACAGTCAGGGCGAATACGTGCGCGGCAAAGTCCACACGCAGACAATCGAATCATTCTGGTCATTGCTCAAACGCGGCATCATGGGCAGCTATCACAAAGTCAGCGGGCGTTATCTGCCGCTGTACCTCGCCGAATTCACTTTCCGGTACAACAATCGCAAGAATCCGGATATGTTCGGCGAGCTACTTTCGCGCTGCTAGCAAACCGCTGAAACGGGCGCTAGACTATCGGCGTGCCGTCCAAGCCGGAAACCAAAAAAGCCGTCGAAGAAGCGCGCGAAGAACTAAAGCACGCGGACATGGGCGCGTTCGATCGCGCCTTGCGCGCACTGGTTAAAGTCAAGATAGCGAAGAAATCAGAGCGTCTGTTGAAACCGGATGGCCGATGACGACGAGCGGCCAACCTGGGCGCGGACGTGGCGTGCAGCATTGCGCGCTCAATTCAAGGCTGCCGAGTTAATGATTAAAGTCGATCAAAATCAACTTACAGATGCCGAGAAAGCAGAGTTTAGTGCTTTGATCGGCAGTATTCAGGCACAACTGACAGCTGTAGGCAAAGTCATACAAGCAGTTTCAGGCGACGACCTTTACAAGCAAGCAATCGCAAGTGGCGAACAACTGTTAGAACGAACCGAGTACGCTATCGCTCTGCTCGAAAAGTTAATCGCAAAACAGTCCCAAAAGTGATCGTAGACGTTTTCATCGGTGTGTTGGCTGCGCTGGCTTGTTGGTCCGCGCTTGTTTGGGTCGTGCGTGCATTCGGCAGAACTCTCGATAAAGCTGGCGAGATTCTAGGCAAAGAAATGGGCGAGAAGTTCGTCGCGGATGCCAAAGTAAATCCCAAGAATCCGATGTATGGCGCATTTCATTTGCCGCCGCAGAAGAACGACGATCCACGCCTCAGAAATTAGGGCGCTCAGAACGCGCTAGCTTAGCACGTTGATATCGACGTTCGGTCGCTTCAAGCGATTGAATTGTAACCTTGTGAAATGTCATGCGTTTAGAAACGCATAATCGGCGCAAGTAACTCTCCGTTCTCGCATCCCAGTCCAGCGATCCATGAAACTTGCCGCGCATAAAAGCGCTAGCAACGCTGGACAGCATGTCGGCAGCTTGGATTGGCAAAAAGTCCGCGCTCTTTACGAAGATTGGCGTTCCGACCAAATGTTGCCCTTGAGGGTGGTCTTTCTGGATGACCTCAAACCTATGTTCGGCCTTTTTACTTAGAGATGTCCTACCGAAAAACATCGCGAGTTTTTCCCGTTTGAGTTCTAAGTTGCCACTTGGATCAGAATACAAGCGGTCTAGTAGACCGCGCACTGTCCTATCGAACAGCGCCAAATATGGGTCTTTGAGTACCCGATGCCGTATCTGTTCTGACAAGACGTTATTGTAGTCGGCGCGAGACACCTGATTTGCAAACCCGCGCAATGAATGCTGAGTGATAATGGAAATCAATCTGTGGATGTTTCTCTCATTATCTTTTTCAGACCACTCACAATAGGGCCGATCCGTTCCACCTAGGAACTTCGTCATATGAAATTCGTCAAGTTCCATGCCCCGTAAAGCTTCGCACCACTCCGCATTGAAGCCACGCCAAATTTCCTCTGTTGCGAAATATCCTGCAATGACGACATAGGGAAAATCCTGATTAGTATGCATCCCAGCTTCGTCAGCGAAAGATACCAACACGGCGCTCACTCGCTCCTTTGGATCGCCATAGGAGTGCGCAATGGAGAGTAGGCCATTGCTGGTATCAAGCGACGCTTCCCATTGATCTGTGAGAATCCGAGGTAGACCATTCCACCTATGATTCTTAGGGAATCGAGTATGAGAGTCAACAGTCACCTAATCCCCGTCGGAAAGGGGGTGAGGGGGATAGGACACCGCACTCCGACGAAACCTCTTATTCCCCTTCCCGCTCGGGAAGGGGTTAGGGGTTAGGTGTCGGTTTGCAACAGGTTGTCCGCGGGGAGGCGAGAGATAGGAGAGCGGCCGCCGATGCCGCGATGGGGGCGGTGATGGTTGTAGGAATGGAGCCAGGGCAGCAGAGCGTCGGCGCGTTGTTGGGAGTGATCGTAGGGCCGAGCGTAAGCCCATTCGCGCAAAGCGGTCTGGATGAAGCGCTCGGCCTTGCCGTTGGTGCGCGGGGTATAGGGACGGGTAAAGATGTGCCGCATCCTGCGGCTGCGGCACAGGTCGCCAATTAGGTGAGAACGGTAGGCGGAGCCGTTGTCGGTCATGATGCGAGTGGCCGCGATGCCAAGGGCC
Source organism: uncultured delta proteobacterium (assembly GCA_963756005.1). GTDB lineage: Bacteria > Desulfobacterota > Binatia > Binatales > Binataceae > Binatus. The sequence goes on from CAVWMC010000008.1 coordinate 351,347, forward strand.
TGGAAGTGATCGAGGGCGCGCGACAGGAAGGCGGTAGTGGTCTCTTTTTTCTCGTTGGGCAGGACTTCGGCGTAGGCCAGGCGCGAATGGTCGTCGATGCAGACGTGGGCGACTTCGAAGCCGGCACCGAGGCTGCGTTTTTGGTGAGTGCCGGTGATGCGCGAGCCGACGCGGTGGAAGCGGCCGAGCTTCTTGGTGTCGAGATGGAGCAAGTCGCCGGGCGCGGCGTACTCGTAGCGCTGGACCGGCAGCGGCGGATCCAACGAGCTCAGCCGGGACAGTCCGGCCCGTTTGAGCAGGCGGCTGACGGTGGCGATGCTGAGCTCGAGTTGTGCGGCGATATGCTTCATCAGGAGGCGCTGACGGCGCAGCGCGATCGCCTGCTCGACCAAAGCCGGTGCGGTCGGGCGACGCAGTCGATGAGGACGCGAGCTGCGGTCGGCCAGTCCGGCCGGACCTTCGCGGGCAAAGCGCCTGGCCCACTTGCGCACGGTCTTGTCGCACACGCCCACGCCCGCTGCGACTGTCTTGGGCAATTCTCCAGCATTCATCCGCTTGACCAGTCCGGCTCGACTATGCGGCGTGGTGCGCGCATTCTGATGAATGTCCATCCGGGGAGACCTCCTGCGTCGGTGTTGAGTTTCGCACCTTTCACCTTCCCAGCGTCCTCCCGGAAGGACAACCTATTGAAACTCCACAGTTAGGTCGCACGCATTACTAACTCTCCTAATCCTCATCCAGAGCCGCCACATCAAAGAATCCCATCTCCATTCTTCCCCTCTCCCTGCCAGGGAGAGGATCGAAGGTGAGGGTCCGACAGAAGCGCCAACTTTGCCCGCATCCTGGATCATTCGAGCGTCAGCGGGGTTTCGGCGAATTCCTTCTTCGCAGCATCCCAGGTGGAGCGCTGATAGACTGACGAGCGCTACTTCTTTTTCTTTGGTGTCGCTCCCGTCCCCGAGAGCGAGACGGTTTGCGGCGATCCTTGCTCGTTGTCGTTGATCATCAGCTTTCCGCTTTGCGCAGTCGTATTCGCCGGCGCGAACGTCACCGACACCTTGCAGCTCTTTCCTGGCTTCAGCATCGTGTCGCATTGGCTCTTGACCGCAAATGGTGCGGCCGTGGACTCATTCTGGATCGATACGGCTATCTTCGAGTTCTTCGAGCTGCCGTTCTTTATCGTCACCTCTTTGGCCTTACTGACTTTGCCCACAGCCGTCTTATTGCCGAAGTTGAGAGTCTTCGGTGATACCTCCAGCTTTGCCTGAATCGGCGTCGCAGTCGCCGTAGGCGTCGCGGTACGCGTCGCAGTCGGAGTTGGTGTGGCTGTTCTAGTCGGCGTTGCCGTTGGTGTAGCCGAGAAGGTCGGCACCGGACCATTAGGCTGATCGATTCTCAGCACGCGATTTGAGGCCTTATCCGAAAGGTACAGATTGCCATTCTGATCGACCGCGGTGCCGGTTACTTCGCACAATCCGTCATCGCCGAACGCGCAAGTCCTGGTGGTGAAGGACGTTCCGGCAGCTCCCTGTCCCAACACCAGGTTAGGCGTGACGTTGGTCGGTGGAAGCGACGGCTCGAGATACGACAGCGTGCGATTGTATTTGCTGTCGCTGACATAAACGGTATTGGCCGAATCGATCGCGATTCCCGCCACGCCGCACGACTGGGTCGCGCTTGGCGTCACCAGACAGGTGCCCGTGGTGAAGTTGGTACCGGTAGCACCTTGACCGAATATCAGATCGGCCGTGGTGTTCGGCGTGCTTGGGTTGGCCAGCGGATTGTTGAACTCGAGCACTCGGAAATCCAGGCGATCGGCCACGTAAAGGTCGCCGGCGCGATCAAACGCAAGCGCCGTCGGATAGCACATGTCCTGCGCCGTTAGCGATGACGCCAGAACGCAACTGTTGGTGGTGAAGCTTCCGCGCTGACCGAATACCACCGCCGCCGGCTCGGGCGTCGAACCGGTGTAAGAATTTGGTTTGGGGTACTCCAGCACGCGCGCATTGCCTGAATCCGCGATGTAGAGATTGTCCTGCGCATCCAGCGCGACTCCGATGGGCTGGCATAGAGTAGTATTGCTATCCGCCCCGCCGTCGCATCCGTCGATAGTGTTGAAATCCGGTTCGCCGAACACACGCACGGCCCCAATCGGCGAGCCGGAGGGCTGCTCGAAGGGCGGGGGAAATTCGAGCACCCGATTCTCGCCCGCGTCGGCGACATAGAGGTCCCCCTGGGAATCGACCGCAGCGCCGCCGAGAGCGGTAAAGCAAAACACGTTAGCGTTGGGCAGATAGCAGGAAGCCGAATAGAAATCCGGCTCTCCGATCACCAGATCGGCGGCTGCGCTGGTAGCAAATGACGCAGCATCGTTATATCCGAGCACGCGCTGGTTGTTGGTGTCGACGACGTAAAGATGGTTCGGCGTCGAATGCGTATCGACTGCGATTCCAGCGACTCCGATGCTGTTGACCGGGTTGAGCTTGTTGGTTTGCAGCCCTTGGGCGTCCTCGAATTCATACGTGCTGTGCACAAAATCGAACTGCCCCAATTCCCGATTCGCAGTCGCGTTGGTGGGTGGATTGGCCGCCTGGTTGTACTCGACTACGCGGATATTGGTCAGATCGAGTACGTACACATTGCCGCTGGCGTCAGCCGAGACCGCAATCGGACCGCAAAGCGTCATGTCTGAAAGTCCGGCGTTCTGATTGCAACCGATATCGGTGAAATTTGGCTGGCCCACCACCAATGAAGCCGGCTGCGGCACCGTCCCCGAATAAGTGGCAGGAGTGTTGAACTCCAGCAGGCGATTATTGCCCTTATCTACCACCCACAGGTTCTGGTTGGGATCGATTGCCACCCCGCTTGGGCCAAACATTCCCGTCGTTCCCGCGCCGCTGGTTTTGCTGGTGAAATTCGGTTGGCCCCAGACATGATCGGCGGTGGTATTGCGAGTCGCTACCGCGTTGTTGAACTCCACCACCCGGTTGTTCGCGCCGTCCGTGATATAGACGTTACCTGACGCATCGATCGCGACCCCTCCCGGGTTCGCCAGGTTGTTAGTGCTGGTGCCGGGACCGCCGAATGTCATAGCTGCTCCGCTCGATGAAGTTACCGGAGCGTCGTACTCGTACACGTAGCTGCCGACAAGATCCGTTACGAACAGATCTCCAGCCGCGTCAACCGCGACGTTGTCGACGCCTGGTACGCTCAGAGCGTAACCGCCCGTGATGCGACCGCTCTGCTTGAAGGGGTCGCTGTAAAAGACCACCCGTACATTGCCATTGTCTCCTACGTACAGGTTGCCGTTGGCATCACTCGCCACACCCTCGGGCGTGCACAGGTCTGTGAGCGCCGTCGGCGTGGCATTTGAAACGTCACATTGGGTCGTAAACGGATCGGGCTGACCGATGACGATGTCGGCACCCTGTCCGTTGACGAACGACGATACATTGGCCCAACCGAGCACGCGATTGTTGTTGGTGTCGGCGACGTAGAGCCGGCCATTGACACGGTCAACTGTCAGGGCCGAGTACTCGATGCCTCCCTGAACGCCTGCGAGCGAGTGCGGTCGAACGAAATTTGGTGTGTCGTGAACGAAATCCGCTTGCCCAATTACCGAGTTCGCGAGAGTGTTAGTCGAAGAAGCTCGAATCGTAGCGATCGCGTACAGCGTAAACACCGGGACTGCCAATGCCACCAGCCAGCTTATTTTTCTAGAACCCCCTGGTCGCATCACGAGATCCCCCTTCGTCCGGGATACTGCGCCGTAACCCGTCGAGGATAATTGCGGCTAGAAGCAGCCGATCAACGCAGAATTAAACGTCGAGAAGTTCGCAACACATAACAAATTAGCAAATCAAAGGCTAGAAACGATGACTGAGCGATCGTAATCGCAAGAAACCCCGAAGAAACTTCAGGTGAAACAGGTTCGGTGCTACTTCTGGTGGAGTCTCCAAGCCAAGACGGCCGCCTTTCCGTTCGTGTTTTGTTCTCCTGAACTAAAAACGTTTCACGTGAAACGTTTTGGTCGAAACCTCAGGAAACAAGCCCGCTTTTCGGCCCTCAGAAGCCGCAACTTTGCCCGCACCGGAGATCATTCGATCGTCAGCGGGGTCTCTGCGAACTCCTTCGTTGCGGCATCCCAGGCGAAGGCGGCGGCGCGCGCGAATTTGCCCGCGCGAATCGACAGCACGATATAAACCGTGTCCGGATAGTCGGGTTCCGACGGATCGAATGAGCATGCTTGCGCGCGGTCGGTCGCGGAGAAGTACGCGTCGTGATCCGGATGCGAATGGTACACGACGCGGAGCGCGAGCTTGCGGCGATCGACCTCGTTCATCACCGCTAGATGCTCCTTCGGCTCCATCAGGAATGCGGTGCGCGCGTCGCGCGGGAATGCCGCCGGATCTTTGACGTGCATCGCATTCTGGATGTTGGCGATCGGCCGCACTTCCTCGACCGCGTTTTCGTTGTCGCCGATGATGAAGCCGCAGCACTCGAACGGGAACTCGCGCTCGCCCTGCGCGACGATCGCGTCCATGCTCGCGCGGCGTATCGATGCGGACTTCATCGATTCTCCCTCTTCTGCGTCACGCGTTCCGCGGCTCGCACCAGCCGCGTCAGCATCCGATTCGTTTCCGCGTCGAGGCCGAGGCGATCGGCCAGCTCGACGATCCTGCCGTTGAGCGCGCCGATGTCGGTGCGTCCGCGGACGTGAAGATCGTGCAGCATCGTCGGCCGATGACTGACCGTCGGCGGAATCAACTGCTCGTAGAAGAGCTTTCGATATTCGTCGGCGTTTGAAAAGGGGAGGGCGACGCCGAGCGCTCGCGCGACCGCGAACGCCTCGTCGATTGCGCGATCCATGATCGGCCGCACGTCAGGGTCGGCGGCGAGCGCGCCATAATTCTGCTGCAAGAGTGCGCCGAGCGGATTCAGCGCCACGTTGTACAAAAGCTTGGCCCACAGCACCGGCATGATGTCCTCGACGCCGACGGTGGGAACGCCGGCCGCGTCGAGCATCGCGGCAATCGCGCGCGCGCGCGTCGCCAGCACCGGCGCGTCCTCGCGATGGAGCGCGGGGGCGGGGCCGATCGCGACCGGCTGCGCGAAGACTGTCACATGCGCGGCGCCGGGCGAAGGCATCTCGGCGCCGAAGATCACGCGCGCACCCAACACGCGCCGCCGCCCGAAGCGTTCGCTCAACGATTCGATATTGCCGAGTCCGTTTTGCATCGAGACGATCAAGCCGTCGCCGGTCAATCGATCAGCCAGCGCATCCGCGATCGATTCAGTGTCGTAACTCTTGACCGCACAGAGGATCAAATCGAAGCGGCCGGCAAGGCGCGCCTGATCGTCGGCGAGCTTCATGCCGTTAACGGTGCGATCGCCGAGCAGTCCCGAAATCTTGAGACCGTGGCGCGCGATCGCGTCCATGTGCGCGCGACGGCCGAGGAGCGTGACGTCGTGGCCGGCGTCATGCAGCATCCCGCCGAGTATCGAGCCGATTGCGCCGGCGCCCGCGATCAAGATTGGAGTATCGGTCATCGTGTCGAAGTTATCGGTCGCCGAATCGTTAGACAACGTATGGGGTCGGCGCTTGCGGGTGGCCAATCGCGCGGATTAGGAAGTAGGGATGGAACGGACATCGATTCGGTTGGGCGGCATCGAGATTGGATCGTCGGTGATGAACGCGTCGGGCGCGCGCTCGGCGGAACGCGGCGAGATCTATGAGCTGTGCGCGGTGCATAGCGGTGCGATCGTGTTCAAGTCGTGCAATCGCGCGGGGCTGGAGACGCCCGAGAATCTGAAGAATCGCGGCGTCGAGTATTTTCAAGCGATCGCCGGCGAGCTAATCGCGCGCAACAAGAAGGTCGTCGGCAGCGTGGTCGGCGCGAGCGAAGAGGAGTTCATCAACGTCGCGCGGATGCTCGATCGCGCGGGCGTCAGCATCGTCGAGTTGAACCTGGCCGACGACTACGTGACCAAATCGGTGGCGCCGTTCGCGTCCTTCGAGCGGCTGAAGTCGCTGCTCGGCCGCGTTCGCGGCGAGACCGGATGCGTGCTGGCGGTGAAGGTGCCGCCGCGCGGGCCGTTCGAGCCGCGCGCAATCGCCGACCTGTTCAAGTCGATGCGCATCGCGATTGCGGTGTGCGCGAACGATCTGCCGAAAGACCTCGCGATCGACGTCGCGACCGGCGAAGTGCAGGGTCGAGCGCGCGCGTTGTCGCAGGCGCATGCGTTTTTCAACGAGAGCGAAAACCTGCTCGACGTGGTCGCAGTCGGCGGAATCAACACGGGCCGCGACGCGTACATCGCGCATCTGACCGGCGCCAGGGCGGTGCAAATTGGATCGGCGCTGATGAAGGAGGGCGCGGGCGCGCTCGGCCGCATCGATCGCGAGCTGGATACGATGCTGGCCGAGCATGGCCGCAAATCGGTGTCGGAAATTGTGGGCAAGGTGCGCTTCGCCGGATGAGTCCGCGCGCGGCTCGACCATCGGCCGCGGCGGCTTGCTCCGCTTCTGGCGGCTCTGATAGTTTCGGCAGTCGGGCGCGCGCATTGCGCGCGTTCGCATTTTCAGGCTTCGCGCCAAACGTCCCCGTCGTCTAGCTCGGCCTAGGACACCGGCCTTTCACGTCGGTAACACGGGTTCAAATCCCGTCGGGGACGCTCGGGTTTTTCGATGCTCGACGCGTTCGGTGCCAAATAGGTGCCAACTTTGTCCGATTTTCGGGAACCCCGGAGCCGCTGGCCTCGGTCTTTCTTAGCTTAGGGGGATAGGACGCGATGAATAGTGGTGCAGTGCTTGTGTCGCTGTTTTTGTTGGCATTGCTGTTCCTGGCCGTGCGGTCATTCTGGCTCTGGTACTGGCGGATCAACCGCATGATCGTACTGCTAGAGAGCATCGACGAGAGCCTGAAACAGTTGCCAGCGGTTCGCCAGCATGACTATCAGGGACAGCGAACCCACGTCGTCTAAGCCGTGCGGATCGTGGCTACGTTCGCAGCGTCGTTTGAGCGCCCAAGTACGACGCCATCGACGGCCGCTTTCAAGTAGGCATCGCTCAGGTGCGAGTAGCGCGCAGTCATGCGGCCGTCCCGGTGTCCTAGCAGGGTTTGCAGGCCGCGCGCTTGGATACCGGCCATCGCTTGGTAGCTCGCGAATGTATGGCGGCAATCGTGAAGCCGGAAATCCTCGATGCTCGCGCGGCGCACGGCGCGCATGAAGGCGACGCTGACTTGGTTGGCATGGAGTGGAAACAGCCGGCCGTCGATTCGTGGCGGGAGCGCCTTCAACGCTTCAAGCGCCACGTCGTTCAGATAAACCTGGCGCGGCTCGCCATTCTTGGTTTCGGTTAGAGCCGCCGTGCGGTTCTGCCAGTCGATCGATTTGCGCGTGAGGCTCAGGATTTCATTGCGCCTCATGCCAGTGTTGAGAGCCACAGTAGCGAACGCCTTGAGGTACGGGACCGGCTCGCAGCTCGCGAGCAGGCGATCGATTTCATCGAGGTTCAAGAAGCGCGTCCGGCCGCCGGGCTCCCGGAGCGCCTTGAGACCGGCGAGCACACCGCCTTGCGAATCAAGGAACGGGTTGCGGCTCAGATATTCCCACACGACGGCGCGGCGCATCACGTGCTTGAGCACGGTCACTTCACGGTTGAGCGTCGAAGGGGACGGGGCGATTTCCTTTGCGCCCTTGCATCTAGGGCATGCCAGTGCGTCGCGTTCATTGCCGGTTGCAACTTTTCCCTTTCCATCGCATCGAGGGCATTTCTCAGGGGTCCGGCGCTGTCTCAGGTACGCTTCGGCGTCGGCCGCAGTGATGGCGCGCAAAGCGCCGGGGAAAGCGGGAATCAGGTACTTATCGAGAATGCCGAACCAGCGCTCACGCGAACGCGGCTTGAGCGTCGGCGTGACTCGCTCGCGCCATATCTTCGCGAAGTCGGCAAAGCTGATCGCCGAATCCTCGATGACGCCAAGGTGAACGCGGCGCGCGACGTTGCCGAGCAGGCCGTCCAACACTTCCTGGGCGACACGCTTTGACGGCCCAATCTTGCGCCGTCGGCGGATGCCTCGCGCGTCCTTGAAGTCGATCCACCACTCCCGGCCGCCATCACGTTGAAATACTCTGCTCATTTTCGCTTCCTCCTCAATGCTTCGCGCTTCGCCTTGCGGCGTCGGTTCTCTTTGCGGTTCTGTTCATAGCGTTTAGCTTTGCGTCGAAATTCGCGCGCTCGATATACGCGGCCACACTTCAGTGAGCAAGCTGGTTGGTCGAGTCGGAGTGCGAAGAACAACTTGTCACATATCGGACACACTCTGACTCGTTTAACGTCGCCATGCTCTAAGGCTGGCAAAAATTCGTCCCGAAAGAAGTTCATCGCGTCCCCGTCTAGCTCCACCTGGGGGAACACGATCCGGGCGGTGCCGTCGGAGTTGAAAATCACCCGAGCTGCGGCCCGTTCGGGCAAGCGGACGGGGAATCGCAGCTCTCCTTTCTTTGAATGGCTCGCCATCGCGAGACCTATCAGCGCGTCGCGAATCTGCTTCACGCGGGCATCAGTGCGCGTGTAAGTGGTCCATCCGAGGTTCTCAAATCGGCGACCGATCTTCGGCATCGATATGCTAGGCATCGCATCTCCGTTTGCGATAGCGACCAACCGTATCAGCTTGGCGTATCGCTTTCTGACGCCTATTCGCATCGACATTTTGTAACCGTCGGCATTGTGCATTCACTGTGTATCAGGCCATATTGAGTAGCATCAAGTGAGTTAGGTGTCAAACAGATGGGTGCAATAAGTGTTACGCGCGGCGAATTGCCCGCAACTCGTTTGGCTTTCAGGGTGACTGAGGCGGCGACTCTGATCGGCGTGAGCGCCGCCTTTGTGCGCCTGGAGCTGGCGCGGGGAAATCTGAACGCCACGCGGCTCGGCAGGCGGATCGTGCTCACGCGCGTCGAGCTTGACCGATACCTCGCGAGTCGGCAGACGACGACGGCCGCGCTCGGCGCTCGAAGCGCCGAAGGTACAGACGTGGAGGCGGCCGGAAAGGCTCCGGTCGCTCTGCGAGGCTCTATGCGCAAGCGCGAGACCGTTCCGCGTCCCGAGACACGATGAGTGCGGCAGACGGGCGAGCGCCACTCGGGTGCGCAAGACGGGGCGAGTGCGACCGATTGGGTCAACTTCAGAGCCGTTGCCTGGGCGTTTAAGCAGAAAGTCGGGCGCGCCGGCGCGAAGTACGTGCTCGTGGCACTCGCTAGGTTCACCGACTCAGACGGCACCTGCTATCCAGCGCAACTGACTCTTGCGGCAATGACCGAATTCGGGGAACGCACTGTTAGGCGTCATCTCAAATATCTAGAAAACCGTGGGCTCATCCTGCGGACGCCGCGAGGGAAGGCGGACGGGACGCGCGACAGTGATCTGTATAAGCTTGCCGGCGCGCCGTTCGAGCCAGCGGCCAAAGTAGCCGGTAGTCCGTCCGAACAACCGGCCAATTTGAACGCGCGGCGAGCGGCCAAATTGGCCGGGGATCAGAACATAGGACGAAATAGACTAAAGACGTTTAACGTTAACGATTTTCGGAAGGCTCGGTCGGATGTGGACGCGAGAAAGACCGAATTGCTCAGTGACGAGGAGATCTCGGCGCGTAACCTCGCGGATGAGATTCTGGCGGTGTGCGGAGACCGGAAGTCGCTGCCATTTTACCGCAAGGTGGCACGACGGGTGCGCGAAGAGACTGTCCGGGCCGCTCTCTCGGAAACGCGCCTGGTGAAGCACGAGGGGCGGATTCGTAATACGCCCGGTGCTTTCTTCGTCGATGAGCTAAAGCGAACCACCCTTGCGCGCGGCGACGGAGAGTTGTCGGAACTGATCGGCGGCGGGCGACGCGGTGGTTTGCGGCAATAAAGGGTGAACTGTCGCACCGTATCTGCGTCGCCAAACGGTGCAACTGGTGCACCGTTTAAGGGTCTATATGCTCAGCCAACGGCCAAACTGGCCGGTTGCGTAAGGGTGACGCGCGCGAGAAGCGAGTGTGCATCCCTTGGCGGCGACGAATGAAAAGCCGTTCCACTTATAGTTCGGTCGGGGCGGCCTAAGATGGGGAGCGCATCGGAAACCAATTCGAGCGGCCGACGAAATTGAAAGCATGCTTTTTCCGGCCGGCGGATGGGCGACCCCCAAAATCGGAGGGCCGGGCTCGATCGCGCGCGACCCCCTTCGCGCGTGTATCTTTTTTTTCGGTTCTGCATGCCTGGGCGTCATCGGTCGTCGGTCAATTCCCTGAGAACCTTCCTCAGTGTTTCGGCCGGCGCTTTGCGCAGCAGCTCGATAGCGCGCTCTCGATCACTTCGCTCCGGGAAGATGAAAAAGTCGCAGACCTCAACTTCCAGCGCCGCCGCCAACTTGATGAGCGTGTTCACTGAGGGACTTCCCTTGCCTCGCAGAATCTCTGATAGGTGCCCTTTTGAAAAATCCGTCTCTAGATAAAAGCGATCGAGCGACCGATACTTTGCGAGGATGAGCTTTCGCAAGCGTCGCCGGAATCGCGCAGCTACTTTCATCCGACAGGCGCGTAGCAAAACGCGCTTGACGCTGCGTTCGGGATTCCGTACAGATCGGACTCACGGCAGTGACCCAAAGTGTGCTACGTCCAGAGATTTCTCGCATGGCTCGGCTTCCTCGCGATAATCTTGTTGGCGCTGGCCTGCGCGGGCTGCTCTAACACGGGCCCGCCAGCCGTCCCCGCATACGTCTACCAACCGTCCCCGCAGCTAGAGGCCGACGACAAAGCCATGAAGGACGCCCTCGCGGCCTACAAACAAGCGGCCGCTGACATGGTGAAGGCCTGCCCGGCGGTGATAGCTCGCTCCATCGATGATTGCGCTGACGTGTGTGCGCTTTTCAACGTGACCAAAAAAGACGTTAAGGACCGCATGGACCGCCTCGGGAAGATCACTCTCGACATCGAGTTCCCGGAACGCGGTCGGGACGGCTACAAGGAAATGGTGGACGACCTGTCTCCCGTGTGCGTTCAGGAGCACCTTAAGGAATGCGGCGTGGTGGAAATTCGGCAAAGTGAAGCCCTCGACGAGCACGCGAAGGCCGCCGCCGAATTAAAGTTGGCGGCTCAAATCGACCCGGTATGCGGCGCGGCGGTTGCCTTTCAGGCTCAGAAAGGCCAAGAGATACATGATGCCTTGGACCGCGACCGGCGCGAAGTGGACCGCGAGAACGAGCTTGACGCCGAGCGCCTTTCGCCCGCGCCGCGTTATCCTGTCGATACCTCTTGCTTTGCTACTCCGGGCGGCGGTGGTTTCAATTGCCATAGCTATTAGGCGCTGGTGCCGCAGCGCGAGCGAGCCGCGCGGTGCCATCCTAGTGCCAAATCAGTGCCACATCGGTGCCATCCGCCCGTAGCGACGCTTAGTAGGCGGTTGCGCTCAGTGAGTGTACGAAGCCCGTGCCTGCGTTGATGTTTCTCGCTTCCGTCACACTCGGTAGCAGTCGATTGGAGACTGTGCAAAAAGGGCCTTTCGTTCTTTCACGTCGGTAACACGGGTTCAAATCCCGTCGGGGACGCCACTGCGTCGCGCGACCGATGGTGGCGCTCGATTATCTCCCTCGCGGAAATTTCGATCAGGTTGAGACGTTCCATCGATTTGATCCTCCGCCTATACTATCGGCGAGAATATTGTTATTGCCGACCAGGGAGTATCTCATGTTTCATTTAGCCATTTTCGGCGGGAACAAGATTGACGGGAGCACTATCGATCCTGGCGAGCAGGCGGTTGGGTTGGCGCTGTTCGGCGGCCTCGAGTTCGACTTCACGGAATGCCAGGCGCCGGAGGGCGCCGAGCTGACGATCTTCGCGATCTTCGGTGGAGCGAGCGTCAAGGTGCGCGAAGAGGACGACGTGATGTTTTCGGGCGTGAGCCTTTTCGGCGGGCGGAGCATGGAGCCGAAGCGCGAGCGATACGGCAGGGAGAATGACGGCGATCGAATTCCGCTGCCGTTGGAAGTGGCCGCGTACTCGCTATTTGGCGGCGTGTCTGTGAAGCGCGGCTGAGGCTCCGGTCCAAGGTCACGCTCGCGTCGAGGAGCGTGGCGGATGAAATTGAGGTTGCGGCCGCTTAAGCGAGGCTAATCCTCATCCGCCTCAAAAGCTTGAAATCCAAACATTTTGTAGAAGAATCCACCGTTTGCTGTGGGTGGGTGAGGCGAACACGTCTTGTAGCAATTAGATGCTGCCTGTTTGTTTATATTTAGCAACGTGTTAGTACTACACGGTATGTTGAAGGCAAAAAACTCCCGACCAACAACCGCCGCGCGGCGCGCGGGAAAAGGCAAAGTGAACCGCGTAATTGCGCACGTGAAGACCTCCGGCTTTGGCGATGCGATTCGCGCCAAGCGCAGAGAACTGAACCTCACGCAGGACGAAGTTGCCGTGCGGATGGAAATTTCGGCGCCGTACGTGGGGCATCTGGAATCCGGCAAGCGCCATCCGTCGGACAAGATTATTGCAAAGCTGGCGGCGGCGCTCGGTCTGGACAATCGCGAACTGTTTTTTCTCGCCAACCCGCATGCCGAGGCGCTGATCGCGGGACCGGTCAGCGACGCGGGCTCGAGCTGGGAACAGTTCAAGAGCGACGAAAAGCTTCAGCGCATCCACAGTATCACGAACGCCGAAATGCAGATTTTGTCGCACGTGGCGCTGATGGGTGACATTCAATCGCCGCGCGATCTGATCCACATCCTCACCACCATTCGCCACGTCGTTGGCAGATAGATCGCGCCTCCTGGATTCGCTCTGAAATCCGCCGGCCGCCGCGCCGTGCGCCGATCGTTCGGCTTGCACACGATCGACGAAATGTCGAGAATTGAGCCGCAAATTTGTTACATCGACATTTGCCCGGGAAATTCGCGGAGGTGTGCGTGGAGATTGGCGAGCGGCGCGATGGCGACATTCTGGTGCTTGGTCCGGCGGGACGAATCGACAACGACACGAGCCCGGATTTTCAGACGAGGCTGCTTGCCGCGTTGACTCCCGGCGCGGCGGTGCTGGTTGATTTCTCTGCGGTCGAGTACATTTCGAGCGCCGGCTTGCGGGCGCTGATGATGGGAGCGAAGCAATCGAAGGCGAGCCAGGGGCGGCTGGCGGTTGCCGCGCTGGGTCCGGTGGTCAAAGAGATTTTTGAGATCAGCCGCTTCTCGCTGGTGGTGCAGGTGTTCGATACGGCCGCGGACGCGCTGGCGGGCCTGCGTTAAATTGTCGAGTCAGTCCGCGCAGGGGGTCAATTTCAGATGTTGATCCGTTTCTGGGGAAGTCGCGGTTCGATTCCGACGCCGCTTGGATACCGGGCGGTGCGGAGCAAGCTGCGCGAGGCGCTGCTGGTCGCGCGGGGCCATCGACTGGACAGCCTCGAAGCGATCGACAACTTTCTGGTGAAGGAGCTGCCGTTCTCGGTAAGCGGCACCTACGGCGGCAATTCGAGCTGCGTCGAAATCGAAGCGGGCGGCGACGAGTACGTGCTGTGCGACCTGGGGTCGGGGGTGCGCGAGTTCGGCAACGCGTTGATCGCGAAGCACGGCCCGGCGAAGAAATCGCGCTTCAACGTATTCCTGTCGCATACGCATTGGGACCACATCATGGGGTTCCCGTTTTTCACCCCGTCCTACATTCCGGGCAACGTGATCCGGATTCACGGCTGTCACAAAGAGATGCGCGAGGTTTTCATTCGCCAGCAGTCGAATCCGTGCTTTCCGATCGACTTCCGCGCGCTCGGCGCGACCATCGAATTCGTCGAGCTGGAACCCGGCCGCAGCTACGAGATCGACGGCCTGTCGGTAAAGGCAATCAAGCAGAACCATCCGAGCGACTCCTACGGCTTTCGCTTCACGAAGAATGGCAAGTCGATGGTTTACTCGACCGACTCCGAGCACAAGTTCGACGTGCTGACCGAGGACTATCCGTTCGTCGAATTTTTCCGCGACGCCGACCTGTTGATCTTCGACGCGCAGTACTCGCTGGCGGATCAGATCTCGATCAAAGAGGACTGGGGACATTCGAGTAACATGATCGCGGTCGAGCTCGCGCAACTCGCGCAGGTCAAGCAGCTGGTGATGTACCATCACGAGCCGGTGTTCGACGACAAGATGATCGAGAAGGTGCTGGGTGAGACGCGGCGCTATTCGGAGATCAACGGGTCGCCGCAGAAGCTGACAGTCAGTTCCGCTTACGACGGACTCGAGATTGTCCTCTAGGGACAAATCCGGGGCAGAGCCGGGAGGGCCGCCGGCTGGGTGGCGCGGACTGTTCGGATCGCCCGGACGCGCACCGGCGCTGGCAGTGCTGGCGATGCTGGTGATCGTGCGCGCGCTCGATCCGGCGGTGGTGCAGAGCATCCGTTTGCGCGGCTTTGATTTTCTCGAACAGCTTGCGCCGCGAAGGTATCAAGCGCTGCCGGTGCATATCGTCGCGATCGACGACAAGAGTCTCGCGCAATATGGACAGTGGCCGTGGTCGCGGGCGCGCGTCGCGCAACTGGTCGATAAGATCGCGGCGGGCAAGCCGAGCGTGCTCGGCGTCGATATCATCTTCGCGGAGCCGGACCGTCTCTCGCCCGGCCGCCTGATCGATTCCGATCCCGAAATTCCCGCGCAAATTGCCGATGAGCTCGCGCATTTGCCTTCGCATGAAACGGTGCTGGCCGACGCGTTGCGCAAAGTGCCGACGGTGTTGGCGGTCGCCGCCACTAACGCGCCGCCGCAGGCGCGGACGCCCTCGCGCGTCACGATGATTCTCGAAACGGGCGCCAATCCGCGCCCGTTTCTGTTCGCTTACCCGGGACTCGTCCGCAGCCTGCCGGAGATCGAGGCGGCCGAGCGCGGCGACGGATCGATCGACGAGGAGGCCGACCCCGACGGCGTCATTCGCCGCGTGCCGTTGTTCGTTGTCGCCGAAGGGCACCTGGTGCCGAACCTGGCGCTCGAAATGCTGCGCGTTGCAACCGGGGCGCGCGCGCTCGGAATCGTGAGCGGCAAGGAGGGCGTGCAAGGCGCCACGCTCGGTTCCAATTTTCTGCCGACCGACCGTCACGGCCGCATCTATCCGTATTTCACGCCGTCATACGACGCCCGTTACATCTCGGCCGCGGACTTGCTCAACGGTTCTTACGATCCGGCGCGGCTGAACGGCGCCGCGGTGCTGTTGGGTTCGAGCGCGCTTGGATTGAGCGACCGCGATCAGACGCCGCGCGGCCTGATGGCGGGGATCGAGATTTGGGCGCAGGCGCTGGAATCGATGCTGACGGGGAATCTGCTGCGCCGCCCGGCGTACCTCAACGCGGTCGAGATAGCGATCGTGCTAATCGCGGGACTGGTCGTGGTCTTTGCGTTGCCGTACGAGAATCCGCGGATGGCGGCGGCGGCATTTCTATGTATCGTCGCGATTCTGTTCGGTGCGGCGTTGGTAAGTTTCGAGTGGTCGAAGCTGCTGCTCGACGGCATCTATCCGGCGCTGTCGTCGGCGCTGGTGTTCGGCGTGATGTTGTCGGAAAACTTGCGCGTCGCCGAGGCCGGCCGCCGCCGGCTCGCGGGCGAGTTGCAGCATGAACGTGAAATGGAAGCGCGGCTCGACGGTGAGCTGAATGCCGCGCGATCGATCCAGCTGGGCCTGCTGCCGCGGCACTTTCCGGGGCCGCCAGCAAATCGCGAGGTCGAAGTCTATGCCTCGATCGAGCCGGCGCGGATGGTCGGCGGCGATCTTTACGATTTCGTTCTGCTCGATGCCGAACACCTTTCATTCGCGATTGCCGATGTGTCGGGCAAGGGCGTGCCGGCCGCATTGTTCATGGCGATGACGAAAGAGGTGCTGCACACGGCGACGCTGCGTTATCGGAACGCGCTCGATCGCGTGTTCAACGAGGCCAACGACAAGATTTCCGCCGCGAGCGAGGAGCTTGGCGCCGGCGGGACCAACATGATGTTCGTGACGGTGTTCGCGGGAATCATCGACCTCGCGACCGGCATGCTCGTTTACGTAAACGCCGGCCACGACGCGCCGTTCGTGATGCGCGCGGGGGCGGCGCCGGCGAGTCTTCCGATCGCGGGAGGACCGCCGCTCGGCACCGTCGATGATTTTCAATATTCGATCGAGCAGCGTCAGCTCGCGCCCGGCGAGATGGTGCTCGCCTACACCGACGGAGTTACCGAGGCTCAGGACGCGAACAAGGCGCTGTATTCCGGCGCGCGGCTGGAGCGCTTGATTGCGGCGGCGCCGATGACGACGGCGAAGGGCGTCGTCGATTACGTGCGCGACGACGTCCGCCGCTTTGCCGCCGGCGCCGAGCAGGCCGACGACATCACGCTGCTGGCGGTGCGATGGCTGGGTCCGGTTACGTCTGCCTGATCAGCGGACGGTTATCTCGACACGGCGATTTTTCGGTTCCGCCACTTGATCCGCCGTCTTCACCGCAAGGTCCAACTGCCCGCGGCCCGCAACCGAAATCGACTTGGGACTGATGCCGTCGTGCACGAGGCGATCGCGAATCATCTCGGCCCGGCTCATCGAGAGCTGCTGATTGTGCGGCGGGTTGCCGAGCGTGTCGGTATGCCCGATGACCTCGACCTCGTAAACCGGGCGGCGCTTGATGTCGGCGAACACTGCCTGGTACTGACGCTGCGATTCAGGCGTCAAAGTATCGCTGTCTTTCTCGAAGTAGAGCACGAAGTGGCTGGGCAGGATCGGTTGCGCGGCGAGCGCGTTGCCGAAGATCTGCTGCACCTGCGCCTGATCGACTTTCACCGGCGCGGCGACGCCTCCGCGCACTTCGCCGGCCGCATAGGGCTGATCGAGCAGCACCGACTTCTGCCCGTCCTCGATCGTGACCGCGCCCGAGCTGCCGTCGGGATTTGGCAGCACGACGAAGAGCGACTGACGGCTCGAGCATGACGCGAGCATCAGAAGTGCGAGAACCAGTACGATACGGCGCATGATCAGTGATTGTCTTTGACTTCGATTACAAAGCGGGTGCCGCGCACGCCGAGAATCGCCGTCGGTGTCTTGACCTTCATCGCACCGGGCGTGCTGCGCGCGATATCGCCGGAAATCATCGAGACCGTGCCGCGGTTCATGTCGGTCAGCATCGAGCCGGTGAAATTGCTCGAATTGAATTTGTAGTCCTCGAGCACGATCTGACTGTCGGGCCCGCTCGACATCACGGTGTTGTCGATGAAGGTGATTCCGATCGAGCCGTCGCCGCCGGTTTCGATGGTGTCCTTCTCGAAGAGCGGATCGCCGACGCGGGCCGGAGTGCGGGCGCCATTGCGCACAATCTCGGCCTGGCCGGAGACGGTTTTTATCTGCGCGACCTGGGAGTTGTCAGCGTGTGCCGCGGAAATGAGAAGCAGCAGTGTCACGATGGAGGCGAGGCTCGCGATGCGCCGTCGTCGATTTGCGGAATTCATTGGGCCTCCTGCGCGGATTCTCACACGATTCGGCGTGCAGACTATCGCCGCGCGGCGCCAGAAGCCAGCCGTGGCAAGCGCCGCCGGAGGCCGGTAATCTGGTTGCGAGTTTGTGATGCAATCCCGCTTTACCGTTCGAGCCGACTCCGTCGCGATGCGCCGGGTGGACGATTTCGTCGCCGCTTTCGTGAGAGAACAGGGAATCGCCGCCGATGAAGCGGCTCGTATTCTCATCCTGCTCGAAGAGCTGCTCACCAACCTGATGAAGTACGGGTATCCGGATCGCGCGGAGCCGGGGCAGGCTGAGGTCGCGCTGGCGTTCAGCGGCAGCCGGCTCGAGATCGAGTTTATCGACGACGGCTGCGCGTTCGATCCGTTCGCGGGTCCAACGCCGAATCTCGACGAGCCGGTCGAAGCCCGGCCGGTGGGCGGACTCGGTCTTCACCTCCTGCGTTCGCTGACCGACGAAGTCAGCTACGAACGCCGCAACGACCGCAACGTGATTCGACTCGCGCGGTCGCTTACCACGATACAGGGGCAGCGTCATTAGCAAGAAATCACCAGGCACCGCGAAAACCGGCAAACGCCGCTGGTTCGAGCATCGTCACGAAGAGCTGCTGCCGTTTCCGCAGTTCATGCGGCGCGTCGCGCGATGGACCTCGCTCGCATTTGCCGTCGTGATGGTCTCGCTCGCGGCCGGCGTATGCGGCTACCACTATCTCGATGGACTGCCGTGGGTGGATTCGCTGCTGAACGCGTCGATGATTCTCGGAGGCATGGGGCCGGTCGATCCGCTCAAGACTACCGCGGGCAAGATCTTCGCGTCAGTGTACGCGCTCTACAGCGGGCTTGCGCTGATCGCGGTGGTCGGGATCATGCTTACGCCGATCCTGCATCGGGTGATGCACCAGTTTCACATGACGTACAAGGAATAGATCGAGGGCGGGCCGCGATCGGCTCGCCCTCGAATTGCTTGGCGAAAGTTCAGTAAGGAGCGCTGTGCGGCGACGCGACCGCTTTATCGACGGCGCTAAGCGGGAAATCCTGCCCGCTCTTGAGCTTGGCCATCAGGTCCTTAATCTCGTCGATTTTTTTGTCGTAGGTGGCCTGCGTCAACGGTTCCTGCGACCATCCCGCACGCGCGATTTTGTCGTGCTTTTTAGCCTCCGCGAGCTTATTCATCAGCGCGTCCTTGTCAGCCGGCGACAGGCTCGACGCCATCGCCTCCGTCGCCATCGCGCCCGGCGCGGCCTGCGCAAACGACACTCCCTGCTCGAGCGGGGCTCCCACCCAGGCCAGCGCTATCAACGCCACAATCGCGATCTTCCGCATGCCCATAAGTTTTCTTCCTCCCGCTGGTCGCGTCCGAATGTGGCCGCACCGTGCGTACTGTGGTGTCAAATCGACGTTACCGACGCATTAACGGCGGGTTGAGGGAGAGTGAAATAGTGCGGCCGTTTGCTCGTCACGGCTATTGTGATACATATCTAATTAGATGTAGGTCGAAACACCGATGGAACCGCAACCGCTTGAAATCATGCTGCAGTTCTGCAAGGCGATGGCCGACGAGAGCCGGCTCAAGATTGTCGGCCTGCTTTCGACCGCCGAGCACAGTGTCCAGCAGCTCGCGTCGATGCTCGCGTTGAAGGAGCCGACCGTGTCGCATCACCTGGCGGTGCTGAAGCAGCTCGACCTAGTAAGAATGCGGGCCGACGGCAACTTCCGCTGGTACCGCCTGAATGACGAAATGCTCGGCAAGATCAGCCGCGCGGTTTTCAGCCGCGACAGTATCGCGGGGCTGGCGGTGTCGGCCGCAGCGGGCGGTGCGGAGCGAAAAGTTCTCGACAACTTTGTCGAGAGGGAGCGCCTGCTCGAAATTCCGGTCAGCTACAAGAAGCGATTGGTGATCCTGAGGTGGCTGATCGCCTTCTTCGAGCCGGACAACAGCTACACGGAGTCGCAGGTGAACGCGATCCTCAAGCTGCATCATCACGATTGCGCCACACTGCGGCGCGAAATGATCGGATGCGGGATGCTGGCGCGCGACAAGGGCATCTATCGCCGCCGGCCGGAATCCGGATGGCGCACGCTCGGCGGCTGACAGGCGCGTCACCGGCGCTCGACTCTCGGCCAGGCCGCGGCGACCCTCGGCATTAACGTGACTACTCTATGGCGCAAGCGCAGGCACTACGGAATCGGCTGACTCCGCGTATGTCGGCTCGTGCCGCTCGTGACGCAAATAGGTACATTCCAATCAATGGGTGATTAGATGCATTGACATCTGCCTCTAACCATTCTACTCAAGCTACTGGTGTGGAATTTTCGCACCGGCAGGGTACTAGTGGGCCGGGTAAAACGTTCTGGATTTTGACGGAGGTTGGAATGTTATTGGGGACATTGCGGATTCGCAAAACGTTCGTCGTCGGGAGCATCGCGCTGCTCGTCCTCGCCGCCATGAGCCTGCCGAGTGAAGCAGGCGTCAAGCCGGGCGACTTCATTACTCCCGACAACGCGTCACAGGTGAAGGACATGGTTTCACCGGGAGTGTTCTACAAAGTGATGCAGGGGATGACAATGAAAATATCCCCCACCACGCGCATCGATTGGCCGCCTCCCTATAAGGACGCGACCGAAAAGTATTCTTCGCAGGTGCAGCTCTCGAAGGATCATCGCAGCCTCATCGGCTATGTCGCCGGGCAGCCGTTTCCGCTGATTGACGCGAACGATCCCGACGTCGCGACCAAGGTCGTCTGGAACAACGTGTTTCGCCCGATCACGACCGACGACTACGACCTGCGCTATTACGATTGCGACACGGTGTACACCGGTCGCAACAAGCCCTTCTCCGAAGTCTGGTACTATCAAACAGGGCACTACGCCGGTTATGACTTGGTGGGCAGGACCGAGGTCGAGCCGCTTCCGATCGATCCCGATTTCAAGAAGACCAACCGCCTATGGTTGTTCTTGCTTGGTCCCCAGCTCGCGCCCCAGGACGGTCGTGGCACCAGCCTCCTGCGTTATCGCTACGCCGCGCCGAATCATGGCGATGATTCGTGGACCTGGACAAGTGGCACGCGGCGCCTACGCCGTCTGAACGAAGCCATTATGTCGAGCGCGAGCGGCCCATACAGCTGGGACCCCGATCACTATTCGGGTTTCAATCCCAAGACTGAACAGTACGACTATAAGTTAATCGGCGAGAAGGAGATGCTCGCGACGGTTGAGGCCGAGCATTCACCTGAAATCCGGTGCGCCACCGACGGCGGCGGCAGCGCATGCCCCGAGCGCTGGCAGATGCGCCACATGTACATTGTGACCGCGGAACCGCGGCGCGACGTCTCCGGCGGCGAGAGCGCCGGCGCGGCGATCGACTCGAAGACGGTCATCTACATGGATTCAGAAATGTGGTTCGAGCCATACATCGACACCTACGATCGGCGCGGCGAGCTGTTCCGCAATCACATCTACTGGCTGGCGTACCGCGATCGTCCGGTGCCTGATGCGAAAGTCGCGATCTATCCCTTCAAGCGCGAATTCGTCGTCGGCGCCGTTTCGACCGATGTGCAGAGCAGCCAGGCATCGATGTGCTACCTGCCGGGCATCGAGACCGCCGAGCGCGAATGCTGGTACATCAACATGGGCGCGGTCGATAAAGCGTTCTTCACCACGGAAGCGATGGTGAAGATGTCTGAAGTCGGACACATGTAGCCTGACGAAGCGATCCGGATTGCACCAACGCCGGCCGGGAGCCTCCACTCCTGGCCGGCGTTCTCTTTTTCTCTAAGGCGTGAGGTCGCTTCGCACCGCGCGTGCGATTAGCGATCCTGAAGTGCCCGGCTGCTTTTTTCGAGCCGAACATTAGCTGAGAGGCGTAAGTGAACCTGAGCTTGAACTTGCAGCATCGCAACTGCGGCAGGTTATGCTGCCGCGGGACCGGGAATTTTATGGCCGCGGATCGGAATCCGATGGCGACGTGCGCTCAAATCGGCAAATTCGCCCGACCTAGGGGCGTGCCCCTCGGAACGCAAGAGGTAAATTTGAACCGAAGTGCAATTAGAGTCATTGACATCCGCATCTGGCCGTTCTAATAGCAAACCACGGGTGTGAAATTTTCACGCCAGAAGGTTTTAAGTCGGGCCAAAAGAAAAACTTTCACGGCTCTCACGGAGGTTCGAATGCAATTGGGGACATTGGGGATTCGCAAATCGGTCGTCGTCGGGGGCATCGTGATGCTGGCCCTCGTGGCTATCAGCCTGCCTGGGGAGGCAGGTGTGAAGCCGGGCGACTTCATCACTCCGGACAACTCGGCACAGGTGAAGGATCTTGTTTCACCCGGCGTGTTTTACCGAGTTCAGCACGGGATGACGATGAAAATCGTGCCGACCGTGCGCGTGGACTGGCCGCCTCCATATAAAGATGCGACTGAAAAGTATTCGTCGCAGGTGGCGCTCTCGAAGGATCATCGCACGGTTGTCGGCTACGTCGCCGGACAGCCGTTCCCGCTGATCGACGCCAACGATCCTGACGTCGCGACCAAGGTCGTCTGGAACAACGTGTTCCGCCCGATCCAGTCGGACGACTACGATCTGCGATACTTCGATTGCGACACCGTTTACAGCGGCTACAACAAGCCGTTCTTCGAAGTCGCGTACGGACAGCTCGGGCACTACGCCGGCTACGATCTCGTGGGCCGCACCGAAGTCGAGCCGCTGCCGACCGATCCCGATTTCAAGAAGACCAATCGCCTGTGGCTGTTCCTGCTCGGTCCGGAACTCGCGCCGCAGGACGCGCGCGGCACCAGCCTCCTGCGCTATCGTTACGCCGAGCCCAGTCACGGCGACGATACCTGGACCTGGACCACCGGCACGCGGCGCCTGCGCCGTTTGAACGAGGCGATCAATTCGAGTGCAACCGGTGCGCAGACCTGGGATCCCGATCACTATTCCGGGTTCAATCCGAAGACCGAGGAATACAATTACAAGTTCCTCGGTGAGAAGGAGATGCTGGCGACAGTTGATGCCGAGCATTCGCCGGAAATCCGCTGCGCCACCGACGGCGGCGCCAGTGCGTGCCCCGAGCGCTGGCAGATGCGCCACATGTACATCGTGACCGCCGAGCCGCGGCGCAGCGTTAACAACGCGGCCGCGCTCGATTCCAAGACGGTCATCTACATGGATTCAGAAATGTGGTTCGAGCCGTACATCGACACCTACGATCGGCGCGGCGAGCTGTTCCGCAACCACGTTTACTGGCTCGCGTATCGCGACCGTCCGGTGCCCGATGCCAAAGTCGCGATCTATCCCTTCAAGCGCGAGTTCGTGGTCGGCGCGTCGTCGCAGGATGTGCAGAGCGGTGAGGCCACCATGTGCTACCTGCCCGGCATCGAGACCCCCGAGCGCGAATGCTGGTACATCAACATGGGCGCGGTCGATAAAGCGTTCTTCACCACGGAAGCGATGGTGAAGATGTCCGAAGTCGGACACATGTAGCCAGCCGATCCTGATTGCAAAAACGCCGGCAGGAGCATTCCTGCCGGCGTTTTCTTTTCCGGTTTTCTGTCATCCTGACGAAGCGAGCAACGCGAGCGGCAGGAAGGATCACGGACAGCAGCGCGCAGTTTTCTGTCATCCTGACGACGGGAGCGTAAGCGACGGGAGGAACGGATCTCGGACAGCTTCGCGCACGCGAAGCCGGTTCCGGTTCTGCGAGAATCCGGAGGCCTACCTCAACAACAGGTAAGCGGCGCCGCCCACCAGCACCAGCACGCCCGGATTGACGTGGCGCCACAGCAGAATTCCGAACACCACCAGCGCGATGCCCAGGGTCTGCACGTCCACGACCGAGAGCCTCGCGATCGCGTAGGTTCCCGAGGTCATCAAGCCAATCGCCACCGGCGCCAGCCCGCGCTGAATCGACGTGCGCCACGGCCATCCGCCCAGATGCACCCACCATCGATTGACGAACAGCGTGATGATGCAGTCGGGCAGAAAAAATCCGATCCCCACCACCACCATCCCGGCCCATCCCGCGAGTTTGTAGCCGATCAACAGCACCATCAACATGTTCGGTCCCGGCGCAACCTGCCCGATGCTGTAGATGTTGCGGAACTGGTCGTCGGTGAGCCAGTGAAAAGTGTGGACCGTCATGTGCTGCATCTCGGGCAGCACCGCCGTGCCGCCGCCGACCGCCATCACCGACAGCAGCGAGAAAACCAGGAACAGGTGAATCAATCTTGTCATGCGGCTTGGGCTCTCAACCGGTTAATGGCGAAACAAGTGATGGCGCGCGCCGCGATGAAACGGCAGATGCTCGTCTTGCGCGCGCGGTTCTGAAACGTGCGGACGATACAGCCACACCGAGATCGGGCCGACACTGAGCAGCACCGCGAACAGCGGTATTTTGAGGTAGCTGACCGCGAGAAACGTCACTGCGATGATCGCGATGTCGGGCAGCTGGCGGAATTGCCGCCGCCCGATTTGCAGCGTCACCGCCGACAGCAAGCCGACCGCCGCCGCCGCGATCCCCAGCAGGAAACGCTTCACGTCGGGATTGCTGTGATTCGATTGATAAAGAATCCCGAGCAGCATCACCACGATCGATCCCGGCAGCAGCATCCCGATGACCGACACGAGCGCGCCCACGATGCCGCGCAGGTTGTCGCCCATGATGATCGCCATGTTGACGGCGTTCAGCCCCGGCAGCGTCTCGCTGATCTCCATCGCACCGAGAAAGCCCTCGTCGTCGAGCCATCCTTCTTCGCGGACCAGGTACTCGCGCAGATAGGCAACCGCGCCGCCGCCGAAGCTGAGGCCGCCCGCGAGCAGGAAGATCCTGAACAGGGTCAGCAGGCTCGGATGAAGATCGGGCTCACTCCTGGTGTTTGAGACTGGCGTTGCCGTATCCGTAGATGAGGGCGGTTTTGGTTGTTCCACGCTGCACCCAGTCTGTGGCCCGCGATTGCAGGGCTGTGTAAAAGAACTCGGAAAGCTCTCGTTGCTTGCGCCGCACCGCCTCGGGACTGTCGAACTTCAACTGGTAGGCGAACTCCGCGACGATCGGCGTGTTGCTCGCGCGCACCCGCCAGACCGCCAGGTTCGCCTTCGCCTCGAGCTTGTGGCCGAAGTCCAGCATCCCGAGATCGACCAGGTATTCCTGAATCGACACGTTGTTGACCACGCTCAGCGGCGCCTTCGGATTCGCGTCGATGTGCTTGAGCGCGGGAAACGCCTCCGCCGTAGTCTCGAACCGTTGCGTCAATATGATGTTGGGCGTGTCGAGCTCGCAGTTGTGCGAATACACCAGCCGCATCCCGAGCGCGCCGTCCTTGGGCAGAAGGATCTCCTCCTTGAACTTCAGCGTGTACTCGCACGGCAGCAGCGGACGCGGATCCACCGCCAGCGCGACTTTCTTTTCCGGATGCCGGAATTTGATCACCAGCTCGTGATGCGGATCGGGCGCGCCATGATGGTAGAAGGTGCGTTTGCGCAGGATGAAGCCGTGATTGTAGAGCTTGAAGTGAGGCGTGTCGTAGAACAACACCTCGCGGATATGCGGCTTTATAGTCTCCTCCATCTTGCCGAGCTTGATGCCGAGTGACTTGGCCGCGTGATGCGCGAGTTTCCAGAATTTGTGAAACGACTTCTCGTCGGGAAACAGGTCCGGCTTCAGCAGCAGCTTGTACTCGCGATACTGAATCTGATCCGACGGTACGATCGGTTCGTAGAGTTTTGAACTTTCGGCGTGCGTGCTCATCTGCAATGTTCGTCGGATGAGATATTACTGATTTGCTGGCGCGTCCGAAACTGTTACTCAGTCATTTCGGAGAGGGAGCCCAGCGTAGCGAAATAGCTGCGGCGCCAGCTTGCCGGGAGTTAAACATGAGCACACAAACCACCGTGGCCGAGCGTATCGCCGCTGCCATTCCGCGCGGCGTCAGCGTGCCGATCCCAATCCTCGCCCATCATGCGGCGGGCGCCGAAATCTGGGACGCCGATGGCCGTCGTCACATCGACTTCGGCGGCGGCATCGCGGTCCTCAACGTCGGCCATCGCCACCCCCACGTGCTTGCCGCGGTCAAGGCTCAGCTCGACGCCTTCACCCACACCTGCTTCGGCGTGATGCCGTACGAGCCGTACATCAAGCTCGCCGAGCGGATGAACCAGCTCGCTCCGATCGCGGCGCCAACCAAAACGATTTTTCTAACCACCGGCGCCGAGGCCGTCGAGAACGCCGTCAAGATAGCGCGTCATGCGACCGGACGCGCGGCGGTCATTTCGTTCAGCGGCGGATTTCACGGACGCACGCTGATGGCGCTGGCGCTGACCGGCAAAATAAATCCGTACAAAGCCGGCTTCGGACCGTTTCCGGCCGACACCTTCCACGTGCCGTTTCCCGACGCGTATCGCGGCGGCAGCACCGGGAAGAGCCTCGCCGCAATCGAGTCGCTGTTCAAGTCGTCGGTCGAGCCGTCGCGCGTCGCCGCGATTATCATCGAGCCGGTGCAAGGGGAGGGCGGCTTCAACGTCGCGCCGTTCGAGTTCCTGCGCGAGCTGCGCGCGCTGTGCGATCGCCACGGCATCGTTTTCATCGCCGACGAGATCCAGACCGGCTTCGGCCGCACCGGCCGGATGTTCGCCGTCGAGCACTCCGGCGTCGAGCCCGATCTCATCACGACCGCCAAGAGTCTGGCCGGCGGCTTCCCGCTGTCGGGCGTCATCGGCCGCGCCGCAATCATGGACAGCGTCGCCCCCGGCGGTCTCGGCGGCACATTCGCGGGCAGTCCGGTGTCATGCGCCGCGGCGCTCGCAGTGCTCGACGTTTTCCGCGACGAGCACGTGCTCGCGCGCGCCGAAAAGCAGGGCATCATGGTTCGCGCGCGGCTCGATGTGATGCGCGAGCGGTTCCCTTTGATCGGCGACGTGCGTGGCCTCGGCGCGATGCTCGCAATCGAGCTGGTCCGCGATCGCGCAACCAAAGAACCGGCGCCCGAACTCGCCAGCCGCCTCGCCAAGCAAGCGTCGGAGCGCGGCCTGATCCTGCTGACCGCCGGAATCTACGCCAACGTCATTCGCATCCTCGCCCCGCTAACCGCGTCCCCCGAACTGATGGACGAAGGCCTGACAATCCTGGAGCAGTCGCTAGCCGACCTCGGCTAGCACTGCCCACAATGGGAATTACCCACATTGACACGATACCCCAATGGGAACATCATCAAGTTGTGAGAACAGCGACAAAATCGAAAGACAATTTCAAGCGTATCGGCGACGCTGTCTTGGACGAACGTAAGCGAATTTCCTTGACCAAGGCTATCGGGGTTCTCAAGCGGGCGCTGGGCGACAAACTTGACGCAGACGTCCGCTTCGGAATCTACGTAAGCGATTCCGGCCAGGTTCTGCTGTCGCCGGAGGTTTCAGTCCCCGTGCATGAAGCGTGGCTCTATCGAAACCCCAAGGCGCTGAAGTCTGTGCTCAAAGGTCTGCAAGAATCTGGCGAAGGTAAGTTGGTGAGTCTGGGATCGTTCGCGAAGTATGCCGACGAGGAAATCGAATAAGGTCAAAGTCCGTTGCCGAAATTCGAGCTGCTTTTCAGCAAGGAAGCGCGAGCGGCACTCTCCAATCTGAGCAAAGAGCGAAGCGCGGCAAAACGGCTTCGCGCCGTCCGGAAAACGCTGGCCCTTCTGGAAAGCAATCCTCGTCATCCGAGTTTGCATACGCACGAGTATTCAACGTTGATCGGCCAACACGGCGAGAAAGTCTTCGAGGCGTACGCGGAAAACAACACGCCGGCGGCATTTCGCGTCTTCTGGCATTACGGTCCGGGCACCGGGCAAATGACGATAGTGGCAATCACGGCTCATCCATAATCTCGGCTAGCACTGCACGGCTAATTCGTATGAAATATGGCCGATGAGGCTTCCCGACGTTATCGGAGTCGGCCCGCCGCGCACCGGCTCGACCTGGCTTTACAACGCATTGCGTGACTCGGTCGAGATGCCGGCGGGCGTCAAAGATACGCACTTCTTCGAGCATTTCGATCACAAGGGAATCGAGTGGTACGCCAATCACTTTCGCTACGCGACCGGCGATCGGAAAGTCGTCGAGATTTGTCCCGGCGTGTTTTTCAGGCCGCAGGCGCGCGAGCGGATCAAGAATCAAATCCCGAACTGCAGGATCTTCGCGACCATGCGCGACCCGGTCGATCGAATGTATTCCGTGTACAAACTCCAGCGTCACTACGGCGGGTTGGGCAGCGGTACGCTGGAGCAGGCAATCGAAGCGTCGCCGAATCTCGGCGGCGCCAACCGCTACGCCGCGCACCTCGAGTCGTGGTTCGAAAGCTTCGGCCGCGACAACGTCCTCGTCACGATCTATGATGAGCTGCGCGCGGAGCCGCAGGCGTATCTGAATCGCGTGTGCGACTTCATCGGCATCGCGCGAGTCACGCTCTCGCCCCGTCCTGACCTTGGCAGCGACATAAACTCCTTCGCGCGCGCGCCAAAAAATCGCAAGCTCGCCCGCCGCGCGACCGCCGTGATCGACTGGCTCAACAGTCACCAGGCGTATCGCGTGCGCTTCGCGCTGCAGCGCGCCGGCGTGTGGGAATTCTGCCAGGGCCGCGGCGAGCTCTATCCGCGTCTCACGCCGGAGCAGGACGAACGGCTGCGCGAGCGCTACCTGCCCGAAGTCGAGGCGCTCGAAAAATTGCTCGCCATCGATCTCTCGGCATGGAAAAAACCGCGCGCGGCCGGCGATCGCGAACGGCGGACCCCAAAGGCGGCGCTCGGATGAGTCAGGATGTGAAGCCTCGGCTGCCGGAGTTTATGGGAATTGGGCCGCCGCGCACCGGCACCACCTGGCTGCATAACGTGCTCGAGGGCCACGTCGATCTGCCCTACGGCGTCAAGGAGACGCTCTACTTCACCACCTTTTACGACCGGGGTTTCGATTGGTACGCGCGGCATTTTCGCTACGCCACCGGCGCGCGCAAGGTCGCCGAGGTTTGCCCATATTTTTTCGACACCGTAACGCTCGATCGCATCAAGGCGATCATGCCGACCTGCAAGTTCATAGTCACGCTGCGCGATCCGGTCGATCGGCTGTATTCGATGTACAAGGCGCTGCGCTATTCGGCCGAGGCGCGTCGCGGCGGCTTCGAGCACACGCTCAGCGTGTGGCCATCGATGGCGAAGGGCAATCGTTACGCGTCGCACCTGCAGGGATGGTGGGATCACTTCGGCCGCGAGAATGTGCTGGTCACGATGTACGACGAGATGCGCTCGGAGCCGCAGCGCTACATCGATCGGGTGACTGAATTCGCCGGCCTCGATCGAATCGATCTCGCCGCGCGGCCGCAGATCGGCGACGAGGTGAATGCTTTCAAGCGCGCGCCCAAAAATCGCAGGCTCGCGCGCAAAGCGTGGAAGTTCAAGTACTGGTTGAAGGGGCGTCAGGCCTACGGCGCCGTCAATCTGCTCGAGCGCACCGGCGTCTGGGATTTCTGCGCCGGCCGCGGCGAGCTCTATCCTCCATTGACGCTCGAGGAGGACACACGCTTGCGTGCACGCTATCTGCCCGAGGTCGAGGCGCTCGAAGAATTGCTGCGTATCGATCTCACCGCATGGAAAACGCCGCGCGCCGGCCGCTCGCGCCAGCCTTCGGCGGAATCCGGTTCCCGGCGGCTAGCCCTCGGATGAGCCAGTCGTCGTCACGCCGGTTGCCCGAGATCATCGGCGCTGGTCCCGGCCGCACCGGCACCACCTGGCTGCATCGCGTGCTCGAAGGCCGCGTCGATCTGCCCTATGGCGTCAAGGAGACGCAGTTCTTCAACACCTATTACGACAAGGGCATCGATTGGTACGCGCATCATTTTCGCTACGCCACCGGCGGTCGCAAGATCGCGGAAATCTGTCCGTACTTTTTCCATCCGCTCGCGCCGGATCGCATCAAGACGCACATTCCGAATTGCCGCATCATCACGACCCTGCGCGATCCCGTCGATCACGCTTTTTCCGCGTACAAGCTGGTGGTCCACTTCGCGTGGGCGCACGGATCGTTCGACGAGGTTCTGAAATCCCGGCCCGGGCTCGGCAGCGGCAATCGTTACGCGTCTCATCTCAAGACCTGGTTCGATTTGTTCGGCCGCGAGAACGTGCTGGTCACGATGTACGACGAACTGCGCGCGAATCCGCAATCGTACCTGGATCGCGTGACTGATTTCATGGGCGTCGATCGCATCGCACTTTCCGCGCGCCCGGAAATTGGCGATGATGTCCATTCATTTGCGCGCGCGCCCAAAAATCGCAAACTCGCCCGCAACGCCCGCAAGCTGATGTACTGGCTGCAAGGTCATCAGGCATACGGCGTGAGCAACCTGCTCGAGCGCGCGGGCGTATGGAATTTCTGCTACGGGCGCGGCGAGCCGTTCGGACGTCTCACGCCCGAGCAGGAGCAGCGCCTGCGCGAACGCTACCTGCCCGAGGTCGAGGCGCTCGAGGAATTGCTCCGCATCGATCTCGCGGCATGGAAAAAGCCGCAAGCGCGCCGCGCAACCGTTGCCTAACCGATGACGCAAACTTCCAACAACGCGCGCGATCTCGGCTGCCGGATTTCATCGGCGTCGGCCCGGGCCGCACCGGCACCACCTGGCTGCACGAAGTGCTCAAGGGCCGCGTCAACCTGCCGGCCGGAATCAAGGAGACCGATTTCTTCACCACCAATTATTCCAAGGGCATCGAGTGGTACGCGCATCACTTTCGCGACGCCGATCGCGTCCGCCCGATTGGCGAGGTCAATCCATACTTCGGCTTTCCCGAGGCCGCCGAGCGCATCGCGATTCATATTCCGCGATGCAAAATCATCTGCTCGTTCCGCAACCCGGTCGAGCGAATCTACTCCGCCTACAAACTCTGGCGTCACTACACGCTGACCAACGATCCGCTCGAGCAGTTCCTCGTAAAAGTTCCGCAGGTGATCGAAGTGAGCCGCTACGCGACGCATCTGCCCGACTATCGCGCGCGTTTCGGCGAGGACCGCGTGCTGGTCCTGCTCAACGACGACCTGCGCGCCGATCAGCAGGCGTACCTCGACCGCGTTTGCGATTTCATCGGCATCGCGCGCTACCCGGTGCCGGCGTCGGCGGCCGCAGGCGAGCTGATCAACTCGATCAACGACTTGCCGCGGTTTCCGCGCGCCGCCCGCAGAGCACGCAAGTTCATGTACTGGCTCGAGGAGAAACAAGCGTACGCCACCAGCAACTTTCTCGAGCAGGCCGGCGCGTGGAAGCTGGTGTTCGGCGGCGGACCGAAGTTCCCGCCGCTCGATCCTGTGATCGAGGCGCACTTGCATGAATTGATGCGCCCCGAAATAGACGCGCTCGAACAAATGATCGGACGCGATCTCTCGGCTTGGAAAAGTCCTCGCGCAAAGAGCAGTCCCGCCGTTCCGCGCGCGGCCGCATCGCAGGGAAGATAGCGGTCCGCGATGCCCAAGGTGTCCGTAATAATTCCCGTGTACAACGGCGCTGCAACGATCGGCCGCGCGCTGGCCAGCGTGTTCGCGCAAACTTTCACCGACTACGAAGTCGTGGTCGTCAACGACGGCTCGACCGATGCAACCTCGTCGGTGCTGGCCGGCTACGGCGATCGAATCCGCGTGGTGACGCAGGCCAATCGCGGCCTGCCTGCTGCGCGCAACTCCGGCATTCGCGCGTCGAGCGGCGAGTACGTCGCTTTCATCGACGACGACGACGAGTGGCTGCCCCAGATGCTCGAGCGATGCGCCGCCGTGCTCGATGAAGATGCGGAATGCGGACTGGTGTACGCCGGCGCGCTCAAAGTCGATCTGGCCGGGCGGCCGATGCCTGATCAGGGCAGCGAGAACGACGACATCGATTCGCCGACGATGGAGCAGATGCTCGCGCGTCCGTGGGTTGTGGTGCCGAGCCGGGTCATGGTGCGTCGCACGATCCTCGACCGATGCGAAGGATTCGAAGAGCGCTGCGTGGTCGCCTGCGAAGACGTTTTTTTTCTGCTGCGCGCGCGCGAGTGCGGATATTTTCGCCGCGTCCCCGAAATACTGGTGCGCAAGAGCACGCGCCCGCTCTATCCCAAGGCTCTGAAGCGCGAGCAGGCCGGCGAACTGCTGGTGCGGCTGGTGCGCGAGCGCTACGGCGCGTCGGCCGCCGGTTTCATCCGCGGATACCGCCAAGCGCGGATGAAGGTTATGAAGCATACCGCGCGCATTCTGATGGAGGAGGGGCGGCCGCGGGATGCGCGCCGATGCCTCGCGCGTGTCATCGCCTATCAGCCGGCGTCGCCAAAGGCCTACCGGCGATATTTGCGAACCTTTCTGCCGGTGCGCGCATCGCGCGCGACCTCGAACACTGAAGACAGCGAAGCGTGAGCGGAGCCGATGGCGTCAGGCGCACCAAATTCGCAGGATCGCGGACACGCCCCGTGCGTCTCGGTAATAATTCCGGTTTACAACGGCGCCGCGACGATCGAGCGCGCGCTCAAGAGCGTTTTCGATCAGACGTTCACCGACTATGAAATCGTAATCTGCGACGACGGCTCGACTGACGACACACCCGCGGTGCTGGCGAAGTACGGCGACAAGATCCGCGTGGTGCGTCAAGCGAATCGCGGATTGCCGGCGGCGCGCAACGCCGCCGTCGCCGCCAGCCGCGGCGAAATTCTGGCGCTGATCGATCACGACGATGAATGGCTCCCGCACAAGCTCGAGCTCGCAGTCGCCGCGATGCACGCCGATCCCGAAGCAGTGCTGCTCTACTCGGACAAGATCGTCGTCAACCATGTGGGCGAGGAATTCCGCCTGTCGGAGGTTCGTCCTGAGACCGCGCATGCGCCCACGATGGACGAGATGCTCGCGCGCATCTGGCCGATCACGCCGAGCACGGTGGTGATGCGCCGAGACGCTTTCGAGCGCGCGGGCGGATTTTGCGAGCAGCTGATCAGCGCCGAGGACATCCACTTCTGGCTGCTGATGCGCGAGCAGGGGCATTTCATCTACCTGCCCGAAAAATTGGTGCGCTTCACCTACGGCCAGGTATTTCCGAAAGTGCTGAACCGCGACATCGGCCCAACGGCGATAGTCGAGCTGATTCGCGCCCGCTACGGCACGCGCGCCGATGGCCTGGTGAAAAATTTCATCCGCCATCGCGTGCGGATGATCGCCAACGCCGGCGTAATCGAGATGAGCCGCGGCAACATGAAAGGCGCGCGGAGATGCTTCATCCGAGTGCTGAGATATGATCCACTCTACCTGAAGAGCTACACGCGAATTGCGCGCACATTCCTGCCTGCGCCGATTCGCCGCGCGCTCGGAGGGAAAGCCTCGCGCCGCGTTGACGCTTCCTGATAAATAAGAGCGGAGGCTGTGGCGTTGGCCGAAGTCGCAAGGCGTTAGAAGGGGCCGCGAATCTCGGTGCGGCCGCCGCCGAAATACAGGTAGTGACAGGGCACGTCGATGAGCAGTCGATGCCATA
Organism: uncultured delta proteobacterium; assembly: GCA_963756005.1. GTDB lineage: Bacteria > Desulfobacterota > Binatia > Binatales > Binataceae > Binatus. The sequence goes on from CAVWMC010000008.1 coordinate 384,321, forward strand.
CTCCCTGCGGCACGATGACCGCCTCGCCGGCCTTGACTGGGATCTCCGTGCGGCCGCCGTCAAGCTCCAGTGACAGGCGAAAGGCGCCGGAGATCAGGTAAAGAACCTCGTCTGCATCGAGATGGCGTTCGCCGCCATGATCGCCGCTTTGGTCCTGCCTGCTCTCGCCCCAAAGGATACCGTCCACAGCGGGATCCCAAACTATCGTATCGGCAAGCTTGGTGACGTTGCTGAAATCTTTCTGAAGGAACTCCGCCGACCCGCGTGGACGGATGTGTGCGTGTACTTCGGAAAGAGTCACGACCCTCGGTTCGGACATCAGCTTACCTCCGTTGCGGATTGGTCATCGGACCGCGATCACCGCGCGCGCGAGATTCGCGGCTTCGGCTTCGCCTCGGCCTCTGGTTCGGCCTCGGCCTTTGCCGACATCGTGCCGTAGCCGATTGCGTTGCTCGTATTGCGCCAGTTCACCAGCGCTTCGATACGATCTTTCTTCACGCGATGCTTGTAGTGTTCAACCTTATCCAACACCGAATCGATCAACGTTTCCGACAACAGCCGCGGCTTGAGTCCCAGATCGATCAGCTTGGTGTGCTTGGCGTTGTAGTAGTGGACTTCGGCTTCGACGCGCGGGTCCGCGATATGCTGAATCTCGACGCTGCGGCCCTTGTGTTTCGCCGCCGCCTGGATCAGCTCGGCCAGTTGCGCGACCGAGAACTGCTCGGTGAACTGGTTGAAGACTCGGTATTCGCCGGGCTTGGCAGGTTTCTCGATCGCGATTTCGATGCATCGCATGGTGTCGCGGATGTTCAGGTAGCCGCGCGTCTGGCCGCCTTTGCCATGAACCGTCAGCGGATGCCCAATCGCGGCCTCGATGCAGAATCGATTCAGTACGGTGCCCCAGATTCCGTCGTAATCAAACCGCGTCGCCAGCCGCTCGTCGAGTATCGTCTCGTCGGTCTCGACTCCGTACACGACGCCCTGGTTCAGGTCGGTCGCGCGGATGCCCCAGATTTTGCAGGTGAACTGGATATTGTGCGAGTCGTGAACCTTGGACAAGTGATAGAACGAGCCCGGCTGCTTGGGATACGGCAGCGTGTCGGTGCGCCCGTTGTGGGTGATCTCGATGAAGCCCTCTTCGATGTCGATGTTGGGGGTGCCGTATTCGCCCATCGTGCCGAGCTTGACCAGGTGGCATTCGGGCACGTGATCGCGAATCGAATAAACGACGTTGAGCGTGCCGACGATATTGTTCACCTGAGTGAGCACCGAATGGCGCCGATCGATCATCGAAAACGGCGCACTGCGCTGCTCGCCGTAATGCACGACCGCGTCGGGCTTGAAGTCGCGCACCACGCCGCTGATAAACGGGTAGTCGGTCAGATCGCCGACCGCTATTTGGATCGACTTGCCAGAAGTTTCGCGCCACGCGGCGACGCGATCGTGCAGCGACGCGATCGGAATCAGGCTCTCGGTGCCGCCTTCGAGGTCCCACAGCCGCCGGTTGAAGTTATCGACCACGCATACGTCGTAGCCGCGCTTGGACAGGTACATCGCCTGCGGCCATCCGAGGTATCCGTCCCCACCAGTTACAATCACCCGCATCAAAATGCCTCCAACGGTAAAAGCGAAATAGCCTGTCTAGTTATTCCTGATATGCGCGATCAGATCGAGCGCGCCGCGCCTTGCCGCCCGACAGGCTCTGCGCCAGCCGATGCGGCAGCCACGTCCGCATCCAGCGCAAATAGTTTTTGAGCCGATACGGATCGACCCGGATGGCGCGCGCGAACGCCGCACGAGCGCGCCGACGATCGCCGTCGCGCAACGCCTTGAGTCCAATTGTCGCGAGGATACTGCGCGGCGCCCGCGCGCGCGCATCGACCAGCGGCGCCGCCGAAACGCCGTAACGCTCCTGCAGATACGCCTCGAAAACATGGAGCGCTTTCGAATAATCGGGCAGCCGCTTGAGCTGCTTTGGAAACCATGCGAAGCGCCACGTGATCAGCGGCTCGTCGATATAGCCGAACGGCCCCTGCTCGCGCATCTTGATCCAGAAATCCACGTCCTCGAAGCGGAAGCTCGCGCCCTTCAAGGCGTCGCGATAGCCACCGCATGCGTCGTACGCGGTGCGGCGCACAATCGCCGCGCTCGGCATGATCGGCCACAGTTGCGTCAGCAGCTCGTTCAACGACGGTGCGTGATCGAAGCCTTTGCCGACAATCGACGTGTCGAGCGCGACGCCCTCGCTGTCGGCCAGCGCGCAGTTGCAGTACACCAGCGACAGGGAACGGTCGGCGTCGAGCGCCGCGACGCCGCGATCGAGGAATTGCGGCGTCCAGACGTCGTCGGCGTCGAGAAAGGCGAGATACTCGCCCGACGAATGCCGCGCGCCATTGTTGCGCGCCGCCGCCGGCCCGCTGTTGGCTTGCTCGATCAGCCGCACGCCGTCGGCATACTGCCTGATGATCGCGAGAGTGCCGTCAGTCGAGCCGTCGTCAACGCAGATTATCTCGAAATCATGAAAGCTCTGCCCGACAACGCTGTCGATAGTGCCGGCGATAGTCGCCGCGGCATTGTAGGCAGGAATAATTACAGAAACGCGAGGCACGTTCAGATGGCTTCTCGAAAGGACTTGAATGGGCGCGAGAACTCGATGGCGCTAGGTTACACGCCAACCGACCATGCGCTCAACCGGGCATGTCATGGCCGCCGGCGCGGCTTTCAGCCTGTGGCGTTGTGCGGTTTGTGACGGTGCCGAAGTCGTCGTGCGGCGCGGGATGCCGCGGGATTGCGATTGCGCCGGTGCCGGCGGAGATTCTGAAAATCGGAACGCACTAATAGCCGGCCGGGAAAAGGAACGTTACGCTCACGCGCATTATCCATTGTGGGGCGCCGTCCGGGCGCTTCAGCAGGTCGTAGGCGCCCGCCTGCAGACTCAGACTCTGGGAGCCGATGTTGAACGCCTTGCCAACATCCGCGCCCATCGGAATGAGCCAAGCATTGGCGGTATCGGCCGTCCAGTCGTAGGTCATCTGCGGATCGATGTCGGCGTACCATCCGCTCTCCAGGTTGTAGCTGATCATCGGCTCGACATAGGTCTGATTGACGCTGCCGCGCGCGCGATTTCCGGCGAACGACATCAGGTGGTACGCGAGTAGGCCGCCGAACCACGGGCCGTTAGTGTAAACGACCGCCGCAGTCGGACCTGTTGACCAGCGGCCAGTGCCCAATTCCGAGCTGCTGGCGGTGGGGAATTGAAATATCGGACCGGCACCCCAAATCCAGGTGGTCTCTTTGGCCGGCGTTAGAAAAAAAGAAGTCTGTAAGTCTGTCAGCCCGGTTTGTTCATGCGGCGTGGGAGCGTAAGCGACGGTCAGGCTCGGCCGCGCGATCAGGTCCCAATCCGAATTGAGCGAGAAGGGCAGTAACGGCTCGATGTTCACACCATCGCCGGCCTTATGGTCCCGACCCAGTTGAAACCCGGTAGTGGACTGAATCGGAACTTTGACGAAGTCCTGAAACGGGTTGTGGACGCTGATGGCCAGCTCCTGAGCGGTCATAGCGGTCGTCGGCGATTGTGCGGGCGTCGGAGCTTGTTGCGCGTGGGCCGGCGCGACCAGAAAAGCGCTCAGCATCACGGCAAGAACGATGCAGACGTCAGAGTTCGCGCAGGCAAGCATTTCAAGTTGGGCTCTATGGAGTGCCGAACCACTTGTCGTAGATCTGCTGATAGGTGCCGTTCTCACGCAGCGCGATCAACGCAAGATTGATCTTTCGGCGGAGCGGGCTGTCCAACTGCACCATTATGGCGGCGGGCGCGGTGTTAAATTCGGGACCGACGGTTTTCACTCGTCCCTTTCCCTCGTGAGCAGCGTAGTAGAGGAGTAATGGCGCCGGCAAAACCACCGCATCCGCTTTCTTTTCCAGGAGAGCCTTATACGCTTGATCAGTCGTAGCGAACTCCAGCACCTGTGCGTTCTGCTGCCCAAGATAATTTGCGGCGGTGCTGCCTGCTATGGTGGCGACCTGTTTTCCCGGCAAATCGCCCGGTCCCTCGATAGAGCCGCGAATCTGCTCGACCGTCAAGGCAGTCGTTAGCTGGGCGGTATAGAAGGCAACGAAAACCACGCCGGCAAATATCCAGAAGATTGCGAACGTGCGCGCGACCCATTGATGCGGCATCCCCTCCGGCGATCCGGTCAGCGTCGAAATCGCCCAAAAGAATGCCTCGAAGATTCCCGGAAAGTAGTTCGGACTAGAAATGATTCCGTTCGGGCGCTGCCGTTCGAACAGCCAGACGAGATGGGCTGGAATAAGGACGAGTATCAGGGCGATGCCGAGCCACACTATGGTCGTTCGGGAAAACAACAGACGGAGCATGTCCCAAACCGGGCTTGCCGTCTTTGCCGTTTCGCCGGTATCGCGCACCATAACCAGCAGGCCCGCTTGCAATGTTGGGATCGAAAAGTCGAAGTCAGTGTCACGCGCCGAAGTTATAAAGAGGCCGACAGTGAGGTCGGCATTTTTGGACCGCAACGCTTCTTCCAAATGGCTCACGTCGGGAACGATCTGATAGCTCGTCTTTACCTTCAGCCGAGCAGCAATCGCGTTCCAAAGGTCGATGCTGAATCCGGTCAGGGTTCCGTTCTGTTCCATAACGCTTGGCGGCGCAATAATCGCGACCACGCGAAGCTCCGGGGATTCGGCAGGCGCAGACGCGGCGCGGGAACTGTCGGTCTGAGAATAGGCGGGAGCCGCGAGAGCGGCGCCGATGACCGCGACCGCCATTGCATAGAAACCTTTCTTCAACCAACTCCTGAGTCCGCTTCGTTCGATCGATGCGCGGCGCGATCGCCATTTCTTTGCGCGGTTCGCGAGAGCGCGCGACGAAGTGTAGGGGAAGGCTATCAGCACTGGCCCTATCAACAGCGCAGCCGCGGGATGGACCATCCGAAAAATTAGAAATTGCGAGATGACGTCCAGCAGAATCGCGAGCGCCAGCAGGTCGAAGATCGATGCCAGAGCGCTGCGCATCAGTCCCGGGCGATCCGATGAGCGGAAGAGCAGATTCCACAGGAACGGTGGTCGGTCCGCGCGCGCGTCCTTGATGCCGTCGCGCGTGCCCAGGATGATCGCGACCAACGGTTGCAGGATGAATCGCAGGCGGCCGGGGCCATGGAGACGCGCCACGATGTCATCCAAAAAGCGGTGCGATAGAATGTAGAGTTCGCGCGTGTGGATGAATTCCCAGACCGCGAAGGGGACCGCGGCAACGAGCGCGGTGACTACGAGCGCTGTAAGAAACGAGCTGCGGTTGATCGAGATCTTCACGAGATGAGCTTAATGGCTGAAATAGTCTCTGATCTGCGGAAACGCGACCGTCAGACCGAAGTTGATCGTCGTCTGCGGCGCGATCGGAGCGAATTGGCGATACGCCATCCACTGTCCCGTGACAAAGACACTCATGGGTGGCAGCCCCGGACGCACAATCGTTCGTCCGAGCCCGATGCTTAGCGGTATCGTCGTGGGATAGTGACGACGCCAACCCATCATCCAGTTAGCCTCCGCCGAACGCAGGTACCACTTGTCCCACAGGTGAAGCGCGAAGACGGGTTGGAACTGTAATGTATTCTGCGGCGGACGATTGGGAGAAGTGTAGGCGAAGGAGATCGGGTTCTGTACGACGAAGCCGACCAGCAGTCCGGGAATCCCGGTGTAAATCGCGCCGAGCGCCGGACCGGCCTGCCACGCGCCCTGGCCAGCGCTCCGGGAGGTGGCGGTGGGAAACACGAACGTCGGCCCGACACCGATCAGGAGCCCGGTTTTCTCCCTGCTCGGCCAGGGCAGAACCGCGATATCGAAGACCGGCAAGTCACCGAACTCGGTTCGCGTTCCGCCGCGGGAGCTAGGCACGGTTACCATCGTAAATGTTGGGCGGATCAACTGTGAAAAAGGAAGCAAGGATTCAGGTGGTATCCGCGGGATCAATGGCCGAATGAGAAGTTGATTGGTCTGGTAATCTCTGAGGCATATCTGGGACGTGCAAGGTCCTGGTCCATAGTTGGCCGGCGTGTAGCTATCCCGGACGAGCACTTGTGGCAGCGTCGAGAGCGGATCGGTAAATTCCCGTTCGAGCTTGTCCTCCTCAGTCGGGGCGGATGTCGCTGGAGTCTGGGCGTACCCCGTAACCGGCATCGTCACCATCCATAAGACTACGAGCAGGATCGAGCACGACGCGGCAGTTCGACCTGCGGACCTAGGTTTCAACAATCGTCTTGACCCGTTCCTCTCGGACCGCCCTGACGAAGGTCCGGTAATCGCGCTGATTCTGGTCGGCATACTCGACCGCGAACTCGCCGATCGCGTCGTCAAAGGTTCCGCTTGAACCCATGTAACCCGAAATCATGGCCGCATCGCCCGAGCGGGCATGGGCTCGTGCGAGAGCCCACGCACACAATCTCGTGTACGTCCGCAGGAGATCGAAATCCCAGTCTTCGATGATCGCCGAGATCTTCATGTCGCGAAGTTGGCGGACGTAGACGTCGCGCCCGTTAAGTCCCCGCGACCAGCCCAGAAAAATGTCGGTGGCGGACTGCATGACGCGCTGACCCACGACGACTCGCTGACCATGATTCTGATGCAAGCTCTTGCCTGCGTATGGTTCGAGCACCGACGCATTTGCTTCCTTGATCTGGAGGAAGATCGGGTCGTCGTCTGCGGCGAGGAACAGACCGACGGCGCAGAAGGTGCCAACGCTACCCACGCCGACGGCCTTAATTGCCAAATCGCAAAGGTGGAAGCGGTCGAACAGCACGCGGACATGCTCGGCCAGCGACTCGCGGTAGGCCGCGAGCCCTTCGTGGTATCCGGCTTTGAGTCCCGGGGCTTGTTTTGCCGTAGGGTGGAATATCAGTGGCGGGTTGTCCTTGATGCGGGGTAGGACACCATGATGTTCCACCATCTTCGGGTAGTCGTGTTCGGGAACGTTTCGCCCGCGCGTTTTTTCGACTCGCTGTTGGGCGCGCTCGCGTGCCTCTTCGCTCGGCATTTCCTTGATGACGCGCTCGATATCGATGCGGTCGTACCAGACCTCAAGCGCGCGCATCGATGCATAGTCAATCATGTGCTCCCGGTAGGACCGTACGGTGGCTATAGCTGCCCGCGCTGATTCGTTATCGGACAGCCGGAGGTGACGCCCCGCGACGACTATGCTGGCGGCCAAGCGTTTGAGGTCCCATTCCCAAGGGCCCGGAAGGGTCTCGTCGAAATCGTTGATGTCGAAGATTATGTTGCGCTCGGGCGTGGCAAACCCGCCGAAGTTCATCAGATGGGCGTCACCACACGCCTGCACTCTGAGCCCGGAGCACGGCGTGCTTGCCAGGTCGGCGGCCATCTGCGCGGCTGAACCTCGAAAGAAAGCGAAGGGCGACGAGGCCATCCGTCCGTAGCGAATCGGGAGAAGTTCGGGCAGCCTGTTCTCTTCGGATGCGAGCAGCAGCTCAACCGGATCGCGACGAACCTTGGGCGGTTTCCATCCTGCGTGCGCCTCACGCGGCACGTCCTCGCGTAATGCTTTGCCTTCGGCGCGACGCTCTGGCGCAGTGCGATACTGAGCTTCGGCGTGAGAGCCGGACGATGACTTGGTGGGCTTCTCTTCCCCGTCAGATTTTCGACCAGCACGTCCTACGAGGCGCACATTGGGTTTTCGTACTCCGTTCATGGGGCTCGAATCTCCTCTTTGCAAGGTCAGCTAGCATCAAACGTGCCTCTGAAAACGAGCGCTGGAGGTTCGATTACTTCCGCACAGTGCGACCTTTGGATACAGATGCCTGCGCTCAACAGGTACACGCGTGGGGCAAGCTAGCGCATGTCGTTGATTGCCACTAGCGCAGTCGGGAGCGTCACGGAATTTTGATTACGGCTGTTTTTCTCGCGGCATCATCGGAAGCGTTACCTTGAACGTCATGCCGACGCCGTGCGCGCCGGTTTTGACGCCGCCGCGCTGGGCCCATAGGCGGCCGCCGTGGAGCGCGATGATTCGTTGGCATAGCACCAGGCCCAAGCCGGTGCCGGCGGGTTTGGTCGTGAAGAACGGTGTGAACAGTTGCGCGAGTTGGTCCTCCGCGATGCCGACGCCGCTGTCGCTGACCTCGACGCGCAGGAATTGGCGGCGGCGGCCTTCGGCGGTCATCCGGAATTCGCGCTCGATTCGGGTATGCAGGCGAATCGTGCCTGACTCGCCGATCGCTTCGGCGGCGTTCTTGATCAGATTGAGGAAGGTTCGCTCCAACGCGGCCGTGTCGCCGATCACGTCGGGCAGGCTCGGATCGAAATCCTGAAGCACGACGACGCCTTCGGGTGGCTGCGGGAATAATCCCGCCATCCGCATCGCCTGATGCAGCACCATGTGGATATTGACCGGCTCCTGCGCCAGGCGCTGCGGACCGCTGACCATCAGGACCTGCTCGACCAGCGACGCAATCCGGTTGACGCCGTCGAGTATCACGCTGCAGTACTGTTGCGCGCGCGCGTCGTCGGGGAACATCCCAGCCATCAGCTCGGCGGCACCCTTGATGCCGGTCAGCGGATTCTTGACCTCGTGCGCGAGGCCGGCTGGCGACAGCCGGAGACTCAAGTCGCCGGTGACGGCGGCCTCGGCTGCGCCTTTTTCGTGGGACAGGTCGTGCAGCAGTATAATGACTCCGCCCGGCCGTCCCTCGGCGTTGAGCAGCGGCGACACCTCGACCCTGACCGCCAGCTCGCGCGGGCCGGTCATCAGCACCGTCTCCATATCGCCGAGGTCCTGACCGCTCTCGAGGCATGCCCCGACCATCCTGCCGAGCCAATCATTCTGGCGCACGAGGTCGGCGACCGTGGCCGCGCTGACCTGGGAGACTCCGAGCATCGTCTCGGCGGCCGGATTGACGACCTGGGGATCCATCGCGGGCGACAGCACGATGATGCCATCGGTCAGGCTGTCGATAATGTCGTGCCAGAGATTCATCCCCGGTCAGTGGCCTCGCCGAGAGGTTAGGTTTGCCCACCGTAACACAAAGGGCTCGATTGGCTGAACTTGTCGTAACGAATATTCCCGCCATCCCGCTTCAAGATTCGTCAGCATTTGTATGGATTAGTTAAGGATGTGAATTTCTAACATTAGACCTTTTAATAGTTTATCCACCGTAATTGGGTTGATCGCCGTCGTATCGGTCGGTACGGTTGAAGTCATCTTCTCGGGGGAGAATGCGTAAGCCTAAGTTTATCTATCGAGTGTTTGTTGTCCTGATGGCGGCCCTGATAGCCGCCGGATGGGCGTCCACTCGTGCATTTGCCGAGGATTTCGACGGGTCCGACGCGCAGTCTGGGCCGCCGTCGCCCAGCCTAGCCGCACCGAGCGCTGGCTTCGAGCTTGAGACCCCAGCCGAAGCGGGTGCCCAGCCAGTCGAGTCGCCGTACGTGCTGCCGCTTCCTCAAGCGGTTCCGCCGTTCCCGATACTGCTTAATCGGGCCGTCCGACGCTACGTGTCGGATTTCATGACTTCGCCCGACCATCTCCAGGATACTTTCGACCGCAGTCATCCGTATCTGCCGGATATGGTCAGGGTGCTGCGAAGCTACGGTCTGCCGGACGACTTGGTGTACCTGGCCTTCGCCGAAAGCGAATTTTCCAAGCGGGGCAAGGGTCCGTGGCAGTTCAATAGCGATACCGCCAAGCGTTTCGGCCTGCGAATCGACAACTACGTTGACGAACGCCGCGACCCCGTAATGTCCACCAAGGCGGCTGCCGAATACCTGGCGACCCTGCACGACGAAGCGGGCGACGATTGGCCGATGACGCTCGTCGCATGGAATAACGGCGACAGCGCCATCAATCGCTACTGGTCGCTGCGCGGCCGCAACATGGAGAAATTCGGCAGCCGGCTGCCGCGACGGACCCGCGGGCTGATGGGGCGCTTCATGGCCGTCGCTTACATCGCGCATCATGCCGACAGCTACGGAATCACACCGATCAGGCTCGACGACCCGCCGGCCTACGAGATGCTGCCGGTTCGGGGCGGCACTCCGCTCAGCCGGGTCGCGCTCAATCACGGGACGACGCTCGAACGGCTGCATGAGCTCAACCCGGCCCTGTTGCGCGACGTCGTTCCTCCCGACGAGCACTCGTACAGCGTCCGCGTCCCGCTGGAGTCCTCGGATTTCCACGCCAGCGCCGAACACGTCTCCTTTTAAGTCTCTGTTCACTTCCCTGATCAGGCCGGCGTTGGCTGGTCGTATTGGCGTTGGTGCTTTGTCGGTTCATTCGTGATCCGAACCGGCGTATCCTTTTGTGCGTCATGATTAGCGCTGACCAGGCTCTGCAAATCGTCCTTGAAAATGTGGCGGCGCTAGGCGTCGAGCGGGTTCCGATCCTCGAGTCACTCGGGCGCGTGCTCGGCGAGAGTATCAGCTCGTCGCGCGACATCCCGGGTTTCGACAACTCAGCGATGGACGGTTACGCCGTGCGCGCCGCCGACGTTGCGGGGGCGTCGGAGGCGAGTCCGATCAAGCTGGCGGTCGTCGAGACTGTCGGCGCGGGCCAGATGCCGTCGCGCCGCGTTGGCGCGGGCCAGGCAGTTCGCACGATGACGGGCGCGCCGGTCGCGGAGGGCGCGGACGCGATTATCCCGGTCGAGCGCACGCGCGGCAGCGGCGATCTCGTCGAGTTTCTCGCCAGTGCCGACAAGGGCGCGTTCATCAGGCCGCGCGGCGAGGATTTGCGCCTCGGCGAGCTCGTGATGTCGGCCGGCAAAGTGCTCACGCCCGCCGATCTTGGGATGCTGGCGTCGGTGAATCGCGCGATGGTCGAAGTGATTCGGCGCCCGCGCGTCGCGATCGTTGCCACCGGCGACGAGCTGGTGGACGTCGATCAGCCGCCGACGGGTGCGCAGGTCGTGAATTCCAGCGCTTACGCGCTCGCGGGCGCGGTGCGCGAAGCCGGCGCCGACGCGGTCATCCTCAAGGTGGCGCGCGACGACGCGCGCGAGATTCGCGATCGCCTGGCCGAGGCGATGACGTTTGACGCGGTGCTCTCGACCGGCGGCGTCTCGGTCGGCCAGTTCGATCACGTCAAAGGCGCGCTCGACGAGCTCGGGATGCGCCAATTGTTTCACGGCGTCGCGCAGAAGCCGGGGCGTCCGCTCAAATTCGGCACCGTCGGCTACCGCCCGATCTTCGGACTGCCGGGAAATCCCGTCTCGACGCTGGTCTGCTTCTATCTGTACGCGCGCCCCGCGCTCCGCAAAATGGGCGGGATGCGGCGCGTCGGTCTGCCGCGCGTGATCGCGCGATGCGCCGTCGAGATCAAAATTTCCAAAGACCTTACCGAGTTCGTGCGGGTCAAACTCGAGCGCGATCGCGATGGTTATCTTGCCACTCCCACCGGCGGCCAGGGCTCGGGGATTTTGAGCTCGCTCTCGCGCGCCGACGGCCTGCTAATCGGACCGTCAACTGAAACGATTTTGAAGGCTGGCGCTCAGGCGACGGTGTTGCTTCTGGGCGCGGACGGCGGAACCGGCGCGGTCACGGCGGACGAGCTGTTCGAGGGCCGCACCCACAGCCAGTGAATCACCAAAGTCGCAACTGCGCCGAAAATCGCGGCGCCAATTATCACCGCCGACAGTCTGAGCTGCAGTTTCAGGATATTGAACGGCAGCAGGTAGAACGTCACCATCTCGATCTGAAAGTTTGCGTAAATGACGTACGCCACCCACAGGACCACGATTGTGCCGATGATGAATTTCGGGTTCTTGGCAAATGCGGGCATCGCGAGCGATCCTCCTCAGGGGGCGATGAGAAAAGCTTGGCGACAGAAATAGCGATTGTCAACGCAGTCGGACGCAGTGCAAATGATGCGCCCGTAGCGCGAGGGGCCGAACAATGGCGACGCGTTTTCGCGTAGGCAACGGCTTCGACTTTCATCCACTGGAAGCGGGCCGCAAGCTGGTGCTCGGCGGCGTCGAGATCAAGCACGACAAGGGGCTCCGCGGGCATTCCGACGCCGACGTCGCCGCGCACGCGCTCGCCAACGCAATCCTCGGTGCAATCGGCGCCGGCGATCTTGGTCATCACTTCCCCGACAACGATCCGAAGTACAAAAACGCCGACTCGATCGCGCTGCTGAGCGCCGTGTGGAAACTGACAAGCGATCAAGGATGGCGTCTCGGCAACGCCGACCTTACGATCTTCGCCGAGCAGCCCAAGCTCAAGCCGCATCTCGACGCAATGCGCGCGCGCCTCGCCAGTGCACTAAGTGCGGATCAATCGCGCGTCAACGTAAAAGCGTCGAGCCCCGAAGGCCTCGGCGCGCTAGGCCGCGGCGAAGGCATGGCCGCGGCGGCAATCGTAATGCTCGAAGCCGACTAGGATTCCGAATCCTAACCTCTCCTTGTCCGAGGAGAGGTCGGCGCCAGCCGAAGGTGGCGCCGGGAGAGGTACAACGCCAAACAACGTACAAAGCCTACGCCGTTCTGCAAGTACGAAACTCATGCCCCCGCTCGTCACTGCACTTTCTCGAAACTATCAATGACGCGAACCACCAAAACCGTTGCTCTTCCGCATCATCGCGCCCGTCGCCTGCGCCGTGATCAAACAGATGCTGAAAAGAAACTGTGGGGTCGTCTACGGGCGAAGAGGTTCGCGGACTTCCGTTTCAGGCGACAATTTCCAATCGGTAACTTCATCGCGGACTTCGCATGTCCCAAGTCAAAACTTGTGATCGAGCTCGACGGCGGCCAACACCTGGATCAGAAGGCCAAAGACGATTGGCGCACCAAGTTAATCGAGCAACGCGGCTTTCGAGTCCTACGTTTCTGGGACAGCGAGGTGCTCACAGGCATCGACGGTGTCTTGGAAGGAATAATGAAGGCCTTATCCGAATCCTAACCTCTCCTTGTCCGAGGAGAGGTCGGCGCCAGCCGAAGGTGGCGCCGGGAGAGGTACAACGCAAGCCGTCGCAATTGACCAACATTTCGATTTCGAAAGCCAGAAAGTGGTGCCACCGCCAACCACTGAACCTCTCCCTAACCCTCTCCTCGGACAAGGAGAGGGCACTGGAAGAAAGCGCAATTGCACCGCACCCTCTAAACGTCATCCTCGCCCGATCCACCGTCATCTTCCAAATCGCCGCTGCTCTCGATCTCTTCGACCGCCTCATCGAACTCCGTGCCGCCGAACTCGTCGCCCATCTCCTTGCCCATCCGCTTCATCATGCGCGCGACGCTCTTCGGATCGTTCTCATCGACATCGCCCATTCGCGACGGGTCCGCGAGCGACTCCATCCGCGATTCCTCGCTGCGCGGCATCGCGAACCGCGACATCAAGCGGCTCATCTTCTTGCCGCCGCAATGGGCGCATACCGCCTCGACCTTTTCGCTGATGCGCGTAGTCAAGACGCTGGTCGTCCGCCGGCACTTCTCGCATCGATATTCGTAGATCGGCATATTCAACTGTATTGTATCCGCTGTCATCGCGGATTTCACGGAAAATTAACCTCACTCAACGATTGCGAAATCGTGCGCGCCATCGCCCGCGCGCTTGATTGCGGCGGAGGGGTCGGGATACTGGTCAGCGTCGAGATGAACGTGGCTGTCGATCGCTTATTTCGTGTAGCAGGCATGCGCCGCGCGCGCATCGCAGCGGTCGTGTTGCGATGAGCGAACTTCGCCTGATGTGGCGCAACACGCGGATGGTCGTGCTGTGCGCGATCTCCGCCGCGCTCTACGCCGCAGTGCTGGTGCCGTTCAAGGTGGTGCCGTTGATTCCCGGCGTCACCGAACTGCGTCCCGCCAACGCGATTCCGGTGGTGTGCTCGTTCCTGTTCGGGCCGGCGGCCGCGTGGGGTTCCGCGATCGGGAATATGATCGGCGATTTTTTCGGCGGCGTCTCGCCCGGCGACATCTTCGGTTTCTTCGCGAACCTGGCCTACGGCTGGATTCCGTACAAAGTCTGGGAATTGATCGCACGCGGCGAGAGCCCGGTGCTCCGCTCGCCGCTGGTGATCGTCAAGTACGTGATCGCATGCCTGGCCGCGAGCGTGCTGTGCGCCGACCTGGTCGGATGGGCCGATAACGTATTGGTTATCCGGCCGTTCGCGATGCTCGGCAACGTGATCATCTTCAACAACATGGTCTCGGCGCTCGCGCTCTCGCCGTTCATCCTCGCCGCCGTCTATCCGCGCGTGAAAAAAGGCCGGATGCTTTACACCGACGTGATGCCCGAGGTGAAACTGAAGCCGGTGCCGATTCGTGCGACCGGTTTCGCGCTGCTGATTGCGGGCGAGGGCGGCGCCTGGATTCTGGGAAATTTGCTTTCGACCGGATACTGGGAGCCAAAGTTCCTGCCGGCGTGGATGATCGTCGCTCCGTACGATAAACCAGTCCTGATAATCGTCGGCCCGTTCCTGCTGTTGGCATTCGCGGGCCTGTTCATGATGTGAAAACCGACGCGCAAATTGGTTCAGTTCTGTCAGTGAATCCAGACCTGCACGCGGTGTCGGTGGATGGAGTCACTTTCACCTATCACGGCGCCGATCGCCCGGCGCTTCGAGCGGTGAGCCTCGTACAGAATGCCGGCGAGATGATTGGCGTGATGGGTGCGTCGGGCGCGGGCAAATCGACGCTCGCGAAATGCCTCAATCGCATCGTGCCGGAGTTCGAGGACGGAGATTTTCACGGCACCATCCGCATCGCCGGCGAGTCGCTGGAAGTCCTGCGCGTATGCGACGTCGCGCCCAAGGTCGGCATGGTCTTCCAGGATTTCGAGTCGCAGTTATTCTCGACCAACGTCGCGCACGAAGTCGCGTTCGCGATGGAACAGGTCGGCATGGATCGCGCCGAGATGGATCGCCGAATCATGCCCGCGCTCGAGGCCGTCGGCCTGCGCGGCTTCGAGCATCGCGATCCGATGTCGCTCTCCGGCGGCGAGAAGCAGCGCCTCGCGATAGCGTCGGTGCTCGCGCTGCGCCCGTCGGTTATCGTGCTCGACGAACCGACCACCGACCTCGATCCCGAAGGCCGGGCGGAAGTTTTCGAGCTGATCAAAAAACTGCGCGCGCAAGGCTTGAGCTTGATCGTAATCGAGCACGAGTCCGAGGAGCTGCGCGCCGCCGATCGCATACTCGTTCTGCGCGAGGGCGAAATCGCCGCCGACGGTCCGCCGTCCGAAGTCTTCGCACGCACCGAACTGCTGACTGCATGCGGCGTGCGTCCGCCCGGACTCGGCCACGCACTCGCGCTGCTCGGAATCGACGCACAGCCCAAAAGCGTCGAGCAGGCGTACGACGCGATCGTGCGCGCCTATCCCGGTGTCGCCGGAACCACCTACGACAGCATCGCCAGGTCGCACGGATCCGAACAACCGAAGACGGCGGGAAGCGCGAGCGCCGCCTCCGCATTTATCGGAATCGAAAACGTGAGTTTCAGCTATAGCGGCGGGCCCCGCGTGCTCGATTCGATCGATCTCAAGGTCGAAGCCGGCGAGTTTCTCGCGATCGTCGGGCAAAACGGTTCGGGCAAGACCACACTGGCCAAGCATATCGTCGGCTTGCTCCAGCCGGCCGCCGGCCGCGTTACGATCGACGGCAAGGATCGCGCGCAGATGCGTCCGGCGGAGACTGCGCGCGCGGTCGCGTACGTTTTCCAGAATCCGGATCATCAGATTTTCGCCGCCACGGTCGAGGACGAAGTCGCCTTCGGCCCGCGCAACTTCGGCCTGCCCGACGACGAGATTCGCCGGCGATGTGACGAAGCGCTCGAAGCAGTCGGCCTGCAGAATGAGCGCCAGAGCGACCCGTTCCTGCTCAGCAAGGGCGAGCGGCAGCGTCTGGCAGTCGCCAGCGTGCTCGTGCTGAGGCCGCGGATGCTGATTCTCGACGAGCCGACCACCGGGCTCGACCATCGCGAGCAGCTTCGCATGATGGCGCTGGTGCGCGATCTGAACCGCAGTGGAATCGCAATCGTGATCATCACGCATACGCCGTGGCTGGTCGCCGAGTATGCGCGACGCGTGGTGCTGATGCGCAAGGGCGCGAAGATTTTCGATGGCGGCGTGCGCGAGTTCTTCATGCAGGACGAGTTGCTGCGCTCGTCGTCGTTTCGCGCGCCTGAAATCACCGAGCTGAGCCGCCGCTTCGGCGCGCTCGCGCTGACCACCGACGAATTTGTCGCGTGGGTCAAGGGGCGCGCCTGATGCCGATTTATCTGTACATCGATCGCGGTACCTTCGTTCATCGGTTGCATCCGACGGTCAAAGTGTTTTCGCTGTTCGTGATGTTCTGGTCGGTGTACTGGGTCGATAATCCGATCGCGCTGCTGCCGGTCGGACTCGTGATGCTGTGGATCGCGCAGCTCACCGATTCGTGGCCGAATTTTTATCGCCTGCGCTGGCTGTTCGCGATCCTGGTTTTCACCACGACCATCGCGTGGATGGTTTTCTACCGTCGCGGCGCCGTGCTGGTGAACATCCCGGTATTCCACGTCAGCCGCTTGTCGCTGGTGTTCGGCCTGGGCCGCGGAATCAAGCTGGCGGAACTGCTGGCGGCGTCGGTGCTGTTTCTTTCGACGACCAAGATCGAGGAGTTCACTTACGGACTTCAGCGGATGCGCGTGCCGTATCGCGTCAGCTTCGCGATCTCGCTGTCGTTTCGATTGGTGCCGCTGTTCATCGATTCGGCCGTGACGATCGTCGATGCGCAGCGTTTGCGCGGCTACGACTTCAACCAGGGCGGTCCGCTCGAGCGCGTGCGCCGCTACGTGCCGGTCGTGATTCCGGTTTTCATGGGCGCGCTGCGCAAGGCGAACAACATGGCGATGGCTCTGGAAGCGCGCGGCTTCGGTTTCAGCCACGAGCCGACGACGTTTATCGAATACCCGGTGACACCCCCCGATATCATCGCTTTCGCGTTTCTGATCGGGCTCGGCACGCTATACTTCATGCTCTACTGGACGGGGCTCGGCGGAATCGGTCCCGTGAAATAATGAAGTAGCGTACAACTTCGCCGATACTTACCATCGGCGAGTGAATCGAAAACATCGCGGAGAATTTTAATGAGCGTTAAATCAGAATTTCTGAAAACACCGATTGAGCACGTCGATATCACGCGCGACAGCGTCGTGCCGATCGTCGAGGCGATGGGGCAGATGGCTTACAGCGCGCGCGACCTGCATCGCGCGGCGACGATTTACGATCGCATGCTGCGCGACCGCGAGTGCGGCGTCATCCTGTGCCTGGCCGGTTCGCTCATCAGCGCGGGACTGAAGCGCGTCTTTGCCGACATGATTCGCAATCACATGGTCGATGCGATCGTAAGCACCGGCGCCAATATCGTCGATCAGGATTTCTTTGAAGCGCTCGGCTTCAAGCACTGGATGGCCGAGGATCGCTTCAAATACGGACTCGACGACGACAAGCTGCGCGAACTGCACATCGATCGAATCTACGACACGCTGATCGACGAAGACGAACTGCGCGTGTGCGACGAGACGATTCAGAAAATCGCCGACCGGCTCGAGCCGCGGCCGTTTTCGTCGCGTGAATTTGTCGGCGAGATGGGCAAATATCTGGCGGAAACCGGCGCCAAGACCGGCGCGAGCATCGTGCTCGAGGCCTATCGCGAAGAGGTCCCGATTTTCTGCCCCGCGTTCAGCGACTGCTCGGCCGGATTCGGACTCGTCGCGCATCAGGCGGCGCGTCACGGCAAGCCCAAGGTCTCGCTCGACAGCGCCAAGGATTTTTACGAGCTGACGCGCCTCAAGGTGAAGAACGAAAGCACCGGGCTGTTCATGATCGGCGGCGGCGTGCCGAAGAATTTCGCGCAGGATATCGTCGTCGCCGCCGAAGTGCTGGGGCATGACGTGCCGATGCACAAATACGCGATTCAGATCACCGTCGCCGACGTGCGCGACGGCGCACTCTCAGGCAGCACGCTCAAAGAGGCGAGCAGTTGGGGCAAAGTCGATACAACTTACGAGCAGATGGTGTACTGCGAGGCGACGATCGCCGTGCCGCTGATCGTCGGCTACGCATACCACAAACGCGGCTGGGAAGGCCGCACCTCGCGCAAGTGGAGCTCGTCGCTGGATAAGGATCAGGTGTAGTTGGGGGAAGGGGAGATCACTTTATTCAATGTGAACCCCTTCGCGGGTTTCACGCTTCCGCGGCAGGGGTGACCCCTGCACCCAGTGATAAGGAAAGATGCGGGACTTCGTCCCTGTTATAACTATTTTGGGTTAATTGCTGAGGGTCGTCGGGCGTGGGTAGTGAGCGCGCCTTCCTTGTTGAATGTATAGCTATCGATCGATTTGTCGGCGTGGGTCACCTCTGTGGTCGTTACGCCTGATGGATCTGGTGGTGTGTAGCTGAAATGCGCCCCGGTTCCGTCAAGGTAGATTTGATCGGTTATTCGATGACGATTGTCGTAAGTGTTAGTTAGCCATACGTGGCCGTCAGGTTTGGTGATAGTAAGCATATTGTCGTTGGCGTCATAGGTATAGTGAGTTTGCTCGCCCTTTGAATCGGTTACATCGGTTAGGCGGCCAAGTCCGTCATAGTCATAATAGATTACATAGCCATGAGAGTCGTTGGCGGAGGTTATCCGGTTGTGGGTGTCGTGAGTGAGAACCAGCTTCTGGCCGTTGGGAGACGATATCTCCAGGATGTTGCCGGCTTCGTCGCGCTTTATGTCCAGGATGTTGCCCTTTGCGTCCTCAATCATGATGGCCGAGCGCTGGCCCCATTCCCGAGCCCATCTTGAAGCCGGAAACACAATTCCGGTTCCGTCCTTCATGGAGCTGAAATACCAGGGGTTATGCCACCATAGCCGTGCCTGATCGAAAATGTCAGAGGCATCGCCTTTGGCGGCACGATGCTCGTAGGTTGCGTCGTAGCTGGTACCCGAGGATATGCGAGGCAGGAGCACTATCGACCCATCCGGAAAAATCATATTCATGTAGCTAAAGACCGTGTTATCGCCCAGCAGATAAATCTCGTATGAAGCACTGGCATGAACGCCGAAATCGCGATCCGAGTAAGCGTCGAGCGATGAGTAGGTACGTGACAAGTTTATCGGGATAACATCCGGCAAATAGACATCAGTCTGCACGTGGACGAAACCACCGTTGGCCAGGTTCACTGACCATCGAGTGGGCGGCGACTGGTGGGGCAGGAGGGGGATCGGCGCGCCGTGCCAGCCCGTAGGAAGCGCGGCAAAGGTCGCCAGCAATGCAGGATCAACCGGTTTGTGTATGCCGCCCGGCGGCGCCATCGTTCGATGTCGCTCTAACAGCATGTTCAGCCACTCCGGGTTAACCAAAAACAGAATCTTGACAACAACATAGAGGACGACAACTGCGGCAGTCGCTATCCACGGTAGCAGCCGCGGCACCAGCGTTGACGATTCAGGGTGAATCGGAGGCGGCAGTCCAGCTTGTTGGGGTTTTTCCATCGCGTCTGATTCGTATCAGTGCGGCCGCTTGTTGAAAGCGCCACTCCTTGTTAGGTTACCGACATCATCCAGTCAACCGAAATCGGGGGAAAGCCGGCTAAAATGTCGGACGATACAAGTCAGAAACGTCGCAAGCGTATCAACTACCTGTGGGAGTTGTTGGGCGCAACGGTTGTAACACTTCTTCTTCTGCACAATGCGAACCGGCCGGCGACGAGCGTCCGCGGTCCTTTGAAAATCCTGACGCCGCCGTTTACCGCGGACAAGTCGGAGATAATTCAGGAGCTGCGCGATCGAAACTTTCAGGCGCTCGACATTAAGCTCAACTCCTACCAAAAGGACTTCGAAGACAATGTTTTGGAAGAAGGCAATCTTGCGATCGCTTTCGATGCATTTGCGTTCACCGACGCATCGCTTAGTGCGATCCTCGACCAATGGGTAAAGAGCGAGCCAAATTCTTATCCAGCCCATCTGGCGCGATCCAAGTACCTGCTTGCGCTCGGCTGGCAGTTGCGAGAAACGGAAAGGGGCGACAAGATTCCCGAGCAGCAACTCGCCGAGATGAAGCGACTGTATCGCGACAGCGTGAGCGAAGCCGTCGCGGCGATCAAGTTGAATCCTAAATCGAGTATCGCGTACGCGTCGATAGTCGAAGCAGCCAAAGGAGTCTCGGACTACAAGACGCTGGACAGCGTATATGCAGCGAGCCTCAAGAACGTCCCGCTCAGTCTATCGACTAGAGTGGCCGTGATAACCGCGCTTAGGCCGCGGTGGGGCGGGTCGCATGAGGCGATGGCGAAGTTCGCAGAGGAAGCGCAGAAGTATGCCGCGCAGAATCCACGGCTCGAGAGCCTGAAAGGATTTGTCGATCAGGACCAAGGTGATATTGCGTGGGACGCCGGCAAATTGAATCAGGCGGTTCGCGACTACAACAAGGCACTCGAGGAGGGCGGCGATTTCGCGCTAGCTTACTTGCAGCGCGGCAATGTGTACGACTTACTTCGTAGTTACAACGATGCGCTGGAAGATCTCAGCCGCGCGAACCGGCTGCGTCCGCAGGATACGTTTACGCTCCACGCTTTGGCTTACACGTATGTGCATCTCAATCGGCCTAAGGATACGTTAGCAGTGATCCAGGAGTATCAGCAATTCGCAGTGCTCCCATCGGATCTCTTGAGCCTTGAGCAGTGGGCGCAGAACTTCAATGCCGGCTCCGGGCAGGCGGTGAAGATCGGGGGAAACTGAGCATTGCCGTTGCGATCAGTCTCATCGCTCGATCGGGAGTTGCGCGGCGTTCCATTCGAGCATGCCAGTTTTCAGGTTCCAGACGTGCTCGAAGCCTAACCCGGTCAGGATTGCGGCGGCGGTGGCGCTGCGGACGCCTGCTCTGCAGATTGCGACAATGTCGCTGCCCTTTGCGTTTGCAAGCTCGGCGCTCCGCTCGGGCAGTTCCTTCAGCGGGATCAGGCGCGCACCCGCGATGTGGCCCAGCTCGCCGCGATACTCGTCTTCTTCGCGCACGTCGATCAGCATCGGCGGCCTGGCGCTCGCGAGCCGATCGCGCAACTCCGCGGCGCTCAACTGACGGACCTGGTTGAGTTGCGAGAGCGTCGGGAACTTGATCGTCCCCGGGTCAAGGTCGGATTCGTTCGGTTGCAGCGACTCCTGGATGCCGTCGGGGAGCGGCAGGCCGAGATTGTTCATCAAGTTGATGTAGTCGTCGCGGGTTTTGCCGGCCAGCCGCGGATTCGTGCGCTTTTCATCGAGAATGGTGGACTGCGTATGTCCGCGATAATCGTGCGCCGGAAAAACCAGCGTCTCATCGGGCAGCGTGAACAGCTTGCGCGTTATCGAGTCGTACTGAATGCCAGCGTCGCCGCCCGCGAAATCGGCGCGGCCGGTGCCGTGGATGAACAAAACGTCGCCGGTGAAGACGCGGTCTTTCGCGAGCAGGCTGATCGAATCCGGCGTGTGGCCCGGCGTGTGGAGGACGCGGAGTTCTTCGTCGCCGACCTTGAGCACCTGGCCGTCTTCGACATGGATTGCGACGTGCGGCGCCGGCGCGAGAAGATGCATCGCGACCGGCGCGTCGGCGAGCGCGCCCAACTCCATCGCGCCGCTGCGATGGTCGGCGTGAGTATGGGTGTCGATGATCAAATCGAGGCGCCATCCGTGATACGCGAGGACCGCGAGGTAGCGCTCGACCTTGTCGCGCAGCGGATCGATGACGACGGCCTTGCGATTGGCTTCCGAGATCGCAATGTAGGTTTTGCACTTGCCGTGATTGAGTTCGCGAAAGATCATTTTCGTCGTAGCCTCATTGCCGAGCTTGTCATTTTGCGCGCTCGCGCAGTTGGCGCGCGGCGCCGGCGAAGAAATTGCGCGCGATGAACGAGCGCTCGCCGGCCGCCATCGCTTCCAGGATTTCCGCGTTCAACCGGATCGCCTCGTAGTCCGACGGATTCGCGTTCAGCGCTATTTCGGCCAACGCCAGCGCGCGTTTCAGGTCCGCCGCATCTTTGAGGGCGCGCGCCTTCGCCAGGATCGCGTCGCGCCCGCATAGCGCCACGATGTCGCCGCCGCGCTCGGTTCGCCTGGCCGGAAACATTTGCGACGGCTCGCCCGACCACCATCCGGCGTAGCGGCGAATCACGTCGCGCACCACGAACGGGACGCATCCGTAGATCGGTTGCAGGTACGGTTTCGCCGCGAGATCAGCCGGAATCGAGATATCGGCTTCGACGATGTCCACGGGCCACTCGCCGGCGTTGAGCCGTCGTACGACTTCGTCATGGATGAGCCGAAGCGCGCGCGCCGTTTCGCTCAGCACTTCCTTGCAAAGTTCTTCGCCGCGATACGCGGGTCCATGGCCCGGCAGAACGTAGCGCGGCGCGCACTTCGCGATTGCCTCGAGCGTCTCCGCCCATTCGAGCGTGTAACGTTGCACCTTGTTGGGATTGCCGGTGTTCGGCATCGACGAGACGATCAAGTCGCCGACCATCGCGAGCCGCCGCGTCGGCATCCAGACCCACGTCGCGTCGTCCGTCTCGCCCATCGCGTGATGCAGCTCGACCGGCTCTCCAACCAAATCGAGAAATTGTTGATCGCGATAAACCAGGTCGGGGTAGCTGAACGATTTGGGCTCGAACATCCCGGTGGTCGCGAACGCGCCGCCGAACTGGAGCCGGTTGATATGCGACTGCCATTCGCGAGTCAGTGCGTAGCGCTTGAAACGTCCGGCGACGTCTTCATGCGCCCAGATCTTCGGCCGCGCGTGCCCGCGCGTGATCGCGTCGGCGATGAAGGCCTCGGTGCCGAATGCGTGATCGCCGTGACCGTGCGTATAGATCAGAAACGCGAACGGCTCGTCGCTGACCTCGCGAATCGCGCGCACCGCCATCGCGCCCATCTGCCGCGAGCTGGTATCGACCGCGATCATTTCGCCGCGCCCGTATGCGAACGCGACGTTGGCGAAGCCGTGGAACATCGCGATGCCCGGTTCGATCACTTCGAGCTGTCCCATCATTGGGTCGAAGCCGGGCAGGTTGTTCGATGGCCTTGGATTGGGGGTGGAACTCATCTTCGATCTCCTGCGGGCGCGAGTCGCTTAGGACGAATCTATCGTTTAGACTTTGCACTTGGAATGAAAGCCGAAGCCATCGCGCCAACCGCCCCGGATAACCAGCTGAACCGCCTGCTGGCGTTCGAGCATCACGATCCTCATTCGATCCTCGGCGCCCATCTCGACGGCAAGCAGATCGTCGTGCGCGCCTTTCGTCCCGACGCCACGCGGATCGATTTGCTGGTGCCGGGCGATGCGCCGCGCCCGATGCACAAGCGCGATCAGGCGGGACTGTTCGAGGCGACGGTCGAGGGCCGCGTCTCGATTTTTCCCTATCAGCTCGAGCTTCACTATCCCGACGGCGAATCGCTCACGACTTACGATCCGTATTCGTTCATGCCGACGCTCGGCGACCTCGACCTTCATCTGTGGGGCGAGCAGAGAGACGACCGCGCCTACGACAAGCTCGGCGCGCACGTGCGCGAGATGTCGGGTATCCGCGGCGTATCGTTCGCGGTGTGGGCGCCCAACGCGCGCGGCGTCAGCGTGGTCGGCGACTTCAATCGATGGGACGGCCGCGTCCACATGATGCGCACGCTCGGCAGCTCGGGCGTGTGGGAGCTGTTCATCCCCGGCGTCGGCGCGGGCGCGAATTACAAGTACGAAGTGCGCACCCGCGACGGCGATTTGCTGCTCAAGAGCGATCCCTTCGCGCAGCGGATGGAAGCGCCGCCCGCGACCGCCTCCGTGGTTTACCAATCGAGCTACGAGTTTCACGACGCGGAGTGGCTCGCAGAGCGGGCGCGCCGCCAATGGATCAAATGCCCCGTCTCGATCTACGAGGTCCATCTCGGCTCGTGGCGGCGCGTGCCCGAAGACGGCAATCGCCCGCTGACCTATCGCGAGATGGCGCCGATGCTCGGCGACTACGTCACCCGCATGGGCTTTACCCACGTCGAATTGCTGCCCGTGATGGAGCATCCGTTTACCGGCTCGTGGGGCTACCAGGTCAGCGGTTACTTCGCGCCGACCTCGCGCTACGGCAGTCCCGACGACCTGCGCTTCCTCATCGACGAGATGCATCGCCGCGGCATCGGCGTGATCCTCGACTGGGTGCCCGCGCATTTTCCCAAGGACGAGTTCAGCCTCGGCCGCTTCGACGGCACCGCGCTGTTCGAGCACGCCGATCCGCGCCAGGGCGACCATCCCGAATGGGGCACCTACATCTTCAACTACGGCCGCGCCGAGGTGCGCAACTTCCTGACCGCCAGCGCGCTCTACTGGCTCGGCGAATTTCACGCCGACGGTTTGCGCGTCGATGCGGTCGCGTCGATGATCTACCTCGACTACGCGCGGCGCGACGGTGAATGGATTCCCAACGCATTCGGCGGGCGCGAAAACCTCGACGCCATCTCGTTCATCAAGAAGCTCAACCAGGACGTGTACCGCCTCAACCCCGGCGTCATGATGATCGCCGAGGAATCCACCGCGTGGACCGGCGTCAGCCGTCCGGTCTTCCTGGGCGGGCTCGGCTTCGGCTTCAAGTGGGACATGGGCTGGATGCATGACACGCTCGAGTACTTCACCCTCGATCCGATCTACCGCCGCTATCACCATCGCGATCTCACCTTCGGTCTGCTCTACGCCTGGAGCGAAAATTTCGTGCTGCCGCTGTCGCATGACGAAGTCGTGCACGGCAAGCGCGCGTTGCTCGCCAAGATGCCCGGCGACCGCTGGCGCCAATTCGCCAATCAGCGCGCGCTGTTCGCCTACATGTGGGCGCGTTCGGGCAAGAAACTGATTTTTATGGGCGAGGAAATCGGCCAGTGGCGCGAATGGGATCACGATTCGAGCCTCGACTGGAACCTGCTCGACTACCCCGACCATCGCGAGCTGCAAGTCCTCGTGCGCGATCTCAATCGCATCTATCGCGACGAGCCCGCGCTGTGGGAGGCCGACACCGACCCGGCGGGCTTTCGATGGCTCGACGCCGACGACGCCGACAGCAACATGATCGCTTTTATGCGCACGGCGCCGAGCACCGGCCGCCGCGTCATCTGCGTATGCAATTTCTCGCCGGTGTTGCGCAGCCGCTATCGCGTCGGCGTGCCGGGCCCCGGCTTCTATCGCGAGATTCTCAACACCGACGCGGCCGCGTATGGCGGCACCAACGTCGGCAACATGGGCGGCGTCGAGGCGGCCGCGATTCCGTGGCACGGCTTCGCGCATTCAATCGCAATCGAGATGCCGCCGCTGGCCGTGATCTGGTTCTCGGTCCCCTAGGCGGGCTATACAGCCGACGATGGCCGACAAAGAAAACGAATCGCCGGCACATTCGCCCGCCGCTCAACAGGATCGCGAACTGCTGCGCGCCGAGCGCTCGATGCTGGCCAGGCTCGCGCAGGCGGTCAAACTCGCCGACTTCATGGCAATCCTGATGGTGCTCGCGACCTTCTTCAGCGCATACGCGACCTGGCGCACGGCGAAGCTCACCAGCACGATTTTCGCCGTCGCGGATCGGCCGTTCATCGGCGTCCAGCAGGTCGCCTTCGTCGGAACCGACGCGCAGCATCCAATGATATCGGTCAACTTCAAAAATTTCGGCAGCATCCCCGCGCTCGATACGATCGTCAGCGTTCATGCCGTGGTCGATGGCAAAGTCGTCACGCCCCCCGCGGGCACGATGTCCGAGATGGACGCGGGAATTGTGTCGCCAAATGTGCCGAACGATTTTTTCGTCTTCCTCTCGCCGGACCAATACCAGGCGGTCGTTGCGCGAAAATCCAACTTGCAGGTCCACGTCAGTGTCCTGTACAAAGGTCCCGCCCACGAAATGCAGCTCTGCTACTTCGAGCGTTTTGCCTACGACCTGCGCGTCAACGTCTTCATGGCCTCCGGCGGCAACGATAAATGCGGCACCGACGTCTTCTGATTGCTACCGACCGCCGCGAAACGCCTCTTTGAGCCCGGCACTTTTTGTGCAATAGAATGCTTCAGCGCGTGATCACCTGCCGCGCGGCTCGCGTGGGGCTCGAAACAGGCGGACGACCGCCTCAACCCGGTGGAGGGAGAACACGATGCTCAGTCGAAGAGGTGTCAGCTCGAAAATTCGCGAACGGGGGCTACGAATCATTCCAGCCGCGGCGCTGGCTGCATCGCTCGGGATGCTCGCGCTCGGCGGATGCTCGTCGCAGAACGCGGACACGCCGCCGTCGAACCCCGTTGCGGTAAATTTCGCGCTCGACAAATGCCAGCAGCTCGACGCGAACCTTTACAAATGTCCGGCCGTCGATCAGCCGATCTGCACGCCGCAGTTCGTTCGCACCGACGTCAATTGCATTCGCGTCGGCCCCAAGGGCAGCGTCTTCGTCCAGCGCGGCGGCGTCAACCCCTGAACCTGGCCGAGTGTGATTTCTTATCGATAACCGGCCCCCTTCCCTAAAATGGGAAGGGGGCGTCGGTTGGCTGTGCTTCCGCGCTCGCTCGTTGCGCAGCGCGCGCTCATCTGACAATTTTTTAGATGAGATGAAGTGTCCCATCTGCAAAAAGCCTGCTGATCTGTCGCCACGAAATCGCTTCCGCCCGTTCTGCTCCGAGCGATGCCAGATGATCGATCTCGGCACCTGGGTCTCCGGCGATTACGAGAAGCAAGACTCGCAGCCCGCCGATCACGAGCATCACGACGACCTCAAAAAGCGCAGGCTCCTCAATTGAGTGACGCACCGCCGCGGATTCATCCGACTTCGGTAGTAGGTCCCGGTGTCGAGCTCGCCGCCGGCGTCGAGGTCGGCCCGCTATGCCTGATCGACGGAAAAATCCGCCTCGGCCCGCGCACCCGCCTGATTGGTCACGTCACGATTCTCGGCATCACCGAACTCGGCGCCGACAACGTGCTCCATCCGGGCGCGGTAATCGGCGACGAGCCGCAGGATCTCACCTACACCGGCGTTGCGCGCTCGGTGAAAATCGGCAACCGCAACGTCTTTCGCGAATACTCCACCGTCCATCGCGGCAGCGAGCGCGGCGACGTCACCATCATGGGCGACGACAACTTCATGATGCAGAATGCGCACGTCGCCCACGATTGCCGAATCGGCAACTCGACCATCATCGCCGGCGGCGCGCTGCTCGCCGGATGGGTCGAGCTGGGCGACCGCGCACTCGTCTCCGGCAACTGCGTCGTGCATCAATACACGCGCATCGGCCGCCTCGCGATGATGCGCGGGCTCTCGCGCACCAGCCGCGACGTCCCGCCATTTTGCATCATGGACGGCACTCACACGCTCCGAGGAATAAACGTGGTCGGCCTCAAGCGCGCCGGCATCCCGTCAAAATCGATTCACGCCCTGCGCCATGCCTTCACGAGTTTGTTCGGCACTCGCCAAAATCTGAAGCTGGCAGTCGCGCGCCTCGAGCAATCCGGCAATCCAACTCAAGAAGTAGTCGAGCTCCTCGATTTCATAAAATCATCGAAGCGCGGCGTAGCCTTTGGCCCCCACGACCCGCATTCTTCCGATGACTCCGAATCATAAGGCTTCCATTTACGCGACTTGCTTTGAAAATTCTCGCGGTGCTGGTCGTCGGGACGATGCTTGGCATCCTCGCCACCCGGCTGACGCTACTCCACCAGCCGCCGGGCACGATCACCAATGGACCGTGGAGCACCAGCCTCACCAATGGGAGCGCGCAAAGCGATCCATACCGGCGCGCGATGGTTGCGATTCACGGCCTCTTTGCACTCAATAGGAGCGAAGCGATCTATTATTCGGCGAACGCCGACAGCGATGGGCGTCCGCTCGACGGTGATTGCCGCTATGCGATCAGTGGCCGCGATCCTGACGCGCGATGGTGGAGCATAACCGCCTATCGCGACGACTATCTCATCCCAAATCCGGCGCATCGCTATTCCGTCTCGAAAACGGCGATCGCGCGCGACGCGAGCGGCGGTTTCACGGTGCAGGTCGGCGGCGACGCAGGCGGCGACAACTGGATTCCGGTCGGCCCCGGTCGGTTCTCACTCTCACTGCGCCTCTACAACCCGGGCCCGAGTGTCCTTTCCGATCCGGCCCACGCCGACTTGCCGGCTTTGAAGAAGGTGTCGTGCTCATGAGCCGGCGCGAGTGGATGTATTGGATCGCCGCCACTCTCGCCGTGGCCGCTCTCGTCCACATCGCCACAATCTACGCGCTACCGCGTCGCATCATGGCGCGGACGCTGGCGCGGATGGGCCCGCCGAACTACATGCGCTTCGGCCGGCGGCCGGACGAGAACTCGCGCGGCGTGGTCAGACCCAGTCCCGATTTGCTCTATTCGGCTTGCCCGTTCGATTTATCCAAGGGTCCGTTGAAAATCACGGCGCGCGTTCCGCATTCGACTTATTGGTCAGTTTCCGCCTTCGACGCCGCGACCAACAATTTTTTCGTCCGCGATGACAATCAAATCGCCGGCGATTCGATCGAGATAATCGCGCTGCGGCCCGGCATGGCGCTCCCGCCGCTCGACAATGCGCCTGAGCGAGTCATCCTGTTCGCGCCGACTACCAAGGGCCTCTTCCTGATCCGCCTCCTTATCGACGACGAGAAGAACCTGCCCGCCCTCGACGCCCTCCGCCACCAAGCCTCGTGCGCGACGGTCGCCGCCCTACGAAATTCGCGCTAATCCTGAATTTCCAAATCGCGATCGGCGGATTGAGGCTTCCGCGGCTCGTGCTGCGCAGCCTTGCCAGGACGACCGGCGACCCAGACGCGGAATTTGGGTCGGGCGCAGTCTTTTAACTCTTGTTCGATTGGTTTCCTATGTTGGTGATCGCTTGGTTTTCGCGCTATTCAAGTCTATCGGAGGTAGACCATGTTCTGCGCTCAGTGCGGAGCGCCTAACAGCCAGCAAGCGAAGTTTTGTACAAAATGCGGTAGGGAGACAGGGACAGAGTCGGCATCGACGGACATCGCGACTGAGGGACGTAGCGGGACTGTCGCCGCGGGGTTAGATAAGCGGCGTTGGTATTTCTCTGGCCCCGTTCTCCTTCTAGCGTTTTTGTTTCTAACGCCCGTCTGGGCAATTCTGGTGTTGGCAGACCGTCGCCGAAGCAGGGAACTGAAAGCCTTCGCGGCGCTCGTTGCGGTCGGTTACGTCGTCTTAGTCGCCATGGCAGTCGCCGCATACGAGAAAAGCGGGGCTCCTTCTTATAACGAGGGGGTTCAGAATATGGAGGCTGGACAAATGGGACTAGCCGAGCAGCAATTCAAGCTGGCGTTGCAGCGAAACCCCAATCTCGCCGAAGCGCATCTCAATCTGGGTAAGATTTATTTGCAGACAGGTTGGCTGGACGGCGCAGGAGCTGAAACAGGAAAAGCCGTCGAGATTTTCGAGCGCACTCATCACACGGTCGTGGTGGGTGCTACGTGGGAACAATCGTTATCTATCGCGTACAACAATCTTGGCGCGATAGAGTCCGCGAGAGCGGCTCAGGTAAGCGACGCTGACCAGCAGCGTGTTCATCGCGAGACGGCGATCGCCGATTTCCGTAAGGCCGTAGAACTAGATCCGTCGGATGCACAAGCTCAGGCGAACTTACAACGCTTTGGAACTGCGCCGTAAAGCAGAACGTGGAGCGTGATCACGCGGAGGGGTGGATCGGAAAGTGCGCTAACTCTCGCCTCGATGTAGTTCTGGTGAATGCTGCGCCGTCGAGCGCGCACCGGGATTCTTCGCTTCGCTCTGAATGACACAAAGACGAAAGACGCTGAAAAACATCGCACAAAAGTGAGCAAGCGCACCCGCTGCTCGAATCCAGAACCCTCACCAACCGGCGGCTGCGCCCGCCGGCCGCCTCTCTCGTAAATTAACGGGCGAGGTAATTCCCCCGCGCCGTTCCCTCAAAGGAACCTCTGAGCGAAATGTCGTCCTCGACATTTCGCGATTTACTTTCATTGGGTGCAGGGGTCACCCTTGCCGAAGGAAGCGTGAAACCCACCGCGGGTTTCACATACAATCAAGTTCTGAAAGAATTATTCTCCAATGCGCATTCGTCCACGATTCTTCATTGGCGTCGGTCTGATCGCGGCGGCGATCGGCTACCTCATCTTCAGCTCGATTCGCACCACTTCCGAGTACTACCTGACCGTGCCCGAAGTGGCCGCGCGCGAGAGCGAGCTTGGCGGGCAGGCGATTCGCGTCGCCGGCCGCGTCAAGCCGGGCAATATCGCATGGGACCCGAACTCGCTCACGCTCAAGTTTGAAATCGCGCCGATTCCCGACGTCGACGCGGCCGGCGGTGCCGTAAAACCAGTCGTAGCGACCGATGCGGTCTCGTTTCGCGTCGTAGCTGCCGGCGAGCCCAAGCCCGACATGTTCGCGCCCGGCCGCGACGTTATCGTCGAGGGCAAGCTCGGTGCCGACGGCGCGATCACTGCGACCCAGGTGATGACCAGTTGCCCTTCCAAGTACAAGCCTAAGCAATCACAATAGCCGGGGGTTTTTTCGATGCCGCAACTTGGCAGCCTCGCGCTCGCAATCGCGCTGATTCTCGCCGTCTATTCCATCGCCGCGAATATCTACGGCGCGCGCCGCAATGCGCCCGATTTCGTCGTCAGCGCCCGCCACGCGATCTGGGCGATGTGCGCGATGGTCGCGATTGCGGTGGTCGTGTTGTGGGCCGCGCTGCTCCGCAGCGACTTCTCGCTCGAGTACGTCGCCGCATATTCCAGCACCACGCTGCCGACCGTTTACAAAATCACCTCGCTATGGGGCGGGCAGCAGGGCTCGCTGCTGTTCTGGACTTTCTTGCTGTCGATCTTCACGTCGATCGTTGCGTTCCAGAACCGCCGCCGCAATCCCGACATTGCGCCGTATGCGCTCGCAGTGTTGGCCGGCGTCGCAATCTTTTTTCTGCTGATGCTGAATTTCGTCACGCGCCCGTTCGATTTGCTCGCGGTAGTCCCGGCTGAAGGATCCGACCTCAATCCTCTGCTGCAGAATTATTGGATGGCGATACATCCGCCGTCGCTCTACACCGGCTACGTCAGCGCGACCGTGCCGTTCGCTTTCGGCGCCGCCGCGCTAATCACCGGCAAACTCGACGACGGATGGATTCGATCGACGCGGCGCTGGGCGATTTTTTCGTGGTTCTTTCTCACCCTCGGCAACATGTTCGGCGCGCGATGGGCCTACGAAGTGCTCGGATGGGGCGGTTACTGGGCATGGGACCCGGTCGAGAACGCCGCCTTCATGCCGTGGCTCGTGATGACGGCATACCTGCATTCGGTGATGATCCAGGAACGCAAGGACATGCTGAAGATCTGGAACCTGTCGCTGATCGGACTCGCCTTCGACCTCACGCTCTTCGGCACCTTCATCACGCGCAGCGGCGTCATCTCGTCGGTGCATTCGTTCACGCAGTCCGGCCTTGGCCCGTATTTTCTGAGCTTTCTGATCGTAGTAACGCTCGCCTACAGCTCGCTCTTGATCTTCCGCTCGAAGGATTTGCGCAGCCCCGCCGAGTTCGAGTCGTACTTGTCGCGCGAGGCCGCGTTCCTGTTCAACAACCTGATGCTGGTAGGGATCGCGTTCGCGGTTTTCTGGGGCACCATATTTCCCGTGCTGTCAGAAGCGGTGCGCGGCGTGAAGATCACCGTTGGCCCGCCGTTCTTCAATCGCGTCAACGGTCCGCTCGCGCTCGGCCTCGTATTCCTGATGGGGATAGGGCCGCTGATCGCATGGCGCCGCACGACGACCAGCAATCTCGTGCGCAGTTTCGCCGCGCCCGTCGCGGTCGGCGTCGCCACCGGAATCGTCGCCGCGGCAGCGGGACTGCGTCAGTGGTACGTGCTGACGGCGTTCTCGCTCGCCGCGTTCGTGCTCGGCACGGTGCTGGTCGAATTCCGCCGCGGGATGAACGCGCGCCGCCACATGGTCTCGGAGCCGCGCGCGAAAGCGCTCGTCAATCTCGTCGCCAAGAACAACCGCCGCTACGGCGGCTATATAATCCACGTCGGCGTGATAATCGCCTTCGTCGGAATCGTCGGATCGTCATTCTTCCGCACCGAAGTAAAAAAGAGCGTGCACGTCGGCGAGAGCTTCACGATTGGATCGTACACCTTGCGCTTCCAGGGGCTGGATGAGACCGACACGCCTCATCTGGAAAGCGCGACGGCTCGCGTCCAGGTGCTGCGTCCCGACGGCCGCGAGATCACCGTGATGACGCCGGCAAAGCTGTTCTTCAAGCGCCCGCAGCAGCCGGCGACCAAAGTCGCAATCCGCTCGACGCCCTTGAACGACCTCTACGTCGTGCTCGCCGGAATCGACGACGACGGTCAGACCGCGACCTTCGAAGTATTTCTGACGCCGCTGGTTTTCTGGCTATGGGCGGGCGGCCTGATGATGGTGTTCGGCACGGTGATCGTGATGTGGCCGAACGTGCGCGAGCGCGCCGCAATCGCAACCGCGCTCAGCCGCTCATCGGAGCGTGAACTCGCCGACGCCGCGCCTGGAGGCGACTGATCGGTGCGCGCGAAATTCACACTCGCAGCATCGGTGGTATTTCTCGTCGCGGCGATGTTCGTGTTTCTTTCTCCTGAACTAAAGAACGTTTCACGTGAAACGTTTGCAGACGAAACTCCAACGAATTCGCAGGTGTCCGAGGGTCTGACCTGCCAATGCGGCTGCGGTTTGACCGTCGCCAACTGCAACATGCCGACCTGCGGTTTCTCGGTGCCGATGCGCGCGGAGATCGATCGCATGATCGGTGAAGGCAAAACTCGCGCGCAGATAATCGCCTTCTATCGGCATCAGTACGGCGAAAAAGTCCTCTCGGCGCCGACCACCGAGGGCTTCAACCTCCTCGCGTGGACGATGCCGTTCATCGCGCTCGCACTCGGCGGCGGCCTGATGGTGCTGGCGGTCGGGCGATGGCACTCGAAACAGCCATCGGTGCCCGCGGACTTGGCGCCCGGCGCGCAGCCGGCGTCATTCGATCCCGAACTCAGGCGCCGACTCGAAAAAGAACTCGAGGAACGCCGCTAGCCGATGTTCATTCTCGCCGCAGCGCTGATCGTCGCCGGAGTCGCGCTGTTCGTCGCGGCGCCGCTCGGCATCGGGTTGGTCGGCGCGCGCGCCAGGTCGGCCGGCGAGTTGCAAATCGATCGCCATGAGCATGAACGCGCGCTGGCGGTGCAGGGTCTGCGCGAACTCGAGTTCGATCGCGAGATGGGCAAGCTGTCCGACGCCGACTACGACCCGATGCACAAGGCGCTCGAGGAGCGGGCGCTGACCGCGATGGCGGCGGTCGAGAGGATTCGCGACACGGCCGCCAATGCGAAGAAGCCGAGCGTCACGCCGCTGACGCAGGCGATTCGGCGCTCCGCGCCGGCGCCTCGACGCATCGATCCGATACCGACGCTGGTCTTGCACAACGAATCGCCGCACCCGCCGCATGCGTCGTCAGCGCAGCCGCCGGCGGCTTCGAGCAAGATTCGCTTTTGTCCGGAATGCGGGACGCGCGCGGCCATCGACTCGAAGTTCTGCGCGCAATGCGGCATCGCGATCAAACCGATGGGCGCAGCGATCGCCCGGACTGAGTAATGTCGGCGCCGGTCGTCGAGACTCACCGCCTCGCCAAGACTTACGGCCTCGCGCCCGTTCTGCGCGAAGTGGATTTGCGCGTGCTGGCAGGCGCGGGCGCGTTCGTGATCGGCGGCAACGGCAGCGGCAAATCCACGCTGCTGCGAATCCTCGCGGGACTCGAAGCGCCGAGCGGCGGACACGCGCTGGTCTTCGGCCAGGACACGCGAAAACTCGCGGCGCGCTATCGGCGTCGAGTCGGAATGATCGCGCATCAGAGTTTCCTCTACCCGAATCTGAGCGCGCGCGAGAATCTCGAATTCTATGCCGAGCTGTATTCGATCGCCGACCCGCACGCGTCCGCCGATCAGTGGCTCGATCGGGTCGGGCTGGCCGGCGTAGCCGATGCGCGCGTGCGAACGTTCTCGCGTGGGATGGAGCAGCGCCTTGCGGCGGCGCGCGCGATGCTCCACGAGCCGGCGCTACTGCTGCTCGACGAGCCGTTCGCGTCGCTCGACCATGACGGCGCCGAGATAGTCGCGGGGCTGATTCGCGGCGCGATCGATCGTGGCGCGGCGGTTATCGCGACCGCGCATGCCGTGCCCGAAATCGAAGGCGTCGAGTTTGCGGTTTACGAAATCGCGCGCGGCCTGCTGGTGCATCGCGCGCATAAGGAGGAGGTCCGGCGCGGCGGTCGAATCCGCTCGCTGCTCGGCAGATAGGCCATGACCGGCTTTGCCGCCGTCCTGCGCAAGGACCTGCGCCTCGAGCTTCGCAGCGGCGAGAGCACGCTCGCGCTGCTGGCGCTGTCGATGCTGGTGCTGGTGGTGCTGGTGTTCGCACTCGACGCGGCGCGCGTGCGCAGCGTCGATGCGGCGGCGGGTGCGCTGTGGGTCGCGATGGTGTTCGCGGGGATGCTCGGCGCGAATCGCGCGCTGCTGGCGGAGCGCGACAACGGCGCGATTCGCGGCCTGCTGCTGAGTCCGCTCGATCCCGCCACGCTCTACGCCGCCAAGCTCGCCGCGGCGTTGATCTTCATGGCCGTTGCGGAAGTGGGCGCGGTCATCCTGATGGTGCTGTTCTTCAACCTGGAGTTCGACGCCTCGATCGCGCGCCTCGCGCCGATCCTCGCACTCGGCGCGATTGGATTTTCGGCGCTGGCGACGCTGCTCTCGGCGATCACGGGACGCACGCGCGGCGGCGACATGCTGTTGCCGATTCTCGCTGTCCCGATTTTCGTGCCGGCGCTGATTGCGGGCGTCAAGGCGAGCGCCGCGGCGTTGGCAGGCGCGCCGCTGGACTCGATGGGCGATTGGCTCAAGATCATGATCGCGTTCGACGTACTATTCGTCACCGCGGGTTACCTGTTGTTCGAGCATGTGGTAGGTGAGGACTAGCTATTCAATGAACAACTCCGCGATTCGCAACGGGCTCGGATACGTGACGCTGGCGCTGATGGTCGCGGCGCTGTTCATGGTATTCGACTACGTACCGCCGGAAGCCGAGCAGGGAATCGCGCAGCTGATCTTTTATTTTCACGTGCCGCTGGCGTGGGTGGCGTTCGCGTCGTTCGGGCTGGTCGCGATCGCGGGAATCTTCTACCTCTGGCTCGGCGATCAGCTGTGGGACGACCTGGGCTACGCCGCCGCCGAAACCGGGATGGTCTTCTGCACGCTGATGATCGTCGCCGGTTCGATTTGGGCCAAGCCGATTTGGGGCACGTGGTGGACGTGGGACTCGCGCTTGACGACCACCTTCATCCTGTGGCTGATGTACGGCGGCTACCTGATGCTGCGCGCGAGCGCCGACGACACGCCGCAGGTGGCGCGCTTCGCGGCGGTGCTCGGAATCGTCGCGGTGCTGGACGTGCCTCTAGTCATTGCGTCCGTGCGGCTTTGGCGCACTATTCATCCGGCGGTGCTGGTTACGAAGCAGGGTGGGCATGGGCTCGAGGATCCACGGATGGTGGCGACGCTGCTGGTCTGCCTGGCCGCGTTCACGGCGTTGTGGGCGTGGCTGCTGATGCTAAGATTCACGCAGTTGCGGACGCGGAGCCGGCTGAGCGCGCTGGCGGTCAGAATCGCGTTCGCCGACGCGGCCGCAGCGGACGCTAGAATGATGGAATCGAATTGATGGAGCATTTGGGCTACCTGTTCGCCGCGTACAGCATCATCTTTGCGGTGATTTTCCTGTACGTGGTGTTTATCTGGCGCCGGCAGGCGGCGCTCGACGTTGAGCTGCGCACGCTCGAGGCGCGAATGGCGGCGCTGACGGAAAGATCGGCGGAGTCCGCGTCGCTGGAACCGCGGTCTGATATTTAAATGGCTAATAGAGCAATAGCAAGTTAGTATAGTAACTGAGTATTCTGAATGGAATTTCGCGATTACTACAAAGTCCTTGGCGTTGAGCGCAAGGCGAGCGAGGCGGAGATCAAAAGCGCGTTCCGCAAGCTCGCGCGCAAGTTCCATCCCGACGTCAATCCCAACAACAAGGACGCCGAGGTCAAGTTCAAGGAGCTTAACGAGGCCTACCAGGTAATCAGCGACCCCGACAAGCGCAAGAAATACGACGAGCTCGGCGCCGACTGGGAGCATGGTGTGTCGCAGGAAGAGATGATGCGGCGCTACGCGCGGCAGCAATCGGCGGCCGGCGCGGGCGCCGGCGGCGGCGCGGAATTCGAGGGCGGCGACTTCAGCGATTTCTTCGGGCAATTTTTCGGCGGCGGCGGTGGAAGTGCGCGCCGCGGTGGCGGACGCAGCCGTGGCGGCGCGTCGCGCGGATTTTCCACCTTCGATTTCGGCACCGAGCCGGCGCGCGCGCCCGATCTTCGCGCGGAAGTCGGAATTACGCTGGCCGATGCGGTCAAAGGCGCGAAGCGGCGGCTCGACCTCGTCGCCGAGGACGAATGCGCGACCTGCGGCGGCAGCGGAATGATCGCGCGCGAGGAAAAGCAGGGCAAGGCGCGTGTGATCCGATCGGCCGAGCCGTGTCCGACCTGCGGCGGCAATGGCGTCGTGCAGGCGCGGCGCACGCTCGAAGTGACAATCCCGGCGGGCGTGACCGACGGAACGCAGTTGCGCTTGAAGGGGCAGGGTGGGCGCGCACCGCGGCCCGATCAGAATGGCGATCTGTTCCTGACCATTAGACTAGAGCCGAACCCGGTGTTCGCGATCGCGGGCCGCGACCTCCGCGTCAATCTGCCGGTGTGGGATTACGAAGCAGCGCTCGGCGCCGAGATCACCGCGCCGACCGTTGACGGCCGCGTGTCGCTCAAAATTCCGGCCGGCAGCCAGACTGGACGCGTGATGCGCTTGCGCGGGCGCGGACTGCCGGCGCGCGGCAAGGAGGCGGCCGGGGATCTGTTGTACGAGCTGAAGGTGCTCGCGCCGACCGATCTCAACGCCAAGGAGCGCGCGCTGATGCAGCAGTTGGCCGATAGTTTGAAGGATCGCGGGCTTGCCGATCCGCGCGCTGAACTGATGGCGTCGAAGAGTTGAGTGCAATGGCGCGGCGGACTTCAAGCAGGAGCGCAAGTCGCGGGAAGATCGTGTTGATGAGCCGGAGCGTGTTCTGCTCGATCGGCGGCATCAGCGAGCGCGAGCTGGCATCGTGGGAGCGCGAGGACCTGATCGCGCCGGCGCGCGTCGAACGAGTACGCGGACGAGTCGAAGGATTGTACGATCGCGAAGCCTTGCGGCGCGTGCGGGTGATTCGCACGCTCGCCGAGGAACTCGAGGTGAACATCCCGGGGATTGGGGTGATACTGCACCTGCTGGATCAGATGGAACGGTGATTTTGCGGGACTTGGCGGGCCGTGCTAATTAATGCGGGTTCACTCCGGCGCAATTTTTTCAGAAGGACGATGCGATGCTGTTCGTGATTATCGGCCATGACGGACCCGACGGCGCGGCGCTGCGGCCGAAGGTGCGGCCGGCGCATCTCGAGAATCTGCGGCCGTTGGTAAGCGCCGGCAAAGTGAAGATCGCGGGACCGTTCACCGACGGCAGCGGCAGTCTGATCATTGTCGATATGGAGAATGAGGCGGAAGCGATCGCGTTTGCGAACAGCGATCCCTACACGACCAGCGGAGTGTTCGCGCGCGTCGAGGTCAAGCCGTTCCGGCAAGTGTTTCCGGAAGTGGCATGATGAGCCGCGGAACCCTCACCTACCGGCCGCGAGGCGGCCGGCGTCCTCTCCCGTAAAATAACGGGCGAGGTATTTAGAGGGATGGAGTATCGATGGCGGGAGCATTATCCAGTTTAAAGATAGTTGAAGTTGGCGAGATGGTGTCGGCGCCGTATTGCAGCAAGCTGCTGGCGGACATGGGCGCCGAGGTCGTCAAGATCGAGCGGCCGGGGGTTGGCGATCGAGCGCGCACGCGCGGTCCGTTTCCGGGAGACAAGCCGAATCCCGAAACCAGCGGACTGTTCCTTTATCTCAACACCAACAAGCGCGGCGTCACGCTCGACATTACCAAGCCCGAGGGCTTCGAGATTCTGGAGAAGCTGGTCGCCGGCGCGGACATCCTGATTCATAACGTCACGCCGCCCGAGATGGATCGCGTCGGGCTCACGTACGATCGGATGCGGCGCGCGAATCCGAAATTGATCATGACGTCGATCCTGCCGTTCGGATTGAACGGGCCGTATCGCAACTATCGCGCCGAGGATTTAACGATCTGGTGCGCGGGCGGCGTGTGCGTGCTCAACGGTGGCGGCCCGGAGCATCCGGAGTTGCCGCCGCTCAAGACCGCCGGGCAGCAGGCGGGCTACCAGGGTGGAGTTCATGGCGCGACCGCGACGGTGGCGGCGGCGTTCGCGCAACTCAGCGACGGCGCCGGGCAGCATATCGAGGTGTCGGTGCAGGAATCGATCGCGTCGATCCTCGAGATGACGTTCGAGTACTGGCCGTACATGAAGATGATCGCGACGCGGCTGGGGCAGAAGCCGTTGCAGCCGGTCGAGACGATGCAGTGCAAGGACGGGTACATTTACCTGTGCTGCATCGAGGAGCATCAGTGGCGCAATTTCGTTGAAATCATGGGAAATCCCGAATGGGCGGAGATGGAGATTTTTAAGGATCGGCTGGTACGCGCGCTGAACTGGGACGCGCTCAAACCGATGCTCGAAGAATGGGTCAGCCAGCAGACGGTGCTCGATTTGTACCGCAAGGCGCAGGCGAAACGCGTGCCGTTCGCGCCAGTATCGACGATGGGCGACCTGCTCAATTCGGAGCATCTGAAGGCGCGCGGATTTTTCGTCGAGATCGCGCAGCCGGTCGCGGGCACGCATAAGTATCCCGGCGCGCCGCTCAAGTTCGGGCGCACGCCGTGGGAGATTCGGCGGCCGGCGCCGACGCTCGGGCAGCATAACGCGGAAGTGTTCGGCAAGCTGGGACTCGCGGATGCGCGCATCGACGAACTCAAGCGCAAGGGTGTGATTTAGAAATGGCGAAGCCACCATTGGCGGGAATTCGAATTTGCGATTTCACCTGGGTGTGGGCCGGACCGTACTGCACCCTGCAACTGGCGCATCTTGGGGCCGAAGTGATCAGGATCGAGACCAAGACGCGGCCGTGTGTGACGCGGATGCTGCCGCCGTGGCCGGACGGCGTGTTCAACAGCCTCAACAAGTCGGGCTACTTCAATCAATACAACCAGGGCAAGAAATCGCTGTCGCTGAATTTCAAGCATCCCGAGGCCAAGGAAGCGGCGTGGCGGCTGATCAAGAACAGCGACGTCGTGATTAACAACTTCGCGGCGGGCGTACTCGAGAAGATGGGATTCGGCTACGAAGAGGTCAAGAAGATAAATCCGAATGTAGTAATGATTACTCTGTCGGGTTACGGTGACACCGGACCGTATAGTCAGTACGTCGCATACGGACCGGCGCAGGTGCCGCTGTCGGGACTGTCGGCGCTGACTGGCTATAAGGGATTTCCGCCGATGCACGCCGGGTTCAGCTACGCCGACCCCAACGCCGGAGTGCATGGCGCGTTCGCGATCATCAGTGCGTTGTTCCATCGCGCGAAAACCGGCGAGGGACAGTATATCGACATGAGCCAGTGGGAATGCGCGATGGACCTGCTGGCAGAAGGGATTCTGGAGTACACGATGAACGGGCGCGAGCCCGAGCGGAACGGCAATCGCGACCCGCTGATGGCGCCGCACGGACTGTTCAAGTGCGTCGATCTGCCGGAGAAGATCCTCGACGTAACGATCGATCAGTGGGTCGCAATAGTATGTGCGGACGACGCGGAGTGGGCGCGACTGGCTAGAGCAATAGGTAAACCTGAACTGGCTAATGATCCGCGATTCGCGACGCTCGCGGCGCGCAAAGAGAATGAAGATGCGCTGGAGGCAATAGTCAGTGGATGGACCGCGACGCGGAAAGTTGCCTACGTAGTGGATACTCTGCAAGCGGCCGGTGTCGCGGCGGGAGCTTGCGCCGATAGCAAGTACCTGTCGGAGGATCCGCATCTCACGGAGCGCGAGTACTTTATCTATCGCGAACACCTCGAAGTGGGTAAGCGGCAGCACTGCGGGATTCCGTGGCGCATGAGCGGAACGCCGTGCGAGGTGAAGTCCGCGGCGCCCGTGCTCGGGCAGCATACCGATGAGGTCATGACCGGATTGCTCGGCTACAGCGCGGCGGAGGTCGAAGCATTGCGCGCGAAGGGCGCGCTGGACTGAGGTTGATATGCGGACGCTGAAAGTTTTGATCGATGGTCTCGCGTTTCCTGAGGGGCCGCGCTGGCATGAAGGGAAATTTTATTTCTCCGACATGCATGCGCATCAGGTGCTCGCGGTCGATATGGCGGGCAAGCGCGAGGTCATCTGCGAAGTACCGAATCGGCCGTCGGGGCTTGGATGGTTGCCGGACGGACGGATGCTGGTGGTGTCGATGACGGATCGCAAGCTGATGCGGCTCGATCGCGACGGGCTGAAGTTGGTGGCGGACATGAGTAAGCTCGCGCCCTTCGACTGCAACGACATGGTGGCCGATGCGCGCGGGAATGCGTACGTCGGAAATTTCGGCTTCGATCTGCACAAGAACGAGGCGCAGCGCGTGACCACGCTGGTGATGGTCGCGCCGGACGGCGCCGCGCGCGTCGTCGCCGACGACCTGATGTTCCCGAATGGGATGGTGATCACGCCGGATGGGAAGACGCTTATCGTCGGCGAGTCTTTCGGGTTCCGATTGACGGCGTTCGATATCGTCGCGGACGGATCGCTCGCGAACCGGCGCGTGTGGGCCAATTTGCAAAACAGGGTTCCTGATGGAATTTGCCTCGATGCCGAGAACGCAATTTGGGTGGCGTGTCCGACGGCGTCGGAAGTGATTCGGGTGAAGCAGGGCGGAGAAGTTGCGGAGCGGATCAAAGTCGAGACCGACGCGTTCGCGTGCATGCTCGGCGGTCCCGATGGGCGTACGCTGTTTGTCGCGACGTCGCCGACTTCCGATCCCGAGAAATGCCGCGCGATGCGCGGCGGCAGGATCGAAACGACGCAAGTCGAGGTCTCGCGCGCCGGACTTGCCATGATCGCGCGTACTGGCGTGAGCGTGCGGCGCGTGGCGTAATGAATTGCTATGAGTATTGACGGACAGGGCGACAATTTTCGCGCGCGGCGCCGGCGCATGATGGAGGCGATCGCGCCGGGTGCGACCGCGATCATGCCGAGCGCGCCGGTCTCCGTGCGATCAGGCGACGTCGAGTTCGTCTATCGGCAGGACAGCGACTTCTACTACCTGACTGGATTCGCGGAGCCGGAATCTGTCGCGTTGCTGTCGCCGGGCCATCCGGACGGCGAGTTCGTGATGTTCGTGCGGCCGCGCGACAAGGAGCGCGAGACCTGGACCGGCAGGCGCGCGGGAATCGAAGGCGCGATCATCGAGTACGGCGCCGACAAGGCCTACGTGATCGACGAGCTCGAAAAAATTCTCCCGCGCTATCTGGAGAAGAGCGAGCGTGTGCATTACCCACTCGGGCTGAACGAGAAGATGGATGAGCGGGTGATGAAGCTGATTCGATGGGCGCAGACGATGCGGCCGCGAATCGGGGTGGGGCCGTCGTCGATAATCGATCCGCGCGACATTATTCACGAGGCGCGGCTGAAGAAGGAACCGGGCGAGCTCGAAGCGATGCGCCGCGCGATGGCTATTTCGGCGGACGCGCACAAGCGCGCAATGTCGAAGGCGCGCGGCGGGATACGCGAGTGGCAGA
Source organism: uncultured delta proteobacterium (assembly GCA_963756005.1). Classification (GTDB taxonomy): domain Bacteria; phylum Desulfobacterota; class Binatia; order Binatales; family Binataceae; genus Binatus. Next base: position 426,140 of record CAVWMC010000008.1, read on the forward strand.
TCGAGGCGGAAGTCGATTACACATTTCGATCGCAGGGCGCGGCGGGTCCAAGTTATCCGTCGATCATCGCGTCGGGACCCAACGCGGCGACGCTGCATTACATTAATAACGATCGCGAGATGCGGACCGGCGAGCTGCTGCTGATCGACGCCGGCGCCGAGTACGACTTCTACGCGGCGGACATCACGCGGACCTCGCCGATTGGCGCGCGCTTCACGGCGTTGCAGCGCAGCATGTACGAGGTGGTGCTCGACGCGCAGCTCAAGGCGATCGAAGTAATCAAGCCGGGTGCGCGTTTCGACGATCCGCACGAAGTGGCTCTGCGCGTGCTGGTTGACGGCATGCGGCAGCTCGGAATCCTGCACGGCTCGGCTGACGAAATAATCGAGAAGGGCGCCTACCGCCGCTATTACATGCATCGCACCAGCCATTGGCTCGGCATGGACGTGCACGACGTGGGGCTGTACCGGGTTAACGGCGCGTCGCGAGTGCTCGAGCCCGGGATGGTGCTGACGGTCGAGCCGGGATTGTACATCGCGCCCGATGACGACGAAGTGCCCGACAGTTTTCGCGGCGTGGGGATTCGGATCGAGGACGACGTGCTGGTGACCGGCGACGGTCACGAAGTGATGACCGCGGCGACGCCGAAGTCGATTGCCGACGTTGAAGCACTGACTACCGCGCAATAGTCAATTCAATAGTACATCCACGAATGACAGGTACTGCGAGCGCCCTGGCAGGCTACTGTGCAATTACCTATTTCGTTGCGGCAATAGTATTCGTCGTTGCCGTGCAGCTGGCATAGCCGGTAGTTGCGATTGCATTCGTACTGGCATTTGGTCTGCGCGTAGTCGCATCGATTCGCGCATCCCGCGGCGGAGAGCAAGACGGCGGCAGCGACGAGCAGTACGCGCGCGCTCACGAACGGGTCGGCTAAAGTTCGAGAGCGCTGGCGCTGCCGACGATTGTTTTGGTGCCGTCGGCCTTGTCGCACCAGACTTCCACTTCGGCGCGCGTGCGCGTGCCCTCGGGATGACGCTCGACGATCAAGCCTTTGGGGCCGGTCGTGTCGTTGCCCCAGACGACATTGACCAGCCGCAGATCCATCTTGCCGCCGTAGAGGAAGCCGAGGCCGAAGCGCTTCGTCATCATCTCGGCGACGAGGCATACCGACAGCATCCCCTGCACGACGATTTCGGGGAATCCCAGCTCGACCGCCTTCTGCCGGTCGTTGTGGTAATTGCGCACCGGCCCTGAAAAAGCCATGCACATCTCGTCGTTGATCTTGCGCATCGGCGCGTCGATCGGAACGCCACCGCGCTCGCCGATTTTGAACGATCGCGACGAATCTTTCTCGCGCGACTTATCCACGACGAAACCCTGCTTGGTCTGCTCGGGTAGCAGAAAACTCTGATGGGTGCGGCTGCGCGAAACGATTTGCCCCGACGCGTTGGCGACCAGCACTTCGTTCACCACGTATTCGCGATCGCGCTTGACGTAGCGATCGACGATAACGGCGCGGGTCGTGAGTCGTTCGCCGACCATCACTGGCGCAAAAATGCTCCATTCCTGCCGCGCGTGGAGGTTGCCGTAGATGTTCGGCAGATACCAACCGAGCGTTTGATAAACTGCGCTGTGGAGAATCAGCGCGGGAGCGATGGGACCGCCGAGCGGAGACGGTCCACGGTACCACGGATTGTCGTCGCCGGTGCCGGCAACGTAGGTCGCGATGAGGTCGGGCGTGATGTCGTAGGTGACGCCGCCGAAGTCGCGGCCGACGTACACCTCTTTGCGATCGAAAATCTCGTTAGCCATCGTCGTGTTCCTGCGGCGCTAGTGTTTCTGCTTTGGTTTGAGCCGATCGTTGAATTTGGCGGCGTCAATTACAGCGCGTCGATGGCTTCCGGAGCCAATCTGCTCGATATCGTCGAAGGCGCGCACAACAAATTCGAGGCGCCGGCCCTCAACCTTGGTCACTTCGGCCTCGGCGCGCGCGCGATGGCCGGGAGGAGTGGCGGCGGTGTGACTGACTTCGATCGTCATGCCGACCGAGCTTTCGCCGGCCTCGAGAAACGGTTTGATCGCGTTGATCGCGGCCTGTTCCATCATCGCGATCATCGTCGGTGTGGACAACACGGCCGCGAGCGAGGAATCGAGTTCGCTCGCGAGATGCCGCGTCTCGACGGTCTGAGCGAACTCGCCCTTGGCGCCAACTGGCACAGGTTTCATCGCGCTACAGCACCACAGTCAGAATTTGTATGGCGATTGCGAAACACGCCACTGCTCCAAAGGTGAAAAAGATCGTTCGCCACGGTTGCAGGCCGTTGAGGTACATCACGGTGTGGAGAATCCGCGCGCCAGCAAAGAGCGAGAAATAAATGTAGGCGCCGCGGGGCGACAGGCCGAGCGTGACGTAGATCATGGCGAGGAACAGGAAAATCGGGATGTTCTCGAGATCGTTGCGCCAGGCCATCGCGGCCCGTTTCACGATCGGCAACTCGTCGGGCGCAATCGAGGCTCCGAAGAAGCGCGCGTCTTCCGGAGTCACGAAGGTGTTCGCCCTGATACGGGCCAACGCCTGCACCGCAGAGATCGCGAACATCTTGAAAAACAAGATAACGGTTATCAGCGCGTAGAACTGGTACTCGGTCATCGGCGGCTATCTCCTCAGGCCCATCGCGTCGAGCTTCTTGACGATCCACTCGACGCGATCGTTACCCCAAAACGGCTCGCCATCGACGATGAAAGTCGGCACGCCGAAGACGCCGTCGCGAGCGCCGGTCGCGAACGCCGCGGACAGCTCGCGCGGCCCGTCGTGCGCTGCGTAGCGTTGGAAGGCGTCGGCGTCGAGTCCGGTTTCTTTCATCACGGCGGCGAGCGCGCTGGGGGTTTTCGATGTCGAGTTCGCGTTTGAAGAAGCGCTCGAAGACGCGGTCGGAGTAGGGGCGGAAGAGGCCGTGCCGGTCGGCCCACAGTCCGGACATCAGCGCGAGCTTCGAGTCGAAGATCTTCTGCGGTCCGCGGATGATCAGGCCGCGCGCGTTCGCGTAGCGCCGCGCGTCGAGATAGAGGTAGCGCACTTTGCGCCATTCGCGTTCAGGCCGATCCTCGAGATCGCCGCCGAACGCGCCACGGACATCGAGTTCGTGCGGAATGTAATGCAGCCGCACGCGATGCGATTCCATCAGCGCGTACGCGGGATGCATCGCCAGGTATGCGAAGGGGCTCTTGTAGTCGTAGTAGAGCTTGATGGTCAGCAGCGCGTCGGCCATGGCTGAGGATTTAGCAGACCGACGGGAGAACTGCCTAATCGGATTTGCGCATCCAGTCGGCGACGCGCTCGCCGATCATGATGCAAGTGAGATTGGTGTTGGCGCGCACGATGTTCGGCATCACCGACGCATCGACAACGCGCAGTCCCTCGACGCCGCGCACCCGGCAGTACTGATCGACCACGGCCATCGGATCATTCTCCGGCCCCATCTTCGCCGTGCCCACTGGATGAAAGATCGTTGTGCAGTTGTCACGCACAAAAGTCTCGAGCGCCGGCTTTGAGTTCACGACTTCCGCGGTCAGATTCACGAAGTCTTTGAGCGTCGCCGCGAACGGCCCTTCATGCATCAGCCGCCATGCGAGGCGTACACCGTCAGCCATCCGGCGCATGTCTTCGGGATCGGCGAGATAGTTGAGCTCGATAATTGGCGGGACGTCGGGATTGCTGCTGCGCAGACGGAGCTGTCCGCGCGAGCGCGGCCGTTGCAAGCCGGGCACCAGCGCGACGCTCGGTACGGGCAGGCCGAGTTGCAGGCCCGGCGAGACGCTCTCGTCGAACAGCTCGAACACGTACATCTGCATGTCGTTGAACTCGTCGGAGCCCGCCGCGGTGTAGCGGATGCCGATCGGATTGGTGACCTGCGGGTCGTGCGGAATTCCCGCCAACGGCGTCGCGACGACGAAGACCATCGGATGGTCGATCAGGTTGCGGCCGACGCCGGGCAGGTTCACCTGGCATTTGATGCCGAGCGCCGCGAGTTCATCGCGCGCACCGATCCCCGATCGCATCAGCAAGGCGGGCGAGGCGATGGCACCAGCCGAGAGCGTGACGCGACGGCCGCGCACCTGCTGCGTGGCGCCGGCGCATTCGAGTTCGACGCCCACCGCGCGGCCCTTCTCGAGGATCACGCGATGCGCGTTGACGCCCGATCGAATCGTGAGATTCATGCGATGACGCGCGGGCGCAAGATAACCGATGGCGGTCGAGATGCGCACGCCGTCGCGCCGGTTGCGCGGCCACGGCCCGATACCGGTGGACTCGGGATCGTTGTGATCCCAGACCTCCGCGAATCCAGCCGCGCGCGCGGCGTCGAAAAAGGCGCGATTGAGCGGCTGCCAATTCTCGGGCCGCGGTCGCTCGATCCAGATCGGACCGCCGACTCCGTGGAAATCGCCGCGCGCGTCGCGATCGTCTTCGAGCTTGCGATGGAACGGCAGCACCTTCTCGAAACTCCATTCGCGATTGCCCAGCGCCGCCCATTCGTCGAAGTCGCCCGGCGTCCCGCGCAGCGCGATATGGCCGTTGACAGCAGAGCCGCCGCCGGTAACCTTGCCGCGTGGATATGGAATCTCACGAGTGGGCGTGGCCTGCGCGACCAGGCCCCAGTCGTGCGGTCCGGCGGAGACCCAGGTGGTCAGCAAATCCGCGGGAGTCTGCGCGACGGCCGAGTAGTCCGGGCCGGCTTCGAGCAACAGGACATTGCGATCCGAATCCTCACTGAGCCGCGCCGCCAGCGCCGCGCCCGCCGAACCCGCGCCCACAATGATGTCGTCGTACTCCATCGTTTCGACTCCCCTCTTCAGGATTCCGCCCCATCGAGAACCCATCCCGTTCAATGACACAGTTGTAGTCCAGGGCGAAAGCGAGAATCTTGTCATCCTGACGAAGCGAGCATCGCGAGCGGATGGAAGGATCTCGGACAGCAGCGCGTACGCGCTGCCGGTTCCGGATTCTGAAATCGCGCAGCGCTCCTCCCGTTCGCCCGCTCTTCAGATCAACGGCTCGTGGATTGCCTCCGCGGCTTCCGACGCCGGCTGCTTGCGATGCGGGTCGGCGCCCAGCACCAGCGCCAGCACGCCGCTGACTGAAATCAGGATGCCGACGACTTCGCGCGTCGTCGCGCGCTCCCCAAGAAACATCACCGCGAACAGAATCGACAGTATCGGGATGCCCGGGATCACCAGCGCCGTCGTCCACGCCAGCGAGAGCCGGTTGATAGCGCCGTACCAGGTGAGTCCGCCGAGAAAATAAATGAAAAATCCGGTCACCAGGATCACGCCGAGCGTAACCGGGTCGCCCAGCTGCACGATCGACTCGCGCCGGAACACAATCAACAGCGCGCTCAGCACAATCGCCGCATAGAGAAACCGCCCACCGATAATCGCGGTCGGCGTCAGCGGCGGCATCAGCTTGAGCCCGATCACGTGCGACGTCTGCCAGAACAGCGGAGTCGCGAAGATGATGGCCGACGCCCACAACGGTGAAAACGATCCGCCGCCGGCGAACACGGAACCGATGCCAACCAGGATCGTCGCCGTCGCAATCATCTGCCGCCCCGACGGCCGCTCGCCGACAAAGATCGTCGAGAGAATCAGCGAATACACCGGCTCGGTTTGCATCAGCAGCACGCCCGCGACCGCGCCGATGCGGGTGAGCCCGTAGGTGACGGTGAGACTCGTCATCACGGTGCCCGCCATCGCCACCCAGAACAGGCGGCCGCGATACCGCCGGTCCACGATTAACCTCAACTCGCCGGTGTACAGAAGAAGCGCAATCGTACACAACGCCGCGAATACCACGGAGCCGGTGCAGAACAGCAGGGGATCGAGATGCACCGCGCCCCATCGCGTGATCACCGGCTGGCCGGCGCCGAGGATTGTGTTGATGACGCAGAGCACGAGACCGACCTGAAAGGCTCGGGCCCGCGCCGACGTGTCGATGGCCATCGACTACGCTCGCGCGAACGCAACCGCGACTACCAGTACGGCCAGCGCGACTCGGTAGATCGCGAACGACCGGTAGCTGTTGTTCCGCACGAACCTCAGCAGCCACACGATGGCGAGCAAGCCGAACACTGCGGAGGCTGCGAAGCCCCATCCAAGCTGCGCCGTCAGTCCTTCATGGAAGAATTTACGTGCTTCGATAAGTCCGGCGCCCGCGATGATTGGCGTCGCCATCAGGAACGAGAAGTTCGCAGCGTCGGGGCGGTCGATGCCGAGGAAGCGCGCGGTGGTAATCGTCGCGCCGGAGCGCGAGACGCCGGGAATTATCGCAAAGGCCTGGCTGAGGCCGATAAGGATTGCGTCGAAGAGGGTTATCTCGTCTATTTTGCGCTTTTTCGACCCAATCGCGTCACCGGCCCACAGCAGAATGCCTAGTGCAGCCAACGTTCCGGCGATGAGCACTGGCGATCGGAAGATCGTCTCGGCTTCCTTCTCCAGCAACACCCCTATGATAGCTCCCGGCACTGACGCGACTATCAGCAGAAACAGCAATCGCCGCTGGACGCGGTCGCCGTTGACCAGCGACATGACCATCGCGAGCCACTCGCGCCAGTAGAAAATCAACAGCGCCAATAGCGTCCCGAGATGAAGGACCACGTCGAAGGCCAGGCCCGGGTCTTCAGGCCATTTGAACAGCCACGGGACCAGTATCAGATGGGCCGAGCTGGAGACCGGCAGAAACTCGGTCAACCCCTGCACGATGCCGAGAACGATCGCCTGAAATGTAGAAATCATAATATTTTCAACTACTTAGGAGCGAATAGCGCGTTGCGTACCTGATTGTGCCCGTGGGGACCGATGCCCAAGAAACTTACCAGAAGGTGAAAACATGTCTAAGATGCTCCTTGACCGGCCCGCTACTTGGTCTAGAATTGGTTCCTGCTAGCGGAGAGTGAATGCGGGTAGCGGGAGGCGTTATTGCCTATGAATCGAGTTGCTAGAGGCAAGGTTATTCCCTTACGGGAGGTCAATGCGGTCGAGTCCGACGGGTTGCCCGACCAGTCTGCCGTTTGGGACGACATCAACCCGGGCGAGCCGCGCCCGTTTCCAGTTGTTTCAACGCTGCCACGATTGCCGGTGATGATCCCCGACGAGATTCTGGACTACTACGGCTGGGTCTTTTGCCAAGGTGGATTCCTGAATCTCCAGATGACCTTCGAACAGTTCCTGGCCGTGGTCGCGGCGGTAAGTCCTGCGGGACTCAGCCCGGAATACGACGCAAGCGAGGCATCGTACCCTAACGACTGATCCACCGCGATAGCGTGAGCGAATCATTTCGATGCCCGCCCGGGTGCGCCGGGGCGGGCATCGATTTTTTTGGGCCGTCGACTTTCTCGGTTCCCCTCTCCTGAAGGGAGCCTTGCGTAACTTTGGTTCGCGCTTCTTCCCCTCTCCCGTGGGGAGAGGATCGAAGGTGAGGGACCTTATCCAGCGCGCATTTTTTCGCGCGCGATTCAAGATTCCGCCTCTGCTCCGAGTGCGCGCGCAGGTTATGCAAACCTTCCCGAAGGGAGAACGGCTAGGGGTGAGGTTCATAATTTTTCCCGCCCGCCCCGCGCGTCAATTGCCCCCGCCGGATCCCTTCTGCGACTCGCTCAACAATGAATTCCTGACCCAGATGCTCGGCAGATTGGCCCCATCGGTCGGTGATTTGAGGCCGTTGTCCTGCGCGATTTGCCGCCAATTGTCCTCGTTGCCGGTCGCCCGCTTCGCCAGTCCCTTCAAATCCTCGTTGGGCAGCAGCGCGTAGTTGACTCCACCTTCTTTTGGCGTGCCGCCCGACGGCGGGAACTTCGCCGCCAGCGCGTCGATTTTGGCGAACAGGTTCAGCCGCGTGGTCGCGTTGTACTTCGGGATGTCCTCGTCGGCGATGTCCTCGACCCGCACGTTGACGACCACCCGTGAGCTGCGCGCAGTCAGCGGCACCACTTCAATCTCGTAGCGATAGCGCGGATCCTTGCCGACCAGACTGCCGAGCACGCCCGGCCCGACGTCGGCATCCTTCCACAGCGTGACCAGCTTGTCCTCGGGCTTGACCTCGAACAGGATGCCCTCGCCGCGCAGCACGTCCTCGGTCAGTAGGAATGAATCATGGGCGGTGTAGGGCAGGTCATGTTGCTCGCCTTCCGCCGCATCGGTGCCTCCGCCAGCCGCGCGGTTGGCGTAATATGGAGCGTAGGTGCATCCCGCGCAGATCAGTATCGAGAATACGATCGCGATTTTTGGAAATTGCCGAAACACAATCCGCGCCCCACGCCTCACAACCGCTAAGGAAACCACGAGAGTTTCATCTGCGCAAGACGAACTGGCGCAATCGGCGCCGCATGCGATTGCGATTGCACGACAAGCCCGCAGACGCTAATCAAATATACCCTTATGACCCAAACGGAAAATAAATCACCGCGCCACGTGATGGCCGTGGTCGGTGGCGCGACGGCCGGCTCGGAAATCGCCCGTATCCTCGCCGAGCGCGGCGCGCTGGTGATCGTATTCGAGCAGAATTCGCGCCCCTACGGAAAAATCGAGGACGGGCTCCCGCGATGGCACGTCAAGCAGCGCCGGGACGAGTACGAGGAGATCAATAAGCGCCTCGACCATCCCAATATCGAATTCGTGCCGCTCACGCGGATGGGCCGCGAACTCGATTTCGAAGATCTGCGCACCGGATGGGGTCTCAGCGGCATCGTGCTCACCCACGGCGCGTGGAAGGATCGCGCGTTTCCAGTCGAAGGCGCCGACCAGTTCATCGATCGCGGCCTCGTCTATCAGAACAAGCTCATCTACTGGTTCAATCATTACCCGGAAAAAAATTACGACGGGCCACGCTACGATCTGACTCCCGGCGCCATCGTCGTCGGCGGCGGCCTCGCCTCGATCGACGTGGTCAAAGTCCTGCAAATCGAGATGACGCTGGCGGCGATGAAAGCGCGCGGCATCGCCGGCGACATGCTCGCGCTCGAGCGCGAAGGAATCGATCCGGTGCTGGCTGCGAGCGGCCTCAAGTACGCCGACCTCGGCGTCGCGCCGTGCAAGCTCTACTATCGCCGCCGCGTGCTCGACATGCCGCTGTCGGATATTCCGCCCGACGCACCGGCCAAGCGCGCCGACGCGCTCAGGCAGGCGCGCGCCAAGATCCTCGACAAAGCGCAGCGCAAGTTCCTGTTCGAGTTCCAGGAATTGCGCGCGCCGAGCGGCGTGATCGTCGAAAACGGCGCGGTGGTCGGGGTGAACTTCAGCCGCACCGATCTCGTGGACGGTCAAGTGCGCGTCGTGCAGGAGAATGCGGAGACCGCGCGCGCGCCGTTGACGATAAGCTCGATCGGCAGCCTCCCGGAACCGATTCCCGGAATTCCGCACAAGGGCGAAGTTTATATTTATGTCGATCAGAAGATCGGCCTGCTGATGGACGGGCCGACCGCGGTGTTCGCGGCCGGCAACGTGCTCACTGGCAAGGGCAACATCAAGGACTCGCTCGAAAGCGGCACCGAAATAGGAACCCGCGTCGCCGAGGCGTACCTGGGATTGTCAGGCGAGGAACTGAAGATTGCCGAGGGCGCGCGCAAAGAGGCGGCCGCGTCGGGCGAGAAAATAGCGGGCGCGCTCAGCTCGCGTCCGAAGATCGCGCCGGAGCACGTCGCCAGACTCCTCGGCCACGTGCGCAAACGCCAACTCGCCGTCGGCTACGAGGGCAACTACCGCGCCTGGCTCGCGAAGGTCACGCCGCCCGATTTGCACTAAGTGAAACGAGCATCGCGATTCCGCCTGTCATCCCGACGAAGCGAGCAGCGCGAGCCACTGTCATCAGGGGTCTTAGAAATGGCGCAACAGCTAAGGAATGAGCTTTGAAGCCTGACCCTCGTTCGACTGACATGCGATTCTCTTGTCGATAGAGTAATTCGGCACTCTTCACGTCCACACCCGGCCGGCAAATTCGGACTAGTCGAGAGGAGGTGCTCTCGATGAACTCCCTAGAGAAGACAAACACGACGAAGCTCTCTAAAGCGCACAAGGGGTTGCGCCGACCCGTGCTCTTCATGCTCGCGGGATTTTTCTTTGCGTCTTTCGCTGGCGAGACTGCGACCCGATTCCAAAGCTCAGCGTCACTAGCCTCCGCCGCCGAGCGGACAGATGACACACCCTTGGCCCGCGGCAGGATGAAGCGGCTGGTCATCCAGCCCGAGACCCTGAAGTTCGATAAAATACCGGCGCGAATGAGCGAGAACGCCACTGTGACGGTCGGCAATCCTAACAGTGTTGATGCTCAAATTAGGTCCATTCGCCCGCATGGCGCGGATTTCAAGCTCGCTTCCAACCAATGCCCCGGCTCATTGGCGCCGGCAGCGCAATGCACCTTGGAAGTTACCTTCTTGCCGCGAACCCGGGGCCGCAAAACCGGGCACCTTGTTATCGCCGACAGCGCATCTACCGACACACAAAAGGTGCCACTGGACGGCGAGGCGGGCACTCCTACCCCTGCGCCGTCGGGAAGCCCCTCGATCACAGCCACTCCGACATCGTCATCGACGCCTACCTTCACGCCGACGCCGGCGCCGCCTCAGGCGGGCGATGTGCTGATCGCGGGGGGCACGGGCTCCGGCGACTCGCTAACCAGCGCCGAACTGTACGACCCGGCGACGGGCACATTCGCGCCGACCCACAATATGAACACGGCCCGCGCAGAACATTTCGCGATGCTGCTGGAAACGGGTGACGTGTTGGTTGCCTGCGGCGACCAGCTGAGTGCTCATAATGGCGGTCAATTTGAGATGAGCGCCGATCTATATTCATCAGATACCGGCAAGTTCTCCCTAACACACGACGCATTGAACCCATGCGCCGCGGCCGCGGTCGCTTCGCTCAATGACGGCGAAGTGCTGGTGGCTGGTGGCGGCAGCGGACCGGCGTTGATACCGACCCCGATGCAGACGCCAGGGCCGGGCGCAAAACTGATTCCACCCTACGATGTAGCCGCGCCACAAATTTACGATCCAGCTAAAGATCAGTGGCACAGCGCCGGTAACTTGGTGACTGGCGGCACGCTGCTCAACTCTGCGACGACGCTCGCCGACGGTACGGTGCTGGTGGCTGGTGGAAGCGACGACCCGTACTTCGTCGGAGTGCAGAGCGGCGCCCAAATCTACTCGCCGATGAGTGGGATGTTCACGGCAACCGGCAGCATGAATTCCCCCCGCGCTGCTCACACCGCGACGCTCCTGAGCATTGGCAAAGTGCTGATCGCCGGCGGCGTCGATGACACCGGTGCGGTCCTTAACGGCGCGGAGCTGTTCGATCCTGTCGCAGGAAAATTCACTCTCACCGGCACTATGACGACCGCGCGCGGCGGCCATCGAGCGACCCTGCTTGGCAACGGCAAAGTGCTGCTGACGGGCGGCATCGACGCCACTGGGACGCCACTAGCCACCGCCGAACTGTACGACCCAATCGCCGGAACGTTCTCGGCGGCGGCGACCATGAGCGCTGCGCGTTATAATCATGTCGCGGTGCTGCTCGGCGATGGCACGGTGCTGGTCGCCGGCGGTACGGGATCTTCATTCGCGCTGAGTTCCGCAGAAGTCTATGACCCGGTTATGAATGTGCGTGTCCAACCTGATGACGGCAGCGATGAGCGACGCGCGCGGAAGGATCTCGGACAGCTTCGCGCACGCGAAGCCGGATTCCGGTCTCACGAGTCGCCCGCTTCGCGGGCCACCATCGACTCGAGGATCCGCCTGTCGTCATTCCCGGCAACGACACGCCGGTGTCCAACCCCTGTCATCCTCAACAAACCACTAAGGGATGAACTTTTCAGCCTGACCCTCAATCGCCTGACATGCTATTCTCTTGTCGATGAGCAACCTCGCCACAATTTACCTCTCCACCCGGCACGCAGATGCTCCGCCCGAAAACTGTTTTTGACGGAACGAACCTACCCCTAGCGGTATGCCCATCGCCAAACCACAACCCGTAGTATATGTTGTCACTTCTCAACCAATCGAACATTCGACTTTTGCCTCGTCTCAGAACCGACTGTAGGCTCATTTCGATGACGGCAATGGAGGTGCGGTGTGGACGAACTCAAGCGAACTGACCCGGAAATATTCGACCTCATCAAACAGGAAGAGCGCTACGAGATTGATTCGGTCCGGCTGATCGCGTCGGAGAATTACGTCTCGAAAGCGGTGCTCGAAGCCACCGGCTCGATTCTCACCAACAAATATTCCGAAGGCTACCCCGGTCGCCGCTACTACGAGGGTCAGCGCAACATCGATCAGATCGAAACGATCGCCGTCGATCGCGCCAAGGCACTGTTCAAGGTCGATCACGCCAACGTCCAACCGTACTCCGGCTCGCCCGCCAACGTCGCCGTATATTTCGCGCTGCTCAAGCCCGGCGACACCATCATGGGTCTCGCCCTGCCGCACGGCGGCCATCTGACGCACGGCTGGCCGGTGAGTATCACCGGCACGTTCTGGAAGTCGGCGCAGTACGTGGTCGATCGCGAGAGTCACGTCGTCGATTTCGACCAGGTCCGCGCGATGGCGCGCAAGGAACGGCCGAAAATAATCGTGACCGGCGGCACTGCGTATCCGCGCCTGTGGGACTTCAAGAGTTTCAGCGAAGTGGCCAAGGAAGTCGGCGCGCTGCTGCTCGCCGATATTTCACATGTCGCAGGCCTCATCGTTGGCGGCGTCCATCCCGATCCTTCGCCGTACGCCGACGTGATCATGACGACCACGCACAAAACGCTGCGCGGCCCGCGCGGCGCGATGATCATGTGCCGCAACGAATACGCCGAGGCGATCGACAAAGCCGTCTTCCCCGGCCTGCAGGGCGGTCCGCATAATCACACGACGGCGGCGATCGCGGTCGCGCTGAAGGAAGCCGCGACGCCGGAGTTCAGGGACTACGCAAAAAAAGTCGTGAGCAACGCGAAGACGCTGGCCGACGAACTGCTCGCGCGTGGCTTCAGCCTCGTCTCCGGTGGCACCGACAATCATTTGATACTGGTCGATCTGACGAGCAAGAAAGTCATCGGCAAGAAAGGCGCGAAGGCGCTCGACGCCGCCGGCATCGTCTGCAACTACAACACCGTGCCCGTACGATCCACGCAAACCGTTCAGCCCCAGCGGTCTTCGCCTCGGCACGCCGGCGGTAACTTCGCGCGGAATGGGCGACGCCGAGATGCGCCAGATCGGAAAATTCATGGACGAAGCAATCTCACACGCCGGCGACGAAGCGGCGCTAAGACGCATCGCCGCCGCCGTAACCGAGATGTGCCGAAAATTCCCGGCCCCGGGAATTTCGGTGAATTGACGTTCCAGCGTGTCCCGAAGGGTTGGGGATTAGTTGATCATGCAATACACGCACCCTGATGGATGAAAGCGAACAGCAAATCTGTCACGCCCCTGAGAGCAAAGTAGCGCGCCGCGCGCAACTTTGCGCTTCTCACTGGGTGCAGGGGTCACCCCTGCCGCTCGCCGCGCAGGCGATTATGTGCCCGCCTTGACAGCACCCGCGGGGTGACGCGATAAACGCGGATGGCAAAAGTAAAAATCGAACGCGGCCTCAATCTTGGCACGGCGTACACGCCCGACATGCAGGATGGCACCAAGCGGCCCGAGCCAACGTGGAGCGGGATTCGCGACCAGGTGCGCGACGCCGATGCGCTCGGCTACGACGCAATCCTCGCGGTCGAAACCCAGCACGATCCGTATCTCGAGCTTGCGATCGCGGCGCAGGAACCGTCGAAGATTGAGCTGGCGACCGGTATCGCGCTCGCCTTCACCAAGAGTCCGGTCGCGACCGCGTACACCGCGTGGGATTTGCAGCGGATGAGTGGCGGGCGGCTGAACCTCGGCCTCGGCTCGCAGGTCAAAGGCCACGTGACGCGGCGCTTCGGGATGCCGTGGTCGAAGCCGGCGCAGCGGATGAAAGACTACGTCGGTGCGATGCGCGCGTGCTGGCGCACGTGGCAGACGCGCGAGCCGTTCAACTTTCAGAGCGAACACTACAATCTTTCGCTGATGACGCCGAACTTCGCGCCGCCACCGGTGTCGAATCCGCATATTCCCGTGCTGATTGCGGCGGTGCAGGAGCGGATGCTGCAAGTCGCGGGCGAAGTCTGCGACGGCGTGCGCCTGCACGGCATCGTCACCCGCAAATACCTCGATCAAATCGCGTTCCCGAATCTGAAAAAAGGCTTCGACAAGTCAGGCAAGCCGGCCGCCGAATGGAACAATTTTGAAATCGGCGGCGGCGGCTTTCTGTGCGCCGGCAAAGACGCGGACGCGCTCGCTCGCGCCGTCGCCGGGATGAAATCGACCATCGCGTTTTACGGCTCGACTCGCTCGTATCGTTCGAGCTTCGAGATCGACGGATGGGGCGACACCGCCGACAATTTGCACAAACTATCGGTGCAGCAGAAATGGCCCGAGATGGCGAAGCTGGTGACCGACGAGATGGTGCACGCGTTCGCGGCCGTCGGCACTTACGATCAGATCGCGGCCGTCATCAAGCAGCGCTTCGCCGGCGTCAACCGGCTCTCATTCGACATGCCGGTGAGGAACGAACACGATCGCGGCGTCCTCAAGGAGATCCTGCAGGACCTGCGCCGCTGACGTCATGCGAGCGGCGGGTTGATGTCGGACCACAGGCGGCGCATCAGCTCGATATGAGTCTCGACCGCCCACAGCGTTTCGGCCGCGGCGCTTTCGGGGATCGCGCGGAAGATCGAACCGGCGCTCGAGTCGCCGTGATCTTTGTCAACCTTGACGTGAACACTGAAGAACAACAGCGCGTCGTCGGAGAGCTTGTAGTGCCGGCTGAGCCCGTCGATCACTCGGACGTACGCATCGGGATTGAACAGCTCGGAGCCGAGGCTGATGCCGGCCAGCGTCACGTACCACGGCTTCGACTCGGCCAGCCAGTACATCCAATGCATCATCGCAGTCGCGTCGGCGGTCATGCTCGCGCTGAGCAGATCGGCGCGCGGGATTCCGATCGCTTCGCCGAATTCGAGGTAGAGCTCGGGATGCGATCGGTTGGCGCCGGAGACGCGGCCGAGTTCCTCTTCGATCAGATTCTCGACGATGGCCTTGCGCGCGGGAAAGTCGTCGCACTTGGCGTAGATGAGGCCGAGGATATTGGCGTTGTGCGCCTTGTTGCCGATGAACAGTTGTGTCGCCCAATGCCGCAGCTGCGCCTCGGACAGTTCACCGCGCTCGATCTTCTCGATCGTCGGATGCGAGCGCAGCGTGCGATTGTTGCGCTCGAGTTTTTCGATCAGGCTTCTGAGCTGGCGCGTTCCTTTCTCGACGTCCATGATCAATTTCCTTGTGGCGCGGTGGCTCCGGGAGCCAACGCGGCGCGTTCGGCGGCAAGTTTCTCCGCGATGTCACGGCGCAGTTCAGACTTCCGTATCTTGCCGACGTTGGTGACCGGGAGTTCGCGCACGATCTCGATTCGCTCGGGCCATTTGAATTGGGCGACGCCGCGCGCCGCCAGAAACTCGCGCATCGCGTCGAGCGCGAAGGTGTCTCCATCACGCAACGACAGATAGGCGCACGCTTTCTCGCCGAGAAGCGCGTCGGGCATCGCCACCACCGCGGCGGTGCGGACCGCGGGATGCGCAATGAGGTGCGCTTCGATTTCCTCCGCGTTGATCTTCTCGCCACCGCGGTTGATCAAGTCCTTGATTCTTCCTTCGACGACCAGGTTCCCGGACGGATCCTGCCGCACCAGGTCACCGGTCCGGTAGAAGCCATCGGCGGTGAACGCTTCGCGATTGCGCTCGGGCGCACGGTAGTAGCCGCGGAGTGTGTAGGGTCCGCGACACCACAATTCGCCAACCGCACCGGCCGCCACATCTGTTCCCTCGGGATTCACGATCCGGATCTCGTCGGCGGGGGAGAGTGGACGGCCTTGAGTGGTGAAGGCGACTTCGTCGCGCTCATCGAGCCGCGTGTAGCACAACAATCCTTCGGCCATGCCAAGCACCTGCTGCACGGCGACCTGCGGCAGAGCGCGCTTGAGTGCGCGTGCGGTTGGCTCCTGGAGCCGCTGACCGCCAACCGTGATGACGCGCAGCGAGGCGAGGCTGCCACGCAACGATTCCGCAAGACCGAGCAGGCCGATCGCAATCGTGGGAACGCATGGCAGATGGGTGATCCGCTCACGCTGAATGACGTCGGCGAGATCAGCCGCCTTGGTGGACTGACTGAAGAACGTACGCGCGCCGCTGAGCAGCGCGCCGAGCAAGCCGGGACACGCCAGCGGGAAGTTGTGCGCCGCGGGAAGTGCAATCAGGATGCGCGATTCCGAGGTGAGGCCGCATACAGCGGCGGACTCGCGCGCGTTGTACAGAAAGTCGGCGTGCGTGCGTGGAATAAGTTTCGGCATCCCGGTGGTGCCGCCGGAAAGGAGAAACAGCGCGACGTCGAATGGATCGCGAGCCGAAGATGCAGGCGGGCGCGATGCGTCGCCATGCTCGTGCATCGGGATGCATCCTTCGGCCGGCAATGTAGAGAGGATGAGGCGAGACTTAAGATCGCGGGCGAGCGCGGCGTGATCGAACCCGCGATACTCGGGCGCAATCGCGATCGCCTTCGCGTCCGAGAACGACAGCAGGTATTCGAGTTCGGCGCGGCGAAAAGCCGGCAGCGCCATCACCGGAATCGCGCCAACTTCGAGGCATGCGATGGTCAAGGTCGCGAATTCGACGCAGTTGGGGAGCTGGATGACGATGCGGTTGTTGCGCTCGATCCCATTGCGAGAGAGGAGGGCGGCGAGGGTTCCCGCTTCAGCGATCAGTTGAGAATAGGTGATGCTTCGGGTCGAATCGGCGACGGCGATGGAATCGGGACGATCGAGCGCCGCCGTTGCGATCGCGTGCGGTATGGTTTCGCGGCGCCAGATGCCCTCGCGGACGTAGCGTTCCGCAAAGTCGTCAGGGAATGGCGTGCATCCTTCGAGCATCGTCGCTCAGCGGGCGGAAAGAGTCCCCGCGATCATGCGGAAGCATTCGTCCATGATGCGGCCGCGCTGTTCGTAATCGCGCGCCGGCTCGTACCACGTGTAAAACCAGTTCATCGCACCAAACAGCAGCGACGTGAGGATTCGCGCCTGCTCGCGATCAAGAGTCTTGTTGCGATGCGCGGCGTAGGCTTCGAGCAGGCGGCGGCAGATGCGCGAGTACTCGCGCTTGAGGCGCGTGATGTCGGCGGCGTAGCGGCCAGTGAGAGAGTCCGCCTCGCGCACCAGCACTTTCATCTCGGCCAGATTGCTCATGTGATATTCGAGATGGCTGCGGATGAAGAGGCGCAGGCGCTCTTCGGGATCGTCGGTCGCCGACATCCGCGATTCGGCGAGCGAGACGAGTTGCTCGAACGCGCGCCGCGAGATCAGGTAGAGCAGCTCTTCCTTGTTGCGCAGGTAGTAGTAGATGCGGGGGAAGGAAATTCGCGCGCGCGCGGCGATGTCGCGAATCGAGGCGAGGCCGAAACTCTTTTCGGCGAAGACGGTGGCCGCGGCGCGAAGGATGTGATCGATGTTGGCGTCGTAGCGCTCCTCGGGCGCCATCGCACGCGCGGCGGGCTTGATTCGCGCGACGCGCTTGTGCGCTTCCTCGAGATTCGACTTTTTCAATTCGTCACCTCAGCTGAAGCGGCGGCCGGCGGCCGGATCAGGAATCGGAATCTCGAGCTTGGTCAGCAGATTGTTGACCTCCTCGGTGAATTCATCGCGCATCTGCTCGTTGCTGCGGCGCCGCAGGCCCCAGCGGACGTAGTCGAACTGGCGCTTGGATCCAGATTTTCCAAACATATCAAGTCCTGCGGGGTACCACTTTGCCAGGTGCTTCATCAACAGTTCGCGTCCGCGATCGCCTTCACGCTGCAAGTACCTGCGGATCAGCCGATAGCCGAACGCGGCGTGGCCGAGCTCTTCCTTATGCACGCGCTCCGCGATTCGCGCGAGCGGTTCATAGCTGCATCCGACCCATTCGAAGCCCATGTAGGCGCCTTGCCGATCGGCGAAGAAGCTGAAGAGGCCGTATTCGAGCCAATCTTCGGCCTGGTCGCGCATCTCGAAAATGTAAATCGGCATCGGCGACGCCATGAACTTTGCGTCAACGGTGACGCCGAGATCTTCGAGCAGCTTCATCCAGTAGCTCGCGTGACGGACTTCATCGGACCAGAACGCCGCGTACTCAGCCTTGTCTTCGGCTGTGGGAGCCAACGCGAGCGGTTTGATGAGAGTGCGCTCGGGGGCGAGCATGTATTCGGACTCGATCCGCGACTGGATCGACAGCATCCGGATCAAGAGATCCTTGTAGTCGGCGGGCAGGCCGTCGGGGCTCGAAAATCGGACGTCGGTCGCGGGCGCAGGATTACTCATTCGATTGCTCTGTGGTCCGGTTCTTGGCTTGATGTTCTGAACGATAGTTCAGATGGCGGCGCAATATCAACCCGCCATCGTCAGGCCGCCGCTCACGCTCAGCACCTGGCCGGTGACGAAGTCCGAATCGGAACTGGCGAAGAAAGCGACTGCGCCGGCCAGGTCCGCGGGCTGGCCGAGGCGGCGAAACGGGATGCCGCGCGCCATCGCGTCGAGCACCTTCTCTCGCCCGGCCATCGCGGTCTTGAGCAGATTGGTGTCGGTTGGGCCGGGGCAGACGACGTTGACGTTGATGTGATTGGCGGCGAGCTCGCGCGCGAGGGTTTTCGAAAAGCCGATGATCGCGGCCTTGCATCCCGCGTACACCGCTTCGCCGCTGGAGCCGACGCGGGCGGCGTCGGAAGAGATCGAGATGATTTTGCCGGAGCTTCGCGATTGCATGCGGGGCGCAACGGCTTTGCAGCAGTTGAGCATGCCGCGATAGTTGATCGCGATCACCTTGTCCCAAAAATCGGGGGTGGACTCGACGAATGGCATCAAAACGTCCCAGCCGGCGTTGTTGACGAGGATGTCGATTGGTCCCAGTTCGCGCTCGACGCGATCGGCAGCGGCGAGCGCGTCGTCGAGTTTGGTGACGTCGAGCGCGACTGCGATTGCGGTGCCACCGCCGGCGCGAATTTCGGCCGCGGCCTGCTCGGCAGCATCGAATTGGATGTCCGCGAGAGCGACTTTTGCGCCTTCGTCGGCGAGTCGCGCCACGATTGCGCGCCCGATTCCCTGGGCGGCGCCGGTTACGATTGCAACTTTGCCTGCGAGGCGTGCCATTGCTTCACTTCAACTGGCGCACTTTATCTAACTTGCAATCCAGCCGCCGTCGATTATGAACGGTGCGCCGGTGGCGAACGGCGCTTCGT
Source organism: uncultured delta proteobacterium (assembly GCA_963756005.1). Lineage (GTDB taxonomy): Bacteria > Desulfobacterota > Binatia > Binatales > Binataceae > Binatus. Next base: position 445,504 of record CAVWMC010000008.1, read on the forward strand.
CGCTCGCGAGAAACAGCGCGGTGTGCGCGATTTCGTCCGGATTGCCGACGCGCCCGAGCACCGAACTGCGCTGGATAAACCTTGGCTGTAGTCCGTCGGGCCCGGTGATTCGATCGACCATCGGCGTGTGGATTACGCCGGGGCAGATGCAGTTGACGCGAACGTTGTAGCGGCCGTACTCGAGCGCCGCGACGCGCGTCAGAGAGATCACGCCGGCTTTGGCGGCGCAGTATGCAGCCGCGCCCTTGAGCCCGACGATTCCCGCGACCGACGCAGTGTTGATCACGGAGCCGCCGCCGCGCTCGACGATTCGCGGCAGTCCGTATTTCATTCCGAGCCATACGCCGCGCAGGTTGATCGCGATCACGCGGTCGAAGGCCTCTTCGCTGAGCTGCGCGATGAAGCCGGACTCGCCTTCGATGCCGGCATTGTTGTAGAGGACGTCGAGTCCGCCGAAGGCGCGTACCGTTTCTTCGACCATCGCGCGCGAGTCTTCGGAGTCGGACACGTCCGCGCGCAATCGAAATGGCCTCGCCGCCCGACGATTTGATCATCCGCGCGGTTTCGGCGGCGGACGCCTCAGTTACGTCGATCGCGGCGACTTTCGCACCTTCGCGCGCGAACAGCACTGAGGCCGCACGCCCCATCCCAGAGCCAGCGCCGGTGATCAGCGCTACTTTTCCTTTGAGTCTCATTGGTACCGCTCCATTTTGAGCGGAGACTAGCGCATTTTGATGGGATGCGGTTAGCGGGACTCAATTCACTTGATTGAATGTGAAACCCACCGTGGGTTTCACGCTTCCTTGGGCAGGGGTGACCCCTGCACCCAGTATTCAGAAAAGACGGGGTCGCAGCTTTTGACGGCCGCGACCCCGCCGGGTCCGAGGGAGGTATCGGACTGGTTGCTACTCGGTCGGGGTTGAATCGCTCGAGCTGCCACTTTGCGCCCACAGCGCTTTCATCTCGGCGTGGATCGAATCGAGTTTGGCCTTGGTCGCGGAGATTTGCGCGAGCTGCGTGGGAGTCAGCACGTTGCGAATCGCGATCGCGTCCTGAATCTGCTCGTTCGTCATCTGATCCTGAATTTGAGTCATCGTCGCAACCGGGCTGGCCAGGTCGCTGGCTGCGACCGTGCCGGTGGACGTGAACTTGGCCGCGATTGCTTCCTTGGCGGCGTGGAGCTGCTGATATTCAGTCTTGCGCGCGGCGCGGCGGTTTTCGAAGATAGTGTGAATCTGCTGCTTCTGCGCGTCGGTCAGGTTGGCGGTCCTCAGCAACAACGGCAGCGGCACGCCGAGCGCATCCATGCCGCCGTGCATGCCATGAAAGCCGTGATGCCCCATCGGGCCGCTCATTCCGCCGGAGCTCGATGAAGCGACGTGTGCGACGGCGGCAACCAGAACGATCGCCAGGATTGCGGGAACGATACCGCGAGACAACTTCGATACCATAAAAAACACTCCTTGTATGGAGCGGCCTCCTTGATTGGCGGCATTCGCTCTCACCTAACTGTACGTTAATCCGGAAAACCGGTTACGCACGCCGCATCCGGACCTCGATTAGCTACGGCGGGTCGCCATCAGCCGGTTCGCGTCGGCGAAGTTGATTGCGCCGTCGAGCGTCGAATCGTATGTGCCAGCACTCAACAATTCTGCCACGGTCCTTTTCAATGCCGATATGGCGTTTAGCGTCAGCCGTGTGCCGAGACTCAGCCGCGCGACGCCGAGACGCTCGAGTTCGTCGATCTTCGGGATGCCGGGGAAGGCGAGCAGGTTGAGCGGGCCGTCGAGTGCCGGGACTATTCGCTCGATGTCGGCGCGACGAACGACGGCTGGCAGGAACAAGCAATCGGCGCCGGCCTTGCGGTAGGCGTTGGCGCGGCGGATGGCATGCTCGAAGCGCGAAGCGGGATCGCCGACGCCGAGCAGGTACACGTCGGTGCGGGCGTTGATGACGAGTGGCACGCCAGCGGAGTCGGCGGCCGCGCGCGCGGCGCGAACGCGATCGACCGCGACGTCCAAATCGTAGAGCGAATGAGTACCGTCGTGAACCTGGTCTTCGAGGTTGATGCCGACGGCGCCGGCGTCGATCACTCGGCGAACGGTTTCGGCGAGGTCGCGAGCGTCATGTGCAAAGCCGGATTCGATGTCGGCAGTGACGGGAATCGTCACGACGCGAGCGATACGCGCAATCGCGGCGATCATCTCGTCGCGCGGCATCGCCTCGCCGTCCGGATAGCCGACTGAGAACGCGACGCCGGCGCTGGTGGTCGCGATTGCGCGCGCGCCGGCTTCTTCGATTACGCGCGCGCTCATTGCGTCCCATGCGTTGGGCAGCACTAAAATCCGCGAGCGATCGTGCATCGCTCGAAATGCTTCGGCCTTGGCTCGTTGGGTGTCGCGGTTCATGGTGACCTCCTTGGCACTGTTGATTACATACAACACCGCGGCGGGCTTCGTGTGAAATCGCAATCAATGAAAATCATGCGAGGGCGGAACTGTTCCGGGGATTTTGATTTCCTCGAAGCGGCGCGCGCGGATCGCGGTCACGCCGTCAACTTGTTGCAGAACGCCCTCGGCCAGCAGGATTCCGGCACTGCGCAGCAGCAAACGGTTTTGCTGAAACAAGTCGGGCGTGACGATCAGATTTGAAATTCCGGTTTCGTCTTCGAGCGTGATGAACAAAAAGCCCTTGGCAGTGCCGGGACGTTGGCGCACGATCACGACGCCGGCGGTCTTCACCCACGACTGATGCGTGGCGCGCGTGAGGTCGTCGGCGCTGAGAATTCCGCGCGCGGTCAAATCTGTGCGCAGATACGCCATCAGATGAGGCCCGGTGGTGAGGCCGGTCGCGGCGTAGTCTGCGAGCGTCTCATCGATTGGCGACATCGATGCGAGTGGAACCTCGCCGTCGCGCGGATTCACGCCCGCCAGCAGACTCTTCGGATCGCGCTCGACGGCGGCCGCATTCCACATCGCGTCGCGCCGCGCCATGCCGAAGGCGGCGAACGCGCCGGCGTAGGCGAGCGCGTCGAGCTCGCGGCGGTTCGGTCCGACGCGCGCGGTAAGGTCTGCAATCGAATCGAATTGCCGCCGTGCGCGCTCGCTTTCGATTCGGAGCCCGACTTCCTCGCGCAGGCCGGTGACGTATCGCAGTCCCATCCGTGTCGCGGGCCGCCCATCCACAATCTCGATCGTGCACTTCCAGTCCGAGCGCGTCGCGTCGATTGGCAACGCGATGACACGGTGACGCGTGGCGTCTTTCACCAGCGTCGAAGGATGGTAGAAGCCGAGCGGGTAGCAGTTCAGCATCGCGGCCAGGAACGCCGCCGGATGATGATACTTCAGGTACGCCGACGCGTACGCGATCAGCGCGAAGCTGGCGGCGTGCGATTCGGGAAATCCGTACAGCGCGAACGACGTGATCGAGCGCACGATGTCGTCGGCGACGCTGCCTTGCAGGCCGTTGCGCAACATCCCGGCGCGCAAGCGTGCCTCGATTTTCTCCATCCGCTCGGCCGAGCGCTTGAATCCCATCGCGCGGCGCAACTCCTCGGCCTCGCCGCCGCTGAAGCCCGCCACCGTCATCGCCATCCGCAGCAACTGTTCCTGGAAAAGCGGGACGCCGAGCGTGCGTTTCAGAATCGGCTCGAGCGACGGATGCGGATACTCGATGGGCGCGCGCTGGTTGCGGCGATCGAGATACGGATGCACCATTTTGCCGACGATGGGGCCGGGGCGAATTATCGCGACCTCGACCACCAGGTCGTAAAATCGCGCGGGCTTCATCCGCGGCAACGTCGCCATTTGCGCGCGGCTCTCAATTTGGAAAACGCCGACGGTATCCGCGCGCCGCAGCATCGCGTACACGTCGGGATCGTCGGCTGGCAGATGCGCGAGGTCGATCTCGACGCCTTCGTGCGTGCGGATCATCGGAATCGCCTCTTTCAGCGCGGCCAGCATCCCGAGCCCGAGCAGATCGATCTTGATGATGCCGAGATCGGCGCAATCGTCCTTGTCCCACTGAATCACCACGCGACCGGGCATCGAAGCCGGCTCGAGCGGGACGATTTCGTCGAGCGGTTGCGCGGCTATCACCATGCCGCCACTATGCTGCCCGAGATGGCGCGGCAAACTTTGAATTTTGCGCACGAGATCGACCATCATCATGATGCGCGGCGCTTCCGCATCGACGCCGCCGCGCTTGAGCAGCGACACCAGGTCGTCGTGATGGTCGCGGAACTCGTACGCCTGGTTGAGCTTGGCGAGCCGATCAACCTGTTCGGGCGAAAAGCCGAGGGTCTTGCCGACCTCGCGCACGGCGCTGCGCGTGCGATAGGTGATCACGTTCGCGGTCATCGCGGCGCCGCGTTCGCCGTAGCGGCGATAGACGTATTGAATCGCCATCTCGCGATCGTCGCCGCTGGGCAGGTCGAGGTCGATGTCGGGCCATTCGCCGCGCTCCTCTGACAGGAAGCGCTCGAACAGCAGTTCCATCTTGACCGCATCGACCGCCGTGATGCCGAGCGCGTAACACACGGCGCTGTTGGCCGCGGAGCCGCGTCCCTGCACCATGATTCGATTCTCGCGGCAGAACTGCACGATGTCCCAAACGATCAAGAAGTAGCCGGCCAGCTTGAGCTTCGCGATGACGCCGAGTTCATGTTCGAGTTGGCGGCGCGTACGAGCGTCGATCGCGCCGCGCCATCGCTCGCTCGCGCCCGCATACGTGAGAATCCGCAAATAACTGTCGGGTGTTTCGTTCGGCGGGAGCGGATAGTCGGGGAAGCGATAGCCCATGTCGCAGAGCTGGAAATCGCATCGATCGGCAATCGCGCGCGAGGCGGTGACGGCCGTCGGCAGATCGCGGAACAGCGCACGCATCTCGGCCGGCGATTTCAGATGACGCTGGCTGTTGATCCATAACGCGCGGCCCGCTTCCTCGAGCGTGGTCTTGAGCCGGATGCAGGTCAGGACGTCGAGCAGCCTGCGATCCGAGCCGCCATGGCATACGTCGTTGGTCGCGACCATCGGAATTCGCGCGGCGTCCGCCAGCGCCGCGAGCTTGCGATTAAGGCGCTCCTCACCGGCGTCGAGATGCCGCTGCAAATCGATGTAGAAATTCCCCGCGCCGAAAATTCCGGCGAGCCGCCGACTTAACTCGACGGGATCCTCGCCACGCACGAGCATGCGCGACAGCGGACTCATCACGCCGCCGCCAAGACAGATCAGTCCGAGGCCGTAACGTTCGAGCTCGTCGAGCGTGATGCGGCTCTCGCCCTTACCGGGATAGACCGGCGCCGCGACGGAGCCGTCGCGGGCGATCGCGCCGGGATTAAGCACGCGCATCTTCGAGTCGGTGATCATGCGGCAGAGATTCTGGTAGCGCTTGCGATCCGGCGCGAGTACGTAAAGCCGCGAGTCGTCGTCGAGCGTCAGCTCCGCGCCGACGATTTGCCGGATGCCGGCGGACTTGGCGGCCTGGTAAAAGCGCGGCGCGCCGTAGAGTCCGTCGCGATCGCCAAGCGCCATCGCGCTGTAGCCAAGTTCCGCCGCGCGCGCCGCGAGATCCTCAGGCGTCGTCGCGCCTTCAAGAAAACTGAACGCACTGCGCGCGCGGAGCTCGATGTAATCGGAATTCATGGCGATTCGCCGCGAGCAATCAGTCGTAGGCGCCGTCGAGGAACCACTTGTGCGTGTTGGCGTCGCGGAAGACGCGGTAAACGCCGCCGTCTTCGAGCGCGAGTTCGTAGTAATCGCGGATGAAACCGCATTTTTCTCCGCTGTTTATTTCCGGTTTTGCAATGCCATTGCCATTGAGATGCGGTGCGGGCGCGGACGTTGGCGTGAGCGCGGACAGTGCTTTGAGATTTTCCGCCGAGACCTGGCGCGGATGCGCGCCGAACATGCGCCCGTCATGCAGTTCGAGGCCGTGCTTCGGTGCGGAATTGGTTTTATCGGATGAATCCGCATCGCTATCAGCCGTGAATCCAAGCCACCATTCGCCGTCGCGACGCCATGGCCCGGCGATCGAGATCACGCGCGCGCCAAGATTCTCGCCGCGGACGAACTCTGGAATCTCGCGCGTGCACATCACTTCGATTTCGCGCGCCGGTCGAACCGCGCGTATCACGAGCTGCGTCACATTCTTCGCCGTCGCGGTTTCGGGGATCGGCGGTGCGGGCGGCGGTGCGAACGGATCGAGCCGCGTCGCTTCGGGCCGATGCGAATTCTCAGCACTCAGCATGCCGACGTTGCCGGGACCGCATAGCGCCGACAAGCGCGCAATCGTGGTCTGCAACTTGTCGGGCGCGGGACTCGGCGGCAGGAACATGTCGGTCTGCGCGGGGCGCGGGACGCGCGGCGCAATCTCGATGCGAATCGATTCGACGGCGGCCTCGGGCGGCCCCGCCTCGAGGCTCAGGTTGATGAGCGTGAGAATCGCGCGGACTTCGTTCGACGGCGCCGCCACCTCGATTCGCCGATTGAAACTGCGATGACCGCTCATCCCGAACGCGAGCGTGATATCGCCGGCGACCATGCCGCGAATCAAAAGCCGCTCGGCCAGCCGCTCGAGCATCGCTCGCATGACGAATCCCAGCGGCTCCAGGAGCTCGATGCCGTATTCGAGCTCGACCGACTCGACGAAAAACTCGGCGCGGCGTCGCGGCACCATCGGCGCGTGAGTCCCGCCGCGCGCGAGGCGGACCAGCTCGACGCCACGGCGTCCGAGCCGCGTGCCGACCGCGTCGGGATTGAGGCGCGCCAGCTCGCCAAGGCGGCGCATCCCCCATCGCGCGAGCGTGGTTTCGAGATCGTCGCCGCGATCCGATTTGCCGAGCCCGAGCATGTCGAGCGGCAGCCAGTTGAGGAATTCGCGCTCGCGGCCGGCTTCGATCACGCGCACACCGCCGCATCGCGCGGCCAGATGCGCGATTTCCTTGTTGGCGGCGACGCCGGCGGCCGGCTCCATCCCGACTCTGCGCACGCATCGCAAAAGCTCGGCGGTGATTTCTTCTTCGCCGTTGTAGATGCGATGGAGGCCCGCAAGATCGACCCACGCGCATCCCGGCGCGCCCGCTTCGACCACCGGCGAAACCGATTCGACCGCGTCGAGCAGCGCTGAATGCGCCGAGCTTTCGGCGGCGGGCGAGCGATGGACTACGATCAGGTCCGAAGAGATCGCACGCGCCTGCGCGATCGTCATCGCGGGGCGGATTCCCAGCGCACGCGCGCGCGGCGAGATAGCATCGAGCTCGGCATGCGGCGCGAGGCTTTTTCCGAGCGCCAGCACCTTGTCCGCGAGCGCGGGATTCGATCGCACAATCGCAGCAATGGAAAAATCGGCGACCATAATGCACGCGATACGAGCCATCGGAACACCGTGCTAGCTGCTTGCGGAAACTCGAACTGGAAATTCTTTGCGGTCGAGATGCGGATGCACCTCGGCTGGAATTTGAATTGGATCGATGAGCGCGCGGACGCGAACTCGCCGCCCGGTCCCGCCCATCTTGTTACGCGCGACCATCGCATCGACCGCGAGGCCGTCGAACATTACCGGTGAGCCGGGAGCGAGCCGGCTGAACGACGCCTCGGCGCGGCTGGCAGACAGGCTCAGCGCCGCGAACGTCCCGCACATCCGCCACGGCGCGATCGCGATCACGGCGGCGCCGCTGCGCTCAGCCGCGCGCGCGATCCGCAACGATGACGCATAAGTGAGTGAGCGGACTGTCTCGCCGAAATCGACGACAACCAGGCCGAAGCCGCCGGCCTCGAGCACGAGTTCCGCCGCTTTGACGATCGACCTCACCCCTGGACCCCTCTCCCTTCTGGAGAGGGGAACGAAGGTCCTTCGATCCTCGCTTCATCGACGCCCACAGCATCCGGCGCAGATCGACTCCGGCCGCCGCCATGCTTTCGGGATCGAAACTGCCCGACGCGTCGAGCCATGCGGCGACCTCGCCGCGACGGGTGGCGAAACTGGCGAACGATGCGGCAATCGAGGTCTTGCCCGAACCGGCGCGCCCCGTGATTTCGCTGATTCGCCCGCGCGGAATCCCGCCGTCGATCAGAGCGTCGAGCGGCGCAAGCCCGGAGCTTAGTTTGCGATCCTTGCGAGTAAGCTCATGCCCCCGAAAAACCCCTGAAAATTCAAGCTGTTGCGGCCGTTTGACGACCTGAATAGGGATTGAAGGTTCGATCCATGACAAGGGTTTTGGAAGAGCAGCCACAAGATACGTTTTCGCTCTTTCTTCGCCATATGTCAAATGGTGATTATCCGTTATGAACTTGCTGCAAGAGATTCGCGACAAGTTGCGTTGAAAAGCGAAAAGGCCGAACCCTTGCGAGTCCGGCCCTTCAAAGATGCGCGAGACGCGCCTATTTCTTGGCTTTAGCGAGGAGCGCGTCTAGTTCGCGATTGACGCCATCCATCGTCTCGATGAGACGATCCAAGGCGCTATCAAGCGTGGCCTTATCCAAACCCTTTCCGTTCGACGCGGAAGCCTGATTCAGTGCCTTCATCGTCTTTTGGCTTTTCTGTACGCGCTCCATAAGTCCTGCTGCTTTCGCTTTCGATTCGGGGTCAAGCGCGAATGTCTTTAGCTCGCGTGCTTTCCCCAGTGCTTCAATTACAAGATGTATGAATCTTTCGCGTCTGTCCATGATCTGAGAAAACCTGCAATTTTGGGTTCCAGCGTCTGCTGCAAATCACCATATCAACCGCGACTACTGCTCCATCACGACGCGGGTTACGCCGTTCAGGAAGGGGTCGAAGCGGTGGGCGATGAAGCCGGCGAGGAAGATTTTTGCGAAGGCGATCATCGGCGCGCTGGTGACGACGCGGCTGAGCAGTGAGTTCGACGCTACGAACCGCGGTGCGATCTGCTGCATGTCCTGGATCGTTGTGATCTCGGGCCAGCGCTCGGCCTGGATGTTGCGGGCGGCGAAGTCGAGCGTGGCTTCGTCGGATCGCATCATGAGCGCGCGACCGAGATGGTTCGCTGCGACGACCGCGTCGCGGAGTGCGACGTTGATTCCCTGGCCGCCGACGGGCGACATCGGATGGGCCGCGTCGCCTATCAGCAGCAGGCCCGGCGCGGTCCATTCGCGCAGCCGATCGCAAACGACGTCGAGCAGGAACGGATGCGCGAGCCCGGTCTTGTTCGCGACGAGAAAATTTCGCAGGTCGGGCGACACGTGCGGCGCAAGCTCGTTGATCCATCCGTCGGCGCCCATCTTTTTGATATCGCCGAAGGTGCCTTTGTCGATCACCCATCCGATCTGCATGTGCCCCTCGGGCGACGGGTACAGGATGAGCAGGTGGCCGCTGCCGATGTAGCCGCGGGCGGTGCGGCCGTCGAGAAAATGGCCGGCGACGTGGCCCCAGACGACGTCGAAGCCTTGCATGATGCGGTCCTGGGGAAGCGCGACGCGTTTGCGAATCGCGGACGCGCGCCCGTCGCATGCGACTACGAAGTCGCCGCGAAAATCGCGCGGACCTTCGAGCGTGTCGGCATGCACGCCCATCACGCGATCTTTTTCGTAGATCAGATCGCGCACGGTGACGCCGCGCTCGAGCGTGAAGGCGGGGAATTTCGAGGCCTCGGCAACAATCATCTCGAGCATCGCAGGCTGCGGCGCGACGCGCGGCGCCGGATCGAGGCGGTCGATTGGAATGGTGAGCACGCGCCGTTCGCCGCGAAAAAGCTCGACCGTTTTGATCAGCAGATTCGGCAAAGCGTCGAGCGGCTGGCGCAGGCCGGCCTCGTGCAGCGCCGCGATTCCCGACGGCATCAGGATCTCGCCGCGGAACTCGCGCGAGAAGTCAGTCTGCCGTTCGAGCAGCGTCACCGCGACGCCGCGCCGCGCGAGCAGGTAAGCGAGCAGGGCGCCCGCCGGTCCGGCGCCGACGATTACTGCATTCGGCATCTCAGCCGATCCGGGCAAACAAGCTGGCGAAGGGCCGACGCGTCATCAGCCTTCGCGCTTGCCGACCAGCGCTCCGTATTCTTCGAGCGTGATAGTTCCGCCGAGCGATTTGGCAATGCCGCGATCGTGCGCGGGCAAACTGTCCTGAATCGCGTCGATCCGTTTCCATTGCGGTGCGGGCGGCGCGGCGGAACCGGCCTGCGGCGCATATTTGGAGGTTTGCAGGCGCTGGTATTTGTGAATGTAGCGCGGGCAATTGACGAAAGCTTCGGTGACGGCGACGCGGACCAGAATTTCCGCTCCGATAAACTCCGCGAGCATCGGATCGTTCCGATCGATAGTCGCGACGCCATGCACTCGCACGCGATTGGGCGTCTCAAAGTCGATGAATAACATCCCGACCTTGCGACTGGTGTTGATATTGCCCATCGACAGATACATCCCGTTGCCGTTGTAGCTCGGGAACACGATGGTCGTCGGAGTCGGCACCCTGACGAAGCCGGGCGCGCCGCCTTTGTAGGAGCAGGTGGGATAGCCGCGATGATCGATGGAAGTGAGGAAGAACATATCGCGGCTTTCGACGAATGCTTTCTGATCGCCCGCCAGCTCCGGCCGTGCCATCGCTTCCAGCCGATCGGCCAGCCGCGTGGTATCAAAGGTCTGCTGCAGGGCCCGATGCGCTGTGCTGTAAAGCTCGCTCATGTTCCCTCCGAAGGACTTGGATGCAGGCTCAGACTTCGCGGGAGGTTTGATCGTCGATCAGCGTCGCCAGGCCGTCGCGGTAGGGCGACGGTTCGAGCTCGCCGACGATCGTGCGCGCGATCGCGACCTGCTCGGCGGCGAGCCGGCGCGCGGCGGCGATAATTTCAGGATCGCGCAGCAAGTCGAGCGCGCGCTCGAACGCCGCGCCTTCCATCTGCGTCCCGTTCTGAAAAAGCGTGCGCAACTCGGCGCTGCGCTCGACCCCGAGCACCACCGGCAACGACGGAATGCCGGCGCGCAAATCGGATCCAACCGGCTTGCCGATTTTTTCTTCCGGCCCCAGGATATCGAGCAGGTCATCGACCATCTGGAACGCCAGGCCCATCGCGGTGCCGAGCTTCGCCATCGAATCGATGGTCCGGGTCGATACGCCGGCCAGTTCCGCCGCGAGCCTGCCACCCGCATAGAACAGCGACGCGGTCTTGCGATCGATCACGTTGATATAATCGGTCAGGGTCGCGGACGCGTTGTGACGGAACCTGCTCTCCATCACTTCGCCTTCGGTGAGTTGGATGCATGCCTGCGCCGCGGTGCGCACGAGACGCTCCTCGAAGCGGCCGGAAACCTCGAACGCGCGGCAGAACAGGTAGTCGCCCGCGATCAGCGACGGGCCGAATCCGTAACGCGCGAAGGCCGACGGCTTGCCGCGGCGCAGGAGGCCGCGGTCGATGATGTCGTCGTGGAGCAAGGTCGCGGAGTGAATCAGTTCGAGCGCGATCGACGCGTCGATCGGCTGATCGACGGTGGCCTCGAGCCCACCGCACGCGCGGTACACCAGCATGATGAAGGTCGGGCGCAAGCGCTTGCCGCCCGCATCGACCAGGTAGTGACAGATTTCCGCGATGATCGGTTCTTTCGAGTCGAGCAGCCGCGACAGTTTCGCTTCGACTGCCGCGAGATCGGCTTCGACGAGGCGTGCGGGGTTCAACGCCTCAGGCGTCGATGCGGCAGCGAGTTGAGTGGCTTTGGCTCTTTTCACTTTCTACTTTTCGTTGTTTTCGGTGAATTTGTGCGATCAGCGGAATAAATCGGCTTCGGCCGGGCGAATCAATATCTTCGCGCTGCCCTCGAACGGTTCGTATTGATAGCCGCGCACGACCACCACCGGAATGGCGCCGGCTTTTTCCATCAGCAGGCCGGCGGCCGAGGCGATCTCGTCGGCGATCGCGACGACGGTGTGATGCAATTCGCGGCCGCCCAAGTCGGTGGTCCCGCGCAAGTCGAGAATTGGATTCATGCCCGCGATGCCGAGGCAGATTTCAGTGAGACCGTCGCGCCACGGACGGCCGAAGGTGTCGGTTATCAGCACGGCGATCTCGACGCCAAGCCGCCGGCGAAGCTCGTCGCGTAACTTGCGCGCGGACGCGTCGGGATCTTCGGGCAGCAGGATGGCGCGCTCATCTTCGAGGCTGTTGGACTCATCGACGCCGGCGTTGGCGCAGACCCAGCCGGGGCCGGTCTCGACGATCATCACGCCGCGATCGTTGCGCACGATTCTGCTGGTCTGCCGCAGCACGATTTCGACCGCGCGCGGATCTTTCTCCCATCGCTTGGCGTAGGCCTTGGCGAATTCGGAGGGCTCGAAATCCTTGAAGTCCACGATGCGACCCTCTGACTTCGAGACTACCTTCTGACATACAACGAGAATATCGCCGGCCGCGAGCTTGAAGCCGGTGTCGTCGAGTCCCTTGACGATCAGCGCGGCGAGATCGTCGCCCGCCTTCACCATCGGGATGCCCTCGACCGCTGTGAGACTTATCGTGCGCATCGGCGGCACCAGAGTACTACACCTGCAGCCCTTGCAGAACCACTTTTGCCAACGCCGCCGCCCGCTCGGGAGTGGTCATGATCGTGTCGGTTGCAATCGCGCGCATCCCGAGCCGCTCGATCGGTTCGACGTAGCTGCGATCGGCGTGGTCGAGAACCAACAGCCCGACGATATCGCGATAGAGCCGCGCGACGCCGAGCGGCGAGACTTCCATCCCAAGTCCGCGCAGCATCTTGTCGGCGGGACCTTTAATCGTCTTGCCGCCGACGATCGGGCTGATAGCCGCGACGCGCGATTTCACGCGGCGCAGCGCCTCGCGCACGCCTTTCAATTGCAAAATCGGGCCGATCGAGACGAAAGGATTCGACGGCGCCAGGATAACCGCGGCGGATTTGCGAATCGCGTCGAGGACCGGCGGCGGTGGGGCGCGCGTCGGCGATTCCTCGCAGTTCGATCTTCTCGACGGCGCCGCGCGCGCGACCGCGCACGAAATATTCCTGGAACGGGATCGCTCGACGCCCGCGCAGTTTCACGAAGGTCCGCACGCGATCGTCGCTCATCGGGATAATTCGCGACGTGACTCCGAACGCGGCCGCGATCTCCGCGGTGATCCGACTTAGCGATACGCCCTGGCGCATCCGTTCGGTGCGATATAGATGAGTGGCGAGGTCGCGATCGCCAAGGCCGAACCACGGCTTGCCATAAAAGCGCTCGAGCGCCGGCAGTACGTTGAATGATTCGCCCGCGAGGCCCCAGCCCTGCGCACGATTCACCGCGCCCGCGAGCGTGTAGGTGACGGTGTCGATATCCGGCGAGACGTGCAGCCCGTAAAAGGTTTCGTCGTCGCCGGTGTTGACGACGACGGTCAGCCGCGCCGGCTCGATTCGCCGAACCAATCCGCGGATGAACTTAGCCGCACCCACTCCCCCCGCTAGCGTGGTTATCTGCCGTGACGGTAGGGTTCGCGATTGGCCGCGCGCCATTGGGTGCCTTTTTGCCGTAGAGCTTTTTGTAGAGCGTGGTGCGTTCGACCGCGACGCGGCCCATCTCGCGCGCCTTGTCCTCGAACACGTCAACCGGGATGAACTCGCCCGAGTCGCCGCCCGCTTGCGCGGTGATGCTTTCCTCCATCAGTGTGCCCGACAGATCGTTGCATCCGGCCTTGAGCGTCAGCGCCGCGAGATCGATGCCGCACTTCACCCACGAGGTCTGGAGATTGTCGATCTGCCCGCGCAGGAACAGCCGCGAAGTCGCGTACATCTGGAAATCGAGCTGCCCGCGATCGACCGGCGACACCAGGCCCTTGCGATAGAGCATCGTGTTCTGATGGATGAAGCGCAGCGGCACGAACTCGGTGAAGCCATGCGTCTGTTTCTGGATGGTGCGCAGCAAGTCGAGATGATTGACGACGTGCTGCGGACTCTCGACGTGCCCGTACATCACGGTTGAGGTCGTCGGCACGCCGACCGCATGCGCGGTGGTGATTATCTCGACCCACGCGGCGACATCGACTTTCTTGTGACTCAGAATTTCGCGCACGCCGTCGTCGAGGATTTCCGCCGCGGTGCCCGGAATCGAGCCGAGCCCGTGCTCCTTGAGCATCGTGATGTATTCCGGGTAGTCCATCCGCACGCGCTTGGCGCCGTACATTATTTCCATCGGCGAGAACGCGTGGATGTGAATCTCGGGGAACGCGCCCTTCATCGCGTCGAGCAGGTCGCGATATTTGAACGGCGGCATCTCGGCGTTGATGCCGCCCTGCATGCAAATCTCGGTGGCACCGCGCGCGACCGCGTCGGCAACTTTGTTGACGATCGCTTGGTCGGAATGATCGTAGGCGTCGGCCTCCCAGCGCTGGCGCTTGAAGCCGCAGAACTGGCATCCCACGAAACAGATATTGGTGAAGTTGATATTGCGATTGACGACGTAGGTCACTTCGTCGCCGATATCCTCGGCGCGCGCGAGGTCCGCGCATTTCACCGTCGCGCGCAAGTCGTCGCCTTCCGACGTGTAGAGCAGCAGCCCCTCTTCGGGCGTCAACTCTTTTTTCGCGAGAGCGTGTTCGAGCGCGATGCGCACCGCGGGCGACGACCGGCCGAGCAAAGCTTCGACGGGGGTCGCCTCGATTTCATCGACGTAAGTGCGCCAGTACTCCAGGTTCATGATTGGCCTCCGACAGGTCGATCCCATATCGCGCGCACTTTAGTCGCGACCGCCGGGTCGAGCCATTCATCATTGATGTATTCGTTATAAATTGCGAGCCTTTCACCTAGCGCGAAACCTGCTCGCGCACACGCCTCTCCGAGCTTTTCAATATGCGGCCACGGCGCCTCGGGATTCACGTAGTCCTTGCTGAGCGGCGAAATCCCGCCCCAGTCGTTGATTCCCGCGTTCAGGAACAATTCGATCTGACGCGGCGACAAGTTCGGCGGTGCCTGCACGTTCATCGTCGGACCGAGCACCAGCCGCGCAGTCGCGATCGCGCGCGCCATGTCGTAAGCGTCGGGCTCCGGCGCGTCGGCCATCGCAATCTCAGGCTTCGCGCGAAAATTCTGGATGATCACTTCCTGGATATGACCGTGACGCTCATGCGTGTCGCGAATCGCCGTCAGACTGAGCGCGCGCTCGGCCGGAGTCTCGCCGATGCCGAGCAGAATTCCGGTGGTGAACGGAATCCGCAGTGCGCCTGCGTCATCTATCATCTTGATACGCAGCGCGGGATCCTTGTCCGGCGCCGCCTGATGCACTCCGCCGCGCGCACGCAGCCGTGGCGAGATATTTTCGAGCATCAAGCCCATGCTCGCGTTGAGCGGACGCAGTGCGCGCATCTCTTCGACTGTCATCAGCCCTGCGTTGGTATGCGGCAGCAGTCCTTCGGCAAGCGCTATTTCGCAGGCGCGGCCGACGTATTCAATTGTGGTGCGGACGCCGAGCGATGCGAGCGTGTCGCGATATTCTTTGAACGCGACTTCCGGCTTGTCGCCGAGGCACATCAGCGCCTCTTTGCATCCGAGTTCGGCGCCGCGCCGCGACCACAGCGCAATCTCGTCGGGCATCATCGTCCACGCGCCCGGGTCGCCGGGATCTTTGCGGAAGGTGCAATAGGTGCATCGGTCGCGGCATAAATTGGTGATCGGTAAAAAAACTTTGCGCGAGTAGGTAACGTCGCGACCCTTGCCGCGATCGCGCAGCTCAGCCGCCGCAGAGAGCATGACGTCGAGATCGCTGTCCGGACATTCGATCAGCGCGATCGCGTCGGCATCGCTAAGGCGCGCGCCCGCGAGCGCTCGATCGAGAATCTCGCGAATCGGCGCGCGTTCGCGTTGCTCGGAAGCGAGCGATGAATGTAGCGACGCCATCAATCGCGTTTATAAGACATCAGGTACGAGGAGGCAACCTAGTTGCAAAACAAAACCGCAGTCGCAGCGGCCGCGATGATAATCAAGGGCTCTCCGTGCGCGACGCGAATGAGTTCAGGAAAAAGATGTAACCAAATCGCGCCGCGAGCGTCCATTTGGGGAGCTTGGCTGAGATTCTCTCCCCCCCGGGGTTTTTCCAGTCGGCTTCGGGCTGGCGACGGGACCCCTCCTCGCTGGCCCGTTCCATTTTTCAGGCGAGCGTGGCGCAGCTTGACGACTCTCGATGTCTCTAGATTCCCGAAAAATAAATTAGAATCGCCGCGCCGACGGCCGCGATTATTATGATCGGCACGTAGTGGCTCTCTTCGACCTTCGGCCACCACGGGAACCATGGGAAGGGGTTCGTCTTCACTCTTCAACTTTACTCTCCAGTCGTTTGATGCGCGAATTCCGGTGGCCATACTGTGGCACAGGCTTTAGCCTGTGATTTTCTGGTCCATGCAAAGCCAGGCTGAGGACCACAGGCTAAAGCCTGTGCCACTGGAGGACGCATCATGATGCCGACCGACCAACTCGCACACACCTACTCGATTGTCGCGCGCGATGCTGACAGCGGGCAGCTTGGCGTTGCCGTGCAGTCGCATTACTTCTCCGTCGGCTCGGTCGTCACGTGGGCGGAAGCGGGAGTCGGCGCGGTCGCGTCGCAAGCGTTCTCCGATCCGGCGTATGGAAAGCTCGGGCTCGACTTGATGCGCGCGCGCAAGAGTGCGCCGGACGCGCTCGCGGGTCTGCTCGCCGCGGATCCGATGAAGGAGGTTCGGCAGGTCGCGATGGTCGATGCGCTTGGCCGGGTCGCAGCGCATACCGGTTCGACGACGATTCCTGAAGCCGGACACATCGTCGGCGACGGTTTTTCCGTGCAGGCCAACATGATGCTCAAGAACACGGTGTGGCCGGCGATGGCCGCGGCGTACCGCAGTGCCAAGGGTGAACTCGTCGATCGATTCCTCGCCGCGCTCGACGCGGCCGAGGCTGAAGGCGGCGACATTCGCGGGCGTCAATCTGCGGCGATTTTGATCGTCGAAGCGAAGAGCACCGGCCGTCCGTGGATCGACACCATCTTCGATCTTCGCGTGGACGACGCGGCCGAACCGCTGGTCGAGGTTCGCCGACTCGTCGCCGTCCGCCGCGCGTACATTCATATGCGTCTTGGTAACGAGGCGGCTCAGCGCGGCGATCTGGATGCCACCGTGCGCGAGTTCACCGACGCCGAGCGGCTGATAGGCGACAATCCTGAAATGCGCTACTGGCACGCGATTGCGTTGCTTCAGCTCGGCAAGATCGACGCCGGTCTCGCGATCCTGCGCGAAGTCGGGCACCGCGATCGCAACTGGATCGAGCTCACACTGCGATTGCCCGCGTTGCTGCTTATCGGCGACGCATCGTTGAAAGACCGTGTTAGAAAATTGCTGGAATGACTGTCGCCTTGGAGACAAAAGCGTTTTGCCCCGCTCCCCTGTTGGAGTTAGTCTGAACGGGATAGCTGAGACCGGAGTACACGCAAGATGCCCGAAACCAATGTTGCGCGCGGTGTTGCCGAGCCGGCTCCGCGCGTCGAGTACGAGCTGCAACTCTATTACTGGATGAAGTTGATTCGTGCGTTCGAGGAACGCGTCTCGCGCTTGCATCGCCAGAACAAAATCCTCGGCGGCGTTTACTCGGGCGCCGGACAGGAGGCGATCGTCACCGGGATTTGCGCGCCGCTGCACGACGGCGACTTCGTCGCGCCGCTCCATCGCGACATGGGCGTGTTCATCATGCGCGGCGTCGAGCCGGGCCGGCTGATGGCGCAATTGATGGGCAAGGAAACCGGCTTGTCGCGCGGCAAAGATTCGTTTCTGCACGGCGGCGACTTGGAGCATGGCGTATTCGGATCGACCTCGATGCTGGGGTCGTCGCTGCCGGTCGCGGTCGGCGCCGCGCTCAAATTCAAAATGAAAAAGAATCCCAACGTCGCGGTCGCCTTCTTTGGCGAAGGCGCGGCCTCGCGCGGCGACGTGCATGAGGCGATGAACTTTGCCGGCGTGCACAAACTGCCGGTGGTGTTCGTGTGCGAGAACAATCGCTACGCGTATTCGACGCCGCTGGAAAAGCAGATGGCGATCGAAGACGTCGCGGATCGCGCGGTCGCCTACGGCTTCAAGGGTTACGTGTGCTCGGGCAACGATCTGCTCGCGGTGCTCGAACTGAGCGAGCGGATGATTGCCAAGACGCGCGCCGGCGAGGGTCCGGTGCTGATCGAATGCAAGACCTATCGCTACCGCGGGCATAGCGAGCACGACGCGGCGCTGTATCGCGACCAGGAAGAGCTGATCGAATGGCAGAGCCGCGACCCGATCCCGCGCTTCGAGTTCTATCTCGAAAAGAAAGGCCACGAGATCAAGAGTATCCGCGAGCAGATCGACGAACGGGTGAACAAGACGGTGCAGGCGGCGGTGGATTTCGCCGAAAGCAGCCCGCTGCCAGAATCTCAAGAAGCACTTGAAGATATTTACGCGCCGCCTTCGGCCACCGCGCCCAACTCTTCGTCCAACGGTAACCGCTAAATCATGGAAGTCACTTACATCAAGGCGATCAACTCCGCGCTGCATGAAGAAATGCGCCGCGACGAGAACGTGTTCGTCATGGGCGAGGACGTCGCGGACCTGGGCGGCGCGTTCAAGGCGACCGAAGGACTGCTCGACGCGTTCGGCGAGGAGCGCGTTATCGACACGCCTATCTCGGAGGCGCTGATCGTTGGCGCGGGAATCGGCGCGGCGGTGCTCGGGATGCGTCCGGTGGTCGAGATGCAGTTCGCGGATTTCATTTCGTGCGCCTTCGATCAGATCGTCAACATGGCGGCGACGCTGCGTTACCGTCACGGCGGCAAGGCGGCGTGTCCGCTGGTGATTCGTGCGCCGTCGGGCGCGGGCGTTCACGGCGCGCTGTTTCATTCGCAGAATCCCGAAGCGTGGTTCACGCGCGTGCCCGGACTCAAGGTGGTCGCGCCGGCGACTCCGTACGACGCGAAAGGAATTTTGAAAAGCGCGATTCGCGACGGCAACCCGGTCGTGTACTTCGAGCACAAGCGGCTCTATCGCAGTATCAAGGAAGACCTGCCGGAAGGCGATTTCACGGTGCCGATAGGGGTCGCGGAGATTCGTAAGGAAGGCGGCGACTTGTCGATCATCACCTACGGCGGCACGCTCGGGCAGTCGCTCGACGCGGCGCGAATCGTCGAGAAGGAAGACGGGCTCGCAGTCGAGGTGCTCGATTTGCGCACGCTGCTGCCGCTCGATCGCGAGGCGATACTGGCGACGGCGCGCAAGACCGGCAAGGTGCTGGTGGTGCACGAAGATCGTCTGACCGGCGGCATCGGCGGCGAGGTCTCGGCGATCATAATGGAGAACGCGTTCGAGTTTCTCGACGGTCCGGTGCGCCGGGTCGCGGCGGCCGACGCGCACGTCGCGTTCAGCCAGCCGCTCGAGGACTTCATCCTGCCGAGCACCAACAAAATCGTGGACGCGATTCGCAGCCTGGCGGCTTATTGAAATGGCGATCGACGTAACGATGCCGCAGATGGGCGAGAGTGTCGTCGAAGGCACGATCACGAAGTGGCTGGTCAAGGAAGGCGACGTCGTCATCGAAGATCAGCCGCTGGTTGAGATTTCAACCGACAAGGTCGATACCGAGATTCCGTCGCCCGGCGCGGGGCGAATCGCGAAGATTGTCGCCGCGGAGGGGCAGACGCTGCCGGTCGGCGCGACGCTCGCGGTGATCGAGCCGGCGGGCGCCGAGGCTCCGGCAAAACTGAAGGTCGTCGCGCCGAAAGCCGCGCCCAAACCGGAACCCGCGCCTGTGCAAGTGAAACCAGTACCGCCGCCGCGGCAACCGGCGCCGACGCCGCAGCCGATGCAAGCGGCGGGCGCGGGACTTCGTGAAGCCGAGCCGGACGAGGGCGGTCCGCGACGGTTCTCGCCGGTCGTGCTGAAGATCGCGGCGGAAGAGGGCATCGATCTGAGTCGCGTTCCCGGGACGGGAATCGGCGGACGCGTCAGCAAGCGCGATCTCCAGCGCTACCTCGATACGCTGCGCAAGGGTGGGACGCCGAGCGTCGCGCCGCAGCCGCAGACCAATGGCGCCGCGCAAAGCAGTCCGCGTCCGATGACGACGGCTACCGCGACGACGCAGCCGTCGATTCAATCGGGTCCGGGGTTCAAGCCGCCCATCTATCAGCCGAACGAAGGCGACATCGTCGAGCCGTTCACGCGGCGGCGCAAGCTGATCGCCGAGCACATGGTGTACTCGAAGACGCATTCGCCGCACGTCGGCACCGTCGCGGAAGTCGATGTTACCAATGCGATGCGCTTGCGCGAGAAGCACAAAACTGAGTTCGCGCGGCGCGAAGGATTCAATCTCACCTTCTTGCCGCTGGCGGCCGCGGCGACGGTGCGCGCGCTCAAGGAATTTCCGCGGATGAACGCGTCGGTGGTCGGCGATTCGGTGGTGACGCGCCGCGAGATCAATCTCGGCATCGCGATGGACACCGACGAAGGCCTGCTGGTGCCGGTGATCAAGGCCGCGGAAGGAATGTCGGTGGTGGGGATCGCGCGCGCGATCGAGAGTCTGCGCCGCAAAGTCGCCGAGAAGAAGATCACCGCCGACGATCTCGCGGGCGGCAGCTTCACGCTCTCGAATCCCGGGCGCGAGGGTAATCTTTACGGCTTCGCGATCATCAATCAGCCGCAAGTCGGAATCCTGCGAATGGGTGAGGTCAAGAAGCGGCCGGTGGTGGTCGAAGTTGACGGCGCCGACGCGCTCGCGATTCGCACCATGATGTACCTGGCACTGTCGTACGACCATCGCGTCGTCGACGGCGTCCTCGGCAACAGCTTCCTGTATCGCGCCGCCCGCATCCTGGAAGAAGCCGACTTCGAATTGTAGCCTCAGGTCGTATGCGCACCTCGCTGCGAGCGCAATTGTTGCAGCATGTTCGCGATCTGGCCGCTGAGGTCGCCGATTGTGCGGCTGAGTGCGGCGGCGGCCTCGGTCATGTCGCCGGGTTTTGAGGGTTGGGTCAGATTGGATTCCACCGTGTAGAGGATGTTCTTGCCGGTCGAGTCCAGGATTGTCCATTTAGCCGACAGCGTCGCCGTGCCGTTGGCGTCGGTCTCGAAGCGATAGACGTCGATTTGCACCTGCATGTCGATGTGCACGGTGTTGTACCACGGGAATACGATCACCGTGGCGCCGGCTTGCGCGGCGAGGTCGCGCTCGATCGCGCTGGTGAAGCCGTTTTGGATCGACTCGCCCCATCGATCTTCCTTCGAGAGCTCAAGACGGTTCGGCGCCGCGCGGGTCACTACCTCCGGACGATCGAGGTAGGGAGGAAGCTTGATCGGTCCCAGTCCCAGCGTGAAATTGCCGCTGGTGGCGGCGGCTGCTTGCGCCGGCGCTGCGGTGTCCGCGGTGGGCGTGAGGAGATAGAACTTCGAGACGTCTTTTTGCGGGGCGAGGACCTGCCTCGCCATGTATGAGCATCCGGTCATCGACGGCGCAATTACGCCCGCCAGGAAAATTCTGAAAAAACTGGTCAAGGTCATCGGTTAGTCCTGGCTGAAGTCGCGGCCGCGAACGATCGCGCTCGGGTTACGTTGCAGGTAGTCCGCCAATTCCTTGATCGAGTGCGCGGCGGCGGAGACATCCTGCAGCGTCTGCAGGGCCTGGTAGTTGATCGGCGAGTTGGGCTCGATCGTCGTCTGCACGGTGCCGAGCGTCAATGTTGCCTGCCTGGCGGCGGCGTCGGCCGAGGTCGAGGTTTTCTGCAACGATTTCGACAGCGGCGGTATCTGGTCATTCGCGGTGCTGAGCGTCTGCTGCGCGCCGGCGAGAGTGTGGTCGAGTTGCTCGCGCGTCTTCTCGGAGTTGTTTACCACCTGCTTGAGCGCGGGCGAGTTGGTGATTTCCCTGATCGATTCCAGCATCCCGGTCATCTGGGTGAAGACGGCGTTGAAATCGACCTTGTCGAGCCGCTCGAAGATTCGGACCGCGACGGCCTGCGCTTGTTCGAGGGTGTTGGGTATGGCGGGAATTTCCTGGAGCGGAGATCCGGGCGGCGCGACCATCTGAATCGGCGTATTCGGCTCGATATCGAGCGCAACGTACATCAGGCCGGTGACGAAGCTGTCCGAGCCGAGTTGCGCGCGCATCCCCTCGCGAATCAGGTTGGGAATCGTATGCGGGTCGTCGAGGTCGATGGAGGTGCCGCCGTGGGAAACAATTTTCTCCTCGTCGAGCTCGATAATCACCGGGATGCGCACGTCGGCGCGCAACTGGCCGTTGTAGCGGTTGACGTCCTGTTCGAGGCGCAGCTTGATGCGCTTGACCGCGCCTATTTCGACGCCCTTGAACTTGACCGGCGCGCCGACGCGGAGGCCGTTGATGTCGCCGCCGAAGTAGATGACGAATTCGTGGGTCTTGCGGAACAGGCTGCCGGATCCGAAGACCACGACCGCGGCCAGGATGAGCCCGACCGCGCCCAGAACGAACGCGCCCACCGTCGCCGGATTGATTCGTTTACCCATGATGCCCCTCTGCTTTTCCGTTTTTGTTCTCTTCGCCGCCGCGGGTCAGGAAAGTCTGCACGCGTTGATCGGTGGAATGGGCCAGCAGGTCCTTGGGGTCGCCGTGCGCGATCATCGTTCTGCTTTCCGCGTCGAGAAAAACACTGTTGTTGCCGATTGCAAAAATACTCGCGAGCTCGTGGGTCACGACCACCACCGTCGCGCCGAGGTTGTCGCGCAGCTCGAGGATCAAGTCGTCGAGCAGGCGCGAGCTTATCGGATCGAGGCCGGCCGACGGCTCGTCGAAGAAAAGAATCTCCGGGTCGAGCGCGATCGCGCGCGCGAGTCCCGCCCGCTTCTGCATGCCGCCGCTGATCTGACTCGGATAGTAGCCCTCGAAGCCCTTGAGCCCGACCAGCGCCAGCTTGAGCGCGGCGACATCGCGAATTTCCGACTGCGACAGATTGGTGAATTCGCCGAGCGGCAGTCCGACGTTTTCCGCCAGCGTCATCGAGCTCCACAGCGCGCCGCCCTGGTAGAGCACGCCGAAATGCCGCAGCATCTCCTCGCGCTGTTGCGGCTCGCCCTTGGTGAAATTGAAATCGCCATACCAGACTTCGCCCTTGGCCGGCTCGATCAATCCGAGCATGTGGCGGAGCAGGGTGCTTTTGCCGCTGCCGCTGCCGCCCATGATTACGAAGATGTCGCCGTGATTGACGGTGAAGTTTATATCTTTCATCAAGACGAAGGTCCCGTACGCCATCGTCAGATTCTTCACGGTGACTGGCGGCGGTCCGTCTTTGGGAAAGGAAACGACCGAGGCCGGCTTCCCGTCCGACGCTTTGATTGATGGATGCGGAGTCGTCATTTCAGCGCGTCGCGCTCGACGCGACTGTAACTCTGGTCAATTTGCCCGGCGATATACTTAAACACTTCGCGCCATTGCCGCGGGTCGATCCCGTCTTCGTCGGCCGTCCGCACGATCACGACTTTCGCTTTTGGCGAGACGAAGATGAACTGGCCGTAGGTGCCGATACCCATATAGCTGTAGTCGCCCGCGCTTTGCGAAATACCCCACCAGAAATATTTGTAATAACCACCGTTGTCCTGCCATCGAGTGAAGGTCTCCCATGGACGATGGTCGCCCGGATCGGGAGCGGTTGATCGGACGACCCAATCCGCGGGAACGATCTGCTTGCCGTCCCAATTGCCGTTATCGAGATACAGCCGTCCGAACTTCGCCAGGTCTATAGCTCTCGCGTTGAGCAGTATCGGCGTTAGCTCGAAGCCATCAGCGCGGCTGTCGATGCTCCAGGTGGCGGGATACTCCATGCCGATAGGTTTCCAGATTTTCTCCTGGAGATATTGGCTAGGCGTGCGGCCCGTAGTCCGTTCCAGGATCATGCCTATGAGTTCGGCATTGAAGTTGTTGTAGTGAAATGATTGATCGGGCGGCTCGACGATCTTCAGATCGGACAGCAGCAGGCGCCGTAGATTGGGATAGTAGCCGGCCAGCACGAATTCGTCCCATGGGAAGAAATTGATTCGGTATTGAATCCCCGACCTCATCGACAAGAGGTTTCTGATCGTGATCGCGCCGAAGCCCTGGTCTTTCAACTCAGGCAGGTAGTTTACGATGGGGTCGTCGAGGCTCTTGATATAGCCCTCGGCGATCGCGATACCGACCAGGGCCGAGGTGACCGACTTTGACAGCGACCATGCGGTGCATAGAGAGGCGCGCTCGAAGCCGTTGAAATAATCTTCGGCGAGCAGCCGGTTGTCGCGAACGACGATGAACGCATGAGTACCGGTCGTGCGCAGGAGCTCGTCGAGCGCGACTCGCTTGACCGCTTCGCCGTCTGTGTATTCCACCATCGCCGGAATCCGATCGCGGTTTCCCGGCGCGAAATGAAACGCGGCCGATGACTTGTCGATGCTGTGATACTCGTAATGCCGGTAATCGCCGGAACGGGATGAGACGAGGAATTGTGCGCCCCAAACGAAATAGCGGTAGAGGTAGCCTGGTTGTGTCCACGGTGCGGCGCTCGCCGGCGCGGCGAAAAGCAGACCAGCCGCCGCGCTGACCAATATCGCCAGGAACGACGCCGCGCCCCAGGGTTTATGAACTAGCGAGATAATCACCTAAATACCGATCACGTTGAAGATGAAGGCGAAGAGTCCGCAGGCGACGATCACGTAAACGATTCCCGTGACCACCGCCTCTGTCGCCGCGTCGCCGACCGCCGACGAGCTGTTGCCGCACTGGAATCCGCGCAGGCATCCGGCGACCGCGATGATGATGCCGTAAACGGCAGCCTTGAAAACACCGCCGAAGATGTCAGTCAGCGTGACCGCCGCGCGCGTCTCGCGCAGATAGGTGCCGAGCGGGATATGGAGCATCGTCGCGCTGACGAACGCGCCGCCGGCCACGCCGAGGCAATCGGAATACACGCACAGCAGCGGAATCATCAGGAACAGCGCGAGCACGCGCGGCAGCACCAGGAATTCGAGCGGTGAGATTCCCATCGTGGTCAGCGCGTCGATTTCCTGAGTCACTTTCATCGAGCCGAGCTGAGCGGCGAACGCGGCGCCGGTGCGGCCCGCCATGATAATCGCCGCCATCATCGCGCCCATGTCGCGGCTCATCGCGATTCCCACCAGGTCGGCGACGAAGATCGACGCGCCGAACTGCTGCAACTGCACCGCACCCTCGAAGGCGAGAATCACGCCGACCAGGAACGTGACCAGCGTCACGATGCCGAACGCGCTGGCGCCGCAATCCTGGATTATGATCATCAGATCGACGCGGCGAAACCGCGCCTTGCCGACCGCCAGCTTGGCAAACGCGATCGCGACTTCGCCCAGGAAGCGTAAGAAATCGTCGAGTCCCTGCGCATAGGAAATAGCTTCGTGGCCGAGCTCCTCGATGAACGTGCTATGCGACGCCTCGTGACGCGCGCCGGTTTTTTCCGGCACCGCTTCCGCCAACTGGATCAGACTGCGCACGCCTTCGGGCAGCGGGCTCCAGTCGGCGGGCAACTTGCGCTTATGGCATAGCTCGCTGATGCTCATCAGAAACGTGAGCAGGCCGCTGTCCCAGTCGCGCAGATCGGCGGCGTCGAAGGTCAGCCTGGTCGGTTTCGGATCGGCGTCGAGTTGTTTCTCTACCAGAGTCGCCGAGGGCAGGCCGTGACGAAGATGCCAATCGCCGGCGAGCCGGACGACCAGCGTGGATTTGTCGGCGCGCGCGAACGAGAGTTCGTTATTCGGTTGGGTTTGCTTTTGCGCCTGCATTCGTGCGGCTCAATAGCACGCGGGTAAACGGTAGCACAATTCTTGGCCGTTCGATGATTTAACCGACCCTTTCATGAGCCTACGGTCAGGGTATCGAATACAATATTTCCAATGAAGGCGATGGTGGTCGAGCAGCCCGCGCCGATCGAGTCGGATCCGATCCATGCGATCGACGCGCCAATACCCGAACCGGGGCCGGGAGAAATTCTGGTGCGCGTGCGCACTTGCGGAGTTTGCCGCACCGACCTCCACGTCGCCGAAGGCGACCTGCCGCCGCGCCATCCGCGAATCATCCCGGGGCACGAAGTGGTGGGCGTCGTGGACAAGCGCGGCGTCGGCAGTGCTCGTTTCAAGCAGGGCGATCGGGTCGGCATCGCATGGCTGCGCGAGACCTGCGGCGTATGCGTCTATTGCCGTCGCGGCCGCGAGAATCTATGCCCCAACGCGCGCTTCACCGGCTACGATCACGACGGCGGCTACTGCGAATACGCCGTCGTGCGCGAGGACTTCGCGTACGCGATCCCCGCTTCGCTCGGTGACGAAGAAGCGGCGCCGCTGTTGTGCGCCGGAATAATCGGGTTCCGCGCAATCAGGCGCGCCGACATCAAGCCCGGCGCGACGGTCGGCCTCTACGGCTTCGGCGGCTCGGCGCATCTGGCGATCCAGGTGCTGCGGCATTGGGGATGCCGCGTGTTCGTCATGAGCCGCGGCGGCCCGCATCGCGATTTGGCGAGAGAGCTCGGCGCCGAATGGATCGGCAACGCCGAAGACGCGCCACCGGCGCCGCTCGACGCGGCAATCCTGTTCGCGCCGGCGGGGAACCTCGTGCTGCCAGCGATGCAAGCGCTCGATCGCGGCGGGATTCTCGCTGTCGCGGGAATTTACCTGAGTCCGATCCCCTCGCTCGATTATCAAAAACATCTGTTCTACGAAAAAGAACTTCGCAGCGTGACCGCCAACACTCGCGCCGACGGCGATGAGTTCCTGAAACTCGCGGCCGAGATCCCGATTCGTATCAGCACGATGGCCTTCGGCCTCAGCGAAGCGAACGTCGCGCTCAAGATGCTCAAGCACGACGAAATCAAAGGCGCCGGCGTCCTCCGAATTTGGTGAGGAACTTGATTTAAACGTGAAACCCCTCCTGGGTTTCACACTTCCTTGGGCAGGGGATAACCCCTGCACCTTAGCGAGAAGAAATCGCGAAATGTCGAGGACGCCATTTCGCTCGAGGGGTTAGTGAGGATCCGACTCTTACCTCGCCCGTTATTTCACGGGAGAGGCGGCCGACCGCACCGCGGTCGGTAGGTGAGGGTGCTGCGAAATCATCTCAACGGCTAGACGCTTAGCGCTTTGTGTCATTCTCGAGCCCAGCGAAGAATCCCGGAAGCAGTGCTCAAGGTATCAAGAGGCCCGACTTAGTGCCCGGGACCTCGAAAGGCGCACAATTTCTCGTCGTCGCAAATTGCGTAGATGGTGGCGTCATCACCGAGTACGGGACTTCCGACTTCATGCTCATATTTCCACTTGAGCGTGCCGTTCGGATTTACAGCCCATAGACCATCACCGCTGAGAAAAACTGTGCCCTCCGCACCAATGGCGGGTCGCCACGAAACTCTCCCCGATTCCGCATCGAAAAACTTCCACTTGACTTTGCCGTCGGGAGTCATCGCGTCCAGGTATGCCGCTTATGGCGTAAAGATGGCTCGAATGTGTATGGCGTTTGCTCCGATCGCTGGAATCGAAAATCGATGCCACGCGGCACGCGGCTGATACTTCCATTTAAGTACGCCGGAGTTCGCGGCGGCGCCGCGCTCACCTCTGCCACTATGAGCGGGATCGTTCCCCAGCATCGGCCACCCAGGTGGATTCGTCTGTTGGGGTGCGGCAAGTCCAGCAGCCACATAGATCAAGGCTGCGACACAGGTGGCTAGAGCCCCAACTCGATGCAAGTTTTGCTTCACTCAGAGCCCCAGCTTCATTAGAGTTCGTTGACGTGCTGACGCGTGAGGCTTGCTAGCCTTCAACTGTAGCGAATTAACGTATATATCAAGCGCCAGAGGCTTCAATGGCATTAGTTAAAAGCGGGCTCGAGTCGGCCAAGGGCGACGAGATTCTGCTCGGCGATACCGCGGTCCTGACCCGGCTCGACAAGGCGCTGGGCTGGGCGCGAAAATTTTCGATCTTTCCTTATCCATTCGCGACGGCGTGCTGCGCGATGGAATATATGTCGCTCTCGATGACGCCCTACGACATCGATCGCTTCGGCGCGCTGCTGCCGCGCTTCACGCCGCGGCAAGCCGACCTGCTGATGGTGATCGGCACCGTGACGGTTCGCCAGGGACCGATTCTGCGCCGCGTTTACGAGCAGATGGCGGAGCCGAAGTGGGTGATGGCGTTTGGCGCGTGCGCTTCGACCGGCGGCTTCTACGACAATTACGCGACGCTACCCGGCATCGACCGGATCGTCCCGGTTGACGTGTATGTTCCCGGATGTCCGCCGCGACCCGAGGGCGTGCTTGACGCGCTGATGGCGTTGCAGCGCAAAATCCAGGGGCAGAAACAGAAACTGATGGCGCTCAGCGAAAAGCATCCCGCCTGAACCACGAACACAACGAGCGAACCGGATTCACATGGAACGGATACTGACTCGCTGGCTGGATATCCCTGATCTTCGCAAACTCGACGTGTACGTCGGCAACGGCGGATACAAGGCGCTGCGCAAAGCGCTGTTCGAGATGAAGCCCGAGGAGATTATCAACGAGGTCAAGAACTCGAATCTTCGCGGACGCGGCGGCGCGGCGTTTCCGACCGGCGTCAAGTGGAGCTTCATCCCGAAGGACTCGAAGAAGCCGGTGTACCTGTGCTGCAACGCCGACGAGAGCGAGCCCGGCACCTTTGCCAATCGCTACGAGCTGGAGCTCGACCCGCACTGCATCATCGAGGGTATCGCGATCGCGTGCCGCGCAGTCGGTGCGCATACGGCGTACACGTACCTGCGCGGCGAGTTCACGGTGCAGAAGAGAATCTTCGACGCCGCGGTCGCGGAGGCATACGCCAACAATTACCTCGGCAAGAACATCCTCGGCAGCGGCTTCGACCTCGACGTGTTCACGCATCGCGGTGCGGGCGCGTACATCTGCGGCGAGGAAACCGGCCTGCTCGAATCGCTCGAAGGCAAGCGCGCGTATCCGCGCAACCGTCCGCCGTTCCCCGCGATTCAGGGCGCCTTCCAGAGCCCGACGGTCGTCAACAATGTCGAGACGCTGTCGAACGTCCCGCACATCATCAATCGCGGCGCCGACTGGTACAAATCGATCGGCCCCGAGAAGAGTCCCGGCCCGAAACTTTTCTGCCTCTCCGGCCACATCAACAAACCGGGATTGTACGAATTGCCGATGGGCTTTCCGCTGAAGGATCTGATCTACGATGTGGGCGGCGGAATCCTCGGCGGCAAGGCGCTCAAGGGCGTCATCCCCGGCGGATCGTCGTTCCCGATCTTCACCGCGGAAGAGGCGGTGAAGGTCAACATGGATTTCGATTCCGTGCGCGCGGCCGGCTCGCTGATGGGCACGGCCGGCGTGATGGTGATGGCCGAAGGCACCTGCATGGTCGATATGCTCAAAACGATCGCGCATTTCTATCATCACGAATCATGCGGACAGTGCACGCCATGCCGCGAAGGATGCGGCTGGATCGAGAAGTTGCTGATCGACCTCGAAGCGGGCCGCGGCAAGATGGAAGACCTCAAGGTCATGTACGACGCCGCCGCCAACATGGAGGGCAACACGATTTGCGTGCTGGCCGACAGCCTCTCGATGCCGGTGAAGAGCTTCCTGCCCAAGTATCGCGACGAGTTCGAGGCGCACATCAAGCTCGGACGCTGTCCGTTCAAGACTGCGACCGCGCAGCAGGCTGCCTGACATGCCGAAACTCACAATCGACGGCAAGGAAGTTGAGGCTGGCGCCAACCTGAACGTGATTCAGGCGGGGGAACTGGTCGGCGTCGAGATTCCGCACTACTGCTATCATCCCGGCCTGACCATCGTCGGCAACTGCCGGATGTGCCTGGTCGAAATCGAAAAAGCGCCCAAGCTGCAGATCGCCTGCAACACGCGCGTCGCCGAGGGCATGGTGGTCCACACCAAGAGCGCCAAGGCCGTCGCCGCGCAGAAGGCGGTGCTCGAATTTCTGCTGATCAATCACCCGATCGATTGTCCGGTTTGCGATCAGGCCGGCGAGTGCAAGCTGCAAGACTACTACATGGATTACGATCAGCAGCCGTCGCGCTTTCCGCTGCCCGAGAAAAATCACAAGGGCAAGGCGATCGACATCGGATCGGGCGTGATGCTCGATCAGGAGCGATGTATCCTGTGCGCGCGATGCACGCGGTTCTTCGATGAAGTGACGAAGACGTCGGAGCTGGCGATTTTCGAGCGCGGCGATCACAACCGCATCGACATCAATCCCGGCCAGCCGGTCAACAACAAGTACGCGGGCAACGTCGTCGATATATGCCCGGTCGGCGCGCTCACGGAAAAAGAATTCCGCTTCCGGATGCGCGTGTGGTACCTGCATCGCACGGCGTCGGTGTGCGGCGGATGCGAGCGCGGATGTGCGATCGACATCCATCATCATCGCGGACGCATCTACCGCTTCAAGCCGCGCTACAGCGCCACGGTCAACAGCTACTGGATGTGCGACGAGGGCCGTCACAGCTTTCCCGCGCTTCAAAACGAGACGCGGCTGACGTCGCCGCTCGTGCAGTCGAAGGATCAGCTGGTGGTCGAGCCGTGGGGCGAAGGCGTCAGGCGCGCGGCGTCGATCATTGCGGATTACAAACGATCGTACGGCGGCAATTCGATCGCGGCGGTCGTCGATGCGACCTCGACTAACGAGGAAGCGTTCGCGCTCAAGCAGTTGATGAAGACCGCGATTGGTTCCGACCGAATCGCGACGCTAAGTTGGTCGCCGCCGGACGCGAGTGGCGATGACGAGCTGCTGATCCGCGCCAACAAGAATCCCAACACGCGCGGTCTCGCGGCGCTCGGACTCTCGGCCGGCGGACTCGACGGGCTCGCATCCGCGGTCGCGTCGGGCGAACTCAAGATGCTCATTTCATTTCGCGCCGACCTGGTTCGCGCGATAGGCGAAGAAGAATTCGTCAGGCGCTTCGGCGCGCTCGACTACATGATGGTGCTATCGACCGACGCCAACGAGACTTGCCAGATGGCGAATCAGGT
The DNA here is from genome assembly GCA_963756005.1 of uncultured delta proteobacterium. Taxonomy (GTDB): domain Bacteria; phylum Desulfobacterota; class Binatia; order Binatales; family Binataceae; genus Binatus. Next base: position 476,458 of record CAVWMC010000008.1, read on the forward strand.
CTGGCCGATCGCGGCGTATCCCGAAATCGACGGCAGCTTCACGAACTTCCAGGGCCGCGTCCAGCGAATCCACGCCGCGTTCCCGCCGCCGGGAAGCGCAATCGCCGGCGTCGAGGCAATCGCGCGACTCGGCCACGCACTCGACGGCATCGATCGTCCGAAATCAGCGGACAGCATCTTCGCCGCGATGGCGTCCACGGAGCCCGCGTTCAAAGGGCTGGCATTCGCGAATCTCGGCGAGCAGGGCTCCGACCTCGTCGCGAGTTAGACTCCGAGTCTGTTTCCTAGTTTTGTGTTCTTTTGAGCGGCCGCTGCGGCCTCTGATACCTCGCCCGTTATTTCACGGGAGAGGAGGCCAGCCGCATCGCGGCTGGTAGGTGAGGGTGCTGCGACTCAAGCTGAGCGCGCGCAATGTCGAGTTATTTTTCTTCGGAGCAGATCGATCCGCGAGGCCGCAAGTGAAGGCGAAGTGCTTTACATCGAGAAAGAACCGGGATTCTTCGCTGCGCTCTGAATGACACAAGAATAATAACTCGACATTGCGCGCCTGCAGCTTGAACCGCGGCACCCTCACCTACCGGCGGCTGCGCCCGCCGGCCGCCTCTCCCGTGAAATAACGGGCGAGGTAAGATTCGCTGCGCTCAACAAAACAAAAGTCATCAACTGTGACAGTTGAAACGGAAGCTTGATTTGCCGCTGCGAATTCTGGCGATTCTGGTTTTGATCTTCGGCGTGATTGGCAGGTCCGGGAATGCTTTGACGAAGGCTTGCAAGCCGGCGGCGGTCTTGTCGGCGTTGTCGCAGGTGCAGATGCCTGACAGCAGTTCCGATTCGAGGCTGTCGATTTCGCCTTGCGCTTCCGACGCGTAGTTGTCGGGATAGGTTGTGCGGAAGGTCATCCAGCCGCGGTAGAGATCGATCATCAGCTTGCCATCGAAACGCGTGCATCCGGTCTCGCCGGTCTGCTGCTGGATGTAGGCGGGGAACGGGCCGTTGCCGTCGGGCTCGGTGCGCGAGTAGATGTCGAAGAAGGCGCGGTCGGCTTTGGTGCCCTGTTTGCGAGCGAGGGCTTTGAAGTAATCGACGCTCGGACGCACGACTATCACCGCTTCGCGCACCACGATGAAGCCCTGCATCTGGCGCTGGACTTGCTGATACTGCGATTCGCTGAGATCGGGCAGGACGGCTTGCACTTGCGGACTCGCCTGCATGCCGGCCTCGAAGACCGGCTCGATGGAACTCTTGCCGCGCGCCGTTCGTACTTCGTCCAGCGCCGCCGCGTAGTCGGCCACCGAGGGCGGGATCTCAACGCCGGCCGCGGCTGCCCGGATCGCAAAGCAGGCAATCGCGATTGCGATGGCGAGTTGCCAGCGGAAGAGGGCGGGCGACGGATTAGCCGACGTGTGCAAGCGGTTTCGATCGCTAGCATCGCGATCGCACCGCGCGCAACCGCGACGCGCCGCCGCGTCAGTCTTTGGATGGCTGGAATACTACCTCTACGTGATCCAGGTAGCTTAGCAACTGGCGCGCGAGCGTCGTCACCGCGCCGTCGTCGCGGATCGCGGCGGCATTTTCGAGCCCGCGCCCCATCTCGGTCATCGAGTCGAAGCCGTAGCTGCCGCCTTCGCCCTTGAGGCGATGCGCGATGCTGCTGATGGCGGCGTAGTCGCGGTGCGAGACCGCCTCGAAAATCGTGGCGATGTCGTTGCGCTTGTGGATCAGAAAATCCGGGATCAGGTCGCTCAGATCCTCGTCCACTTCCACTATTACTCGGTCCGGCATGCTGCCTCCTTGAGACTGGCGTGGTCCGCCGTCCCGTCGTCCAACTGGGGTTCACTGACCGCGTCGCGAATCGCCTCGAGCAGTGTCGATCTTGTGACCGGCTTGGTCACGTGCGCGTCGCATCCGGCGGCTTGCGTGCGATGCGCCGCTTCTTCCAGCGCCGACGCGGTCAGCGCGACGATCGGCGTGCGGCGGCGGCCGTTGGCCAGCTCCCAGACTCGAATCGTGCTGGTCGCTTCGTAGCCGTCAACGATCGGCATCTGGATGTCCATCAGCACCAGGTCGAAATTGCCGGCGGTAAATTTGTCGATCGCCTGCTGGCCGTCTTCAGCCTCTTCGAGACGGTAGGGCGTTTTTTTCAGGTAGGCGCGGATGAGCGCACGGTTGTCGCGCGAATCGTCGGCCATCAGAATTTTCAGCGGCCGATCGAGGACCGCGGGCAAAGCCGGTTTCGCCGCGATTGGCGGAGGCGCCGCCCGATCGTCGCGCGCCTTCAGCTGCGAGCCGGCGCGCGCCCGCGCGACCGCCGCGAACAACTCAGCGCGCCGCACCGGTTTGACGAGGTAGTTATCAATTCCCATCGCGCGCAGACCGGCAACCTCGCAGGTCAAGTCGTTGGTGCCGAGCATCATCACGAGCCGCCGCCGGTCCAGTCCCTCGCGGACGAGTTGCCGGGCCGACTCGAATCCGCCGCGCCTCGGGAGCGCGCTGTCGAGCAATACGATTGGGTCCGCTGAGCCGGGGGAATTGTCGCGCCGCAATCTCGCCGTCGCTTCCGCCGCGGACGCCGCCGCGACGACCTGCGCCCCTTGTGCGGTGAGCAGATCCGACAGAATCGAGCGGCTGGCGGCGTTGTCGCCGGCCACGATAATTCGCATGCCGCCGAAGAGCGGTGCCGGTGTCGCGATGGCCGGCGCCGTGCCGAATCGCGCCGTGAATGAAAACGCGCTGCCCGAGCCTGCTTCGCTCGACACCTCGACCGTGCCGTGCATCAGCGCGACCAGCCGCGCGACGATCGCCAGTCCGAGCCCGCTGCCGCCGTATTTGCGCGAGGTCGAAGAGTCGGCCTGGCTGAACGGGTGGAACAGCAGGTGGCGCTGATCGGCGGCAATTCCGATGCCGGTGTCGCGCACCGTGAATTTGAGAGCGCCCGCCGCGGTTGAGCCGGGGTCGTGCTCGACCGTCACCATCACCTGCCCTTTGTGCGTGAATTTGATCGCGTTGCCGACCAGGTTGATCAGGATCTGGCCGAGCCTCAACGAATCGCCGAGCACGAGATCGGGAATCTCGGGCGCGAATCGCACCATCAGCTCGAGGCCTTTTTCGTGCGCGCGAATCGCCAGCGTCTCGAGCACCTTCTCGATGGCGTCCTTGAGGTCGAACTCGATCGCCTCGAGGCTGATCCGCCCGCTCTCGACCTTGGCGAGATCGAGAATGCCGTTGATCAATGCGAGCAGCGCATGGCCGTTGCTGATAACGGTGCTCAAATATCTTCGCTGCTCGTCGTCGAGCGCGGTTTCCATCAGCTGATCGGCCATTCCGAGAATCGAGTTCATCGGCGTGCGAATCTCGTGCGACATGCTCGACAGGAATTCCGACTTGGCGCGCGACGCCGCCAGCGCCGCCTCGCGCGCCGCGACCAGCTCGCGCTGGGTCATCTTGAGGTCGGAGATTTCGCGCGAAATTGTCAGGCAGCAGAGTTGTCCGTGCAGCTCCAGGTTCAACGCCGACAGGAGTACCGGCTGCTCCGCGCCGCCCTTCATGCGGAACATAACTTCGAGGTTGCGGACTTCGTTGGTTTTCGAGAGTTGATCGCCGAAGGCAATCATTTCGTCCGGATGAATCCACATGTTGAGATCGGTGAAATGATGGCCGATGGCTTCTGCGCGCGAGAACCCCGTCGCCTTGGTGAATTCCTGGTTCACATCGATGTAGTTTCCGTCGGTGCCGGTGAGCGTCATGCTGTCGAGATTGGCGTCGAAGAGCTTGCGGAAGGTCTCTTCGCTGTCGCTGAGCGCTTTGACCTGCCGCGACAATTCCTCGCGCGCCGACAGCAGGTCGCGCTCGATCTGCTTTCGGGGCGTGATGTCGCGAATGTAGGCGACGACGCAGGGCTGATGCCGATAGTCGATCAACGCGGCGGAAATCAGCGTCGGGACGATGGTCCGGTCGTGGCGAAGAAAATCGACCTCGAGGTTGCGTACCTGACCCTGGCTGACGAGGGTCGCGCTGAATCTTTCGCGGTCCGACGGCTTGGCCCACACGCCGAGTTCGAGGTCCGACTTGCCGATCGTTTCTTCGAGGATGTGACCGCCCAGTCGTAGAAATTCCGCGTTGACTGCCACATATCTGCCGTCTAACGCGTCGGCGACCGAAATCGCGTCCGGGCTGAGGTCGAAGATCGCGCGCTGGGCGGCTTCGTTCTCTGCCAGCGCGCGTGACGCTTGCTTGGCTGCGGTCAGGTCGCGAATCATCGTGACCACGCAGTCTTCGCCTTCGAGTTCGACCCGCACCGCCGCCACCAACGCCGGCATCAGGCGACCGTCGGGAAGAATGAAATCGACCTCCATGTTGCGCACCACGCCGTCGGCCGTAATGCGGGCGCGAAACACCTGGTGTAGTGCCTCGCTCGCCCAGATCTGACGCCGGCCCTTTAGGGAGTCGTCGAGATCCTTTTGCCCATATCCAAGCCGCTCGAACTGCTGATTGAAATCGATGTAAGCGCCGTCGGACAGCCGCGTGACCACGATAATGTCGAGCGTCGCGTCGAAGATCTTGCGCAAGGCGGCGTGGCTGGCGCGCAAGCTGGTCTCGACGCGCTTTATCGCCGTGATGTCCCTGACCATTGAAATCACGCACGCGTCGCCGTTGACTTCGACCATCGAGGCCGAGATGAGATGGGTTTCGTTGGCGCCGCCGTCCTTGCGCCGCTGCGTGATTTCCATGTTCTTGACGCGCCCGGTGCGCCGAATTTTCTCGAGAAACTGCTCCATCTGCTGGTCGTCCGGCCACATCCCAAGCGCGATGATGCTGTTGCCAATCACGTCGGCGCGGGTGTACCCGGCGACCTGGTAGTCGTCGTTAACCGCGACAAAGCGTCCGTCGGCGAGACTGTTGACCGCGATATTGTCCGGCGACGCTTCGAACATCTTGCGCAGCATCGCCTCGCTGGCCTGCAGCTGAACGTGGTCGCGCTCACGGGCGGTCGCGGTTTCCGCGCGCAGGTATATCTCGCGCCTGAGCAAGCGATCGTTCCGGGCCAGCGCTGTCAGTTGATCGGCCAGCTTCCGACGATAGCGGGCGCCCAGCACCGCACTCAGTTGCGACCATAGTGCCGCGCTCACGAGCACCATCCAGGCGATCCCGAGACGCGGATTGGGGTCCTCGGTTCGCGCCGAGTAGGCCAGCAACGCGAGCGCCCCAATCGCCTCGAGCGCCGCCTGCCAGCGCGCGTTCCACGGCAGCAGAGTCCCGGCTGCAAAGAAGGACATCGCCAGTGACGCCACCAGCACGTCGCTGTCGCTGTTTATCAGCGCAATCGACGCGGTGGCCGCCATGATCGACGCGAGAATCAGCAGGGTAAGCGCCTGCCAGTTGCGCATCGCACGCGGCGATAGCGTCAAGACGAGGGCAGCGACGCCGAATGCCACGATCGCCACATGCAGCGGCAGCGTCCGCGCGAGAGTCTGCGGATACTCCACGCGGTCGAGCAACGTGTATCCAATTTCAAAAGCGACGATTGCCAACGCGCCCACGCGCAGGATTGCGCGCGCGTCCGGGACCTCGAGCGCGGCCGGATGCATCGTCGCGTCGTCCGGTTCGCGCGGTACGCCGGCTCGCTCATGCGCGATAGCGTCGATTATCGGCGCGGCGCCCGACGCAGCATCGCCATTGGTCGAATCGAGCGGGCTGGAACGGCGAACGCCATCGGCGGACGGATCTATCTGGAGGTCCACATCTGGATAGCAAGCAAGTCCAATGCCCCGTGCCGGGATTGCAACGACCTGCTATCGCCGTCCGAGGTTGGCTTCCGTGGCCGAAGTTCAACGCTGTCGCGGCCGGTGTCCCAAAATGCGTTGGCTCCGCGCCTTGAAATGTCTTTCAGCCGCCCAGCGCCGCCTCGAAATCCTCGATCAGGTCGTCGCTCGATTCCAGACCGACCGACAACCGCACCAGGCCGTCGCCGATTCCCGCCCGCGCGCGCTCGGCCGCCGACATCCCCGAATGCGAAGTCGTCGCCGGCCGCGTGATCAGAGTCTCGACGCCGCCAAGGCTGGGCGCGCTGATCGGTATCGTCACGCGCTCCATCAAACGCCGCGCCGCGTCGAGACCGCCCGCGAGCTCGAAGCTCAGCACGCCGCCGAAGCCGTCGAACAGCTCGCACGCGCGCAGGTGATTCGCGTGGCTCTCGAGGCCGGGATAGTTCACCCGCGCGACGCGCGATGCTGTTCGAGCCATCGCGCAAGCTTGAGCGCACTTTCATTCTGATGGCGCACGCGGACTGCGAGCGTCTTCATCCCGCGATGCAGCAGGAAGCATGCGTGCGGATCGAGACTCGCGCCAAGATGGTTCTGCGTATGGGTGATGCGTTCGACCAGGTCGGCGCGCCCGATCACGGCGCCGGCGACGATATCGGTATGGCCATTGAGATACTTGGTGCCGCTATGAATCGAGAGGTCGAAGCCGATTTCCGCGGGCCGAAAATTGATCGGGCTCGCGAACGTGTTGTCGATGATCGAGACCAGCCCGTTCTCCGCCGCGAAATCCACCGCCGCATTCAAGTCGCTCACTTGCAGCAGCGGATTCGACATCGCCTCGACGTAGATGGCCTTGGTGTTGGGCCGCAGCGCCTCGCGCCACGTGGCCGGCTCGTCGCCATCGACGAAATCCACCGCGAGTCCGTAGCGCGGGAACTCCTCGACGAACAGATCATGCGTGCCGCCGTACACGCAGTCCTGCGCGAGCAGATGCCCGCCGCCGGCGAGCACCGTGAGGAGCGTCGCCGATATCGCCGCCATCCCGCTGCCCGCAACCAGCGCCGCTTCCGCGTTTTCGAGCGCCGCCAGCTTGGCGTGCAGCACCGCGTGATTGGGCGTGTTATTAAGCCGGATGTAGCGCAGGTCGTGGTAGCTGGTCTGCCCCGCATACTCGTAGGTCGAGGACTGAAATATCGGCATCGTGACCGCGCCACCGATGAGCGGCTCCGGCTCGCCGGCGTGAATCAGCTTGGTATCGAGTCCTTTGATAAGTCGCGCCATGGAGCCTCCGATGCCACGACATTTATCACCCGGCGCGTCAGGGAAAATAGGTGTCGGCAGGCCCCCTGCTCGCTCCTGGGCTTCGTGGAGCGTCTGTTCCAGTTGATGGTTGCTCTGGAGTTCCGCCGGTATCTTCGGGTGATGCGTCTGCCAGCGCTTGAGAATCATCTGGCCCAACCGCTCTGGTGAAATCTGTGGGTCTGCCGGAGAAGAGATTGAGCTGCGCGTAGTCGCGCGGCGGCCGGCGGAACCCCTTGCCATGGTAAAGTGTCGAAGCCATGCGTCGAAAGTTCCCTCCGTTAGCTCCGGCGAACCAACCGCCAGATCACCACGGGTATGAGAAACTTACGGATGTTGCTCACGCGGTGTATTATCAACCAAAAGTTTTGAGGAATGGTTAAGCGCCTATGGCAAAGGGGCCGAAATAGTAGTGCGTAGGCATGGGTAATCGTTGCGAGCGTAGCCGGAGCGCAGACGCTAACATGCCTAGATCTCGGGAGAATAGAGCGGCAAAACCGCTAACGCAGCTCGTTGGGCGCACGCATCTCAGTTGAGCACAATGATGGTCGATGGAAATCCGAGGTTGGGAATTCTTATTTCGTGATCCGGAGATACATCGCCATTGCTACCCGCTTTGAACTCCAGGAGTCTGTCTCCATCCTCGACATAAATCGTCCCTCGTTGGTCAATTGCGATGGTGCAAGGGTCTCTCAGTCCGGTCCTCGGGCCAAAGATACTTGCTATAGGAGCACTGCCCTCGTGACTCCCAGGTTTGTACACCGTAATGCTGGGTCCTCCTCTATTCGCTACATAGAGGTTTCCTTCTCCATCGAAAGCAAGACGGTCAGGGCGAGCCAAGCCGGTGGTAGGCCCCCAAAGTGTCGTGATGGGCGTCACCGTGCCGGAGGCGTCCGCGGACAATTCTGAAATGCAGTTATTGAGGCCATCGGCGATCCAAAGATTCCCATTGAGATCCAAGGTCATGCCGCCGTACATGCCGCAGCTATAGCCCGGCCGGAATGTGATCTTGGCCTCCGGCGTGCTGTTGCCGTTTGCATCGGAACGGAACTTGAGAATGCAACTGACGCTCGGCTCCGAGCCGCAGGCGCTTGCGACGAAAATGTGACTGCCATCTGGAGCGACCGTTATGGCCAGGCCGCCCAAAAGACTCGTCGCGGGACCGGCTATAATTTTCATGGGGCTGGCATCTCCGCTGCTTCCGGCAGAGAATTTTAGGATGGTGCTACCACCTTGGAGGACATAGATGTCTCTGTTGTTATCCATGTCCATATCTGTAGGAAAGTCTGATTGGTTCATCGCAGTGAGTGGGCCTGAGATGCTAGTCACCATGGGAGCGTCGGCTTTTGCTGTTAGGTCGTATACCTGTACGCCGTGCGGTCCTAGAGCGACTAATTTGGTCGCGCCCGATTCATGTGGGCTGTCGACGCCTCCCACAGAAGGAGCAGGTGAGCGCACGACCGACTCGGCTTCCCTCTCGTGTAGCAGCCACATTCCGAGCAGCACACCCGCAGCGAAACACGTCACCCCGGTTAAACTGATCCCCCTTAAGGCTGCAGGGGCGCGCCGCCAGCGGATGATTACGTATATCGCTACGACCGCGAGCACCGATGCGCTAAAGAAGGGCACAATCCGCCAAACGTCTATCATTTGGTTACTAGCTCCGTTCGCTATGAATCTCCTGAACTCTACGCGTTCGAATTTGTGGTCGTAGATCCAGCGGGCAAACAGATAGCTGTCCGCGAGCCACCGGCGGTCGCGCTCCGGACAGGCACTAAGGCTTCTTCTTGCAGCCGGGCTGCCCGCAGTTACTCGGCCTTCTGCGGTTCTGCAGCCCTGGGGATCGCTGCTGCACCTTGGGATTACCACTCTTAGGATTATGATGACAGAAGAGGTCTTGTTCGGCAGGAACTGGACAAGTGTCTTTCGTCGGCCGGACAAGCCAACCTAAATGAAGCTCGAAGGGATTTATCCCCTTCAGTCGGCAGTACTTAGACAAAAGGATGCCGCCATGACCGTGGCCTGCGACTTTTCCCCAAAACCCTAGGGCGGAGGCAACTTCGGCGCCGATTCGGTGCCGCATATTTGTGTTCTTAGTCGCATGGCCGGAACCTAGATAGAGCAGGCCCGCTGGCTCCTGTTCCCACGGCTCCAACGAGAAAACATATAACCCGTAAGTCTCGGGGAAAATTGTCAGAGACGGATCGGCACCACCAACTCGGTCCAACAATTCGCGTAGCTTATACGGCCCTTCCCAAGGCATTTTACTTCTCCTCCGAGTATCGCTTTGCGTTCCCGGGCTTCAAATCTTCGCTCCCCAGGTAAGCTGCCATCGTCGATCCTACCTCTCCCGCTCGAAGTCTGCTCGCCAGCTGAGCCGGTAAGCCGGCAGCTCGTACTTCGCAGGATCGGCGGGTTCGCCGGCCGGAGGACTGTGTTCGTGCCATCATTCGTGAGGTTGCCGTTGGCATCGTAGCTCAGCGTCGTTCCGTTGAAAGCGGTCATCTCGTTGTCCGCGTTGAACATATTCCCGGTCACCGCCTGCGGCAGATTGGTCTGCGCGAAACTTCCGGTCTTTCCGATCACGCGCCCATCCGCGTCATACGAATATTCCAAATCACCCACCCGATTATTGCCTAGCGTCCAGGTCGTCGCTTTCACTCGGGAGTCACCGTCATAGGTGTATGCCGCCAGAATGCCGTTGGGCAGCGTCAGCCCTTTGGCGCTGTGCATTTGAACGACCGGAGTACCTGCAAGAACAAGGGCATGGCCTCATTTAATCCTGATGGACTAGTCGAGAGAGTGACATCATAGGCTATGTCGCCATACTTTTCCCTCGGCCGGAGCGTGAACACTCCATAATTTATACCTGGTGTTCCAGATACACTATCTTCATATTCCACCGTCTGACGAACCGCTGGCAGGTTGCACAGCATAGTGCTCTCGCGCTTGATCTTTATCTTGGAAGCTCCACCAAAATTTTTAAGACCGTTCACCTGCAAGTCAGCAATCTGTTTTGCTGTAGTAAAATCTAAAGCATTATATTCTGCTTCTACACTAACGTAAGAATCCGCGTCATCGTCAAGATCAATGCGTATTCCGTGATTCGGAGCTTCCGGCACCGCACCGACTCCTACCAAGTTGTCAGGTATGATTACCGAGTATCCAAATATTGGGTTGTTGTACGATTCGCGAAAGGTCAGACAATCAGAACAATTACGCGTCGGACCGCGGCCCGTGATGGTACTAGCGCCGGACGGTCGTCCGTCGCTCGGCCCTGTCCAGGCGGAATTCGCTGTTAGCACGCACGAGAAAACTGTGAGTATGGTTATGAAGCTCCAGTTGCCTTTCATCTTCCTAAACATACCTTCTTCCACTTTAATATATCTTCGTAGTATGAGTCACTCACTCCCTGAGCCCACAGGCTAGTATTGGCAGTGTTATAGTTAGCGTCAATGAGGAAAGCCAGAAAAGTATCCATCGTCGGCGCGGAGTCAACGTCGCTTGCCCATTGGTTTGACCAATCTTGGGCCGAAGCATCAAAATTACTGTAAGGTTGAATTTGCGACCCACTGTTGAAATCTTCGCCGAACATATTGTTTTCATTCGTCGCGCCAGGGCTAGTCAGGTATGTGCTTTCTAGCCATGATAGAGCCGCTATAAAGTCAGGATTGGTGTTCGCGAATTGCGCGATTTCCTGAAAAAGGTAATAGTGTGTGAAGAATGTTCGATACTTTGGCGGACATTTATCGGGGCACATTCCTAGCGGGTCAATCAAATTAACCGGGCTATTACGCACATATCCATAAAGATTGGCATCGCCGCCAGCGAAGCCGATCGGATCTTGCGCGATGAACCTCTGGAGCGTCGGGCTGTAGTACCTGGCACGATAGTAGTACAGCCCGGTGGCGTCGTTTTCGCGGCCGGTGTATTGGTAGGAGTTGAAGCTCGACGCGCCGCTAGTAGTCGTGTTTCCGAAAGGCTCATAGGCGTACTGGGTCTGGATCGCGCCGGTAGCATCCGTCAGAGCCAGGGTGCTTCCAAGATTGTCGGAAAGATAGCTCCGCGCGCCGACTGAGTCGGAGCGTTGGAAATATTCGTCAATCTGGGCGCCGGTCAATAAGTTTGCGCTGGGCGTATCGCTCGCATCGAGTTCTTGCACTGGATTAAAACCATCATACAGGATCGCGGTAGTGCTGGCTGCAATGGATTTGCTCATCCGACGACCCAGAGCGTCATAGATGAAACTGGCCATTGCGCCGCCGCTCATCGCCGTCAGGTGATTGCGAGCGTCCCACGTATATGTGTTCGTGCCATCATTCGTGAGGTTGCCGTTGGCATCGTAGCTCAGCGTCGTTCCGTTGAAAGCGGTCATCTCGTTGTCTGCGTTGAACGTATTTCCCGCCACCGCCTGCGGCAAGTTGGTCTGGGCGAAGCTGCCGGGCTTTTGAATCACCCGACCGTCCGCGTCGTATGCGTACTCAAGGTCGCCCACCGGATTGCCCGCTAGCGTCCGGGTCATCGCCGTCACGCGCGAGTCGTTGTCGTAAGTATTTGCGAGCACGATCCAGTTGGGCGGGGTCAGCCACCCGTTGTACTGTTTAGTTGCTCCGGACCAAGATCAGTTGTCTACCTCCAAATCGTAACTGGAAGGCAATGACTCAATGCACCAACCCTGGGTGTACCCTTTACAATCTTTTGTGCGTCCTACTTGAATGGAACTCCGGTAACTCGAACCGGTCGTCTCTCCGTTATAGTAGAAGTAGAGGGTCACTGGAAATTCGAAAGTCTGCACACCCTTCTGAATGCGTTGGCCGCACCCAACGATGAAGGAACTATGGTACGGGTCAGAGAGACCCGAAACGTAGTAATGCAGTTTTTCGTCACCCACTCTTTTGCGCAAGCTGTCCGATACATACTCGATACCTTTGCTTTCATCTCTAAGGTTCCAAGCCCCAAGGAATTGATCTACGACTCCCAGAGCAAGCAGATACTCAGCGTCCGGCGGATCGGGACATGGAGACGAGCCATTCGCAGAAGCAACGCATCGCATAGAGCTCACGACTGCCATAAGAACTGCGAACGGCCAGACCATTCTTCGGTACATATGTAACCTCTACGCAACGGGGTTAGCGACGAACTCAAAGACCCTGCCAGCACACCGTCGTTGTGCCAGTAATCGCCTAATTCGTTCGCCAACGGTTGCGATATGTCAATACCAGCGCCATTCGGGACCGTGTCGTTATACTTCTGTACGCAGGATGTACTCGTCAATTAGGTTGCTGTTTGGGTCGTAGGTGAACCTGGTCAGGTTGCCGTCCTCGTCCATGGTCTGGATGAGGTCGTGTGGCCTCCGATGCCACGACATTTATCACTCGGCGCGTCAGGGAAAATAGGTGTCGGCAGGCTTGCCGTTGGGGCCAGCGACGTTGCCGACCACGGGCGCCTCACCGGGGGGCGCGTTGCGGCCGAACAGCGCGGCGATTTGATCGCTATATAGTAGATGCCAGCGCGGGTCCTTCCTGACGAGGTCGGCGCCCTTGGTGTTCACGCCCATCAGCACGTAGTCATGCGGATAGGCGTCGAGCAGGGCGGCTGATCCTTCCATCCCATAGTAAAATCTCGCGTAGTCGCCTTCCTGCTTGTCGGTGTAAACCAGCTCGCCACGCGGATCGATATAGACCTTGAACGCGTCGCCCATGTGCCACAGCACGTACGAGCCCCATTCGAACTGGGGCAGGAGATTGCCGTGCAGGTGATGCTGCTGCATGAACGCGAGCGCGCCGGTCGGCATCGGCTTCCAGGTTTTGAGCCGATTCGAGAAGGTTCCACCGACCAGCGCCAACGCAATCGCGCAAATCGCCATCAGCGCCGCTGGCGGTTCGTCGTTGCCGGCCGGCTGCGCATCAGTTCTGCTCGCGGCCCCGCGTTCCAGCGCGAGGCTTGCGTGACGTGCGAGCGGGATCGCGACGGCGATAGCGCCGATCGCCACGTTGCGCGCGGCATAGAAGGCGGCGCCGATAAAGATCGTGGCGACCGCGAGGATCGGTGCGTCGTCGAGGTCGGGGCTGAGCGCGACCGCCGCGACAAATCCGGCGAACAGCAGCAGCGGCGTCACATCGCCAAGCAATTCGGTAGGGGAGCTTCGCCACAGCGATAGCATCATCGTCGGCAGCGGCACCCAGTCGGCGATTACCTGCCGAATCAACGGGTCGCCGACCGAATGCGCCACGCCAAACCACAAGCCCACGCCGAACGGATTGACAATCGTAGCCGCCGCGCATCCAAGCGTGATCAGTGCGAGCCGCCATGCCGACGCCCAGCGGCGTGAGTCGCCAAACCATCCTTGAACGAACAAGGCCGCGGCCGCGATACCCAACGCGCCGAGACCGACGATGTAACCGCCGTGAAGATTGGCCCATAACGCGAACATCGGAATCAGCGGCCACAGGATCGCGCGGCCGCGATAGACTTCGAGCGCGAGCGCCATCATCACGACCGCGATCATCATGAAGGTGAAGAGCTGCGGCCGAAATTGCATCTGGGTCGAGATGGCGACGGCGCTGAGAATCAGGGTGAGGCGCTGCACGCGGGCCGCGGCGCCGGTGGCGGAAATGCCGACGGCTAGCGCGACGATGAGGATGCTCGAGCAGGCAAGCTTCAGAAGCTTGAGGCCGAAGACGCCGAGATGCGCATAGAAAAACGCCAGCGCCACCTGCGACAGCCATTCGTGATTGTGCCAGGGCGCGCCGACCGCGCTGTAGGAATAGGTGTCGAAACGCGGGATGTGGCCGGTGCGCAGGGTGGTCTGGCCGGTCAGCATGTGAATCCACAAGTCCGGCTCGGCGAAATTGTCGGCCGTCGCGAGCGCGATCGACAGGACTACGGTCCATCGCGACGAGGAAAGGAGCGAGTAACGTTGAGGTATCAACGACGTGCGAGTGAATCATCGACGGCGCGCCTTCGCAATAGGCCGCCGCTTTCGCCGACTCAATCGCGCCGGTAATCTGGTTGCGTGAAAGCTCTCGTCATTGGCGGCGGCATTATCGGCGGCTCGGTCGCGTGGCGGCTCGCGTCTGAAGGCGTCCAGGTCAGCGTCTTCGAGCGTGGGCGTCTGGGACAGGAAGCGTCGTGGGCGGCGGCCGGACTTATCGGGCCGCAGGCTGAGGCGCACGAGCCGGGGGCGTTTTTCGATCTCGCACTGGCCGGCAAGCGATCCTTCGATTCCATAGTTGAGCGCCTCACGGCGGAGAGCGGCGTCGATCCCGAGTATGACGCTCACGGCGTGCTCTACGTTGCGTTCGACGACGCGGCTCGCGCCGTATTGCAGTCGCGCGCGCGATGGCAGCGCGCGGCGGGCGGCGAGGTCGAGGAGTTGTCGCCGCGAGAGGCGTTCAGGCTGGCGCCGGTGCTGTCGGAAAAGATCATCTTCGCGCTGCACATGCCGAACAATCGGCGGGTCGAGAATCGCAAGCTGACACTCGCCTACATCAATGCCGCCACCAACGCCGGCGCCGAGTTCCGCGAGGGCGCGCGGGTCAACTCGATCGCAATCGAGAGCGGGCGCGCGACCGGTCTGCGGCTGGCGGACGGATCGCTCGAGACCGGCGACGTCGTCATCAACGCGGCCGGCGCGTGGGCGGGCGACATCCGCGGCCTCGAAGACGATCGCCTCCACTTCTATCCGGTGCGTGGGCAGATTTTATGCTTCGACGCGCGCCCCGGCCTGATTGGCCCATCGATTTTCTCAACCTCGGGAATATTGGTGCCGCGGCGCGACGGGCGCATCCTGGCCGGCTCGATTTTCGAGGAGGCCGGCTTCAACAAGTCCGTCACGCTCGACGGGATGGAACGAATCCTGCGCGCGGTGCGCACGCTGGCGCCATCGATCGCCTCGATTCCGTTTCGCGAAGCATGGGCGGGACTGCGCCCGGCGAGCGACGACCTGCTGCCGGTGCTCGGCCCCTCGCCGACCGTCGCCAACGTGCTTTACGCCGCCGGCCACTTCCGCAGCGGCATCCTGCTGTCCGCGGTGACCGGCGAAGTGATTGCAGACCTCGTCAAAGGCCGTCAGCCGTCGATCGATCTCGCGCCGTTTTCACCGGCGCGCTTCCGCAACGGCACCGCACGCCCGGTGAAACTCGCCGACATGATATGAAGGCGCTGGGATTAATCCGCGACTTGTTCTTCCGCGCAAAGATCGACGCCGTAGCAGCTGCCGTCGGCGCAGAGGTCGAGTACGCGTCGTCTTTAGATGTGATCGCCGCGCGATGCGCCCAGCTTCGCCCCTCGATCATCTTCACCGATCTCTCAGACGCGACATTTCCGGCCCTCGAGACACTTAAACAAATCCGCGCCGCCGCGCCGGATGCGCGCGTGATCGGATTCGCCTCGCACGTCGATCTGAAACCGCTGAAGGCCGCCCGCGAAGCGGGCTACGAGATGACGCTTTCGCGCAGCGAATTCACCGCCCAACTTCCGGTCTTACTGAAAGGATCGACGCGCTGACTGTGAAACGGTGCGATTTCATCTGGCGCGAACACTTGTCGCAAAGTGATCGCTTGAGGTGACCCTTTGCGCAGCGCGGTGGACCCGCTTACCAGCCTGGAGAAGATCAACCTGGCGTTCGCAATGACGTGGGCGGCGGGCTTTGTCGATCTGGTCGGGTTCGTCTCACTTTACGGCTTGTACACTTCGCACATGACCGGCAACACGGTCGGGATGGCGCGTGAAATCTCGCTGCTGGACTGGCCGGGCGTCGTCCGTCACGGATGGCCGATCGCGACGTTCGTCTTCGGTCTGATGCTCGGCGCGTTCATCTACGAGGCCGAGAAGCGGCGCAGCATCCCGGTCCCATTTCCACCGGCAATACTTCTCGAAGCGATACTGCTCGGTATCTTCATCGCGGCGGCAACCGGCACCAACTTCAAGGCCGACATCCCGCCTCAGCCCGCGGCCAAGTTCTTCCTGATGGTCGCGCTGCTGGCGGTGCCGATGGGCATTCAGAACGTTGTGATCAGAAAGGTCGGCGGCATCAATGTGTACACGACCTTTGTGACCGGGTCGCTGGTCAAGTTCGCCGAGAGCCTATCCGAATACCTGTTCTGGCTGCGCGATCGAACGCGCGGCCGCTTCCGCGTGCGGATTCTCAAGGCTTTGCGGGTGACGCCGCGGCTGGTTACCGCGCAGCATGCAGCGCTGACGTTCGGGCTGTGGGCTATCTACCTGACAGGCGGGGTGTGCGGCGGCTTTGCTCTACAGCAATGGAGGCTGTTGGCGATGCTTGCGCCGTTCACGCTGCTGGCGTCGGTAGCACTCTACGGCATGTTCCGCCCGCTGGTGCCGCTATCAAAAAAAGAGTGGTGAAGCGGTAGAACGATCGCATGTCGTCATCTTCAGTAAGTTCTTCTGGAGCATGCAGCGGTGATATAAATTTTGCATGCGCACGCCGTTAGACGATTTTCACCCCGCCGTTCGCAGTTGGTTTGAGCGGCGATTCGCGGCGCCCTCGCGCGCGCAGGAGCTCGGATGGCCGGTCATCGGCGCGGCTAACGAGACGCCCGGGTTCGACGTCCTGCTCTGCGCGCCGACCGGCAGCGGCAAGACGCTTGCCGCGTTCATGTGGGCGATCAACGGCCTGGTGCTCGAGGCGGCGCGCGACGCGCTCCGCGATGAAGTCTCGGTGCTGTACGTTTCGCCGCTGAAGGCGCTCGCCAACGACATCCGGCTGAATCTCGAGGAGCCGCTGCACGGCGTGCGCGACGCGGGCGTGGAAGCGGGACTCGATCTTTCGCGCATCCGCGCCGGCCTACGCACGGGTGACACGTCGGCGAGCGAGCGCACTGCGATGCTCCGCCGGCCGCCGCATATTCTCGTCACGACGCCCGAATCGCTGTTCATCCTGCTGACCTCGCCCAAGTTCCGCGAGAAACTCGCCAATGTTCGCCACGTGATCGTCGATGAACTCCACGCGCTCGCGGGCAACAAGCGCGGGGCACATCTCGCGCTGACGCTGGAGCGGCTGGAACGCTTCGTGACGAGTCGCGGGAGTGCGCGGCCGAATCGAATCGGGCTGTCGGCGACGTTGAATCCGATCGAAAAGCTCGCAGGATTCCTGGCCGGCTACGACGTGGCTCGCGACAACACGCGCACGCCGCGCCCGATCAAAATAGTTCGCGCCGACGATCGAGTGCGTGTGATGGATCTCCAGGTTATCGCGCCCGGCCCCGAGCTGGGGCCGCTCGCGACGCATCCGCATTGGGAGGCGATGTACGACGAAGTCGCGCGGCTCATCGGCGAGCACCGCACGACGCTGGTCTTCACGCTGAGCCGCCGGCACGCGGAGCGGGTTGCGATAAATCTGCAGAAGCGGCTCGGCACTGATGCCGTGATGGCGCATCATGGCAGTCTCGCGCGCGCCGAGCGCCTGCTGGCCGAGCAGCGGCTCAAGCGTGGCGAGCTGAAAGCGATCGTGGCGACCGCGTCGCTCGAACTAGGTATCGACGTCGGCGCGGTCGAGCTCGTATGCCAGCTCGATACGCCCAAATCGATCTCGGCGGCCATTCAGCGCATCGGGCGGTCGGGTCACAGCCTCGGCGCGACGCCCAAGGGCCGCTTTTTCGCGCTGACCACGGACGACTTGATCGAATGCGGCGCGGCGGTGCGTGCGATTCGCCGCGGGCATCTCGACGAAGTGGAAATCCCGATGGGATGCGTCGATATCGCGGCGCAGCAAATCGTCGCGATCGCCGCCGAGGAGGAAGAAATCTCCGAAGCCGACCTGCTGCGCGTGCTGCGTGGCGCGTACAACTTCGCCGAACTCGACGCCGCCAAGCTTCGTCATCTGCTGGAACAGCTTGATGCCGAGTTAGCTGAGCGAATCATGGGCGCGGCGCCGAAAATTTTCTTCGATCGCGTCAACGCCCGCGTTCGACCGCGCCGCTCAGCGCGCCTGTCGGCGATCACGTCGGGCGGAACGATTCCCGAAGCGGGCAACTATGATGTCGTGATCGAATCCGAAGGCCGCAAGATTGGCGACGTCGAAGAGGACTTCGCGCAGGAGTCGTCGCGCGGCGACGTCTTTTCGCTCGGATCGATGCCGTGGCAGATTCGGCGCATCTCGCGCGGACGCCTGATGGTCGAGCCGGCGCCCGGGATGGCGCCGACGCTGCCGTTCTGGATCACCGAGGCGGGTGGCCGCTCGCAGGCGCTGTCGGCGGAGATAAGCGACCTGCGCCACGAAATCTGGAGTCGCCTCGAGCGCAACGAATCAGCCGAAGAATGGCTGATGAGCGAATGCGCGATGGCGGAGCGTGCGGCGACGCAAGCGGCCGACTACGTGCGGCGCGGGGTCGAGGCGCTCACTGCGATTCCCGACGCGAAGACGGTGGTCGTCGAGCGGTTCTTCGACGGCCTCGGCGGCACGCAAATCGTCATCCACACTCCGTTCGGGATTCGCCTCAACCGCGGACTCGGGCTCGCGATCCGAAAGCGCCTGTGCCAGTCGTTCGATTTCGAAATCCAGGCGTCGGCGATCGACGACGGCGTGCTGCTCGCGCTGAATTCGCGCCACAGTTTCCCGCTTGAGACGCTGTTCAGCATGTTGAAGGCGCGCACTGCCCGCGACGTGCTGATCCAGGCGTTGCTGGCGGCGCCGATGTTCGAGGTGCGCTTCCGCCACGTCGCGACGCGCGCGCTGGCCGTAATGCGGTCGTCGCGCGGCAGGAAAGTTCCGGCATGGATTCAACGTCTGCGCTCGCAGGAACTTCTTTCGGCGATTTTTCCCGGGCAGCAGGCATGCTTCGAGAACCGGCCCGGCGCGATCGAACTGCCGGATCATTTTGTGATCGACGAAACGATCCGCGAATGCCTCGAGGAATCCACCGACCTGCCGCGCACAATCAAGCTGCTCGAAGGAATCGAGAGCGGCGCGATTCGCACCGTCGCGGTTGACGGGATCGCGCCGTCGGTGTTTGCGCATCGCCTGTTGCTGGCGTGGGACTACTCGTTTCTCGACGACGGCGAGCGCGCCAATCGCCGCTCGCGCACCGTTTCGATGAACCGCGGGATGGCCGAGGACGTGTTCCGCAAGGAGGACCTGTCGGAGCTGCTCTCGGCGGAGGCGGTGGACAGCGTCGTCGCGGAAGTGACAGGGCGCGCGCCTGGACGCAGGCCGCGATCGCGCGACGAGTTGTACGAAATGATTCGGGCGCACGGATCGATGACGCCAGCTGAAGTTGAGGAACGCGTCGGCGAAGGCGCGCGCGCGATGATAGCAGAGCTGGACGCTGAGGGCAGAATCGCGCGCGTCATTGTCAGCGGCGAATCAGCCGAGAGAATCATCAGCAGCGAGGACAGAGCAATCTTCGCGGCCGCCTACGACAAGAGCGGCGGCGGCGACGATGCGCGCGTCGAGCTTGTGCGGCGAGCACTGAAAACTTGCGGGCCGACGAATGCGGCTGAAGTTGCGGCGCGACTGTATCTCAAAGTGTCGGATATCGAGCAAAGTCTCGCGGCGCTGGAAGGGCAGGGGGCGATTTTTCGCGGCCATTTCACGCGCGCCGACATGACGCAGTGGTGCGACCGCTACAACCTCGAACGGATTCATCGGATGACGCTGGCGCGCGTGCGCGCCGAAATCGAGCCGTGCGCCGATCACGAGTATGCGGCGTTTCGGCTGATGTGGATGCATGTTGGCGGCGCGGAACTTCCCGCGGATCAGACTGGCGTTGCGGCGGTGCTCGAGCAGCTTTCAGGAATCGCAGCGACGCCGGAAATTTGGGAGCATGCGATTCTGCCGGCGCGAATCGCCGGCTATCGGCCCGAGATGCTCGACCTCGTTTGCATGAGCGGGCAGATGAAGTGGGTCGCCGTTCCGGCAGAAACCATCGACGGCGCGCATCCGGCGAGTACGCCGTCGCGGGTCACATTCGTCGCGCGCAAAGCAAATCTGTTTGCACCGGAGATTGATGCTCCCACTGAGGACGCCAAGGAGAATGCGGTGCTGGAGGCTCTGGGAGCCGCCGGCGCGCAGTATCTCGACGAGGTTGCGGAGCGCGCGAATCTTTCCGAGCGCGACGCACTGTCGGCGCTGTGGCGGATGGCGGCGGCGGGACGTGTGAGCAACGACAACTTCGCGCCGCTCAGGATGTTTGCCGACGATCGCGGCGCCGAGCGCGCGCTCGAGTCGGTCGCGCGCCGCCCGACGACGCGTCACGACGCTGCGGTTCGCGCGCGGTTGAAGTCGAGCCTCGCGGGACGCTGGTCGCTGATTCGCGCGGCGGAGACGCCCGCAGTCGGTGCCGACGACACGCGTGAGCTGGCGCTCAAGCTGCTCGAGCGTCACGGGATTCTTGCGCGCGAAATGCTCGGAGTCGAATCGACGCATATTTCGTGGAGCGAAATTTCGTTCGCACTGCGGCGGCTCGAGTATGGCGGCACGATTCGGCGCGGATGGTTCGTGCGCTCGCTCTCCGGCGAGCAGTACGCGCTGCCTGAAGCGGTCGAGATGCTGCACGCGGCGCGAACTCTGATTCCAGCGCGCGAGAAGCCCGTCGCGCTCAGCGCGATCGATCCCGCCAATCCGTACGGGGTAGTGATTCCCGGATGCGGTATTGCGCGCGAGGCCGGCAACGTCGTCGTGCTGCGCGCGGGACGCGTGATTGCGGGATTGCAGGGACGCGCGATGATCAGCGGCGGCGACACTGAGGTAGATGACGAGAGTTTCGGCGCGGCGGTCGCTGCTCTGATGACGTTAAAGCCGCGTATCGTCGTCGATTCGATCGATGGCGTGGCGGCGCTCGAATCGCCGCGGGTCGGAATCCTGGCCGCGATGCGCTTTCATTCCGATGGGCGATCGCTGGTCTTCGACGGCCTGCACGGGCCGGCGCCGGCACGGTCAAGACAAGCAAATCTAAAGTGATACTTGAAGGCAGAACCTAACCCCTTCCTGCGCGAGAAGGGGAAACGGTCGCTGAGACCCAGCCGACGCTGTGTTCCGCGATTTGCCAGTTGAATCGGCGCGCTCGCGCGCTATTCTGAACGCATAACAAATTAATCGGATTGGCCGGCGCGCAGGCTTCGCGACACCTGCGTCAAATTCCATCATCGCACTCAACAGGCAGGGCTTTATCAATGGCGACTAACAGTTTCGGTGCTCGTTCGACGCTCACGGTTGACGGCAAGAGCTACACGATTTACAAGCTCGACGCGCTCGAGAAGCATGGGTTCGCGCTGGCGCGGATGCCGTATTCGATCAAGGTGATGATCGAGAACGTGCTGCGGCGCGAGGACGGCGTGATCGTGACCAGGGGACAGATCGAGGCGCTGGCGCGATGGAATGGCAAGGGCGGCGAGCGCGAAGTCTCGTTCATGCCGGCGCGCGTGCTGTTGCAGGATTTCACCGGCGTGCCGGTGGTCGCGGATTTGGCGGTGATGCGCGACGCGATCAAAAAGCTCGGCGGCAATCCCGACAAGATAAGTCCTTTGCAGCCGGTCGATTTGGTGATCGATCATTCGGTGCAGGTCGATTCGTTCGGCACCGCGGGTGCGTTCGCGGCCAACGCGGAGCTGGAATTCGAGCGCAACCAGGAGCGCTATCTTTTTCTGCGCTGGGGGCAGGGTGCCTTCGACAATTTCCGCGTCGTGCCGCCCGACACCGGAATCGTGCACCAGGTGAATCTCGAATATCTCGCGCCGGTGGTCTTCGCGTCGGACAAGGGCGAGGCGTATCCCGACACCGTTATCGGCACCGATTCGCATACGACGATGATCAACGGACTCGGCGTCGTCGGCTGGGGCGTCGGCGGAATCGAGGCGGAGGCGGCGATGCTTGGGCGATCGATGCCGATGCTGATACCCGAAGTGATCGGCTTTCGCCTCGCGGGCAGCCTGCGGCCGGGCGCGACCGCGACCGACCTGGTGCTGACGGTCACGCAGATGCTGCGCAAGAAGGGCGTGGTCGGCAAGTTCGTCGAGTACTTTGGGCCGGGGCTGGCGTCGCTGCCGGTTGCGGATCGCGCGACGCTCGGCAACATGTCGCCGGAGTACGGCGCGACGATGGGATTTTTCCCGGTTGACGAGCAGACCCTCACTTACCTGCGGCTGACGGGGCGCAGCGACAGCCAGATCAAATTGATCGAGGCCTACTGCAAAGCGCAGGGCCTGTTCAATTCGCCCGATGCGCCCGAGCCGAAATTTTCCGACACGCTCGAGCTCGATCTTGGCACTGTCGTGCCGAGCATGGCTGGTCCGCGTCGTCCGCAGGATCGAATCGCGCTGACCGCGGCGAAGGCGGACTTCCGCCGCGAGCTGGCCAAGGAATTCGAGGAGCATCCGAGCGTCGATCGCGCGGAGCTGGCGAAGTGGGTGGCCGAAGGCGGCAACGGCGCGGTCGCGGGTGAGGGGACGATTCTCGAAGCGAAGCTCGGACACATCGCGCACAAAGTCGAAGTGCATTCTGAGGCGGGGAAATTTCCGTTGACGCATGGTTCGATCGTGATTGCCGCGATCACCAGCTGCACCAACACCTCGAATCCGTCGGTGATGCTGGCGGCGGGGATTCTCGCCAAGAAGGCGGTCGCGCGCGGGCTGACGGTCAAGCCGTGGGTGAAGACCAGCCTCGCGCCGGGATCGAAGGTGGTCACGCAGTATCTCAAGCGCGCGGGGCTGACGGAGTCGCTCGAAAAGTTGCGCTTCAACCTGGTCGGCTACGGCTGCACGACCTGTATCGGCAACAGCGGGCCTATAGATGAGGCGCTGGCGGGCGCGATCAAGCAGGGCAATTTGGTGGCGTGCGCGATTCTCAGCGGCAATCGCAATTTCGAGGGGCGCATCAATCCCGCCGTGCGCTTCAACTACTTGGCGTCGCCGCCGCTGGTCGTTGCCTATGCGATTGCCGGCACGATGGATATTGACGTCGAGCATCAGCCGCTCGGCACCGGCGCCGACGGGCGTCCAGTTTTTCTGCGCGACATCTGGCCGTCGCAGGAGGAGGTCGCAGCCGCTGTGACAGGGTCGGTTCATGCCTCGATGTTCAAGAGCGAGTATGGGCAGGTGTTCGAGGGTGACGAGCACTGGAAGAGCCTCAAGGTTCCGGAGGGCAACCTGTTCCGCTGGGCGGAGGATTCGCTGTACGTGAAGGCGCCACCGTTTTTCGAGGGCGTCACGGCGAAGGTTGGCGACTTCAGCGACATCACCGGTGCGCGCGCGCTGGCGGTGCTCGGCGACAGCGTGACGACGGATCATATTTCGCCGGCCGGCTCGATCGGCGCCGATAGTCCGGCGGGAAAATATCTGATCGAGCGCGGGGTGCAGCCCAGGGATTTCAACTCGTACGGCGCGCGGCGCGGGAATCATGAAGTGATGATGCGCGGCACGCTCGCGAATATCCGGCTCAAGAACCTGATGGTGCCGGGGGTCGAGGGCGGCTTCACGGCCCATCAGCCCGACGGCAGGCAGATGACGATTTTCGACGCGTCGGAGCAATATCGAAAAGAGGGCGTGCCGCTAATCGTGATCGCGGGCAAGGAATACGGCACGGGATCGTCGCGCGATTGGGCCGCCAAGGGCGTGCAGTTGCTGGGAGTGCGGGCGGTGATCGCGGAGAACTTCGAGCGTATCCATCGCAGCAACCTGATTGGGATGGGCGTGCTCGCGCTGGAATTCAAGCCGGGTGAGAATCGGCAGAAGCTCGGGCTGACCGGCAAGGAAACGTTCTCGATAACGGGGTTGAAGGCTGGAATCAAGCCGCGGCCGACGTTGAAGGTGCGCGCGGAGTCGGGCGGCAAGGCGACTGAGTTCGAGGTGACGATGCGCGCGGATACGCCGGAGGAAGTCGAGTACATCCGGCACGGCGGGATTCTGCCGTTCGTGCTGCGCGAACTGATTCGCGCGTGACGAGCGAGCGGAGGCAGAATCTTGAAGCGCGCGCGAAAGAGCGCGCTGAATAAGGACCCTCACCTTCGATCCTCTCCCTTACAGGGAGAGGGGAAGAACCTATTGCATGTGGCTGGCGGCGGCGCCGGAGACGGTCGAGACGCTCGGCGCGCCGGCGGCGGCTGGAGCTTTCTTCTTGAGTGCGGGGTCGTCGCTCGAAACGCATTTGTAGAAAGGCTGAACCTTCTTCAATTGCGCCTTGCATCCCGCCTCGGATTTAAGCGTCTTGAACGTGAGCCATTGGGACATGGGCGCCGCGGTATTCATCTTGTAGTCGCCCGACGCATCTTTGACCGGCGGATAAACCGGCGGCGGCAGCATCAGGTACCAGCTAATCAACACCGCCGCGGTCGCATAACACTTTCGCATGTCCAATCAGTTACCGATTTTTCCGGCTGAATGCGATAGCCGCGTGAGCGCGGCTCACACCGGCTGCGGCGCGACTGCGTCGAGGCGGACTGACGCGCCGCTCTTGCGCGTGGCGTAGCGGCTCAGCAGGCGCACGACCGCGGGCGTGACTTCGTTGATCGCCTCGCGCCGGAAGCCGACGACCTCCGGGCCGCGCGCGCGCATCATGCCCATCATCGAGAGCCGCAGCAGCGCCGCGACCGCCTGGCAGTAGCGGAAACGCTCGAGGTCCATCGGCGCCATCGCGTGGTAGAGCGGCATGTACAGCGCCGCGAAGCTCGCGCGCAGGCCGTTGCCCGCGAGGTTGTCGCGCATCCATCGCGGATGCTCCATCGCCGACGACGAGAGGATCACGGCCGTCATCGCGGCATCGAGATGGCGGTCGCCGACGTCGGTATTTACCCAGTCGATCACGCCGGTCACGCGCACGCCCCGCACCATCACGTTTTGCGGATGGTAGTCCATGTGCACGAGCGAATCGCCGCTATGACGGAACCTGGCGGCGCGTTCGGTGACGAGCTTGAGCGCCTCGCGCAGGCCGGGCAGCGGGCCGTTCTCGACGCGATTGGCGATGATCGCGAGCACCCGATCGAGCAGCGGCGAGACCGAGGTCATGCCATCGATCGGCGCATACGCATGCGGAATCTCGCTCAGGCCGGCGCTCGCCGAATCGAGTTTGTGCAATTTCGTCTGGGTGCGGACGAACGAATAAAACGCCATCGAGAAAGTCTTGAACGCGCTCGGAAAGCTGCGCACCGCGAATAGCGGGCCGCCCGCCAGCCGCTGCATGATGAGGAACGGCGCTCCGAGTGCGCGATGGTCGGGCTCGAAGGCGTAGGCCTGCGGCACTGCATAGCCGACGGCGAACAGGCGATCGATCGTGGTGTTCTCGCGCGCGCCTTTGTTGTCGGCGGCGGAGCCTTGATAGAAGCGCAAAACCATCGGGATGCCGACGGGGATCGACGCAAACCGCTTCGACGGAGCCTCGAGCGTGAATTCGAAGACGGTGGTCTCCCATCCGCTGGCGAGGACGCTCAAGCGCGCGACCGGCGCGCCGAGATAGACGGATAGACGTTGCGCGATGTCGCGAGGGTCAAGCATTGAATAGGCGCGCGCGGAAAATCCGCGCGAAGGGCAGCGTAGTACACGCGCGATAAAGTCGCAATTGACCTGACACGCGTGTCAGGTGACGAGCTTTAAGGGACCTTTCGGTTGGATCGCGGCGGGCGCGAAGACTTCTGTCCGTTATCGCGGCGGGGGCAACCGACGGGTTTGATAATCGCGCAGCGGTCATAACGGCGAGCTCGTCGCCAGCGTGCTTGGAATGACACAAAGAAACTAAGACGACACACTGTTTGCTCGCTTACACTATTTGTGTTGAACATCAAATGGTGACAAATCGAAACCACGAGCGAACCGCACGCCGATGAGGCGGTCCCCGATCGGCACAATAGCAGTCGCAACGGCGTGTGCTTTGGCGTTCGCATTTACGGTGCCACCAGCGGCGCTCGCCCAATATGGCAAGTCCAATTGGGGACAAATCCTGATTGCCGGTGGACGCGAGCGCAATACTGACGAAGACACCATCGATAACAGCATCGATTTGTACGACCCGGCGTCGAATCGGTTTGCGCCCGAAATTGCAACGACGCAGATGAAAGAGCGCATGCGTGCAACCGCGACGCTGCTTGATACCGGGCCTAATGCCGGCAAGGTCCTGATCGCGGGCGGTGACAATCGCAATGGCGTCCAGCGGACCTCGACCGAACTTTACGATCCTGCCACCAATGCGGTTGCGGATGGCCCGGCGATGAAGAGCCCCCGCTCCGGCCACACTGCGACGGTGATCCCTTCCGGCCCGAACGCGGGCAAGATCTTGTTCGCAGGGGGCATGGGCGCCGATGGCGGCGAGCTGGCTTCGACCGAGCTCTACGATCCCGGCAGCAACGTTTTTTCGCCCGGGCCGTCGATGAGCACGGGCCGCGCCGGACACACCGCGACGGTCATTATTTCGGGAAAAAATACGGGCAAGATTCTAATCGCCGGTGGCGTGAACAGCGATGGCGTAAACCCCGTAGCTACGCTTTCTTCCACTGAACTCTACGATCCGGCGACTAACACTTTCGCGCCCGGCCCCAAGATGAATTAGGCTCGCGCTGACGCGGTCGCCATCCAGTTGCCGCCCGCACCTTAGACCGCGGTCGAGCGGCTAGTGTAGGGGATTCATGAAGCGTTGCGGCGTGCCGGTGTTGGGGGACGGTTCGCTCGACGGGGGCAGCGGGCCCATCTTGAGCGTCTCGTTGGGCAGCGTCTCGCCGTTCTGCTCGTAATGCTGCTGCACCATCGAGGAGAGCAACGGTCCACTGAGATCGCCGAGGTCGATCGCGACTTCGACTGACAGTCCCAGCCGCAACGGCTTGTCTGCGGGGACCGGCCCTTCGATCACAACCTTGACCGGCACGCGCTGCACGACCTTGACCCAGTTGCCGGTCGCATTCTCCGGCGGCAGCAGCGAGAACGCGGCGCCGGTGCCCATGCTGATCGAATCGACGTGGCCCTTGAAGGTGTAGCCGGGGTAGATGTCGGCGACGATCTCGGCCTTCTGCCCGACGCGCACGTCGGTCAGCTGAGTCTCCTTGAAATTCGCCGTGACGTAGAGCTTGCCGAGCGGAACGATCGCGAGCAGCGGCTCGCCGACCTGAACGCGGTTGCCGACGTGCGCGGTCTTGTGCGTCACCACGCCGGCGAACGGCGCCGTGAGTTTGGTATAGCCGAGATCGAGCTTGGCCGCTTCCAGAGCGGCTTCTGCCTGCTTGACGAGCGGACGATCGTAGCGCGATTGGTCGTCGGTCTGCGTCCCGAGCGCGGCCTGGGCCTGCGCCAGTTGATGCTCCGCCAGCGCTTCATCGGCGACCGCGACGCGCAGCCCGGTATTTGCCTGATCGTATTGTTCGGCCGAGACGACGCCCTGGTCCTTCAACGATTTGGCGCGATCGAAATCTATTTTCGCCTGCTTGAGCTGCGACTGTACCAGCGACACGCCCGAGCGCGCCGCCTGCACTCCCGCGTACATCTCATCGACGGATTGCCGCGCGCGTTCGAGTTGAGCCTGCGCCTGATCCACCTTGACGTCGAAATCGCGCGGATCGAGCGTCAACAGCAACTGCCCTTCCTTCACCGTCCAGTTGTCCTCGACGTAAAGGTTGGTGACGGTGCCGGCCACGCGCGACGACACCAGCGCGACGGTGCCGTCAACGTAGGCGTCGTCGGTGCTGACGTGGCTCTCGATATATTCGTAGTAGCGATAACCCGGAATGACCGCGGCGGCGATCGCAATGATCACCACAATCAACAGTACCCGGCGCACGAGCTGCGAGTTCATAGAATGATTTCAGGGACGGGAAGATCCGGATGAGTTGCTTAAATCGCTCACTTGCTACAGAGGCTAAGTATGACGAATGCGGGAGGCTGTCAAACGTATCGGGCCGCACGGCGTTAGCGGACGAAATGCGCGTCCGCTGCGCGCGCTGACTCAACCCCGCGCGCCGGTCATGGCTGGCGAATCGTCAGGTTGGGACCTCCGCTCGTGGTCGGCACTACCACCTCGCCGTTGAACGTCATGTTAGCGGTGAAGGTGGTGTGGTTGTTGGGTCCGAAGAACGTAGCGTCCACCTTGCCGTCGGGCGTATCGAAGACTATCAGCGTCGGCGCGCGCGACTGGACGATGAATCCGATGGCGATGTCCTCGACCAGCGCCTGGTATTTCAGGTTGAGCGGACCGCTCAGGAATATTCGGAGGTCAGGATCCGCGGCCGACGGGACCGTGGTCAGCTTACCGATCTGCACTTGCACGGTGCCAAAAGGCGCCGTCGTCGCTTGAACGTCCTTGACGTGATTGCCGGTTATTATCTCGGCGCTCAACAGGCTGCTGTCGGCGGTGGTCTTGGTAACGACGAGCTGCGCATCC
Source organism: uncultured delta proteobacterium (assembly GCA_963756005.1). GTDB lineage: Bacteria > Desulfobacterota > Binatia > Binatales > Binataceae > Binatus. The sequence continues at coordinate 504,826 of CAVWMC010000008.1, forward strand.
TGCGAAGGAACGTTGCAGATCGTGATGCTGAGCGGGACGTTTCCCTGCAGCGTCCAGAACGAGCGGGAGTCCGATATGGTCGCGGTGAACGGTGTCCCAGCCGTGCCAAGGATTTGGTACGAAGGCAGCTTGGGGCCGTTGGGAGTACTGCCGACGCTGCCGGAAAATCCAGTCTGGTTGTTGCAGGCCGCGATTGAAACGGCGAGCGCCGCGGCCAGCGTGCCCATCGACAAAACTTTCGTGAGATACCGCATCATCAGAGTTGCCCTCGCGTTCACAGTGTCGGCGTCGCCGTCGGCATCGGCGGCAGCGGCTCGATGACTTGGTTGCAGATTCCGGGGCAGGTGCCGTTGCCACCGGAATACGAGCAGGTGGTCGGGCATCTGATCCCGGGCGTTGGCGTCGGGCTCGGCCCGCCGGCTGTCGGCGGCGCAGGAATAGTAACGGTCGCGAAGCCGTCGGGAACCGGGCTGGGCGACGCCATCGCTATTGGCGTCACGCTCTGTGAAGGCACCGGGAGTTGCAACTCCTGTACCTCGTAGGTGTCGGCCGGCGCGCAGAACGCGTAGTTACTGGTCGCGGTCGTGTTCGGCGGCTGATTCTGGACGATGGAATTCGTTAGCTGTACTTCGTCAGTGTCGTCCATCAGAGGCGGATCGGGATCGATCTTTTCCAGCACCACCGACGATCCCAGATTGGGAACGGCGACCGGCCCGGTGATACTGCCATGCCCCACGCAGGTGATGACCTGGCCGGGATCGATAGGGGTGGGCGCCGTCACCGTCGCGCATGCGCTGGGCGCAGGCACATCGCTAATCGGCACAATACTATGGCCCTGATAAGGATCGACGACGCCCTGGTAAAAGTCGATGGTCGAAGCAAACAGGTCGAAGGCGCCAACCGGAATCGACGGCGGAACCCGCAACGTGAAATTCACACTGGTGTTGTTCGGGTTACTGCCGACCGAAATCGGCATCGGCAACGAGCTTTCGACATTGTTGGTGCCGTGATCCTCGGCGAATACCTGGACCGAGTCCGTCTCACCGGGATTCGGCGGCACTATTGGAATCGAGCCCGTGATGAATCCCGTCATCATCAGGAGGTTGCAAGCTTTGAAGGTAGTGCCGCCGTCGGTGCTGCAGGTGCCACCGCTTTTCTTGTTGGTGCCCGTGCCCGGAAGGGCCTGTACGAACAAAGGGTCGTAGCCCGGGGCGGTAACCTCCATCGCGTAGCCCTTGGAGTTTTTCCCGAGCGCCGGGATGTTCTCGAACGCCGGCGGCGTTGTTGGGGTGCCCGGCAGCGGGAAGGCGCCGGTGTTGTCGGTATTCGCGGTCGCGACAGTAACGCACTGATCCGCCGTCGCCTGACTCATGCACAAGGTGTTATCGGTGCCGCCATTCGGTGGCATCAGCAACTGCAACGTCGCACCCACAATGAACTTGCCCGCAGTGCAACCGTCGTTGACCTGGCCGGTGATATTGCCCAGCGTCTGGTTGCCGGTGACGCTGTTGGGGCCGGTGAAGTTATAGGTTAACGATTGTCCCGGATACAGCGGCGGCAGCCGTGCGGCGGCGTAGGTCGCCGCTCCGCCGGAGACTGCGAGATCGTAGAGCGTTCCAAAGCCAGGGTTCGGCGACGTGTTGAGCCCGCCTGCGGCCGGCAGTGTCAGGGTAAAGCAACCGCCGGGGGCAGGTGGGCAATTGTTACCGCCAGCGGGCTTGATCCGGGCCATCGCGATTTGAGTGTTGCTTCCGATTGCTTCGGCGGTCACCGACAATTTGCGCAGCTTTCCGCCGGGCGATGTGCCGGTGCCCGTCCCCGGCTTCACATTAATTTGTCCGGTGACATTGCCGGTCACGGGATTTGTAACTGGCGTCACTGCGACCGTTACCGTGTACGCGCCGCCGGGCGCGATCGGGAAGTTGGTGATTGTCACCGACACTTGCATGATAAACGACGTGAGCGTTCCGTTGGTCGTCGGGATAAGCACGGATTTGTCGGGATTCGAGAAGGTAATGCCGTTGGGGTTGTTCACCACGATGGGGTAGTTGATGCATCCGTCGGAGCTATTGCCGCCGGCAGGCGGTGATTTGGGGCAATTGGGAATCAAATAGCCGGGATTGGTGGAATCGAGCAGCAGTTGGACGATTTTGTAGGGTTCAGTCCGCACGCTGGCGGTGTTGAAGAGCTGGGGAACGTTCTGCAAAGAGTTGAGATCGATTTGCAATTCCGCGTTGGCGCCGCTGCCGCCAAGCCCCGGCGGCACCGGGATCTTTTGCCAGCCGCCCGCGGTCGGCGCTGCGCCGATATGTTGATTGATGCGGACCCCGATTACGTTGAGCAGAACATTTTGGTATTGCCCCGTCGGCGTGATAGGGGCGGCCATAAATCCGATCTGGACCCGCGCCGCTTTGCCGGCCAGGGCCGGAGTGGTCGCGCCCAGGAACAGGAAGATCGCGATGACGAAGGATAGAGTGGGGCGCAGCCCCCTGCGATGCACAAAAAAATCTTTCACTCGGAATCCATCAATGAAGAATTTGGTCAGGGTTTGGGATAACCTAACGGGTGTGCGAAGGCAAGAATACATCCGCTCGTTTGAGCGTCAAATTGATCACGGAGCTTGACTGATCGCCTTCCCGATCCGGAGAATCACCACTGCCGTCGATGAAATCATCGAATCGAAACGCCCGCCGCTGCCTCTTAACATTTTTTCTTCTGCTCGGCTTTGGCGCGCGCGTGACGGCCGCCGATGCGAGCCTGAAAATCACCACCGGCAATCCGGGCCTCGAGCACTTCGACGCCGACGGCGGCGTCCAGCTCGATTTCGGTCTCACCGATCAGAACGGCAATCCGGTCGGCAACCTGCGTCCCGACAACGTGAAAGTCTTCGAGGACGGCAAGGAAGCCAAGATTCTCGATTTTCGCGGCGTCGGCCAGGGCCGTCCCGTCGATATCGTGTTCGTGCTCGACGTCACCGAGTCGATGCAGCCCTATATCGACGCGGTCAAGCAAAACGTGATCTCGTTCGCGCAGGACCTCCAGTCCAACAGCCGCGACTATCGCCTCGGACTGGTGACCTTCGAGGACTACGTGGTCTCGGCGTACCCCGACTGCAACTGCGCCTATCGCAACTCGTTTACCTCCGACGTCAAGCAATTCAGCGACTGGGTCGGCACCCTGCATGCCGGTGGCGGCGGCGACATCCCCGAAGATCAGCTCGACGCGCTGGCCTACGCGGCGAAGTTTCCATTCCGACCCGAGGCCGAAGGCATCATTATCATCGTCACCGACGCGCCGCCTCATCATGACGGCGACGGCTCGGCCGACTCGGCCCACGACCAGGCCTTCTGGGACCATCACACTCGCGGGCAGCAGGTGACCGATTTGACGGGCACCAAAGTCGCGGACCTGATGAAGAAGAACGGGCTTACGCTGTATGCGGTGGTGCCGCCGCCCTTCATCGCGCCCGAGTACCAGGAAATCGTGGACGCTACGCACGGCCGTTCTTACAACATCATCACGGAAGAAGGCCGCTTCCCGTCGCTGGTGCGCGAGATTGGGCATTCGATCGCCACCGAATATTCGCTGACCTATCGAACGCCGCGGCCGATCGAAGACGGCACCAATCGCAGCGTCCAGTTGAAGGTCGATTATAATGGCGAGTCCGGCGAAGCTGACACTGCGTACCAGGTGCGCGGCCTCGGCGGCGCCGCGATTAACGTGCCCGCGGACGAAGGTACGCTCGGCGGCAACGCAACCGGCACGGGGCTCAAGCAAATTTCGTTCAATTGGTGGAACGCCGCGGTGCCGCTGATCGCGATCATGGGGCTGTTCGGCCTATCGCGAATGAGGTTCGGTCTGCCGGCCGACGAACTCAAGGCGATTGTCGAGGCGCAAGGCGCACCCTCGCTACGGATGCCGTACGCGGCGCCGTCGCAGGCAGTCCGCACGGCGCAGCGCGCTCCAATGCGGCCGCCGCCATCACCGGTAACCGCGCCTCGCGGCGCGGGGAGCACGCAGGGCGCGCGGCTGGTCGCGGTCGATCGAATCGATTCGGTGCCGGCCGAGTACTCGCTGATGAAGGACGAAATCTCGATTGGCCGCGGCGAGGACAACGACGTCGTAATTCCGCACGCCAGCGTCTCGCGTCAGCACGCGCGCCTGATGCGCCGCGATGGCGGCTTTGAGCTGATGGATCTGAACTCGACTAACGGCAGCTACGTTGACGACCGCCAGATCCGCGGTTCTGCCTTCCTGAGCGCGGGCAGCCACCTGCGCCTCGGCGACATCCGCTTCATCCTGCAGCTCTAGCCGCGCACGCTCGCGCTCAGTGGCCCTCCCGCTCGAGCGCTTGCGGCGCGAAGAAGGAGTTATCCACGGTGCCCATGTCGATATACCAGCATTCGCGATCGGGCGCGGTCGGTCCGGGCATATAGACGACCGAGCTGTAGCCGGTGTCGAGATCCTCGTCCACCAGGCCTAACTGGAAAATCCGCTTGTACGGATAGATGGCAATCCTTGCATCGGGCACCGGCCGATCGCGATAAGTGTTGAAAGTCGCGAGCGTCTTCCACAGCTTGCCCTGGCGATCGTACTGATCCGAGGCCGTGATGAACCATCCTTCTGAATCGATGTAGAAGATTCGCTTGGGGATCGTCATGTCGCGGCCCGGCTTTCCGACCGCCTCGATCACGTACAGATGACGCATCTCCCAGTCTTCCGGACAGATTGTCTTGCCGCCGTCGAACGGGCATTGCACCTCCGGCGAATGCACAGCATGCACCGACGCGAGCATGTCCTTCTCGCCCAGGTACCGGTAGTTGAAGTCTTCTATTTTGGCCGCGAAACCGAAATACGAATCCGGGTCGAGCGTGTTCGCGTAGGCGCTCCCGCCTCCGCTTCCGCCCATTCCGCCGCCGCCGCCGCCCATCGAGCCGCCCCCGCCGCCGCCCCCGCCGAATCCGGGCAACGCCCCGATACTGTCGGACAGCACGTCGGCCGACTCACGCCGCAGCTTGCGCGTCGCCGGATTGTACACCCAGACGTTGTCCTCGATTTTGGGATCGATGTGCCGCTGTCGCACCATCCCGTAGCCGCGCAACGACGACGGCTCCAGGAACGGATAGAAGCCGAAGCGATAGCGAATGCCGCTGGCGGCGCCGTCGGAATCGGTCGGAATCGGCGGCACTTCGATGCGGCCGATGTTGTTGTAGAACGCGAAGTGCCCGACCGAATAGAAGCTCAGCGGCGAGCCGGTGGCGTGCTTGTCGAAGCTGGCAACCTCGGGAAAGCGCATGTCGATATCGTCGCTGTAGAGCGGCCGAAAGCTGAAATTCCACATCACCTTGGTCGCCATCTGCGGATCGTTCGGGTCGAGCAGCGGAAACGGCAGCCCGGCAACGTAGCCCTTGAGCGTGCCGTCGGGCAGCAGTTGCACCTGCGGCGAATACTTTTCGGTCGCGGTTCTGAACGGCGGCGGCCACTCGAGCTTGTCGCTCGGCACGATCCTGAGCTGCATGCCCTCTTGCACCAAGATGTAATTGCCGGGGCTGAGCAGCTCGATTACCTTGTCCGCATTGTCCTTGGTGATCACATCGCCGGGTTTCACCGCGGCTTGGGCGGGCGCCAAGGCGCACAGAACTGCCGCTAACAAGGCTCCAACCGCGATTCGATATTGTGACATTCGCATGAAACTCCCTTATGAAGCACCGGCGCCGGCCGGGCGCGTCGCGGCCACCTTACACTAGTTAGGCTCGCCACGAAAAGCTCTCGCTTGATCGTTTATCGGTGCGCTCTCTATGATTCAGGATTGAGGGGCAGGATCACTCGCATGAAAAAGATAATTTCCACGCTCGCCATTTTCGCGATCGCGCTTCCTTCGATCGCAGCTATCGCCACCCGCGCTGACGCGCAGATGCGGCCGATGATGATTCCGCTCACCACCACCATGGTCATCACCAAGCCCGCGCCCGGCGAGATCTTCGGCAACAAGCAGGTGGTTACGATGGGGGTCGGCGGCAAGACCTACAAGTTCGTGCTCAACGACGCCTACGTCGATGACCCCAGGGGCGTCATCCACTGGCCCGACATCTGGCAGTTGGTCAGACAGTACACGCCGAACTTCAACGTCACTGGCATCGGCGAGGACACGTTCGCGAAAATGCAGCCGGGCGAAACCTTGACCGTGCGCGGCATGTTCTCCGGCAACAATCAAACCTACGAAGTTATGGGCACGGAGCCTGGCGGCGGCCCCTTCGCCCCCGCTCAGCACTATTAGGCTGGTGGCACCGATTGCGACGTCTGCCGGCTAACTCGCCATAATCTCGGCGAGCTTGCGCTCGCGGAATTCAAAAATCTGCGCGAGGCTGCGCGCCACGAACAGGTGATACGCAACTTCGCCGAGCAGGCCCAGCGGCATCGCATACTCGACGCGATCCTTCATCTCGGTCGTGCTCCCGCCAACGTCCTTGAAGGTATGGCTATGCCGCCACAACGCGTACGGCCCTTTCTCCTGCACATCGACAAACTTCTTTGGCGCCTCGACGATTTCGATCCGCGTACGCCAATGCACCGGCACGCCATACAGCCGAATCTGGTAGTCGATGGCGGTTCCCGGATGCATGACTGCGGGCGGCGACGCGAGAAACTTGAAATTCAGAAACGCCGGCGTCAGCCGCTGGAGATTGTGCGGATCGGAAAAAAATTTGAAGGTCTCGGCAATCGGCCGCGGCACAATTTGCGTGCGTTCGAGGGTGCGAAGTTTCACGCTAGCGAGCGTACCGGAATCGCAAGGATGGAGCACCGGCCTTCTCGCACCAAGGGCAAGTTGTGCCGCTATCCGCGCGTGGTGTACCTTTATAGGCTCAAATCACTGAAAAAGCGGCACAAAATCGGGTAAATGAAAAAACTTACGGGAGCACAAATCGTTATCGAAAGCCTGATCGCCGAAGGCGTCGATGTAATCTTCGGCTATCCCGGCGGCGCCATCCTGCCCACTTACGACGCGCTGCTCGACTCAAAGATCAAGCACGTCCTCGTGCGCCACGAGCAGGGTGCGACCCACATGGCCGAAGGCTATGCACGCGTCAGCGGACGCCCCGGCGTCGTGCTGGTCACCTCGGGCCCCGGCGCGACCAATACCGTCACCGGCATCGCCGACGCTTACATGGACTCGACTCCGATGGTCGTGCTGTCGGGGCAGGTTCCGACCACGATGATTGGCAACGACGCTTTCCAGGAAGCGGACTTCGTCGGCATCACGCGCCCGTGCACCAAGCACAATTTCCTGGTCAAGAACGTCAAGGATATTTCGCGCATCATCAAGGAAGCGTTTTACATCGCCGGCAGCGGTCGTCCGGGCCCGGTCGTCGTCGATTTGCCGAAAGATGTGCAGCAAGCCGAACATGCGTTTCACCTTTCTGAAAAAGTCGAGCTGCGCGGCTACAAGCCGACGATTCGCGGCAATCCGCGGCAGATCGAACGCGCGATCGAAGCGATCGAGAGAAGTTCGACGCCGCTGTTCTACGTCGGCGGCGGCGTGCAATGGTCGGGCGCGGCGCCCGAATTGCGCGAACTGGTTAAAGGACTGGGTATTCCAGTTACCGAGACGCTGATGGGACTGGGATCGTACCCGGCCTCCGACTCACTACGGCTCGGGATGCTCGGGATGCATGGTTCGTACGGTACCAACACCGCGGTCTGCAACACCGACTGCCTAATCGCCGTCGGCGCCCGTTTCGACGATCGCGTCACCGGCAAGATTTCCCAGTTCGCGCCGAAGGCCGAGACGATTATCCATATCGACATCGACCCGTCGTCGATATCGAAGAACGTCAAGGTCGATATACCTATTGTCGGCGACATCAAGTCAGTGCTCACCGACATGCTCACGACCATCAAGGGCCGCGAGAGTATCGGCAAGCGCCGCGCCGACTGGACCAGGTGGCATCAGCAGATCCTCCAGTGGCAGAAGGAGAAACCGCTCTACGAGAACGGTCATCGCGGCGAGAGCGTCTCTCCGCTCGACGTGATCGCCGAGATGAACAACATCACCAAGGGCGACTGCATAGTAGCCACTGACGTCGGACAGCATCAGATGTGGGTCGCGCAGATGTTCCCGTTCGAGCATCCGCGTTCATGGCTGACTTCGGGCGGGCTGGGTACCATGGGCTACGGATTGCCGGCGGGAATCGGCGCGACCTTCGCCGCCCCCGACAAGAAAGTCGTAGTCGTCAGTGGCGACGGTTCTATCCAGATGAATATCCAGGAACTGGGTACTGCGGTTCAGTATAACGTGGATATCAAAGTAATCATTCTGAATAACTACTTTCTCGGAATGGTTCGCCAATGGCAGGAAAAGTTCTACGCCGAACGCTATTCCTACTCGGCGATGTCGGTGCCGAACTTCGTCAAGCTGGCCGACGCCTACGGCGCGCGCGGCTTCCGAATCGAAAAAGCGAAAGACCTGGTCGCGACGATGAAAGAAGCATTCGCAACTCCGGGCCCGGTGCTGATCGACGTCGTGATCCCGAAGGAAGAAGCCGTGATGCCGATGATCCCGCCGGGCGGCGCAATGTCCGAGATGTTGTTCGCGTGAGAGAGAATTCAGCAGAGGCAGAATCCTGAATCGCGCGCGGAACAGCGCGCTGTATTAGGACCCTCACTTTAATCCTATCCCTCACAGGGAGAGGAAAAATACGAGGTGCACACATGGCGGCGCGCGTACCGTACCTGAATCGCGAGGACCTTCCCGAAGCCGACCGCGTGATCTTCGACAATCTCGCCGCCGAGCGCGGTGGCACCGTCGGCAACATCTTCAAGGCACTGGCGCACACGCCCAACCTGCTGCGCCGCTTCTGCCAGATAGGCAGCGAGCTGCGCAACAAGACCGCGCTCGACCCGAAGCTTCGCGAACTCGCGATTTGCACGGTCGGACGTTTGACGGACGCGCAATACGAGTTCGTGCATCACTGGAATATCGCGCGCCGCGTCGGCGTCTCGCGCGCGCAGCTCGAAGCGCTCGCCGATTGGGAGAATTCTCCGGCCTTCAGCGACCACGAGCGCGCCGTGATCCGCTACACCGTCGAAGCGACCAACAACATCCGCGTCACCGACGCGACCTGGAACGCGCTGAAGACGTTTCTCGACACGCGCCGCCTGATGGAACTGGTGCAGAACGTCGCCTTCTACAACATGGTCGTGCGCGTGCTGGTCCCGGTCGGCGTCGAGTTGGAGCCCGGCACAACCAGGCAGTAGCTGCGTGACATGGTCAAGACCTTCAACTTTTTCAAGCGCAGGCCGGGGCTGAGCGTAGAGCGCTTCCGCGAGTACTGGCTGAATCAACATGCCGCGGTGATTCGGGCAATACCTGAGGTGCGAAGGTACACGGCGTCGATCGCGCTGCCATCGTCGTATCGAAACAATCACGAGCCGCATTGCGACGGCATTTCCGAGGCGTGGTTCGACGATGAAGAGACTATTCGAAGGATCGCCGACTCGTCGCGGCTTCGCGCCGCGGTCACTGACGACGCGGTGTTTATCGATACGTCCAAAGCAGGATCAATCATCACCGACGAGATCGTCCAGAAGGAAGGCGCGCCGCCGATAGACGCGGTCAAGGTTCTATCGCTGCTCAGTCGCAAGCGCGGTATGGACGTGGCGTCATTCCAATCATATTGGCGAACGAATCACGGACCGCTGGCCGCGAAAATTCCTCAGGCACGCCGCTACGTGCAATGCCATGTGCGGCCGTCCGGCTATGCCGACGGCAGTACGCCGCGTTACGACGGCGTCGCAGAGGTGTGGATCGACGATTTCGATGCGGTCCGCGCCTCCGGCGCCACCGATGAATATCGCGCGGTGAAGATCGACGAGCCGAAATTCCTCACTGTACCTTTTCCGGTTGTGTTCGCGTCCGAATACCAAATCGTGTGACGCCCGCGCATTCAGATTTCTACGAACAGGGGATCGAGCTCTTCAACGAGGGGCGTTTCTTCGAATGCCACGAAGCGTGGGAGGAAATCTGGAAGCGCTCCGACGGCGAGCTGAAACTCTTCTACCAGGGACTCATCCAGGCCGCCGTCGCCATCCTGCACGCGCAGCGCGGAAACCTCGAAGGCGCGCGCTCGCTGTACGAGAAAGCGTCGGCCAAGCTCGATAAGATTCCGCACGAGCACATGGGCCTCGCAGTCGGCGAGTTGCGCATCGAGTTGCGCCGCTTCATCGAAATCGCAACCCGCGCCGACGGCACTGTGCTCCCCGACCCACCGCGCTTGCGGCGCATACAGAAATGAGCCGCTGGAAATTGATGAAGACTCTACGGCTCACGCGTCGCGGCCGGAATTGCCTCTCCCGCGGCTGGCGACATTGTCGCCGGGCGCAAACCGGGAGAGGTCGTCCGACGATATTCATGTCGTCGGACGGGTGAGGGCGCTGGCATCGAACGCAATGCGGGCAGGCTCACCCGCGCCCGAAGCGAGACCTCTCTCGGCGGGAGAGGTATAGTTGGAATGATGCGGACGAAAGCGCCGACCGATCCTATAATTCTCGATCGCGCACGCCGGATGCGGCGCGAAATGACTGATGCTGAGCGCAAGCTCTGGAGGATTCTCAGGAATCGAGCCCTTGCGGGCGTCAAGTTCAGGCGCCAGTTGCCGATAGGAAACTATATCGCGGACTTTTGCTGTCACGAACATCGACTGATTATTGAATTGGACGGCGGCCAGCACGTGGAGCAAGCAGCGGCGGACGCACTGAGGAGTCGGTTTCTGGCCGCAGAAGGGTTCCGGGTTCTGCGGTTTTGGAATGAGCAGGTGTTGACCGGCTCGGAATTTGTGTTGGCTGAGATACTTGCGGCTATCAATAAGATTGAGCGCGCACCCTCACCCGTCGCGCGAGACGCGCGCCGACCTCTCCCGAGGGGCGAGGTGTAAGAGTAACCTCGTAGAAATGGTTCCGGACGCTCAAAAGAAACTCGTCGGCGCGATCGAAGCTGCGCTTTTGCGCGTCGGGGTTCGTCCCGGCTCATCCCTGCTGATCGGGCTCTCGGGTGGCGCTGATTCGGTCGCGCTTACAGCTGTGCTCGTCGAGTTGCGCGAGCGCTTAAGGCTACGAATTACGGCCGCGCATTTGAACCATCGGATTCGCGCGGCTGAGTCGGATCGCGACGAAGCGTTTGTCCGTGCGATGTGCGCGCGACTCGGTATCGAGCTGATCGTCGAGCGCGCCGACGGTCTGGCGACTGTTGCCAACCTCGAAGAGCGGGCGCGCGATGCTCGGCGCGAGTTCCTGCTGCGCGTTGCGGATCAGGTTCAGGCCGATTTCGTGGCGCTGGGGCACCATCGCGACGACCAGGCTGAGACTGTGCTGATGCGTCTTATGCGCGGCGCCGGTGCGGCGGGGATGGCGGCGATGGCCGAGCGCGGGCCGGGACGCTTGATTCGGCCGATGCTGTCGTTGTCGCGCGCCGAGATTCGCGAATATCTCGATGGGCGCGCGATTCCGTTCGTCGAGGATTCATCCAACGCGTCGCGCGACATTCTGCGCAACCGGATTCGCGCCGATCTGCTTCCGATGCTCGAGCGCGACTATGCGCCGGGTTTCAGCGGGCGCCTGGTCGAATTGGCAAGCGAGATGCGCTCGCTCGACGAGCTGGTCGGCGCGATTGCCGCGCGCGAGCTGGACGCGATGCGTATCGGCGGCGATGCGCTCGACGTGTCGGGCTTCGGCGCCGTAGAATCGCGCGGTGCAGGCGGTCGTGATTCGCCTGTTTCTTGCCGAGCGGATGGGATCGCTGCGCAAAATCTCGCGCGCGCATGTCGAGAGCGTGCTTCATCTTATGCTCGACGGCGGTCCGAGCGACTCGATCGATCTTCCCGGCGGCTGGCGCGCCGCGCGCGAGTACAATCTCCTTCGTTTGCTGGATGCGCGCGAGCGCAAGGCCGGTCAGCGCGGATTTTTCGGTGGCGATTGCGCCCGACGGAATCACAATCGTCGAGGCGGCGGGCTTCAAGTTCGAGGCTTCGACAATTCCTGCTGCCGACGCCACGATGCCGGACACTCTGTCAGTCGCGATGTTCGACGCCGCAAAAATTGCTGACGCCGGCCTGGTCGCGCGCAGTTTTCGCAAGGGCGACCGGATTCATCCCGTCGGTATGCATGGCACGCGCAAGGTTCACGACGTGTTCGTCGATCGCAAGCTGCCGCGCGCGTCGCGCGAGCGCTTTCCGGTGGTCACGCTCGGTGACGCGATCGCCTGGCTGCCCGGACTCGCACGCGCCGACTGCGCGCTCGCCACCAACGCCACCGAAACCGTACTGCGCGTTGAGGCGTCTGCAATCTCCGCTTAGCGCATACCACGTTGCGTGCGCATTAACCTGCGTGATACTTTTTTAATAGCATGAACCAGTTTTCACGCAGTATTGCGCTATGGCTAGTGCTGGGACTTATGTTCCTGCTGCTATTCAACATCTTCAGCAGGCAGCAACCCAAAGAACCCGAAATAATGTTCTCGGACTTCCTCAACCAGGTTGATAAGGGCCAGGTTAAGAAGGCGACGATCCAGGGCGACATCATCAAGGGCGAGGCCACGAACGGTGACCTCTTCAAGGTTGACGCACCCACCTATCCCGACCTGGTCAAGACGCTGCGCGACAAGGGCGTCGAGATCGCGGCCAAGCCGGCCGAGGGCGATCCGTGGTGGATGGTGGCGCTGGTTCAATGGCTCCCATTCCTGGTGCTGGCGGCGGTATGGATTTTCTTCATGCGCCAGATGCAGATCGGCGGCGGCAAGGCGATGTCGTTCGGCAAGAGCCGCGCGAAGCTGCTGACTGAGAATACGCACAAGGTGACGTTCGGCGACGTCGCGGGAATCGACGAGGCGAAGGACGAGCTCGAAGAGATAATTCAATTTTTGCGCGACCCCAAGCGCTTCACGCGCCTGGGCGGGCGAATCCCCAAGGGCGTGCTGCTGGTCGGGGCGCCGGGTACTGGCAAGACGCTGCTCGCGCGCGCGATTGCGGGCGAAGCGGGGGTGCCGTTCTTCTCGATTTCAGGATCGGACTTCGTCGAGATGTTCGTAGGCGTCGGCGCGTCGCGCGTCCGCGATTTGTTCGTGCAGGGCAAGAAGCACGCACCGTGCATCATCTTTATAGATGAGATCGATGCCGTCGGGCGTCATCGCGGAGCCGGCCTCGGCGGCGGTCATGATGAGCGCGAGCAGACACTCAACCAGTTGCTGGTCGAGATGGACGGGTTCGAGGCCAACGAAGGCGTGATCCTGGTCGCGGCGACCAATCGTCCCGACGTGCTCGATCCCGCGCTGCTGCGCCCGGGCCGATTCGACCGGCGCGTGGTGGTGCCGCTGCCCGATGTGAAGGGACGCGAGGGCATTCTAAAAGTTCATACGCGCAAAGTGCCGCTGTCCGACGACGTCGATGGTTCCAAGCTCGCGCGTTCGACGCCGGGCTTTGCGGGCGCCGACCTCGAAAACCTTGTCAACGAGGCGGCGCTGCTCGCGGCGCGCCGCAACAAGGACAAGGTCGAGATGTCGGACTTTGAGCTGGCCAAAGACAAAGTCATGATGGGCGCGGAACGGCGCTCGATGGTGATGTCGGGCTCGGAGCGCAAGATAATCGCCTACCACGAGGGCGGGCACGCGCTGGTCGCGATGCTGCAGCCCGGCGCGGACCCGGTTCACAAAGTTACGATCATTCCGCGCGGGATGGCGCTCGGCGTCACCCAGCAATTGCCGATGGACGATCGCTACACCTATCCGCGCGACTACCTGGTGACGCGGTTGGCAGTGATGTTCGGCGGACGCACGGCGGAGGAACTCGTGTTCGGCCAGATGACAACCGGCGCGGGCAACGACATTGAAAAAGCGACCGAGCTCGCGCGCAAGATGGTCTGCGAATGGGGCATGAGCAAGGAACTCGGTCCGATGACGTTCGGGCGGCGCGAGGAACAGATATTTCTGGGCCGCGACATTTCGCATCATAAGGATTACTCGGAGCAGACGGCGCTCGAGATCGATCGCGAAGTGCGCAAGATAATTGACGACTCATATCATAAGGCGCGCCAGCTTTTGTCGGATCACCTGGTGCTGCTGCATGCGATCGCGGCGCGGCTGCTCGAGAAGGAAGTGCTCGACGGCAGCGAAGTCGAAGCGATGGTGACGGCGTTCCGCGAAGGGCGTCCGCTGCCGCCGTCGCCGGCCGCGGTGCGCAACGATTTTCCGCCGCGTCCTGGTCCGGATACCGGCAAGGAAAAGCGCGTCGAAGACGAAAGCCCGGTGCCGGGACTGCCGCCGAAGCCGGTTCTCGTTTAGTCGTCGCGCGCGCGTCGCGGCGCTCCGGGCGGTCTCATTCGCAAGCGCGATTCGATTCCGCGCGGGTGAGGGGTGCGGGTAAGTGGGGCAGGTGCGATGCGACGCTCGCCGATTCAATCCAAATCCTCATCCAATGATCGCGGTGGTTATAGACGGACACCGCGATCGTCGTTTTCAAGTTTCAAGCTGGCCGACGGCCGCGTAATCAAATTTCCCGCCGTGATGGGCGTGCTCAACGTCACGCCCGACTCGTTCTCCGACGGTGGCAGATACCTGGACGCCGACCGCGCCGTCGAGCACGCGCTCGCGATGGAAGCCGCCGGCGCCGACGTGATCGACGTTGGTGGAGAGTCCTCGCGGCCAGTCGGCGCGGTGGAAGTGCCAATCGAAGTCGAGCTCGCGCGCGTGACGCCGGTGCTCGCGCGATTGGGCAAGCGCCTGCGCGTGCCAATCTCGATCGACACGCGGCGGGCGCAAGTCGCGCGCGTCGCGCTCGAGTCGGGCGCGGCGATAATCAACGACATCACGAGTCTCGAACACGACCGCGCGATGGCGCCGCTGGCGGCGCGGACGAAGTGCGCCGTAGTGCTGATGCATATGCGCGGCGGTCCCGCGAACCATCGCAAGTTCGCGCGCTACCGCGACGTGGTGCGCGAGGTCGTCAGATATCTGGACGCGCGCGCACGGTTCGCGGTCGAGTCGGGAGTCGCGCGCTCGCGAATCATCGTCGATCCGGGACTAGGGTTCGCCAAGACCGCGCAGCATAATCTGAAACTGCTGGCCGCCTTGCCCGACCTCTGTGCGCTCGGCTATCCCGTATTGGTAGGGGCGTCGCGCAAGACTTTCGTGGCGCGAATCTCCGGCGCCGGCGGGCAGGAGCTGGAGTACGGGACCGCGGCAGCGAACGCGCTTGCGATTGCGGCGGGCGCGTCGCTGGTGCGTGTGCATGACGTCGGCGCCGCGGTCGCCGCGGTGCGGATGGCAGCGGCAATGACGGGTCGCGATCAACGGTTCAAGCGCAATGCATAACTACATCCCAATGATACCGCAGCCGCGATGGCAGGACGTGCTTGACGTTCTGATCGTGGCGTACGTGATCTATCGGGTCGCGCTTTTGATTCGCGGCACGCGCACGATGCAGATGGTGCTGGGGCTGGTGATCGTCGGCGGCGCGTTCGTCGCGTCGCAGGTGCTCGGACTGTTCACGCTCAACTGGCTGCTGAACAATTTTCTTAGCTCGTTGTTCGTGATTTTAGTGGTGATCTTCCAGGCGGATATCCGCCGCGCGCTGACCCGGGTCGGTGCGCAATCCTTCCTCGGCCGCAGCGCCACCGCGCTCACCCCCGCGGAGGAAATCGCGACCGCTGCCGCATGGTGCTCGACCCGACGGGTCGGTGCGCTGATAGTGATCGAACAGGAGGACGGTCTGGGCGAGTTCGTCGAGAGCGGTCGAATCGTCGAGGGCAAGGTCTCGCCGGAACTGCTCGAAACGATTTTCATGAACGGCTCCCCGCTGCATGATGGCGCCGTGATAATAAACGGAGATCGGATACTCGCGGCCGCGTGCCTGTTGCCGCTGTCGCAGAATCCCAACGTCAGCCTGTCGCTCGGCACGCGTCATCGCGCGGCGATTGGGCTCAGCGAGGACAGCGACGCGGTGGTGCTGGTGGTATCCGAAGAGAGCGGGACTATTTCTCTTGCGCGCGGCGGCGTGCTCAGCCGTGGATTGGAACCGGCCGAAGTATTATCGACGCTGAGGAAGCTGCCGGGCTAGGAGCGGCGAAGCGGAAGAGCGACGGACGATGAGGTTGGGCGATTTCAAATATTTCTCCGCGACAAGCACCTCGCGCCGCTTGCGCGGCAGCAATATGGGACTGCGCGTCCTGTCGGTGGCGCTCGCGATCGGACTCTGGATCTTCGTCAACGCCGGTGAGCGCGGCTCGGTCGAGTCGCTCACCGTTCCAATCAGTTACGCGTCGCTGCCGCAGGGGATGGTGATCGTCAACCATCCGCCGGTGCGGGTGAAAATCGAAGTCACCGGTCCGCGCACGCTGCTCTCGCTGCTCGATCCCGAGCGCCTCACGCTCAAGATCGATCTGCGCAACATCGCCGCCGGCCAGTCGGAGTACAAGATTTATCCGGCGATGTTCAACGTCGGACGAAACACCGCGGTCACCAGCATCTCGCCCGATTCCTTGTCGCTCGATATCGATCGCATGGTTACCCGCGACGTGCCGGTGCATCTGGCGGTCGAGAACCGGGTCGCGTCGGGCTACACGATTTCGTCGGTTGATATCAACCCGCCGAGCGTCACCGTCGTCGGTCCCAGCCGCTACGTGGCGCCGCTTACGTCGGTCAACACCGAGCCGTTCGATCTGAAGGGGCTCACGGCGCAGACCAGTCGTACAGTCGAGATCGTACCGTCCGATCCGTCGCTGGGTCTGTCCACCGGACACGTCGATGTGCGGGTCAATGTCGCCGAGGCGATCGCCGACCGCGAGTTTCGCGCGGTGGACGTCGAGGTCAAGGACAGTGATTTCAAGTACCGCGTCGAACCGAAGCAGGCGACGCTGACGATTCGTGGACCGGCGGTCAAGCTGGCGGGCCTCGCGCCCAAAGGGTTGGCCTACGTTGACGCCAACGGTCTCGCGCCCGGATCGCATGAATTGCCGTTGCAGGTGACGGTGCCCGACGGGATGCAGTTGGTGCGCTCGTCGCCCGACAAGGTTAAACTCCGGATGTATCACGAGAAGCTGACGACTGCCGATGAGCACCCATCGTAAACTGTTCGGTACCGACGGCGTCCGCGGCGTCGCCAACGTCGAGCCGATCACTTCGGAGACCGCGCTCAAGCTGGGCCGCGCACTCGCGCACGTGTTCCGCAATTCATCGGGGCGTCATCGCAAGATTCTTATTGGCAAGGACACGCGGCTGTCGGGCTACATGCTCGAAACCGCGATCGAGTCGGGCATCTGCTCGATGGGCGTTGACGTGTGGCTGGTGGGTCCGCTGCCGACGCCCGCGATCGCGTTCCTGACCCGCAGCATGCGCGCCGACGCCGGCGTGGTGATTTCAGCCTCGCACAATCCCTTTCAGGACAACGGCATCAAGTTTTTCTCGCGCGAAGGATTCAAGCTCGACGACGAAACCGAGCGCCGAATTGAAGCGCTGGTGTTCGACGAGGCCGAAATCTCGAAGAATCGCGCCCGCCCCGACGATATCGGCAAGGCGACCCGAATCGACGACGCGCTTGGCCGCTACCTCGTATTCCTCAAGTCATGCCTGCCGCGATCGGTCGAATTCGACGGCCTGAAGGTCGCAATCGATTGCGCCAACGGCGCCGCCTACAAGGTCGGTCCCGAAGCGCTCGAGGAACTTGGCGCCGAGGTCGTTGCGATCGGCGTCGATCCCGACGGCAAGAACATCAATCTGAATTGCGGCGCGATGCATCTCGACGCGATTCGCCAAACTGTTCTGCGCGAGCACTGTCACGTCGGCATCGCGCTCGACGGCGACGGCGATCGCGTGATGCTGATCGACGAGCGCGGCGAAGTCTGGGACGGCGACGACGTGATGGCGCTGCTCGGGCGCAAGCTCGCCGCCGAAGGCCGGCTCAGCGGCAACGCAGTCGTCGCCACCGTGATGAGCAACTTCGGACTCGAACTCGCGCTGCGCGACGCCGGCGTGCGACTGATTCGCACCGAGGTCGGCGACCCGGCGGTCGCGCGCGAGATGCGATTGAACTCGTACAACCTTGGCGGCGAGCAGTCGGGCCACGTGATTTTCATGGACCATTCGACCACCGGCGACGGCCTCATCAGCGCGCTGCTGGTGCTCGCGCACCTGGCCGAGAGCGGGCGCACGCTCGGCGAGTTGCGCGCGATGCGCCGTGTACCGCAGGTGCTCGAAAACGTGCGCGTGAAAAATCGCACGCCGTTGACCGAGATGCCCGACGTTCAGCGAATGATCGCCGACGCCGAAAAACGCCTCGCCGGCACCGGACGCCTGCTGGTGCGCTATTCCGGCACCGAAATGCTCGCGCGCGTAATGGTCGAAGGCGAAGACGGCGCCCAAATCAAAACGCTCGCCCAGGAAATCGGCGCCGCGATCCAGAAGTACGCCGGCGCTCTCTGATCCTTATTTTCGCTTCACCTTCAGCGGCTTCGAGCCGAGCGCCTTCAGGTACGCCTTCACCGTGCGGGTCAGGCCCATGTAGAGCGCATCCGAAATCAGCGCGTGGCCGATCGAGACTTCTTGCAAGCCTTTGACCGTTTTCACATAGGCAGGAATGTTGTTGAGATCGAGATCGTGGCCGGCGTTCACCCCAAGGCCGAGTTTTCGCGCGAGGCGCGCGGCTTCGCGATGCGCGGCGAGAATCGTTTTGCCGGCGGGCGTGCCGAACGCATGCGCATACGGTCCGGTGTATAGCTCAATTCGATCCGCGCCGAGTTTTTGCGCGCGTTTGATCTGCGCGGCGTCAGCATCGAGGAAAAGACTGGTACGAATGCCGGCGTCCCGAAACCGCGCGAGCAGGTCGCCGAGCCAATCCGCCGCGCCACCAGTCAGGTTCCATCCCGCGTTCGAGGTCAGCACTCCCGGCGGGTCGGGCACGAGCGTCACCTGCGTCGGCCGCACGCGCAGGACGAGATCGGTAAACTCCGCAGTCGGGTAGCCTTCGATATTGAACTCGACCGTCATCATCGCGGCGAGATCGAACACGTCCTGAAACGTGATGTGCCGCGCGTCGGGTCGCGGATGGACCGTGATGCCGTGACATCCCGCATTGATGCAGGTGCGCGCCGCCTCGACCACGTTGGGAATACTTCCCCCGCGCGCATTGCGAAGCGTTGCAATCTTGTTGACGTTGACGCTGAGCTGAATCATTCCAGCAAAGGCTACCAGAGCGACACCGCTCATTCACCGGTAGCGCACATGGTGTTACACTAACGGTCGAGATTCGAGATGAAGGCGAACTGGAGAGAGAGAATCGCCATCGAGCCGGCAATCCATCACGGCGAGCCGTGCATCAAGGGCACGCGCGTGCCAGTGAGTGTGATCGTGGCCAGCATCGCCGACGGCGACACGCCCCGGCAGATCATCGACGCATGGCCGCAACTGACCGGCGACGATATCAAGGCCGCGCTGAAATTTGCGGCCGAAGCCGTGAACAACGCTGACTTCGTTCCCCTGCCTCGAACCAATGGCCGGTGATCGCGCGGGTCAAGATCGACGAGGATCTCCCGCGGCAGGTCGCCGATTTGGTGGCTGATCGAGGTTACGACGCGACGACTGTTGTGGGGCGGGGTTGGCAGGGAGCTCCCGACGATGATCTCTGGGCGCGCGTTCAAGATGAGGGACGCTGGCTGATTACGGCGGACAAGGGGTTCGCCGATTTGCGACTGCATCCTGCAGGGAGTCACGCCGGTGTGATTCTTCTGCGGGCAGTGGAGGAGAGCCGCCGCGCCTACCTGGAGCTTGCCGCGATTGCGCTTGATCGGCTTAAGCTCGACGACCTCGCGGGCGCTGTTGTCGTGGTGACACATCGGAGCGTCCGCATCCGCCGCGCGCCGGTTAACTAACTTCGCTCCGGTCAGAGTCGATCACGATGATTCTGCTCAATGCCAGCCAAAGCCGCGAACTTGATCGCATCAGCCAGGACAAGCACGGCATCCCGTCGTACTCGCTGATGACGCGCGCGGGCGAAGCGGTTGCCGATGCGCTGGTCGAGCGGTTTCCCACTGCCGTCACGGACGTCCTCGTCGTCGCGGGCAAGGGCAACAACGGCGGTGACGGCTTCGTCGCGGGACGACGGCTCATTCAGGATGGCTTCGCGGTGCGCGCGGTCCTGCTCGGGCGCACGGCGGACTTGAAAGGTGATGCGGCGCGCGCGCATGCGGAGTTCCGCAAATGCGGCGGCAAGGTGATCGAAGCAGTCGCAGAGTCGAATCTCGAAACCGCGTTCGGGATGAAGCCAAGCGCCGTCATCGACGCAATCTTCGGCACCGGACTCAACGCCGAGGTGAAAGGGTCGCCGCGCCGCGCGATCGAAATCGTAAATTCATTTGCGGTGCCGACGGTCGCCGTCGATATCGCGTCGGGCGTGAACTCGGACACCGGCGCCGTAATGGGCGCGGCGATCCACGCTTCGTTGACGGTGACATTCGGGTTCGCGAAGTTCGGCCACGTCTCGTATCCGGGCGCCGGCCAATGCGGCGAGCTGCAAATAATCGATATCGGTTTCGCGCCGCGCGCAATCGACGAGATTGCGCCGCGCGGCCGCTTCCTCGAGCGCGCCGACTTGCAGCATCTGATTCGCGCGCGGCCGCTGACTTCCAACAAGGGCATGTATGGGCATCCGCTGGTGATCGCCGGCGCTCGCGGCAAGTCCGGCGCGGTGCTGCTCGCTTCGCGCGCCGCGTTGAGGACGGGCGCGGGACTGGTCACGGCCGCGATGCCCGAATCGATTCAACCGATCGTCGCGGCAGGGCAGGCCGAGCTGATGACGGAGCCGATCGCCGATCGCGACGGCCATTTTGATGGCGCGCACGCGCCCGACGCGTTGAAGATGTTGCTCGACGGCAAGAACGCGCTCATCGTCGGGCCGGGAATCGGCGTAAGCGACGACACCAGGCGGCTCATCGAGTGGCTGATTTCGGACGCGTCCGAGCCCGCGCGTCCGATGCTGATCGACGCCGACGGACTCAACGTGCTCGCCGCGATCGGCTGCGAAATTTTGAAGAGCGCGCGCGGTCCCATCGTGCTGACGCCTCATCCGGGGGAAGCCGGCCGGCTGCTCGGTGTGACGCCGGCTATCATCAACGACGACCGCGTCTCGGCGGCGCGTACGTTGGCGGAGCGCACCGGTGCGATCGTGCTGATAAAAGGCGCGCGCTCGGTCATCGCATCACCCGACGGCGACATCTATGTGAATTCGACCGGTAATCCTGGGATGGCGACGCCGGGGATGGGCGACGCGCTGTCGGGAATCGTCGGAGCGCTGCTCGGACAGCATCTGCGGCCGCTCGACGCGCTCGCGCTCGGCGTTTTTATCCACGGCTATGCGGCGGATCGCGTCGCGGCGCGGATGGGTCGCGTCGGCTATCTGGCCGGCGACCTGATCGACGACTTACCCGCGGCGCTGGAAGCATTGCAAACCGGATGACGATTTGCCGGTCGTCCCTAACGCATGTTAGGTTAGGCGCATGAACGACCAACCCAACATCGTTTTCGTGATGTCCGATCAACATCGCTATGACGTCATGGGATGCGCCGGCGACCCGATCGTGAAAACACCCAACATGGATCGCCTCGCCGGCGAGGGCGTCCGTTTCGATCGCGCATATTGCCAGGGACCGTTGTGCATGCCCGCGCGCGCCTCGATGCTGACCGAGCGTTACGTCCGCGATCACGGAGTCTTCGAGAACGGATCGCAGGTCGGCGACGGTACTCCGACATTTCTGCAAGCGCTTCGTGATGCGGGCTATCACACCTGCGAAATCGGCAAGATGCATCTGTGGCCGCATGGACAGGTTCAGGAGAAAAATGTTTCCGCGATGCGCGATCTGCTGGTTTCGTACGGCTTCGATGAGCCGATCGAAACGGTCGGCAAGCTCGCGAGCCGCGCGCACGATACCGTCTATACCGATTACCTGCGCGACAAGGGCTTGCTCGACCGCTATCGCGAATTCATCGGTCGGTCGCGTCACGTCGGCAACGCGAAAGGCGCGCCGTCATGGCAGGCGGCGCCCTGTCCGCTCGCGCTCGAGGATTACGCCGACGTGTGGCACGGCGCGCGCGCCGCTAAATGGATCGAAGATTACTCGCGGCGCGAGCCGTTTTTCCTGTGGGTCGGCTTTCCCGGTCCGCATGATCCGTGGGACGCGCCAACCGAAGCGCTCGAGCAATATCGAGCACGCCGAGATTCCGCGGCCGCGCATCGTTCAATCCGCCCGCGGTGCCTCCGTCCGGCCCTTTCAATCTGATGCTGAACGCTTTTCTCGCGTACAGCGACTCGGCGACGATGACCGAGGAAGGGATCGCCGGCATGCGCCGCGCCTACTACGCGAATGTCACGGTTATCGACACCGGTCTCGGCCGCATCGTCGAAGCGCTGCGAGAGAAGGGAATTCTCGACAATACCTGGATCGTTTATACGACCGACCACGGCGAGATGATGGGCGAGCATCGGATGATCACCAAGATGGTTTTCTATGAGCCTTCGGTGCGCGTGCCGATGATCGTGCGGCCTCCGCGCGGCGTCGCGGCGCGAACGGTTCACGAGCCGGTTCAGCTGATGGATCTGGCTGCGACTTTTCGCGAGATCGCGGGCGCCGCGGCAATCGAACAAAGCGCCGCCAATTCTTTGATGCCCGCGCTCGCCGGCAATCGCGCTCCCGCTCATCTCGACGCCATCCCGAGCGAGAATTTCGGCTTCGCGATGTTTCTTGCCGACCGCTACAAGCTGGTGGTTCACGAAGATACCTGCGAGCCGGGACAACTGTTCGATTTGCTCGAGGACCCGACCGAGGACCGCAACCTCTGCGGCGATCCCAATCACGCTGCAATCGTCGATCGCCTGATGAAGGACCATGCGCAGCCGTTTCTGGCAACCACGCCGATGCGCCCGCATCCGACGCTGGTCTCGCGGCTCGCGCTGGGCGTCCGCCGCAATCCGAGACCGTAGCTACGCGGGCCGCGGCCCCGCGCGCCGCAGCCCCGCGCGCTTGAGGCGCTATCGAAGTAGTTGAGCTATATTCTAACTGGCTAATAGCGATGACTAATGCGGCAACAAACTCTGGCGCGGTCGCGGTTACGATGGTGATCGAGAGCCGCTCGCCGCACGAAACCAAATCGTGGGGACGGCGGCTCGCCTCGATCCTCGAAGGCGGCGAACTGCTCGGCCTGATTGGCGATCTCGGCGCGGGCAAAACTTGCTTCATCAAGGGCCTAGCGCGCGGACTGAGCCTTCGCGAAGAGGACATCCTGAGCCCGACCTTCACGATGATCCAGGAGCATCACGGCCGCTTCCCGCTCTATCATATCGATCTGTACCGTCTCGAAGAGGCGACGCTCGACGACCTCGGTCTGCGCGAGTACCTGTTTTCCGAAGGCGTCGCGGCGGTGGAATGGTTCGAGCGCCTGCGCGGCGGCGCCGACATGGAATACCTGTCGGTGCGAATCAGCTACGCCGGCGCGAATCTGCGGAGAATCGAACTCAGCGCGATAGATTCGCGCCACGCGCAAATCATTTCGAAATTGAAACGCAGCTTCGCTTGATAAGCAGATTCCGCTAACTCTCCACGACCGGTTCCCCTTCCCTCGAGGGAAGGGGTTAGGGGTTAGGTTGCTTGCTCATTTCGCGGCGCAGCGGATAGTCCACGACGATCGCGCGCCCATCGGTGATCGCTCGCACAAAGTGCAGCGTGTCCGGCGGCACGATCGCCACAAAGCCCGGCCCCGCGACTTGCTTCTTGCCGCCAATCGTCACTTCGAGCTGCCCTTCGATGACGTTCCACACTTCCTCGTTCGCATGCGAGTGCTCATGGATCGTCGATCCCGCCTCGAACACGTAGTGCCCGAACGTCATGCTTTCCGAATCGAAATACTTCCCCTTCCAGCCGGGCAGCCGCTCGATCGTCTTCAGCTCATTGGTATCGATGAAAGGCATCTGCTTGTCTCCGAGTTTGTATCGATACTCATATTAACCGCCTGCCGCAGGCAACGTTACGGTCGGGCGGGGGCTGGTTTGGGGGGCTTTTTCCGATCATAATACTCGATTACCCCTTTTTTCAGGGGTGATAGGGTCATTTTGATGGGATTGGTCGTTCAAAAATACGGTGGAACTTCGGTCGGCTCGATTGACCGGATCAAGGCGGTCGCCGATCGCGTCGTCCGCGCGCGCGACGGTGGTAATCGAATCGTCGTGGTCGTTTCCGCGATGGCCGGCGAGACCAACCGGTTGTTCAAGCTCGCTTCCGAGCTGAGCGAATCGCCTAACGCGCGCGAGACGGACGTGCTGGTCGCGACCGGTGAGCAAGTCTCGGCCGCGTTGCTGGCAATCCGGCTCCAGTCGATGGGCCATCCGACGGTTTCTTTTCTCGCATTTCAGATGAACCTGACGACCGACTCGAATCACGGCCGCGCGCGGATCAAATCCGTGCAATGCGAGCGCGTGATGCGTTCGCTCGACGACGGCAAGATTGTGGTCGTCGCGGGCTACCAGGGCGTCAATCCCGACGGCGATATCACGACGCTCGGCCGCGGCGCGTCGGATCTGACGGCGGTCGCGCTCGCAGCCGCGCTCAAAGCCGACGCCTGCGAAATCTACACCGACGTTGACGGCGTCTATACCGCCGATCCCAACGTCTGCCCCAAGGCAAAAAAGCTCGGGCGAATCTCGTACGATGAGATGCTCGAGATGGCAGGACTCGGCGCAAAGGTCCTGCAAACCCGTTCCGTTGAACTCGCCCGCCGCTACAACGTGCCGCTCGTGGTCCGCTCGAGTTTCAGTGAAGTCGAGGGGACGTGGGTCGGACAAGAGGATCAGTCGATGGAGGACGTGCTCGTCTCGGGCGTAACGCTCGATCAGAATCAAAGCAAGATAACCGTGGCCGGCGTCGAGGATCGGCCCGGGCTGGCGGCGAAAATCTTCAGCCCAATCGCCGACGCGGGAATCGTCGTCGATATGATTATCCAGAACGCCAGCGCCGACGGCCGCACCGACATGACGTTCACGATTGGGCGCGAGGATCTCAAGCGCGCGCTCGAGATCGTCGATCGCACGGCCAAAGAAATCGGCGCCGCCGGCGTGCGCCACAACGACCAGGTCGCCAAGGTCTCGGTGGTCGGCGTCGGCATGCGCACCCATGCGGGCGTCGCGTCCACGATGTTCAAGGTGCTGGCGGCGGAGCGAATTAATATCGAGATGATTTCGACCTCGGAGATTAAAGTCTCGGTCGTGGTCAATTCCAAATACGGCGAGCTCGCGATGCGTGCGTTGCACGACGCGTTTATCAACGGCGACGGCGGCCTGAACGCCGCGCCGCGGGAGTCAGTTTGAGTCCGATGGCGGATACAAAACATATCCAGGTTTACGACACTACCTTGCGCGACGGCTGCCAGTCCGAGGACGTTTCGCTGACGGTCGAGGACAAGGTCACGATTGCCGAGCGGCTCGACGAACTCGGCTTCGATTATATCGAGGGCGGATGGCCGGGCTCGAACGATCGCGACGCAGCGTTCTTCAAAGAGATCAAGAAAATCAAAATTCGCCACGCCAAGATCGCGGCATTCGGATCGACCCGCCGCTCAGGCGTGCGCGCCGCGGCCGATCGCAATCTGCAATTGCTGCTGCGGACGGGCACCCAGGTCGCGACCGTGGTCGGCAAGACCTGGGACATGCACGTGCGCGAGGCGCTTAGAATCCCGCTCAACGAAAATCTGGAAATTCTCAACGACACCATCGCGTTTCTGAAAAAGAATTTCGACGAGGCGATTTTCGACGCCGAGCATTTCTTTGACGGTTATTTTCACAATCCCGAGTACGCGCTCGCGTGCCTGAAAGCCGTCGATGACGCGGGCGTCACGCTAATCGCCTTGTGCGACACCAACGGCGGACGCCTGCCGCATGAAATCGAGGCCGCGGTCGCCGCGGCGCGCGCGGCGGTGAATTGCCCGATCGGAATTCATTGCCACAACGACTCCGAAGTCGCCGTCGCCAACACGCTGGCCGGTGTGAAGGCAGGCGCGACGCAGGTGCAGGGCACCGTCAACGGCTTTGGCGAGCGATGCGGCAACGCGAACCTCGTTTCGATCGTCGCCAACCTGCAGCTCAAGCTCGGCTACCATTGCGTGCCGCCCGCGAAGCTCAAGACGATGCGCGAGGTCTCGACGCTGGTGTACGAGCTGGCAAATATCACGCCGTTCGCGCGCCAGCCGTACGTCGGCCGCAGCGCGTTCGCGCACAAGGGCGGCCTGCACGTGTCGGGAATCCAGCGCAACACCGCGACCTACGAGCATATTGACCCGGCGCTGCTCGGCAACGATCGCCGCGTGCTGCTCTCAGAGCTCTCGGGCCGCGCCAATATCGTTTACAAGGCCAAGGAGTTCGGCCTCGAGATCGACGCCGCCAGCGACGACAAAATCGGCGCGCTGCTCGACGAGCTCAAGCGCCTCGAAGGCGCCGGCTACACCTTCGACGGCGCCGACGCGTCGTTCGAGCTGCTGATGCTGCGCACGCTCGGCCTCGCCAGAGAACATTTCAACTTCGTCAGCTTCCGCGTGTTCGACGACAAGTGGCATGAGGATCGCGCGCCGTTCAGCGAAGCGGTGGTCGTGATCGAAGGCCCCGACGGCGTGCGCACGCGCAACTCGGCTATCGGCAACGGCCCCGTCAACGCGCTCGATTCGGCGCTGCGTTCCGCGCTGCTGCCGTACTATCCGAATCTCGAGGCGATGCAGTTGGTCGATTACAAAGTTCGCGTGCTCGACAACGGCGCGGGCACCGAAGCGCGCGTCCGCGTGCTGATCGAATCGACCGACGGCAAGCGCCGCTGGGGCACGGTCGGACTCTCGAGCAACGTCGTCGAGGCGAGCTGGCAGGCGCTGGTTGACTCGGTCGAATACAAGCTGCACAAGGATAATCTGAAGCCGCGGATTAAGGCGGCCGCTGGAAAAGCAAAACGGAGCGCGTCCGCGGTCCGCCAAATCCGCCGATCACAGTCACGCCGCTCATCCGAAGGCCTGACGCGCGGCGACTCGAAGAGGTACGTGCCATGGGTGTTCTGAGCCGAATGAGGGAAGACATCCAGTCGATTTTCGACCGCGACCCGGCCGCGCGCAGCACGATCGAAGTGGTGCTTTTGTACCCCGGCCTGCACGCCATCTGGACCTACCGCGCCGCACATTGGCTCTGGGAGCATCAGTGCAAGTTTCTCGGCCGCTTCGTGAGTGAGATCGCGCGCTTCATCACCGGAATCGAAATTCATCCGGGCGCAAAAATCGGCCGCCGCCTGTTCATCGATCACGGCATGGGTATCGTGATGGGCGAGACCACGGAAATCGGCGACGACGTCCTCATCTACCAGGGCGTTACGCTCGGCGGCACCAGCACCAAAAAAGAGAAGCGCCATCCGACCCTCGAGGATCACGTGATGGTCAGCGCGGGCGCGTCGGTGATCGGCCCGGTGCGAATCGGCGAAGGCAGCAGAATCGGCGCGGGCGCAGTGGTCGTGTCGTCGTGTCCGCCGTGGTCAACGGTGGTGGGAATCCCCGGCAAGGTGATCGAGGGCGACAACCCTCGCCACGACGTGATGGAACTCGATCACGCCAAGCTGCCAGACCCGGTCGCGCGCGCGATGGGCAATCTGATCGAGAAGCTCAACAAGTTCGGCGTGCGGATGGAAGAAATCGAGGAGCGCCAGGACTGCCTCGAAGACAAGGTTAGCGAGCATCACCCGCAGACGCCCGATCGCATCCTCGCCAACAAGGGCTAGCTGGATAGTCGGCATGGTCGGCCGCATCTCTACAATTCGTCTGAAACCAATACGGCCTAACTCTGCTTGATTGTCTCGTCGATCTTCGAGGCCAGGCCCCAGGCAGCATACCTCAAAACGAGCTTCTCCGCGGACATGAGCGAAACGGTATGCCCCGCGGAGTCGATGCTGATGGGCGGAATAACACCGGTTTCGGTCTGGGATTTGCTGCTGATAAGGTCGGCCATCGTCTTGCCAGTCTGCTGATCAACGAGGGTCGCCTTCACTACTGCGATATTTTCGGGCCTGAAGTAGAACCCGCCAGGAACAAGGCCAAGTGCGGTCGCTTCGGCCTTCTCCCCGGCTGTGCTTGGCGAGTACGACACGATGCTGCACGTCACCCGCAACGCCTTGGCCGGCGCTTTTCCTGGCTCGGCGATCTCGTAGCCCTTTGTGCGCAAGGCCGACTCCAACTCGTCAGTGAAAAAGCTGCTGACGTCGAAAGAGAAAGTTTTCCCCGTATCGTTCGTAACTTTTTCCACCTCGAAAACATGGTAGCCGGCAAGAGATGCGCCGGCTTCCACTCTGATATGTGTGAGCTGCGTTTCCGGTATGGCGCAACCTTGCAGAAAGAATAGGAGCAGCAGACAGTGCTGAGGCCAACGAAGTTTAGCTTTGACCGCTCCTCGCATACGCGTCCAACCTGGTATTGCGTAAGCCGCTATTTCTTCTGATGCGGCGTGCCGATGTACGGGAACTCCTTGAGAGTGTCGCTATGCGGCTTCAGCCCGCTCGGCGGACATTCATTCTTGGTCAGGAACGCGAGCCGATAATCGATCACGTCGTCGAGGAAAGTGCGACCGTTCGGATACTTCGCCGGCTTCGACGGATTGAAGGTCAGCACGTCGGGCAGCGTGCCCTCTTTGTCTATCTCCGCGATCGCCTCTTCGCGCGTGTAGTTGCCCGTGTGCCCCATCAGATGCACGAACTGATCGACCCAGCGCTTGCGATCGTTCACCGGCTCGCTGGCGTTGTATTCCAGCTTGGTGTCGTCGGTGTTGAAGAAGCTGCTGACTGAGGGATGACCCGCGCGATCGACGTGCAGCAGCTTGCCGTCCTGGCGCACGCTGCATCGTCCCCAGATGTGTATCGCGCTCTTCGCGCCCAGTTCGCTTGTCGGCAACTCGACCACCGTCGAGAACACGTTGGCTTGGGTATTCGAATCCACCCCGGTCCACGGCGACTTGCCGCCGAGGGTCGCGAGGTGAGGTTCGGTGAAGTTCCGTTTGCCGCGGATATCGAACAGCGCCTTGATCCCATCGAAGTCGAAAAAGAAAGCGTCGCTGCGGCTGCCGGCGAAGAACTTGTACTCGCCGGCTTTGACGATATTGGGCTTGGGCCCGAACGACACTTCCGCATCGCTGACGATCTTCTTGCCGACTGCTTCGACCGACCGCGACTCCGCGCCTTTGGCAAGAAATACGCTGAAGGTCTGCTTGCCGTTTTGGGGCTTCGAGAACACGTAGCTAAAGGCGATGTCGGTCAGCAAATCACCGTCGTTGTCGATATTGAGGCGATAGATCGCGTCGGGGTGAAGCGCGTCGGCATTTGGATTTGCATTGAGGATGATCGCGGTCCGCGACGAATCCGCCGGTGACTGGAACGCGTAAAGGTCGCACAGGTCGAGTCGCTGATCGCCGAGCGGCGGGCCGAGACTGAGGCCGGTAAAATGGTTGGACATGACTGCTCTCCTTTAGAATTGAGGATGTGGAGTTGACGGCGGGAATAGTAACAAGATGGCAATTTTATGTCTGCCCCGATTCTTTTGACGCTGCTACAGCTTGTGCCCGAAGTCCGCGCCCATCTCGTATTCATGCGGACTCTCGATCATCCGCCCGCGCAGGATTCGCTCGAAGCCGAACGGCGTCAGATCAACCGTCGTGCTCGCGCCGGTCAGAATCAGCTCTGCCATCGACGCGCCAACCGCGGGCGCGGTCTTGAATCCCGTGCCGCTGAAGCCCGCGGCAACGAACAGGCGCTCGACAGTGGGTACCGCGCCCATCACTGCGCGCGCGTCGGGGCTGACGTCGTAGATGCCGGCGTGGCCGCGCGAGTAGGGCGCGTCGGCCATCGCGGGGATTCTGCGCGCGAGTCGCGTGCGCACCGCGGCGACGAAGTCGTCATCGTTGGCCTCGCGGAAGTCGTCGGGATTCGCCTCCGCCTCAGACTTCCAACCGCCCAGCCCGGCCAGCGTGAGATCGTCGCCATGCGGACGAAAGTAGCTGCCCGCAATCGTATCTATATAGATGCAGTGCTTGATTTGAGACGGCCGCTTGAAGAAGGCGATCTGCGCGCGCTCGCTCCTGATGCCGATCTTCGCGCTCAGCGGCGCGAGCAATGCGTCAGTCCAGGGGCCGGCCACAATGCATACCGCGTCGGCCTCGTGGATACGGCCAACGGCATCGACAACTCCCGATGCGTGTCCGCCGCGGCTCGCGATTCGTGCGACGGGCGTATCGATCGAGAACTCAGCGCCATAACGCTTCGCCGCGGCGGCCAGCGACTCGGTTGTCGCGACAGGATCAGCGTAGCCGCTGTGCGGCTCGAAGGCTGCGAGCGCGACGTCGTCCACCGACGCGTGAGGCTCGCGCCGGTGCAGCTCCGCCGCGGTCACAACTTCAGTATCGACGCCGACACCTCGCAGCATCGCGACATTCGCCCGCAGCCGCGTCGCGTTGCGCTCGTCAACCACCACCGCGAACCCGGTCTCGACGAAACCGCATCGCCCGCCGACGATGTCGCTCCAGTTGCGGAAGTAGTGATGACTCTTCCACGCCAGTTCGGCTTCCGGCGCGAAGGTATAATGCATCCTGACCAGCGCGCCCGACCGTGCCGACATTCCGGCGCAAATTCCGCCTTTGTCGAACACGTGCACGCGGGCGCCGGCGCGCGCGAGATGGAATGCAACCGAGCATCCGACCACGCCC
Source organism: uncultured delta proteobacterium (assembly GCA_963756005.1). Classification (GTDB taxonomy): domain Bacteria; phylum Desulfobacterota; class Binatia; order Binatales; family Binataceae; genus Binatus. Next base: position 535,611 of record CAVWMC010000008.1, read on the forward strand.
GCGCCAATCACTATTATGTTCGCGCTCGATGATGAGGTCTGCGTCACTTTTTCCGCCATCCAGTGTAAGATAAGCTAATCGCCGCACTGGTGACTAACAAAACCGTCCATGCCAATTTATCTCGACCATAACGCCGGCGCTCCGCTTCGCGCCGAAGCCGCCGCCGCGATTTCCCGCCTGCTGCAAGATGCGGCAGGCAATCCGTCGTCGGTGCATCGCGCGGGCCAGCGCTCGCGCCGGATGCTCGAAGCCGCGCGCGCGCAGGTCGCGACGATCGTGGGCGCCGAGCCGCGGCGGATCGTATTTACCAGCGGCGGCACCGAGTCGAACAATCTCGCAATCTTCGGCGCGATCACTGCGGCTTCGCGTCGCCGCAAAATTATTTCGTCTGAAATCGAGCATTCATCAATCCTCGCGCCGCTCGCAGAACTCGAGCGGCGCGGCTTTGACGTGGTGCGCGTCGCGCCGGACTCCGACGGTCGAATCGATCCGGCACGAGTGCTCGCGGCGCTCGATAGCGAGACGGCGCTCGTCACGCTCGGCCTTGCGAACTCGGAAGTCGGAACCATCCAGGATCTCGCGCCGCTTGCGTCCGCATGCAGCGAGAAGGGTGCGCTATTTCATGTTGATGCGGCGCAGGCGGTGGCTAGAATTCCCGTCGATGTTGCGACGCTCGGATGCGATCTGATGACGCTCAGCGGTCACAAGCTTGGCGCGCCCGCGGGAATTGGCGCCTTGTATGTCCGCGACTCTGCGCGCGTCGCGCCAATCGTTTTTGGCGGACCGCATGAGAGCGGGATGCGCGCGGGCACGCCGAATCTGCTTGGTGCAGTGGCGTTTGGCGCTGCGGCCGAAGCTGCGATGAATTCGATGCGTGAAGAATCGGATCGAATCGGTTCTCTCGCGGCATCGCTGTTGACGCGGCTGCGCGATGCGATTCCGGGCCTTCGCTTGAACGGCCCAACTGTCGGACGTCTGCCGAATACGCTCAACCTCACGTTTCCTGGCGTCCTCGGCGAGAGCATGCTGATTGCGCTCGATCTCGAGGGCGTCGAAGTCTCGATGGGGTCGGCGTGCGCGGCAGGCGCGGTCGAGCCGTCGCATGTGCTGCGCGCGATGGGCCGCGGCGTCGCCGATGCGCGCAGCTCGCTCCGCATCAGCCTCGGATGGAACAACACGGCGGATGAAATCGACGCGGTCGCGACGATCATCCCGGCGGTGTGGCGGCGCGTCGCCGACGCCGAGCCGCTTGCGGAGGACGCGCGATGAAGCCGCGGGTGCTGGTCGCGATGTCGGGCGGAGTTGACAGCAGTGTCGCCGCGGCGCTTCTGCGCGAGCAGGATTACGACGTCGTCGGGGTCGCGATGCGCCTGGCGCCCGAGCCGGCTACTCCAATCGCCAAGCGTCGCGGCACCTGTTGCTCGCATGACGATTTCGAGGATGCGCGCCGGGTCGCCGAACGCATGGATTTCCCGTTTTACGTGATTGATCTGCGCGCCGACTTCGCCGCACGCGTCGTCGATAACTTCGTTTCCGAATATCTCGCCGGGCGCACGCCGAATCCGTGCGTGATGTGCAATCGCGAGATCAAATTCGACCGCCTGTGGAGCCGAGCGCGCGCGCTGAATGCCGACTACGTGGCGACCGGCCACTATGCGCGAATAGAGCAGGGTGCCGACCGCCGCTTTCATCTGCTGCGCGCGGCCGACGACGCCAAGGATCAGTCATACTTTCTTTTCACGCTCGGCCAGCGCGAACTGTCGCGCACAATTTTTCCGCTTGGTGCGATGACCAAGTCCGAAGTTCGCGCACGCGCGCGCGCGTTGGGCCTCGCGACCGCCGACAAGCCCGAGAGCCAGGAAATCTGCTTCGTGCCTGACGGCGACTACGCAAGCTTTGTCGAGCGGCGCAGCGATCGCGCCCAATTGCGCCCCGGCTCGATCATCGACGGCGAAGGAAAGCGGCTCGCGGATCACGCCGGCGTGCATCGATTCACCGTGGGACAGCGCCGCGGACTCGGTATCGCCGGCGGCGAGCGGCTGTATGTTCGCGAGATTCGCGCCGAGTCGGGCGAAGTCGTTGCCGGGCGCCGCGACCAACTTGATTCGCGGGGACTCATCGCGAATCGAGTCAGCCTGGTGGATGATTCGCTGATGGATGGCGAGCTGAGCGTCGAAGTGAAGATTCGCTACCGCCATCGCGCGATTCCGGCGACGATGCGCGTCGATTCCGCGCATCGGGCGGAGATTCGCTTCGCGTCAAGCGGCCCCGCGGTGACGCCGGGGCAGGCCTGTGTCTTTTATCGCGGCGACGAAGTGCTCGGCGGCGGCTTTATCGAGCGGGCAATCGAGGGCTGACGGTGGCAACGCGCTTCGCAATCGCAACGCTTGGATGCAAGGTCAATCAGTACGACTCGGCGATCATCGAATCGCGTTTGAGCGGGCTCGGCATGCTTCGCACCGAATTCACTGAACAAGCCGACGTCTATATCGTCAACACCTGCACGATTACCGATCGCGCCGACGCCGAGAGTCTGCGAATCGCGCGGCGGGCGCGGCGGCTCAATCCGAAAGCGCGCGTCGTCATGACCGGATGCCTGGCGCAGGCGAGTCCCGACGTGCTGGCGAAAGCGCCGGAGGTCGATGCCGTCATCGGGCTCGGCAGGCTCGACGACCTCGAGCGCGCGGTGGCTTTCGGAGCCGGTGAGCGCGTGATGGTCACGAATCTGCGCAAAGAGAAAGCGCCGATCGAATTGGCCGCGGTCACACTCGACGGTCATACGCGCGCCTTCCTCAAGTTGCAGGAGGGCTGCGATCAGTTCTGCACCTTCTGTATCGTTCCGTTCTCGCGTGGCACTTCGCGCAGCGTCGAACCGCGCCGCGTGATGGCGGCGCTCGACGATCTTCATGCGCGTGGCGTCAAGGAAGTCGTACTCACTGGTGTGCATCTCGGCGGCTACGGCAAGGATCTCGAGCCGCCGGTCGGTTTGGCCGAGTTGCTCGAGATGATCGCCGAGCGATGCCCGCTCGACAGAGTCCGGATTAGCTCGCTCGATCCCGAAGAGCTGAGCGATCGGATTGTCGAAATAATTTCGCGCAGCGAAAAATTCTGCCCGCATCTACATCTGCCGCTGCAATCGGGCGACGACGAGACGCTTTCGCGGATGCGCCGGCGTTACGCGCGAGATTACTTTCGCGATCGCGTCGATCGCGTCCTGAGCGCATGGCCAGACGCCGCCATTGGCACCGATCTGATCGTGGGCTTTCCGGGCGAGACCGCCGCGCATTTCGATTCATACTTCGATTTCGTCGCGGCGATGCCGCTCGCGTACTTTCACGTGTTTCCCTATTCGGTCAGAGCCGGAACCACCGCGGCCAAGTTCAGCGGGCGGGTGAAACCGTCGGAGATCAAGCGGCGGGCGGCCTTGATGCGCGAGCTGGGCGATCGCAAGCGGATGGAATTCGCGCGGTCCTTCGTCGGATCAAAACTTAAGGTATTACTTGAAGAGCGCGCGCCGGATGGCAAGCTGCGCGGCTACAGCCGCAACTACGTGCGGGTGTCGGCGCAGGGCCCCGACCAACTGACAAACCGCGAAGTCGAGGTGGAGGCGTCAACCGTTGAAGGCATCCAACTGGTTGGGGAGATTGTTCGGCCGTGGGCGGAAGGAAGCGCCCTCGGCGGGGCCTCCTGAAAGTCCCGGCACCAAACTCGAACGCGTGCTCGGCTATCCGTTCGCGCGGCCCGAGTTGCTCGAGACCGCGCTGACGCATCCGAGCGCGGCGGTCGGCGGCGACGCCCATTACGAGCGGCTGGAATTTCTTGGCGACGCGGTGCTCGATCTGGCGATCGCGGACCTGCTGATGCGCAAATTTCCGACGGCGAAAGAGGGCCCGCTGTCCAAGCAGCGCGCCTCGATCGTCAACGCGCGCACGCTGGCGCTCAAGGCACAGGCAATTGAATTGAACGAGATGATGCGGCTGGGCAAAGGCGAAGAAAAAAGCGGCGGACGCGAGAAGGTCTCGATTCTCGCCGCCGTGTTCGAGGCGGTGATCGGCGCGATTTACACCGACGGCGGACTCGTGCCCGCGCAGCAAGTGGTCGAGCGCCTGTTTGAAAACGATATCGGCGGACCAGCCGCCGAGCGCGACTATAAAACCGAATTGCAGGAGGTTGCGTACCGGCATTTTCGCACGCAGCCGGTGTACGAGCTGGTCGCAACCGACGGACCCGATCACGCCAAGCGCTTTACGACTCGAATCCGAATCGCGGGGCGCGACCTCGGCGTGGCCGAAGGCGGCAGCAAGAAACAGAGCGAGCAGGCGGCGGCGCGCCTCGCGCTCGATCGAATTGAAGAGGATCGCGGTGAGCGCAATGGGTGAGCATCGCGCAGGCTTCGTCGCGGTCGCGGGCCGCACCAACGTCGGCAAATCCACGCTGGTGAATCGGCTGGTCGGGCACAAGGTCGCGATCGTAACGCCGCGTCCGCAGACCACGCGCCGGCGAATCCTCGGCATCCGCAGCGACGCCGACGCGCAGATTCTGCTGATCGACACGCCCGGCCTGCACGAGGCGAAGAAGCAGCTGAATCAGCGCATGGTGCAGACCGCGCGCCGCGCGATCGCGGAAGGCGAAGTCATTCTGGCCGTGGTGGAAGCCGGCGATCATCTGAATCCCGGAGATCGCGCGGTGCTGATCGACATTCGCGCGCTCGGCCGTCCGACCGTCGTTGCGATCAACAAGGTCGATCGCATCCCGCGCGCGCAACTGCTGCCGCTGATCGAGGAAATCAACCAGGGATTTCCGGGCGCCGAGATCGTGCCGATAAGCGCGCTGTCAGGCGAGAACGTCGGTGAGCTGCTGGCGACGCTGAAGCGGATGCTGCCGGAGAGCCCGGCGCTGATGTCGCCCGACGAATACACCGATCAGACTGAGCGAATGATCGCCGAAGAGATCGTCCGCGAGAAGATTTTTTTGAAGATGCGCCAGGAGATTCCGTTCTCGACTGCAGTCAAGGTCGAGAAATTCGATGATGATGAAGAACGTAAGCTCAAGCGGATCGCCGCGACGGTGGTCGTCGATCGCGAGTCGCACAAGGGCATGCTGATCGGCGCGGGCGGCGCCACGCTCAAGGAAATCGGCACGGCGGCGCGGCTCGAGCTCGAGCAAATCCTCGGCGCGCGCGTGTTTCTGGAGATCACCGTCAAGGTCGAGCGTGACTGGACCCGCGATCCGCGCAAGCTGGCGGAGTTTGGACTGTGACCAAGCCGCGCAAAGCATCGGGCGCGGAGGCGCGCCGCATTGCCGCCGAAGGACTGCCGGCGGTGGTGCTGGTGGGACGCGCGAACGCCGGCAAATCGACGCTGTTCAATCGAATCGCGAAGGGCGCGCGTGCGATCACCAGCGCGATTCCGGGCACCACGCGCGATCTCAATTTCGCGCGCGCAAAATACGGCGACCGCGAATTCGTCGTGGTCGATAGCGGCGGATTGGAGCTCGGCGGGCACGAGCGGATGACCGAACGTATCGTCACCGAGGCGCTGGCCGCGGTCGGCGTCGCCGATGTGGTGGTCTTCATCTTCGATGGCAGAGGCGGCCTCAGCGAGGCCGACTCCGAGGCGCTCGCGCTGGTGCGCGAAACCGGGTGTCCGCTGATCATGGCGGTCAACAAGATCGATCGCCCGGGGCAGGAGTCCGAAGCGTCCGAGTTTTACGCGCTCGGCGGCGACGAATTGTTTTTCATCTCGGCCGCGCATGGACGCGGCGTCGATGAGCTGCTCGATCAGGTAGTCGCGCGGCTGCCTGAGCGCGCAAGCGCCGCGGCCGCGTCGCCGGATTTGAGGCTCGCGCTTATAGGCCGTCCCAACGTCGGCAAGTCGTCGATCCTCAATCGGCTGTCAGGATTCGATCGCGCGATCGTGGACGACACTCCCGGCACGACCCGCGATCCGGTGGACGTACGGCTGACTTCGCACGGCCGCGACGTGCTGCTGATCGACACGGCCGGAATCCGCCGGCCGCCGAAAGTCGAGGGTGAGCTCGAGCATCATTCGGTCGGCCGCGCGATCGAAACGATTCGGCGCGCCAACGTCGTGCTGCTGGTGATCGACGCCAGCGAAGGAATCACCGATCAGGACGCGCGGTTGGCGCGGCTGGTGGACACCAGCGATCGCGCGATGGTGATCGTGTGCAACAAGTGGGACGTCGCGGCGAAGCAGGGGCGCAAGCTCGCGACTTTTGTTCGCGACGCGCACGAGCGCTATCCCTTCCTCGAGTACGCGTCGATGGTGATTACGTCGGCGGTCACCGGCGACGGCGTCGATGGGATCATCCCGGCGGCAATCGCGGCGGGCGATTCGTGGCGCGCGGTGTTTCAAACCTCGATGCTCAATCGCACGCTGGCGGAGGCGACGGCCGCGATGGACCCGCCGCAAGTCGATCGCCGGCGCTTGAACCTGATGTACGTGACGCAAGTCGGCAACGCGCCGCCGCGCCTCCGATTTTTCACCAACGTCGAACGCGGCATCCCGGCGCATTACGTACGCTTCATCGAAACGCGTTTTCGCAAATCGCTGGGGCTGGTCGGCACGCCGCTGCGACTGGACTTTAAGCGCACCGGCCGCTCGTGGGTGCAAGGCGCTCCGCCGCGCCCGACGCGCGGCAAGCCGCGCAACCGTCCCGCACCACGAACGAAGCCGGCGCGCGCGTGATGCTTGTGGACCGGCGAGCGCGACGGCATTTCGTATGCCGCGCGGCGTCCGGTATATTTCAATGTACAGTGATTCTGATTTTAGATTTCGGCAGCCAGTACACGCAGCTGATCGGGCGGCGCGTGCGCGAAGCGAACGTGTATTGCGAAATCCATCCATTTAATTTCGCGCCTGAAAAAATCCGCGCGCTGAATCCGCGCGGGATAATTCTCTCCGGCGGACCCGCCAGTCTCTACGATGACAACGCGCCCGACATCGCCGACGAAGTGCTGAGTCTCGGCTGTCCGGTGCTCGGAATCTGCTACGGGCTCTACGTGATCGCGCAGCACATGGGCGCGCGCAGCGTGAGCTCGCGTCAGCGCGAGTACGGACCGGCGACGCTCGTGATCGATGGCGACGACACGCTGTTCGAGGGGCTCGAGGGCCGCGAGCATCGCGTATGGATGAGTCACGGCGATCGCGTCGAGGCGATTCCGGGGACCCTCTGCGCAATCGCGCATAGCGACAACTCGCCGTATGCCGCGTTCAAGTCGCGCGACGGGCGCATGCGCGGAATCCAGTTTCATCCCGAGGTCGTGCACACGCCGTGCGGCACGCAGGTGCTGCGCAACTTCGTGCTGAAAATTTGCGGTGAGCGCGGCGACTGGACGATGGCGAATTTCGTCGAGACCAAGCTCGCCGAGATTCGCAAACAGGTCGGACCGGCGGAAAAGGTGCTGATGGGCCTGTCGGGCGGCGTCGATTCCTCCGTCGCCGCCGCGCTGATCCATCGCGCGATCGGCCCGCGGCTGCATTGCGTGTTCGTCGATACGGGACTTTTGCGCGCGGGCGAGCGCGAGCGCATGGAAAATACCTTCGCCGGTCAGCTCGGGATCGATCTCAAGGTGACGGATGCATCGGAGCTGTTCTTGTCGCGACTCGCGGGCGTGCTCGACCCCGAGCAGAAGCGGCGCATCATCGGTCACACCTTCATCGACGTGTTTGAATCCGAGGACGTGGTTAAAGGCGCTAAATTTCTCGGCCAGGGCACGCTCTATCCCGACGTGATCGAATCGGTGTCGTTCAAGGGCCCGTCCGCAGTGATCAAGAGTCATCACAATGTCGGCGGATTGCCCGAGCGGATGCGCCTCGAACTGGTCGAGCCGTTGCGCGAGTTGTTCAAAGATGAAGTGCGCGAAGCGGGGCGCCAGCTCGGACTAGCGGCGGAAGTCGTCGAGCGCGAGCCGTTTCCAGGGCCGGGGCTGGCGGTGCGAATCGTCGGCGAGGTTACGCGTGATCGGCTCGATCTGCTGCGGCGCGCCGACGCGATCGTCATTGAAGAAACCGCGGCCGCCGGCTTCGGACTCAAACTGTGGCAGGCCTTCGCGGTCCTGCTGCCGCTTAAGACGGTCGGCGTGATGGGCGACGGACGCAGCTACGAAAGCGTGATTGCGATTCGCGCGGTCGAGTCGATGGACGGGATGACGGCGGACTGGGCGCGGCTGGACCCGGCGTTTCTCGCGCGCGTGTCGAGCCGCATCACCAACGAAGTGAAGGGCGTCAACCGCGTCGTTTACGACATCACGTCGAAGCCGCCGGCGACGATCGAGTGGGAGTGACTGTGACGGTTCGCACACGTTTCGCGCCGAGTCCGACCGGCTCGCTGCACATCGGCAACGTCCGCTCGGGGCTGTTCGCGTATCTTTACGCGCGGCACAACCACGGCACATTTATTTTGCGCATCGACGACACCGATCTCGAGCGCTCGTCGAAGGAGTCGCTCGAGGAGCAGCTTGCGGACTTGAAATGGCTCGGGATGGAATGGGACGAAGGCCCGCCCGACGAGACCTACTTTCAGACTAATCGAGTCGCGCGGCATCGCGAGGCGGCGCTGAAACTTTTGCGCGAGCGCAAGGCGTATCCATGCTACTGCTCTGCCGAAGAACTCGACGCCAAGCGCAAGCAGGCCGAACGCGAGCATCGCCGGCCGGTGTACGATCGCAAATGCCGCGGCCTCGACTTGCCCCCGGACCTCGCGCTGCCGGATAAATCCGCCGGCCGCAACTATACGATCCGATTCGCGATGCCGCTCGACGGCGAAACGGTCCTCGACGATCTGGTGAAGGGCCGCATCGTCTTTCAGAACAGCGAGCTCGACGACTTTATCATCGTGCGTTCGGACGGCTCGCCGATCTACAACTTCGCCAGCATCCTCGACGACGTTGACATGCACGTGACGCACATCGTTCGCGGCGACGACCACGTCTCGAATACGCCGCGCCAGATGCAGATGGCGTACGCGCTCGGCTTCACGCCGCCGGCCTTCGCGCATCTGCCGCAGGTGATGGGCCCCGACGGCTCGAAGCTGTCCAAGCGTCACGGCGCGACCTCGGTCGTCGCCTATCGCGAGGCCGGTTATTTTCCGGAGGCGCTGCTGAACTACCTCGCGCGGCTGGGATGGTCGCATGGCGATCAGGAAATTTTCTCGAAGGACGAGCTGATCAAGTTTTTCGGTTTCGAGGCGTGCGGCACCTCCGCCGGAGTTTTCAACGCCGAGAAATTGCTCTGGCTTAATTTTCACTACCTGAAGGCGCGGCCGCTTCCGCAGCTGGTCGCCGAGGTCAAGCCATTCATCGCCAGCCGTGGCTGGACGATTCCGGGCGATGATGCCTGGCTCGCGAAAGCCGTCGCGACGCTGCACGAGCGCGCCAAAACGCTGGTCGAGCTGGTGGACTTCGCATCGTTCTATCTAAACGACGACATCGAGCTCGATGCGAAGGCGGCGGCGAAATTCCTGAAGCCCGAAATCGCGGAACCATTGCGTGCGCTCGCGGCTGAACTCGCGGAATGCGCGGGCGAGTTCAACGAAGCGGAGGTGCAAGCCGTATTCGAGTCCGTCCTGGCGCGCTTCAATCTCAAACTCGGACAACTCGCGCAGCCGGTCCGCGTCGCCCTTACCGGCGGCACCGTCAGTCCGGGGATTTACGAGGTGATCGCGGTGATCGGCAAACGCCGCACCGTCGATCGCATGAACGCCGCCGTCGCTCGAATCGAGCATCCAGCCTGAGGATCACTTCGAGTTCGTTGGCGGCAGCACCAGGATTTGCCCGTTCATTTCCGGCTGATGCACCGCGCAGTAGAAGTTGAAGATTCCGTCCTTGTGAAAGGTGAACACATACGAGGTCTTCGTCAGCGGCAGCAGCTTCAGATGCATCAGCACGGTTGAGTCGGGCGCGGCGAGCATGAAATCGTGCTCGTCGTCGGATTGCAGATTCCAGAACGTGAGCATCGTCGGCACTTCGCGACGCACCGCGATGAAGGTCGGCGAGAATGCGTACACCTCGCCGAATTTCGCCACCGTCTCCTTGGGCCCGGTCTCCTTAATCGCGACCGCCTCGGTCAGCACGATCACCTCGGCTTCCGGCTTGCCTTCCTTCGCGACAGAAACGATCTTCGACGCCGCGGCATCCGGCAGGTAGAAGTTCTTGTCCATCGGCGGCGCCGCTGAAGCGCTCGCGACATACATGAGCGTCGCCAAAATTACCAAAGCCGTTTTCACGACTTGTCGAAGTTCGCGCGCCACTTCCCAGCTACTCATCCAAATAGTACCTTGGGTGCATGAGTGTACTCGTACCATATGTAGTCGAGCAGACCGGCCGCGGCGAGCGTTCCTACGACATCTATTCGCGCCTGCTCAAGGACCGCATCGTGTTCCTGGGCGGCACCGTCACCGATGACCTCGCCAACCTGGTCACCGCGCAGCTCCTGTTCCTCGAGTCTGAGGATCCCGAGCGCGAGATCAATATGTACATCAACTCGCCGGGCGGCTCGGTCACCGCCGGCCTTGCGATCTACGACACCATGCAGTTCGTGAAGCCACCGGTCTCGACCCTGTGCGTAGGCCAGGCCGCCAGCATGGGATCGCTCTTGTTGGCCGCAGGAGCCAAGGGCAAACGATACGCGCTGCCGCACTCGCGCATTTTGATCCATCAAGTCTCCGGCGGATTCGAAGGGCAGGCGAGCGATATCGAGATTCACGCGCGCGAGGCATTGCGCCTTCGCGAAATCCTGAACGAGATCCTTGCTCATCACACCGGCCAGAACGTCAAGAAGATCGAGAAGGACACCGACCGCGACAATTTCATGTCCGCGGCGCAAGCAGTCGAGTACGGCCTCATCGACGAAGTGATCTCGGGCCGGCCAGTCAAGGCGACGTTGTAGCCTGGAGCAACGGGCCGTCGCTGCCGAGCATCGCGCGCCTGATCAGTTTGATCGGAATGGCGCCCTGCTTGAGAAACGCGTCGTGGAACTTGCCGAGGTCGAAAGCGGCGCCCTGCTGTTTGCGCACGTCCTCGCGCAATTTCAGGATCATCAGCTTGCCCAGTTGATAACGCAGGTAGCCGGGATCGCCGGTGCCGCGCAGCGCCTCGACCATCGCGTTATGCGGCGTCTGGTAGGCGTTGTCCTCGAAAAATTTCGTCGCCTGCTCGACCGTCATCCCCTGCGTATGCATCCTGATGCCGACGAGGTAGCGGCACGCGCGCATCAACGCCATCTGCAACTGCGCCAGCCGGTATTTCGGATCGCCGTCATGCAACCCTTCGTCGAGCATCATCTGCTCGCAGTATAAACCCCAACCCTCGATGTCCGCGCCCGATCCGTAAATCAGGCGAACGATGTCGGGGTTGTGCCGGTTGTTGAGGAACTGCACGTAATGCCCGGGGAAGACCTCGTGCACCGAGGTGTCCGAAATGCTTGGCGCGGAAAAGAAAGCGAGCAGTTGCTCCTTCTTCGCGTCGGGCCACGACGGGTCGGGCAGCGTGACGTAATAAAATGCCTCGCTCGTTTTCTCGAACGGCCCCGGCGAGTCCATCGACGCGAACGTCGTCGCGCGCGCGTACGGCGGCGTCTCACGCACCATCGGCATCACGTCCGACGGGATCGTGGCGATATTATGCGCGATGACGTACGCACGAATGCTCGCGAGGCCCGCCGCGACGGTCGGCAGCACCTCGTTGGTGTCGGGATGCACGCGCGAGAGCGATTCCATTACTTCGGCCGGCGAATGCTTCGGGTCAATCAAGGCTGCCGTCTTCTTGAATTCCTCTTGCAGCCGCGCCAACTCCTTGACGCCCACCTGTTCGAGCTGCGCGAGCGGCATATCGACCATGTCGGCGTCGTTGAGCATTCGCAGATACGCCTCGGCGCCGATCGCGTAGTCGCCCAAGGACCGCGGCATCAGATCGTTCTTGAGCCATTTGGCATAGTCGTCGAGCGCGGCCGCCAGGTTCGCATTCGCCTTTGCGAACGCCTGCTTGTCGGGACCGTCGGCGACCTTGGCGAACGCGAGCGAAACATCGTTGTTGAAAAATCCGATCGTCGCCGGCATCTGCTGAAGCGCGATATCGACGAATACCTTCGGCGTCAGCGCGGGCTTAAGGTTGCGCCGCGCGGCCTCGAGATTTTTCAGCGCCGCCACTTCGCGCGCAGTCACCGACCGCATCCTGACTACCGCTGGCGCGAACTCGCGCTTGATCAGGGCGTTCACCGCCGAAGTCGGCAGATACATCTCAGGATCGCGCTGGTAGTCGCGGACTTGCTCCGTCCACAACAGTTCGCCGTCCGTATGCGCCATCAGCCATTCGCGATCCGCTTCGTTGGTCGGCGAAAGATGGCTCGGGTCGTCCGCTCGAAACAGCGCGATCCATTTGTTCGCGTGACGGATCACCGCGTCGATACCCTGCGCGCTCACGTCATCGACCCGATCGTCGAAGCGATGATCCCCCAGATGCGTCGCGCGCTCGGGATAGAGCCGCAGCTCGGCCTCGACAAACTGCGCGACCTGCGCCCGGAATGCGCGATCGGCCGCCGACGGTGCGTCGGCAAGCGCCGGCGCCGCGATCGAGACGATCAGGGCGATCGCCGCGATCAATCGCGTCGTGAAGGCAGCCGCCGCTTTCACGCTTCTACTTCAACGTGCCGGCGAACAACTCGGTGAGCTTCTCGAACGCGCGCTCGGCCTGCGGCTGGTTGAAAACCGGAGCGTCAGCCGTTGTCCAGCCATGGAACGCGCCATCGTAAACTTCGCTTTCGTATTTTCCGCCCCAGGCGGCCAGCGCGCGATCGAACCTTTCGATCGCCTCCTGTGGCATGCTGCGATCCTTGGTCGCATGTCCGAAGTAGAGTCGCGCTTTGATCCGCGGCAGCACGAGATGCGGGCTCGTCGGCTCATCGCTGTAGAGTCCGCCGCCGTGGAATGAGGCCATCGCCGCGACCTTGTCCGGCATCGCCGCCGCCGTCCGCATCGCCATCGCGCCCGTGAAGCAGTAGCCGACGACGCCGATCGACGCCGCGCTGACAGCTTTGTGACCCGCGAGAAAATTCACGTAGGCAGTCGCGTCGCGCTCGACCGCGTCAGGAGTCATCGGCGCCCGCAGCTCGCCGAACCGCTTCATCGTGCGCGCATCGCCCAGCCCAATCGTGACGTCGATGATCGGCGGCTTGGCGGTGCGATAAAACACGTTGGGCATCAGCACGGTGTAGCCCTTGTCGGCCAGCCGCCGCGCCATGTCGCGATGCGACTGGCGGATGCCGCCGATGTCCGTCAAATGGATGACGCCGGGCCGCCGCTCGCCCTCCGTTCGGTAGAGCAGTCCGTCAGCCGTCCCATCGGGTGTCCGAATCTCGATTGCTTCTTCGATCATTTGCCTGCTCCTTGGAGTCTTTTGGGAGTCTTGCCGAGTCCGATCCATATACCACAGAGCGGGAATCTCTAGCGCTATTGACTGGGATGCCGCAAATCGCGCCGCTTTCATCGGGCGCATTGTACTGCGACTATCGCACTTGGGGTGTGCGAATGCCGAGTCGGACTCATCAATTTTACGCGGTGGCGTTCGAGGAGAATTTCTCGCTGCGCCAGATCGCGCCCGCATTTCCCGAGGCACGAACCTCGCCGCTCGAGATGTTCGTGCCGATCGGGTCCGACGGCGGCCTTTACTTTTTCCCTTTCGGCGCCATCGTCACGCACGACGTCCCGGTCGATCAGCGCGAGCGCATCTTCGGCCGCCTGACCCAGGTCCTGCCCAAACTCACCACCCGCATCATCCGCGAGGACTATTCCGTGCTCGAAGATCCCGCCGCGCCCATCGGCATTTCCAACGGGATGCTGCGAGTCGATAAGCTCACGCCGCAACGCGCCGGAATCGTCGCGCTGACTGTGGGCCAGAGCGCCGCGATGGAATACTACGAGCGCATCGTGGACAGCCTCTTCGCGCGCACCGCGCAGTTGGTCGATCGGATGGCGACGCGCGGCACCGTGCCGTATCGGATTACACCGCTGCATCGCTTCATCGGCGAGGCGATTTCGTCGCGCACCGAAGTTCTCGCCGTGCTCCATCTGCTCGACAAGCCCGACGCCGCATGGGAAGACCCCGCGATGGATCTTATCTACGACGACCTGCGCGACGAATTCGACCTGGTCGATCGTTACGCCGCGCTGACCAGCAAGCTCCAAAGCATCCAGGATTCGCTGGTGCTGGTGCTCGACGTCGCGCGCGACCGCCGCCTGGTCCTGCTCGAAGTCGTGGTCGTGCTGCTGATTCTTGCTGGAAATAATTCTGGGCGTCGTTCACTTCACCTCGTAACGTTTTTCACGCCGCGCAGTTCACATTGTCGAAACACTGCCCTGCTAGGTTTCGTCCTCCGTTATCGAGGACCTGCGATGTCAGACGAGACACCATCACCGGAAAAAGCAATCGACGCGGGACTCGTGCTGCCGGGACAGTACGCCGACCTGGTGCGGCGAAGTCACGCAATCGAGGGCGAGCTGAAACTCTTGCTGGCCGTGCTGGAAGACGCGATTCGATGCTACCTGCGAAACGTCAACGTCAAAGACGGTGAGCGCCGCCGCGACTTCCTCGAAGTCAGGAGCTGGTTCGACGGCAACCTCGCGGGCGTCCGGCGCGCGGATATTTTCAGCTTCGACAATCTGTGCGCGGCGCTCGGCATCGACCCGCGTTGCCTGCTCGACCGCTTGCGGATGCTAACGATCGCCGATCTGCCGTCGCGGCGTTACCAGATGCGCCGGCATCGCCCGCTCGCGAGCCTGCGCAACGCCAACGGCATACGCAAGCGCCGTAGCGCCCGCATCTTTTCCTGATACCAAGGTGCAGGGGTTACCCCTGCCCAGGGAAGCGTGAAACCACGGCGGGTTTCACTAAAATCAAGTTCCGTTTAGTCGAACAACCACCGAGTAGCGCTGCCCTGAAACTCCCCCGGCGCAGCATCGACGCCAATCACCTTGCGCGGCCGCACGCGGAAAATCGGCCCCATCTCGAGCACCGTCTCCGGCTTCAAATCCCACTGATACTTTGGATTGTAGGCCGCGACGAACCGCCGGATGCTCTTCGCATCGGTGATTTTCTCCGCGACGCCTTCGAGCGACACCGCCTCGGTTCCGTCTTCGGGGCAAATGACGCAATTCGGATTCGCCGCGAGGTTGCGAGCCTTGCGCGATTTCGCGCCGCTGCTGAAGTAGAACGCGTCGTCGAGCCAGACACCCCACACCGGCACGCAATGCGGCCGGCCGTCGGGACAGGTCGTCGCGACCCAGTAATTGCGCGAACGCGTCAATCTCTCGACGGCCCACTTCCACGGCAACAGCCCGCGCCCGCCTTCCGCGTCAAGGATCCCGTAGCCGGGCATATAAGGCCGGCTCGCTTGAGGCATCGCCCGCTTGGTCGCCATGGCGCTAACGCGGTTGCTTATCTTCTTAGGACGCGCGCAGACGGACGCGCCGGTTGCCGAAGGTCGCGATGATTTCCACACGTCCACCTAGCGCGTGCACGTACTCTCGCAGGGTCGAGAGGCGATAGTCGTCGCGCTTTTCCAGCCGCGAGATTTCAGATTGCGCAGACTTGAGTGCTTCCGCCATTTGCTCCTGTGTCAGGCCGGCGGCAACTCGTAGCTCGCGGAGATCCATCTCGGTCACTGCGGCAGCAACGCGGCTGTCCAATGCAGCAATCTGTTCGGGCGTTCGCCGCTCAGCGAGCACCTCACGCCAACGTTTTGTTCTCATAACTCGCACACCTCTCAGTCTGAACGATTGCGGGGTCGTATCGCGCCCCTGGCTTCAGATTTCACTTACCAGCCAGGTAGTCGCTCCAAAGCGCCGTTGCCTCAGCGATCATCTTTCGATAGAAGCGGTCATCTCCGGTTTTATCACCACCCGTCAGCAGCACGGCCTGGCGGACGGGATCGAAAGCATAGAAGACCCGAAGCGGCTGCCCGCCTGACTGGACGCGCAGTTCGCGCAATTCTGAGCCGAGAATCTTGCTGCTATGCGGTGAACCAAGCGTCACGCCAAATTGCTCCAACAATCCCACTGAAAATTCGACCGCGTCCGCGTCCTTCTCATCCAGCGAACGATACCAGTCTGTGAACTGATCGGTCACGACGATCTCCGTCATCCCTCTCAACCCCCGGTTCGCTGGATGGAATATAGCGTCGAGAGCATATGCTGTCAAGGGTATTTTTTTGGGGCGACCCCAATCACCACTTTTGTGTATGCGGATTATGTTGGTGGGCAGGGAGTGAATCGAACACTCGACACAAGGATTTTCAGTCCTTTGCTCTACCGACTGAGCTACCTGCCCACCGTGATTGGTCGCGTGCGCGGTGAGGCGAACCTTCATTCGTACCGATGATTCACGCGCCTTGCAACGGCCTCATCGCTTGAGCGCCGCCACGCGCGACTCGACGAAGTCGATCACCTTGCCTTCCAGGTTCACGCCGTCCAGCCGATCGATCTCCTGCACGCCGGTCGGACTCGTCACGTTGACCTCGGTCAGGTAGTCACCGATGATGTCGAGGCCCACGAAGTACAGGCCGTCGCGCTCGAGCCGCGGCTTCAGCATCTTGCAGATTTCGCGATCGCGCGCGGTGACCGGCGCCTTCACGCAATTGCCGCCGACGTGGATATTGCCGCGATTCTCGTCGTCGCGCGGCACCCGTAGCATGCATCCGAGCGGCTCGCCGTTGAGCACGATCAGCCGTTTGTCGCCCTTGCGCGCCTCGGGCAGATAGCGCTGCGCCATGATTAGCCGCGACTCGTACTGCGTCACCGCCTCGAGAATCGCGCCGAGGTTGCGATCTTTGGCGGTAGCGAGGAACACGCCTTCGCCGCCGTGTCCATCGAGCGGCTTCACGATCATCTCGCCGCCCTGTTCCTCAAGAAAGGTTTTGAGACGCGGAATTTCGTAGGTCACGAGCGTCGGCGGAATCGCGTCGGGGAAATTCAGCGAGTAGAGCTTTTCGTTGGCCTCGCGCAGGCCGGCCGGATGGTTGAGCACGAAGGTTTTCCGTTCGTCGGCCAGGCTCAGCAGCATCGTCGCGTAGAGATAGGCGGCGTCGGCGGGCGGATCCTTGCGCATGAAGATGGCGTCGAAATGTTCGAGCGGAAACTCGACGCCGTCGTCGAGAAATTTGTAATGAGGATTTCCGCGCCGCGTCAGTTCGCATTGCCGCACCCGCGCGATCACCTGTTGGCCGCGCGCGTAGAGGTCGCGCAGGCCGAGGAAAATAAATTTCGTGGCCGCGAAATTGCGCTTCGAGCATGAACACGAAGGTCGTGTCTTTATCGACCAGCACCCGCTCGAGCGGATCCATGATGAACGCGAACTTGCGCGCCACCGCCTTACTTTGTTTCGGCATCCTGGCCTGTTCCTTGCGCATCGTGAAGTAACCCCTGTGCTATCGCGACCGCTGCCAGAGCCGCCGTCTCGCTCCGCAGGCGATTCGGCCCAAGTCCGGCCGCGACGAACCCCGCATCCGCGACTTGCGCACGCTCGCGCTCGTCGAAATCGCCCTCCGGTCCAACCGCTATCAATATCCCACGCGGATGCGCGCGTCGAATCACCTCGCTGAGCGGCTCGCTTCCTTGCGCACAGACGACGGCGAGCATCCCGGGCTGTATGCCGCGAATCATGTCGTCGATGCTGACCGGCGACCGCACTTCCATCGCGGCCGGCGACTGGCTCTGCTTCGCGGCGGAAAGCGCGAGCCGCCGCCATCGCGCGACGCGCTCGGTCCCCGGCGCATGCACCAATCCGCGCGCGCAGACCAAAGGCCACAGCTCCGACGCGCCCAGCTCGGCCGCCTTCTCGACGAGAAAGTCCATGCGCGGGCCCTTGACGATCGCGGCGGCGAGGATGATTCGCGGCCGCGATGCTGACGACGATGACGACTCAACTCGCACCACTGCGCGGTCGCGCTCGTAGCGCGCAATCACGCCGCGATGCTCGCCGCCCGCCGGATCAAGCAACGACACGCGCGCATCGATCGTCAGCCTCAGCACCGTTCGCATGTGGTGCAACTCTGCGCCCTCGACATACGCGAGGCCGGACGCGTCCGGCAGCGTCGCGATTGGAAAACGCGGCGGCGTCGCGGGCATCAGCGTGGCGCTCGCGCCATCACGATCGTGGTCCATCCGCGATGGGTCTTGCGGCTGAGGCATCGCAGCCGCGAGCGGTAGTGGCCGAGCACGTCGCCGGCCTCGTCGGCGAGAAAGCCGCCGAGGATCAACCGGCCGCCCGGCGCGACGAGCCGCTTCAGATGCGGCGCGAGTTCGATCAGCGTGCCGCTCAGAATATTCGCGGCGATCAGATCGAAGTGGCGATGAAGCGAACCGAGCGGCACCGGCGAGAATCGGATCGATTTTTCGACACCGTTGAGGCGCGCGTTGGCGCGCGCGTTCTCCAGCGCCGTCGGATCGATGTCGATGGCGATTATCTCCGCGGTGCGCTTGCCGAGCAGCGCCGCCGCGATCGCGAGGACGCCGGAGCCGGTGCCGGCGTCGAGGATCGACTTGGGCGCATGCGCCATGACGATGGACTCGAGCGCACGCAATGCGCCCGCGGTCGTCGGATGGTGTCCCGTACCGAACGCTTGCGCCGGCTGGATCACGATAGTCGTGCGGCCGGGTTCGCCCGCGCGCTTCCATGGCGGCACGATCAGAATTCGCCGGCCGACTCGAAACGGCCCAAAGCGCTTCATCCACAGCGTGGACCACCCCGGATCGACGATTCTGCGCGCGCCGCCGTCGACGGCGCCATCCGCGAGCATCCCGGCCTGCTGCAACGTTGCTTTGAGGCGTGCGAGGTCGACGCTGGAGATAGCGTCGAAGTACGCTTCGAGCGCAACGGTCTTTTGATCGCGCGCGCGCGGCAGCTTCATCCCGGCAACGGCGCATCCGATGGCGCCGCCCGCGACGAGTATTCCCGCCGCTTCATCCGCGAGGTGTGCGTGCGTGCGGAAAATCGCCCGCGTGTAACTTCGCCGGGATGCGGCTGCGCGTTGCATGGTGGCCAGCCTGGAATCGCTCAGTTCATCAGATCGCGCGCGGCCGCGACGTGGTCGCGATAAGCGTCGAAGATGTGCCGCAGCGCGTCGGGCATCGAGACCGTCGGCGCCCAGTTCAAGTCGGCCTTGGTGTTCTCGATCTTCGGCACGCGGTTCTGCACGTCCTGGTAGCCGCTGCCGTAGTAGTCATCCGAAGTGGCGGTTATCAGCTTCACCTTTGCGGCGTTGTCGCGGTATTCGTCGTATTCGGCGGCGAGCGCCAGCATCATCTCGGCCAGCTCGCGAATCGAGAAATTGTTGACCGGGTTACCGATATTGTAGATCTGCCGCGTCGCGCGACCGTCGGGATTCTCGATGATCCGCATCAGTGCGGCAATGCCGTCGTCCACGTACGTGAAGGCGCGCTTCTGCTGGCCGCCATCGACCAGCTTGATCGGCTCGCCGCGCACGATATGCCCGAGGAACTGCGTGATGACGCGGCTCGAACCTTCCTTCGCGGTGTAGATACTGTCGAGCCCGGCGCCGATCCAGTTGAACGGGCGGAACAGCGTATAGTCGAGGCCCTCGCTCATGCCGTAGGCGTGGATGACGCGATCCATCAACTGCTTCGAGCATGCGTAGATCCATCGCGGCTTGTTGATCGGGCCGTACACCAGCTCCGACGCCTCGGGATCGAACTCGGCGTCGCGGCACATGCCATACACTTCGCTGGTCGAGGGAAACAGGATGCGCTTCTTGTGCTTCACGCATTGGCGCACGATCGGCAGGTTGGCCTCGAAATCCAGCTCGAAGACGCGCAGCGGGTCCTTCACGTACGTCGCCGGCGTCGCGATCGCCACCAGCGGAATGATCACGTCGCACTTGCGCACGTGGTACTCGATCCATTCCTTGTTGATCGTGATGTCGCCTTCGAAGAAGTGGAACCGCGGATTCTCCAGCCATTCGCTGACGCGGTCGGTGCTCATGTCCATCCCATAGACCTGCCAATCGGTCGTTTCGATAATGCGTTTGGTCAGGTGATGGCCGATGAAGCCGTTGACGCCGAGGATGAGGATCTTTTTCATAAAGAGTAACTGCTCATTTTTGAGTGTCCCGGCCGGTTGCGACTCAACACCGCGCCCGCCGCACAGTTTTCCAAGCTGGAGTTTGGCATCCGCGCGGATTTCTTACGAGCCCCGCTTACGCGGAGCAAAACCGGACCTTGAAGGCTGTGGCGGAAGGCCGGCGGGCTCTAGCGGGAATGGGATCGGACAGTCAAAGTGGAGGCTCCGGTTCACATTGAGTTGACGGACGCAATTGCCGTTGGCGGACGGCATATCGGGGGAAAGGTATTGATGAAGTTATCCACGGGGGGAGTGCGGCTCGGCGTGATCGCGATCTTTTGTGCGGCGGCGTTGCCGATGGCTGGCCTTTATCGTTTTTCAGGCCGCGCCTATAGCGCGGACCTCAATCCGGCGTTGTTTGTTACGGATCGTTGTTCCTACGCGGTGACGGCTTACTCCGCTGCGAGCAACGGCGATGTCTCCCCGCTAGCTCCCGCGCCCACCGGTCTTTCCATACCGGAATTTGTGGCCGTCGACGCGAGTGGGAACATTTATGCTACCAACAGCTGTGACGGCACCGTTACCATTTACGCGGCGCGGAGCAACGGCGATGCCGCTCCCATCGCCGTCATCGGCGGGAGTAACACCGGCATGAGCTACCCCCAAGGCATCGCGCTCGATTCCGGCGGCAACATCTATGTTGCTGATGAGAACGGCCGCAGCGTGTTGGTCTATCCGCGGTTGGGAAACAGCACCGGGGCGCTTAACGAGGTCCCAATCGCCGCGATTAGCGGAAGCAGCACCGGGCTGACCGATCCAGAGGGCATCGCAGTCGATTCCGAAGGCAACATTTACGTCGCCGACGGCGGCAACTCCAGCGCCGCTCCACCCGTTCCGGCCAGCGTCTTTGTTTATGCGGCGGGGAGCAGCGGTAACGTCGCCCCCATGGCCACTATCAGCGGGAGCAATAGTGGCTTGAGTGCGCCATACGGCATCGTGCTCGATTCCAGCGGCAACTTTTATACATGCGATATCGGCCTCGATACTGGCATCGCGAGGGTGCTTGTCTATCCGCCGCTGGGGAGCAGCACCGGACTGCTCAACGAGTCCCCCACCGCCACCATCAGCGGAACCAACACCCTCCTGGGCTTCCCGTGGGGCATCGCGCTGGATTCCAGTCGCAACATTTATGTGGCCAGCTTCTCGGGCGGAGTGACGGTCTATTCGCCGGTGGGAAACAGCACCGGCATACTCAACGAGGTCCCGATCGCCGATATCACGGGGAGCAACACCGGCCAGGATGGTCCGAACGGAATTGCGTTAGATTCCAGCGGCAACATCTATGTGGCGGACGGGGACGCTGACAGCGTGTTGGTCTATCCTGCGGGGAGCAACGGTAACGTCCCCCCCATCGCCACCATCAACGCGAGCGTGCTCACCGGCGTGAGCGTCACAAGCGGCATCGCACTGGATTCCGCCGGCAACATCTATCTGTCGGAGCGCGGCAACCCCTACTACCCGTATGGACCGCCGCCAAGCGTGCTCGTCTATCCGGCGGGGAGTAATGGCAACGCCGCCCCCATCGCCACCATCAGCGGGCGAAAGACCGGCCTCAAAAACCCGGTCGGGATTGCGGTAGATTCGCTCGGCAAGATCTATGTGGCGGACGCCCGGAAAGTGTTGGTCTATCCGGCGGGAAGCAACGGCGATGCCGCTCCCTTTGCGGTAATCGGCCTGAGCAAAACCGGCAAGCAAGGCGCAGACGGGATCGCGGTGGACTCCAGCGGCAATATCTATGTGGCGGAGCCGGGCAACGCTTTGACTGGCGGCCCCATCCTTCCAAAAGTGTATGTCTATGCGGCGCTGACAAGCCGTCGCAGGCGGCCTAACGAGCATCCTATCGCCACCATCACCGGGAGCAACTCAGGCCTGATCTCCATCAACGGCATCGCGGTGGATTCCAGCGCCAACATCTATGTGGCGCAGTGGTACCCCGTCGCCAGCGTGTTCGTCTATCCGGCGGTGGGCAGCAGCACCGGGCGCCTCGACGAATCCCCCATCGCCACCATCAGCGGGACGGACACCGATTTGGGTTTCCCACTGGCCATCGCGCTGGATTCCTCCGGCAACATCTACGTGGTCGATATCGACGGCTTCGGGAACGGCACCGCGGCCGTGTTTGTCTATCCGGCGGGGAGCAACGGCAACGTCGCGCCGGTCAGAATCATAAACGGTCCGCAGACAGAACTGGGGTTTCCTCTGTTCCTCGCCATCCAGCCGGTCGGCAAATAGACGCTCGATTGTTGACAGTCACGCCGGACGAGTTTGCGCCTGCGCTCGATCAGCGCGTAAACTCGGATCATTATCAGACTTCGATTTTTTCAACGTGGTGGAGGCGGGCTGTGCTCAACATAGCCCATCGCGGGGCCAGCGGTACTTTTCCCGAGAACACCGTGAGCGCGTTTGGCGCCGCGATCGACGCCGGTGCGGATATGTGCGAGCTCGACGTTCAGCTCACTCGCGACGGCGCCGTCGTCGTCATTCATGACGATACTGTCGATCGCACTACAGACGGCAAGGGCGAAGTCGCGGCGCTGACGCTCGAGGAGATCAAGCGGCTCGACGCCGGCGCGAAATTCAAGGCGAGGAACCTAACCCCTAACCCCTTCCCGCGCGGGAAGGGGGACCGGTCTTCCGAGCGGATTCCTACGCTTGATGAAGTGTTCGCTGTCACCAGCGGCAAGTGCGGGCTGAATATCGAGCTCAAGGCGGGCGGGCTCGAGCATCAGGTCGCGCAGATCATGCAGGCGCGCGACGCGTTCAACGACAGTATCGTGTCGAGCTTCGATTGGGAGTACCTGCAAAAGATTCAGCAGCTCCATTTCAATATTCGCATCGCGTTGCTCGCCGAAGAGAAGCCGGTTGACCTGATGATGAACGCGGTGGCGATGCGCGCGCATGCGATAAACCCGCGCTGGGACATGGTCACGCCCGACCTGTGCAAGGCGGCGCACGAGCGCGGCCTCAAAGTGTACACCTGGACCGTCGATGCGGACGCGCGGATGCGCGCGCTGGCCGAATGCGGCGTTGACGGTATCATGACGAATTACCCGGAGCGGTTGCGGACGGTGGTGGGCGGCTGATGGCGCAGTTCGGCGACAGTAAAGTTGAAGAGGTCCGCGCTCGCGCCGATATCATCGAAATAATCGGTTCGCACGTGCGCCTGCGTCGTGCGGGGCGCAACTTCGTCGGCTTGTGCCCGTTCCATAACGAGAAGACGCCGTCGTTCTCGGTCAACGCCGAGCGTGGATTCTTCCATTGCTTTGGATGCGGTGTCGGCGGCAGCGCATTCGATTTCATCATGCGCGTCGAAGGCCTTACCTTCGGCGAAGCGCTGCGCTCGCTCGCGAAAAAATATGGCGTCACGCTGCCCGAGCACGACGTATCGGGACCTGCGGCCGGCGAGCGCGAAGCGATGCTCAAGGCGAGCGAGGTCGCGGCGGAGTTCTTCGCGCACGTGCTGTGGAACACGACCGACGGCGCGATGGCGCGCGACTACCTGAAGTCGCGCGGTATCAGCGTCGAGACGGCGCGCGCGTTCATGCTTGGATACGCGCCGAGCCGGCCGGCGTCGCTGGCCAAGGCGCTCGAAAAACGCGGGCTGCGCGAGGCCGGCGTCAAAGTCGGGCTGGTCAAGAAAGACGGCAACGACGCCCACGACATGTTTCGCGCACGCGTGATGTTCCCGATTCGCGACGCGCAGGGCCGCCCGATCGCATTCGGCGGACGCGTCCTCGACGCGCGCCTGCCCAAGTACATCAACTCGCCCGAATCGCCGCTGTACTCGAAGACGCGCACGCTCTACGGGCTGTTCGAAGCACGGCAGGCAATTTCATCGAGCGCATCATCAGGCAAGGACCGTGCGATTCTGGTCGAGGGATACTTCGACGTGATCGCGCTGTCGCAGGCCGGGTTCAAGGAAGCGGTCGCGGGATGCGGCACGGCGCTGACGGTCGAGCAGCTGCGCGTGCTGAGCCGATACACCAAAAATGTAATCGCATGCTTCGACGGCGACGCGGCAGGGCGTAAAGCGTCGATGCGCGCGCTGGAGATATTCCTGCTGGCCGGATTGCTGGGTCGCGGGATTTTCATTCCGACTGGCTTCGATCCCGACACGTTCATTCGCGAGCGCGGCGCAGCCGCGTTCGCGGAGCTGATCGAGAAATCCGAGCTGCTGGTCGATTATTTTTTGAGCGAGCAGGCCGTTGAGGCGCGCGGCTCGATCGCCGAGCGGGCGCGCGTGGCGCAGCGGGTGGCGGAAGTGCTGAAACTGGTCGGAGACCCGTTTCAGTTTGACTTGCTGGCGCGCAAAGCGGCCGACCTGCTGTCGATAGGCGAGGAAGTGCTGCGCAAAGAGGCGCGCGGAGCGGGACGCTCCGCGGCGCCGTCGCGGTTCGCGCGCGATACGCGCGCGAACGCGAATCCTATGCCCGCCGCGTCAGCGGCGGGCGCCGGCGACGCCGGCGACAAGGCCGAACTCGGCCTGGTCGCGCTGGCGCTGCTGCATCCGGAGCTGCGCGATGAAATCTCGCAGTCCGGCGCCGCCGCGAATTTCATCGAAATTCGCCGCGGCAGCGTCCTCGCCGATTTGTGCAACACCGACGAGCCGTACACCGCGCTGGAACAATGGATCGCCGACCGGCTGTCGCCCGACGAGCAGGGCCGCGTCAGTGAGTTCGCCGTCGGCCCGCTCAACGATGAAGTCGAAGATGAAACCGCGAAAGTGTCGAGCGACCTCGACAAGTGCCGCGCGCTCGCCAACGACTTCGTCATTGCGCTCGAGCGCCGCCGCCGCACGCGCGAGCTCGGCCGGCTGCGCCAGAGCGCAGCCGCGGAGTCCGCGCATGAATCCGAACCCGGCGAGGCGGCCGCCGCCGCGCAAGCCGTGATTGCGCTGCGGCGCGGGAGCCGCGGCGCGTGAGCGCTCAGATGTACATAAGTTGAACGAATGTTTAATCGATCAGCCCTTAAGTCTACCGCCGGAACTTGCTACCATCAGAGGCACTTGATGCATCCTCGAGGGCCCATAGCTCAGCCAGGTTCAGAGCTGCCGGCTCATAACCGGCTGGTCCCAGGTTCAAATCCTGGTGGGCCCATCTCATTCGTGTCCGCGCTGCGCAACGCCGGACAGGTTTGCATTTCCGGTAACAACACTGAAAAGAAACCTTGCGCCACGCGCATAACTTTAGTGGAGAGACGAATTGCGTGAAGAGATAAACCGGCTGATGGACCTTCAGGTCATCGACCGGCAATTGAAAGAGTTGGAGCAATCGCTGACCTCGATTGCCGGGCGAGTTGACCAGCTTCGCGACGAGAACAAAAGCCATCAGACCGAGCTCGATCGCCTCACCGAACAAGACAAGGAAATAACCGCCGCCCGCAAAAAGGCCGAGCGCGAGCTGGCCGAGGGCGAAGTCCGTATCCGCAACAAGCGGATGCGCTTGACGCTGGTTCGCAACGACAAGGAATTGCAGGCGCTGACGCATGAGGTCGAGTCGTTGAAGGAAACCAATCAGCGGCTCGAGACCGAATTGCTCACGTCGATGGAAGGCGCGGACGCGCGCACGGCGCGAATCAAGGAGCTGACCGAGGCGCTCGCGAAGGGAAAGGTCGATCTGACGGCGGCGGAAAGAGAAATCGCGGCCGAAGTCGAAGAGCTCAAGGGTAATATCGCCAAGACCCGCAAGGCGCGCGAGAAAGTCGCCGAGAATGTCGATGCGGGACTGCTCTCGCGCTACCAGATGATTTTCAGCCGTCGCGCCGGCGTCGCCGTGGCGAAGGCTACCGGAGGCACCTGCCAGGGATGCCGGATGCGCCTGCCGCCCCAGCTATACAACGAAATCCAGAAGCATCTGCAGATCCACTTCTGCCCGAACTGCCAGCGCGTCCTGTACTACGAGGAGCCGGCGGCGGAAAAGGCGAGCTAGCGGATTGATCTTAACCTCTCCTCGGACAAGGAGAAGCTAGGATTCGGTACGACTTGCGCGCTCATTCGCCCGTACGTCGCCAGCGAGTTCCATCTCGAATCAGCGTGAACACCGCCGGCATCGGGATCGATTCCCAGAACTCATAATCGACGTCCGGCATGATCGCGTGAAGCGCCAGCGCGATCAGATTGCCGTGGCTCGCGACTATCACCGTGCCTGCCGAGTGCCGCGACGCGATCGTATCCAGCACGCGCAGGATTCTCGCCTGCGCGATTCGTCCGCTCTCGCCACCGTGCGCCGCGTAGTCGAAGTCCTCCCACGAGCGCTTGAGATGCGCTCTCCAATCGGGCAATTCGTCCGCCGACAGCATCCGCTCGCGCAGATCTTCGATCGTCGCGATCGCGAGCCCGCGCGCGTGCGCAATCGGCTCGATCGTTTGCCGCGCGCGCAGGTAGGGACTCGAATATGCGGCGTCGATCCGCGTCGAGGTATGTTGCGCGCCGAGTTGATGCGCGTCGCGCATTCCTTTGGCGGTAAGCGGACGCGTGAATTCATCGAACCCCGCCGTCCCCGGCGCAACCGGCTCCGCATGGCGCACAAGCAGCACCGTCAGCGACATTTCGCCGTTCGCCATGCTCTCATTTCCTTCTGATTCCCTCCCCCAAAAGATGGGGGAGGGTTAGGGTGGAGGACCTTATCAGGCGCAGATGTCTGTGGCGCCGCAAGATTCAATGCATCAGGACCGCGCGGAAGCGCACCTTCCCCGTGATCATCCTCTCGTAGCCTTCCGCCGCCTTCTCAATCGGAAACGTCTCGATCATCGCGCGCACTCCCGTCTGCGCCGCGAACTTCAGCGTATCCTCCGAGTCCTTCGACGTCCCCGCCGGCCATCCGGCAATCGTGCGCTGTGCGCCAATCAACTGGAACGACGAGACTGCGAACGGGTCGGCACTTGCGCCGACGATTACCAATCTGCCGCGCGCGCCGAGGCCATCGACCAGCGCGCCGATCGCCTTCGGATCGGGCGCGGTGGCGAGAATCACGGCGGCGCCACCTTCCTTGTTCAACTCCGCCGCCACGTCCTGCTTGCCGCTATCGATATAGCGTCGAGCACCGAGCTTCAGCGCCAGCGTCTGCTTGTCTTCGCCGCGTCCGATCGCGACGACGTCGTAACCGGATTTCGCCGCAAACTGGATTCCCAAATGCCCGAGTCCGCCGATCCCCTGGATACCCACGAGGTCGCCCGGCCCCGCGCCACTATGACGCAGCGCGTTGAAGGTCGTGATCCCCGCGCACATCAGCGGCGCGACCTCTTCGGGCCGCAGCGCGTCGGGGATATGCGCGAGTGCTTCGACCGGCGCAATCACGTGCGCCGAGTAGCCGCCGTCGTAACTGATCCCGGGAATTTTCAAAAATTTGCAATTGATAAAATCGCCGCGCCGGCACGGCTCGCATCGAAAACAGTTCCCGCCATGCCATCCGACGCCGACGCGGTCGCCGGCCTTCCATTCACCGGCGTCCTCGCCCAGAGCCTCGATTACGCCCGCAATCTCATGTCCCGGCGACCGCGGATAAGTGATCCCCGGCCACGCCCCCTCCTTGGTGAACTCATCGCTGTGACAAACTCCGCACGCCTGCACCCTAATCCGAACCTGCCCGCGCGCCGGCTCGACGATTTTCTCGTCAAATAGTTTGAACGGCCCTTTAGCTTGCTCGACGCGAACCGATTTCATTTTTCGGCACCTCCTACTTGCGGGGACGTGCAATCAGAATTACGCCGCCGCGCGTGTTGTGTCAGCAGAAGAGCTTGTCCGACTCTTCCCCTCTTCAGAAGGGAGAGGGGGCGAGGGGTGAGGTTCCGATAGAAGGAGTGCTGATCGAAAACCTGCTACTCTTACACCGCCGGAGTGAGTCGGGCGCTCGCTTCCCTTCGATGGGAAGAGGAAAGTCCGGGCTCCATAGGGCAGGATGGCCGCTAACGGCGGCGCGGAGCGATCCGCGGAAAGTGGCACAGAAAATACACCGCCCGCAAGGGTAAGGGTGAAATGGCGGGGTAAGAGCCCACCGGCGCGCGAGTGATCGCGCGCGCATGCCAAACCCCATCCGGAGCAAGACCAAATAGGAGGCTGAGCGGCCCGCTCTTAAGGCCTCGGGTATGGTCGCATGAGCCAGCGAGCAATCGATGGCCTAGAGGAATGATCGCCGCCCGCAAGGGACACAGAACCCGGCTTACAGACTCACTCCGGCTTTTTTCAGTGAACGCAGAACGCCCGCATCCCGCCATCTTTTCCAATATTTCCAATTCCCTCCTCCCACGTTGGAGGAGGGCTAGGGTGGAGGACCGCATTGGCTGCGATTGTGCGCACGAGGAAGGCGGGCACGGCGGCCCGCCCCACTTAAGACAAACGGATAAACGCACCCTGATGAATAAAACCCGAACAACAGGTCTGCGACGCCCCTGAGAGCAAAGTAGCGCGCTGCGCGCAACTTTGCGCTTCATACTGGGTGCAGGGGTCACCCCTGCCGCCCGCCGCGCAGGCGATTATTCTTCTTCCTAGGCGGTCACCTCGCGCGCCGCCACCTCCAACCCCTTCAACATCCCAATACCCGAAGTCAGATACCCCGCCACCCTCGACAGCGCCGCCAAATCTCTCACGCCAGCCTCAATCTCCGGCGCGATTGCGAGCCTCACGCCCTTGGGCAACTCGCGCGCGAACGCCGCGACGCGCTCGATCTCGCCAAGCGTCCGTTCGCGATACTCCTCAAAATGATGCACCAGCCGCCCGAACCCATTGGCCTCGGTGCCATCCTTCGCCATCGACGCGCGCAACTCCGAAATCTCCGCCAGATGACTCAGCGGACGTTCCACCGAGTCTGCGGCGGCCGAGCGTTCTCGCGCCAGGCGCGCGCTTTCCTGAAAAGTCCGCTCGTCGAGAAACCGGTTGATCACGATCGCCGACAGCTTCAGTCCCTCGGCGTCCATCTGCGCGAGCAGCTCGCGCGCCTGCATGATACGGTCGGGCTCCGCCGTCGTCACCATCACGAACTTGACCGCCGGCGAATGCAGCAGCGCCTCGGTCTTCTGCAAACGATCGATAATCGCGTCCATGCTCTCGGCCATCGCCGCGAAAAAATCCGTGATCGTCGAGAGCACGTTGCTGCCGGCGAAACGCTCGAGCTCGCGCACCACGAATCGCGCCGCCTCGCTCGCCACCTTCATCGCGATCCGCCCTGCCGACAGCGACGGCGTGAACAACCATCGCGCGGTGCGCGAATCGAGCAGGCGGGCCAGCCGCGCCGGCGTTTGCAGGAACTCAAACGAATGCGACGCGGGCGGAGTATCCACGATTTCGAGCTCGAAACTGCCCGCCTGATGAAGATCATAAAGCCGCTGGAGCGCGGCGAAGGCCTCGGCGCCGGCGAATTCGGAAGTCAGGCTTTTGTAGAATGGATTGTCGAAAACCCGGCGCCGCGTCGCCGGCTCGGCGACGAAACGCTCGATGATCGAGTCCCACGCGCCCGATACGTCAAGCATCATCGCCGATAGCTTAAGATGCGGGTCGAGCCCGGCCGCCGCCAGTTGCCGCGCGCCGATCCGCGTCGGCTGGCCGCCCAGCCGCGCCAGCCCGAGCGCGTCGCGCAACCGCTCCGACGGATCCACGGTAATCACCGCGGTATTGAGACCCGCCGACGCCCCCGCCAGCGCCAGCGCAGCGGCAATCGTAGTCTTACCGACGCCGCCAGTGCCGAGCAGAATCGGAATCGAGCCTTTGGTGAGCAGGTCTTTCAAGTATCGGCTCCGTCGAAGGTCACAATATCAGTCCCGCCGCACATTTCCTCTCACAAGCTACTTTTACGATCGGTTAACAAGCCATCGATCCTTCGTCCCTGAGAGCAAAGTAGCGCGCTTCGTGCAACTTTGCGCTTCTCACTGGGTGCAGGGGTCACCCCTGCCGCCCGCCGCGCAGGCGATTACTCTTTATCGCGACAACCGCTGTCATCACCCGACGTTAAGATGTCCGCAGTGAGTTCGACGCCACCCGCATCGAAGGCTACAATCGAAAGCGGATGGCGTAGGAGGTGGCTTGATGGAGTCGGAAATTGTCGCGGCTGCGTTGATCGTTCTGAGCGTTCTCTCGCTCGCGGGGTTGCTGCTCGTAATCGCAAAACTGCGCTCGCTCCCGGCCGGCGATTCCGTCGCGCAATTGGGCGAGCGGCTCGATTCAATCGCCCGCGACCTCGACGAAAAACTGACCCAGACGCGCACCGACCTCGCCGGCCGCCTGCAGCAGGCGCAAGGCGATCTCAATCTCGCGACCGCCGATCGCCTGTCGCAAGGATTTCTCAACCTCAACGCCGCCCTCGAACAGCATCTCTCCGCCGGCCGCCAGGAGCAGGCCAATTCGCTCAAGCTCGAGATAGCCGCGCTGACGACTCAGACCAAAGACAGCATCGAGGGCATCCGCGCCGACGTCGGCGACAAACTTGCGGCAATCACGAACACCGTGCAGGTCAAGCTCGATCAGAATATCAAGGACGGCTTTGCGCAATTCGAAAAAGTCCAGAGTCATCTCAATGAAGCGCAGGAGCAATTGAAAAATCTCGGCGTGATCGGCGCGTCGATCAACGACCTCAACAACCTGCTCAAGATGCCGCATCTGCGCGGCCGCTTCGGCGAGCAGGGGCTCGAGCGCCTGCTCGAAGATTTCCTCCCGCGTCACATGTACGACCTGCAGGCGTCGCCCGGCGGCGAAGGTGCGGGGCGCGTCGATGCGATCATAAAGTTTCCCGACCGCGTGCTGCCGATCGACGCCAAGTTTCCGCGCGAGCAGGTGCTGGCGCTGTTCGACACCAACGATCCGCAGGCTATCGACGACGCGCGCGTCGAGTTCGAGCGCGTGATGAAGGAGCAGGCCAAGCGTATCGCCGGTTACATCAGGCCAGAAGCGGGCACCACCGATATGGCGCTGATGTATCTGCCGAGCGAAACGCTCTACATGGAGGCGGTCGTCAACGCCGATCTGAGCAACTGGCTCAACCAACGCCGCGTGTACCCGGTGTCGCCCAACACGCTGATCGTGACGCTGCAATCGATCCAGATGGTGTTCAAAATGTACGAATACGCGAAGGGGCACGAGCGCGCGACCGAGGAATTGAAGAAGGCGCAGGGCGCGTTCGGACATTTCGAGAATCAGTTCGAGACACTCGGCAAGTCATTGTCAAAGGCGCAGGACGCATTCGAGGTCGCCAAGGGCCATCTGACGCGCTATCGCAATCGCGTCACGAATCTGACGGGGGAACCAGCGCCGGAGTTGGAGTTTCCGGCGCCGCCGACGAATCTGCGGGAGATCGCGTAGAGAAGTCGTTAAGGACCGCTGCGCGATTTCAGAGACCGGAACCGGCTTCGCTGGCGCGTAGTCGGAAAATTCCAGTCCAGGCTTGGAGATGCGGAACCCTAACCCCTTACCCCTTCCCCAGAATGGGGAAGGGGAACAACTTCAGGGAAATCGGTCCCGTCCTATCCCCCTCACCCCCTTTCCAGAATGGAAAGGGGGAACAGAAACGCCGGTCCCGAGGGCTCTTCCAGCATGGAGAGTGGGAACAGAAAATCGGTTCTGAGGGCTTTTCCAGTAATGGAGAGTGGGAACTGAAAATTCGGTCCGAGCGCGTCTCCACTATCGAAAGGAGGAACAGAGATGTCCTACCTCGCTAGCCCCTTTTCAGGATCGATAGGAGCAACCCGAAGCTCTTGTGCCTGTTCCCCCTTTCCGGACCGGAAAGGGGGTGAGGGGGATAGGACGGTGGCGCGCCAGAGTGTTCTTTCCGATCCCCCTTCCCCAATTTTTCCTGGGGAAGGGGTTAGGGGTTAGGGTGGTTTTGTTTGCTGGATGGAAGGGGGGAACAGAAATTGGCGCCCGCGTCGAGTCCCCAACTCCCTAGCCCCTTTGCCTCGATGACAATCAACTGGATTCCTGGTCTGACGGTGGTGGCGGTTTCAACTGGCTGCGTTCTTTGCCCGCGACGATCCATCGCTCGACTTCGTGGCGCTCGCGTTTCAGAAATCCCGCAATCGCGCGTTTTAGATCTGGATTCGAGACGTAGTGGATGCTGCGCGTCAATGCCGGGTCGAAGCCGCGTAGCCATTTGTATTCGCCGCCCGCGCCGGGCTCGTAACGTTGGATGCCGTGCAGGATCGAGTGCTCGATTCCCGCGTAATAGCAGACGTTGAAATGCAGGAAGCGCTCCTCGCGGAAGCATCCCCAGTAGCGGCCGTACATCACATTCGCCTTGGCGAGATTGACCGCGCCCGCAATCAGCTCGCGTCCGGAGTAGGCGCCGATGAAAACCATGTTGCGCTTGAACGTCCGGCGGATCAGATCGAAAAAATCCGGCGTCAGATAGCGCCGCCCCCAGTAGAGCTTTTCGATCGTCGAGCAATAGATCTGGTACATCTCGGCGAACATCTTGTCGGGAATTTCCTCGCCCGCCGTCACTCGGATGCGGACGCCTTGGTCGTCCAGCGCCGCGCGCTCGTGACGGACCGCCGTGCGCCGCTTGTGCTTGAGGCGGTTGAGATAGTCGTCGAAGGTCGCAAAGCCGGCGTTATGCCAATGGTACTGGTAGCCAAGGCGCTCCATGAATCCGATTGGCGCGAGCGCGCTGGCCTCGTCGGGCTCGCAGAAGTTGACGTGCACCGACGAGAGCTTGTTGTCTTCGCAAATCGAGGTGAGCGCGAGGCCGAGCAGATTTATCAGACCGCCGCGATCAGTGCCCGGTGCGGTAAGAAATCGGCGTCCCGTATGCGGCGTGAACGGCACGCCAACCACAATCTTCGGAAAGTAGCGCAGCCCGGCGCGCTCGGCGGCGTCGGCCCATCCGTGGTCGAAGACGAACTCGCCCATGCTGTGGGTCTTCAGGTAGAGCGGGCAGGCGGCGACGATCTTTTTCGCCGGACCCTGGCGAACGATCAGATGATACGGCGCCCATCCGGTGTCGCGCGCGGCCGAGCCCGATTGCTCCATCGCGCGCAGCCAATCCCATTCGACGAACGGCGAGTCGTCAGGCGCGAGCAGGCCGTCCCACGCGTCACGCGAAACTTTGTCGATACCTTCGACGATTGCGACGTCGAGTCGTGGCGCGGAATCATTCATGACGGACACAAAATATCAGACTTATCGCAATGGAACCGATTTATTCCGATGCTCACTAGGCATCGGCGAATTTGTTATTATATTTAGCAGACGGAGCGGAGCGCTCCGAGCGACAGAGGTGAGATGGCGGATTTCGTGCGCAAAATTTCGGCGCGAATCACCGACGGCGACGGCCGTGGCGACGGCCGTGCCGGCGACGGCGATACCGTTACCGAGCGCAAGACCCGCACCAAGTCGAAGACCGCCAAACCGCCTCTGTTCAAGGTGATTTTGCTCAATGACGATTACACGCCGATGGAGTTCGTGGTCGAAGTTCTGAAGGCGGTGTTTCACAAGCCGCATGCCGACGCGACCCGAATCATGCTGCACGTGCATCAGAACGGCATGGGCGTCGCCGGTGTGTATCCCTACGAAGTCGCGGAGACCAAGACCCACACCGTCGAGGAACTGGCGCGGCAGGCTGAGTATCCGCTCAAATGCGTGATGGAAAAGGAGTGACAGGCAGAAGTATAAATGGCCTCACCGAATAACAACATCATGATCAGCCGCGAACTGCAGGTAACGCTGCAACTCGCGATGACCGAAGCCGTTAACCGGCGCCACGAGTTCGTCTGTCTCGAGCATCTGCTGTTCGCGATGCTGCATGACGTGACGACGACCACGATTCTGAAAAGCTGCGGCGCCGATCTCGACGCGCTGCGGCGCAAGCTCGCGCATTATCTCGACGAGCAGGTCGAGCGGATGCCCAAGGGCGAGGAAGTCTCGCCGCGCTATGCGATTGGCGTGCAGCGGGCTTTGCAGCGGGCGGCGTTGCACGTGCAATCGGCGGGACGCCAGGAAATCACCGGCGGCAACGTGCTGGTCGCGATGTTCCATGAGACCGAATCGCCGGCGATTTTCTTCTTGCAGGAGCAGGGCGTCACGCGTTTCGACGTGATCAATTTTATTTCGCACGGCGTATCGAAGGCGGGCGCCGAAGATGACGACGACGGCGACGAGCCGGACGGCAAGGATTCAGTCGAGCGCGACGGCCACGAGCATGAAGGCGGCGACGACGAGGGCGAGCGCAAGATGTCGCCGTCGAAGGCGCTCAACACTTACGCGATCAACCTCGCCAAGCGCGCGGCGGACGGAAAAATCGATCCGCTGGTCGGCCGTAAGAAAGAACTCGAGCGCGCGGTGCATGTACTGCTGCGCCGGCGCAAGAACAACCCCGTGTTCGTCGGCGAGGCGGGCGTCGGCAAGACTGCGCTGGCCGAGGGACTGGCGCTCGCGATTCACAACGGCGACGTGCCCGACGCGCTCAAGGGCGTCGAGATCTACGCGCTCGACATGGGCGCGCTGCTGGCGGGCACGCGCTTTCGCGGCGACTTCGAGCAGCGCCTGAAGGCTGTTATCAAGGCGGTAGTCGGCGACTCGAAGCGAATTTTGTTTATCGACGAGATTCACACGATCGTCGGTGCGGGAGCGGCGTCGGGCGGGACGATGGACGCGTCCAACCTGCTGAAGCCGGCGCTCGCGTCGGGCGATTTGCGCTGCATCGGATCGACGACCTACCAGGAATACAAGCGCTCGTTCGACAAGGACAAGGCGCTGGCGCGGCGCTTCCAGCGAATCGACGTGGTCGAGCCGACGCAGGACGAGGCGGTGCAGATTCTCAACGGCATCAAGTCGTACTACGAGAAGCATCACAACGTCCGCTACACCAATTCCGCGATCAGGCTGGCGGTCGAATTGTCGGCGCGTTACGTCAACGACCGCTTCCTGCCCGACAAGGCGATCGACGTGATGGACGAGGCGGGCGTCGCGGGGCATCTGCGCGGCACGGGCACGACCGAGCCGGTGACGGTCGGCACGCGCGACGTCGAGCGCACAGTCGCGCGGATGGCGAAGATTCCGGAGCGCACGGTGTCGGCGACAGATCGCGGACGCTTGCAGACGCTCGACGAGGACATGAAGCAGGCGGTGTTCGGACAGGACGAGGCGATCAACTCGGTCGCTCGCGCGATCAAGCTCGCGCGGTCGGGGCTGAGTCATCCGGACAAGCCGGTCGGCGCGTTCCTGTTCGCGGGACCGACGGGCGTCGGCAAGACCGAAGTCGCGAGGCAGCTAGCGAAGGTGATGGGCGTCGAGTTTATCCGCTTCGACATGAGCGAATACATGGAGCGGCACACAGTGTCGCGGCTGATTGGCGCGCCGCCGGGATACGTCGGCTTCGACCAGGGCGGCTTGCTCACCGACGCGATCAACAAGACGCCGCACTGCGTTTTGCTACTCGATGAGATCGAAAAGGCGCATCCCGACTTGTTCAACATCCTGTTGCAGGTGATGGATCACGCGACGCTCACCGACAACAACGGGCGCAAGGCGGATTTCCGCAACGTGATCCTCGTGATGACCACGAACGCCGGCGCGCAGGAACTGTCGCGCGCGATGATCGGCTTCCACGGCGGCTTGGGGCAGGGCAATCCGAAGGGCGTGCTCGAGCGGATGTTCTCACCGGAGTTCAGAAACCGGCTGTCGGCGACGATCGAGTTCGCACCGCTGAGCCCGGCGACGATGGAACGCGTCGTCGATAAGTTCATCGCAGAGCTGCAGGAGCGCCTCGACAAGCAGAAAGTCACGCTGACGGTAACGACGGCGGCGAAGAAGTGGCTCGCGGAACACGGCCACGATCCTCGTTTCGGCGCGCGTCCACTGGGGCGGCTCATCGAAAACGAGATCGCGCGCGAGCTCGCAGACCAGGTGCTATTCGGCAAACTGACAAAAGGCGGAAAAGCAACCGCAGACCTCGACGGCGACAAACTAGCGTTCTCCTACGAGCCGAATCCCGCGAGACAGCCCGCGCCAGTGGCATGATCTCCGGATTCCCTCCTCCAATGTTGGAGGAGGGTTAGGGTGGAGGACCTTTAGCGGCGCGATTGTCTGTACGCGCCGCGATTCCGGCCAGTACATTCAGATGGCGCACGAGCCAACACTCACACGCGATACAGCGCGCAATCTGCGCGCCAGCGCAACGGAAGCGGAACAAAAGCTATGGTCGCGATTGCGCACGAAGCAGCTCGATGGCTTCCAGTTCCGCAGGCAGTACTCAATTGGGCCGTTCTTCGTCGATTTCATTTGCCTGGAAGCGGACTTGATCGTCGAACTTGATGGTTCGCAGCACGCCGATCAGAAAGAGCAGGACGAAAGCCGAAGCGCATTTCTGCGGTCTTATGGTTGTCGGGTGTTGCGGTTCTGGAACTTCGATGTAATTAGCGATGTCGATTCCGTTGTCGAGCAAATTGCTGAGACGCTCAGGCGCACGCCGAGGCGAGACAAGCAGAGAAGATAGTGCGGCGCATCAGGCAATCGCGCGGCAAATGGTCCTCCACCCTAACCCTCCTCCAACGTAGGAGGAGGGAATCCGGAGCGCACGCTGGGTTCGGTTCCGGTGAGGACGCGGGAATCTCTCTTAACTGATGGCGCCCTCGCCCTGGAGCGAATCCGGGCTGGCCGTCTGATTCCCTCCTCCAACGTAGGAGGAGGGAATCAAGCCAAGAGGCCGGATTCGGTGAGGCGATTTTCCAGCACTGGGATTCTATCGTGGCCCCAGAATGGTTCGTTGTCGAAGATGAATAGTGGGACGCCGAAGACGTGATCATTCGCGGCTTCGTCCTGGGCGCGCTGGTATGCGACCGCGCCTTCGCCTGACAGATATTTGCGATAGGCGTCGGCGGACATGCCGAGGTTTGCGATCACATTCGCGACTGCATCAGCATCGTCGGCTTCCAGTTCGCGTTTGAAGAACAACTCGTACACCTTGCGGCTGTAGTCGAGCAGGCGGCCTTGCTGCTCTGCGAACAGGCCGCCGATCAGCGCGGGCGTCGTGTCGTACACTTTCAGCGGTCCGCGAATTACGAGGCCGCGTGGCTTGGCCCATCGGCGCGCGTCGAGATACGAGTAGCGCGCCTTGTGCTCCGAGTAGAGACTGCGCTCGCCCTTGCCCTTGATGCGAAGCTGGAACGGAATCCATCGGAGGCGAATTTGATATCGCTGCTCAAGCTCGAACGCCGGATCGAATGCGAGGTAAGCAAACGGACTCTTATAGTCCGAGTACATTTTTACTTCCTTCGCTTGCATGAGAAATCTTCAGATCTGATCGATCGGTTTCTGCAGCACGGTCGGATGCACGAATTCGGCGCCGCCAGTTTCGGGATGATCGATATTGTAGTGCAGGCCGCGCGACTCCCGCCGGCTCATCGCGGAGCGCACGACCAGCTCGGCGACCTTCGCGAGGTTGCGCAACTCGATCGTGTCGGCGTCGAGCAGATGGTCCCAGTAGTAGCTGTGAATCTCGTCCTTCACCAGCTCGATGCGCCGAAGTGCGCGCTCGAGGCGGCGGTCGCTGCGCACGATGCCGACGTAGTTCCACATCAGGCGCCGAATCTCGTCCCAGCTCTGTGTGATCATCACGCGCTCCTCGGAGCGAATCGCGCGCCCGGGATCCCATTCGGGAAATTCCGGCGGCGCGCCGCCACCCGACGTGACGATTTCGCGCGCCGACGCAAACCCGCGACGGCCCATCACGGCCGCCTCGAGCAGCGAGTTCGACGCGAGCCGATTGGCGCCATGCAAGCCGGTCATCGCGACTTCGCCGGCCGCGTACAGGCGCGGAATCGAAGTGCGGCCGTCGAGATCGGTCTGCACGCCGCCGCACATATAGTGAGCCGCGGGCACCACCGGAATCGGGCCCTTGGTCAGGTCGTAGCCAAAGCTCAAGCATCGCTTGAAGATATTCGGGAACCGTTTTTTGATGAAATCGGCCTCGCGATGGCTCAAATCGAGGTACACGAAGTCGAGACCGTGACGCTTCATTTCGGAATCGATCGCGCGCGCAACCACGTCGCGCGGCGCCAGCTCGGCGTCGGGATGGTAGCGCTTCATGAAGGCGGTGCCATCGGGCAATTTCAGAATCGCGCCCTCACCGCGCAACGCCTCGGAAATCAGGAACGACTTGGCCGCGGGATGATACAGGCAGGTCGGATGGAACTGGTAGAACTCGAGATTGGCGACCGCCGCGCCCGCCCGATACGCCATCGCGACGCCGTCGCCCGACGCGATGTCGGGATTCGTCGTGTAGAGATAGACCTTGCCGGCGCCGCCCGTCGCGAGCATCGTGGCGCGCGAAATCACTTTGCGGATTTCGTGCGTGTTGCGATCGAGCGCATAGACGCCCCAGCATGCGCCGGGCTTGCCGCCGCTCGGAGTCTCGACCAGCAAGTTGATCGCGACGTGATTTTCGAGCGTGCGAATATTCGGGCGCGCGGCTGCCGCCGCGGTCAGCGCGCGCATTATTTCGCGGCCGGTCAGGTCCTGCGCATGCAGCACGCGGCGATGGCTATGGCCGCCTTCCTGGCCGAGGTCGTATTCGAGTTCGTTGTCGTCGGTTCCAGTGTTCTCGACGCGGGTGAAGCGCGTGCCGAGCCGGATCAGCTCGCGCACCGCCTCGGGACCCTCGCGCACGATGGTTTCGACCGCGGCGCGATCGCACAGGCCGGCGCCCGCGCGCAACGTATCTTCGATATGCGATTCGAACGAGTCATCGACGCTCCATACGCTCGCGATGCCGCCCTGGGCGTAGGCGGTGTTGGCCTCGGAGCTGCCGGCCTTGGTCAGCACGGTGACGCTGCCGACCTCGGACGCCTTGAGCGCGAAGGTCAGGCCGGCGATGCCGCCGCCGATTACCAGGAAGTCGCTGAACAGTTGCGCGTTATGCCTCATCAGGTTGGCCTCGTTGTGTCAATTTGACGCTACTCGGTCTGCGCGCGGCCAGTCAAGGCGATTGCGCGGTCGCGATTTGCCCCCTCCAGCCGATTCCAATATTCTTGGACGTGCGGATCGAAACGAAAAAACGCAAGATTCGTCTAGTGGCTGAGGGAAAAATCCCGTGCCGATGACGCCGCCAAATATTGTCACGCTGTTCCGGATCGCGACTGCGCCGTTCCTGATCTGGATCCTGATGCATACCGGGCCGGAGGCTTCGTGGCTCGCGGCAGGGGTGTTCTTCATCGCGACCATCAGCGATTTTTTCGACGGCTACCTCGCGCGCAGCTACGACTACGTGACCACGCTCGGCAAGTTTCTCGATCCGATGGCCGACAAGCTGGTCGTCACCACGGCGTTGATCATGCTCGCGGGGATGGCGCGCGCGCCGCACGTGCCGGCGTGGATGGTGGTGGTGCTGGTGACGCGCGAAATAATGGTGACGGGGCTGCGCGCCGTCGCGGCAGCCGAAGGGCTGATCGTCGCCGCCGAGGAGCTCGGCAAATACAAGATGTCGCTGCAGGCGATCGCGATTCACGGCCTGCTGATTCATTACACGTACCTGCACGTCGATTTCTTCGCGGCCGGGATGTTTATCCTGTGGCTGGCGATGGGCGTGAGCGTGTGGTCGGGCGTCGATTACTACGTGCGCGTGGTCAAGGCGCTGCGGCCGAAACCAATCGTGACGGCGGCTGGCAAGCGCGCGGCGATTTGACAGCGGTGCTCGCGCCGGATATTCAGATGGATTCGATCTACCGTTTCGGAGAGCGGGTGTAGCTCAGTTGGTAGAGCGCGTGCTTGCCAAGCACGAGGTCGTCGGTTCGAAACCGATCACCCGCTCCATGTTTTCCTCAAATTTCAGGGTTGCCAGACTTCGATGAATCGACAGTCAAACCATCGTAGGTATCCGGATATATCTGACATTCTTGCTCGGAAGGCCGAAGGTCGGAAGAGACTCGCGGCGCTGTCATTCGGCAAGAAGCTTGAAATCCTTGAGCAAATGAGAGCACGCGTTGCGCCGATTCGTAAGGCGCGCGATGCGCGACGCCAACGCATATCTTCGGCACCAACCGTCTAAGGTGAATAGTCGCGCGCGGAGCGCGCCACCCTAAGCTCTTCGGGGTCCCACCTTAGATTTGGCATGTAGTTCAAGCATTAGACGAAAGTACTCGATTGCGAGAAATACACAGCTACAGACGGTAGCGATAAGCAGTCCCTTAGCGGCGCCCGTCGACCCGGCGACCAG
The DNA here is from genome assembly GCA_963756005.1 of uncultured delta proteobacterium. GTDB lineage: Bacteria > Desulfobacterota > Binatia > Binatales > Binataceae > Binatus. Next base: position 575,886 of record CAVWMC010000008.1, read on the forward strand.
CCAACCTATGACGACAATGCAAAGTACGAATCGCCAGTACAGTAGCGCTGCCAAAAGGGCAAAGCCGATTAGAAAGATAGCTGCTAATGCAAGAAGACCCGCTTCAGTGGTTGCAGTGCTCACTTCGCTAGAAACAGATGCCTGAGCTTCGCCCGTCTCTGGGGGTCCTTTGCTGCCCTGAATTTTTCCGCGAAATGCCGGAAACAGAATCTACCTTCATTGGCCAATTCGGCAAAAAATGGCGTGGGGCTATCCGGCTCGCACTTCTCGCATCCTATGTATTCATTCGTCAAGTCTGCAGTGAGTTTCATGTTTGCTGCCCCGCTTAGAATACCGCACCTTGCAGGACTGATTGAAGAAAAACGCGTCAGTTTCCTGCGGTGTATACGTCGCGTTCCGCGGTGTATATGTCGCGATCTTGCTGCCCACAGGCGATGTATCGATCCCGCGTGCCCACCTTCCTAGCCTTCTTCGTGTAAAAACGTGCCATCCGTGGCTCCCGCGGCACGCGCACGCCCGCCTTCTGCATAGCGTTCGTAGTCGAGCCTGTATCCTTCGAACTTCTCTGATTCCGGTATGAAGGTGCCGTCGCAATATCGCTAGGCGCGACGGGCCCGCGCGACAGCGCCGGCGCATCCTCGCGGCGATGGCGCGCATCGCCGAGCAAATCGCACGCGTGCTTGCCAAGCACGAGGTCGTCGGTTCGAAACCGATCACCTGCATCCATGCAAACGCTGGCAGGCTTGAGTTGCGACGGTTGGGAAGTGGATCATGCACTATGGTGGTAACTGTTTAGAGCTAGAGTGAGTGAAAAGAAAATTAGATGTAGATATATGAAAAGAAAGATGGAAATAACGGAAGAACAAGGTGAATCAGGACAGCAACTCACACCGGAGGATTTCCCACCGCTGCATGTCCGCCGGGCGTGATCTTCGAGTCCTTTCGATCCAGCCATCGCACTGATAAGTACGCGCCGATCCACGAGCCTGCTGCGGCGAACACTACGTAGATTGAGTTGCCGGTGTAGCTGATTACTGCGAACGCCGACAGCAGGTACCATAGCGCGCTCCACGAGGCTGCTCGCGACGGCCTTCGCGCCGTTACTGCGGCGTTGAACATTACGTACACGGCGTCGGTTGCGGCCGTCGATGCTACGACGCCCGCCGCTATCAGTGGATTCAGGTTGAGCGTCATTGGCTCCTCCATCTGCGAAAGTTGCTAACTTTTCTTCGACGCCTCGGCGGCTTTGAGGCGGGCGCTCGCGAGCGCGAAGATGCCCCAGTTGCCGGTCTGCCAGGTGAGCGTCAGTTTGCACGCGCGGATTTTCCATCCGGCGGACGTGCGCACGAATCGATTCGTGTAGTAGCCGAACATGTTTTGCGTGTGGTCGCCGGTGTCGTTGGGCAGGTAGTGCCGCGCCTGTACGTATGCGATGCAGGTCGCGTTGTCGCCGGCCACCGTGATGACGTGATTCGTGATCATGTGCTGCGTCGCCTGGAGGCCGCTGAGCGAGCGCCGCGCCGCTTCGGTCCATCGGTCGGCGCCGACTTTGCGCGGCTCGCCGCCGAAGACTGACGTAAAGTCGGTCTCGATTTCGTCGGTGAAGCATGAGCGGAACAGCGGCCAGTTGCGCGAGTCGAGCCCGGTCGCATAGCGCAATTGCACGTCGCTGATTTCGGCGCGGTCGAGCAGCAATTGAAGTTTGGCGTCGTCCATGATCACGGTCTCCCTCGGAACGAACGTTGCGGAAATTTCACTTCCTGCGTCTATCAACAAACCGCATGCAGTGCGAGAATTTCTTGAAACTACGGCAATTTGAGGCCTCCTTTCCATGTCAGAACCGCTTTCCGACCAGCAGCTTTCTCTTATCGACGCGTACTGGCGAGCCTCCAACTACCTGACCGTCGGCCAGATTTACCTGATGGCGAACCCGCTGCTGCGCGAGCCGCTCCGTCGCGAGCACATCAAGCCGCGCCTGCTTGGCCATTGGGGCACGTCGCCGGGGCAGAATTTTATTTACGTGCATCTCAACCGGCTGATTCGCGAGCACGACGCCGACATCATCTATATATCCGGTCCCGGTCACGGCGGCCCGTCGGTCATGTCGCACACTTATCTCGAAGGGACGTACTCCGAGCTCTATCCGAAGATTTCCGAAGACAGTGAGGGCATGCGCCTGCTGTTCCGCCAATTCTCGACGCCGGGCGGAGTGCCGAGTCATGCGGGTCCGCACGTGCCCGGCTCGATCAACGAAGGCGGCGAGCTCGGCTATTCGCTGGTGCATGCGTTCGGCGCGGCGTTCGACAATCCCGATCTGATTGTCGCGTGCGTGATCGGCGATGGCGAAGCGGAAACCGCGCCGCTCGAAGGCGGATGGAAGGGCGTGCAGTTTCTGAACCCGGTGCGCGACGGCGCCGTGCTGCCGATACTGCATCTTAACGGTTACAAAATTTCCGGACCCACCGTATTCGGGCGCGACGCCGACGAGCAGCTCGCGCGCGTGCTCGAAGGGCATGGCTACGAAGTTCACTTTGTCGAAGGCGATGATCCGCCGAAGATGCATCGCGAGTTCGCGGCGACGCTCGACCAGTGCTACGCGACGATTCGCGCGATTCAGACCGACGCGCGCGAGAACGGGCTCCGCAAGCGTCCGACCTGGCCGGCGATAGTGCTGCGGTCGCTCAAAGGATGGACCGGGCCGAAGGTCGTCGATGGCGTTCAGATCGAAGGGACCTTCCGCGCGCATCAGGTGCCGCTGGCGGGCGTGCGGGAAAATCCCGAGCATTTGAAATTGCTCGAACAGTGGATGCGCAGTTACCGGCCCGACGAATTGTTCGATGAACGCGGCGCGTTGAAGCCGGAGATTAAGGCAATGGCGCCCAAGGGAACTCGCCGGATGGGCGCGAATCCGCATGCCAATGGCGGAATCCTGACCGTCGCGCTCGACATCCCGTCGTTCACCAACTATGCCGTGAAGCTCGAGCAACCCGGCAGCGTCAAAGTTGAATCGACGCGGCCCTTCGGCAAGATGCTGCGGGACATATTCACGCGCAACGCCAAGCAGCATAACTTTCGCCTGTTCTGCCCCGACGAAACCAACTCGAATCGCCTTGGCGACGTCTTCGAGGTCGAGAATCGATGCCTGGTGAGCCGCGTCGAGAGCTACGACGATCACGTCGCGCACGACGGCCGCGTGATGGAAGTCCTGAGCGAGCATTGCCATCAAGGCTGGCTCGAAGGCTACACGCTGACCGGACGCCACGGCGTGTTCGCGTCGTACGAGGCGTTCGCGATGGTCGTCGATTCGATGGCGACGCAGCACGCGAAGTGGCTGCAGACCTGCAAGACCGAATTGCCGTGGCGGCGCCCGGTGCCGTCGCTCAACTACCTGCTCACTTCGACCTGCTGGCGCAACGATCACAACGGCTTCAGCCATCAGGGTCCCGGCTTTATCGACACGCTGCTGACCAAGCGCGGCATCGTCTCGCGAATCTACTTGCCGCCCGACGCGAACTGCCTGCTGTCGGTCGCCGACCATTGCCTGCGCAGCCGCGACTACATCAATCTGATCGTCATCGACAAGCAGATGCATCCGGTGTGGCTGGATATCGACGCGGCTCGCGAGCATTGCTCGCGCGGCGCCTCGGTCTGGCGATGGGCCGGCAATTGCGGTGACGACGAGCCGGATCTTGTGCTCGCATGCGCCGGCGACGTGATGACCGAAGAGGCGGTCGCGGCGGCGTGGCTGTTCCGCAAGTATCTGCCCCAGATGAAAGTTCGCGTCGTGAACGTCGTCGATTTGATGACGTTGTTCCCGCCCGATCGGCATCCGCACGGTATGAGCGAGGACTATTTCGATCAACTGTTCACGCGCGACAAGGACGTCGTCTTCGCCTTTCACGGCTACCCCGGCGAGGTGCATCAGCTGCTGCACGGCCGCCCCAATCCCGAGCGCTTCCACGTGCGCGGTTATGTCGAAGAAGGGACCACGACCACGCCTTTTGATATGCTGGTGTTGAACCAGGCGAGCCGCTACCACCTGTGTATCGAGGGACTGCGGCGCGCGCCGCGTCACCAGGAGCGCGCCCGCGAACTGATCAGGATGACTGAAGACGCGCTCGACGCGCATCGCAAATATATCGTCAAGCACCTCGAAGACATGCCCGCGATCACCAACTGGAAATGGACCCCAGATTGACCTGATGAAAGTAAGCCCGCTCGCCGGAAAACCTATAGCTCAGGCGCAGCTTGTCGATGTGCCGCGCTTGATCACTGCCTACTACAGCCTGACGCCCGACGTTGCGATTCCCGCGCAGCGAGTCTCGTTCGGCACTTCGGGGCATCGCGGGTCCGCGTTCGACACCGCGTTCAACGAGGCGCACATCGTCGCTATCAGCCAGGCGATTTGCCTCTATCGCAAAAGTCAAAATATCAACGGCCCGCTCTACCTTGGGATGGACACGCATGCGCTCTCAGTGCCGGCGTTCGCCAGCGCGCTCGAAGTGCTGGCCGCCAACGGGGTCGAGACGATGGTCGATAGCGGCGAGGGCTACACGCCGACGCCGGCTATCTCGCATGCGATCCTGACCTACAATCGCGGGCGCAAGAGCGGGCTCGCCGACGGTATCGTGATCACGCCGTCGCACAATCCGCCGCCCGACGGCGGCTTCAAGTACAATCCGCCCAACGGCGGGCCGGCGGACACGACGGTCACCAACTGGATTCAGAACACCGCCAACGACTTTCTCAAGAACAAGCTCGCCGGCGTGAAGCGCGTTCCGTACGAGCGCGCGCTAAGCGCATCGACGTTGCATAAGCACGATTACATTGCGGCGTACGTCGGCGACCTCGGCAACGTCGTCGATATGGAGAAGATTCGCAGCGCGGGCGTGCAGCTCGGGATCGATCCGCTCGGCGGCGCGGCCGTGCATTACTGGCCGGCGGTGATCGACAAATACAAAATCAAGGCGACGGTGGTCAGCGACGTCGTCGATCCGACATTTCGCTTCATGACCGCCGACTGGGACGGCAAGATCAGGATGGATTGCTCGTCGCCGTACGCGATGGTGCGGTTGCTCGCGATGCGCGATCGCTTCGACGTCGCGTTCGCCAACGACACCGACGCCGACCGCCATGGAATCGTCACGCGCTCGAGCGGCCTGATGAATCCCAATCACTACCTCGCCGTCGCGATCTCGTACCTGTTTCCCAATCGCACGCGCTGGCGCAAAGACGCCGCCGTCGGCAAGACGGTGGTGAGCAGCAGCATGATCGATCGCGTCACGGCGAGTCTCGAGCGCAAACTGATCGAGACGCCGGTCGGCTTCAAATGGTTCGTGGACGGGTTGATCGGCGGTTCGGTCGGATTTTGCGGCGAGGAAAGCGCGGGCGGCTCGTTTCTGCGCACCGACGGCACGGTCTGGACGACCGACAAAGACGGACTCATTCTCGGCCTGCTGGCCGCCGAGATGACCGCGCGCGAGGGACGCGACCCCGGCGCGCTATACAACGACCTGACGAAAAAATTCGGCGCGCCCGCCTACGAACGTATCGACGCGCCGGCGACACTCGCGCAGAAAGCAATTCTCGCCAAGCTGACGCCTGAACAGTTGAACGACAAAGAGCTCGCGGGCGAGAAAATTCTCAATACGATGACCGTCGCGTCCGGCAATGGCGCGGCAATCGGCGGAATCAAGGTCGTCGCGGAGAGCGGATGGTTCGCGGCGCGGCCATCGGGCACCGAAGAGGTTTACAAGATTTACGCCGAGAGCTTTAAGGGCGAAGATCACCTGCACCGGATTCAAGCCGAGGCGCAGGAACTGATCGCGCGGGTGTTCAAGCAGGCCGGCTCGAACAGCCCCTGAGGAAGCGGTCCTGGCGCGATGGGCGCGCGGCCCGGCGATCTCGATCCCGGCGTGATCCTGTATCTGCTCGATGACACCATCAGCGCCGCCGCGAGCCGCTGCCGCGTGCGCGTCATCGCAACCAACGAAAACCTGATGGTCGCGCGTCACACGGCCCGCTTGATATTCTGAGGAGGGAGAACCGCGATGAAACTTTACTACGCGCCGCAAACGCGGGCACTCAGACCGCTGATCATGCTCGAAGAGCTCGCCGTGCCTTACGAGATTGTGCTGATCGATTTCAAAGGCGGCGAACACAAGGGCGCCGAGTATCGAAAGATCCATCCGCACGGACAATTGCCCGCCCTGCAGGACGGCACGCTCACGATGTTCGAGTCGGCCGCCATCTGCGCCTACCTCGCCGACAAGTTCCCCGACAAGCGGATGGCGCCGGCGCTCGGTACCGTCGATCGCGGGATGTACTACCAGTGGATGTTCTATGCGGTGGCCGCGTTGGAAGCCTCCAGGCTCGAGAGCGAGCGGATCAAGGAGTGTTTCCTGGTGCTCGATCGCGTGATCGACGGCCACGAATTTATCGTGGGCAACATGATTACCGCGGCCGACGTGATGATCGGATCGGGACTGATATGGCTCGACGCGCGTCACCATCTGCTGAACGACTTCCCCGCGCTCGACGCCTATGCCAAGCGCATGCTCGCACGACCGTCATTCCAGCGCGCATTCACGCCGCCCGCCGAGACCGCGCAACAGTAAAATTTCCGAGAATGTGCGGACGATTTACAATCACGCGGCGCGATCGCAATTCGCTGGCCGCCGAACTGGGTGTGTCGCCGGACTCGATGGTTGACTATCGGCCGCGCTACAACGTCGCCCCAACGCAGCCGCATTTCATAGTCAGGATCAAATACGAAAATCGCGAAGCGGTTCCGGCGACCTGGGGACTTATCAAGAGCGGCGCGAAAGACGCCAGTATGGCGGCCAAAACTATCAACGCGCGCTCGGAGACGGTCGAGACGCGCGGCGCGTTTCGCGACGCGTTCCAGCGCCGTCGATGCGTCGTGCCGGCCGATGGCTTCTTCGAATGGACGGGACCCAAGACCGCGCGGCAGCCGACCTGGTTCCATCGCGAAGATAGCGGATTGCTGTTGTTCGCCGGCCTCTACGAGGCATGGCAGAAAGAGCGGGGCGTCTGGCAGACCACCTTCACGATTCTCACGACCGCGGCCAACGCCGTGCTCGAGTCCTATCACGACCGCATGCCCGTGATACTCGCCGATCGCGACGCCGACGACTGGATGGACCCGCGCGCGCCCGATCCGCATGCCCTCAAGCGGCTGTTAGTTCCCGCGCCCGACGACTTGCTAATCGCGACTCCGGTCTCGCCTGACGTCAACAACGTCGATAACGATTCGCCTGATCTACTGCAGCCCGCCGGCCAGATGAGTCTCTCGTTGCGAAGCGGCCAGGCATAGCGTCCGCGCGGCGCAGGTCTCACCAGCCACTTTTTTGTCGATCACGATTTTCAAGCGCCAATAGGACGGCGCTGGTGGCCGCGATCGCGACGCGCGGCTGGCCGTCGGCGCTTGCGCTCTCACGTTGATCTTTGCCTTTCGACTGCCTGTGTTCGCCTTCTTTGGATTACTCCGTGCCGAGGCCCAGAAGTCCTCGTCCAAGGCACATCCCTTGCGTTCGTGGGGTTGGGCCGATTCCCGATCAGCAACCAGTGGGCACAATGAAATTGAAATACCTGGTCAGTCGAATCTCAAGTGCGGCACTGATGTTGATCGTATGTGCGGCGAGCGCGCCAGCCTTGGCCGCCTCGAACAAGCCGCGGCCCGAGGTGCTATCCACTAGTCCGGCCGCCGACGCTGTGAACGTTGACGTCAATACCAGCGTCACCGTGAATTTCAGCATGCCGATGAAATGCGGCTCGATAAACAAACATACCTTCCGCCTCAAGCCGGTCGGCTACGCCGACATCGCCGCCAGCTCCGTCACTTGCTCCGGCAGCACCGCGGTCTTTACGCCAACCAGGGGTCTCGCCGTCAGCACCAGGTACAGGATTAGGTTCGTCGGCAACGTCAAGGCCGGCAACGGCAAAACGCTCAAGGATGGATTCACCTCGGACTTTACGACCGGTCCGAATACCAGGCCTCCGGCCACCGCCACCCCAACCGCCACCGCCACTCCGACCGACACCCCGACGGCGACTTCGACCTCGACCGCCACCGGCACCGCGACGGCAACTGCCACCGCGACTCCGACCGCGACTGATACAGCCACCGCCACCCCGACCGACACCGCAACTGCGACTGCAACATCAACCGCCACCGATACGGCGACGGCGACTGATACGGCCACAGCGACTGCGACATCAACCGCCACCGATACGGCGACGGCGACCGCAACTGACACGGCTACAGCTACGGCGACGTCAACAGCGACCGCCACCGACACTCAGACGGCCACGGCCACCGCAACTCCGACCGCCACGGCCACCGCAACTCCGACCGACACGGCCACCGCAACTGCGACCGACACGGCGACGGCGACCGCAACTGACACGGCTACAGCTACGGCGACGTCAACAGCGACCGCCACCGACACTCAGACGGCCACGGCCACCGCAACTCCGACCGCCACGCCGACGGTGACCGCAACTCCAACGTCAACTGCCACTGATACGGCGACGGCGACCGACACGGCCACTGGGACCGCGACTCCGACTGACACGGCAACGGCCACTGCGACTGATACGGCTACAGCTACGGCGACCTCAACGGCGACCGACACGGCGACTGCGACCGCAACCGCCACCGACACTGCGACGGCGACAGCGACTGACACGGCTACAGCCACGGCGACGTCAACAGCGACCGCCACCGACACTCAGACGGCCACGGCCACCGCAACTCCGACCGACACGCCGACGGCGACCGCAACATCAACCGCCACTGACACGGCGACGGCGACTTATACGGTCACAGCCACCGCAACTCCGACCGACACGGCGACTGCAACTGCAACATCAACCGCAACCGACACAGCAACGGCGACTGATACAGCCACAACCACCGCAACCCCAACCGATACGGCGACGGCTACTGATACAGCTACAGCTACCGCAACCCCGACCGACACGGCGACTGCGACTGCAACAGACACGGCTACGGCACTTCAACTGCGACCGCCACCGACACTCAGACCGCAACTCCGACTGACACGCCGACGGCGACCGCAACATCAACCGCCACTGACACGAGCGACGGCGACCGCATACAGTCACAGCCACCGCAACTCCGACCGACACGGCGACTGCGACTGCGACATCAACCGCAACCGACACAGCGACGGCGACTGATACGGCCACAACCACCGCAACTCCCAACCGATACGGCGACGGCGACTGATACGGCTACAGCTACCGCAACTCCGACCGACACAGCGACGGCGACCGCAACTGACACGGCTACAGCTACCGCGACTTCAACAGCGACCGCCACCGACACTCAGACGGCCACGGCCACCGCAACTCCGACTGACACGCCGACGGCGACTGATACGGCTACGGCCACCGCGACTCCGACCGACACAGCGACGGCGACTGCAACTGCAACATCAACTGCGACCGACACGGCGACTGCGACTGCAACTGATACGGCTACCGCTACAGCGACCGATACGGCTATCGCCACCGCGACTGCGACTTCGACTGCGACCGCAACTCCAACGGCGACTGCAACTGCGGTCCCGCCCATCGTGATTTCGTCGGCGCCGGCGGTCATTGGCTGCGGCGGACAGGGGATGGGTACCAATCAGAACATCACGGCTGCCTTCAGTGAGCCGATGGACTCCGCGTCGATCACTGCGTCTGGAACTTTCACCGTGACCGGCCCCGGCGTGACTCCGGTAGCGGGCACCGCCACCTACGATGCGACCAACAACATCGCGGTCTTCACCCCGACCGGAGGGATCTTCGCCAGCAGCACCACGTTTACCGCGACTATCACGACCGCGGCTCAGAGCGCGGGACTCTTGCCCCTGGCGAGCAACTTCGTTTGGACCTTCACCACCGGCGCCAGCACCAACACTACGGCGCCAATGGTAACCTCGACCAATCCCGCCGATGCCTCGGAAGGCGCGGCCGGCATCAACCAGAAAATCACCGCAACTTTCAGCGCGGCGATGAACTCCACAACCATCAACCCGACGACCTTTACTCTTACCGGACCGGGCGCCACCCCGGTTGCGGGCACGGTGGCCTATTCCACCATCGGCACCACCGCGACCTTCACGCCGAGCAGCGCGCTGGAGGCCGACACCGCTTACACCGCGACTATCACCACTGCCGCCGCCGACCTGGCGGCCAATGCGCTGCCGACTAACTTCGTATGGTCCTTTACGACCGGGGACGGCACCGACGCCATCGCTCCCACAGTCAGTTCCACCAATCCTCTCAGCGCCGCCGCTGGTGTGGGTATCGACGCTTCAGTCAACGCAACCTTCGATAAGGCGATGGACCCCGCGACCCTGAATCCCGTGACCTTCACCGTGACCGGGCCGGGCTCAACCGTCGTCACCGGCCAGGTTACCTACGACGTTCCCGACAGCATCGTGACGTTTACCCCGGCCAGTCCGCTCGCAGCCAGCACCGAATTCACCGCCACAATTACCGGAGCTATGGATCTGGCGGGCAATCCACTGCCAACCTATACGTGGACCTTTACTACGGGTGCGACAGCTACCGGCCTGTCGCCGATAGACTTGGGCGCGTCCACCAATTTCGCAGTGTTTGCCGGAAGCACCATCACCAATGCCGGTGCGACAGTCGTCAACGGCGATCTTGGTTTGACACCGGGTACCTCGGTGACCGGATTCCCACCCGGAATTATGAACGGGACAATCCAGATCAATAATGCCGCCACAGCCGCTGCGCTGACCGATTTGGCCACCGCATACATCGACGCCGCCGGCTTGTCGGGCGCAACGACCGTGGCTGAAAACCTGCAGGGACTGACTCTTACCCCGGGACTCTATGTCTCTGGCGAGAACTCGTTCGAGATATCAGGCGCGAATCTCATGCTCGACGCCCAAGGCGACCCCAATGCGGTCTGGGTCTTCCAGATGCCGGCCTCTACACTCACATTGACTGCGCCCGGCTGCAGCGTGATTCTGGAAAACGGCGCGCAACCTTCCAACATCTTCTGGCAGGTCGGCACGTCGGCGACGATCGCCGGAGGTTGTGTGCTCGAAGGGAGCATGCTGGTCAATACGTCAATCTCTCTGGCTTCTGGCGCGGCGGTGAACGGACGTGCGCTGGGCAGCGCCGTCGCCCCAAGCGGCGCGCTCCTCATGGACACCAACAATGTCACCCGTCCCGCATGCAATTGAGCGGGCAAGCGCGAGTACTTCGTCTGGATGCGCTCGTCAGCGAGCCGCGTTACTTCTGGCCGTGGGCGGTGCTGAAGTAGTCGCCGCCTTTCGGGTGATGGTCTTCGCCGCCCCACTTGATGTCGTGATCCATTCGCTGCATCGGTGGGATGTGTTTCGAGCATTGGACGTAGGCCTCGACTACTTCGACCATTACCCATCGCTCTAAGTGTCCGCCGTCGCTTTCTATGATGTCTCTAAGGACCGCGTCTCCCAGTATCGCTTGCTCGGCGGGATGGTCCTTCAGGAATTCCAGGAATTCATTGTTCTCCGCTATTCTTGCGCCGCCGTTTATATGGAGACCTATCTGCTCGCCGAAATCTACAAACAACAGTCCTATGTGCGGATTTTCTGAGATGTTGCCGAGGCTCGCCATCACACCGTTGCCTCGGTACTCCGGATAGGCGACGGTGCGCTCGTCGAGGACCTTCACAAAGCCCGCATGGCCGCATCGAAAGGCTGAGTCGGCGTGTCCTCTGGCATCCGCGGTCCCGACGAACACCATCTCCTGGCGCGCGACAAACGCTTGCATCGCAGAATTCAGATGGTCGATGACCTGATGCTTGTAAAACGCCATCGCATGCGTCGTCCTGCCGTACTTCTGCTGTAACCGATGCTCGCCGTCGGAGCCCGGCATCGCCTCCGCCGGCGCCGCCGCGTTACCCATCTGCACGATCACTTCCACGCGCTCTTCGACCATCACGATCGGTCTCTCGTTTTCGTTGCCACTCGATCCCATCAGGGAGGCCTCCCGCCAAACGGTTCGCGTCGGCTGAGGAATGATACAAGAATGGGGAGTGGCGATGCGACGGCGCGCGCAGCTGCTCAATTGATGCACTTTCCCGCGCGTGATAATTCAATGGGTCCGGTCGCGACTGTGACGCGGATTGGGGCGGCGTACCCAAGTGGTTAAGGGAGAGGTCTGCAAAACCTCCATGCATCGGTTCGAATCCGATCGCCGCCTCCAACACTCCCCTCAAATTACCGCCGCTCAGTCCTTCGGGTTGTTGCGCGAGAATTGGCGGAACTTCGCGATCAGCGGAAAGCCGGCGGGATTGTCGATGACTTGCTCGAGCGCAAAGTCGATCACTCGTTCCGCGCCGGCGAAGGTGCGCACGCGTTCGGGACTCCAGTCGATCGAGGCGCGGCCAGTCAGTTGGAGCGTAGCGCCGCTATCGAAATCGATGAACAGGAGTCCGGCCCGCGGATTGTCGGTAAGGTTGCCAAGCGTATTGAACATGCTGTTGCCGTTGTAGTCGGGGAACGCGATCAGGTGCGCGTCGAGCACCCGCACGAAGCCGGGATTGCCGCCCTTGTGCGAAACGTCGGCGCCGCGCTCCGGCTTGTCAGTCGCGATGAAGAATGTGTCGGCGCGGGAAATCTGCTCCTGCTGCGACGCCGTCAGCGCCGAGCCCGCGCTGGCCGCCTGCTCCGGCGCGCGAGTCCGCCGCGTGCCCGCAAAAATCCGCTCCTGCAGGTAGCGCCGGCAGTTGCCGTACACCTCGTCAGTGGTGATGAAGATTGCGCCGTCCTTAATGACACCGCGGCCGTTGACGCGCACGCGACGCGAGCTCACGAAGTCGGGCGCGAACAACGCGACGTGTCCCTCAGTCGTGAGATTGCCGACCAGCGGATCGCCTGGCGAAACCTGCGCCGCGATTCTGAGCGTGCGATCATCCACAGCCTCGATGAAGCCGGGGTCGCCAGTGACCACCGACGCCCAAACCCTGCCGCGACTGTCGATTGTGCCGATCACCGCCATCTGGCGGCGTTCGAGAAACTGAATGACGCCCGGCGGCAGGTGCTCGACGATGCCTTCGCCGACATCGTTGGCGATGTCGCGGACGCCGGCTCGTTCCTGAACCGCAATCTCGCCGCTGTGAAACTTCATCGCGCTAAGGCGCGGGCGCTCCCGGCATCGCGAGATGATGGTCGGGCTTCACCTCGAGCTTGACCAGGCACGGCGGACCGTCTTCGCCGTAGCATAAATTGCTTACTTCGCCGAGTTTGGGATCGCGATCGTCGTGGGCGTAGCCCGGACAGATCCAATGGCCGCCGTCGCGGTACAGGGCGACCGCGAAATAGCGGCCGGCCGCGAGATTGCCGCTGACCGCGTCGCCGCGCGACGAGATCTCGCGCGAGTTGACGATGTCGAAGCCGTCGTGCGCCGCGTCGGGCGAGTACTGCATGAAGAAAATCCGCCATTGCCGGCCCGGACGCGCGGTCACCTCGTATTCCATCGAGCGATCGTACGAGAACACCGGCTTGTCGCGGCACAGCCACGGCCGTCCCTCTTCCGCAAATGCGGGACTGGCCAGCAGCGTCGCGAGACCGGCAGCCGTCAACATCAAGCTCGAAAGTTTCATCTGATTTTCACTTCTCCCGACTCGCAATCGCGATGATACGGCCGACTATTTCGCCGAGGTTCGAGTCCTTGGGCGTGAAGACCGCTTTGATGCCGAGTCCGAGCAGTGCGGCGCGATCGGCTTCGGGGATGATCCCGCCCATCACGATTGACAGGTCGCCGGCGCCGCGGCTCTTCAGCAGCGCGATCGTTTCGCGCGCGATCGACATGTGCGCACCGGCGAGACTCGAAATCGCGAGCACGTCAACGTCTTCCTCGAGCGCCGTCGCGACCATCTGCTCCGGCGTTTGCTTGAATCCCGCGAGCACTACTTCCATCCCGGCTTGCATGCACGCATGCGCGAGCAGCTTGATCGCGTTGATATGGCCGTCGAGGCCGGCCTTGCCGAGCGCGATGCGAATCTTGCGCTTCGTCGGCGCCATCGGCACGTTGAGTGCGCCGACTGCGACACTGGTCTCGAGAATCGGCGGCGTGTAGCGTCCGCGGCCGACGCGCACCAGCGAGTCGGTCCATTCGCCGACGGTGCCGCCGGCGCGCGCGAGTTCGAGCGTCGCCTCGATCAATCCGCCGCCGTCATTCGCACCTGCGCCTTCGAGCGCCTCGCGCGCTTTGGCGACGGCGGCCTGGTCGCGCGCCGCGCGCCACTTCGCGAGCGACGCGATGCGTTCTTTTTCCTTCGACGCCTGCGCCGCGTGGTCCGCATTCTGCCTGGGCGGCGGCGTGAGTCCGACTTCGCCGGTGAATGCGTTCACTCCGATCTGCACTATTTCGCCCGACTCGACTTTGCGATGACGTTCGGCAAGCTGGCGCGTCAACTCACCGCTGACGATCGAAATGGCACGCGAGTAGCCGGCCTCGCGCAGCCGGATCGCGATTTCACGAGCGCGCGCCGCGGTCTCGGCGGTAAGCTTCTCGATAACTTTGCTGCCCTCGAAAATATCGCCATAGCCGGCGAGTCCGGTCTCGTGCATCAGGACTTGCTGCGTGCGCAGGCTCAGCGTCTGCTCGGACTGGTCGGGCAGACTGAGCGCCTCGCGAAAGCCCGGCAACTGCAGCGCGTTGACGCGAGCGTCGGCCGAGATGACGACCGGCAAAGCCTCGTAGGCGATGCGAATAATATTCACTTCGGGCTGCGGCTCGGTCAGCGTGAGCGAGCGCACCTGGCATCCGGCGCGGAAGGCGACGTCCTTGACGCCGTACTCGGTCGCGCACAGCTCGCGCCACAGCTTGAAGTACGCGCGAATTTTGCAAATCTCGGGCACCAGCTCGATGCCGCTGTTGATGAAAAATGAAATGCGGCGGACGGTCTGCTCGAACGCGGCGGCGTCGAGCCGCGGTCGGATCGCGTCGAGGATCAGCAGCGCGTTGCCGAAGGCGTAGCCGATTTCCTCGGCCGGCCCGGCGCCGCTCTCCATATAATGGTAGCCGCAGCAGTTGATCGGATTCCAATTCGGCACGCGCTCGACGGCGAAGCGAATCAGCTCGGTGGAGAGACGAAACGACAGCTCGGGGTGAAAGATCGAGGTGCCGCGCGCGACGAATTCTTTGAGCAGATCGTTCTGCGTGGTGCCGCGGAGCTCGGTCCACGGCACGCCGTGCTTTTCGGCGACGACGAGGTAGAGCGCCAGGATGAACGGCGCGGTCGCGTTGATCGTCATCGAGGTGTTGATCGAAGCCAGCGGTATTCCCTCGAACAGCCGCTCCATGTCGTCCCAATGGCAAATCGAGACGCCCGCTTCGCCGACCTCGCCGCGCGCGACGGCAGCGTCGGGGTCGTAGCCGTTTTGCGTCGGCAGGTCGAACGCGATCGAGAGCCCGCGCTGACCTTGTTTCAGATTCGCGAGGAAGCGCTCGTTGGCCTGGCGCGCATCGCCGAAGCCCGCATAGGTACGGATGATCCACGGTTCACGCGGCGCGCGAGGTTTTTTCTCAGCTTCAGGCATCGTCACAAGGTTAATTGTCGAGGCATCGGGATTCCAGCCGATGTAAACGGTAGATACGCTTCAAGTCTCAGCCGCGTTTCTCAAGCTGCTCGGTTCTTATTTCAACCCAGGGAAATCGCCGGCTCTCATGGTACACCGACACTGATGGCGGCGGGAACGAGAGGTCCGCGAAGCAGCCTGCTGAAATAGCAACGACACCGGGAAGCTTGTCGTTAGTCCAGAATAGGGTGGCACCGCAGTTCGGACAGAAACCTTGAGTGATGCGGCTGCCTTCGTCGCCGACGCGAACGAATTCAGTCGCATCCCCCTCAATTAACACGTCGTCCTTGCGGAACCAGGCGCCAAAGCCAAATGCGCTGCCGGTTTTCCGCTTACAGGCCAGGCAGTGGCATACGGCGATGCGGAAAGGCTCTCCAGAGCAGGTGGCTGACAGCCGGCCGCAGGAACATTCTGCTCGGCGAGTGATCATGGTTGGCTCCTATACTTCAGTGCCGATGCGCCGCGCGTGGGACAGTTTCATGTTCGCGATGACGGGCGAGGTCGGCGGTGATGCGATCGATCAGATCGATTCCCGACAGCCCACTGTGCTCGGCGATCTCGAACACCGGACCGCCGGTCTCCTTGCGGATTTTCGCAAGAGCCTTGCGCGCTTCCGCCGCGCGATTCAGCTCTGACTTTGCCAGCTCGGCGAGATGGTCGAGATCTTTTTTTCGCAGATGCGGGCCGCGGCGATTGGCCAGCGCCGAGATGTCATCAGCGTCGAACTCGGACGGCGGAATCCGATTGAAGAGCACCGCGGCCGGCGTCAGATGGATGCTGCTCAACTGCGCGTGGGTCTCGATAGTTTCGGAAATCGAAAGACTGTCGGCGGTCGTCACCTGCACGATCGCGCAATGGCGCCGGTCGCGCAGCATCTTCGAGATGTTGCTCGCCTCCTTGCCGACCACACTGTCGCCGAAGGTCGAGCGCGCCGCCGTCGGCATCTTGAGCAGGCTCATCGCCTGTCCGCTGGCAGGCGCATCGACGACGATGACGTTGCGGGCGGGCGCTTTGTCGCCATCCAGGCCGGCGTCGTAGAAAACTTTTCCGAGCATCATCAGTTCGCGCAACCCGGGCGCGGCTTGCACGAAGAATTGATAGAGGCGGCTGGCGAACACCGCCTTCAGCAGCATCCGGCCCGGCACCACCAGGCGCAGATATTCCTCGAGCGCGGCGCGGCCGTCGAGCGTCATCAGAGAGAGATTGTGCGCGACCGGGGTCGGCACGAAAGACGATCGCGACGCCGAAGGTCGAGGCCAGCGGCGCGCGCGCGTCGCATTCCATGATCAGTGCGCGCGCGCCGGAGACGGTCGCAAGCTTCGCGATCGCGGCGCTCAAGGTCGATTTGCCGACGCCGCCCTTGCCGAGCACGATCAGCACGCGGTGGGCGAGGATTTCGTTCAGCATTTTGTGGGGGCGCAGCGTCGAGCTTCGATATGATTGCCGAGGAACCTAACCCCTTCCCGCGCGGGAAGGGGGACTGGAAAAAAAGGAGAACCTTACCAGCGGACGAGGTTTGCGCCCCAGGTCAGGCCGCCGCCGCATGCGTTCAGCATCACGATGCTGCCGTCGTGGATACGGCCTTGCTCGAGCGCCTCGTCGAGCGCGATCGGCACCGACGCCGCCGACGTATTTCCATAGTGCTCGATATTGGTGAAGACCCTTTCCGGCGGCAGACCAAGGCGTTCCGCGACGGCGGAAATGATTCGCATGTTCGCCTGATGCGGCACGAACAGATCGATCTCATCGAGCTTGACGCCCGCGCGCTCGGCGACGAGGCGGCTGACTTCTTCCATGCTCTTGACGGCGATTTTAAATAGCTCGGGGCCCTTCATTTTGATCGCGTCGTCGGGGGAGCGCCGCACTTCCGAATCGATGGTGCTGCGGGTTCCGGTCGAGCGAACCGAGAGCAGGGTCCAATGCTCGCCGGCGGAGCGCAGCAGGCTCGACAATACGCCGCGATTTCCCGGCTCGGTGACCAGCACGCAGGCGCCGGCGCCGTCGCCGAACAGGACCGCAGTGCGCCGATCGTTCCAATCGACCATCGTCGAAAGCGCGTCAGCGCCGACCACGAGCACGCGCTTGAAATCGCCGGCGCGCATCTGTGCGTCCGCGACCTGAAGCGCATAGACGAAGCCCGAGCAGGCGGCGGCGACGTCGAAGGCGGGGATCGACGTGATGCCGAGACCCAGCTGAATCTGGCATGCAAAGGAAGGGAAGCCGTACTCCGAGGAAACCGTGCCGACGATGATCGCGTCGAGCTCGCTTGGCTTGACGCCGGCGCGCTCGAGCGCGGTGCGGCTGGCGTCGGTCGCGATTTGCGCGAGCGATTCACCCTGGCGCATCGCGTAGCGATTGCCGATTCCGGTGCGCGACCGGATCCAATCGTCGGACGTGTCCATGTAGCGTTCGAGATCTTTATTGGTCAGTGCCGTGCGCGGAACGGCCCGTCCGGTGGCGACAATTCTTGAGCCCATTCTGAAACCGCTTAGCCTGGTTAGGCGGGCCTGAAGGCCAGCGTCGTGTTGGTGCCGCCGAACCCGAACGAATTATTGAGCGCGATGCGAATCTTCGCGGCGCGCGCCTTATTCGGCACGTAATCGAGGTCGCATTCGGGGTCCGGAACTTCCTGGTTGATGGTCGGCGGCATCATGCCGCGATCGATCGCGAGCACCGTGTACACCGATTCGATCGCGCCGGCGGCGCCGAGCGTATGCCCGGTCATCGACTTGGTGGAGCTGATCGCAACTTTCGCTGCGCGCTCGCCGAAGACGTGCTTCACAGCTTGAGTCTCCGCGAGATCGCCTTGCTCAGTCGAGGTGCCGTGCGCGTTGATGTAATCGACTTCGTTGGGATCGAGATCGCTGTCCTCGAGACACATCCGCATGCACTTGGCGGCGCCGCGTCCGTTCGGCGCGGGCGACGTGATGTGGTAGGCGTCGCTGTTGGCGGCGTAACCGCAAATCTCGGCGAGGATCTTCGCGCCGCGCTTGATTGCGGCGTCGCGCTCTTCGAGGATCAGCGCCGCCGATCCTTCCGACATCACGAAGCCGTCGCGTTCCTTGTCGAATGGACGGCTGGCCTTGGCCGGCTCTTCGTTGCGGGTCGATAGCGCGCGCATCGCGACGAACCCGCCGACCCCGAGCGAGGTGATTGCCGCCTCCGAGCCGCCGGTGATCGCGGCGTCGAGGTAGCCGAGCCGAATCATCCGATAGGCCTCGCCGATCGCATGACTGCCCGACGCGCACGCGCTGGTGGTGGCGAGGTTGGCGCCGCGCGCGCCGTAACGAATCGAGATCTGCCCGGGCGCGAGGTTGCTGATCAGCTTGGGAATGAAAAACGGAGTGACGTGGCGCAGCCCGGTCTCGATGAAGACCTTGTGATACTCCTCGATCGTGCAAAGGCCGCCGATGCCGACGCCGATCAGCACGCCGACGTTGTCCGCATTTTCCTCGGTGATCTTTAACCCCGACTGACGCATCGCCTGCTCGGCGGACGCGACCGCGTACTGGATGAACGGATCCATCTTTTTGATGTCGCGTTTTTCGATCCAGTCTTCGGGATTGAAATCCCGCACCTCGCCGGCGATGCGCGCGGGGAAGTCCGAGGCGTCGAAACGCGTGATCAGCCCGATACCGGACCGCCCCGCCATCAGGGCGTCCCAGTTCTTTTCAACTCCAACTCCGAGCGGCGTCACCAGTCCAACTCCGGTGATCACCACGCGTCGCTCAAGCATTGGTCTCATCAGGCCCCTCATCCTCCGTCGAGTTCAAACATAATCATCTATCAAAAAGCGTCTGCGGTCGAGAATCCGGCGAAGCGAAATGCACAGCTTTTGTGTGGCTCGATTCGCGGCCTTGCATCTAAACTTGTACCGATGAAACAATCTCAGGATGCCCCTCAGTAATCCCGCAGACGATCCGTTCACTAAACTCGCGCAAAATCTTGGCGAACTCGAGATTGTGATCGGCGAGCGCGCGCGGCCTGCGATTGCCGGCGTGCGCGAGGGTCTGCGTAACGCGCTCGCATGCCGCGAGAGTGGCGATATGGCGGGCTCGATCGCGGCGATCCGTATCGCGATGGAGCGGCTGGCGAATCTCGGCAGCACGCTCGATCCTGAAGAAGGCGCAATGATGCGGTTTATCGCGGATCGGTTCACCGAGGCGCTCGGTGCCGGTCAGAAGGGCGACGCGAAATCCACCGTGGACGTAATGCGTCGCAAGGCCGGCGACACCAAGGACGACGACAAGAAAGATTGGTGACCGCGCCGGAGTTGGCGAGTCGCGCACGTACTGCGGTAAAGTTGGCGGCATCGATCAAACTGGCGGATTCGAGCACCCGCCCCAAATCACGCGTGGAGAAATCTTGGCGACTGCACCGCAAATCAAAATGAACCGCTCCGACCTCGACCAAACCTGCATCAACGCGATTCGCGTGCTGACGATCGACGCGGTCCAGAAGGCCAACAGTGGCCATTGCGGATTGCCGATGGGCATGGCGCCGGTCGCGTACCTGCTCTACACGCGCTTCATGCGCCACAACCCGAAAAATGCGAAATGGTTCGGCCGCGATCGTTTCGTGCTGTCGGCCGGCCACGGCTCGATGCTGCTCTACAGCATTCTCTATCTCACCGGCTACGACATCTCGCTCGACGACATCAAGCAGTTCCGCCAGCTCGGCAGCAAAACCCCCGGCCATCCCGAGCACTGGTGCGTCCCCGGCGTCGAGACTACTACCGGCCCGCTCGGCCAGGGCGTCGGCAACGCGGTCGGCATGGCGATGGCGGCGAAGCATCTCGAGGCGCGCTTCGATCGCGACAAGTCGGGCCTGTTCGATCATCGCATCTTCGGAATTTGCAGCGACGGCGACCTGATGGAAGGCGTCGCGAGCGAGGCCGCATCGACCGCCGGTCATCTGGGGCTCGGCAACATCATTTTTCTCTACGACGACAATCACGTGACCATCGACGGGCATACCGAGCTCAGCTTCGACGAGGATGTGGTCAAACGCTTCGACGCTTACAAATGGCATACGCAGGATGTCGCCGACGCCAACGATCTCGACGCGTTGTCGAAGGCGATCGAAAACGGAATCGCGGAAACCAGCCGCCCGTCGCTGATTCGGGTGCATTCGATCATCGGCTACGGCAGTCCGCACAAGCAGGGCACCTCGGCCGCGCACAGCAATCCGCTCGGCGTCGAAGAGGTCAAGCTGACCAAGGAATTCTACAAATATCCAACCGAGCCGCCGTTCTTCGTGCCCGACGACGCACTCGCGCATTTCCGCGAATGCGTCGAGCGAGGCGAGGAACTTGAACGGGATTGGAGCGCGAAATTCGAGAACTACGCGAAGACAAATTCGGTCCTAGCCGGAGAATTTCAGGCCGCGCTCGCCAAAGAGCTGCCCAAAGGATGGGACAGCGAGCTGCCGGTGTTCACGCCCAAGGACAGCCTCGCGACGCGCGTGTCAGCGTCGCAGGCTGAAGCGGCGATCGCGAAAAAAGTCTGGAACCTGTTCGGCGGCTCCGCCGACTTGAACGAATCCACCTTCACCGACATCAAGGACGGCGGCGATTTCGAGCGCGGGCACTTCGACGGGCGCAATCCGCATTTCGGAATCCGCGAGCACGGTATGTGCTCCATCCTCAACGGCCTCGCGCTGCACGGCGGCTTCATCCCATACGGCTCAAGCTTTTTGTGCTTCACCGACTACGCGCGCGGGGCGATTCGGCTGGCGGCGCTGATGGAATTGCAAGTGGTGTTCGTCTTCACCCACGACTCGATCGGCGTCGGCGAGGACGGACCGACGCACGAGCCGATCGAGCATCTGGCGTCGCTGCGCGCGATTCCTCATCTCACCGTCATTCGCCCCGGCGACGCGAACGAAGCCGTCGAAGCATGGCGCACCACCATGACGCACACGCATGGACCGGTGCTGCTCGCGCTCTCGCGCCAGAAAGTTCCCACGCTTGACCGCAGCAAGCTGGCGCCGGCCAGCGGCGCGCGGCGCGGCGCGTACGTGATTACCGAGACGCAGGGCCGTCCCGCGGACATCATTTTGATCGGTGCTGGTTCCGAACTGCAGCTGATCGTCGATGCGAAACCGAAGCTCGAAGATCAGGGCAAGTCGGTCCGCGTCGTCAGCATGCCGAGCGAGAATATTTTCGAGCAGCAGGATCAGGCTTATCGCGACTCGGTCCTGCCACCGAACATTCGTCGCCGGCTGGCTGTGGAAGCGGGCGCGCCGATGTCGTGGTATCGATGGGTCGGGCTCGACGGCGACATTATCGGCATGACGACCTACGGCGCGTCGGGCAAATCCGAAGAAGTGATGAAGCATTTCGGCTTCACCGTGGACAACGTCGTCGCGCGCGCATTGAAGTTGCTTGCGCGCTAGCGAGCTCGACCGAATTTTCAATCAGGGGCTGAACCATGGCCAACGCTGAAAATCCTCTGAAGCAGTTGGAGCATTTTGGACAGGCCGTGTGGCTCGACTACATACGGCGTCATCTGCTGACGTCCGCTGAATTTCGCCGCATCCTCGACGAGGACGGCCTCAAGGGCATGACCTCGAATCCGACGATCTTCGAGAAAGCGATCGCCGGCTCGACCGACTACGACGATCAGCTCAAACAACTCGCGCCCAGCAACAAAAGCATCGACGAAATTTACGAAGCGCTCTCGATGCAGGATATCCGGGCCGCCGCCGACGCGTTCCGCCCGCTCTACGACCGCACCGGCGGCATCCACGGCTACATCAGCTACGAAGTTTCGCCGACGCTCGCCAACGACACCGACGGCACCATCGCGGCGGCGCGCCGTTATTGGGACGCGCTCGCGCGGCCCAACGTGATGATCAAGGTTCCATCGACGCCCGCCGGTCTGCCCGCGATCGAGCAGCTGATTTCCGAAGGACGCAACGTCAACGTGACGCTGATGTTCTCGATGAAGCATTACGACGATGTCGCCGAGGCGTTTATCCGCGGCCTCGAGCGTCGGCTGAAGGCGGGGAAATCGATCGACAAGGTCTGGTCGGTCGCGAGTGTGTTCGTCAGCCGGATGGAGACGCTCATCGATCGCAAACTCGAGGACAAGTTGAAGGCCCGTCCCAACGAGGCGCTCGCCGCGCTGATGGGCAAGTCGGCGGTCGCCAATACGCGGCTCATCTACCAGCGCTATAAGGAAATTTTCAAGGGCGATCGATTCAAGGACGTGCTGGCGAAGGGCGGGCGGCCGCAGTGGCCGTTGTGGGCGTCCACCGGCACCAAGAATCACGCCTACAGCGATATCAAGTACGTCGAGGACCTGGTCGGTCCCGACACTGTGAACACGATGCCGCCGGAGACGATGAATGCGTTTCGCGATCACGGCAAAGCGCGCGCGTCGCTCGAGGAGGGCGTCGCCGAGGCGCGCGACATCGTCAAGCGGCTGGCTGCAGTGGGGATCGATCTGAACGCGGCGGGCGAGGAATTGCAGCTCGAGGGCGTCCAGTCGTTCGCGAAGTCGTTCGAGGACTTGGGCGCGGTGATCAAGGGACGGCGCGCGGCGATCGTCGATGGCGCGCAGGACAAGCAGTCGATCGCGGCGACCGGCTACGAAGCGCAGCTCGATGCGGCGTACAAGGATCTCGACAAGAACGATTTTCCCGCACGGCTGTGGAAGAAGGACGCCACGCTGTGGTCGAAGAATCCGAAGGAGCAGGAGGTTATCAAAAACGGGCTCGCCTTTCTGACGGTGCCCGAGACGATGGCCGAGCGTGTGAAAGATCTGGCGTCGTTCGCCGACGAAGTGCGCGGCGCCGGCTTCCGCGACGTTGTGCTGCTCGGGATGGGCGGTTCGTCGCAGAGCGCCGAGTTGTTTGCCGCGACCTTTCCGAGCGCGTCAGGCTACCCCAAGCTTCACGTGCTCGATTCCACTGTTCCGGATTCTATCCACGCGCTCGATCGCAACATCGACATCACCAGGACTCTGTTCGTCGTCGCGAGCAAGACCGGCGAGACCGTCGAGACGCTGTCGCACTGCAACGCATTTTTCGAGCGCGTGAAGGCGAAGTCGTCGAATCCCGCGGGATCGCATTTCGTCGCGATCACCGACCCGGGAACCAAACTCGCGGCGCTCGCGAAGGAAAATAAATTTCGCCGCGTGTTCCTGAATCCAGCCAGTATCGTCGGCTGCTATTCGGTGCTGTCGTATTTTGGGTTGGTGCCCGCCGCGCTGATCGGGATGGACGTGGCGACGCTCGTCGATCGCGCGCTGCGCATGACGCACAGCTCCGCCGGATGCGTGCGGGTCGATCAAAATCTGGGAGTCAGCCTCGGCGCGGCTCTGGGAGCACTCAAGAAGGCGGGCCGCGACAAGCTCACTTTCATTATCTCGCCGCCCATCAGCGCGTTCGGGCTGTGGGTCGAACAGTTGATCGCCGAAAGCACCGGCAAGAACGGCATCGGCATTGTGCCGGTTTGCGACGAGCCGCTCAGCCGACGCAAAATCCTACGGCAAGGACCGCGCGTTCGTTTACCTCAAGCTGAGCAACGGCGCCGATGCGGCGCAGGATGCCGCGTTCGCAGGCTATCAAGAAGGCGAACATCCCGACGGTGCTGATCGCGGTGTCGGACAAAATCGATCTCGGCGAAGAATTCATGCGCTGGGAAATCGCCTCAGTGACCGCCGCCGCGGTGCTCGGTGTCGATCCGTTCGTGCAGCCTGGCGTGCAGGAGAGCAAGGACAACACCAGCCGTATCCTCGCCGAGTTCGCGCGCAGCCAAAAGGTTCCCGGCGCAGACGCCGCTCGCCGAAAAGGGCAAGCTCGCGCTTTTTTCCGGCGGCACCGCGGGCGAGGCTCTGAAGGGCAAGCGCGACTTTCGCGAAATCATCGGCGCGTTCATGAGCCTTGCGCAGCCCGGCGATTACTTTGCCGCGATGGCCTACGTCTCGCCCAATCCGACCGTCGATAAGGAGCTCGCGACGATTCGCAAAGCGATCGTCGATCGCTACGGCATCGCGACCACCTTCGGCTACGGCCCGCGCTGCCTGCATTCGACCGGACAGTTGCACAAGGGTGGTCCGAACACCGGCATGTTCCTGCAAATCACCCAGGACCATCGCGACTCGATTCCGATCCCCGGTGCGTCCTACGATTTCGCGCAGCTCAACCAGGCACAGTACCTCGGCGACTTCCAATCGCTCGAAGCGCATGGCCGCCGAGTGATTCGCGTGCATCTGGCGGGACACGATCCGGTCGGCGCGATCGAAGCGCTGCGCAATGAAATCGTCGCGGCCATCGCCAGGTAATATATGACTGAACCGAAGCTGATCATCCTCAACGACGCGCACGAACTCTACGTCCGCGCCGCCGAAGAAACCGCGCACATCGCCGGCGAGTCGATTTGCACCCACGGCGAGTTCACCTTCTGCCTCTCGGGCGGCTCGACGCCCGCCGCCACCTACGACCTGCTCGCGACGCGCTTTCACCTGAGCGTCGATTGGAAGGAAGTGCAATTTTACTGGGGCGACGAGCGCTGCGTCCCGCCCGACAGCGCCGAGAGCAATTATGCGATGGCCAATCGCACGATGCTCAGCAAGCTCGCGCTCCGGCCCGACCAGGTGCATCGGATGCGCGGCGAAGATCCGCCCGCGGCCGCGGCTGCCGCCTACGAAGATGAGCTGCGCAAGCGCTTCGGCCTCGGCGACGGCGAATTTCCGCGCTTCGATCTCGTGATGCTCGGGCTCGGCGACAATCGGCACACCGCGTCGCTGTTTCCCGGCGACCCCGCGATTCACGAGACCCAGCGCATGGTGGTTGCCGTCGAGGTCGCCGCGGATCCGCCCCGGCGCCTGACCTTCACGCCGCCCGTTATCAACAACGCGCAGCGCGTGATGTTCCTGGTGGCGGGGCAGGGCAAGGCCGCGGCGGTGAAAGACGTGCTCGAAGGGGCGCGCGACCTCGACAAATTTCCCGCGCAGCTCGTCGCGCCGCGCGACGGCGAAGTCATCTGGCTGCTCGACAAGGCCGCCGCCAGTCTGCTTTCTCCGCGCTGATCGGGCAAAATAGACTCGATGCGATTCGTACTGCGCCACTTCACCGCGATCCTCGTGCTTGCCGCCGTCGCCGGATGGGCGGTCTTTTACCTGCCCAACTCTCCGACCTGGGCCGTGCTCCGCCTGAAGCAGGCCATCGACGCGCGCGACGGCGACGAAGCCGCCAAGTACGTCGATTTCCAAAGCGTCGTGAAGAAGGCGGGCCAGGAGATGGTGCGGAAGCAGGGCGCCACCGATCCGCTGAGCGCGATGCTCGGCAACGCCGCGATCGATCTGCTCACCAAGCCAATGGCGCAGGTGGCGCAGGCGTGGGTGATCAAGAAAGTCGATGACGGCGCGCACGAGGTGCAGATGCCCAATGCGGCGGTGGCGGGCGCGGTCATAGTGCTGCATCGCAACGGCGACACCGCGGCCACCGACTTCACCGACAACAAGGGCCAGCGCTGGCGAATCCACCTGGCGCGCGGCGACGACGGCTATTGGCGCGTCACCGAAATCGAAGACGTCGAGGAACTGCTGCAAAAGCTCCAACACAACCAGCCGATGGGCGGCTCGCCGTAGCGCGCGCGTTCGCGACCTGCGTTTACTCTGGGTTCGGCGACAGCTACAATGGTTATCCGCGCGGGCGAACCTGAGGAGGCTCGGCCGCGTTTTAGCATTCAGCACAAAATGAGACGTTCAGACATAAGAAATTTAGCGATCGTCGCCCACGTCGATCACGGTAAAACCACTTTGGTCGACGCGATGCTGCGCCAGTCGGGCGTGTTCCGCGCCAACGAGCAGGTCATCGATCGCGTCATGGATTCCAACGCGCTCGAACGCGAGCGCGGCATCACGATCATGGCCAAGAACACCTCGATCCTGTGGGGTGACACGCGCATCAACATCGTCGATACTCCGGGCCACTCGGATTTCGGCGGCGAGGTCGAGCGCACGCTCTCGATGGTGGACGGCGTGCTGCTGCTGGTCGATGCGTGCGAAGGGCCGTTGCCGCAGACGCGCTTCGTGCTCAAGAAGGCGCTCGAGTCGAACCTGCCCGCGATTCTTTGCATCAACAAGATCGATCGCGCCGACGCGCGCGCGCCCGAGGTCCTCGACGAGGTTTACGATCTGTTCATCGACCTCGGCGCCAACGAGAGCCAGCTCGATTTCCCCGTGCTCTACACGCAGGCGCGCGCCGGCACCGCGTCGCTCAGGCTCGATGTTCCGAGCGAAAATCTGATCCCGCTGTTTGACGCGATCGTCGCCCATCTGCCGGGTCCCGAAGTCGATCCCGACGCGACCCTCCAGTTCCAGGTCAATAATATCGACTACGACGACTACGTCGGCCGCCTCGCGGTCGGCAGAATCATCGCAGGCTCGATGACAGCGTCGCAGAATTATTCGCTATGCCGCCGTGACGGCAAGACTGTCGTGTGCAAGGTCGCCCACATCTATGGATGGGAGGGGTTAACCCGGGTCGAGCGCAACACCGCTAGCGCGGGCGAAATCGTGATCGTCGCCGGCGTTGAGGACGTCGCGATTGGCGAGACTATCGCGGACCTCGAGAATCCGCGCCCGCTGCCGCCGATTCGTATCGACGAGCCGACCGTCGCGATGACGTTTTCGGTGAACAATGCGCCGTGGGCCGGCCGCGAGGGCGACTTCGTCACCTCGCGCAAGCTCGGCGAGCGCATCGAATTCGAAGCGCGGAAAAACGTAAGCACTCGCGTCGAGCAATTGTCGCCCGAAGCGTGGCGCGTGATGGGCCGCGGTGAATTGCAGCTCGCCGTGATCATCGAAACCATGCGCCGCGAAGGCTACGAGATGCAGGTCTCGAAGCCCACCGTCATCACCAAGCAGGCGGACGGCCAGGTGCTCGAGCCGATGGAGATGCTGGTCATCGACATTCCGTCCGAGTACATCGGCACGGTCACGCAGATGCTCTCGACGCGCAAGGCCAAGATGCGCACGATGATCACGCACGCCAGCAGCCGCGTGCGCCTGGAGTACGACATTCCAGCGCGCGGCCTGATCGGATTTCGCGGCCGTTTTCTCGAAAGCACGCGCGGCAACGGCCTGATGAATACGCTGTTCAACGGCTACGCGCCGTGGTCGGGCACCATTCGCTCGCGCGCCAACGGTGCGATGATTTCCGATCGCGAGGGCGTCTCGACGCCCTACGCGATCTTCCATTTACAGGAGCGCGGTATATTCTTCGTCGGACCCGGCGAGCCGGTTTACGAAGGGATGATCGTCGGCGAGTATGCTCGTGAGATAAACTTGCCGGTCAACGTGTGCCGTGAAAAAAAGCTCAGCAATATGCGCGCCTCTGGCCACGACGAAGCGATTCGCCTCTCGCCCGCGCGCATCCCGACCCTCGACGCCGCGCTCGAATGGATCGACGAGGAAGAGCTGGTCGAGGTCACGCCCAAGTCGGTGCGCCTGCGCAACCGCGTCCTCAAGACCGGGCTCAGGAACAAACATCGTGCGGGATACCTCGACGCGCCGCCGTCGGAGATGGCCGAGAGCAACTGATCGCTTCGTGATCCAGGCGGACGACGCAGCGGCGGACGTGGCGATAACGTCGCGGCAATCATGAGACTTGTCCGAATCGCCGCGCTCTCCGCGCTCATCCTGATAGTCGTGCTCGGCGGTTCCGCCGCGCTGATCCTTTTCAACCAGTCGCGCATCGTCGTTTACGTGCTCGCCGCGGTCCGCAATCGCACCGGCATCGACATCATCCCGCGCTCCAGCTCGGTTCAGCTCAGTACTCACCTGATCGTCGTCCTCGACCAGCCGCAGGTCATCGAGAACGGACACGAAATCGTCAAGCTCAAGTCGCTCCGAGCGATCGTCTCGTACCATTCGCTTTTCACCGGCACCGGCCTCCCGCTTTATCGGCTGACCGCGATCAGTCCCGAAATAACGCTGCCGGTGAACTCCGGTAACCCGGCCGTACTCTCGATTCCGCGCCCCGGGACGCCCACCATCGACGCGCTTCAAGATGCCTTGCACGCGCTGTCGCGAATTTGCTGGCGGGTCGAGACGGTTGACGCCACCGTCCGCTATGCCGACGGCGCCGAGGTCGCCAACCAGGTTGGAATCGTCGCGTACCGCACCCGCCACGATCCTTTCCGCTGGATGCTCGGATTCAGCGGCGCGCTGCTCCGCTCGCCCGTCCCCGGCGCGCGAATGAGCGGCAAGTTCAGCCTTGGCGTCGGCAAGGATTCGCGGCCCGGAGAATTTGCGCACGGCGAGTTATGGACCTGGGACGTGCCGCTGCAAGGAATCGAGGTCGAGGGCTTCTCGCTGGCCGGGACCATCGACAACACCGTCAAGTTCTCGATGCATGACGATGGCTCTGTGAGCGGCGATATGCAGGCGGCCGCGGAGAAGCTGATTCTCAAGAGCGCGCGCCTTGCCGCCCCGGAAAATCTGGGCGACTATTCCGTGCGCGCCGCCTTCGAGATAACCGACGGTAGGTACGCGATCACGCGAATCGTTTTGCGCCGCGTCAACACCGCGGTGCTCTCCGGCGCAACCGTGCTCGACGCTCCCAACAGCGACAATCCGCTGCTCGGCGTCCATCTTGGCGGCTTTCACTTCGACGCCGCCGAGGTGAAGCAGCGGCTGCTGTCCGTGCGCCATCTGCCGACCGACCTCGTTGACATGCTCCATCGGCTCGGACCCGGCAAGGTTACCGTTGGCGACGCGACCCTGAGTGCCGCACTGGACGAGATCAAGACGGCGCCGCTCGCTACCATTCGCAAAAACCTCGTCGTGAGCGGCACCGTCGAGGGCATCGGCTTCACGATTCCGGCCGAGACCAAATTGCCGCCGGTCACAGATCTCAGCGCTCAGCTTCGCTACTCCAAGGGCTTGCTCACCATCGCGCAGGGCACCGCGAAATTCGGCAACTCGACGGTTCACGACCTCAGTGCCAGCGCCGGTCTCGGCAACGGCATCGAGGGCGCCGATTACAAGACCAGCGTCGGCGTGGACGCGGACCTCGCCGAACTTTTTCCCGCCATCGCGCGCTCGCTTGAGTTGTACCAACTGCAACAACGCGACCGGCTCGAGCACCTGAGCGGCCGCGTCCAACTGGTCGCCACCGCGTCCGGAAAGTTGAGCGTTAAAACTCCGGTCCCGCCCAAAACCTACCAGGTGCGCGCCGACGCCATTGGCGCCGTGCTCGCCATCAAGGGTTCGCCCGGGCCGCTCAAGGTTTCGCGCGGCACCGTCGTCGTCGATCCGGCGTCGATCAAATTCGACAACGTGATGCTGGCCGCGACCGGCGGCAATGCGACGCTCGACGGCACCGTCAATTTCGCAAAGCAGGGCGTCAATGTGCATGATCTGACGCTCGGGCTGCATGACTTCCCCTCGGCGCTGTGGTTGACGCTATTAGTCGATCCGTCCGACTTCAGCGTGACCGGCCCGATTGGCGGCAAGGTGGTGGTCAACGGCAATCCCACTGCGCCCGGCGGTTTGACGCCCGAAGGCAAGCTGACGCTGGCCAACGGCGATGTGAAATTCAACTTCCTGCGCGCGCCGATTTTGGTCCAGGGCGCGACGCTTACGATGCATCGCAAGCAGGTCATCCTCGCGATGCCCGGCTCGAAGCTCGAGAACCAGGCCATCAATTTCCGCGTCACCGTCGCCGACTACACACATCCCACGATTCGGATCGACGCCACCGTGCAGCGCCTCGATCTTGAGGTGATGAGGTTTGTGCGGATGCCGTGGTCACCCGCCACACCGCCAATCAATTTTCCGATCCCATGCAGCGGTCACATCGAAGCGCGCGCCGGAAATCTTGCTGCTTTTCAGATGACCAATCTCAAAACCGATTTCACCCGCAGCCCGGCCGGCGATTGGCGCATTTACAACATGGGCGCCACCGCTTATCGCGGTCAGATGAAACTTGAGATCGTCGGCCGCGCGCCGGACAACTGGATCCACATCATGGCCAGCGCCACCGACATGGATCCCGCGCCGCTCTTCATGCTCGGCGGCAAGAACAAGCAGTCGCCGCTCGTCGGTCATCTCTTTCTCGCCACCGATCTGTGGGCCAACACCGACACTAACTTCTTCGAAACGCTCGCCGGCGACTTGACCGTCACCGTTCGCGACGGAACCCTCAACAAGTTTACGCTGCTCTCGCGCCTGCTCAGTTTTATCGACATCAAGAATTGGCTGAGCGCGCAGATTCCCGACCCGCGCATCAACGGCGTCCCGTTCAAAACCATCTTCACCGATTTCAAAGGCGACGGCGGTCTCTTCTACACCGACAACTTCGCGCTCAAGGGCCCCGTGATGGATATTACGGCCAACGGCAGCGTCCAGTTCGGCGCGGGCACGCTCGACATGGAGGTCGGCATGTTTCCGTTTGACACCGTCGATTGGGTCTTGAACCACATTCCGATTATCGGCGAACGCATCGGCTCCGGCACCGGCAAACTGGTCGCGGCCTACTTCAGTGTCAAAGGCCCGGTCAGCGACCCGTCGATTCTGCCCAAGCCGATTACGTCGGTGGCGCAGTTCATCAAGAAAACCCTCGGCATGCCGATCAACATCATTCGTCCCAACACCATCAAGTGATCGAGTGCGACACTCGCGGCCAGCGCTGATCGTATTTTGCCGCGAGCCCATCGCCCATCAATCCAAGACCCGCCTGATTGGCGCAATCACGCCAGCGACCGCGGTCGCCTTGTCCGACGCTTTCATTCGCGACGCGTTGGCCAAGGCGGTCGCCGTCCGCACCTCACGCATCGTCATCGCCGCCAGCGCGCCGGATGGTGCTGCAGGCAGCAAATATTTCCGGCGGCTGGCGCGCCAGTTCGACGCGGATCTGTTCGATCAGGGAAACGGCCCGCTCGGCCGGCGCATGGCGCGTGCACTCGAACCGTTTTCATCCGACGGTGCGCTGCTAATCGGCACCGACACGCCTTCGCTTCCGACTGCGCTGCTCGCATCCAGCATCGAGGCACTTCGCCGCAATCGCATTGTGATCGCGCCCAGCCTCGACGGCGGCTACTACGCAATCGGTGTGCGCGGCGCGATGCCACCGATCTTCACCTCAATCCGATGGGGCAACCGCACTGTTTTCGCTGCAACCATCGCGCGCCTCGAGCGCGACGGCCTTCCCTACGCGCTCGGCCCGGCGTGGTACGACGTCGATCGATGGCCCGACGTGATGCTGCTCGCCGCGCACCTCCGAATGCTGGCGCGCGCGCGCCACCGCACCGGTTCGTCAGTCTGCCCCGCGACCGAGTCCGTCCTGATGCGGCTTGGACTCCTCCACCACGCTCGCTAAAGTACCTCCGTGATCGAGCTGATTCTCTACACGCGCAATGACTGCGAGCTCTGCCACGAGATGGAAGCGGTGATCGCGGCCGAGCTGCCGAAGTTCGAGGCGCAAATTCAGCGCATCGAGATCGACGGCAACCCCGATCTCGAGGCCCGCTTCGGAACCGAAGTGCCGGTCTTGTTCGTGAACGATCGCAAGGCCTTCAAGTATCGATGCACTCCCGCCGAATTGCGCCAACGCCTGGCGCGCGAGGTCAAGACCTGAAATGCCGGCACGAACTCCGCACAAGATGCGCGTGATCTTCGTTACCACCGAAAGCGAAGCGCAGGCCGTCGAGCTCGCGCGCACGCTGGTCAATGAACGGCTGGCGGCTTGCGTCAATATCGTCGGCCCGGTTCGCTCGATCTACCGATGGCGCAACGAGGTCAAGGACGATCGCGAGTATCTGCTGATCATAAAGACGCGCGCGCTGCTCTATATGAAAGTCGAGACCCGCGTTCGCGAGCTGCATACCTACGAAGTGCCCGAAGTGCTTGCGTTGAACGCCGACCGCGGCTCGCCCCCGTACATCCAGTGGATGCTCGACTCGACCGGCGCGCCTCGCGGTCACTCGCGATGATCAGGATAGCCATCGCCGGCGCCGGCGCGATTACCGAACGCGCGCACATTCCCGCGCTCGCCGGCATCGCCGACGCGCAAATCGTCGCGATTCAAACCCGCACCGCCGCTAAGGCCGATCGCATCGCACGAACGCTTTCGCCCGATGAAGCGCGCCGGCCAAAGATCTATTCCGACTTCGACGAAATGCTCGCGCGCGAGCATCCTGACGCCGTCGGAGTCTTCACCCCAAATAATTTGCACTGCGAATTTACCGTCAAGGCCCTCCACGCCGGCGCGCACGTGCTGGTCGAAAAGCCGATGGCGCCGACTGCCGCCGACGCGCGCAAGATGGTCGATGCGGCCGCCAAGGCCGGGCGCGTGCTGATGGTCGCGATGCAGCGGCGCTTCGGCGGAATCGAGCGCGCCATCAAGGCCGCACTCGCGAGCGGCGCAATCGGCAAGCCAAACTTCATTCGCGCGCGCCTCTCGCACGGCGGGCCTCAGCTGTGGGCGCCCGGACAGAAATGGTTCACGACCGCTTCCGAAGCGGGCGGTGGCGCGATGCTCGATCTCGGCGTTCACGTCGCCGACCTTGCGATCTGGTTCATGGGTGAAATCGATTCCGTCTCAGGACAGGTTGCAACCCTCGCCAAGCCAATCGAAGTTGACGACACCGGCGCGATGCTGCTCCATTTCAAGTCGGGCGCGCTGGGCGTCGTCGAGGCCAGTTGGAGCAGCATGCCGCCGCTGTCTGCGATCGAAATTTATGGCAGCGAGGGTCGGGTGATGGCAGGTTACCCGCGCAACGACATCTCGATTCTCAAGTCCGACGGCACGCCGGTCGCCGGATTCTCGCGCGAGGACGTCATGAGTCGTTTCGATCCGCGCGACCTGCTCGCTCCATCGCGCGCGCTCGCTGAAAGCTTCATCGCCGCGATTCAAGGCCGCGAGAAACCTTCGCCCGACGGTAATGACGGGCTGCGCGCGGTCGAAGCAATCGAGGCGTGCTACCGTTCATCGCGGCTCGGTACTCGAATCGCACTGCCGCTCGATTCATAATTCACAGATGTTTCGCGAATCGATCAAAAACATGGCGGCGTATCGGCCCGGCGAGCAGCCGCGTCCCGGCCAGCGCCTGATCAAGCTCAACACCAACGAGAATCCGTATCCGCCGTCGCCGCGCGTCCGCCGCGCGGTTGCGAAAGTGATGGCGGGATCGGCGCTGCGTCTTTATCCGGCGCCGCGTGCCGATGAATTCGTCGCCAGTGCCGCCAAACTCTACTCGATTCCCCAAAACATGATCCTCGCCGGCAACGGCTCCGACGAACTGCTCGCGATGGTCTTTCGCGCGACCCTCGGCGAAGGCGATACCGTCGCGTATCCCGTCCCGACCTACTCGCTCTACGACACCCTCGCGCTGGTGCAGGAGGCTCGCATCCTTCACATCCCGCTCGGCGGCGATTTCGCCTTGCCGCTCGACGCACTCGCCGACGCGCGCGCCAATCTCACGATCGTGTGCAGTCCCAATTCGCCGTCGGGCACTCTGACTCCGGCGCGCGACCTCGGCGTGCTGGCGAAGCGCCTCGACGGCCGGCTGCTCGTGATTGATGAAGCGTATGTCGATTTCGCCGGCGACAACGCGCTCCGCCTCGTCCGCCGTCATCGCAACATTGTCGTTCTACGTACGCTGTCGAAATCTTACTCGCTGGCCGGGATGAGACTCGGCCTCTGCTTTGCCCATCCGTCGGTCATCGACGCCCTGATGAAGGTCAAGGATTCGTACAACCTGAGCCGCGTCGCGTTGGCCGCAGGAGCCGAAGCGCTGCGCGACGCCGCCTGGATGCGCTGCAATGTCGCCAAAGTGATACGAACCCGCGCGCATACCGAAGCGCGTCTGCGCAAGCTCGGCTTCGAGGTTCCGTCGTCTCAAGCGAACTTCGTGCTGGCGCGAATTCGGGGGCGCGACATGGCGCCGGTCGCGCGCGGGTTGCGCCGCGCCGGAATCCTCGTCCGCCATTTTGCGACGCCGCTGCTTCAGGATGCGCTCAGGATCTCGATTGGAACTCCGGCCGAGATGAATGCGTTGTTCAAGGCGCTCGAGCCGCTAGCCCGTGCCACTCCATCGAAGTCGAAACCTCGCGTCCGCGCGCGCGCCGGCTGAACTTCCATGGCGGCGATCAAGCGTCTGTTCGGCGGCTTCCGTTCATCGCGCGCCAAAAAGTCCGATTCCGAGTCGCAATCATCGATTCAATGGGTGGTGGCCGGCCTCGGAAATCCCGGCGAAGAATATTCGCGCTCGCGTCACAACGCCGGCTTCATGACAGTCGATCGAATCGCCAAAGCGAAAAGCGTCGAGCTGACCCGGCGCAGATTCAAGGGCGTAACCGCTGAAGTCACTCTGGCAGAGCAGCCGGCGCTGCTGGTCAAATCGCAGACTTTCTACAATCTGAGCGGCGAATGCATTTCGGCAATTCTCGGATATTTCAAAATTAACTCCGATCGCTTGATCGTGCTGCACGACGAGCTCGATCTCGAAGCGGGCCGTCTCCGGATCAAGCAAGGCGGCGGCGACGCCGGCAATCGCGGCGTGCGCTCAATCGCGGAGTCGCTCGGCACCACGAATTTCATTCGCGTCAGAATGGGTATCGGCCGGCCGCCGGGATTTTCCGCCGAAATCGAAATGGAGCCGGGCCGCCAACCGAAGACCGAGGAAAACAAAGACTACCTGCTGCGCCCGATGACTGCCGCCGAACGGCAGACTCTCGCACCGCTCCTCGATCGCGCGGCGAGCGCGGTCGAAGCAATCGCCGCCGATGGACTCGAAGCCGCGATGAATCGCTACAATCAACGCGCTTAAGGAACATAAAGCGCCTATTGCTCCGATCGCGTTGGGTAGTAACAAATTGTCGGTACTTGTAGTCATTCTGTTGACATTCCCGCGGGCGCCGCGCTAGAGCATCAAAACATCGGAGCCGTCGTCGGAAGCGCACGACCGACGGCCTCATAGTTTTTACATTCGAGGGTAGGGGAACCCATGTTTTGTGAAACCAAGTCCCGCTTCAAAGGTGCGGAGGAGGCACTGCGGTTTTATTTTCGCTTGCGCGAGCTGCTCCACCGCGGCCACAGCACACGTCTGGTCGCGAACGAGTTGCCCGCCGATGCGTGCCCGGCCGCTGCCAGCGCGATCGATGACTACCAAAGCATCGGATGGTGCATGCGCGGTCTCGACGAGGTCGCGCTGTGGCTGCTCAGCGAGCTTTACGGGCCCACCTGCTTCGGCGTGCATCGGCGAACGTTCTCGCACGCCCGCCGGGCCAGCCGGCAGGAGTTTCCGCGCCGCGAATTTCGCCTGCGGGAGGTCGCCCTGATCCACGAGCACGCCCTCGGCGTCGTAAAGCGCGGCCTGCGCGAACTCGCGATGATCCCGGGTCAACAGATGAAACCAATGCCTGTCTGCCGCCGCATAATGTCCGTCAGCAAACGCGCGCATCTTCACGACGATCGCGCGGCTGAGCGCGGCTAGCTCGCCCGCCGGGTTCGCAAAGGCCGCCGACGGGCTATTCCGCCGCGTCGAAATTCCTGTACGCTTGGAAATCTCCGGAGTTCGGCGAACGGACGTGACCAAGCGCATCGCAAACGATAATCAGGCGAAGGAACAGGCTGCGGCGCTTACCCGCGGTACGGTCGAGGTTATTTCTCCCGCCGAGCTCGCCGCCAAACTTGCGCTCGGCCGCCCGCTCAGGATCAAGCTCGGAATGGATCCGACCGCGCCCGATCTTCATCTCGGTCATAGCGTGACGCTCAAAAAGCTGCGCGAGTTTCAGGACGCCGGCCACACCGTGATTTTTCTGGTCGGCGATTTCACCGCGATGATCGGCGATCCGACGGGACGCTCCGAGACGCGCAAACCCTTGTCGCGCGCCGAGATCGAGCGCAACGCGGACACCTATCGGGAGCAGGCTTACAAGATTCTCGATCGCGAGCTCACCGAAGTTCGCTTCAACAGCGAATGGATGAACGGCCTGAACATCGCGGAACTGATCAAAATCGCCGCGACCTTGAGCGTCGCCCGCCTGCTCGAGCGCGACGACTTCGAGAAGCGGCTCGCCGCCGAAGAACCGCTGTTCCTCCACGAGCTGCTGTATCCCGTCATCCAGGGTTACGATTCGGTCGCGCTGAAAGCCGACCTCGAAATCGGCGGCACCGATCAGAAATTCAACATGCTGGTCGGCCGCGATCTGCAGCGGCATTTCGGACAGGACCCGCAAGCGGTGATGACGATGCCGCTGCTCGAAGGTCTCGACGGCGTGCGCAAAATGTCCAAGTCGCTGGGCAACTACGTCGGCCTGACCGACAAGCCCGAGGACATGTACGGCAAGCTGATGTCGGTGCCTGATAAGCTGATGGTTCGCTACTACGAGTTGTTGACGACGGCAACCGCCGAGGAGATCGCGGCGGTGAAATCGGGCGCGATGCATCCGATGGAAGCGAAGAAGCGCCTCGCCCGCACGCTCGTCACCGAATACCACGGAACGCCGGCCGCGACTCGCGCCGAAGAATACTTCGAGAGCAAGCATCAGCGCCGGGAAATTCCAGCCAGCGCGCCGGTCTATCGAATCGCCGAAGATCTCTGGATTTGCGAGTTGATGAAGCAGCTGCAGTTTACGCCCTCGACCAGCGAGGCGCGCCGTCTCGTCAGCCAGGGCGCGGTGCGGGTTGACGGACACACGATAACCGACGTGAATTTTCGCTTCGTACCGGGGGAGCACAAGGTGCTCGAGGTGGGCAAGCGCCGGGTGGCGCGCATCGAGCCGTGACGCGGCCGCTAGCCGCCTTTATTTTTCTCTGCCAGCGCCACCGCCTCGCGCAGCTTTTCCATCGTGCGGCCGAGCGCCTTGGTATAGCGCTGCTTGGTCCAGCTTTCTTTGGTCCGCATCTTGAGCCATCCGAGCTTGACCGCGTCGGGCTTGTTACCCATCTCGCCGGTCGAAACCTCGATGATCGCGCGCTCTTCGGTGTTGAGCGAGTCGAGCACTTCGCGCTTGAGGTTCTGCAGAAATCCGGACTTGAGGTCTATATCGATCTTCATCGAAAATGTACTTCCATGCTCTGAGCGTAAACCATCGCGTGCGCCTCCTCAACGATCCAAGGAGAGAAAACCATGAAACATTTTACCGTCGAGCAGCACGAACACATCCAGGTCTGGACCATCAGCAACCCGCCGATGAACTATATGACTGCGCCCATGTCGCAGGAGCTGCTCGAGCTCGTCGGACGCGTCGAAAACGACGCCAACACCCGCGCCATCATTCTCACCGGCGGTGTCGATGGCAAATTCATTACCCACTACAGCGTGGACGAGCTGGCTGCGATGGCGGCCGATCCCGCCGCGTGCGCGCAAATCTTTCCTGCGGCCTCGGCAGGCTTTCATCGCATGCTCGACCGCATCATGTTGATGCCCAAGGCGGTCATCGCGGCGATTAACGGCGACTGCATGGGCGGCGGCTACGAACTCGCGCTGTCATGCGATTTTCGTCTCGCCGCCGACGGCCCCTATCAAATCGGACTGCCGGAAGCGGTGCTTGGAATCTTGCCCGGCGGTGGCGGCACGCAACGTCTCCCGCGCTTGATTGGACGGGGCAGGGCGCTCGAAGTGCTGCTGTTCGGCAACGTTTACACTCCGCGCGACGCCGAGAAAATGGGAATGGTGAACCGCGTGCTCGCCCCTGAAAAGCTGATGCCGTTCGCGATGGAATGGGCGCGCACCCTCGCCAGCCGGCCGCCGCGAGCCATCGCCGCGATCAAGCGCGCGGTTTACGTCGGCGCCGACCGCGATCTCGAATCCGGACTCTACGTCGAGCGGATGGAGATGACGCAACTGATGTGCTCGCAGGACGCGCGCACAATCATGACCGCCTACAATCAGGCAGTCGCGCGCGATCCGATGGCGGCCCGCGGCGAATTCCTCAAGGGAATCGCCGTACCTCCGGCAAAAGGCAATTGAA
The DNA here is from genome assembly GCA_963756005.1 of uncultured delta proteobacterium. GTDB lineage: Bacteria > Desulfobacterota > Binatia > Binatales > Binataceae > Binatus. Next base: position 614,461 of record CAVWMC010000008.1, read on the forward strand.
CAGCGGCCTCGCTATTCCTCGTCTATCGCCTGACGAATCGAGTTCAGGATGAACAGGAACTGATTCGGTCCCGATACCGGACCGAGCATGTTCACGTTCTTCAGCACCTTGAGCTCGCGCTCGGTCACCTTGTGACGCGCCAGCGTTCCGCGATCGCCCGCAAACCGGCGCCACGCATCTTCGCGCTTCCGCGCGGTCGAGGGCTCGCGCGCTTCAGTCGTAATCCAGTGCGCCTCCGGATGCGCCAGCAGGAACAGCCGCTTCTTGTCGAGCTCGAGCGTCTCGGCAATTCGCGACAGCAGCGACAGCGAAGGCCGTCGCCGCCCGTTTTCGAGATATGCGATGTGGCTGGCCTTGACCCCGAGCTTCTTCGCGAGTTCGCGCTGAGTGTAGGCATAGGCACCGCGCCGCTGTTTGAGAACCTGACCGAGACTTTCTTTTTTCATAGATCGCATTCCGTCCGTTGTGCATTCGAAGTTAAGTAGTTGGTGTTACCGGTCAGATCGCGCAGTCTCTGACCGATCGGTGGTAACCCGCCAGGATCGATCTCGCTCAAATTCTACGATTGCCGTTACGGGTTGCTTCGCGCATCAACTCTGCCGCGTCTGTCCCGGCGACCCTGGCCGCACTATACATAGGTCTGAGCGTTCGTTCAGTTTTCGGTACCGCCACTAACAGTCTCATAAGCATGAACATAAAGTCCACAGCGACGATTCATTGCCTAAGAAAAGTTAACAGAGTGGGTAACGGCGACATTGTTGCGTTAACGATTTGACTGTGGTAAAGGCACTCTCAGTTAGCGAGGAACAGTACAGTCTGCGGTTCTCGTCACCGGTGACCCGCGAAAAGCCTGGGCTCACCCCGCTGACGGCGGCGGAAGTTGCGGTTTTACGCAGTTGCCGCCTGCCGCGCAATTGAGTCCCGCTCCAAAATAAATCGCACCCGCCTTCACCGGATAGAACAGATAGTCCAGCGGCGTCTGAATCGGATCGAATCGCTGCGGTGGCCCCGCCGCTACCGCCTCCGCATGCGTCTGCTCCTCGACCTTGGCCTTGGTGTTGGTCTCGACGTCCTGCACGCTCGCCAGCCGCTCGTCCGATCCGAAGATCGCCGCCTTGCCCGGCTCGAGCCATACGTAGCGCAGCACGCTCGCGCCGCTGTGGTTGGGATCCGCGATGTTATCCTTCAGGTCGGGCTCGCCCATCGACTGCACCGTTTGATCCGGCGTCATCCCCGGACTCAGCGTGCCGCTCTTCACGGTCGAGCACCCAGCTACAAATAGTGCGATCATCCCGGCCATCGCACTCGTGAGTAAAATTCGCACCGTGATCATCGATAACTCAAACCTCATATCAAGTTAACATAGCCGAGACGCCGCCGACGATCGACCGTCGCGCTGGACGATCGTTCAATTTCGTTGCGGACGAATCTATAATGTTCGGCGCGGATACCACAATCGCCCGCTCGCGGCGAACTTGACTGAGCGCAGCAACACAGAATGAATAACGACGACCAGCTACTCTTCGTGTACGGCTCCCTCATCGACCCCGCCGAGCGCCTGCGCCTGCTCGGCCGCCCAATCGACGCGGTCCCCGCACGCCTTCCCGGTTACGTCCGCGGCCGCAAGCGCTACTACTTCGTCGCAAAAGAGCAGGGCGCGATTACCGACGGCGCAATCCTCGAAGGCCTCACCGCCCGCGACTTCACAATCCTCGACGCCTACGAAGAAGTCCCGACGCTCTACACCCGCGAACGAATCGAAGTCGTCGCCGCCGACGCCCGCAAGATCAGTTGTTGGATTTACCTGCCGACGAAGTGGCCGAGCGACTAATTAACTATTCAAACAGTGATCCCTGAGAGCAAAATGGCGTCCTCGCCATTTTGCGATTAGTACTGGGTGCAGGGGTCACCCCCGCTGTCGATGCCGAAGGAAGTTTGAAACCCACCGCGGGTTTCAGATTAGATGAAGTGGCTGCTTCCCCTCATTTCATTTCCGGCGGCGCAGACTTCGGCTGCTCCCCGCGCTTCAATCCGAACTTGTCGATCCTGTATTGCAGCGTTCGATAGCTCATCGCCAGCATCTTCGCCGCCTTCGCGATCACCCAGTCGTTGCGTTCGAGCGCTTGCACAATCGCGTCGCGCTCGAACGTTTCAAAATTGAAGCCCTCGCTCGGAATCTCGTACTTGTCGCCGCGCTGACGCTCGCCGCTGCGTCCCGGCTTCTTGCGCGACAGCACTTCCTCCGGCAAATCGCGCGGCGTCACCGTATCGCCCTCGCACAGCAGGATCGCGCGCTCGATCGCCGACTCCAGTTGCCGCACGTTGCCCGGCCACGAGTAGTCGAGGATCACCGCCATCGCCTCGCGCCCGATCTCCTTCACCCGTCCTTCTGCCAGATGCCCGAATTTCGCCAGCGCATGATTCGCCAGCAGCGGGATATCGCCGCGCCGCTCGCGCAACGGCGGCAGCGTCACCGTCACCACGTTGATTCGGTAGTACAAATCCTCGCGGAAGCGCCCCTCGCCGACTTCCTCCGCGATATTGCGATTGCTCGCCGCCACCAGCCGCACGTCGATACGAAACGAATCGTTGCCGCCGACCCGCCGCAACTCCTTCTCCTGCAGCACCCGCAGTATCTTCGCTTGCATCCCCTGCGGCAGGTCCGCGATCTCGTCGAGAAACAGCGTCGATTTGTCCGCGCTCTCGAACAGCCCTATTTTGCGCTCGTTCGCGCCCGTGAACGCGCCCCGCTCATGCCCGAACAGCTCGTTCTCGATCAAATTTTCCGGGATCGCCGAGCAGTTGATCGCGACGAACTGCCGCGCCGCCCGCGGTGACAGGCGATGAATCGCCTTCGCCACGATCTCTTTGCCGGTCCCGCTCTCGCCCTGTATCAGCACCGTCGAATTCGACGGCGCCACGCGCCGCACCAACCGGATCACTTCCTGGATCGCGGGATCCTGCCCGATGATTCCCTCGATCTCGAAAGTACCCGCCAGCCGCCGCTTCAGCAGCTGATTTTCCTGCTGCAGATTCGCGAACTCCGCCGCCTTCGCCACCCGCGTCACCAGCTTCTCGCGATCGGTCGGCTTCTCCAGGTAGTCGAACGCCCCCGCCTTCATCGCCTGCACGACGCTGTCCGTCGATCCGTGCGCCGTCAGCACCACCACCTGGCTGCCCGGATATGTCCCGCGCACTTTCGCCAGCAGTTCCTCGCCCGACATCCCCGGCATCATCAGGTCCGTCAGCACGACGTCGAAGCGCGACAGCGCCAGCAACTCGATCGCGCGCTTGCCGACGGCCGCTTCTTCGACCGCGAATCCTTCTTCGCGCAGCGTGTCGGCGGTTATCTGTCGTTCGAGGTCGTTGTCTTCAACGACCAGTACTGACGCTTGCGTCATGATTGTGTCCGTTTACCACCGCGCTCGGCGGAAAGGTGAAAGTCAACGTGGTCCCGGGTCCGTCCGCATTCGGTCCGATGTCGATTGTACCCCCATGCGTCTCAACGATCGCCTTCGACAGGAACAGCCCGAGCCCGATTCCTTCGCGCTTGGTCGTGAAGAACGGCTCGAACACATGCCCCGCGACGCCCGCTTCGATCCCGGCGCCGGTGTCCGAAAAACTGATCACCATCGATCCGTCGGCCTCTACGCGCCGAAAATTTATCCGCATCGTGCCGCCTTCCGGCATCGCCTGGATCGCATTCGCCACCACGTTGATAAAGCAGGTGCGCAGCTTCTCCGCATCGACGTTCAGCACCGGCGTCCCCGCGCATTCCTCGACGAGCTCGATCCCCTGGCTCTTCATCTTCGATTCCGACAGCGCCACCACTTCGTCCACCAGGTGCAGCACGTCGGTCGGCGCCGGGAATATTTCGATCGGCTTGCCGTAATGCAAAAAGCTCTGCACCAGGTCGGCCAGCCGCCGCATCTCGTCTTTCATGATCGACAGTTGCCGCAGAAATGCTTCCCGATCGTTCGCCGGCTGCGGCGCGTAACGCGCGCGCAGTTGGTCCAGCGCCAGGCTGATGAAGTTGAGCGGATTCTTGATTTCATGTGCCAGGCCCCCGGCCAACTGACCCAGCGCCGTGAATCGCTCGAGCCGGTTGAGTTCCTGCTCGCGCTCGCGCGCGCGCCTGAGCTGCCCGACCATCTCGTTGAAGCTGCGCGTCAGCAGGCCGATCTCGTCGCGCCGATGCGCTTCGGGCACCGGCTCCAGCCCGCGCGCCGCGATATTCTGCGCCGCGTTCGCCACCGCGTGTATCGGCTTCACGTAACGGTCGGCCAGGATATACGCGAACACCAGTCCGATCGCGAAAATCGCAAACGCGATCATCAGCTCGCGCGTCCGGCTCTCCTCCAGCGGCTGCGCGAAGTCGCCGAAATTAGCCACCACCTGCACGTAACCCAGCAGATGGTCCTCGACCTCGACCGGGATCAGGTAAACCGTCGTCTCCGGCGCCAGCCCCAGTTCGCCCGGCGGAACCGTCACCAGCTTGTCGGGATGCTTGAGTTGCTCGGGCGTCAGCCATTCCGCCTGCTTGGGCCGCAGCGCCGCGCCGATCAGTTGCGGATTCGAGCTGTTCAGGATCAGGTTCTCGCTCGATGCGATCGACACCTCCAGCCCCTGCGTATGCAGATTGTCAACGTAGTCATGAAGCTGGTCGCGATCGGTGTCGCGCACCGCGGTCAATTCCTGCACCCCAATCTGGATCACCCGCGCCAGGTCTTTGACCTTCTCCTGGGTGTCCGCCACGATCGCCGCCTGCGTGCCCAGGCTCACCCACACCTCCGCGCCCAGCGTCAGCGTCAGCAGTCCGACCATCAGCACGATCAGCTTCGCCTTCAGGTTAAGCGCGGGAAAATATGATTCCATGGTCGATAGCGGCGCGCGGCCCGGCGCGACTCATTTTCTGAGAAATACCTCGCCCGTTATTTTACGGGAGAGGCGGCCGGCCGCAACGCGGCCGGTAGGTGAGGGTTCCGCGAATCAATCACAAAATTCTGCCTGCTCTCCAAATTATTCCGGCGTTCCTGACTTCGCCGCCGGCTCGACGGTCTTGCGCAACACCACCAGCCGCGTCGCGTACACCAGCACGCTCAGCACCGCTACCACCACGATCAGTTTGTCGAAGCCGCCGATATATTTCACCAGCATCTCGAGTTGCTTGCCGAAAACGTAGCCGAGCGTCACCACGATCGGCACCGAGATCAGCGCGCCCAACAGATCGTAGAACAGGAACAGCGCCGGGCGCACGCCGAAAGATCCCGCCGACAAATAGACCAACGCCCGCAGTCCGGCCAGGAAGCGCGCGTAAAAAATCGCGCGATGCCCATGGCGCTGCATGAAGCCCTCGATCCGCTCGATCTGCTGCTTGCGGCCCGGCCGTCCGATCGAAAAATACCGCACCAGTCCCGATCCGAAATGCCGTCCCAGGAAAAACAGCGAGTTGTCGCCCGTTACCACTCCCACCAGCGACACCGCCAGCGTGATCGGATAGCGCGTGATCCCGCGATGCACCAGATAGCCGCCCGCCAGCAGCGCCACGTCTTCAGGTATCGGCAAGCCCAGCCCGCACAGCATCAAAACCACGAACAACCCAAGGTAGGTGAAGTGTTCGATGTACGTGGAAATCAGTCCGACCAAGCTCAGCCCCCGTGCGAGTAGCGCGTCCGCAGCGCGTCGCGGATTTGTTCGACCGCCATGCCCCGGCTCGCCATCGACTCGGCGTCGCGCGCCTCGCCGCAGCAGATCGCGCAGGTGCTGCCGTGCGTATCGCGAAAACAGTCGAGCAGATTCTTATGCCCGTCGGCCTTGTCGCAGCCGCAGTAGCAATGCAATTGCGCCAGCAGCGCCGGATCCTTCTCCGCGACCTCGTACGCCTCGCGCACCGGGCCCTGGAACTGGTTGGGGTCGAGCGTTATCCGCAATTTCGCCGCCGGATCGCCCGCCGCCGCCAACTGCCCGTCAGACGGCTGCGAATTGCTCGACGTGTAACTTGCGTACGCGATCGCCACCACCAAAATCGCGGCGCCCGTCAACGCGACTACTCCCCTGATTCCCTTGAACATGAGTCTCCCTGCGGCCCGAAATTATAGCATCTCGATGAACCTTAGGCTTTGATTCGCGAAACTGTATAGTGCGGCCGGCCGATGCGGTCCGCGGCGCGTATGCGGCAGCCGTTTCAGGATACCCATCGCCAGGATACTGCGCCGGAAATTCCGCCGATCCAGCGGCCGTCCCAGGATTAGCGAATACAGCTCCTCGAACTCCGCGAAGGTAAATTCGCGCGGCAACAGCGCATACGCGATATTGGTGTACTCGAGTTTCGACTTGAGCCGCTTCACCGCATACGCCGCCATCAACGAATGATCGTACGCCAGCGGCGGAATTCGCGTGACTTCGTACCAACGGCCGTTGGCGTATTTTTCCGACGCCGCATCCACCGCCTCCACCTCCGGTATCAGCGCCATGTACGCCACCGACACCACGTGCGCCCGCGGGTCGCGCGACGGATCGCCAAACGTGAACAGTTGTTCGAGGTACGCGCCGCGCAGTCCCGTCGAATCGTGCAGCTCCCGCCGCGCCGCGTCGTCGAGCAGCTCGCCCACTCGCACCAGGCCGCCCGGAAACGCCCACCGCCCGCGGCCAGGCCCGCGCCTCAGCTCGACCAGGTACGTCTGCAGGCAAGCGTCTTTGACCGCGAACAGCACCGTATCCACCGCGACCATCGGCCGCGCCAGTTTTTCCGGATGCGCGCTCAGACGCTCAGCTCGAGCATGCGCTCCAGCGCCCGCTTCGCGCCGATACGCACGTCTTCGGTCAGTTCGATCTCGTAACGCAGATGGCGCAGTGAATCGAGCGTCCCCTCCAGCGTGATCATCTTCATGAAGCGGCATAGCTTGCACGCCTTGTAAAAATGCTTGTCGGGGATTTCCATCAGCAACCGATCCGACAGCCCGCATTCCGTCACCACCAGGAATTTATCCGCCGCGCTGCTCTTCGCGTACGCGACCATCGCGCTGGTGGACAGCACCGCGTCCGCCAGCGCCAGCACGTCGCGCCGGCACTCCGGATGCGCCAGCACCTTGATTCCGGGAATCGCGCGCTTGACCTTGTTGACCTCGTCCGGAGTTATCTGATGATGCACGTAGCAGTTGCCGTCCCACGAAATCACGCGCTTCTGCGTCTGCCCCTGCACGTAATTCGCAAGATTCTGATCCGGCACGAACAGAATATTGTTCGAGTCGATCCGCTCGACGATCTTGGTCGCATTAGCCGACGTGCAGCACGCATCCGACAGCGCCTTAACGTCCGCCGTACAATTAACGTACGACACGACTTTCAAATCGGGATAAATCTTCAGCAACTCCTCCTTGCGCTCGGCCAACGCCTCCGCCGTCACGCTGTCCGCCAGCGAGCACCCGGCCTTGAGATCCGGCAGCAGCACTTTCCGCTCCGGATTGAACACCTTCGCCGTCTCGGCCATGAAATGCACGCCGCAAAATACGATCACATCCGCGTCGCGAACGTCGCGCGCATTGCGCGCCAGCTCCAGTGAGTCGCCAATAAAATCCGCCACCTCGAAAATCTCCGGCCGCTGATAGTTATGCGCCAGGATCACCGCCTTGCGCTCCTGCTTCAGCCGCTTGATCTCCGCAATCATCCCCGCATACCGCTCGCAAGTCTCCGCGGTATAACTATCGTTCCCCAGCACGCCTAATTTCTCGCGCAGCGCCCCCGCCTCAATCGCAGTTTGTGCACCTTCCATCACAATAAATCCTCATCGCAATACTTTGCGTCAATCTGACACTTACTCCACCGCACCCGTCGATGCAAGTCGGAAAATACCTCGCCCGTTATTTCACGGGAGAGGCGGCCGGCCGCATCGCGGCCGGTAGGTGAGGGTGCCGCGAATCCTTCGCAATGCACCCGCCGCCGCTACCGGTTCCGAGTTGCACTCGCGCAAACCCTTGTGCGTAATCTTCCTTGAACGGTCCACCAGGATCTCTTCCTTCAGGAGTCGCCCCAATGGACGAAACACTCGCCCGCGAAATCGTCGCCGCCGTACGCCGCTTCGTCGATCGCGACGTTATCCCCAACGCCTCCGCCCTCGAACATCGTGACGAATACCCGCACGCGATGGTCGCCACCATGCGCGAGCTCGGCCTCTTCGGCGCCACCATCCCCGCCGAACACGGCGGCCTCGGCCTCAACTTCCTCACCTACGCCCGCGTCATGGAAGAATTGTCGCGCGGCTGGATGAGTCTCGCCGGCGTCATCAACAGCCATCTGATCATGGCCTACGTCATCGCCAATCACGGCACCGACGCCCAGAAAAAATATTTCCTGCCCGCGATGGCCCGCGGCGAAAAACGCGGCGGCCTCGCCCTCACCGAGCCCCACGCCGGCAGCGACGTGCAATCGATTCGCACCACCGCAGTCCGCCGCGGCGACGACTACATCCTGAGCGGCTCGAAAATGTTCATCACCAACGCCCGCCACGGCACGATGCTCGCGGTCGCCGCCAAAACCAATCCCCACGCCGACCCCGCTTACGCCGGCATCAGCTTGTTCGCGGTCGAGAAATCCGACCGCGGCCCAACCGTCAGCCGCAACCTCGACAAGCTCGGCTACAAAGGCATCGACACCTGCGAAGTACTGTTCGAGGACGTCGCGGTGCCCGCCGCAAATCTAATCGGCGGCGCCGAGGGTGCGGGGTTCAAGCAAGTGATGAGCGCGCTCGAAGTCGGACGCATCAACGTCGCCGCGCGCGCTGTGGGAGTAGGGCAGGCCGCCTTCGAGACGGCGATCCGCTACGCGCAACAGCGCACCGCATTCGGCAAACCCATCTGCCAGCATCAAGCAGTCCAGTTGCTGCTGGCCGACATGGCCACCCGCGTCGAAGCCGCGCGCCTGATGGTCGCCAACGCCGCCCGCAAAAAAGACGCCGGCGAGCGATGCGACGTCGAAGCCGGCATGGCGAAACTGTTCGCCTCAGAAGCCTGCGCGAAAATCTCGCTCGACGCGATGCGCGTGCTCGGCGGCTACGGCTTCATGGCCGACTTCCCGGTCGAAAGATTCTACCGCGACGCCCCTCTCATGATGATCGGAGAAGGCACCAACGAAATCCAGGCCCTGGTAATCGCTCGCGGCCTCCTCGCGCGCTATTCGATATAAATGTGAGGCGAGCCTTCTTTTCTAACCTCTCCTCGGACAAGCAGAGGTGAGGATTTCGCCGCCTCATTCCCCGCGCGCCAACTCATGCAGCGCCCGCGCGCATTCCACCGGATGCGTAAACATGACCTCGTGCCCGCTCTTCACGAACTTCAGCGTCGGATTCTTGAGCCTGCTCGAAAAATGCGGATGCCAGTTCGGCGCGCCCGCCACCGGCGTCTTGTCATCTTCGCAAACCAGATAGCTGCTCGGGATTCCAGTCGCGAAGTAGGGCGCCATCGGCACCGCCGCGATCATCGGCCCGATCGGCTGCGGCCCCACCGCCGACAGCACGTATTCCTTCACCGCCGGCGCCATGTCATTGCTGAGCCCGTCGAGAAATTCCTTCCCCATCATCTCGATCGGAATCGATTTTTCCGGCTGCGATTCCGCTAGCGCCGCGAGCGGCGACGTCGCCGGATCCACAATCGGCTGTCCGTCGAGCGCCACCAGCGCCGTCACCCACACCACCCGCTTTATCCGCCCGGGAATCTTCGCCGCGACCCCAGGAATCGTCAGTCCGCCCAGGCTATGCCCCGCGAGCACGACATTCTTCAAATCGTGCCGCTCGATAAACTCCGCCACGCTATCGACATAGCTCTCAAGCGTAACCTTCGACCGATCCACCCGATTCATCCCATGCCCGGGCAGATCGACCGCATAAGCATGGTCGCCCAATTTCTCGAGCTGATTGATAACCGCCCCCCAACACCACGCCCCATGCCACGCCCCATGCACCAAAACAAAAGTCTCAGCCATATTGTTTCTCCATTTTTTTAAGTGCATCGAAAAAAAGGATCCGGGATTCTTCGCTTCGCTCTGAATGACACAAGAAATGAATGCCACAGGAACCGAACGACACTTGGAACGAACGACACACGGAACTGAATGACACAGGAAAAAACCCGAGAGCAAAATGGCGTCCTCGCCATTTTGCGATTTCTTCTCACCGGGTGCAGGGGTCACCCCCTGCCCAAGGAGGTGTGGAACCCACGGCGGGTTCCGCATTCAATAAAGTGATTTACCCTTCCCCTAACGTCGCGACCGCCGTAACTTCCTGCCCCTCTTTCAACGTAGGCGCCGGCACCACGATCACCATCTCGCCCCCGCTCAATCCCTGCCTGACTTCCATGCCGTCCTGGAACTCGCGTCCAACGACGATCGGCACCTGATGGATCGTATCGCCGCGCACCACCCACACCGAGCTCGCGCTGCCGTCGGTGACGATCGCCTTCTTCGGCACCAGCACCATCGGCGCCGCCGCCGCCTGCGTGGTGATCGATTGGAACGTGACCTTCGCGCTCATTTCCGGCTTGATAATCTTCAAATCCGGCTGCAGGATTTTGACCTCGACCTTCACCGTCCCTTTTTGCCGGTCCGCTTCCGGATAAATCTTCACCACTTCCGCCGGGAACGGATCGTCCGGATAAGCATCCGGTATAACCGTCGCCGGCGTGCCCATCTTGACCTTCGCGATATCGCTTTCGTTGATATCGACCTCGCACCGAATATCGCTGAGGTCCGCCAGTTGCGCGATATCGGTCGCGCCGCCGCCGGCCTGGATTTCGCCGCCGAAATTAATCGTGTCGCCCAGCTCGCGATACTTCTGCAGCACCACGCCGTTAATCGGCGACGTGATCACCGTCTGGCTCACGTTGAACTTCGCGAATTCGATCTCGCCCTCCGACTTCTCGAGGTCCGCTTCCGCCACCGACAGTTGATTCTCCGCGTCGTCGAGCGAATCCTTCGACTCCACCCCGTCCTTGTAAAGCTCGCGCATCCGCTTGGCCCGCGCTTTTTTCAAGACCAGGTTGGCTTGCGCCAGATCGCGATCCGCATACGCCTGCTTCAGTTGCGCTTCGTAATCGCGATCGTCGATTCGCGCCAGCAGGTCGCCGACCTTCACCCGCTGGCCTTCCTCGATAGGCTCCGCCACTATCTGCCCGAGTATCTTCGTGCCTATCACGATGTACTTATGCTTGGTGATTATATATCCGCTGCCGGTCAGCACCGTGCCCGCCTGTCCCGCCTGCTTGACGCTGACTATAGCGGTCTGCACCTCCGGCGGCCGCCCCAGCGTCTTCTGATAGACGACATAGCCCGCGACACCCACCACCGCCAGGATCGCAAGCGTGATCGCCGCCGGAATAATCCGGCTCGGCTTCTTCACCGGCCCGCTGCGCGCAATTCGCAGCGATTCGAGCTCGCGGATATTCGGTCCCTTCGGTGCTTCGGTGGACAAGGTCACACGCTCCTCAGCGCATCTACTACCGGCATTTTCATCGCCTGCCGCGCGGGAAGCCAGCCTCCGACCATACCCATCACGGCGGCGAAAATCAGCGCCTCGATCACGATTGCGAACGTCACCCGGAAGCTGAACGCCAGCGTCGAGAACGTGACGAAATTGCCAAAGGTCGTCGAGAGCCCGTTAATCGGCAGCGCCAGCAGTATCCCGACCACGCCCGCCGCCACCGCCAGCACCAGCGACTCCAGCAGGAACGACGTCATCACCGCCATCGGCGCAAAACCCAGCGCGCGCAGCGTCCCGATCTCCGTCGTGCGCGACGACACCGCCGCATACATCGTATTCATCGCGCCGAAGATCGCGCCCACCGCCATTATCGCCGCCACGATCATCCCCAGCACCCGCATCTGGTTGGCCACCACCGCCTGGTCCTTGTAGTAGTCGGCCTCGGTCTCCGCCTGCAGATTTATCCGCGGATCGTCCGCCAGCCGCCGTATCAGCGCGCCGCTATCCGCGCCCGGCGCCAGCTTCAAGCGCACGTCGGCATAATACGCGCCGCGCTGCGCGTCGTCCTGCACGTTATGGATATCGCCCCACACTTCGGACTCGAACGATCCGCCGTCGGCCGCGAATATCCCGACCACTTTCCAGTTCCCGCGTCCGAACTTCAGCGTCGATCCAAGCTGCATATTCGCGTAATGCCCCTGCAGACCCTTCCCGACGATCACTTCATTAACCGACGGATTGAACATCCGCCCTTCGATAATCTTGACCTTGGGATGCACTTTCAGCGCGATTGGCAGCACTCCGCGCACAACTATATTGTCGCGTCCGCCGCCCACCCGTTCCATCAACGCCTGCACCGGTAGTTCAGGTGAAGCGTCAACCTCGCCGTCCGGCTCCCGCCGAATCTGCGGCAGAAACTTCAAAGCATCGAACTGATCGAGCTGAATCGCCGAGTAAGTCTCGGTCGTAGCTCCTTTGCGCAACACGATAACGTTATCCGGATCGCCAGTATCCGAAATCGCGGAATTAAGTCCCGCGACCAACGCCATCACGATCACAAACACGCAAACGACGAGCGCAATCCCGCCGCCAGTCATAGCGGTAGAAACCCGCCTGACCAGCAACGACCTAACATTATATTTCAGCGGTATCGCCATTTAACTCCACTTTTTGTGTCATTCAGAGCTTCCGCTCCGCCTCGATTGCCGCGCCCCAAATCCTAACCTCTCCTTGTCCGAGGAGAGGTCGGCGAAAGCCGCGCAGCGGTGTCGCCGGGAGAGGTACAACGCCCGCCATCTTAACCAGATCCATACTCGGTTCCGAAAGCCTTAAAGTGGTGCCACCCTAAACACAGCACCTCTCCCTAACCCTCTCCTCGGACAAGGAGAGGGCACTAATACTCCGATCCCCCTCTCCAAAAGGGAGAGGGGTTAGGGGTGAGGTCCCTCACGCCACCGTCCTTAACGCATCGACAATATTCCTTCGCGCCGCCGAACTCGCCGGCACGATCGCACTCAATAGTCCTATCAACGCCGCCACCACCAGCGTCTCGGCCAGCACTGTCGGCGGCATCCGAATCGCCCCCAGCGGTCCACCCATGTTGCCGATTGAGAAACCCTTCAGCACCAGGTATGCGGACCCGCATCCTATGACTCCGCCGATAAGTCCTATCAGCAGTGACTCGGCCAGCAGCAGCGACAATATCGTCCGCGACCTGAATCCTATCGAACGCATCACCGCTATTTCCCCGCGCCGCTCCCTTATCGACATCGCCGCCGTATTCGCCGCCACCAGTCCTATCGTCAGCACCACGATAAATCCCAACAGCTCCGCCATCTTGAAGAAGGTCCGGTACTGCTGCATGAAGCTGCCGATAAATGCCGCCTCCGATTCCGACAAGGTCTCCGCCGACGAGTTCGAGAAGCCTTCGTCAATCGCGGCGATTACCTGCGGCACATTCTCCGGCTTATCGACCTTGACCCAGATATTATCGACAATCCCCGGCCGCCCGGCCGCTTCCTCCAGGTAGTCGCGCCTGAACAACAGAAAATCCGGCGGCGCCTTGCCACTGATCGTGCCGACTATCTGCAGCGTCACGTTGAACGGGTAGAGCGTCCCTTTGAGCTGGATCTGCTGCCCGACATGCAGATGGAACCGCTTCATCGTATCGGCGCCGACCAGGCACGCAGTACGTATCTTCTTCCACTGCTCGAACTGCGCCGCGCTGATTCCCCAATCAGGCCACATCTTATCGACGTCGTCGGGATCGGCCGCGAGATTCGGGAACTGATCGTAAACCTCGTGATACACGCCGCCGAACCAGCTCTCCGGCACCACCACCTCGACATGCGGCACGGCCATGATCCGCTGCTTGTAGGCCACCGGAATCGAATAAGCGAGGCCGGCCTTGTTATGCGTCGCGATCCGCGTCGAGGAAGCCGTGTTGCCAAGAATCTCATTGGCCACGGTCGGGATACTTACCAGCGCCGAAAAAATAAACAGCGAAACCGCTATCGATAGCACTGTAAGGAAGGTCCGCCGCTTGGAGCGAATCAAATTCTTAAAAACCAGCGCCGTATATTTCATCGCGCCACCTTCATCGTTGAATCATCGTGACCGTATCCTAACCTCTCCTTGTCCGAGGAGAGGTCGGCGAAAGCCGCGTAGCGGTGTCGCCGGGAGAGGTACAACGCCTGCCATCGCATCAGATCCATACTCGATTCCGAAAGCCTGAAAGTAGTGCCCTCGCCAACCACTGCACCTCTCCCTAACCCTCTCCGCGGACAAGGAGAGGGCACTAAGAACCGGTTCCCCTTCCCATGCGGGAAGGAGTTAGGGCTTAGGTCGCCAACTATCTCTCCCACCAACAAACCCATCTCCCCTCACCCGACAGCAAAGTAGCGCGCCGCGCGCAACTTTGCTTTTTTCACTTTATCACTGGGTGCAGGGGTCACCCCTGCCGCCCGCCGCGCAGGCGATTAACTCCTCTCCCTCCTCACGCATGCGCCGCCGCTTCGCCCGCGACTCCTCGCTTCCCCGGCTCAACCCCGGCCAGCACTCCCTTATCCAGCCGATAAACCGTATCGACATACCGCTCAGCTCGCGGGTCGTGCGTGACCATCACGATCGTCTTATGAAACTGCCGATTCATATCCACCAGCAATCCCAGAATTTCCTCCGCCGACTTGGCATCCAGATCGCCGGTAGGCTCATCGGCCACAATAATCGTCGGGTCCGCGACAATCGCCCGCGCGATCGCCACTCTCTGCTCCTGCCCGCCCGACAACTGCCGCGGATAATGGTCCATCCTATCCGCCAGGCCCACCACCTTGAGCGCCGTCTCGACATGCTCGCGCCGCTCGGCCTTGTTGAGACTGGTCAACAACAGCGGCAACTCAACGTTCTCAAACGCGGTGAGCACGGGAATAAGGTTGTAGAACTGGAACACCAGCCCGATATGCCGCGCGCGCCAGCCCGCCAGGTCGCGCTCCTTCATCCCGGTTATTTCCTCGCCCCCGACCGCGACCCGTCCGCTGCTCGCGTGATCGATTCCCGCGATCAGGTTGAGCATCGTGGTCTTGCCCGAGCCCGACGGCCCCATGATCGCGACGAAGCGCCCGGCCGGAATCTGCACCGTCACGTCGTCGAGCGCGCGCACCTCGAACTCGTCGCGTTTGTAGATTCGAGTCACGTGTTCGAGATCGATTGCAAACTTTTCGTCCATAACGTCCTTCCCTTCGCTCCTGTATTTTTCTCCGCTAACTCCACCATCCGGTTCCCCTTCCCATCAATGGGAAGGGGCTAGGGGTTAGGTCGTCGATCACTCTCGCCGACCTCAGCCTCTCGCCGAGCCGCCGATACCGGCCGCGGCGACGCGGGATTGCTTAAGCCGCGACGTACCGCGCCGCTTCACTTGTATTTCACGCCTCAATTGACCACCAAGCCGCGCCAGCGCCCGCGCCTTGGCACTAACGATCTCGCACCCGAGCTCCAACACGATTCTCCGCACCGGGCTCGCACCCGCGCGCCGCATCTCGGCCACCATCGCCGCCAGAATGGCCGTGCGCGCTTCGTCGTCGCGCCGCGATCGCTCCATATGCTCGAGCGCAATCTCCGGCTCCCGGTCCGCGAAGTAAATCTTCACCTGCGACTCGTCGAACACGAACAGCGGCTGCGCCGGCTCGCGCAGCATGCGCCTGAAATGCGCCCGGCCGCGCGGCGTGATCGCATAAACCTTGCGCGCGCGCCGCCCGCGCCGCTCCGTCCGCAGCTTCACCAGCCCGTCGCGAGAGAGCTTCTTCAGCGCCGGATATATTGATCCGTCGCTCACCCGGTAAAAAAACCCAACCGGATCCTGGAACCGCTGCTTCAGGTCGTAACCAGTCGCCTCCGCCTCCATCAGGAAGCCGAGAATCGGAAACTTCACATCCATCCGCGGCGGCGCCTTCTCGAATTCCAGCACCGACTTGGCCGGAAACAACTGCGCCCCCGAACGATGTCCATTCAGCGATGCGACCGACACACTCATACCTATCGAGCCAATATCTCGACTTGAGCTATGTGTCAAGGAAATCAGGATGCTGCAATACGGCTGCGCATGCTGCGATAGATGCGGCCGAGATTGCTGTGCCCCGTCAGCACCGGCACCCGCGCTCCCGCCGCCGCCAGCTCGCGCATCCGCGCCGGCTCCGGCTCAGTCCCGAACATCACGTCCCACAGCCGCGTCGTCACTCCGAAGATCGCATCCGGCTCGCGCGTATGATGCGCCAGATGCCGCGCGCGCAGCCGCTCCTCAGCCGCGCACGACGGCTTTGCGAAATGAATCCGGTAGTGAAGGTACTCATAGATGGCAAATCCGCACACGATTCCGCCGTAAAAAATCACGCCTGGCGCCCAACCAAACCACGCGAGCGCTCCGATCAGCACGACCGCGGTCGGAATCCACGCGCCCAACGCAAACACCGCCCGCGGATCGCGATGATGCACCTCATGCAGCCCCGTCACGAACGTCCGATGCGCATGGCCCAGCACGCCATGAATCACATACTCGACAATCGTCCAAGCAAACACCCCGGCAATGAAAATGAGCGCATCGAGCAGCATCAATCCCGATCGTAAGTCTCCGCGGATTCACAATCAACGCAGCAATCAGCTTGCATCAGGCGTGAGCGGCCGACTTGACACCCTATTGAAAGATTGGAATACTCCAAACCTCTATTAGGAGGAAGTGCCCTATGTACGACGCAGCCAACCCATACCTGACCGGCAACTACGCACCGTGGCGCGAAGAGGGCGACGCCTTCGATCTCGAAGTCGAAGGCGAGCTCCCGCGCGAGCTCAACGGCGCCCTCTATCGCATCGGGCCCAACCCGCACTTCAAACCGCTCGGCCGCTACCATTGGTTCGACGGCGACGGCATGGTCCACGCCTTCATCCTGCGCGACGGCCGCGCCGCTTATCGCAATCGCTACGTCCGCACCGACGGCCTCAAGGCCGAGATGAAGCAGGGACGCGCGCTCTTCGGTGGATTGCTTGGCAACCCGCGCGAGATGCCGGCGGATATGCCGCCGTTCAAGAACGCCGCCAACACCAACATCATTGGATACGCCAATCGCCTGCTCGCGCTGTTCGAGGCCGCGTCGCCGCACGAGCTCAAGCCGCTCACGCTCGAGACTGTCGGCCTGTTCGACTTCGGTGGCAAGCTGCAAGGTCCGGTGACGGCGCATCCGAAGTTCGATCCAGTCACTGGCGACCTGTTGTTCTTCGGCTATCAGCCGTTCCCGCCGTACGTCACGTGGTATCGCGCGAGCAGCGACGGCAAGCTGCTCGAGTCGCGGCCAATCGACACCGGACTGCCGGTGATGATGCATGATT
Organism: uncultured delta proteobacterium; assembly: GCA_963756005.1. Lineage (GTDB taxonomy): Bacteria > Desulfobacterota > Binatia > Binatales > Binataceae > Binatus. The sequence goes on from CAVWMC010000008.1 coordinate 631,802, forward strand.
TTATCGCGACCGATGACTACGCGATCTTTTTCGTCTGTCCGTCCGTCTTTCACATCGAGAATGCGGCCGCGGGCAAGCCGATGCTCACCTGGGAGCCGCAACACGGGACGAAAATCGGGGTGATGAACCGCAAGACCGGCGACGTGAAGTGGTTCCAGGACGAAGCCTTCTACGTTTTTCACTTCCTCAATGCCTACGAAGAGAACGGCTCGCTCGTGGTCGATGGATGCCGGATGGAGTCGCTCGACATGAGCGGCACTTCGTTCGGCGGCAAGCCGCCGATGGCGTGGCGATGGAATCTGAATATGAAGGACGGCTCGATGCGCCAGCATCAGATCGACGACGTCTCGAACGAATTCCCGCGCTTCGACGAGCGCCTCGCCGGCCGCAAGCATCGCTACGGCTACTTCGCCGGCGGCAATCCAGGCTCGCCGGAGAAGGACACGAACTTCAAGGCGCTGCTCAAGCGCGACTACCAGACCGGCAAGCTCGAGGTTCACGACCTCGGCAAGAATTTTGCCCCGGGCGAAGCGGTGTTCGTGCCGCGTAACGCGAAGTCATCCGAAGACGACGGCTGGGTGCTCGCGGTCTGGTATGACGCCGAGCTCAATCGCAGCGAGATGGTCGTGCTCGACGCGCAAAACTTCGCGGCGGCGCCGGTCGCGCGAATCAAATTGCAGCATCGCGTGCCGTGGGGCTTCCACGGCAACTGGGTGCCCGCGCAATGAAGAAACTGTCGCGTCCGGCGAAACTGCCGACTCGCACGCGCGCGCCCGCGGGCCCGAATGACGGGCTCGGCTACCTGCGTTTCCCCACTCGGAAGGCGTCGCTCGAACTCGCGCTGCTCGGATTGATCGCGGAAGTGCCCGGCGTGTCCGGCTACGACATCATGAAGATCTTCGATCTGTCGATGACGCACTACTGGCACGCGCATCCGACCCAGATCTATCCGACGCTCGATCGGATGGAGGAGTTCGGGCTGATCAAGCGGCGCAACGTCGTGCAGCGCAACCGGCCCAACAAGCGCCTCTACACGATCACCTCGTCGGGCGAGCGGGTGCTGATTGCATGGCTCGAGAGTCCGTTCGAAGGAATCAATTTGAAGCATCCGCCGCTGCTGCGATGCCGCTTCCTGGGAAATCTCGGCGCCGACGGCGCGATCGCGGTGCTCAAGGAAGAGCGGCGGTCGTGGGCGATTCATCTGAAGCGCTATCGCGAAATCGAGAAGACCTACTTCGCCGACGGCAAGGGCTACCGCGACGTGAACGCGATGTTCTCGATGTTCACGCTCCGGCGCGGCATCGACTGGATGGAAGAAAACATCCGCTGGTGCGAGTGGGCAGTGGGCGAGGTCGAGAGCAATCGCGCGCTGTTCCCGGCCGAGAATATGCGGACGCAGATGAAGCCGATCATCCCGTTCGATCCGGTCAAGTACCGGCGGCTGGTGAATGAGGATCTGGCGGCGGGGATGGAGCGGTACAATCGGCGCAAAGCGCGCGAGAAAGAGCGGGCGGCGCAGAGCGCGGCAAAGCAATCCACCTGATTGAATGTGAAACCCGCGGTGGGTTTCACCCTTCCTTCGGCAGGGCTAAGCCCTGCACCTTAAGTAAGAGAAAATCGCAAAATGTCGAGGACGACATTTCTCAGGTTCTGTCCTTGTGTCATTCAGAGCGAAGCGAAGAATCCCGACTCTTACCTCGCCCGTGAAATAACGGGCGAGGTAAGAGTCGGACGCACTTCGTGCGGGGGGCGTAACCTTTTCGGGGCGGCGCGGGTTCTGTAGATAGAGGTTCATGTGTCCGCGCGAGTTGCATCACTATATGCGCGATCTGCTGCGCGCGAGACTCGGCGCGCGGATGCGTTGGAGGGTGAGTTGAAGGCGCGGGCGACGGCGAAGATTGACGCCGACTACTCGGCGGAGCGGACGCTTGTCCAGGCGGCGCAGCGCGACCGGAGCCGGTTCGCCGACTTGTATGAGGCTAACTTCGAGCGCGTTTATGCCTACGTCGTGCGGCGGGTGCGCGATCGCGACGAAGCGCAGGATGTCACCGCCGACGTGTTTCATCTCGCGCTGAAAAGTCTGCCGCGGTTTGAATGGCGTGGGGTGCCGTTTGCGGCTTGGCTCTTCAGGATTGCCGCCAACGAAATTGCCGATCGCTCGAAAAGCGTCGCCCGGCGGCGTGCGCACGAACTGGAAAATTCTTCTCAGGCTACTTATGCCGGCGATGAAACGGTATCGAGTATCGACGAGGCGGAGCGGCGCGCGCGGTTGTTCAAACTGGTCGAGCGGCTGCCGCGGGAGCAATCGCGGGTGATTACGATGCGGTTTGCGGAGGACAAGTCGATTCGCGAGATTGCGACTGCGCTCGGCCGCTCCGAGGGCAGCGTCAAGCAGCTTCAATTCCGCGCCATGCAGAATTTGCGGGTGCGGTTGGGTGATACGAATGGCTAAGGGGAAACTAATCGAACAACTGGACGACGCGGTGGAGGCGATGATGGCGAAGCCGGATGCGTCGCTGCCCACGTCAGATCCGCGGCTGGCGGCGATTTTGCGGATCGCGGGCGAGTTGCGGGATTTGCCGCGCGCCGATTTCCGCAATCGTCTCAAGGCCGAGCTCGCCGCGCAATCGAAGCAGCTTGAATCGTCATCGGCGGGTGGCAAGCCGCTGATCACGCATGAGGATATCGAGCAGCGGCTCAAGGAACTGACCGAACAGCCGAAGTTTATCGTGCATGACGTCCGCGCCGCGCTGAGCGATTTGCCCGAGATGTCGATGCGCTTCCTCGACTCGATGAACAACCATCTGCTGGTCGCGTCGCGCGGCGATAAGCGCACCCGTTGGGAGCGTCATCTCGGCTCCGACGAAATGATCTACGTGATGGACGGCGAGACCGATATCGTCACGTTGACCGACGGCGGTCCGGTCGAATCGACGATTCACAAGGGCTCGTTGTTTGTATGCCCCGACGGTCTGTGGCATCGCCTGACCCCGCGGCCGTTCGTGTCGGCGTTCTACCTGACTCCCAGCAGCACGGAGGGATCGAGCGCCAGGGATCCGCGGCCGAAGAGCGATCGCGCCGCGCGGCGGCCGGTGCGCCGGTCAACCGCTGCGAAGCTCCAGGAGCATGATCTGCGCGCCGCGCTGCGCGAGGCGCCGCATCTCAATATCACGGCGGATACGACCGCCGCGGAAGCCGACGCCGCCGTCCGCAACGTCGCGAAGATCGGGAATTTGACGCTAGGTGTGATGAGCTATACGGGCCTGACGCCGTGGGAGCGGCATCCGGATGGCGACGAGCTGCTGCTGGCGCTCGACGGCGAGCTCGAAGTGACGGTGTTGACCGACGATGGGCCGGTGACGCGCAAGCTGCGCGCGGGCGAAGCGTTCGTGTGCCCGCAGGGATTGTGGCATCGGCAACTTGCGGCGAAGTCGGTGTCGATGCTGTACGGGACGCCGATCGAAACCAGCGAGGTTTCCTTCGCTGATGATCCTCGCGTCGCGAAGATCGACGCGCCCGCCGCCGCATCTGCGCTGCCCGTCTCGCGCAGCATCATGCCGTTCCTCAATATCGAGGGCGTCGCCAGCGCCGTGGATTTTTACCAGCGCGTGTTTGGCGCGACCGTGCTGATGCGCGACGAGGAGCCCAGCGGAATCGTCAGCCATGCGATGCTCAAGATGGGCGACACGACCGTGATGCTTTCCGACCCGACCTCGGCCGACGTACGACAGAACGACGTGAACCATCTCACGCGCTCGCCACGCTCGTTCGGCGGCTCGCCGGTCCAGATGTACATCTACGTGGCGGACGTCGACGAAGTTGTGAAGCGCGCGATCGCCAACGGCGCCAGGGCGATCGACCAGGTCGAGAACCGCGACTGGGGCGATCGATGCGGCGGAATCGAAGATCCCTACGGCCACATCTGGTTCGTCGGCACGCCGCTGAAAGATGTCCCGCGCAAAGATACGAAATAAATGAACGTGGAGATAGAAACATGACGACTAAGATGAAGACGGTCCCCGACGGTTGGCATAGCGTGACCCCGTTCCTGTGCGTCACGGACGCTGCGCGCGCGGTCGAGTTCTATCGCAAGGTATTCGGCGCGACGGAGTTGGAACGGATGGCCGAGCCGGACGGGAAAGTTAACCACGCCGTGCTGAAGATCGGCGATTCGATCGTGAGGATATCCGACGATAGCTCGAAGCATGCCGCGGAGTGGGTGGCGAAGGGCTGGTCGCGCAGTCCGCAATCGCTGGGTGGCACGCCGGTGCATTTCTACGTTTACGTCGAGGACTCGGACGCGGTCTTCAAACGCGCAATCGCAGCGGGCGCGAAAGTGATGGAGCCGGTGGTGGACAAGGAATGGGGCGACCGGGTTGGCTCGCTGACGGATCCTTTCGGGCATATCTGGAATATCGCGACTCATAAACGAGACGTGTCGTTCGAGGACGTTAAGAAACTTCGTGCGGGCAGATCATAGGGCAGGTCGGCGCCTAGTGTCTTTTGCGGGCCTCGGCCTCGTCTATCTCCTCGGGCGGATAGATGTTGCGGAAGAACAGGTAGTAGAGCACGGTGTTGAGCCCTTGCATCACAGCCGCGAACTCCAGCGGCAGCGATAGCATCAGATGCTCCATGAAGTAGCCGGCCATGTATGGCCCGATCGCCGACGTGACTTGCGAGGGAAAGTTGGCGAGGCCGGCCGCGCTCGAGCGCTCGGCCGGGTCGATCACGCCCATCAGGTAAGACTGCCGCACCGGGATCGAAAGCACGTTGAACAGGGCACGGATGCCGTACACCAGCGCGGCGAGGCCGAAGGTCGGCATCAGCACGACGGCGAACATCAAGACCGTCGAGACTGCGCGCGTGGCGACGACCGAGCGCACAGAGCCCATCCAGAGCGCGAGCCTGCCGGCCATCAGGTAGGGGATGGCGTTGGCCATGTTCATGGCGAAAAACACGCCGGCCAACTGCGCCGAGTTGACGCCGAAGCGGCGGTAGAACCAGTACACCACGATCGGACCGAGCATCCCGATCGCAAGCCCGTTGGTGGCGTTGGTGATCATGAAGCGAAGCACCAGCCGCCACGAATTGGGCGAGAGTCCGAGGACCAGCCCCTCGCGCGGGCGTTCGCGCTGCTGTTGTTCGCGCGCGAGTTCATCGGCAAGTTCAAGCTCGAGCGCGCGATTCTCGTTGATCGGGAAAACTGCCAGCGCCATCGCGAGGCCGAATACGCCCGACAGCACGAACAAAATCCGGTAGCCGGTCAATTCGTCGAGCCCAATCAAATGGCGCATCAAGGACGGCAATGCCGCGAGCGCTGAGCCCAACGCCGCGGCCATCACCCCGACGAATGAGAACGCGCCGAAGACGGTGGTGCGGTTGTAGTCGCTGGTGTGTTCCGCCAGCAGCGCCTGCACGGCTGGATAAAACGGCCCCCAGGCGCCGCCCGCCAACGCTCCGCCGCGGCCGATCGAACCAATTGCCGCAAACACCACGATCCAAACGAAGCTGTGCGCGAAGGCGAACGCGAACGTGCCAAACGCGAGCAGCAGAGATATCCCTACGAGGAATGGTTTGCGCCCGAAGCGGTCCGCCATCACGCCGACCACGGTTGAGACGCCGGCCGCGACCACCGCCGATACCGCGAGCAGCACGCCGAGCGCTTCGGCGCCGTAGCCGAGCGCGATCAGGTAGAGCGGCAGGATGATCCCGAGATAGCCCTGCGACAAGCTGCGCAGCACGCGCAGCACGAACAGCCACATCAGATCGCGATTGAGCCACGCGATGCCGAAAATCGGCGCGGCCTCCGACGGGGCGGGCGACTCAGTCAGCATCCGCATTCAGCAGAAGTATATTGCATGTGATCGAATTGGTAGGTTACTCCGGCAATGGAAACCGAGGTTGAGACATGAAAATTTCTCGCATCATCTCCATTATCCTGGCGCTCTTGTTCATCGTCGCGGTGGCGCGCTTGACGCGGCTCGAGAATGGCGGGCCGCCGCATGCGTTCGTGATGCTGCCCGGGCAGGAGCCGGCGACGCTGTATCTGCCGGGGCCCGGATATCCGTTCTATACGCTGTTCCCCAAACCAGAGGCGCAGCGGCCGCCGGCGGTCGTGCTGATTCATGGCTTCACCGGCGATCGTGTGCTGATGAGTGGGCTCGCACGACGACTGGCGGAGAACGGTTACGCGGTGCTGGCGATCGACGTAAACGGGCACGGCGAGAATCGAAATCCGTTCAGCGGCGGCGCGGCTGCGAGCGACGGTCTGCGCTCGAACATAAAGAACGCGGTCGATTATCTTCGCGACAATCAGCTGGCAGACGGATCGCGAATCGTCGTGATGGGGCATTCGATGGGCGCGGGCGCGGCGCTCGACTACGCGACGCACGACCCGAGTATCAAAGGTGCGGTAATGATTTCGGGCGGCTGGGCACTCGGTCCGAATCGTCCGAACGATGCGCTGTTCATTTTCGCCGAGCGTGATCCGCAGGAGCCGATCCAGGACACCTCCACGGCGCTTGCGGCTCATCTGGCGGGGGTCGCGCAGATCGATCTCGGCAAGACTTACGGCGATTTCACGCAGGGCAACGCGGTCGAGGCGATTAGGATGCCGGGGCTCGATCACATAACGATCGTCAATTCGCCCGCGGCCGCGACCGTTATCATAAAATGGCTCGACAGCACATTTGGCATCGCGCGCACCACGCCGATCGAACTCAAGGATGCGCGGCGCGGCGCGGCGCGATTCGCGCTTTTTATCTTCGTGATCCTGCTGGTGCCGCTGGGCCGCGTTTGTGGAGCGATGGCGCCGGGTGGGGCGGAGGATCGGCCCGGACCGGGCGCATGGATGGGCCTGCTGATACTCGGCGCCGCGCTGATTGCCGCGATGCCGCTGACGGCGGCAGATCCGGCGTCGTTCGTGCCGGTCGTGGTCGGCGATATCCAGATCTCATGGTTCTTGGTCGCCGGCCTGATCATCGTCGGTGTCATTGCGCTGTCGTATCCGCTGGATCGGTACCGCATGCGCGAAGGCGTGAGCGCCGCGATCGTTATCGGCGTGGCGGCTTTCGCGGTGGTGTACGTATGCCAGGTCGCGATGTCGCCGATGTTGCATCACCTGTCGCTGTCGCCCGAGCGGCTGATGGTGATGGCGATGGCGACGGTGCTGATGTTCCCGTTCTGGATGGGCTTCGAGTGGCTGGTGCGGCGCGGCGGCACGGCGATGTCCACGGTGTGGGCCTCGCTCGGCCGTGTCCTGATCCTGGTTTTGATGGCGGTGGGCGCGAGCCTGAACGTGCTGCCGGGCGTGCTGATGTTGATCCTGCCGATACTGGCCATTGCGTTCGTGATGATCGAAATATTCTCGGCCTCGGCATACAGCACGTCGCGCAATCTGACGCTGATCGCGGTAGTCGAAGCGCTGTGGTTCGCATGGCTGATCGCGGCGGCGAGCCCGATAACTTTTATGTTCTAGGAGGGAGATCATGGCCAACAAGTTGGATCCGATTCCGGTTGGGCCGCGGGCGATCACGGCCTATTTGACGATTAAGGGCGCGGCGAAGGGAATCGAGTTTTACAAAAGGGCATTCGGTGCGAAGGAGTTGATGTGCTGGACAGGGAAGGACGGAAGGGTGGGGCACGCCGAAATTGAAATCAGCGGGACCCCGCTGTTCATCAGCGACGAGCATCCTGAGATGGGCGTGGTCAGTCCCCAGACGCTCGGCGGGACCTGCGTCGGACTCCATCTGCTGGTCGAGGACGCGGACGCGACATTCAAGCGGGCAATTGCGGCCGGTGGAAAGGCGGTCAGGGCGATGGAAGACGAGCCGTGGGGACAGAAGTCGGGAACGCTGCAGGACCCGTTCGGGCATCGATGGTTCGTCACGCAGCGGACGGCGGAGTTGTCGGCGGACGAGATGGACAAAATCGGCAGAGCCGCCGGATTCGATACTCAACTGAAATGAAAGTCCATGACGTGCGGTTGGCGCTGGACGAGATTCTTCAGCGGGCCCGCGCGAATCCTCGCGGCCGCGCCAATGCGGACTTCGGGCTGCTCAACGATTACTCGCTCGGACTCGGGCGCTATTCGGGCGCATCACCTTGGGAGCGACATCGCAACGGCGACGAACTCCTGTACGTCCTGGAGGGCGACGTTGAGATCACCTTGCTGTCGGATGCCGGCGCGGAAGAACGCGAAATTCTTCGCACCGGGAGCTTGTTCGTGGTGCCACGGGACCGGTGGCATCAGCTCATCACGTCAGCTCAAGTGTCGATCTTCTTCGCGAGCCCGCCCGAGAGCGGCGCGGAGCGCACTCGCGACGACCCGCGCGGGTCGAAGTAAGGGACATTATGGTGCGCGCGATCAACGCGCGCGCGTGCTAGGCTGGTCAGACCGGATCGTCCGATCCGCTTTCAACACAATCAAACCCGTCGTACGCGACGAAAGGAAAACAATCATGCTCGAGACCGGAAAACCGTTTGTCAATTTTGCGCTCCAGAATCAGGACGACAAGCAGATGAAGCTCGGCGATTTCGCCGGCCAGTGGCTGGTGGTGTACGTCTATCCCAAGGACGACACGCCGGGATGCACTATCCAGGGCAAATCTTTCACCGCCAGCAAGGCGGACTTCGACGCGGCCGGTATCAAGGTGGTGGGCGTCAGTGCGGACGACGTCGCGTCGCACAAGAATTTCTGCAACAAGTTCGCGTTCACGATCGACCTGCTTGCGGACACCAATCACGACCTGCTCAAGGCGGCCGGCGTCGGGCAGACGGACTACAACGGGACCAAGTACTGGAACCGCACGAGCTTCGTCATCGATCCCAAGGGCAACCTGCGCAAGGTTTACGAAAAAGTGAATCCGCAGGGGCATGAAAAGGTGCTGCTCGACGACATCAAGGCGATGCAGAAGGGGTAGCATCGAGGAGCGGGGTGGGACCTGCATAAGACGTGCGGGAACGTTTTGTTCTTGCCGTGAATTTTGATTTGATGGACTGGGTGGCAAGGGCTCTGACCAGAAGCGAGGACTACAGGTAGTTAGGCGGGTTTGCGTGAATTTCGGGCGGAATTTATCGTCCGATAATTAGATGGTCCGGTACTTGCCCTGCCTCATGAACCAGGAGTCTCGTTACATTCCAGGAGGAATGCATGCTTAAGAAGATCGCCGCCGTAGCCGGCGGCGTTTTGATCGGCCTGGCAATAGCCTTTGCGCGTGCCGGCGCGTTCCCTTTCTGGGGATCCGACTCCGGCGCTTCCAAGGCGCCCCCACCTGCGCAGCAAGCACAGGCGAATCCGGCGGAGCCGCTGCCGGCGCCGCCGGTGCCCGGGGTTCATGTGGCCCCCGCTGTTCAGCCCGCGGAGCCGAATGCCCCTGAGCCGGGCGAGAAGGTCGGCGTGATCACCTCGTTCGCGCCGCTGGTCAAGAAGATGATCCCGGCGGTGGTGAGCGTCAACGTCGTGCAGGACGTGAAGGTCTCGGGAATGCCGTTTGGCGGCGGCCAGGGCGGACCCGGCGACGATAACGGCGGTGATGACGATCCGGGCGCTCAAGGCGGCGGTGGCGATCAAGGAGGCGGCGGCGGCTTACCACCCGGTGGCGGTGGCGGCGATCCTTTCGATCAGTTGCGCCGCTACTTCGGACAGGGCGGCCAGCGCGAGTACAAGCAGCATGGACTCGGCTCGGGCGTGATCGTGTCGGCGGACGGTTACATCCTGACCAACAATCACGTGGTCGGTAACGCCGATGAAATCCACGTCACCTTGCAGGACAAGCGCGAGTTTACCGCCAAGGTAATCGGCAAGGACGCCAAGACCGATCTCGGACTTATCAAGATCGACACCAAGGATGCGCTGCCGGTCGCGCCGTTGGGCGATTCCAATACTACTGACGTCGGCGACTGGGTGATTGCGATCGGCAACCCCTTCAACGTCGGCATGACGGTAACGGCGGGCATCGTCAGCGCCAAGGGACGAATCCTCGGCGGCGACTACGACGACTTCATTCAAACTGACGCGTCGATTAACCCCGGCAACTCGGGCGGCCCTCTAATCAATACAAAAGGCGAAGTGATCGGGATCAACACGGCAATCTACAGCCGCACCGGCGCCAACAACGGCATCGGCTTCGCCATTCCGATCGACATGGCGCGCAACGTGATGGATCAGTTGAAGGCGCACGGCCGCGTCATTCGCGGATGGCTCGGCGTCGAAATCCAGGAAGTGACGCCCGACCTCGCGCAGTCGTTCGGTTTGCCGAAGCCCGAGGGCGCGCTGGTCGCGAGTGCCGACAAGGACGGCCCCGCTGGCAAAGGCGGAATCGAGCGCGGCGATATCGTGCTCAGCTTCAACGGTCATCCGGTGGACGACGAGCATCAACTGCCGGCGCTGGTCGCGCAGACGCCGATCAATCAGAAAGTGCCGGTCGAGGTGGTGCGCAACGGCAAGCACATAACGCTCGAGGTCACGATCGGCGAACGCAAGGAACCGCAGGTGGCGTCGGCCAAGGCTGAGACTCCCGGCGGCAACTGGGGCATGCAGGTCGGCGACATCACGCCCGAGATTGCGCAGCAGTTCCATCTCGAGGGCACCAAGGGCGTGGTGATTCAGAAAGTCGCGCCTGACAGCCCTTCGGCGGAAGCGGGTCTGCAGCCGGGCGACGTCGTGATGGAGATCAATCACGAGAAGGTCGCGGCGGTTTCGGATTTCGTCGCGAAGGCGAAGGACGCCCAGACCAACAAGAAGCCGGCGCTGCTGCTGGTGCAACGCGGCGGCGCGACGCTCTACACGGTGATCAAGCCGGCCGAGGCTGCGCAGGGCTGATCGCGAAGTAAGCTACATGGACTGAACGCGCGGCGCATCGAGGAAATCGATGCGCCGCGCTGGTTTTGATGCTAGGCGTTGAAGCCTCGGATGGAATCGTCGCGAAAATTTGACGTGGTGATTGCCGGCGCTGGTCCGGCGGGACTGGCGACGGCGCTGTTTCTCGTGAAGAGGCGGCCGAGCCTGGCGGGACGGATCGTCGCGATCGAGAAATCGGCGCATCCGCGATTCAAGGTATGCGCCGGCGGCCTGATTCCCAAGACGATGCTCGCGCTCGACGAGCTCGGAATCACGCTCGACGTACCCGCGGTCGAAGTGACTCGCGGCGAGGCGGCGACTCCGGTGGGCGGAGTCGATTTGTCGCGCAATGGCGACGTGCTTGCCACCGTGATTCGGCGCGATCAGTTCGATGCGATGCTCGCGCGGGCCGCGCGCGACGCGGGCGTCGAGATCGTCGAGCGCAGCCGCGTGCTCGACGTTGCGCAGTACGCGGACGGGGTGCGCGTCGGCACTGAGCGCGGTATCTTCGACGCGCAAATCCTGGTCGGCGCCGACGGCTCGGGCAGCCGCGTTCGTCGCGCGGTTTTCGGCGCGCGCAAGGAAACCATCGGGCGCGCGCTCATGACGGACATCGCGGTCGATCCCGAACGCACGCCCGAATTCATCGAGCAGCGCTACCGATTCGACTTCCGCTGCGTGAGCCACGGAATCAACGGCTACAGCTGGTCGTTCCCATGCCTTATCGGCGGCGCGCCTCATCTTAATGTAGGCATCTACGATCAACGGCCGCGCGAGTTCACTGAAAATGGCGGCGAGCAATCGAGGATGGTAGCGGAACTCGCCGTCGCGTTTCCCGAACTTCCGCTCGATGGTTTGCGGCGGCACGCGACGCGATGGCGGTCGTTTCCGATTCGATGGTTCGACGCGCGCGATAGTTACGCTCGCGGCCGCGTCATTCTCGCCGGCGACGCGGCTGGCGTCGATCCGCTGATGGGTGAGGGCATTTCGTGCGCGTTCGAGCACGGCAAGCTCGCGGCGAATGCGATCGGCAAATTTCTCGACGGCGACAACGCTGCGCTCGCGGATTACGATCGCGCTCTGCATGACGGTGCGGTGGGCAAGAAGCTGAGCAAGCTCGCGTTCGCCGCGCGCCATTTCTACAGTCCGCATCACAAGCTCTTTTTCCGAATCGCCAGCGTCAGTCGCCGCGCCCAGGAGATTGGGGTCGATTGGTACAACGGCGCGCGCCATCTCGACGAAATGCCGACGCGGCAACTCATCGCGCGATGGGCGCGCGCGGTTCTATTAGGTGACTCTCTGCGGTAGCATTCCGGTTGGCGCTCGTGGCGGAGGGGAAGCAAGTGGCGGATCGAGTACGAGTGGCGCCGGCGCGCAAGCGTGGTCGCGCGAAACGGCCGGCGAAAAAAAAGCGGATGCGGCGGCTGAGCGTCGTGGGTCTGGCCCTGCTCGGGGCGTTGATTTTGGGTTTTTTGACGAAGCGAGTGATGATTCCATCGGCTGTCCACTACATCGCATATCGGCCGCCCGATCATCCGCCACCGGCGACCGCATCCGATCCGCCCGCCTCATCGGAGAATCTGACGCCCGCGGATCGCAGCTCAGCTCGACACGATTCTCAAGCGCAAGGCGAAGTGATGAGCAGTTAGATGGCAGGCTCGATGCAAATAGCGGACGACCTGGGCTTTCGCGTCGAGCTCGAGCGCCCGCCCTCGCGCATCGTTTCGCTGGTGCCGAGCTGGACCGAGACCCTGTTCGCGCTTGGCTTCGATTCCGAAGTCGTTGGCGTGACCAAATTCTGCGTCGAGCCGGTCGCGGCCGTCGCCTCGATTCCAAAGGTCGGCGGCACCAAGAATCCCGACATCGCCGCGATTGTGAAGCTTGAGCCCGAGCTGGTCATCGCCAACGCCGAGGAGAACCGGCGCGAGGACGTCGAGCGGATGCGCGCGGCCGGTATCCCGGTGTTCACGACCTATCCGCGCACGGTGCCGGGCGCGGTCGAATCGATCCTGCGGCTGGGCCGCGTGCTCAGTCGCGAGCCCCAGGCTGCCGCGCTGGCCAAGGAGATCACGCTGAGCGTGAGCGGCATCGAGGCGTCGCTCGGCGTGTGGAGCAAGTTGCGGCTGCGCGTTTTCTGTCCGATCTGGAAGAAGCCGTGGATGTCCTTCAACGCCGATACTTATGCGCATGACGTGCTGCGGATGCTCGGCTACAACAATATTTTCGCCTCGGCGGGCGAGCGCTATCCGGTTACCACGCTCGAGGCCGCAGTCGAACGCCGGCCCGATATCGTGATACTTCCGGACGAGCCGTATGAATTCGACGAAGCCGACGTGGCCGATCTGAAGCCGCTGCTGCCGCCCGCGCTCAGCCGGCGCGTGCTGATAGTCAGCGGCCGCGACCTCCATTGGTACGGCGTGCACATGGTGCGGGGGCTTAAATCGCTGGCGGAGAGAATGGCGCGAGTGCGCGCCGCGGTTCTATAATCGGCACGGACGCAATGATTCCAACGCGATCCGCTATGATGGGAGATTGCTATGTTCCCGAAAATCAGTCTGGCAGCCGCGTTCCTTCTAATGACGGCGCCACCGATGGCTTGCGCTTCGACTCGCAATCTTTCAAATGGCGCGCCGATAAGTTTCGCGGCGCATCAGTCGCAGCCGCGCCTCGTTCTCGCGCAGGACGGGCAACCCAGCATGGGCACCACCAACAACGACAGCGATAGCGACGCCGATAACGATAACGACGACAACGACAACGATTCGAACGATAACGATAACGACAATCAGAACGCTGACGGCAATCAGACCGATCAGAACGCGGCCGGCGACGCTCAGCAGGTTCCGCCAACAGTCCTTGGCTCGCCCGACAACGACCAGGATCAGTCGCAGCAGGCGCCGACGAATTCATATCCGCAGCCGGTGAATCCTTATCAATAGCCTTCGCGCGAATCGCGCGCTTACCGGTTCATCAGCTCCTCCGGGGGACCGACGATGCCTGCACCACTCGACGGAATCAAAGTACTCGACTTGACCAAGCTCGCGCCGGGACCGTTCTGCACGATGATCCTCGCGGACCTCGGCGCTGAAGTTATCAGGATCGAGGAGCCGGGACCGCCCACTGGCAGACGCGCGCAGCAGGCGGGCGCCGCCAGCACGCGGGCGCAGACCAACACTTTCGGCAGCTCGCCGCACAATGCGCTCGCGCGCAACAAGAAGTCGATCGGAATCAATCTCAAGAGTGGCGCGGGCAAGGAAGTCTATAGCCGCCTCGCGCAGCGTGCCGACGTGATCGTCGAGGAATACCGGCCGGGCGTCGCCAAGCGGCTCGGCATCGATTACGAAAAACTTGCGTCGCGCAACCCGCGGTTGATCTATTGCGCCATCACCGGCTTCGGCCAGACCGGACCGTATCGCGACCTCGTCGGCCACGACATCAACTACATCGCGACCGCCGGCGTGCTCTCGATGTTCGGGCGCCCCGGTCAGCCGCCGACGATTCCGCACAACCTGGTCGCCGACTACGCCGGGGGCGGGATGCAAGGCGCGATCGGAGTGCTGGCGGCGCTGGTCGCGCGCAACCAGACCGGACGCGGGCAGTACGTCGATATCTCGATGATGGACGGCAGCCTGGCGCTGCTGGCGCAGGCGTTTTCGACATTTTTCGCCAACGGCAAAATCCCGCGCCGCGGCGAGACCATCAACGACGGCGGAATTCCGAACTACAACGTCTATCTGTGCAAGGACGACAAATACATTACCATCGCGGCGATCGAGCCGTGGTTCTTCGCCAACCTGTGCCGCGCGCTCGGCCGCGAAGATTTCATTCCGCACGAATACGATTCGAGCAAGCGCGCCGAAATCGCCCGCGTCTTCACCGAGACTTTCAAAACCAGAACGCGCGATGAGTGGTTCGAGATTCTCAGCAAGAGCGATATCTGCGCGGGCCGCATGCTCACGCTCGACGAAGTGCCGGCCGATCCGCAGGTGCTCGCGCGCAACATGATCGTCGAAGTCGAAGGCGAGGGCGGCCGGATGTTCAAGCAGGTCGGCATCTCGCCGAAATTCTCCGACACGCCCGGCTCGATCAGGTCGCTCGCACCGAAACTCGGCCAGCACACCGACGAAATCCTCGGCGAACTCGGCTACAGCAAGGACGAGCTCGACCGCTGGCGCGAATCGGGCGCAATCAAGTAGCGCGTCATCGCGACGGCGGCGCGAGGCTCGTCGCGTTGCCCGCCCATCGAATCACGGTTAAGATTCGAGCTATGCCACAGCCAACTCCGATGTTTATGCGCGGGCCGCACGATCCGATTCGTATCGAGCGCGCCGAGGGCCCCTGGCTCTACGCTTCCGACGGCAACAAGATCCTCGACGCTGGCGGCGGCGCCGTGGTCGTAAATATCGGGCAGGGGCGCCGCGAAATCGCCGAGGTCGCCGCACGCACCATCGCCAATCTCGATTACATCGTGCCGGTCTGGACCTCGCCCGAGCGCGAGAAGCTCGTTGACCGTCTCACGCGATGGACGCCGCCGGGTCTCACGCGGTTCTTTTTCACCAGCGGCGGGTCGGAGTCGGTCGAAGCGGCGCTTAAATTCGCGATCCTCTATCACAAGGCTCGCGGCCAACAGTCGAAGAGCAAAGTTATCGGGCGGCGCTTCTCCTATCACGGCAACACCATCGCCGCGTTGTCGGCGGGCGGCAGCGGCCGGCGCGCGGACTACGAACATATTTTGCTCGACTGGCCAAAGATCGATCCGACCTACTGCTACCGATGCCCATGGGGCAAAACTTACCCGTCATGCGAACTCGACTGCGCGACGGCGCTCGAAAAAGAGATCCTCAAGCACGGCCCCGACTCGATCGCCGCGTTTATCGCGGAGCCGATGATGGGCTCGAGCGGCGGCGTGGTCCCGCCCGTCAAGGAATATTGGCCGAAAATTCGCGAGATCTGCACGCGCTACAACGTCTTGCTGATCGCCGACGAAGTGATGACCGGCTTCGGCCGCACCGGACGGCGCTTCGGCGTCGATCACTGGGACGTCGTGCCCGACATCCTGGTCGGCGGCAAGGGCCTCACTGGCGGTTACATGCCGATGGGAATGATCGCGGTCAAGGAATCGTTGGTCGAGGAGCTCGAGCAGGCCAAGGCCGACTTCATGTTCTACACCTACAGCTCGCATCCGGTGGCGTGCGCGGTCGCCGACGAAGTGCTCGCGATCATGGAGCGCGAGCGGCTGGTCGAGCGCGCGGCGGAAGTCGGCGCGCGCCTCGGCGCGAGCTTGAAGGAGGAACTTTCGGGGCATCCGATGGTCGGCGACATTCGCGGCACCGGGATGTTCTGGGGGATCGAGCTGGTTCAGGACAAAGCGACCCGCATGCCGTTTGCGCCTGAGAAAAAAGTGACCAATCGAGTGCTCGGCGCGTCGGTGCGCAAAGGGATGTTCTTTTATCCCGCGACCGGGATGGCTGGGAAGGCGGGCGGCGACGCCATGATGATCACGCCGCCGTTCATCATCGGTGACGCCGAAATCGAGTTCATCATCCGCACCGCGCGCGCGGCCCTCGACGAGGTCCGGCCTAACCTGTAATTTTGCCCAGCAACGTCACAGCTTTCGTGGAGAGACCGGCACATGGCCGATAGCATCATCGGGCCGACTTCGCATTACTTTTATTCGCAGCGGCTCAAACTGCACTACGTCGATTGGGGCAATCCCGACAAGCCGCTGCTCGTGCTGGTGCACGGCGGCCGCGACCATTGCCGCAACTGGGATTGGGTCGCACTCGATCTGCGCGAGCATTTTCACATCATCGCGCCCGACTTGCGCGGCCACGGCGACTCCGACTGGGCGGTCGGCAGCGGTTATTCGATGATCGACTACGTGCTCGATTTGTCGCAGCTCATGAGCGCGGTAACCAAAGAGCCCGCGACGCTGATCGGACACTCGCTCGGCGGCGGAATCGTCTTGCAATACACCGGCACGCATCCCAACGACGTCAAGCGCGTGGTCTCGATTGAGGGCATGGGTCCGCCGCCCGGAATGATCAAGGAGACCCCCGCCTACGATCGCATGAACAACTGGATCAGCCAGATGCAGACGCTGGCGCGGCGCAAGGCGCGCGAGTATCCGTCGATCGAGGAGGCGCTCGCACGCATGCGCGAGGCCAATCCGCATCTCAGCCGCGAGCAGGCGCGCCATCTTACGATTTGGGGGATTCAACGCAACGAGAACGGCAGCTACTCGTGGAAGTTCGACAACTACGTTCACGCCACCTCGCCCTACATGTTCAACAATCGCGACGCGCGCGAAATCTGGGGACGCATCACCTGCCCGACGCTGCTGATTCGCGGCACCGAATCGTGGGCGGGCGACTGGGTCAAGGACGGCCGCATCCAGGCGTTCAAGCACGCCGAGTCGGTCACTGTCGAAAAGGCGGGCCACTGGGTGCATCATGATCGCCTCGACGAATTCCTCGCCGTCGCGCACCGGTTCCTCGGTGTGTAGCGAACTCCGGCGGGTAGCGCGCTGATGCGACGGCCCACACTCTCGCTGCGCAGCGATCAGTTCGAGTACGTCCAGCTGATCCTGCTCGCGGTGACGGTCGGCGTACTGGCCGCGCTCGGCAATCTCGGCTTCCGCAAACTGATCGAATTTTTCTCGTGGCTGTTTCGCGGGCTCGAGTGGAACGCGCTCGGCATCGATCTCGGCGGCATCCATCTAGCCCTGATTCCAGTGATTCTGCTCAGCGGCGGCGTCGCGATCCTCTTGCTCGACCGCTTCTTTCCGGGCGACGTGCTCGGTTACGGCTTTCCGAATTTCCTCGAGATGGTGAATCTCGGCACCGCGCGGCTCAAGCGCCGCTGGATTTTCGTCAAGGCGGCCGGCGCCGCGATCTCACTCGGCGCCGGCGCGTCGGTCGGCCGCGAAGGTCCAATTGCGCAAGTCGGCGGCGCGATCGGCTCGACCATCGCCCAGCTCAGAAAGCTGTCGCCCGATCGCGCCAAGGTGCTGGTCGCGGCCGGCGCCGGCGCCGGCATCGCGACCACTTTCAACGCGCCCATCGGCGGCCTCATGTTCGCACAGGAAATCGTCCTGCTCGGTCACACCGAAATCGCCAACCTCACGCTGCTGATCATCGCCACCTTCACCGCCGTGATCACCTCGCGCGCGATCCAGGGCAACGCCGTCGTCTTCCTCGCGCCTCAATTCGTGCTGCGCAGCTACTGGGAGATGGCGACCTATGCGCTGATGGGCGCGGCGCTCGGCGCCCTTGCCGCCGGCTACATCCGCTTCTTCAACGCCACCGAGGCATGGTTTCACAAGCTCGATTTGCCGGTCTGGGTCAAGCTCGAAGCGGGACTCGCGCTCGTCGGCGTGATCGCGATCTGGCTGCCGCAAAATTTGTCCGACGGCTACCCGGTTATCAACAGCGCGATGGCCGGCGAGTTCGGCATCGGGATGCTGGCGGCAATGGCCTGCGCGAAAATATTTGCCAGCAGCGTGTCGCTCGGATGCGGCGCGCCCGGTGGCTCTTTCGGCCCGACGTTTTTCATCGGCACGATGGCGGGCGGGCTGTTCCAGCGGCTGTCGGCGATGTTTATTCCACACCTGACGGGGCCGCGCGGCTCGTACGCGCTGGTGGGGCTCGGCGCGTTTCTGGCCGGCACCACGCATGCTCCGTTGACGGCGCTGTTCCTGCTCTGGGAGATGACGCATAGCGACACTATCGCGCTGCCTTCAATGATCGCGACCATCACCGCGCTGGTCGTCGCCCGCGCGCTCGAGACCGAATCGATCGACGAGTTCCGCCTCGCGCGTGAGGGCAAGACGCTGCAGATTGGCAGCGAGCGGCTCGCGCTCACCTTGATACCGGTCAGCGCCGTCGTCACCAAAAACGTGACCATAGTGAGCGAGAATACCTCGCTCTCGGAAGTCCTGCGCACCGCCGGTGAAACTTCGCAGTCCACTCTGCCGGTGGTCAACAGCGACGGCGAACTCGCCGGAACGATCGTGGTGCGTGATTTGTTGTCGGTGCTGAGCGGCGGCCAGGAGCTCGGCCCGCTCGTCAACGCCTTCGACATCTGCAACGCGCGCTGTTCGACCGTCTCGCTCGACGCCAATCTCGACGAGGCGAACCAACTGATGGAGCACGACGGGCTGGACGAGATTCCGGTGGTCGATCGCATCACGCAGCGCTTTCTCGGCCTCGTCACCGGCCGCCAAATAGCCCAGGCGCTCAACCGCGTGACGGTTTCGCTCTCGACCCTGGCCACGCGCGACCCGAACGTATATTGGGCGACCGGTTATCGCGTCTCGCGCATCACGGTTCCCGCCGGCGCGGCCGGCAGAACGGTGCGTCAACTCGATGCGCGCGCGCGCTTCAGCGTTACCGTGCTTGCGGTTCAGGACGCCGGCAATCCGCAGAGTGAATTCACGCCGATCACGCCTGATCATCCGCTCAGGGCCGGCGACCAGCTGATCGCCGCGGGACGTGCGCAAGACATCCGGCACTTCACGCAGGAGTTGGAGAGCGCGGGCACGGCCGGCGCCCCTCACGCGCCGGCTCAGGCCGGCGGCTCGGGAAAGACGTAAACGCGTGACCAAGTCCACCCGCCCGGAGCCGCCAAGCCCGAAGCGTGATGGAGCAGCCGCCAAGCCCCGTTGTTCGAGCCTTCGTCGAGTCGTCTTTAAGAGCACCGGCTCGTTTCCGAAGTCTGCGCCAGGTGTGGTAGTCACCAAGGCGAGCAGAGACCCCATGCGCTGCCCGTCCTGCAACCACGACAACCGCGCCGAGCGCCGCTTCTGCGCGGAATGCGGGTCCCCGCTCGCTGCGCTGTGCGCCGCGTGCGGGACATCGAACGAGCCCGGGGAGAAGTTCTGCGGCGGCTGCGGGGGCGCGCTTTCCATCGCGCCGGCGGCCCACCCTCCATCGTCAGGCGCTCGCGTCGAGACTGCCGAGTCCACCCTCCGGGTTCGCACAGAGGCGACCGGCGAAATTCCCGAAGGCGAGCGCAAGACCGTAACGGCGCTGTTCGCCGATATCAAGGGCTCGACTGAACTGGAACAGGACCTCGATCCTGAGGAAGCGCGCGCGATCGTCGATCCGGCGCTGAAGCTGATGATCGACGCGGTCCGCCGCTACGACGGGTACATCGTGCAGAGCACCGGCGACGGCATCTTCGCGCTGTTCGGCGCGCCGGTCGCGCACGAGGATCATCCGAATCGCGCGCTGTACGCCGGGCTGCGGATGCAGGATGAACTGAAACGCTACTCGGCGCGATTGCGCGAGGCTGGCAACCTGCCGATTGAAGCGCGCGTCGGCGTAAACACCGGCGAGGTCGTCGTGCGCTCGATCTCGACTGGCGGCGGACACACTGAATACACGCCGATCGGGCACACGACCAATCTCGCGTCGCGAATGCAGGCGCTCGCGCCAACCGGCTCGATCGCAATCAGCGAGCAGACGCGCAAGCTGTGCGAGGGCTATTTCGCGCTCAAGCCGCTCGGTCCGACGCGCGTGAAAGGCGTCAGCGAGCCGGTCAACGTCTATGAGGTGACGGGCTTCGGGCCGCTGCGCACGCGGCTGCAACGCTCGGCGGGGCGGGGGCTTACCAAGTTCGTCGGGCGCGAGCGCGAGATGGACGCGATGCGCAACGCGTCGCAACTCACGCGCGTTGGACGTGGACAGATTGTCGCCGCGATGGCCGAGGCCGGCACCGGCAAGTCGCGCCTGTTCTTTGAGTTCAAGGCCAAGCACCAGTCGGGCTGGATGGTGCTGGAGACCTTTTCCGTCTCTCACGGGAAAGCGTCTGCGTATCTGCCCACACTCGAGTTGCTACACGGCTACTTCCGCATCACCTCGGATGACGACGTGCGCACGCGGCGCGAGAAAGTCAACGGCAAGGTCTTGACGCTCGATCGTTCCCTTGAAGATACGTTGCCGTACCTTTTCGCACTGCTGGGCATTATCGAGGGCGACGATCCGCTGGCGCAAATGGACGGGCAGGTGCGCAGGCGGCGCACGCTCGACGCGATCAAGCGCATCCTGCTGCGAGAGTCGATGAATCAGCCGCTGATGGTGATTTTCGAGGACCTGCACTGGATCGACGACGAGACGCAGGCGTTCCTGAATCTGCTCGCCGACTCGATCGGCACTGCGAAGATTCTGCTGCTGGTGAATTACCGCCCCGAGTATTCGCATCAGTGGGGATCGAAGACTTATTACACGCAGTTGCGGCTCGATCCGCTCGGGATAGAGTCGGCCGACGAGATGCTCTCGGCGATGCTCGGCGATAGCGAGCAGCTGGCAGCGCTTAAGAAGCTCATCACTGAAAAAACCGAGGGCAATCCGTTCTTCATGGAAGAGACGGTGCAGGTCCTGTTCGACGAGAACGCGCTGGTGCGTGACGGCGGGGTGGTGAAGCTCACCCGGTCGTTGGCGGAGTTGAAGATTCCGCCGACCGTTCAGGCGATTCTCGCCGCCCGCATCGACCGCCTGCCGCAGGATGCCAAAGACCTGTTACAGACGCTGGCGGTAATTGGCCGCGAATTTCCGCTGTCGCTGATTCGCGCGGTGGTCTCGATCCCGGATGACGAGACCAGGCGGCTGCTCGATGTCCTCCAGCTCGGCGAGTTCATCTACGAGCAGCCGGCCATCGGTGATTTTGAATACACCTTCAAGCACGCGCTGACCCAGGAGGTCTCGTATAACTCGGTACTGATGGAACGGCGCAGACAACTTCATGGACGAATCGGTGCGGCGCTCGAGAGTCTCTACACAAATTCAATCGACGACCACCTCGACGAACTGGCCCATCACTACGGCCGCAGCGGAAATTCCGCGAAGGCACTCGACTATCTCGAAAGCGCAGGTCTCCGAGCCGTTCGGCGACTTGCGTACGGCGAGGCGATGCGGAACCTGGCCGCCGCCTTGGAATTACTTGAACGCACGCCATCCAGCCCCGAGCGGGACCGGCGCGAATTCGCGCTCCAAACCAGCCTTGGTCCCGCGCTGATGGCCACCAAAGGGTGGGCGGCGCCGGAAACTGAGAGGGCCTATCTTCGCGCCGAGCGGCTTGCTGAGACTGGAGCCACACCCGAGCAGCAGTTCGCGCTACTGGTTGGATTGTTTGGACTGCTCTACGTCGGCGGCAACTTGAGCGGAGCCCGCGAACGGCAGAAGCCGATCTGGGATTTCGTCGATCGCCACCCCGATCCGGTTTTCCTGCTCGAGGCGATCCATCATGACTGGTCGGTGGCGCTTTCCGCAGGTGAGCTGGAGGCCGCGCAACGCCACGTCGAGCGGGGACTCAAGCTGTTCGAGTCGAAGCTTCGTTCGGTTGCCGTCCCGCTCTACACCGCTCATCATCCGGCCGTGTGCGGTTATGCATGGGACGCGCAGCTATCATGGCTGCGCGGTCGTCCCGATGCGGCGCGGCGATGCGCGGAGCGGGCCGTTTCACTTGCGAATGAACTTGGAGACTCAATGTCGGCAGCTTTCGCCTTGTACGAGAAGGCACTGGTTCATCGTATGATGCTGGAACCGAAGCTTGCGCTGGAAATCGCCGGGGCCGCGATAAACACAGCGGAGGACGTCGGGTTCCTCTACGTTCTGCGCCATGCGCGAGTTGTCAAAGGGTGGGCCTTAACCGAGCTTGGAAGAGCGGAGGAGGGAATCGGGCAGATACGCGAAGAAACCGATGCACTCTCGGCTAACCGAGAGGAGTTGTGGCTCACGCTCAGTCTCGCCACTCTCGCCGACGCGTGCCTTACAGCCGGACGCATCGAGCATGGTTTGAAGGCAATCGGCGACGCCCTCGACCTGGTCCGTCGCAGCGGCGAATGTTTCTGGGAAGCGGAAATTAATCGTCTTCGCGGCGAGTTGCTCCTGGGGCAGAGTCCTTCCGATCCGGCTCTGGCGAGAGCGTCGGTCGAGCACGCGATCGAGAAGGCCCGACAGCAGGGGGCGAAATCGCTCGAACTGCGCGCGACCACCTCGCTCGCGCGAATGCTGATGAGTACCGACCGCCGCGACGAGGCGCGTGCGATGCTCGCCGGCATCTACAACTGGTTCACCGAAGGTTTCGACACCGCCGATTTGAAGGATGCCAAGGCGCTGCTTGAGGAGCTGGGTGCATAGCCCCTGGCTCGCGGCACGCACTGGCGGTGCGAAGCGCAGCTGGCGACACAATGCACCAGTAGCCTGCTCCGAGGCCCTGTTCAGGCGGCGGCTTGCGCGCCGGCAGGCGCTTCCACCCGCGTCGCGTCAGCTCGAGTACCAGCCGCGCCGGATGCGTCGAGACGCGCTCATCCGGCAGTTCACACAGCAGTTGGAGAGCGCGCAAACCGCAGGGGTCGTTCGCGCGCCGGCTCAGGCCGGCGGCTCGGGAAAGACGTAGGGGCGTGCGCGTCCGGCGCGGATTTCGGTGCACATCTGCTCAACCGTTTTTACTTCCCGCTCGAACTCCGTCGCCACGGTCATGAACCATTTTGCCGTTGCGAAATGCGCGTCACTGCCGCCGACCGCGGTCAGCCCGAGCTTTCGCACCGCGTCCTCCGCGCGCCGATTTTCCTCGATCGAGTTCTGGCCGTTCAACGCCTCGACCGCGCCAATCGCCGCGCCGTGGCGGCTGAGCAGCGCGTCGAGCCGCGATCCGTAGCCGGAGTCGCGAAACGGATGCGCCGGTATCGCCACGCCGCCCTCGTGATGAATCACTTCGATCAGGCTGTCGCTCTTGAGCATCCGCGACGTCAGATCGAATCGGCGCGTCACTTCGTCGTTCACGCCGAATAGCAGCAAGTGGCCGAGGTCGGTGTCGGCTTCGATCCCCCTGAAGACCGCAATCTGAAATCGATCCGCAAGTTCCGCGTACAGCCGCAAAACTTCGGCATCGTTTGGGAACAGGCGATGCTCGGTGAAGCAAATCGCGCCGAGGCCGCGGCCCGACGCCTGCGCAAATTCGAGATATTGCTCCGGCGCGACGTTGGAGTCGGACGAAAGTCTCGTGTGGACGTGGAGATCGGCGATCATGCGATGGCTGTTACGGCTCGGCGAAGGTGTCCTGCACCTGGAGGTGGTCCTCGATCGAGAAGATTCGCGCGACCAGGAAAATCTGCGTCTGCACCATCAGGCGATCGGCCTCCGTCGGCACCGTGCCCCACAGGATGATCGTGTCGCCGTCCATTTTGAAATGCACCGAGGCATAGCCCTGCGCATTGAGCGCCTGGCGCAGCGCGACTTCCCGCGGTTCGGTGTGCGCGGGCTCGGACGCGTCGGGCGCGCCGCCATCGGGCGCGGCCGGAGCTCCGCCGTAATCGGGACCGGTGTCGCCGTCCGAGGGCTGCGGTTGCGACGAATGAAAAATGAGGTATCCCATCAGAAAAAATCCGCCAATCACCAGCGCCATCAGTCGCGCCGGACGCCGCCGGCGATGCCGCTCGTGAAAAATCGGCCCTGGAAAGTCGCCCGGCGACGCAACGTCGTCGAGCACGATCGTTTGCGCCTCAGGATGTGCGCCGCGATCAACCGCCGGCATTCGCAGCCGCCCGGTCACGTCGGCCGCACAGAACGAGCAGTAGTTGGAATCCACCGGGATGCCACGGCCGCATCGCGGGCACTCCGTGTCGATCGCATTGCTCAGCATCGTCGGCGCCGACGCTTGTTGCTCTTTCGATTTGACGCCAGTGAGCGGCAGCTTGAGTTGCGGACGCGCCGCCGCGGCCGGTGACGAACTGCGCGGCGGCATCGCGATCGGCGTCCCCGACTTGATCGCCATCAGCCGCTGCCTGAATTCCGCCGCGTCCGCCATGCGCAGAACTACGTCGTACTTGAGCGCCTGATCGACCAGCTCGCAAAGCGCGGGGGTCGCATCCGGACATAGCGAGCGCAGCGGTGGAGAACTGAACGGCGGTTCGAGCGCGGGGTCGCGGCCCGACAGCGCATGATGCATCGTGGCGCCGAGCGCGTACAGGTCCGAGCGCGACTCGACCTTGCCGCGATACTGCTCCGGCGGCGCATAACCCTGCGTGCCGATCATCGTCGCGTTGCTGAGCGGCTGGAACAGCCGCGCGATGCCGAAGTCAATCAGCTTGACCTGCCCCGACGGCGTCAGCATCACGTTCGACGGCTTGAGGTCGCGATAAATCACCGGCGGCTGCAGGTTGTGCAGGTACTCGAGCGTGTCGAGCACCTGTAGCGCCACGTCGATCACTTCGTTCTCGGGCAGCTTGCCGCCCGCGTCTTTGAGCTTCTGCTCGAGGGTTATCCCGTCGATGTACTCCATGACGAGATAGTGGCGGTTCTGATCGCTGAAGCGGTCGAACACGCGCGGGATATGCTCGTTGCTGAGTTGCGCGAGCATGTCGGCCTCGCGCTGGAACGCGGCAATCGCCTGCTTCTGAGTTTCGGGACTGGTGAAGCTATCGACCATCTCGGCCAGCGCGCACGGCCGCGCCGCCAGCCGCAGGTCTTCGGCGAGATAGACGAGTTTCATCCCGCCCCCGCCAAGCGGCTTGGTGACGCGGTAACGTCCGCCGACGATTGTGTTGGCCGCAATCATCCCTATGATTCGAATCTAACCACTACTTGTATTTTATAGCAGTCCCGGGCGTCTGAGGATCATCGCGCCAGCATGTCTTCGCGCAACGTGCCGGAGAAGGCGGCATTGGCCGCGCATATTATATGAATCAGAACGCCGAACGGCGGTCCCATCCCGTACGCGATAGACACGAAGAAAAACCACATTATCCCTTTGAAGGGCCGGCCGCGGTAGATATGGCCGACGCCGGGGACGATGCTGAGCACGAGCGCCAGCATCGGGTTGAATCCCGGATACCTGCGCAGCAGCGGGAAACGAGTTACCGGCGCGCCGCACGATTTGCAGAAACTCGCCTCGGCAACCACGATCGGTTGACCGCATCGCGAGCAGAATCTCGGCTTTTCGAAACCGTCAGCCACGGAAGGTAAACTGCGCGTCGCCGAAGCGTACGGCCTCGCCGTCGCCGACGCGGGTCGGTTCGGTCACGCGCCGATTGCCGACGAATGTCCCGTTCTGACTGTTGAGATCGCGCACCATGAACGCGCCGTTGGAACTTTCGATGCTCGCGTGATGCCGCGAGATCGACGAGTGGCTCACCACGATTTCGTTGTCGAGCGCGCGGCCGATGCGGGTGACTGTGCCCGCACGCACCGGATATGCCTGTCCCGCGGCGTCGATCAGGCTTGGACCATCGACCCGCGCATTTGCTCCCGCGAGCCGCGTGGCAATGTGCGCGGGATTCACCGCGTCGGTGGCAAGCGAGGCCTGTTGCCGTGCCGCCGACGACGTTCCGCGCAGATGGAACATCATCTCGTAGCCGCCAATGTTGATTCGGTCGCCGTCGCGCAAATCAACGGTCTCGATCCGACTGCCGTTGACGAAGGTGCCTTCCTGCACCGCGAGATTTTTGATCACGTAGTCGGCGCCGCGCCGCTCGATCACCGCGTGCCGCTGCTGCACCATCGGATCGCCGAACAGGCCGACCGGATTTTCCTCGGCGCGCCCGATAGTCGCGCGCGCACCTTCGACCCGGTACTGCCGTCCGCGCAAGCGTCCCTGCTCGACCGTGACCCACGCCGCCTTGGTCAGCTCCTGCACCAGCCCGATGAACAAACCTATCGCGAGGCCGGTGACCGCCTCGCCAAAAAATCGCGACGCCAGTCCGCCGCCGACGATCGAGCCAATCAAATCGAATGCGATACCGCCGACGGCTCCGCCAATGAGTCCGCCGAGCGCCCCCTTGAGCACGTTGTCCATCGTGAGTGTCGCCAATCCCACGCCGGCGCCCACCAGCGCTCCATCGATTGCCCATCCGAAGAGCCGTGCGATGACGAGAACTACGATCGAGCCGGAGATCAGCTCGCCGTTGGGGCTGAAGCCGACGCCGCCCGCCTGAAGAACCAGATTGAACACATAGTTTCCGAGATAGGTGGAGAGGAACGAGAGCGCAAAACAGATCAGGAACCCGCGAGTGAACCGGCGCTGGACTTCCGGCGACAAGCGGACATCGGAGGTGTCCACCGCGGTGATGAACGCGCCGATGGCGCCCGCGGCAAGCGCCGCCGATATGTAGTACGCCCACAGCTCACCCGTGGTCTGCGCCTCGCCAAGATGAGAATTATGCGAGGCCAGCTCGACCGGCAGCCATCCGATCGCGCCGCCAACCAGGCCCGCAAGAGCCTTGAACGTCAGCTCGCGCCGGTTCAGGGAATCGCTTTTGAATAGAGCCAGTGGTGAATTCACGCCGCCCTCGGCATAAGTTTCAAAGCTATCAATATAATAGCCCGCAGCGGCGCGCTGGAAAACGCCGTCCGCCAACCGCATGCAATCAACCGGCTGCGGGACGCGTCCAATATACTCTCGTTAAAACCCGTTGGGCTCGTCCGGAACCTAACCTCTCCTTGTCCGAGGAGAGGTCGCCGCGAGCCGAAGGTGAGCGCGGGAGAGGTGCAGCGCAGGGCGCCGCAACCATGCTCAATTGCTTTTTTGCAGCAAGCCAGAAGGTGGTGTCTCGAAATTGTGATTAGACGAGTTGTCGTTGGTGCCTCGTCCGGCGCCGCACCTCTCCCGGCGACACCGCTGCGCGGCTTTCGCCGACCTCTCCTCGGACAAGGAGAGGTCGGAGAAGCGCGCGGTCGGCTTTCCTTTTGCAATCGCGAGCCCCTTCGGGTGCGAGTTGCTCGCTTCGGATCAAAACGGCATCATCGCCGAAGTCATGAGCATCGAAAATCTGGTCACTGAAAAATTCGGACCGCTGCAGGGCGTCAAGATCGTCTCGACCGGGACCTTGATTGCGCAACCGTTCGCCGCCGAGCTGGCGGCCGAGATGGGCGCGGAAGTGATCCAAATCGAGCGGCCGGGAATTGGCGACGTCGGCTGGCGCAATATCGGCATCCGGCTCTCGAGCAAAGACGGTAAGTCGGCCGTCGCGACGACCTGGATCCAGGAGCGCCGCAACGTATTCTGCATCTCGCTCGATTTGTCGAAACCACGCGGCCGCGAAATCTTTCTGAAACTGATCGCGCGCGCCGACATCTGGATGGAAAGCTCGAAGCCGGGCACCTGCCGGAAATGGGGCCTCGACGACGCCGCTATTTGGCAGGTCAATCCAAAGCTGGTGATCACGCACGTCTCAGGCTTCGGGCAAACTGGCGATCCCGACTACGTTCATCGCGCGTCGTACGACGTGGTGGGGCAGGCCGTCGGCGGCATGATGAGCCAGACCGGCTTTCCCGATCCGATTCCGCCGACACGCGCCGCGCCGTGGACCGGCGACTACCTTACCGCGCTGTTCACGATGTGGTCGTCGCTCGCCGCGCTGACCTACGCGCGCACGACCGGCAAAGGCCAGTCGATCGACGTTGCGCAGTACGAAGCGATTCACAAAACGCTGGGCGGCACGATGGTCGAGTATTTTCAGAACGGCGTCGTGCGCGAGCGTTCCGGAAATCGCGCGCAAGGATTCCAGCCGCTCGACACCTTCCAGGCGAGCGACGGATGGGTCGTGATGGGCGCGATCGGCGACGTCTATTCGCGAATGCTGCGTGTGATCGGACTCGATCCCGCCGATCCGAAATGGGAAACGGCGCGCACGCAACTCGAATCGATCGAAGGAATCGAGTTCGACGCGATCCTGCGCGGATGGATCTCCGAGCGCACCGTGAAAGACGTCGTTGCGGCGATGGCGGCGGGCGACGTGCCCTGTTCGCCAATCATGACGAGCAAAGACATCGCCGAGGACCGCGCAGTATCGCGCGCGCGGGATGCACGTCGAATGGGAAGACGAGCAGGTGGGCAAAGTGAAGGGCATCGGCATCGCGCCGAAGTTCTCGCTGACGCCGGGAAAAATCGTGCGCGGCTCGGTGCCGCTCGGACACGACAACGATCGCGTCTATCGCGAGATGCTCGGCGTCAGCCCCGACGAGCTCGAGTCGCTGCGCCGCGACAAAGTGATCTAGCTCGCGACTTTCGTCATGAAGGTCTCGACCGACTTGCCGAAGGATTGCTCGTCGGGATAGCGCCCCAGGTCCAGAATGAAGTAGGTCGCGCCGGCTTCTTTTTCGGCGGCAAGTTTTGCGCGCGCCCCGCCAATATCTTCGAGCTTGAATCCGCGCCGGACGACGATTTCAGGAACGTCGCGTCCGGCCGCGCGTGCGCGCGCATTCAATTCTTCAACTTTTGCTTTAAGTTCTGCCGCGGGCAGCATCGGATGCCAGCCGTCGCCGAATTTCAGTACGCGATTCATCGCGGGCGTGCCATTGCCGCCAATCCAGATGGGCGGACGCCTGGGCCGCGGCAGGAATGCGAACGACGGGAACTTGACGAGCGGGCCGTCGTAGGCGCCGGGCGCGTCGGCGCTGAACAGGTGATGGATCACGCTGAGCGTCTCGTTGGTAATCGCGCCGCGCTTGCGAAAGTCGGCGCCGAGTGCGGCGAACTCCGGCTTCATCCAGCCGACGCCGATGCCGAGAATCATTCGATCGCCCGAAAGTTCCTGGATCGTCGCGACCTGCTTTGCCGTCAACACCGCGGGCCGATAGGGGACGACCAGCACCGAAACGCCGAGCCGGATCTTGTCGGTCGCGCCCGCGATGAAGGCCAGCGTCGCGAGCACGTCGAGATAGCGGCCGCCACTGCCTTCGGTCTGGTCAACCGGAATGCACAAATGATCGGAGACAAACAGCGCGTCGAAGCCGGCTTGCTCCGCGATTCGTGCACAGGCACGAATCGTCGCGCGATTGGATTGCGGACCCATGTTGCGGATTGCGATTGCGAATTTCATCGTTGCTTTCTCCGGCGACATCCCAAGCATTGAAAGAAGACTGGCAAGCGTGCGCGCATCCAGTCAAACTACTCCGCCATTGGAGGCGACAATCGCGTGGGCCGTCCATCAGCGAAGCAGCGCAAGCCCTACAATCCCGACGCAATCCTCGACGTGGCCGTGCGCGTGTTCCGCGAGCGCGGCTACGACGGCAGCACGCTCGACGACGTCGCGCGGGCGGCGGGGATCACCAAGGCCAGCATCTACTACCACGTTCGCAGCAAGGAAGAGCTGCTGGCGCGCGGCGTGGGGCGCGCGCTCGACGCGCTGTTCGCGGTGCTCGACGAGCGGCCGGCGAAGCGGGGCCGCGCGGCGTCGCGTCTCAGGTACATCGTGCATCGCACGATTGAAACCGCGATCGATCAACTGCCCGAGGTTGCGCTGCTGTTGCGCGTGCGCGGCAATACTCCGGTCGAGCGGCGAATCATGGCGCGCCGGCGCGCGTTTGATCATCTGATCGCCCGCATGATGCGCAATGCGCAGCGGCAGGGCGATTTGCGCGCCGACATCGAGCCGCGGCTGGCGACGCGGCTGCTGTTCGGGATGCTCAATTCGGTCACGGAATGGTACCGGCCGGGCGGCGACCTCGACGCGCCCGAAGTGGCGGCGGCGGTGTTCTCCATCGCGTTCGAGGGCATGGAGCAACGCGCACGACGGCGCGTTTTGACAAATCAACCAAATGGTAGGTAAACTGAATCAGGAGACAAACGCCGATGAGCGAATTTGAAATTCCGGCCGGCGGCCTGGTCGAGGCGCCCGCCGTTGCCCAGCCCAACATCTTTCCGATCGAATGGCGTTGCGAGACGCCGAAGCTCGCCGAGATCTACGAGCGCGCCAAGCGCGAGGGCTTCAATCCCGCCGACATCAACTGGGGCGATCTTTCGCCCGAGGCCTGGAACGACGACGAGAAGGTCGCGATCATGTACTGGTGGGCGCTGCTCTCCAACTTCGATTCGTCGGGGCCGGCGGTGTTCGCGCGCGCGACGATACATGCGTGGGAGATGCACGAGGAAGATCCGGTTCGCAAATGTTTCTTCTCGATCACTCGCGACGAAACTAATCACGAGGAGACCTGCCAGCGCGTGATCCAGCGCCTGGTGCCGAACGGGCCGCAAGGCTTCACGCCCACGAGCGAGCTGCAGCGCGTCGCGCTCAACAATATCGGCTGGCTCTACCATAACGGCGGCCGCTACTGGACCGGCTACAATCGCGCGATCGAGCGCTATCCGCTCGCGGTGATCTTCACCTCGTTCATGATGGGCGAGGTGGCGTCATCGACGCTGTTCCACGGCATGGCGCACGCCACGACGCATCCGGTGTTCCGCGAAATCTTCACCAAGATCGGACGCGACGAAGCGCGCCATCTGCAGATTTGTATCAACCTGCTCGAGAAGGAATGGCCGGGACTCACCGACGAGCACAAGACCTTTATCACCAAGCAGCTTCGCGCGGGCTTCGTGTTCCTCTCGATGGTGTTGTGGGAGCCGCCGGCGCAGTTCTGGGATCTGCCCGGCTACTTCTTGCACAACCATCGCATCTTGTTGCGCACCGCGCGCGAGGCTGGCCTCGGCATCCTCACCTACGAACAACAAGCCGACAACTGGCGGCTCGCGATCGCGCGCGTGCGCAAGCTGGTCGAGCGCTGGGACATCCAGTTCCCCGCGATTCCCGAACTTGACATCGAGGGAGTTGACGTCGGCGACATCACCGCCGAGGACATCATACCCGTGTTCTAACAAACTGTGAGGCTCGGAATATGAGCGTCGATTTGTCGGTCGAAAACGGCGTCGCGGAAATCGTCCTCAACCGGCCGGCCAAGATGAACGCGTTGAACGACGCGATGCTGGCCGAGCTCAACGGCGCGCTCGAGCGCGCGGCGTCCCATGGCGTGCGCGCGATGATGATTCGCGGCGAAGGGCCGGCGTTCTGCGCGGGCCGCGATCTCGCCGACGCGCACCCGGGCGACGAAGACGCCGAAGCGATAATCGAGACGACGTTGAATCCACTGATCAAGCGCATCGTCGCGTTCCCGGCGCCGACTTTTGCCGCCGTGCACGGCGCGTGCCTCGGCGGCGGCCTCGGCCTGGCGCTGGCCTGCGACGTCGTCTATATCGCCGACGACGCCAAAATCGGTTCGCCGTTCGCGCGAATCGGCGCGGTGCTGGATTCGGGCGGCCATTCGTTTTTCGTGTCGCGTTTGGGGACCCATCGCGCGCTCGAGCTGATTTACACCGGACGATTACTCTCGGGCATCGAAGCGGCGCAGATCGGACTCGTCAATCGCAGCATGCCGAAGGACTCGTTGGTTGCCGAGACGCGCAAGACAGCGGCGCAGGTGGCGCAAGGTCCAACTGCGGCCTTCATGCAGTCGAAGCATCTGGTGCGCCGGATCGACGAAGAGGCGATGGGCTTGTTCGCGGTTCTGAAATGCGAAGCGCAAGCGCAGGGCGCCGCGGGTCGCACGGCGGACTTCAAGGAAGGCATCACCGCCTTTCAGCAAAAACGCGCGCCGAAGTTCGTCGGAAAGTAGCATCGAGAAGGAAGCGGCGGTCGCCTTGGACGCGCGGCGGGTTTCGGCGGATACTGGGGCTTGGAGAAATACCACGTGCAGGAAAAAATCAAAGTTGGATTCCAGGCTTTTGTGTCCGATGGCGGCGAAGAGTTCGGCGCCGTGCGCCAGGTTTCGCCCGGCGGCCGGCCTGAGCTGGTAGTTTACGTCGAGAATGCCGGCGACTTCACGGTCCCGCTGAGCGCCGTCGAAGCGGTCCACTCAGAGAAGGTTGTCCTCAGTTGCGCCAAGCTCGACCGCAAGCTGCGCCATGCGATCGGCCACGCGCACGACGCCGAAAAACCCGGCGCTTGAAATCGTGACGCCTATCCCGGCGCGATTTGCTGTAACAGATATACGAGTCCTTCCGACATTGTTGGGTGCGCGAAGATCGCGTCGCGCAGGACGGTAAACGGCAGTCGCCCGACCATCGCGGTCTGAACCGCCGCCATCAGCTCGCTGGCCTCGATACCGAACGCGGTGAAGCCCAGGATCTGGTCGCTGTCCTTGCCGATCAGCATCTTCATAAAGCCGCGCGGTTCCGCAATCGTATGCGTGCGGAGCACATTCGCCATCGGAAATTTCGCGATACGGTACTCGATCTCGTCACGCTTGGCCTCGGACTCGTTGCGACCGACGCGCGCCAGCTCCGGATCAGTGAACATGCAGAACGGCACCAGCCGATCCATTGTGGTTCGCTTGCCGCCCTTCAAGTTGTCACGCACGACGCGGAAGTCGTGGTACGCGACGTGTGTGAATTGCGGGCTGCCGGCGCAGTCGCCCATCGCCCAGACGTTGGCCGCGGTCGTTTCCAGCCGATCGTTGACTTTGATATAGCCGCGCTCGTCGAGTTCGACGCCGACTTGTTCCAAGCCGATCCCGTTGGTATTCGGCGTCCGTCCTGTGGCCACCAGAAGATCGGTGCCTTCGACGACGCGTTCGCCACGCGCGTTTTTTGCGATGACGCGAACCTTGTCGCCGGAGAGTCCCTCGACGCGGGCGATTTGGGTGTCGAGTAACACGTCGATGCCTTCGTCGTGGAACAACTCGAGCAGTGCGGCGCCGACATCAGGATCTTCGCGGCTCGCGACTTGCGCGCCGGCTTCTATCACCGTTACGCGCGAGCCGAACCGCCGCATCGCCTGCGCCAGTTCAAGCCCGATGTAACCTCCGCCGATCACGATGAGGTGGCCTGGCAGACGGTCGAGATCGAGGAGTTCGATATGCGTCATCGGGTTGGCTGCGGCGAGCCCGGGAACATTGGGCATCGTCGAGCGCGATCCCAGGTCCAGGAACACGCGTTCGCCAAAGATCCTGCGAGTGCCGCCATCGTTCAGCGCGACTTCGACGGTTTTCGGAGCGACGAAGCGGCCTTCGCCCAGGAGCAGCGCTATTCCGGCGTCCGCGGTTCGCTTGGCGTGGAACTGATGTTCCGCTTCGACCATCATGCGTTTGCGCTGTTGAACGCCCGCCATGTTAATTCGGAGCTGATCCATCTCGAGTCCGAATTCCGCGCCGCGCCGCGCCAGTGACGCTATTCTTGCGGAGTAGATCACGTTCTTGCTCGGCAGGCACGCGACATTCGGGCACGAGCCGCCGAGCAATCTCCGCTCGACCATCGCAGTGCGACGACCCTCGTCGGCCATCGTCCAGGCCGTCCACTTGCCCGCTTCTCCGCTTCCTAGAACCAGAATTTCGTATTTTTCCGCCTCAGGCATTGGCCCGCCTCCTTCTTGATTGCTTGTTCCGCGGGGCGATGAACTCAACGGCAGTGTCAATTCATACCGTCCAGTTTAGAACTGGCGCATTGTTGAGAAAACGCGAAACCCGGCCCTGACCCGTGAGGGAAGGGGAACAATCGGGTCAGACAAGAACTCTCACCTCGCGGCGGCGGATGACGCGATCGGCGCCGGATCGACCAGCGGCTCGGTGTTCCACTTCTTCAGTTCGGGCAATACATACTTCGCGAAGCACTTGATGCTGCGCTCCGCGTCTTCGTAAGGCATTCCGCCGAAACTGAAATTGAACATGACGCCATTGGCGTCGATCGTGTCGCGGATGAACGCGCACTTCTCGAGCACCTGGTCGGGCGTGCCCCACGGCATCAGCATCGCGAAGTCGCGCGCGGCGGCGTCGGCGCCGGTCTTTTTGATGAACTTGCCGACGTTGCTGTAGAACTCGTAGCTCTTCTTGGTGCCGAACTCCGGTGACGTCATCTCGTAATGCTTCATGACGGTGTGGTAGTTGGCGGCGATCCACTTCATCGCGAGCTCTTCGGCGCGGTCCTTGTTCTCATCGACGACGCAGAAGCCGCCGGAGATTGGTTTGGGTATTGGAGTCGTGCCGTTAACCTCGCGCCAGACCTTGTGATATACCTCGAAATCTTTTTTGACCGCGTCCCACGGCTTTTGCGGAATCACCAGCAGCCCGACGCCAAGCTTCGCCATTATCGGCATCGACTCGGGCGAGACGGCGGCGGCGTAAGTGCGGCCCTTGAACGAGCGCGCGGGGCGCGGACGAATCTCGCGGCGCGGCTGGCGCGTGAAGCGGCCGCCTTCCATGTAACCGTTTTCGAGCGCGTTCAGAACCAGCTCGGCGTACTCGACGAACAGGTTGCGGCCCTCGTTCTGATCGAGGCGGAAGCCGTCGTACTCGATGCGTGCGAGGCCACGGCCGAGACCAAGAATCACGCGGCCGTTGGAAACGTGGTCGAGCAGTGAGACCTGCTCGGCGACGCGAATCGGATCATGCCACGGCAGCACGACCACGCCCGATCCGAGCTTCACGTGCGAGGTGCGGCCCGCCATGTACGCGAGGAATTGCAGCACGTCGGGGCACATCGTGTAGTCGTCGAAGTGATGCTCGACGGACCAGATCGAATCGAAGCCGAGCGGCTCGGCCATCTCCGCCAGGCGCAGCTCGTTGCGATAAACCTCGGCGTCGGGAAGTGCGTTGCCGGGATTCTGAAAAACCGCGCCGTAGCCAACGTGCATGATAACGTCCTCCTGAACGGGATCGGCAAGCTCATCAAGAGTCATAGACCGCGTCACAAGAGAAGTACAGGATTGGCCGAGCGGAACGGTTTATCCAAACTCGCGATCGTGCTCAAATGCATGCGCTGTGACTGATATCAACGCGCCAAGCAACGCCACTTCCCCGCAGCCTGTCACGCCACAAGGCGTGGTGATGGGGCCGACCCGGGCGTCGCTGTTTATCGTCGTCACGATTGACCCGCGTCCGGAGAGCGCGACGGCCGTCCGCGCGATGTGTCCGGGCCTGGCCGCCCTGATTCGCGCGGTCGGATTCCGCGACACGGCGGCGGGCCTCTCCTGCGTGATGAGCTTTGGCTCGGCGGCGTGGGATCGGCTGTTCGGAGATCCGCGGCCCGCGGAACTGCATCCGTTTCGCGAAATCGTCGGCGGCTCGCGCAAGGCAGTATCGACGCCCGGCGACGCGCTATTTCATATCCGATCGTCGCGGCCGGACTTCTGCTTCGAGCTCGCGACGCAGATCCTGTCGGCGCTGGGCGACGCGGTCTCGGTCGAAGACGAAGTCCACGCCTTCAGCTATTTTGACAACCGCGATCTCCTGGGTTTCGTCGACGGCACGGAGAATCCGGTCGATAAGGAGGCGCTCGATGCGGTGCTGATCCGCGACGAGGATCCGGCCTTCGAGTGCGGCAGTTACGTTATCGTGCAGAAATATCTACACGACCTGGCGAGTTGGAACGCGCTGCCGACGGAAACCCAGGAGCGAATCATCGGCCGCACCAAGGTTACCGACATCGAGTTGGACGACGCCGTCAAACCGACCTCCGCGCACCAGGCGCTCAATACGATCGTCGAGGACGGAGTCGAGAAGAAGATCTTCCGCGCCAACGGAATCTTTGGACGGCCCGGGCACGGCGAGTTTGGCACCTATTTCATCGGCTACGCGCGCTCGCCGCGGCTCATCGAGCAGATGCTCGAGAACATGTTCGTCGGGCGGCCGCCGGGCAACTACGATCGCATTCTGGATTTCAGCCAAGCCGTAACCGGCTCCCTTTTTTTTGCGCCGTCGGCGTCGTTCCTCGACAGCGTGACACCGGCTGGAATTGCGTCGGCAACGGCCGCTTCCGTCCCCGCTCAGAAAGGCTCTTCACCTGATACCGTGCGCGCGCGCGACGGCTCGCTCGGCATCGGCTCACTGAAAGGAGAATCGCGCGATGAATAACCTGCACCGCGAGCTTGCCCCAATCTCTGACGGCGCGTGGGCTCAAATCGAAGAAGAGGCGCAGCGCACCCTGAAACGCTACTTGGCCGGACGGCGGGTGGTCGATGTCAAAGGTCCGGGCGGTAGCATGCTGTCGGCGGTCGGCACCGGGCATCTGAAGAATCTTGCGGCGCCGGGCGCCGGCATTATCGCGCGGCAACGCGAAGTCAAAGCGCTGGTCGAACTGCGCGTGCCGTTCGAGCTGGAGCGGCACGCGATCGATGACGTCGATCGCGGCGCGAACGACTCTGACTGGCAACCGCTGAAGGACGCGGCGAAGCTGATCGCATTCTCGGAGGACCGCGCGATCTTCGAGGGCTACGCCGCCGCCGGAATCGAAGGCGTCCGGCAAGGGACCAGCAACAAAGTGACGGCGTTGCCCGGCGACCCGTCGCATTACCCCGACGCGATCGCAGAGGCGCTCAGCCAGTTGCGCCTGGCCGGCGTCAACGGGCCGTATTCGGTGGTGATGGGCGCCGATGCGTACACGGCGCTGAGCGAGGCGAGCGATCACGGCTATCCGGTCATCCAGCACATCCAGCGGCTGGTCAACGAGGAGATCATTTTCGCACCCGCGATTGCCGGCGCGTTCGTGTTGACGACGCGCGGCGGCGACTTCGAACTTCATCTCGGCCAGGACGTCTCGATCGGCTATCTGAGTCACGACGACAAGATCGTAAGCCTGTACCTGCAGGAATCGATGACCTTCATGCTGCTGACGGCTGAAGCCGCGGTCGCGCTGAAACCCGCGTCGCGCAAATAGCAACTCGCGCGGCGCCGTCTTTCCTCAGGCGCGGCGGCCGGAGGTTCTGGTTTCGACGAGGCGGCGGGCGGCTTCGCCGATTGCGCCTGCGCGATGCCATCGCGAGTACTCCTCGACGGTCAGGCCGTGAGCGAGCTCCAACGCGACGGACAGCCCTGCAAGCACGAAGACTTCTCCCAGCACGCTGATGCGCGGGGCCAGGCCGAGGCCGCCGCCTTCGTTGGGGATGGGGACGTGGATGACGAGATCGGCGAGTTGCCCGAGGCTGGAATCCTTGTTGCCGGTGATCGCGATCAACTGCGCGCCTTGCTCGCGAATCGCGGTCGCGGTCGAGAGCAGTTCGTCGGTGCTGCCGCTGTTGGAAATCGCGATAACGACGTCGCGCGGATGCACCTGGCCGAGGCTGCCGTGCAGTGTTTCGGTCGCGTGCAGAAAAGTCGCGGGCGTGCCGACCGAACAAAACACGCTGGCGGCGTAACGCGCGACGTGCTCGGGCTTGCCGACTCCGGTGACGTGGACGCGGCCGCCGCGGCCGAGCGCCGTGCGGATTATCTCGACGGTGCGCGAGATGGCGGCGATGTTCAAGCCGCCGCGCAGTGCCGCGAGCTCGGTCAATGCGAGGTCGAAGAAATTTTCGACTTCGATAGTCGAGTCGCCGATAGCGGCTCGCGCGGCTCGGCGTCGAGGCGCGGCGTCGGCAGTGCCAGCGGCTCGGCATAGAGATCGAGAATTTCCTCGCGCACGTCGAAGCCCGACGGAAACGCGCCGAGGCGCGTCACCGCGACCGCGCCGGCCGCATTCGCCAGCCGTCCGATCTTTTCCCACGGCAGGCCGAGACGGAGGCCCGCGCAAATGCCCGCGAGGAACGCGTCGCCGGCGCCGGTGGAATCGACCTGCTTGACCTTGAAGGCGGGCACCCGAATCGAAGTGTCGCGGGCCGCGATCGAGCATCCTTTGTCGCCTTCGGTGATGATGACGGCGCGATTGCCGTACTTGGCGCGAATGGCGTCGGCAATTTTCAGCGGATCGCGGCCGTTGCCGGCGATTTCACGGGCGGCGGCCTTCGACGGCTTGAGCCAGGTCGCGAGTTTCAACGCGCGTTCGAGCTCGGCGCGCGTTCCAATCGATCCGATCGCGTCGGAGGGCGGCACGTCAACGTCGAGAATCGTGGGAATCGAATGAGTGCGCGCGAACAGCAGGATCGCGATCACTGTCCGCAGCGGTAGTTGCGAAATCTCGGTCGAGACCAGATTGGCGCGGCGGATGAACGCGCCGTGGCGGTTGCGGACCTCGGCCGGCGTGAGCTCGGCGGTCGCGCCGCGCGCCATGTAGATCGCGCGATCGCCCGCGGTATCGACGAAGATCGTCGCGAACGCGGTCGCCGTGCCG
The DNA here is from genome assembly GCA_963756005.1 of uncultured delta proteobacterium. Taxonomy (GTDB): domain Bacteria; phylum Desulfobacterota; class Binatia; order Binatales; family Binataceae; genus Binatus. The sequence goes on from CAVWMC010000008.1 coordinate 670,452, forward strand.
TCGAAGGTCAGGTGATGGCGGATGCCGAGGCGATCCATGCCGTCGCGCAGGAACTCGCCGTTGCGATCGTCGCCCATCTTGCCGAAGATGCCGGTTTTGAGGCCGAGGATGCGTCCCCATCCGAGATGATTCAGCACGAGGCCGCCGACTTGCGTCCGTTCGATCGCGGCGCTGGCGGTGTGCGCGCGCAGCAGGATCTTTTCGTCGGCGCGGATGATGCGCGGCGTGCGGTAGAACAGGTCAACCACCATGCTGCCGCATCCGACGACGTCGAGTTTCTCTTCAGCCATTGCGCCCCGCGGATTTTCGTTCCGTAGCCGGCGCGTGGCCGGCGGGCGAATCGTATTCGCTGACCCATCCGCGCTCAAGCATCTCGGCATTGCGTTCGCGCAGCGCGGTGAATCGCGTCGAGAATTCGCGCCGCTCGGTATCGTTCAGAGTCGGGCTGCCGCTGCCGACGGCGTCGCTCTCGATGACGCCGAGTTCCTTGAGCGACGCCTTGATCGTCGCGATGGTTGGGCGATATGCCCTGGCGCCGCGTTTGAAGCTGCAGGTGATGCGAAACTCTTCGATCGCGTCGGCGTATAAGCGCATCAACTCGACGTCGCCCGAGCGGCAAACCTGCCATGCGCGCTGCCATTCGCGCGGCATCGCATTGGCCGGCCCGGCGACGACGCCGTATGGACGCGTGCGCTGCGTCAGGTAGCGGTTCCAGTAGTGACGCATGCGATCGCCGACGCCCTCTGGCGGCGCGAACAAATCGAAAATCAGGTACGCGTTGCCGGCGTAGATCGCGAACTCGTGACCCGCCTTGAAGTGCGACGCCGCGCGCGTGTAGTTGCCGATGACGCTCTTGCTCGCCGTGACTTTGATTCCGCGAACGTACGGCAGCCGCGCCATCGCCTTGACGTCGCGGGTATGCAGATGCGCGGCTTTGCCGGGCGCCGCGATGTCGGCGTTGTCGTAGAGGAACAGTGGAATCATCCGGCCCGCGCGATCGAACACGGCGCCGATGTCACGCTCGACGAATTCGGCCGGGTTATCGACGTCGTTGATCGAGAGCGGCGCGACTACGACCGCGTCGGCGCCGGCGTGGATCGCGTGCGTTAGATTGTCGAGCGTGTCGGCGCGCGTGTGCGCGGTGATACCGGCCCATGCTTCGATTTTCTTGGCGGCCGACGCGCGCGCGCGGCGGCATTCGTCGATTGCGATTCGCGCGACCGCCTGCCGGCGCGAATTGTCGATGCGATCCCACTCGCCGGTGGTGCCCGCGGCGAAGATGATGTCGGCGCCGGCGCCGTCCTGCAGCGCGAAGCGAACGACGGCGCGCTGCTGGTCTTCGAGGATGCGCCCGCGAGCGTCGAGAATCGTGACGATGGGGACCGACAGGCCGGGACGCGGGAGATAGTCGTCGAGCGAATTCACGGCGGCGATTCTAGCAGAAGCGGGGCGGGCCTGCTGCCCGATTGGCATCGGGCGCCGGCTAGCCGAGGCCGATGCCGAGGTCGGTGGTGAAGCTCCAATGATGCTCGTCGGAGGAGGCGTAGTTATCGAGCTTCAATCTGATCGTAAGCCGGTAGTTGCCGTCGCCGGACAACGCTTCGACCGGCGGATTCTCGTACCAGATGCTCTTTTTGCAGACGTCAAGCATCATCTGATCGATTTTCGCTTTGCCCGAGTGTTGTTCGAGAATTAGTTCGGTGAGTTTGCCGCTCTTGTTCATGATTGCGGTGATGACGACGGCCTTGATGTCGGTGGGCAGCCTGGTTCGCGAAATTTCCTCGCTGCGCTCGGCGACGATCAGGCGGGCGTAGATGCGGTCGAGGATCACGCCCGAAAAACTGCCGAACTGTGCGGCCTTGCCGTTGAGCAGGCGCACCGTGCCCGGATTCTCCTCGTTGCCAACCGTGCGCGAGATGCCTGGTTCATCCTGGTAAGTGCGCGGGCCGGAGGTTACCGGGCCTGAATCCTGCAGCAGCGCATCGCCACGCGCGGGCGCCGCGTTGACAGCGGCCAATGGATTGATCGGGGCGTCGGAGACGCTGGATAAATCTCTCAACAATTTCGCCTGCGGCTGGCCGGGGTCAGGGTTTGCGGCCGGCGGCTTGTCATCCGCGGCGCATCCGGCGGCGCCGATCGCGAGTGCGAGCAGTGTCGCTGCGAAAAGCCGATTCCATCGTGCGCGATTCATTTGGATTTCACCTGCCGCTCACCCTTGTCCGAATCCAGCGCAAGAATTGCCGGACGCGCCTCATTGTAGTCGGCGACGAAGGCGTCGAAAAGTTCCTCGCCGAAGGCCCTTTCCTCGGCGCGAACCCGGTCGTTGTGCTCTTTGGCGATCGCGTCGCCGATGCGCGCGAGCAATTCCAGCGTCGGCGAGTAGTTCAACTCGGCCGTGAAGCCGGCCGCGAAATCATAGACGCCGTTGGGAAGCATGCGCGAGCTGAGTTTCGAGTTCAGGCCGCCATCGCCGGTCGCCAGCACGCGCAGAAAATCGCCCGCGACCAAATCCATCACCTGATGCACTCCCGGCGGAGCGACCAGTTGCGGGACCGCGTTCATGCGGTTGACGAACGTACAGCTGCCGGCGTCGCGACGGTAATCGGTCGTGAAACCGATATTCGCGAGGCCGAAATTCATCGCCAGACTGGTCACCTGCCCCGACGCGAGCGTGCGATAACCGCCGCGCGTGATTTCATCGAGCGCGACGCTGTCACCCGCCGGCTGCATCGCGCCGTTGAACGGCGTCAGCAGTCCGTCGCGCAGCATTATCGTGAAGTGGATGTGCCCGTGGTCGAACGCCTCGCGCATCCAGTAGTTGCCGTGCGCATCCAGGATATCCGATTTCGCCACCACCGCGGGCACCAGCTTGCGATAGAATTCGTAAAGCAGCGGATATTTCTTCAGCGCGTCCTGGCGCACTTCCATATCGACGTTGAACAGCACGATCGGACCGGCCGGCGAATTGAATTCGTCGAGCAGGTTGTTGAACTTGAAATAGCGATCGAACTTCGCCGCGAGGTGCGGCATCTGGCGGTGAAATCGATCCATCGCGGCGCGGTCATGATGGTTGAACTTGCCCGCCGCCGAATCCCACGGCGGTTTCAGGTCACCGTGAAACTCGCGCAGCGTGTCGCCCAACAGATCGACCAGCTCGCCGAGGCCGTAGGTATCGATCATCAGCTCGCCGGCGAGCGTGCCGGTCACGCTCGAAACGTTGGCGGGCGCAGAATCGGCGGCGGGCTTGAGGCTGAAGATGCCCGAGAATCGCGCGGGCTCCTCGGGGCTGCGCCATTGTTGGACCAGCGTGTAGAGATAGTCGGCGCTATCGGGTTGGCCTGCGACGCAAATCTGGTGAGTGCCGTCCGCCTGGTCGTGCCACGGGACTTCACTGTTCGAGTAGAGCGCGGCGGCGCGAATCAAGGTCGATTGTCGTGGCGGCAGCAGATCGATGACGTGTTGAAGCGACTGACCAATCTTCGGATGGAACGATAGTTTGCGCTGGAACGCGAGTTGGCGGTCGAAGATCGCGATTGCGCGCGACGCACGCGCGGGGCCTGGTGGCGCGAGGCATAAGATTGGCGCGAAAAGAGTGCGGCTATCCGGCGCGAAGCCGGTATTTGACGCAGCCGGCGCCGGTGCGGGCTTCGGCGGCGAAGATGCGGCGTAGCTGGCAATCGCGCAGATCGTGATTATTATTGCTGCGGACGAAGTGATTAATGCGATACGAAAAGCCCGAAAAGGCAGGCGTAACGGGCGAATTGTCTGCGCTACCTTGCGATGGTATCCTGCAATAGAATAGGTAGAAGAGCCCGGGAAATTAAAATGAAAACTGGAATCCATCCTGAATACCGCCGCTGCACCGTCGTATGTGCGTGCGGCAACACCTTCGAAACTCGATCGACGCTCAAAGAGCTGCACGTCGAGGTCTGCTCGAAGTGCCATCCCTTTTACACTGGCACACAGCGGCTGGTCGATACCGCCGGGCGCGTCGAGCGGTTCAATCGCAAGTACGGCATCAAGAAGCCGGCTGAAAAGACGGCGGAAACCGCCGCCGAAAAGTAGCATAGCAACTCCCGCCGCCTGCGGTGCCCGACGCACCCGGGTGCGCGGGGGAGAATCCATCGGCACGGCCATCGCGGCCGCGCCGTTTTTGTTTTGAGGCAACGACTTTTCGGTTTTCTCGGTGGCGAGCGTAAGGGCGATGCTGGATAAGGCGAGTGCAATCGAAGAGCGGGTCGCGGAACTCGAGCGCAAGCTCGCTGATCCGGCCACGCTCGGCAATCAGCGCGAATACGCAAAGCTGGCGAAGGAGCGATCGCAGCTCTCCGAAGCGGCGCAATGCGCGCGCGAGTATATTCGCATCGCCGACGAAATCGCCGGGCACAGGGCTATTCTCGACGGCAACGACGCAGACCTGCGCGAGCTGGCCAAGGCCGAGATGCCGACGCTGCAGAAGAATCTCGGCGCCGTCGAAGAGAAGCTCAAGGAGCTGCTCACCCCGCGCGATCCCAACGACGAGAAAAACGTAATCCTGGAAATTCGCGCCGGCACCGGCGGTGAAGAGGCTTCTCTGTTTGCCGGCGATTTGTTCCGGATGTACACGCGCTACGCTGAACGCCACGGCTTCAAGATCGAGACGCTCAACATGAGCGACACCGGCCTTGGCGGAATCAAGGAAGTGATCGCGCTGGTGACTGGCCGCGGCGCATACTCGCGCCTGAAGTATGAAGGCGGGGTGCATCGCGTGCAGCGGGTGCCGGAGACCGAAGGATCCGGTCGCATCCACACCTCGGCGGTCACCGTCGCGGTGATGCCGGAAGCGGACGAGGTCGAAGTCAATATCAACGAGGCGAAGGACTTGCGGATCGACGTGATGCGCGCGTCGGGGCCGGGCGGGCAGAGCGTCAACACCACTGATTCGGCGGTGCGAATCACGCATATCCCAAGCGGGATGGTGATAATCCAGCGCGACGAGAAATCGCAGCATAAGAACAAGGCGAAGGCGTTGAAGATCCTGCGCGCGCGATTGCTCGAACAGGCGCAGTCGGAGCAGCAGGCGAAGATCGCGCAGACGCGCAAGTCGATGGTGGGGACGGGCGACCGCTCGGAGCGCATCCGCACCTACAACTTTCCGCAATCGCGCGTGACCGACCATCGCGTCAACGTGACGATTCATCAGCTCGACAATTTTCTCGACGGCGCAATCGATCCGGTGATCGACGCGCTCGCCGCATACGATCGCGAGCAGTCGCTCAACGCGTAACGTGGCGACGAGCGATTCGGCGCGGCGCGCGTTGGAGGCCATCGATCGGGCGTCGCGCAGGCTGGCGGACGCCGGCATCGATTCGTCGCGGCTTGACGCGGAAGTGCTGATGGCGGAAGCGGCAGGCGTCTCGCGCGAAGCGGTCGTCACCGGCTCGATCGATCTTTCACCCGCAATCCTGAAAAGATTCGACGCGTTGGTTGCGCGGCGCGAGAAGCGCGAGCCGGTCGCGTACATAGTCGGGCACAAGGAGTTTTATTCGCTGGATTTCGAAGTCACGCCGGCAGTGCTCATCCCACGTCCGGAGACTGAGTTCGTGGTTGGGGCGGCGCTCGAATTCCTGGCCGACTGGCCTGACGCGCGGGTGCTCGATATTGGCACCGGGTCGGGTGCGATCGCGATTGCGATTGCCGTCAATGCGCCGCGCGCGCGCGTCACCGCGTTGGATATCTCTGCCGATGCGATCGCGGTGGCGTCGCGCAACGCACGGCGTCATCGAGTCGAAGGGCGGGTGACGTTCCGCCGCGCCGACTGTTTCGACGTTCGCGATGGAGGACCGGCGCTCGAACATTTCGAGCTGATAGTGTCCAATCCGCCCTACCTGGACGAAGCCGAGATAGCAGCGCTGGAGCCGGAGGTCCGAGGTTTCGAACCGCGCGTCGCGCTGAGCTCGGGAACTGGCGGCCTCGATATCCTGCGCAGGATTGTGTCGGGATCATCGGCGCACCTGGTCAGAAGCGGTGGTCTGATTATGGAAGTTGGAATGGGGCAGGCGGCGGCCGTCGCGAAACTCGTCGAGGACGCGGGCGTGGGCGCGGTCGCTGTGATAAATGATTTCGCGGGGCATCCGCGCGTCGTGCGCGCGCGAAGGGTGGGGGAGTAGGTTGCGATGGAAAAGATGATCATTCATGGCGGCGCTCCGTTGCGCGGGACTGTTACGCTCAGTGGCAGCAAGAATGCCGCGCTGCCGATCATGATGGCGTCGCTGCTCACCTCGGAGCCGCTTCATCTCACCAACGTTCCGCGACTTCGCGACGTGAAAACCGCGATGGATCTGCTCAGCCAGCTCGGCGTGCAGGCACGATGGACTGACGAGCATCGCGTCGAGCTTCACGCGGCAAAAGTCACCTCGCACGAAGCGTCGTACGAGCTGGTCAAGACGATGCGCGCGTCGTTCGTCGTGCTCGGCCCGCTGCTGGCACGGACTGGACGCGCTCGCGTATCCACGCCAGGCGGATGCGCGATAGGCGCGCGGCCGGTGAATCTGCATATCGCGGGCATCCGCGCGCTCGGCAGCAAGATCCAGTTTCGCCACGGCTACGTCGAGGCGCATGCCGAGAAGCTCGCGGGCGGGCGCATCTGGCTCGATTCGCCGTCGGTCGGCGCCACCGAAAATATTTTGATGGCGGCGGTCACTGCGCGTGGACGCACGGTTATAGAAAACGCCGCGCGCGAGCCCGAGGTGCAGGACCTTGCGCGAGTGCTGGTCAAGATGGGTGCGAAGATCAGCGGCGCCGGCACGCACGTAATCGAAATCGAAGGCGTCGAGCGGCTGCATGGCGCGGAGCATGAAGTGATACCGGACCGAATCGAGGCCGGATCGATGATGGCGGCGGCGGCGATCACCGGCGGCGACATTACGATTACTAATGCGCCGATAGAGCATCTCGACAGCGTCACGGCCAAGCTGCGCGAGGCCGGCGTCACAGTCGAGGCCAACGGCAAGGGCCTCCGCGTCGCGCGCGGCGACAAACTCAAGTCGGTCGAGCTGCGCACGCTGCCGTATCCGGGATTTCCGACCGACTTGCAGGCGCAGATGATGGCGATGCTGACGCAGGCTGACGGCACTTCGGTAATCACCGAGACGATTTTCGAGAACCGCTTCATGCACGCGCAGGAACTCGCGCGAATGGGCGCCGACATATTGATGAAGGGGCCGACCGCGGTGATTCGCGGACCGTCCAGGCTGAGCGGGGCGCCGGTGATGGCGACGGACCTGCGCGCCAGCATGGGTTTGATCATCGCGGCGCTCGCGGCCGAGCACACGACCGAGTTGAGCCGCATCTACCATCTCGACCGCGGTTACGAGGCGCTCGACGCCAAGCTCTCGGGGCTCGGAGCACGAATCGAGCGCGCGCAAGAATAATGCGGCCGCGGATACTCAAGTCGCAGACGCCGGAGTTCAAAAAATTCCTGGCGGCGATCCTCGCGCGACGCGGCGGCGACAGCGCCGGCCTCGATCAGGCAGTGTCGAAGATTATCGCCGACGTCCGCAAGCGCGGCGATCGCGCGCTGATCGATCTCACTGCAAAGTTCGACCACGTGAAATTGACGCCGGCGACGCTCCGCGTGACGCCCGCCGAACGCCATTCCGCAATCAATCGAATTCCGGCTGACGATCGCCGCGCGCTGGAGCTGGCGGCCGAACGAATCGCCGACTTCCATCGCCGCACGATGGAGGAGTCGTTCATTTATCGCGACAAGTCCGGGATGCGCCTCGGGCAGATGGTGCAGCCGATGCGCCGCGTCGGGATTTACGTCCCCGGCGGGCTCGGCGCGTATCCGTCGTCGGTGCTGATGAACGCGATACCCGCCAAGGTCGCGGGCGTTGCCGAAATCGTGATGGTCTCGCCGCCGTCGTCGGAGGGCGAGCGGCTGGCGGTGCTGGCAGCCGCGGAGATTGCGGGCGTCGATGAATTCTACCGCGTCGGCGGAGCGCATGCAGTCGCGGCGCTCGCCTACGGCACTGAGAGCATCAAGCCGGTCGATAAGATCGTCGGGCCTGGCAACGCGTACGTGCAGGCCGCCAAGCGGATGGTCTATGGCGTCGCCGATATCGACAAGATGGCGGGGCCGAGCGAGGTGCTGGTGATTGCCGACAATCGCGCGCATCCCGAATGGATCGCCGCCGACCTGATTGCGCAGGCCGAGCATGGTTCGGGCGACGAGGCCGCCATGCTGCTGACACCGTCGGCCAGTATGGCGCAGCGGGTCGCCGAGGCGGTTGAGACCGCGCTCAAGACGCTGCCGCGCGCGCGCCAGGTCGAGGCGGCACTGGTCAAGCGCGGCGCGATGGTCGTCGTGAATGATCTCAACGAGGCCTTCGATCTTGCCAACCAGATTGGCCCGGAGCATCTCGAGCTGGACGTGCGCAATCCGTCGCGATGGCTGCCCAAGGTCAAAGCCGCCGGAGCGGTTTTTCTCGGTCCGTTGACGCCGGCGCCGCTGGGCGATTACCTGGCGGGTCCCAATCACGTCCTGCCGACCGGAGGCGCGGCCCGCTTCGCGTCGCCCCTGGGTGCATACGATTTCCTGAAACGAACCAGTATAATCGAGGCGTCGATGGGCGCGATTGCGGCGCTCGGACCGACCGTGGCGCACTTGGCGCGGATGGAAGGGTTCGAGGGCCACGCGCGCGCGATGGAATTGCGCAACGGCGCAGCGAATGGAACTGGGGCAGGGCGGAGTCGAAATGGAAAAACGAAAAACCAGCTTGCAAAATCCCGCTAAGCCTCGCGTGACGCGGTTGGCGCCGGCCAAGGCCTCGCGCACGGCTCAGGTCGAGCGCAAAACCCGCGAGACCAGTGTGACGGTAGCGCTCAAGCTCGACGGCAGCGGGCGCGGCGAGGCCAGGACCGGGGTGCCGTTCCTCGACCACATGCTCGAGAGCTTCGCGCGGCACGGATTCTTCGATCTGAAGGTCGAAGCCACCGGCGATTTGCATATAGACGACCATCACACCGTCGAGGACGTCGGGATTGTCGTGGGCAGGGCGTTTCGCGAGGCGCTCGGCGATCGCGCCGGAATCAAGCGCTTCGGCGAGGCGACGGTGCCGCTCGACGAGGCCTTATGCACCGCGATTGTCGATATCAGCGGGCGCGCCTACCTCGGCTACAACGTGGCTATCAGCCAGGAACGCGTCGGCAACTTCCAGACCGAACTGGTGCACGACTTCATGAAGGCGCTGACCGATGAAGTCGGAATGAACCTGCATCTCAACCTCGTCAGCGGCCGCAACCCGCATCACATTATCGAGGCGACTTTCAAGGCCCTGGCACGCGCGATGGACAATGCGACGGCGCCCGAGCCGCGGCTTTCCGGCGTGCTTTCGACCAAGGGCACGCTCAGCAGCTGAGTCGCTTGTTCGAGAAGTTCACCGTCATTCCCGCGATTGACCTGAAGGGCGGGCAAGTCGTGCGCCTGATCCACGGCGACATGAACCAGGCCACCGTCTATGGCACCGACCCGGCTGAGACCGCGCGACGATTCGAGGAGGCGGGGGCGAAACTTATCCACATCGTCGATCTCGATGGCGCGATTGCCGGCGCGCCGCAAAATCTCGAGGCGATCGCGAAGATTCGCGACGCGGTGAAATGCGCGATCGACGTTAGCGGCGGGTTGCGCACGATCGAGGCGGTGCGCGCGGCGTTCGCCAGCGGCGCCGACCGCGTCTCGATTGGTTCGGCCGCGCTCTTGAATCCAGAGCTCATCCGCCGTGCCTGTGAAGAGTTTCCTGGAAAGATTTTCGGCTCAATCGACCTTCGCGACGGGATGCTCGCCGTCAAAGGATGGGTCGAGACCAGCCGGCTGACCGTCGCCGAAGCTGCACAGCGGTTTCGCGCAGCGGGTGTCGCCGCGGCAATCGTGACCGACATCGCGCGCGACGGCGCACAGGCCGGCGTCGATGCGGCCCGCATGCACGAAATCGCCAAACTGATCCGCATCCCGGTGATCGCGTCAGGCGGCGTCGCCAGCCTCGCGGATATCCGCGCTCTCAGGGTGCGATTCGGTTCCGGAGTGGTCGGTGTTGTAGTCGGACGCGCTCTCTACGAGAGAAATTTCAGCCTGGGCGAGGCGCTAACCGTGGCTCTTCATGACTAGCTATTTAGTCTGAACGCTCGCTATAGCTACTTTATAGCCCTATACCCCGATTTCGCATTCCTTTTAACCTTCTAGCTTGTGTAGGACCCTCCTCTGTGGGTGCGGGGCGGTGGTCCTGTGCGGGTGACACGTCCACGCATGGTTTAACACGTCATTAAGCAGAATCACGAGCGTGAAAGACGCTTGACATATCCCTGGCGCCCGTAGAAAATGCCGAAGCTGGGTAAAGATATAATTTCATGGTCTGAACCAAGCGTAACCAATCAAGAACCAATAGTGATTAAGATTGGATAGAATAACGAGTAGATTTTCGAGTTAGCTAACAGTAGGTAATCTCGACAAGATGTTTTCTTCTCTACAGGCAGTAAAATTGTCGCAAGGGCGCGGGGATATTGGATTCTCGCGTTAATGGTTGTTCGAAACACACAAACGGACGGAGGGACACGAAAATGGATCTGATCAGGAAACTGTATGTGAAGGCCGATGCGATGGCGCGCGGACAGACGATGGCTGAGTACGCGCTGATTCTGGCGGCGGTCGCGGTCGTTGTTTTCGTCGGCTACCAGACCATGGGCACGACGATCACGGGGCTGCTCACCAGCGTGGACGCCAAGCTCTAAACGCCCGTCCATCTTTGGCCGAAGGCTGAGTAACCAAGCTGGCGAAGGCGATCTGCCTTCGCCGGCAAAAAAACTGTTCAGTCGCTCGAAGGGAGGAACACAAGGTGAATGCGATCAGGAAACTGTACGTGAAGGCAGATGCGATGGCGCGTGGACAGACGATGGCTGAGTACGCGCTGATTCTCGCGGCGGTCGCGGTCGTTGTTTTCGTCGGCTACCAGACCATGGGTACGACGATCACCGGGTTGCTGACCAGCGTGGACGGCAGTCTCTAAGTCGCCCGCCGCTCTCGGCATGGCAGTTGAACAATCGATCCGGCGGGGGGACCTGTACCCCGCCGGTTTTCGACAAACCAGATGGAGTCCGTGCAGCTGTAGCTTGATTAAGCTGCTTTGACCCACTTTCGCCTGACTTGGCTCGGAGCTATCATATCTGGCCATGTTGGTAAGCTTTAGATGTTGCGCGTCATCCGATAGTAGGGTTGAACCACGATTTGCTCACCTGAATGTCGCGCCGTTGCCACTGGACGTTGCAAATGAGCCAACTTGGAGCAAATTTCGACAAAAAGAGCAGGCAAATGAACTCATTTTGGCTGGCACAGCCAATGCGTGTGGCCTGCTGATGCCGTCGGGGCACACCTATGCAGAAGTCTAGCCCTTACAAATCGAACGCGGTTGACCTGACCTCTGCCAAATCCGAAGCATCGAGATTCGGATTTGCCAAGGGCCAGTCCGCGGTCGAATTCGCCATGGTCATCGCAATCTTCCTGTTACTGGTCTTCGCGGTGATCGACTACGGATGGGTCTACTTCGCGCAGCTGAACATTCAGCAGGCGGTGGATGATGGAGGCCGGTTTGCTTCGACGGGGAATCATACGACCGTTAGCGTTGCTGGCAAACCCACCACGCTCTCTCGAATAGCGTCGATCGAGGCTTACATTCAGAACGAAATCAGCATACCCAACGTCACCGTCGCCGGGAATCTTAAGGTTTGCGACGTCACGACCAACACCTGCGGCACCGATGGCGTGGCGGGCAACCCGGAAGACACGGTGACGATGACGCTAACGGCCAACGTGCCTGTGACCTCGATGACGATGCTTTACCCGATTCTGCACCCCTTCACACTCTTTCCCGGTGGATTCTACACCTTCTCTTCGAGCACTACCTTCAAAAATGAGCCCTTTGACCCAAGTGAGACGGACTAGGGGATAGAGCATTTATGTCACGGCTTTATCGATCGATGCGTACGAAGCTCACCGCCAACTACCGCGGTCAGGCAATGGTGGAGTTTGCCATGGGCGTGACCCTGATGCTCATTATCATGTGCGCATGTATCGATTTCGGCCGCGCGCTTAATGACGTGCAGGTGATGGCCGATCTGACTCGGCAGGGCTCGAACCTGGCTTCACGCGGCACGACCTTGAACGAGGCTGCGGCTGCGGTGGTTTCGGGAGCATCCGGCTTGGACCTGGCCAATCACGGCAACGTGATCATTACTTCGGTCACGAACGAAAACAACGTCTTTAAGATATCCGGACAGGATTCGAGCACGACGGATGGGCTAACGAAGCTCGCGGCAACCAGCAAGATCGGGTCTTCGGTCGGAGCTACAGCTACGTTACCCGCCGCCTACACCACGTCGACGCTGCAGAACGGCCAGACGGTCTATATCACCGAAGTATTCTTTGCGTTCTCGGCGCTGACGCCCATCGGAGCTCTGACGAATAGCGCCGTTTCCTTTCCATCGACGCTGTATAATGCGGCGTACTTCTAAAGACTACGGACGAGGTGAACATCTTGCATCAATGGAAGATTAGGAAAAACGAACGTGGTCAGATTTTCGCCTTGATCGCGGTCTTGATCGGTGTCCTGGTTTTGTTCGTCGGTCTGGCGATCGACTTTGGTCAAGCCTACGTCACCAAGACTACTCTCAATAAAGCAGTTGATGCGGCGACGCTTGCGGCAATGCGCAATCTCAACTTGGGGCAGGCTACGGCTACTGCGGACGCGGTGGCTGCTTTCAAAGCCAACTATCAATCGGTGCCGGGCCTCGGGACCGTGCCTACTCCCACCGTGACCTGGTTCACCTCCTCCCCATGCATTTCCGGCAATACTTGCGTGACAATAAACGCCACCACCAGCATCAACACCTCCTTCATCCGCGTGCTGGGCTCCCAGTTCGCGACGTTGAACGTTTCCGACAGCGCTACCGCTCAGCGCAACCCGTTGGTGATGTCGCTGGTGTTGGACAGATCGGGATCCATGAGTAGCAACGGCGGACAGGCAGCACTTCCAACCGCTGTCCAAAACTTCATAAGCTATTTCGACCCAGGCATCGACAACATCGCGGAAATCAGTTTCTCAACGCTCGATACCGTCGACGTGCCAATGACTACGTCGTTTGTGAGTCCAATAGACAATTCGACCGAGAATATGATCTTCGGTGGCGCCACCTTCGCCCAAGCCGGCCTTCAGGATGCATTCAATCAGATCCTGACCAAGCCTTTATCGCCGAACATTATAAGAGTGGCGGTCTTTTTTACCGACGGTTACGCCAACACCGACGGACTTCCGACCAATGTTACTACTCCGACTGCTTCCACCACCCACGACGTTCTGAATTGCACCGGCACCACGAAGAAACCCTCCAATACCCCTGTGAACTATGGCGGATGCGCGCCCGTCGAATGCTCATCCTCTCCCTTTTTTATGAACCCGACGTCGGCGCCATCAACCAACCCGTTTTACACCGCGGTTTCTTGTCCTAATGCGACAACTTTTCCCGTGGAGGCCCCAGGAGTTAGCAATACGATCAACATAACCAACATTACCGCAGACGCGACGTATCGCACAGAGCAACTGGCGAGCGTGATGCGCAATAGCACAAACAATATTACGATTTATTCGATCGGCTTGGGTGACAAGATCAATGAGCCGTACCTGCAGGCTATCGCTAACGATCCCGCAAATGCCGCCACCTATAACCCCAGCCAGCCACAAGGGCAGGCGATCTTCGCCCCTGACGCCAGCCAGTTGGACGCCGTGTTCCAGACGATCGCGTCGAAGGTTCTGCTGCGGCTTTCGCAATAGAGGGCCATCTCCAAGCTGTACACCGGGTCAGGCTGCGTCTTTGGGAGGACGCAGCCTGACTTTTTTATTTGCGCAGCAGCGCGGGAGGCGGCCGCTGAAGACGGCGAGGATATTGTCCACCGCTATTGCCGCCATGTTGGCGCGCGTCGCGATGCTGGCGCTGCCGATGTGCGGCGTCACCACTACATTGTTGAATCGCAGCAGTGGATCGCGAAGCGCGATTGGCTCGGGATCGGTCACGTCCAGGCCTGCGCCACCCAAGCGTCCCGATTTCAGCGCCGCCACCAGCGCTCTTTGATCGATGACCGCCCCGCGCGCCGTGTTGATCAGAATCGCGCCCGGTTTCATCAGCGCGAACTCGCGCACGCCCATCATGTGACGCGTTTTTGGCGTCAATGGCACGTGGAGCGAGATGAAGTCTGATTCGGCCAGCAAGCGGGGCAGGCTTACCGCGGCCGCGCCGGCGATCCGCTTGCTCGACGGATGCTTCAGATAGAGCACGCGCATCCCGAAGCCCATCGCGCGCCGCGCCATCGCCTGGCCAATCGCGCCGAATCCGATCAGCCCGAGCGTGCTCGAGTGCACGTCGCATCCGAGCATCGTCATGGGCCCCCAGGTCCGCCACCTGCCCGCGCGCACATGACGGTCGGCCTCGGCGATTCGCCGCGCCGTCGTCATCAGCAAGCCGAAGGCAAGGTCCGCGGTGGCCTCGGTCAGGACCCCGGGAGTGTGGCCGACGGCGATGCCGGCGCGGGTGGCCGCCTCGAGATCTATATTGTCCACGCCGACGCCGAGGTTGCTGATGACGCGAAGGCGCGGAGCGCCTGCGATCACGCTCGCATCGATCTTGTCGGTGATCATCGAGAGTACCGCGTCGGCATCTGCCAGCGCTGCGCGCAGTTTCGGCGCCGGCGGCGGCATCTCGCCCGGCCAGACAGCTAACCGCGGATGCGGCGCGCAGGCGTTCGAGCGCGGCGGGGTCAATTGCGCGGGTGACGAAGACTTTTCTGCGGAGGCGGGTGCTGCGCGGCATTTGACGGATCTCCCGATGGTTCAAATAGTTCCGTGGCTCTGCTATACGCGACAAGCGTGGCTGACTCCATCGTATCGTCGGTAATTTCGTCTGCTCGTTCGAGCGGGCGAACGGTTCTCACGGAAATCGAGAGCAAGCGGATCTTGCATTCGCTCGGCCTGCCGGTCGTGGTGCCGGAGGCCGCTGCGACGGCTGATGACGCGGTGCGCGCGGCGTCGCGAATCGGTTTCCCGGTCGTGCTGAAAGTGCTGTCGCCGGACGTAAGTCACAAGAGCGACGTCGGCGGGGTCGAGCTGAATCTCGGCGATGAAGCCGCGGTGCGCGGCGCGTTCGATCGGATTCGCGCGAATCTCGCCGCCAAGGCGCGCGCCGCGCGCTTCGAGGGCGTCGCCGTGCAGCCGATGGCGCGCAACGGGGTCGAGCTGATTGCGGGGACGTTCCGCGACGATCGATTCGGCGCGATGGTGATGGTCGGGCTCGGCGGGGTGTTGGTCGAAGTGATGAAGGACACGGCGCTCGCGCTGGCGCCGATTGGCGGACGCGAGGCCGCGGCGATGCTCTCACGCTTGCGCGGCGGCCAGATTCTGCGCGGCGTCCGCGGACAGCCGGGCGTCGATATCGACGCTATCGTCTCGCTCCTCGAAACCGTCTCAGGAATCGCGGCGACGCATCCGGATATCGCCGAGATGGATCTCAACCCGGTGGTCGCGTACGAGGACGGTCTCGCGATCCTCGATGCGCGAATCGTGCTGACCGCGGAGTCGGGGATGGTGACGCAGCCGGACCCGCATCGCGCGGCGCGGCTCAAAAATCTCGAGCGCGCATTCAATCCGCGCACCGTCGTCGTCATCGGCGACAAGCGGATGGGTGGGTACATGTGGCTGCGCGCGATGGCGCATCTCAAGGGCAAGCTCTACTCGGTGCAGATCGATCCCAACGAGATACCAGGAATCGAGGCGCTGGGCGTCGAGAACCGCAAGAGCCTGGCCGAGATCACCGAGCCGATCGATTACGCGGTCAGCGCCGTGCCGCGGCAGATCGCGCCGCGAATTTTGAAGGACTGCATTGCCAATCACGTCGGCTCGATCGGATTTTTCACGTCGGGATTTTCGGAGACCTCGGAGGAACTCGGAATACGGCTCGAGAATGAGTTGCGCGACCTCGCGCTCAACTCCGAAATCGCACTCGTCGGGCCGAATTGCATGGGGCTCTACAGTCCCGGCGCGGGTCTGCGCAATTTTCCGGAAGAAAGCGTCGGCGAGGCGGGCGACGTCTGCTTCATCTCGCAGAGCGGCACGCACACGATCAACTTTTGCCTGCAAGCGCCCAGCCACGGCATCAAGGTGAACAAGGCCGCGTCGATCGGCAACGTGCTGATCCTCGAAGCGGCGGATTATATCGATCTGATGGCGGCCGACCCGGCGACGCGCGTGATTGGGATGTACATCGAAGGAGTGCGCGACGGGCGGCGCTTTTTCGACAGCGTCCGGCACGCGGCCGAGCGGCATCCAGTCGTTATATGGAAGGGCGGGGTGACCGACGCGGGCGCGCGCGCGACGTTCTCGCACACCGGCTCGCTGGCGACGCCGGAAGCGACCTGGCGCACGGTGGTGCGGCAAAGCGGCGCGGTCGAAGTCGCGAGCCTCGACGCGATGCTCGACGCGGTCGAGCTGTTCGCGCGGGCCAAGCGCCTCGCGGGCCGGCGCATGGGGCTGGTCGCGATGACTGGCGGACAGTCCGTGGTAATCACCGACACTTTCGCGACGGCCGGACTCGAAATTCCCGCGCTGTCGGACTCCTCTTACGACGAGCTGAAAACGTTCTTCAACATAATCGGCGGCAGCTACCGCAATCCGCTCGACGCCGGCGGCACCATCGGCGCCGGACATCATCAGGGCAACCTCGATCGCATCCTCGAGATTCTCGAGCGCGACGCGGTGATCGACGCGATTGTGCTCGAAGTCGGCACCGGCCTGCGTGCCGCGCGATGGGCGACGCACGAGGACGAAATCACCGGCCTGCTCGACAAGCTCGCGGAGTTCGCCAACCGCTCGACCAAGCCGTTCGCGATCGTGATGCATCCGGCGCACGTCGAAGCGATCGTCGCGCGCGGCAAAGAACTGGCGCGCGCCCGCGGCCTGGTCGTATTCGACAGCTTCGAGCGCGCGGCCGCGGCCTTCCGCACCGCGTCGGACTACTGGGCAAATCGCGCGCGCATGGGCAGTTAAACTCGCACGCGACCGAGGTTTGAATATGGACCAGCTTTTGTCTGAACGAGCGCGGCCTTACTTCGACAAGGTGCAGGCGCTTGCGCCGATAATTCGCGAGCATGCCGATCGCGGCGAGCGCGAGGCGCAGATGCCGCGCGAGGTCGCCGACGCTTTTCACGACGCCGGGTTATTTCGGATTCTTTTGCCGCGCCAGATGGGCGGCGGCGACCTGACGATCCCCGATTCGCTGCGGCTGTGCGAGGAAGTCTCGCGCATCGACGGCTCGGTCGGATGGAATTTCGCGATTTGCTCGGGCGGTCCGCTCTTTGGATACAACCTCTCGCGCGCCGCTTTCGAGAACATTTACGGCGATCCGCGCGGCCTCAGCGCCGGATCGCTGAATCCCGCGACCACCCGCGTGATCCCGGTCGAAGGCGGATGGCGTTTCAGCGGCAAGGCGACTTATGCCAGCGCGTCGGCGCAGGCGACCTACCTGATGGCGGCGGGAATGGTCTTGCGCGACGGCGCGCCGCAACTGATCGATGGGTTTCCGGCGATGCGTGGCGGTCTGTTTCCGATCAAGCACGCGACTATCCTCAACACCTGGTCCACCGCCGGGATGCGCGGCACCGGCAGCAACGATTGCGTGTTCGACAATGTTTTCGTGCCCGACGAATTCACCTTCGATTGGTTGAACGCGAAATCGCCGTGGCAGCGCGGCCCGCTCGCGAACATTCCGTTGCAACTACAATTTGTCGGCGGACTGGTTTCGGTGGTGCTCGGCACAGCGCGGCACGCCCTCGATACGCTGAGCGAAATCGCGCAAGCCAAGGTGCCGGCGGCCACTCGGGCCACATTGCGCGAGCGTCCTCTCGCACAGATCCAGTTCGCGCAAGCGGAAGGCCTGCTGCACGCGGCGCGTGCGTACTTTTACGATTGCAACGATGAAATCTGGCGCAAGGGCGAGGCCGGCGAGACCTTCAGCATTCAGGATCGCGCGCACGCGCGGCTCGCGGTAGTTACCGCGGCGAAGTTGGCGGTGCAGGCGGTCGATCTGGTCGCGGACGCGGCCGGGATGAACTCGGCGCAAACCTCATGCCCCATCGAGCGATGCTGGCGCGACGTGCACACCGCCACGCAACACGTGCTGATGAATACCTCGCGCTTCGAGGTGGTCGGCCGCGTGCTGCTCGGGCTCGATCCGGGCTCGCCGGTGATCTAGAAGTATCTGGTGTACAAGAGAGCCGAGATGTACAATTAGCCAGGTTTCAGCCTCGGAGTGCCAAATCATGCGCGCGAAAAGAAAATCCGCAGATGCGGCGATTACTACTGCCGCCGCACGCAAGAACTTCTCTGATCTGATCAACCGCGTGGCGTATGGGAAAGACCGTGTCGTCCTGACTCGCCGCAACAAGCCTTTGGCAGCCGTGGTGCCGATCGAAGACGTCGCGCTGATAGAGGAGCTCGAGGATCGCGAAGACTTGAAAGCCGCACGGGCCGCGCTTCGCGAAGCCAAACGCAAAGGCACTATCCCGTGGGCACGCATTAAGAAGGAGCTCAATCTCCCCTGACGTCGCGATGCCGTATGCGATCGAGTTTGCGCCGGGTGCGAAGCGCGAGTTAGGTAAGCTGCCACGTGAAGTTCAGCTCAAGCTGAATAAACGCATCGATTCGCTTTCCCTCGACCCGCGTCCGCGTGGATCCAAAAAGCTAAAGGGGGGCGATGAACTGTGGCGAGTCCGCGTTGGCGACTATCGAGTCGTGTACGAGGTACGTGACAAGGTTCTCGTCGTCCTGGTGGTCCGCGTAGCGCACCGGCGCGAGGTCTATCGATAACCCCTAGCGTGGCGGCGCGAGCACTGTCAGCACCGTTCCCAGGGTTGCGTCGCCGTCGAGAGTCGCCAGCCAGCGGCCTCGCAGCGACCAGCTCATCGTGACGGTGCCTTGGGCTGGACCTTCGGCCAACAGAAACGCACTGCCGTAGTGCAGCGAGTAAGTGAAGATTTTCCGCCATGCCACCGGCTTGCTCGGCGCGTAGATTTGCATCGCGGCTTCGTCTGCGCCCTTCGAGTAAGCCATCGTGCTCTGCGCGAGCATTTCGGGCCAGGTCTCGAATCCGAGCGATTTCACATCAACTTGCGACAGATCCGCCTGCGCGATCGCGACCTGCGCGACCACCGGCATTTCGGGACGATCGATCGCCTGCTTGAATGAAAGAGCCCGGCTGCCGAGCGTGACCGTATCGCTGCCCGCGGCGAACGCCGCCGCGCCCGTCGATACGCCCATCAGATGTTCGGTACCGGTCGCGATGTTGTACTTGAACACCCCGATCGTGCGATGCGAGGGATCAGGCCCGACATACAGAAATGTGCCTTCGTCATCCTTGTCCCAATCGAGCACGCGGATCGGATCTCGGACATGAAACCTGGTGCAGGTCGCGGCGCGCCGATCGATTATCACCGGCGGAGCGCCGGCGTCGCCCTGGCCGATCGCATAGACGCCGTGCGCGCTCCAGCTAAGCTGCGACATCGGACACGACAACTTCATCGGTAGAACGGAACCGGCTCCCGTGATCACGATCAACTGCAATCCGTTCGATCGAACGGGCGGCGGCTGCACGTCCGCTTCGTCCGGATTCGGCTTCTGTTCTTCCTCATGGGGAGCGTACTCAGCCGACGGCTCGGGATGCTGCCGCAGCGCGAGCGCGATCGTCGCGTCATTCAGCCAGCTCATCGAGATTGAGTCATAGCGGCCGTTGAAACTCTCGAGCACGTTGCCGGGGCCGGTGGAAATCAGGTCGCGAATAATCAAATCGACGCGATCGCCGCTCGTCGCAACCATCGCCGTCGCCAGCGTCAATCCATTGGGGCTCACCGCTAGATCGGCGATGGTTCCCTCCTCAGCCGCGGCCGGCCCGGTCTCGGCCGCGAGGATTCGGCCTGTCCGCCACGCGGCGCCGCCGAGGCCGTACATGATCGTATGCCCGGCCTGCGTCCCGACGACGCCAATCTCTTCGCTGTTCTGCATCCAGATCGGCGGTCGCGAGGGAATCGGAGCAAACCCTTGCGGCAGTGCGACATTGGTCAACACCTTGATGCCGGTGGTGACCGCAAGCGTGGTCGAGCGGGAGAGAAATGGCGGAGGCCCCGGCTTGGGCGCGGGCGTGCTGGTCGAGCACGACGCAACGCTCAAGACATTCAGAGCAAGAACCAGGATGAGGACAGACCTGCGCATCGAAAAGCGGTAGTGTATTTGGACCGCTCAAAAAAGGCGACCGATTCAACGAATGAAGAACCGATTTATCGAACGCTTGTGGATAAGCCGCGAGGTGCGTCTCGCCATCATTGTCGCGATTTTGGGTGCGGTCGGCGCGGTGGCCTGCGCGGCCGGCGACTGGAAAATCGGGATCGCCGTGCTTGGGGTCGCGGCCGCGATGGTCGCGGCATTCTATTTCGCTGTCGTCAGGCCGGCGCGGATTCCGCATGACGCCGTGCTGGTGATTCGTCTCGCCGGTCCGATCGAAGAGGACGTGACGCGATCGCCGCTCGATCAAATCATGCGCCGCGGCGGGCTGAGTCTCGACCATCTCCGCTACGCGCTCGAGTCGGCGGCGATCGACAACGACGTTCGCGCCATCGTGGTCGAGATCGCAGGCTTCGGCGCCGGGCTTGCCACCGCGCACGAAATGCATCGCCTGATGCGCGTCGCTCAACAGGGCGGCAAACGCGTGATCGCGCTGCTGCGCGGCGATGACGCCGGCTTGCGCGAATACCTGGTCGCCGCGGGGGCCGGGGAGATTGTCGCCAATCCGGACACGATGCTCACGATGCTCGGGGTCGCGACTGGCGGCGTGTTCCTGAAGAACGCGCTCGACAAGCTGAAGATCCAGGCGCAGACACTGCAATGGAAAGAGTACAAAGGCGCCGCCGAGACGCTCGGCCGCGACACGATGTCGCCGGCGGTGCGCGAGAGCATGGAGGCGATCGTCGCGGACTGGGAGAAGATCCTGGTCGAGGCGATCGCGTCGTCGCGCAAACTTTCTCATGAAAGGGCGCGCGAACTGATCGCGGCCGGTTTCGTCACTGCAAAGTTCGCCGTCGAGAATAAACTGATCGACCGCGAAGGCTACATCGAGGATCTCCGCGCTGAGTTCGATCCCGAGTCGAAGCGCAAAGCATTCGTCAGCCTCGCACGCTACTGGCGTCACGCAATCTTCAGGCGCGAGCGCGGCCGGCGTGCGCGAATCGCATTGGTGCACGCCAGCGGCCCGGTAATTTCAGGCGACGCGCCCGCGACCGGCGAATATATCAGCGGCGTCGCGACCGCCGCGCAGCTCGATCGCGCGTCGCGCGACGATCAGGTCAAAGCAATCGTGTTCCGCGTCAATTCGCCGGGCGGCTCCGCGGTCGGTTCCGACCTGGTATGGCGCGCGGTGCGCGAGGCGCAAGGCCGCGGCAAGCCGGTCGTGGTGTCGATGGGCGACGTGGCGGGATCTGGCGGCTACTACGTCGCGGCCGGCGCCGACGCGATCGTCGCGGAGCCGGCCACAATCACCGGCTCGATCGGCGTGGTGTACGCGAAGTTCAATTTCGGCAATCTGCTCAGCGAGCTCGGCGTCCATTTTGATTTCGTGAAGAGCGCGCCCATCAGCGATGCGCTTTCTTTTGCGCGCGCGATGACCGACGCCGAACTCGCGCAGCTCAACGAAACTGTCGGCCATCTGTATGCCGCCTTCACCGCGAAGGTCGCCGAGGGCCGCAAGCTCAGTCCCGAGCAGGCCGAAGCCGTCGCCAAGGGACGCATCTGGAGCGGCCTCGCCGCGAAGGAGCGCGGCCTCATCGACGAGCTAGGAGGATTGTCAACGGCGGTGGCAATCGCGCGCGATCGCGCGCACATCGCGCCGGATCGTCGCCATCAATTGGTGACCTATCGCGGTGAGCGACGATGGCTGGATTTTCGCGGCGGCAGCGCCGAGGCCTCGACAGTGTGGACGACTCGCGCCGCCGCCAGTCGCGCTCGGCATCCCGACGCGCTGGGCGCCCGCGATGCTCGAGCTGCTGATCCGCGGCGGCGTGATGCTGCTCTGCCCATTCATCGAGCTGTAGCCGCGCCGTTACAGCGGGGAGCGTTCCAGTTCTTCGCGGATCGAGTACATCTTCTGGCGCGCCTCGGTGATGTAGGCGTCGAGGTTGCGGCGATGATTCGCGAAGAGTCCGTCGGGCGATCCGTTCAAGACGATTAGCGGCTTCATGACGGCGGCCTGGCCGAGCGCTTCGATCGAATCGTCGAACAGCGTCTTCAGGACCGGATCGTCCTTTAGCTGTCCCGCGTATTCGCGCTCGAGCGCCTGCATCATGTGGTACATCACGTGCGCGTAACCTTGCGAATGGTAGAAATAATGATCGCAGTCCCAGCTGTGGACCGGGCTGCCGTCGTCCTGCGTGCTCCGATACAAGTTGGCATGCGCGTCGCCCAGCAAGTCGGTCCAGGCCTGGATCAAGCGCACCAGCTCGACGGCGCGGGTGTTGAGCTCGCGCGACGACGGCGGCGTCGCGTGCAAGCCGGCGACGTACATGCGCAGATGCTCGACGCCGTCGTCGTACTTGCCTTCAGGCGAGGGCAGTATCCATTTCAGGGCGTCGTTGCGAAAATCAGTGTCGGCGATCACCAGATTCGGATCGTACTGATTCGAGGAAACCTTGGTGAGGTTGTCTTTGAAGACGCGCGTGGTTTCGCGCACAGCCTGGATGATTCCGAGCTGGCGATCGGAGTTGTTGTCGGCCATGACTTTGGGACCCCATAGGAAGAAATCGTTGGGGCGCCATCCGAAGCCGGTGTGCAGCTCGTGGTCCATGATAGCGGCCAGCGTCGAGGCGTAGATCTCGCCGGGCACCGTCGGCTTGTCGGGCGGGAAGACCTGGTCGATGTCGTAATTGAGAATATCGTGATGCTTCTGTCCGAAATGAAGCGCGAGGTTGCCGCCAAGCCAGATTAAAAGGATCGCCGCGGCGCCAATAAGAAGTCGGTTCCGGTTCATCGCCGGAACCAATATATCAGGATTGCTAGGAGGCCGCGCGCAGTGGAACTACTGCGGCGCTGGCGCTTTTGAGTTCGTCGCGCGTGGTGCCCAACTGCTTGATTAATGGAAACACCGCCCGCGTCAGGAACACGCGCGGACTGATCCCGCCGCCGCCAATGCGAAGGTTCTCGTGATAGTTCGGCAGCAGGCCGTCGCCGGGCATCTTGAAATGCGCAATCACGTGCGCGAGATCGGCCAGCGTGCCGACACGATCTTCGTCCATGTCGATTTCGATCATCGAGCGGTAGAAGCCGGCGTGGGCGGCCTCGTCGCGGCTGACCAGGAAAAAAATCGCTTCGAGCGTCGCGTCCTGCTCGACTTCCGCGCGTTCCTTCTGCGCCCGATACGCGAGATAGGTCGCCGATTCCTGCAGCGCGCCGTAGCAGCTCATCTGGCGGCGCGTCAGAAAGGGCGCTTTCCACGATCGCGCGAAGACCTCGGTCTCCAGCGTGTCGAATTGCGCCTGCGTGCGCAGCCCGGAACGAATGAGATACTCGCGGAATACCAGTCCGTGGCGCGATTCCTCGTAGCTCCACGCATTCTGAAACCACGCGAGTCCGAACACGCCGCGCAGCAACTCGTTACCCACCGCCGTATAATCCGGCAGCAGCATCTCCTCGGAGCAATAGGTCTCGATGCGAATCGCGCGCTCTTCGGAGTTGATGTCGGGCGAGAGCTTGTCCCACGGCACATCTTCGAAGAGATTCCAGCGGCGTTTGCGCTCCGCGATCTCGAAGAAATCCATATACGCGCGGTAAAATTTTTCTTTGGCAGTCATCAGGCGAGACTTGTGCAAGCGGAAGGCTAGCACGGTCGGGATCGAATACCTAATTTGAAATGTCCCCTATAGGACAAACTCAAAAATACTGTGCTCAGAAAATACTTAATAGACGTTTAGTTAACGACGCCGATTTGGCGACGTCCGCAGGCGCCAGCAACGCGACCGTCGCGACCGGTTTTCCTCCTTGGGTTACGTTTGCGGTGCCGATTTGCTGGCCGGCTTTGAGCGGCGCCGCGATCGACGCTGGCAGATTGTAATCAACTTTGATCGCATCTTTCGCGTCGCCACGCTTTACGAAAACTCCTGCGTCGCTGCCCCAAACCGGCTTGATACTTGCCGTGTCGGCGTCAGTGATCGCGACGGTCTGCGCGATTGGGGCACCCTTCTTCGCGACCGGATGCATCTCGTAGTTGAGGAATCCATTCGACAGCATCTCCGCCGCTTCCTTGAAATTCGTCAGCTTGTGCTGACTGCCGAGCACCACCGCGACCAGCCGCAGATCATTGCGTTTTGCAGTGGCGACCACGTTGAACCCGGCCTTGTCGTAAAATCCGGTCTTGAGCCCGTCGCATCCCGCATAGGTGCGCACCATGTGATTGGTATTGCGCAGAATGAACGTGCCCGCGCGAAACGGCGCCGTGTCGATCGACGCCCATCGGATCACGTCGGGATATTTCAGCAACTCGCGCGCGAGAATCGCCTGATCGTACGCGCTCGCCACGTCGGCCGATTCGCCTTTCGACGGCGGCAGCCCGTTGACTGAGTAGTAGTGCGAGTCTTTCATCCCGAGCGCGGCGGCCCGCTGGTTCATCATCACCACGAACGCTTCCGTCGATCCCGCGATATACTCCGCGACCGCTACCGACGCGTCGTTGGCCGAATGCACGACCACCGCCTTCATCATGTCGTCGAGCGAGAACGTCTCGCCCTCCTTGAGATAGACCTGCGAACCGCCCATCTCGGCGGCCTTGCGCGAGGTGGTGATATTGTCGGCCAGCTTCAGCGATCCGTCGTGGAGTTTCTCGGCGACGATCAGCATCAGCATCATCTTGGCCAGCGACGCGGTCGGCCACGGCGCGTGATCGTTGGGCGACTCGAAGATAACGGTGCCGGTGACCGGCTCAAGCACGCACGCTTCGGAGTAAGCGCCGAGCGCGGTGCTCGACGCGCTGGCATTGCTCTCCTCGTCAGCGGCCTCAGTCCTGGCTGGTGCCGCATGATGCCGCCGAACGGCAAGCGCAGGGTAGGGCGCCGTCAGCGCCACAATCGCGACGACAACTGCGATAAATCCAAATTTTCGGCTAAGGACAGCAGTGGCGCGGGCCGCCGTGCCCGCGGCCGATTCGCCGCCTCGCGACAGAAACTTCATCACGCACCACCTCCACATCACATCAGAACAACAGGACGATACTAGCCAACAACTCGCACCGCCGCGAGTCTTTCTTGGCGAGAAGGAGCTGATCAGAAACGGTCGGCGGTCCAGAAAACGGATCGTGTGTCGGCGAAGATTTCGATTGCGTGCGCCGCGGCGGCTTCAGGAGCCATCGCGAACCGGCGCGCGAGTTTGTCGGGCGCCAGCACTCGCCACATGTAGTTGTTATCGACGTGATGCGCGACCGGACATCCCGCGTCGCCCAGCGCCCTTTCGAGCGCGGGATCGTGCGCCGTATGCGTGACGAGTACCGAAGGATCATTCGGTTTCGACGCGCTATGCAGGAGTGCGGCGCGCTTGTGATCGCCGACGCGCTTCACTGTGACCGGCACACCGGCCGCCGACTGCCCGAGGTACTTGAACGTCGCGAGCATCGCGTCAATCCCGATGCCGCCGGCGACGTAACCGTACTCCATGACCATCGAGACGCCGTGGAAGCGGGTGACTCGCGCATAGGCCGCGATTTGCGCGCCGTCGCGGCAGACAACGAAGTACTCCTCGGATCCTTCGCCCGGATGGAGCGGCTGATTACCCGCGAACTTCAGATTCGCGCGCCACGCAGAATCGTCGCGGACGGCGGTCACGTTGAAGCGACCGCTGTACTCGCGATGTATCGCTGCGACCTCGAAAAGGTCGCGCTCCGTCTCGAACGAATCGACAACGAAACGATCGGGCACGTCGAGTGACGCCGCGCCCGCCAGGATGCTGAAGTTGCGCTGGACCTCGCGCCATCCGAACTGGTTGTAGAAGGTGAGCCGCTCCGCGAACAGCAGCGATACTTCGAACCCTTCGCGAATCATCGTCTCGACACTAAGCCGCATCAGCGCCGACGCTACGCGCTTGTGCCGATACTCCTTGAGCGTGAAGACGGACCCGATGCCGCCCATCGGCACCGATTGTCCTTCGAGATTGATCGCGCGATCGAAAATCTGCACGGTCGAAACCAGCCGCCCGCCGTCGCGCGCCACGAGGCAGAGCGCATCGCGGAAGGTGGGATCATTCTGATTGTAGCGCGCGAAAAATTCGCCGCGATCGTTGTACCATCGCCCGAGCAATTCGATTACCTCTTCCCGCTCGCTGCTTTGCGCCGCCCGAATTTCCATAGTTCAGCGTTTGTAACTCACTTCGACGGCCGCCGCCATAGATACTGACGCGACGTCGCTGGGTTCTTGCGATGCGGGTTTGTCCAGCCTATACGCTAAACGCGTGTACCCTTATCAAATCGCGAGCTGGACTGGCTTCCTCTCGGTCGCCGCCGGCGTGGCTGCTACCTTGACCGGGCTCATCTTTGTCGCCGTGTCGATCAACCTGAGCCGCGTCCTCGAGTTTCCGCCACTTGCCGACCGTGCCGCAGAATCGATTCTGCAGATGTTCGGCGCACTGATAGTATCGATGTGCGTCCTGTTACCCGGTCAATCCCGACTGGTGCTTGGCGTGGAACTCGCGATAGCGGGACTCATCCTCTGGGTGCTGCAGACACTCCTTCAGTACCGTTCATATAACAGGGAGTATCCTCGACCGATCATATCTATCGCTCTTTCCCAACTCTCCGCCGCTACTCTGCTTGTCGCGGGAATTTCACTGGCGATAGGAACGTTCGGCGGCCTCTACTGGCTGGCCGCCGGCGTTATACTGTCGGTCACAGTCGGCGTTTCGAACGCGTGGGTCTTGCTCGTCGAAATTTTGCGATGAGTCGCGAATCGCTATCGCAGATCGAGATGGACCGACGTTGGCGTGCCGCCCCGATTCACCGTGAGATCGATCGCTGACGCAGTCTTGATCGCCTGGATCAGCCCCATCGCCTGCATCGGGTTGGTCACCGGCTGGCCGTCGATCGACGTCAGCAGGTCGCCGTTCTGCAAGCCGAGTTGTGCGAAGACCGAGTCGGGTTGCACTTGCGAAATTGAAAAGCCGTCGGTCTTGCCGTTAACGAAATGAGGCATCGCGCGCATCTGCGAGAAAAACTGCCCCGGATTCTCCATCGTCTGCTGAACTTCGCTGCGGCTGACCTCGAATTTGCCCGGCCCCTCTTTCTTCAACTGGATCTTGGCGTTGCTGTTGTCGTCGCTATCGTCTTTGTCGTCGCTGTTGTCGTTATCGTCGCTGTCATCGGCGGCCGCCGCGTTGGCACGCTGGTGGTGCTGGTACTTCTCCAGCCGCTGCCGCACCGCTGCGGGCAGTCCTCGCAGCAGCGGCCTTCGAATGCCGCCGATCGGGTTGCCTAACTGCGACGGCGGCACTTCGGGAATGTCGGAAGTCGGAATCTCGATTGCGACGCGATGCCCGCCGCGGTCGATTAGCGCGCGGTTGGTCTCGACGCTCACCAGCTTGCCCGCGTCAGGAATGTCCTCGCCCACCTGATAGAGCGTTTCGTTGCCGGCTGGATCTTCGATGATCGCGTAGGGCTTCGATCTGCTTACCAGCGAAGTGCCGATCAGCTTCAAATTCAGATCGGCTTCAACCACCGGCGCCGGTCCGCTCTCCTGCGGGGTCTCGTTGAAGATGTCGCGCTTGACGATCAAGTCATAGTACGGGCGCGCGCGCATCCCGGTTGTGGCGCTGCGCGCGGACACCGGCGCCGCCGCGTCGGGTTCATTCGAAACCGATCGTACGATAATGTCGCGCACGCACATGGCCGACACGATCGCCAGCACCGCGATCAAAACGAAGTTCAGAATCGTGACGTGAATCTGTGAGAATCTAAGTTGCATCTACAGGATCGGCTCTGCCCCGTACGCGCATCCTTTCACTAGACGGTCAATGTCGTAATTCCATTCACCTTTCCAGCGACTGATCACAAAGCTCGCCTGGCTGTGACCGCTGCGTACCAGGTCCATCAGGCGCAACAAATAGATGCTCTCATCCTGGCCGTTCTTGTTCAACGCCCGCTGGCGCTCGAGCCCCTTGGCCGCTATCTGCATCAACTCGTAGCCAAGCTCCTGAAGTTTAATTTTTCCCGCGCGTGCGTCAAGTCCATGCTTATGCGCCCCGTCGGCGATTTCGCGCCGCTCGCGATAGCTCCAGCCCTTGACCAGGTCCCACGCCCCCGCAAGGCAATCGTCGTCGTACAGCATGCCCTTGAGAAGCGCCGGCAGCGCGAGCATGAATTGCGGCGGCTGGCTGTCGGCGGTGCGAATCTCGACGTATTTCTTGAGCCGCACTTCGGTAAAAATCGTGGTCAGGTGATTGGTCCAGTCCTCGACCGTCGCACGCTCGCGGCCATGACCGCGCTCGAGATACTGGCGGAAGGTCAGCCCCGGCGGCTGCGTCAGATCGATGTACTCATGGTTGCGAATCAGGAAGTACATCGGCACGTCGAGCGCGTACTCGGCGTAATCGTCGAACGAACAATCGGCGCGGAACACGAACTCCGGTATCCCGCTGCGCTGGTTGTCGGTATCGGTCCAGATATGCCCGCGAAAGCTGTGATAACCGTTGAGCCCGCCGTCGCTCAGCGGCGAGTTCGCGAAAATCGCGTACAGCAGCGGTACGATCCCCATGCTCACGCGCAACTTGCGCATCGCGTCCCGCTCGTCGCTGTAGTCGAGGTTGGCCTGCACCCCCGCCGTCTGCTTCATCATGCGCTGGCCGAGCTTCCCGACCCGCGCCATGTACGGGTACATAATGTGGTAGCGGGCCTTCGGCAGCAGCTCGATCTGATCGATCCGGCTGATGGGTTGCATCGCCAACCCAAGCACCGACGCGCCAATCTGCCCGGTCACTTCGATCAGCTGTTGTACATGCGTCGCGAACTCGTCGTACGCGCAGTGGATACTCTCGCACTGCTCGCCCGACAACTCGATCTGACCGCCGGGCTCGAGCGTGATGGCGGCGCGCTCGCCCTTGAGCGCGAGGATATGCCCATGCTCGTCCTCCGGCTCGAAGCCGTAGTCGTTGGCCATCCGGCGCAGCAGGTCCTCGACGCCACCGGCGCCGGAGTAGGGGATAGCGGTACCGTCGGAATTGCGGACGACGACCTTTTCGTATTCGGTGCCGACCCGCCATTGCGCGCGCGGCTTGCCGCCGTCCTCGAAATAGCGGATCAGGTCGTCCTTCTTTTCCAGCAACTCACTCATGCATCAAATCCGGACGCGCCGTCCTCTTCCTGCTCTTCCCCTCTCCCTGTGAGAGGGAGGATCGAAGGTGAGGGTCGGAATGTAGCGCACATTTTTTGTGCGCGATTCAAGATTCTGCCTCTTTGACAATGTGCGTTGAGGTTAAGCAAATCTCTCCCGAAAAGAGGGTGCGGCAAGCGCGCCTATCATGGCCCTGCCAAACATGCGAGGCAAGCACATTCGGAATCAACAAAAATTACCTATAATGTCGCATCGAGCCATCAATGGAACTTGAAGACCTCTCCCCACGCGACGAAACCGCAGGCGCCTCCGCACCGCCATCCCACGGCGGCGCCCCCAGGATGCAATTGGAGGTCCTCGCCTACTTCGCGATCCTGAACCTCGCGGTCGGACTCGGCTCGCCGCTGGGTATCGCCGGGATTCCGATTACCTATTTCCTGAAAGACCGGCTGCATCTATCCCCGGTGCAGCTCGCAGTCTTCCTCGCGGTGGTCTCGATCCCCGTATGCGCCGGCTTCGCCTTCGGCTTCATCCGCGACCGATGGCGCAATGCGAACTGGGGCGATCGCCAATACCTGTTCGTCTGCGCGCTGGCCGCCGCGGCCGGGTATCTCTGGTTAGCCACTTCGACGACTGACTATTACAAGTTGCTATCGATCGTACTCATCATCGTGTGCGTGTACGTAATGATTTTCGCCTCGGCCCAGGCCCTGATGACCGGCGTCGCGCAGGCTCACGGGATGACCGGGCGGCTCAGCGTCGTGTTCAGCTTCGGCTATTTCACGCCCGCCGTGATTTCCGCGCTGGCCGGCGGATGGCTGGTTGCGCATGCGAGTGTGCGCGGCACCTTTCTGATCGCCGCCGCGACGACGCTGGTGATCGTCATGCAAGCCTTCTGGCGGCTCGATGCCGCCACTGAGTTCGAACGTTCGCTCACGCCCTATGAAAATGGCTTCGCTGCGATACGCCGGCTGATCCGACATCGCCCGCTATGGCCGGCCGCCGCGATCTACTTCCTGTGGAACTTCGGTCCGGGATGGGGCACGCCGATGTTCTATCACCTGACAGAGCACGTGCGGATTTCGAGCGAGCTGTTTGGCACCTTCACCGCACTGCAATCGCTGTTCTTCCTGCCGACGTCCTTGCTCTACGGCTTTCTATGCACGCGCGCACCACTGTCGCGCCTGCTGTGGTGGGGGACGATCGTCGCTATTTTGCAAGGCCCGATCATGTTCCTCGCGATGGGACCGACGAGCACAATCATCGTCGCAATCCTTTACGGCCTGTTCGGCGGCTTCGCCACGGCAGCGTATATCGATTTGATCATGCGCTCGTGCCCCAAAGGTCTCGAAGGCACCGCGATGATGGTCGCGAACACCTCGATGTTCGCCATCGCGGGCAGCGCCGGCAACCTGCTGGGAAGCTGGATCTACTCCAGCGGCGGCTTCGCTTCCGCCGTGATAATCACCACCCTGGCAACCGCCCTGATAGTCCCGCTGCTGGCAGCAGTCCCCGCCCACCTGACCTCAACCCGCGACGGCGAACGAATCGACGCCGCCTAGAGTCGGTGCTCCGGGCGATGTTGTACCAAAGTACAATATCTGTCCCTCGATAGATGAACGATTCTGAAATAGTTCACTGGGTGAAAAATCCAGTGGTGGGAGAGGCTCGTCCATGCTCAAGTCCAACAGTAAGCGTTTCGCATTCGCGATCTTGATCGCCGCAATCATCGGCTCATCGTTCACACGCGCCGCATACGGCGCTGAGCTAGGGGCTGCGGCTGCTTCCGCCTACACCATTGAAGGTCAAGTGCTCGGCGCAGGCGCGCCGATCGCCAAATCGACAGTGACGCTATGGTCTACGAGTGCCGACGCGCCCAAACAGTTAGCGCAAACCCAGAGCGGCGACGACGGACATTTCACATTGAGCGCGGAAGGTTCACCTGACAGCGTCCTTTATATAGTTGCCCAAGGCGGCGTAGCGGCAGCCAACAAGGGCGGCGGCGACAACCCGGCGATCGCACTACTCGCGGTCATCGGCAACAAGCCGCCGGCACACGTCGTCATCAACGAGTTCACGACGGTGGCGTCGGTATGGACCAACGCTCAGTTCCTCGACGGCACTTCGATCAAAGGCAACCCGCTCGGTCTGCGCATCGCGGCCGGCAACGTGCCCAATTTCGTCGATCTCGCGACCGGCGGCTACGGCGAAATGATTCAGGACGGCTTCAACAGCACAGAGACGCCGACAATGGCCAACTTCGGTACCTTGTCGAACGTCCTCGCCGGCTGCATTGCGAACGTGACGCAAGACGCATGCAAGAGTTTGTTTGTCGCCGCCGTGGGCCGCGACGGCAAGGAGCCCATCGACACACTCACAGCGGCGGTATCAATTGCGCACAATATGGCCTACAAGCCTGAGCGCATCTTCGCGCTCCTCGATAAGTTCTATCCGATGAAACCGCGAGGACTGCGCTCAACTCCGTTCATGCCGTATCTGAGCTTTGCACCCAGCGCATGGGTACTGCCGCTCAAGTTCGCCGGTGGTGGTTACGCCGGTGGCGCCAAAGTGATGTTCGACAGCCAGGGCAACGCGTGGAGTGGCGCCAATTTCATCGTCGGATCGCAGGGGCACGACGCCTTGTGGGATGGCAACATGGCGGAGTTCGCCCCGAACGGCCAGCCGCTTTCGCCGATGACTACAGGATTTGCCGGCGGCGGCCTCCAGGGTCCGGGGTTCGGCACGGCAATCGATACCAACGATCGAGTGTGGTTTGACAGCACCAGCGGCAAGACTATCTCGCTCTTCGACCACAACGGTAAACCGTTGTCTCCGCCGGAGGGCTACAACTTCGGCGGCAAGCTCGGTTTCATGCAGGGCATCATCGTCACGCCGAGTGGCGACGTCTGGGCGCTCGACTTTACCAACGACAAGGTCGTGTACATGCCCCAGGGGGATCCGAGCAAGGCGAAGTTCTACTGCGAGTCCACCAACGGCAAGCCGAACAAGGATAGTCCCTGCAAGTTGAGCGGCCCGTTTGGTCTTGCGATCGACCAGCAGGACCGGATTTGGATTTCCAACGCTATCGGTGACACGGTGACACGCTTCCCGGCGGCCGATCCAGGCAGGGTCGAGGTCTTCAAAACCGGGGGCGGCAGCGGCAAGGGCATGGCCGTTGACAGTAAGGGCAACGTCTGGATCGCCAACACGGTGGGCTCGGGGTTAACGCTGAAAACCAAGTTGCATCTGCTCGAACTCAAGATGACCGGCGGCACGGCCACGGCGATTGATCAGGTCGCGCTCAAAGACCTGCTGTCCCATCGAGGGTTAGGTAGCGTGTCGATGATCCGACCCGACGGCACTCCGGCGCCGGGGTCACCATTCAATCCCGGCAGCATCTGGGGCGCCTGGGCGGTGTCTATCGACGGCAACGACCATGTCTGGGTTTCAAACTTTGCGCCCGGAGGAGGGATCACTGAATTGTGTGGTGCAAGGCCTGAGACGTGTCCAGCCGGCATGAAAACCGGCGACCCTATTTCCCCGCCCGGTGGCTACAAGGGCGGTGGCATGCAGATGCTCGTCGACGCCTCCATCGACCCTGCCGGTAACGTCTGGGTCTCCAACAACTGGCAGGATCCCGCTTCCTGCTATGGCAAGCCCGACGAAGGTCTTTCGACCCGCTGCGGCGGCCAAGGCATGATTGTGTTCTACGGCATGGCCAAGCCCGTGCGCTCACCGCAGATTGGCCCAGCGCGCGGGTTCTAGAACCACGGCCATTGGATGGAGGCCGACCGTTGAAACATCGAAACGCTCGGACACTACTCCTGATAGGAGTCCTTGGCTTCCTGGTCGTCGGGAATGCCGCGGCGCAAACCACGCAGAACCCGCTGCCGGTCGATGAATCAAACCTGCCCGATAACCAGAAATCAGTGACCGAGGTCAACAAGGAACTCTCGAATCCGATCTCGAGCATCTGGGCGCTCCAGATTCAGGAGAACACCTACTTCATCCATCCGGGTATCGAGGACAAGTCGAGCCGCAACGCGGTAAACGTCCAGTTCCAGCCGGTGCTGCCGCTGGCGCTCACTGACGACTGGAACTTAATCACCCGGCCGGTATTTCAGATCGTCAACTCAGTTCCCGTCCCAGTCCCAACGCGCGTCACGACCGCAGTTGGAGTCGTCACATCGGCTGTGCCTGCGGGCCGTATCTATCAAGCTACCGGTTTCGGCGACACCATCCTGGCGACGCTGCTTTCGCCGAGCCCGAAACTGGCGGGACCGTGGCTGCTCGGCGCCGGACCTACCTTCATCTTTCCCACTGCAACCACGACCAATGTCGGCCAGAAAAAGTGGCAGCTTGGGCCCGGGGGAGTTTTTGGCTACCTCGGCGAGCATTACATCATCGGCGTATTCCCGCAGCAGTGGTTCTCGGTCGGCGGCAACGGATCGAAGCAGACCAGCCAGATGAATGTGCAATACTTCGCGTCGTACTTTCTGCCTCACGGGTGGTCGGTTGGTACTTCTCCGAACGTGCTCATCAACTGGTACGCGAGCGACGGCAACAAGGTGACGTTTCCGATCGGCCTCAACGTATCGAAAGTGCAAAAGCTCGGTATCCTGCCGGTCAAGTTCGCAGGTCCAAGGGCCAATACATGCCGGTCAGCCCTTCGGTCTTCGGCCAGCGGTGGAACATTCAGGTCGCAATCACTCCGGTCATTCCAAAGCTGATTAAAGGAAACATCCTCGGCGATTGGTAATTTGATCGAGAAAGGATCCGGGATTCTTCGCTGCGCTCTGAATGACACAAGAACCTGAATGACACAGGGAAAAGAACCTGAGAGCAAAAGGGCGTCCTCGCCATTTTGCGATTAATACTGGGTGCAGGGGTTACCCCTGCCGCGGAAGCGCGAAACCCGCGCAGGGTTTCGCATTCAATCCGTCCCGTGTCACATTGGCGCGGGAGAAATTTTCGCGATGCCTCAGGTGATTCTTGCGATCGATCAGGGTACGACCGGCACTACCGTGTTCGTCGTCGATGCGCGCGGGCGGATTCGCGGGCGCGCCTACGCCGAGATTCGGCAGTTCTATCCGAAGCCCGGATGGGTCGAGCATGACCCCGAAGAAATCTACCGCTCGGTCGTCACGCTATCGAAAAAAGCTATCGTGGCGGCTAAGCTGTCGGCATCCGCGATCGCGGGAATCGGCATCACCAATCAACGCGAGACGTTCGTCGTGTGGGAGCGGCGCAGCGGATGGCCGGTCTATCGCGCGATCGTCTGGCAATGCCGCCGCAGCGCCGCTATCTGCGACAGTTTGCGCAAGAGCGAGTCCGAAGTCGCGCGACGCACGGGGCTGCTCGTCGATCCTTATTTCTCGGGCACCAAGCTCAAGTGGCTGCTCGACCAGAAGCCCGAACTGCGCGAGCGCGGCGCGCGCGGCGATTTATGCTTCGGCACTATCGACACCTGGCTCGTGTACAAGCTGTCGCGCGGCGCGGCGTTCGTGACCGACTACACTAATGCGTCGCGCACGATGATGTTCAATCTCGAGCGCCGCGAATGGGACGATGAGATGCTCGCGATGCTTACCGTTCCGCGCGAGATGCTGCCGCGCGCCGTGAGTTCGCGCGGTCCAATAGCCGAGACGGCGGTGGGAACGATCGCGCCGCACGCGATTCCAATTGCGGCGGTGATTGGCGATCAGCAATCCGCGCTGTACGGACAAGGCTGTGTCGTCGCCGGCGACTCGAAAGCGACGTACGGCACCGGCGCGTTCCTGCTGATGAACACCAGCGACAAGATGGTGGCGTCGAACAATCGGTTGCTCACGACTGCCGCGCTCGGTCCTGCCGGCGAGCCTGCCTATGCGCTCGAAGGCTCGGTGTTTATCGCGGGCGCGGCCGTGCAATGGCTGCGCGACGGCCTCAAGCTGGTGCGCAAGGCCGCCGACACCTATGCCGAGGCGCGCGCCAGTCTCGCGAAGAATAAAGATCGCACGCAGCCCTACGTCGTGCCGGCGTTCGTCGGGCTTGGCGCGCCGCATTGGGACGCCAACGCGCGCGGCGCGATAGTGGGAATCACGCGCGGCACGACGCGCGCCGATATCGTCCGCGCGACGCTCGACAGTATCGCCTACCAGGTCCGCGACGTGATCGTTGCGATGGAATCCGACACGGCGCATCCGATGAGCGAGTTGCGCGCCGACGGCGGCGCCACCGCGAATCGCTACCTGATGCAGTTCCAGGCGGATATCCTTGGCAAGCCGGTCCGCCGCGCGAAGGTTGCGGAGACCACCGCGATGGGCGCGGCGATGCTCGCCGGCCTGGCCGTCGGAATCTGGAAGTCGCCGGACGAAATGCTCGCAATCTTGAGAGGTGCGGACGTGTTCAAGCCGAAAATGCAAATCGCCGAGCGTGAACGATTGCTCGCCGGATGGCATGATGCGGTATCGCGCACGCTCACGCATCGCCCCAATTGAATCGAGGTATCGTACCAATGGCTGAAAATGGAAAACCCTACGTCACCGCGCTCTATCCCGAGCAGCACGACCAGGCCGCGGTCTCGCTCGGCCGCGCCTTCATCAACGATCCTACCTTCAAGGCGATCATTCCCGACATCACCGATCCGGTCGAGCGCGCCACCCGCCTGGCGGACCTGTTCCGCGGGATGCTCGCGATAGAGCGCCGCTCGGGACAGCCCGTGTTCGGCGTCGTCGATGACAACGGACGCGTCGTTGCGGCCGCGATGACCGAAGGCATCGGGCATCCCGGCGCGCTCGGCATGATCACCACCGGACTCGGCCTGATGCCGCTGATGATCCGGGCGATCGGATTGGGCGGGATGTGGCGCGGGCTCAATCTGGTCAGCGTGCTGGCCGACAATCATCCCAAGGAGCCGCATCTCTACCTGCAAGTGCTCGGATGCGATCCGCCGTTCCAGGGGAAGGGCTACGGCAAGGCGCTGGTCGATAGGCTTGCGCTCGAAGCGAAGGCGCGGCCCGAAATCGCGGGCGTGTACCTCGAGACGATGACCGAGGCCAACGTCGCGTTCTACAGCTCGAGGGGCTACGAGATTCTGGGAGAGTTATATCCGCTCGGCGTCAGGACTTGGCGGATGTATCAGCGCAAGCGGTGAGGAGAGCAGCAAAGGAGCGCTGCGCGATTTCAGAAACCGGAACCGGCTTCGCTAACGCGAAGCTGTCCGAGATCCTTCCAGCCGCTCGCGCTGCTCGCTCCGTCAGCGACTGTGTTGAAAGTCAAGGTTGGGGGACCATGTAGTACGGTCACGGAACATCGCGTTGAGGATGACCAGCAGTTTGCGGGCGCAGGCGATGTACGCAAGCTTTTTGCTTTTTCCGCTCTGCACAAGACGCCTATAAAAGGGAGCCAGCAGCGGGTTGCAGCGGGTCGCACTGAGCATCGCCATGTACAGCGTACTGCGGACCCGGCGCGGCCGCCCCAGATCATGCGCCGGCCCTTGAACTTGCCACTCTCGTGCGCGTGCGGTGCGACCCCAATCAGCGCGGCGATCTGACGTCGTCCGATCTGCCCCAGTTCCGGAACTTCGGCGATCAACGTACGCGCCAGCTGAGGGCCAACGCCGGGAACCTGCTGCAGCATGGCGATCTTCTGCTGATGCGCGGGCGAGTTCTTGATCGTCTCGCGCACCTGCTGCTCGAGCTCGACCAGGCTCCGCTTGAGCGCACGGATACTGGCCACGATGCTGCGCTTGACCACCTTGCGCGCCCGCTGGCGGCGGTTGGTCTCCGCCACCAACATCACGATTAGCTGGCGCCGCCGGCGCACCAAGGCCTTGAGCTCGGCCTCCGCCTCGGTCGGCAGTTGGGTCAGCGTAAGCCGCCCATGGCTTCGCGCCGAGTGTCTGAACTGCGCCAGCACCAGCGCATCGAGCCGATCGGTCTTGGCCAGTTTACCAAGACTGCGGGCGAACTCGCGCACCTGGCGCGGATTAACTACTGCCACCGGAACCCCGGCTGCGCACAACTCACTCACCAGCAGGTCTTCCGGTCCGCCACTGGCCTCTATCACCACCGCCTGCGGCCGCAACTCCAGCATCCGCGTGAGCAACTGTTCCACGCCGGCCGGGTCATTGCTGAGGCTGAAACTCTCACCACCAGGCCACCGCGCCACATCCAGCCGCGCCATCGACACATCCACCCCTACCATCACCTCACCTTGTGCCATCGCTCCTCCTCCCTCTCGGACGCCTTCCCTTCCTTGCGCACGATCCGGCCTCTGCGGGCCGGGCGACTGTTCGGGTGATACGCCCGCTTTAGGCGCGCGGGGATCCGTGCTGACAAGCGGCCTTCTTGCTCCGCGAATGACATCGGTCTCCCGCGCGCATTTCCTCCGCTCATTAAATGTAAAGGATGACACACGCGCTCGCGCATGCTCGCTCCGTCAGGATGACCTGTGCGCGCAGCGCGCTACTTTGCTCTCGGAGCCGATGGTGGCTCGATTGAAACTCGTGACTCTTGTTTTGAATTTGCTGTTGTCTGGTTTCCCCCTTTCCGTTCCGGAAAGGGGGACAAAGGGGGATAGGACGACGCGATTTCGACGAAACCTCAGGTTCCCCTTCCCGCTCGGGAAGGGGTTAGGGGTTAGGTTCTTCTATGCAGTGCGCGGATGAATCGTCGTGACGCGCAGGCCTTTGGAGGTCCAGCCGACGTCGAAGCCGACGATGTCGCCTTCGCGAATCAAATCGATTCCCGGCATCGTGCCGCCGATGCGCGCGCCAGACACCGCCACGAACGGAAACTCGAACGGGATCTCCTTGCCGCTATGCGACCGTACGATGCCGCGGCCGCGCGCGCGGTCGAGCTTGAGAATCATCCCCTGGTAGAAATTTCCGGGAAAGCGCTCGCTGTCGTATTCGTTTTCGTCCGCCACTACCCAAGGAAGTAGCATCCCTGAAGGTTGCGGAAAAGCGGCTGTTCAAAGTCTTCGGCGATGGGGCGAGAGTCCAATTCCCTTCGACTTTGTTGTTTGGTAATTACTTGACCGAGGCGAAGCCATGAAGAAATCAAATCTTTCGATTGGCCCTAAATTCGCGCTTCAAAGCGCGATTCTGATCGCCGGACTCGCTTTGCTGACTGCTCCCGCAAGCCTATGCCAGATGGGGCGGCGGCGGCGGTGGTCGTGGCGGCTGGGGCGGTGGCGGTGGTGGCGGCTGGGGTCACGGTGGTGGCGGCGGAGGATGGGGTGGTCATGGCGGCGGCTTCGGCGGTGACGGCTTTGGGGGCGGCAACTTCAATCACTCGGACAGCTATTCCGGCAACCAATCCTGGAACCATTCATCAAGCACCTGGCAGAACACCTCTTCGGCCACCAAACAGTCGGACTACAACACCTACAACACGAACCAGCAAGCTCAGAAGCAGGCTCAGTACAACGAAGTAAATACTCTTCAAAAGAACAACGAGAACACCGAAAAACAATTGCAGAACAAGCAAGATGCAACGATCAACAACAACTACGGCGACAACAACTATTATGGCGGCGGCGGAGGTAATCCCTACTACTGCTGCGGCGGAGGCGGATATAGCTCTGGCGATGTTGCCGGTGCGGCGGCACTCGGCGCCGTGGGCGGCTTGGCTGCTGGCATGCTAATAGGCTCGAGCATGGCTCAGCCGCCGGCATCATCGACAACGATCATCAACAATGGGACCCCTTATTACTATTCCAACGGCAACTTCGTAACGTCGAGCGGCGGGGAATATGCCGTGGTTGCGCCTCCAATAGGTGCGACGGTTCCTTACCTGCCGCCAGGCGCGATGACCACCTACGCCTATGGCGCAACCTTTTACTACTCGAACGGAACCTTCTATCAGCCGAATGGAGCTGGCTACCAAATCGTAACCGCTCCGATAGGAGCAAACGTTTACACATTGCCTAACGGGGCCTATGCCTCAACTATCAACGGAACTACCTACTATGTATCAGGAGCGACTTACTACAAGCCGTACTTCGACGGAAGCCAGGTGGCTTATACGGTAGCTCAAGTGTGAAGTCAGGACTTCATGCTGCTGATTGGAGAGCTTGCACCACAGTAGTCATCAGCTACGGCATCGACATGCAGGTCTGTAATTCGCCGATCGCGTTATCGATGTACCCGATCGCATTGGCCTTATGCCCGTGAAAGTCGCTCACTGCTTTGTCCTGCAGCACGTACTTCGCATGCTGTAGCGCGCTCATCGCTTGTGAGATTTCAGGATGGCCCGCGGGCGGAGGTCCACCGT
This sequence comes from uncultured delta proteobacterium, assembly GCA_963756005.1. GTDB lineage: Bacteria > Desulfobacterota > Binatia > Binatales > Binataceae > Binatus. The sequence goes on from CAVWMC010000008.1 coordinate 710,181, forward strand.
AATAGCCGGGACCTCCCGCAACCGGCCCATAAGAACTGGTGTTGTAGGCGGGAGTCTGCGAGCAGGCGGCGCATGCGAGCAAGGCGCCCAGAAGGACGCCGCCGGCGAAACACATTCCTTTGATCATTGACGCTCCCCTCACGGAAAATGACGGTCGATGTAGGTAATCGCGGATTCGAGGTCGGGCAATATCTTGGTGCAGAAACGCACCATCCACGGCGAGGAGTCCGCGAAACTGAACGGGCTGAACGCGATCACGAACTTGCCGAGATCGTGGCCGGCGTAAAAGACTTCCATCGCGGTGCCGAGCGACGGCTTGCAGTAATTCACCAGCAGGATGTCTGCGTCGCGCACGTCCTGCAAGTCGAACTCGACGATTTCGTTGGCGGAATCGATTTCGCGGTCGCGAAAATTGCGCCGCAACGGATCGAGCAGGATGAAACGGTCGGCCAGCCGCTCCTTTGCGCGCGTGCGCCAGTCCTTGGCCGCGCGATCGGACTCCGCATCCATGATCGGACCGCACAGATATATTTTCCGGACCCCGTCAGCCATGGCGCCGCAATCTACCACAGCGCGGAAAGGATCGCATCGAGAATCGCGGCCGCAGCGTTCCATATCCCGCTCAAAGCCGATAAGTTTTAAGCCCAATGCACTGTCCGCGATGCTCAGCCGAAAATCCTACCGGAGCGAAGTTCTGCAGCGAATGCGCCTCGCCGATGGCGGCCAAGTGTCCGCGATGCGGCGCGAGCGGCAAGCCCGGCGCCAAATTTTGCAACGAGTGCGCGGCGCCGCTTGCCGGCGACGGCCCGAAATCGATTGCGCGGCCTGAATCGACTCCATTGGTGCGCGTTCTGCTCGACGAGTTGAGTGCATAATCGTTCTATGGCGAAAGTCGAAAGGATTAATTCCCGCGAGCCCAACGGCGCGGCCGACAAAGCCGAAGCGATGGAGCTTCGCGGCGAAGGCCTGATCAAGGTCTATGGCGGACGCGCGGTGGTCGATAACGTCAACGTCGTCGTCAAGCCGGGCGAGGTGGTCGGCTTCCTTGGCCCCAACGGCGCGGGCAAGACCACCACCTTCTACATGCTGGTGGGACTGCTCAAGCCCGACCAGGGGCGCATCATGTTCAGCGGCGAGGACATCACGACGCTGCCGCTCTATCAGCGCGCGCGCCGCGGAATTTCTTACCTGCCGCAGGAGCCGAGCGTCTTCCGCAAGCTGACGGTCGAGCAGAATCTGCTGGCGGTGCTCGAAACGCTGCCGCTTACCGAAGAGGAGCGTTACGCGCGCCTGCAGACGCTGCTCGACGAGCTCGGAATCGCGCACCTGGCGAAGTCAAAGGCTGGCGTGCTGTCGGGCGGCGAGCGGCGGCGCGTGGAAATCACGCGCGCGCTGGTGCTCGATCCGGTGTACCTGTGCCTCGACGAGCCGTTTGCCGGAATCGATCCGATAACCGTGGTCGAGATTCAGCGCGTGGTGTCGTATCTGAAGGAGCGCGGCATCGGTGTGCTGATGTCGGATCACAACGTGCACGCGACGCTGTCGATCATAGATCGCGCCTACATCATTCACGCCGGCAAGATTCTGTTCGAGGGCGAGCCGCGCGACATCGTCGCCAGCGACGCGGTGCGGCAGGTGTTCCTGGGCGAGCGCTTCAAGCTCGCGCGATAGCGGCTCAGAGCGAAAACGCGCGGTCGGTTCAGTACGGGGATCCGGACGCGCCAAATCCGGAATTCGGCATCGGTGGCGGATAAGTCGGATAGCCGTAGCTGCCGTAGCCCGGCGCGTAGCCGGAGCCGAAGCCGCCGCCGTAACCTCCGCCGTAGCCGCCGCTGCCGCCGCCGATCGTCATGCCGCCACCGAGCAGCATCGGCAGGATCGTCGATAGCATGCTCGGCGGTGCGCTGTTGTATTGCTGATATTGCTGTTGCATGCCCTGCGCCTGGTAGGCCTGCGCGCCCGGTGGCTCGTTGTTCTGATAATCCTGAAGCGAGCCGGAGGCGGCGTACGGATCGGACCCGTCGGTCGGCATCGCATTGGCGGGCGGGGCAGAGTTGCCGTGGCCGCCCGCGAGTTCGGGACTGATCTTGATCCGGTTATCGACCACCAGCGACGAGTCCTTCAGATAGTGGCGCGCCTTCTGCTCGGCATCGGTCTTGCCGAAGTCGCTCGCGACGAAACCGAACAGAATAACCTGCTTGCCGCCGCTCGCACTGGTGACGACTCGCGCGCCGACCAGCGGCAGCGAGTGATGCTTCAGATAGTCGGTGAGTCCCTGGCTCTGCGGCGAATCGATCGTGCCGCCGGCGACAGTGCCCGCGCTGGACGGCGGAGGCAGCGAGCCGGAATCGAAAGTGGTCGAGGTCCCGATCGAGGTGCCCTTCGACGTACCGGTGGTGCCGTACGGGTTCTGTGTCGGCGTCATGCACGCGGACAAACCCGCGAGAGCGACCGCGAGCCCGCAGACGGCAAGGGCATTTGCGATGCGACTCATCAGCCCGAGTATAGTCCTGTCGCACCCACCTAACAATTCGACGAATTTCGGTAAATTTCGTTTCATTTCGCGATTTAAGGTTCGCGATGCGAGAATGCGCTACTCATTGTGCGAGAAGGGGTTGCGCCGAAGCTGCGCTTTTTCGATGGCACGCTCGATGCAACGTACAAAGCGATGTCATTCAACAGGCAAAATCACAATCCGCTCGCGCAAAAAACTGCCTCGGCGCAGGTCGAAGCGGCGCTCGCGCGATTGACTAATGAAGATACAAAACTGGGCGAACGACTGATCAACGCGGCGGTCGCCGGCGCGGTGGTTGCGCGTCAGCCGGCGGACACTATGTTGCGCGCGGAGGCGGCGGAAGCGTGGAACTCGATCAAGTTGGTGATTGCCAGTCACCTCAGCAGCGAAGAGGATGTCGTGCTGCCGTGGATGAAGTCGCAGCAGAATTTCCCGCCCGATTTGATCTTGCGCACTTGCGAGCAGCACACCCGCTTGCGCGAGCTGGCGCGAACCGTCGATGCGGCATCGTTCATCACGGGATCCAACGAAGCGGTCACGAAGGCGGGCACGGCGCTGACGGCTTTCGCGGTATGTCTGGACGATCTGATCGACGGCGAAGAGCGCGATTTGTTCCCGATGATTCAGCGCACCCTGTTCGGAGAATCGAACGGCGCTGGCGCGTGACGCCGGTTACTTCGCGTAGCCGATCTCCAGCAGGAAATCGCGGACCAGCTGGTTGAAGACGGCGGCGTTCTCGAAATAGATCGAATGGCCGCTGCCGGGCACCGTGCGCAGCCGCGAATTGGGCAGCGCGGCGGCGAGCGCCTTGACGATCTTGGGCGGGATCAGAGTATCTTCCGCGCCGACCATGCACAGTATCGGCATCGTCAGGCGATTCTTCACTGCCGCGAGATCGTAGCGCAGGCCGAGCAGCCGGATGCTGGCGTCGGCGGGCGGGCGCGCGCCGTGAATCCGAATCTCTTCGTACAGAAAAGCCATCTCGGGACGCCGTGCGAAATAATCGGACGCATACGTCGGCAACGATCCGATCGGCGGCGACGCATCGACAGGTAGCGGCGCGCGCGGCGCCTCGAACTTCATCTCGGGCGTGAAAATTCCGCCCGGCGTATCCGCCATCACCATCGCGGCGACGCGCTCCGGATGCTCGAGGGCGTAGCCGACAATCGTCCATCCACCCATCGATTGGCCGACCAGCACAGCCTTGTCGATTTTCAGATGGTCGAGCAGCGCGCCGAGGTCGCTTGCGTGCGCGCGATTGAACAGGTCGTCGGGATCGGACGACAGACCGAAGCCGCGCTGATCGACGGTGACGCACTCGAAGGAGCGCATGAAGTAGGGGACCTGCTGCCACCACGACAGATGGTTGCCGCCGAGCCCGTGCAGAAAAACAATCGGCGCGCCGGCGCCAACCCGCTCGTAGTAGAGCGAGAACTTGCCGATCTCCAATCTGCCAGGCGTAATTCGATATTCCATCGCCGCGACCCCTCGTCCGCGCAATCTAGCATCGGATCGCGTCGCGCCCCAAGGCATCTTTCACCGGGTGCACGGGTCACCCCTGCTTGTCGATGCGCAGGCCCGAGAGCAGTTTGGCGACGTTCTGGCCGACCTCGCGACGGGCGGCGGATCGGGTTAGCGGACGCTGCGGCCCGGTCGAACCTTGAAGCGGCGGGAATCTCGTTGCGATTTGAGGAACATCACAAGCGCGATGGCTCCCACCAACAGAAGTTCCCAGAAAAGCAGCACGTTGAGGTGGTCGAAGTTACTGTACCAGGCAATCGGAGCCGGAGCCTGACTGACCGGCGCGGCGATGCGGGTCATGAATCCGTCGCCGAATCGCGACATTATGACGATGCCGCTACAGACAAGCCCTACGACCAGCACCACCATCCAGAAGATGATGACGAAGCGCGCGGGAATGGGACGGCGAACGACTTCTTCGCGCGAACTCACATTCGGGAGGATTATCGGCGCAGCTTGAGCCGGCTTGCGGCGAAGGTCGGGTCTGGGGTCCGGGTCGTCGAGCATCTCGGCGGGCTTTGGAAAGACGGTCGGTTGATCAATCGTGGAGTTGGTCGCCTCGCGAACCTGGCGCAGGATAAAAAGCATATCCTGCTTGCAGGTCAGAGTTCCCAACAGCGCGCATTTCGACAGCGCCTCGAGCTCCTGAGAAGTGATACCGAGGCGGTGGATGAGTTCGCGGTCGTTTCGAATCTCGTCGAGGATCGCGCGTTCTTCGCTCGGGATAAAATCCGTCTGGTCTGTGGAGTCATCTTTCATCCTGCTGATTTTGACGGTGGACACGGCTTAAAGCAAGACTAAAGATGACATGAGCGGTATAGGATGCCATAACGTCCTTAAGAGACAAATCAGGTGCTCATAGATATACACAGATAGTAAGATTTACCTACTCACTGTAAAATGGCGAAGAAGTAACGAAAATCTACTTTATGTATCGGAGCGGGATGAGTCCGGATCGCGCCTCGATGCGATACTGAATGACCGCAGGGCCGTCTGCGTTCAGCATGAGGCGGACGGAAGCATCAGCCAGCGAGTGTCGAAGCTGTCGCGCAACAGCCAGGATCCCCCGAGGACACGAGTACAATCAAGCTGGCGGAAAGATTGCAGGGAAATCGAGCATCAGGATGGGCTGGTTTAGATCACTCTCGTGGCCTTCGTCAGACAGTCGGAGCATCGCACTCATCCGCGCGGCGGTCGGTCTGATTTTCTTTACGCAGGGGATTCTGAAGTTCCTCGATCCGCACATGGGTGTGATGCGGTTTACGCGGATCGGGTTTCCGCTGCCGGAATTTACCGCGCACTTCACGGGCGCCTTCGAAATCGTCTGTGGATTGCTAGTCCTCGTCGGGCTGCTGACCAGGCTCGCGAGCATCCCCCTGCTAATCGTAATCCTTACGGCTGTCGCAACCACCAAGATTCCCGAGCTGTCCCATCCCGGGCAGGGCTTCTGGTTCATGGTGAGCGACGCGCGGACGGACTTCGCGATGACGATGTGCCTGCTGTTCCTGCTGAGCGTCGGGGGCGGCGCATGGTCGCTCGACGCATTGGTCTGGAAGGAAGAAGCGAGTCGTTGAAGGGGACCGCCGCGGCAGACGAGTAGCAAAGTGCGCGAATGTTGTACGCACGTCGTACGTGCGCTACCCTGCAAGGCCGGAAAGGAATAGTGAGGGCGAGTGATGGCAACCGCGGCTACTCGAACTGATCGGATCGAACTGCGCGCTACCCGCGAGGAAAAGCAGCTCATTTCTGAGGCCGCGGCGCACGAACAGCTCGACATTACACGGTTCATCATGCGCAACGTGCTCCCGGCCGCGCGCGGCGTGGTCGAGCGGTCCGAGCGCATCGTGCTTTCGCAGCGTGATTCGAAGCGCGTGTTGCAATTGTTGGAGAAGCCGCCGAAGCCCACGGCAGCGCTGATCGCCGCGGCCGGACGGCTCGCGAAACGTGAGCGCTAGAATCGTCTGGCGTGAGGAAGCAATCAGCCGCCGCCACGATCGCAAGCATTTCGATTGCGGCTCTCAGGAACTCAACGAGTACTTACGGCGCTACGCGCGGCAAAATCACGAATCCGGCGGCGCCAAGACTTTTGTGGCGGCGTCACCGGACGGCGCTGCCCGCATCCTGGGCTATTACACGCTCAGTCCGGGCGCAATTGAATTTGCGAAGGTCCCAACCGCCATAACTCGACGACTCGGCCGCTACGAAGTGCCCGTGTTCCGCCTCGCGCGGCTAGCCGTCAGCCGAGCATGTCAGGGTCGCGGATTGGGTGGAGAACTCTTGCTCGCAGCCGGCAGACGCGCGCTCTCGGTCGCCGCCGAGGTTGGAGGCGTAGCGCTCGCAATTGACGCGAAAAGCGAACGCGCTGCCGAGTGGTACGAACGCTTCGGAGCGGTGCGGCTTCTCGACGATCCTCTGAAGCTAATCCTGCCTTTGAAGACGATCGCTGATGCGCTCGCGGCTTCGCAGTAGCGGGCTATCGATTGAATGCCCCGGCCGGGAATCGAACCCGGACCTGAGGTTCCGGAGACCTCCGTGATGTCCTTTTCACTACCGGGGCGCGGCGTGCGGCAATCGACAGAACTACACCCTCGATACGCGGCGGACAAGCGAGCGGCGGTTGATCCTCGCGGCGCGCGCGCGGCAACATAGTCGCGATGGCGACCGACACCAGCATCGACTCCGCGCGGCTTCTGCGCGAGCAGTATAAGGACGGCTCGAATCTGTCGGCGCGCATCCGGCTGCATCAGCGCTTCAGCACCAATCGCTACGGGCAGATGCGCTGGATGTTCGATCGGATTCAGCTGCCGGATAACGCGCGCGTGCTCGAAGTCGGCTGCGGCACCGGCCTGTTGTGGCGCGGCCGGCCGCAGGTTCCGGGCGGATGGCGCGTGATTCTCACCGACATGTCGGACGGGATGCTTCGCGAGACGCGCGCCAGCCTCACGCAGCTCGGGCATTCGTTCAGCTACATGCAGGCCGACGCGCAGGCGATACCGTTTCGCGACGAATCGTTCGACGCCGTGATCGCGAACCACATGCTCTATCACGTGCCGGACATTCCGCGCGCGCTCGGCGAGGTTCGGCGCGTGCTCAAGCCGTCGGGCGTCTGCTACGCGGCGACGATGGGACTCGCGAACATGAAGGAGATGGACGAACTTGCGGCGCGCTTCTTCTCGATTCCGCGAATGACGGAATCGACCGCGCGTTTCGGCCTCGAGAGCGGCGAGGCCTACATGCGGGGCGCGTTCAGTGAGGTCAAGCTCGAACGCTATCCCGACTCGCTGGTGATTACCGAAGCTGCGCCGTTGATGGACTACATCTGCTCGATGCGCGTGCGCACCCGAGTCAGCGACGAACAGATCGCCGCCCTGCGCACACACGTCGAGAACGAAATCGCAAAGCACGGCGAAATCCGGATGACGAAAGATTCCGGATTGTTCATCGCGCGGCGCTAGTCAGTACAAAATCGACGGGATGAACGGGGAGCGCGGCTCGTTGTAGAGGCCGACGGTCATCAGCGTCATCTGCTGCATCAGGCGCAGGCCCTTGCTGTAGCACCATCGGAGCAAGTCACCGTTGCGCGACGGGATCAGCGGGCCGCATCCGAGAAATTCCGGCGCCGCCGAAATCAACGCTTTCAGTTCCTCGTTCGATTCGCCGACTGCGTGGCCGGCGTAGCCGATTGCGCTCGCGTAGCCGGTGATGCGCCCGAGATGCTCGACGACTGCGGCCGTCCCGCCCTGGATAGCGCCGCGCAATTCGCCGCCGCGATCGTGTCCATGCACACTGACGCACAGCCGGTTGCATGCGTCGAGGTCGGCGTCGGTGGCGGCGCGAACCTTGTAGCCGGAAATAGACTCGCCAATCGGCGCGCCGACCATCACGGACAGCGGCTCGCGGATTTCGAAGCCGATCTTTGAATACAGGCTGAGCGAGCGATTGTGATAGGCGGTCTGCACCAGCCGGACGCCGGGGATTCGATTGACGGCGACGCGGTCGAGCATGTGCTGCATCATCGCGCGCCCGGCGCCGCTGTTCTGCACCTCGGGATCGACGCTGATGGGACCGATGCCGGCAATCGTCGAGCGCTCGTCCATGAAGTTGCTGCCGGCGACGCGTCCGTTCAGCTCCGCGGCGATTCCGTAAATGCCGGCCGTTGAAACCATGCTGCGGACGACGCCGTCGGCAGCCTCGGGCGCGGGAAATTCGTGCGGAAAGTTGTGCTCGTCGGCCACCGTGCAAAACGCGCGGTAACAAATGTCACCGAGAACCTCGATGTCCTCGCGAGTGGCGCGCCGAATCTTTGTATTCGCTTGAGGCATGCTTACGCGGAGGCCTTGGTCTCGCGCATCATCTCGGCGTGGCGGCGGTCGGCTTCGGGCCGCGTCTGCGCGATAATTTCGACCAGCTCGTCGTGGAGCCGCCCGTTGGTCGCAACGATGTTCATGGCGCCGAGATCGAGCTCCGAGCCGTCCATGTTGGTGACGCGTCCGCGCGCTTCCTCGACGATCAACGCGCCGGCGGCGACGTCCCACGGGCGCAGTCCGAACTCCCAGAATCCATCGGTGCGTCCGGCGGCGACGTAGGCGAGATCGAGCGCCGCCGAGCCGGTGCGGCGCACGCCTTGAGTGCGCGTCATCAGTTCTTCCCAGAATGCCAGGTAAAAACGCCGGCGCTCGCGGCGGTCGTAGGCAAAGCCCGTGCAGAGCAGGGCGGAGCAGAGATTTGGCGTCGCGCTGACGCGAATCGCCTTGCCGTTAAGGCGCGCGCCCTGTCCGCGATGCGCGATGAAGCATTCTTTCTTGAGCGCGTCGAAGACCACGCCGAACTGCACGCGGCCGCGCCGTTCGTAGGCGATCGATACGCAGAATTGCGGATAGCCGTGCGCGAAGTTGGTGGTGCCGTCAAGCGGATCGATGATCCATCGATGGTCGCTTTGATGCGCGCTGGCGCCGCTTTCCTCGGCGAGGATCGCGTGGGTCGGAAATGCGCGATGGATCACTTCGATGATCGCGGCTTCGGCTTCGCGATCGGCTTCGGTGACGAGATCGATCGAGTTCGATTTGCGATTGATGGTGATTCGGCTGAGTCGTTTGAGATGAATTCTGCCGGCGGCACGCGCGGCGCGGAGCGCAACCTGTTCGATTTCGTTGATCACGGTAAAGGAAAGTATTACGCGCGCGCCGAGTCGTCCAGCGCGCCGCGCAGATCAATCGACAACGCGCGTCCGCTAAAGAGCAATCGTCACTTGCACGGCGAGAACCAGCGTGTCGCTGATCAGGCCGGTGCCGTTCGGCCGGAAGACGCCCTGTATATCCGGTTGCACCGTCAGTGATGGGGTCAGGTTGTACATGTAGTTAGCCTCGACGATCGCTTCATGCGTTTGGGCCGGCTCGTGAGCCGCGCGTTGCGCGTCGCGCAGATCGCTCGAGAACTGGCCCCAGACTCCGAACAGGCCTAACTCATCGTAGGGCCGGTGCGGAATCAACCCGAAATACAGCAGCCCCGCATCCCAGAAATACTCATCGGTGTTCATCTTTGGCGGTGCATACGAGAAGGCGAGGAAACTCCACAGACCCTGGTGAGGATTGGTCGCGCCCTCGGGCCGCGGAAGAAGGCGCTGCTGGCCTGTCACATACATTTGCCATGTTCCGCCACGCATCTGTCCGGTCCTGAATTGCAGCCGTGGTTCGGAATCGTAGAGCCCGCCGAGCTTGTAGGTCCCCGGAAATCCGAGGTCTCGCATCGGTTTGGGCGAATAGCCCAGCTCCTCCATGATCGCGACGCCCGAATTATGCCGCAGGCTGAAATCAACGCCGTGGAACTTGTCGCTGCGAAAGTCGCGGTACGTATTGTATGCACCCGTCATCGAGTAGAACTCGGGCGTGGCTTGATAGCGCCCTCGAATTCCCCAAGCCGCGCCCGGGTAGCTCGGCACGTTGGCGTTGGTCGGAATACTCAGCGGATTGCCGCAGAAGCCGAGGTTTTGCGCGAAACAGTAATAGGGCGATGTCGCGAAGTCGTCGAGTGCGTTGATGCGGCCGGCAACGACGTCGAGCTTCTTATCGAAAAACCGGTGTTCAACCGCGAGGTTCACCAGTCGAATCGTTTGATGTCCGAAAATCTGCTGGACCTGAAGAGTGTTCGGGATGTCGTTTGAAAGACTGTTGCCGGTGCGTTCCGAGGCTGACGCTAAAAAGTAGGTATCGCGGAGGCCGAGAAGTCTCTGGAGATCCAATGCGATGCCGAGCGCGATGTTGTGCGTGTAGCGGAACTTGTGCACTTCTCCGCCGACGGGGTTGCCGGCGGATTCGCTCACGTAGGAGCCGAAAGCAGAAACGCCAGCGTCTGAGAGGTCCGTGCGCAGTCCGTCCCAATTTCCCGTCGCCCCGTTTAGCTGAACCCAGGATCCGGGCAGGAATAAAATCTGAGGATCGAGTATGCCCCATTCGGTAGCCCAATCCTGGTTGGTCGCGTGCATCCAAGGGGTTGAGAACGTCTGCGCCTGCGCTTGCACTGCTGAAAGAACCGCGATGAGCGCGAAACCGACAACAAGTGATCTGCGGATCAACCTATTCACGGCTACTGATTCACGACTGTGCTGGTAGATGCGCGCCGCCACTGGCGTGAAATTTCCTCGAGTGACTTTCCCTTGGTTTCAGGAACCCAGCCGATGACGAAGATGAATGCCGCCACACCCATCGCCGCGTAAACGAACCACAGCGAAGGTCCCAGCATCGCCTGCATCACCGGGAACGAAAGGCTGACGAGAAAGTTCGCGGTCCAGTTGGCGGCCGTCGAGACCCCGGCAGCTCGGGCCCGCGCCCGGTTCGGAAAAATTTCCGAAATCATCAGCCATACGACCGGCCCAAGCGAGAAGGCGAAACAGACGATGTAGAGTCCAATGAATCCGACGGTAATTGGCGCAACCCAGGATTGGTTAACGTCGAATGTCGATCCGAAATGCTGAGCAGCGCCGAGCGCGGCCAGGCTGATTGTCATCCCAACGAGTCCGGCAACGAGCAGTGGCTTTCTGCCGACGCGATCGACCAGCCAGATCGCGATCAGCGTAGAGAGTACGTTAACCACCCCGATTCCGGCAGTTGCCGCCAAGGCAGTGGTCGCGCTGTCGAGGCCGGCTTTCTGAAAGATCTGAGGAGCGTAATAAATGATCGTGTTGATTCCGGTCACTTGTTGAAAAACCGCAAGCCCGATGCCGACCATCAGCGCCGGACGGAGTGCGGGCATCAACAGCTCGCTCCACGCAGCCGGCTGATTGCGTGCGAGGTCTTCGCGGATTTCCTGCACCTCCGGCTCGACTTCGTCCGCAGACCGCACCAGCGAAAGTGCCTGCCGCGCGGCCTTTTCGGCCCCGCTTTTCAGGAGCCATCGCGGCGACTCAGGCATCGCGATCATTCCGAGCACCAGCAGCGCGCCGGGGATGCACGCGAGCCCCAGCATCCAGCGCCACGCATGCTCGGGCGCCAAAGCGCGATCGACAATGTAGGAGACCAGGATTCCAATGGTGATCGCCAGTTGAAAAAGCGATACCAGCTTGCCGCGATTGCGCGCCGGCGACAGCTCGGCGATATACATCGGCGCCGCCACTGACGTAAGCCCTATTGCCAGTCCGATGAGGACGCGACTGGCGATTAGAACGTCAACGTTGGGGGCGAGCGCCGAGAAAACTGAACCTGCGACGAAGCTCAATCCGGCGGCGATGTTGGTCCAGCGTCTGCCGAACCTGTCAGAGGAAGTTCCACCGGCCAGTGCTCCGAACAATGCCCCAAAAGTCACGGCGCTGACCACCAGCCCCTGCTCGGCGGGACCGAGATGGAAGTCGGGCACGATAAAGAGCATCGCACCCGCAATCACGCCGGTATCGAAGCCGAACAAAAGGCCGCCCAGTGCCGCGACGGCGGCTATCAATGTTGTGTACACCTGCTCCAGACGTCTCAGGCGTGCTCTTAGGTCGGATTTTTCTTCGGGTCAAGGACTGGTGATCTACGCGACGGAACCGATTGGTCCTACTTGCCGGCTGGAATGTTCGCTGCTGCGTCGGATGAGACGGTCGGTGGCAGCGCCATCATCAGGCGTTGCGCGTACGGCATGATGGTCGTGAACAGATCGACTTGCGAGTCGAGCGATTTGCCCAGCCCGCTCAGCAGACCCATCATGCGGCCGACCAGCAGCACGTCGGCGGGAACTTCGACCACCGGGTTGGCGCGGATCGCGCGCGGCAGCTCTTCGTTGAACTGCTCGATGAGATCTTTGTCGGCGTACGCCTTCTTCGACTTGATGGTGCTGCCGAGAAACAAATCGGCGAACGCGAGCAGCGTGTCGGGATTGCCGTTGCGGGTGCGGAAGCCCAGTTCCTGGAACGCGGCGATGATGCCGTCGCGATTCGCCGTGAGGATCGAAAACGTCAGCCGCACGATGCCGTCGCGGAACGCCGGCGGGAAATCCTTGGCCAGGCCGAAGTCGAGCAGCACGATTCGCGGCCCGGGCTGAATCAGGATGTTGCCGGGATGCGGATCGGCGTGAAAAAAACCGTCGCGCAAAACCTGGTCGCAAAAAATCTCGGTCAGCTTCTGCGCGACCGCGTGCTTGTCGATCCCCGCGCGCTCGAGCGCTTCGATGTCGGTGATCTTTATCCCCTCGACCAGTTCCATCGTGAGCACGCGCCGCGTCGTGAATTCGCGATAGACCTCGGGCACCAGCACCATCGAATCCGCGGCGAAGTTGGCGCGCATCGTCGCGGAGTTGTCGGCCTCGTGGATGAAATCGAGCTCCATCGGGACGTACTTGAGCGCCTCGCGCATCAGGATTCGATAGTCGAAGTCGCGCTCGAGCTTCGCCAGCCAATACAACACCGTCGTCATGTTGCGCAGATCGGCGCGCACGATGCCGTCGATACCGGGATACTGCACCTTCACCGCGCATCGACGGCCGTCGTGCAGGCGCGCCTGATGCACCTGCGCGAGCGACGCCGACGCCAGCGGCGCCGGATCGAACTCGGCGTAAACCGCCGCGAGCGGGCGGCCGAGTTCGCGCTCGACCTGTTCGCGGATCATCGTGAACGGACGCGGCGGCACGCGATCGTGCAGGCCCGACAGCGTCGAGACCCATTCGTCGGGCAGCACGTCGGCGCGAGTAGCGATAAACTGGCATGCTTTGATCAGCAAACCTTCGAGCCGCAGCGCGGTGCGGTTGAGCGCTTGCGCGGCGCGCAGATCCTGGCGCCGGAAGAGCTCGGCTTTGTTGCTATCGCTGATGAAGCGGGTCCAAAGCTGCGTGCCTTTGTAGCCCGCGTACACGTACGCCGCGAGCCACACGACGTTGGAGAAGCGCCAGGCGCGCGTCGCGAGGCCGGGTTCGGGCACGTCGGCGGGAAAACCGAAGCTGCGGTCGAGGCTGGGATTGCTCATGCGAAGAATTCGGACATTCAAATGCTACGTGATGCGGGCGATTTTGAGAACCGGACCGCTTGTTTTGTCTTGCTACAAGCCGCTTGACTGATAGCCGGTCAGCGGAATAATCTGTGGTTCATGAAGCCGAGTGGTAATGTACGTCGAGTCCCCAATTCAATGAAGGTCCTCCTGAATTGAGACGGACATTGATACTTGGCTCTAAAAAGCCCCGGGCGCTTGCGAGCCCCGGGGCTTTTGCTTTTGGCGCGCGAAACCGGGTGGGAAATTTTCGGTGGAAATCGTACGACCTCATGCTCCGACAATTCGCGATATCACTCGCCGCTACTACACGGTATGGGGACTGTACTCGTTCGCCGGCGGCTTCCTGTTCGGCGTCTATCCGATCTTCCTGCACTCGCGCGGCCTCGACCAGTTCCAGATAAACAGCGTTCTCGCGACCTACTTCCTGGTCCTGTTCCTGACCGACGTGCCGACCGGCGCCTTCGCCGACCTCCTCGGCCGGCGCCGATCGTACGTGCTCGGCGCGTCGCTGCGGGTGATCGCGTTCATCCTCTATTTCGTCGCGCATCATTACTATGTGTTCCTCATCGCCGAGAGTATCGACGGTATCGGCACGACCTTCGGCAACGGCGCGATTGACGCGTGGGGCGTCGATGCGCTCGACGACGCCGGCTACGAGGGCCTCAAGGACCGGCTGTTCTCGCGCATCTCGCAACTCACGACGCTTGGCTTCATGGGCTCGGCGATGATCGGCGCGTACGTCGCCGACCTGAACATCGCGTGGCCGTGGCTGCTGGGCGCGGGCGGCTACGTGATCGCCGGCGTCGTCGGCGCACTCCTGATGCATGACGAGCGTCCGCGCGCGGTGAAAACCCGCGTCGCCGAAATCCCGGTGCAGGTCGCGGCCCGAATCACCGAGGGCGTGCGCTCGGGCTTGAGCACGCCGACCGTGATGATGCTGAGTGCGGCGGGCGCGATCACGGTCGCGGCATGGGCGCCGTACTGGATTTCGTGGCCGATCATGTTCAACCAGAGCCTGGCGGTCGGCGTCTGGATTATCGGATGGATCTACTGCGGCCTTTCGACCGCGCGCCTTATCGGCGCGGAAGTCAGCGCGCGATACATCGTCGATGAAACGCAGCGCGCCGCGCGGGTCAGCATGCTGGTGATCGCGGCGAGTGCGATGCTGTTCCTGGCGGGGCTCTTCGGCGGACGCCCGGCGGTCTCGCTCGCGATGTTGTTCATCATGAACCTGTTCACGGGCGCGATGATGCCGCTGGTGCAGAGCTGGTTCAACGAGCAGCTCGAATCTGGCAATCGCGCGACGCTGCTGTCATTCCGGAGCACCTTCGAGACGATGGGCGGCTCGATCGGCCTGCTGTTCGCCGGCCGAATCGCCGACACGGCGGGCATCCCGTTCGAATGGCAAATCGCAGGCCTGATCTCGCTGTGCGCGGCGCCAGTGTACTGGGCAACGCGCCGCCGCGAAGTCGCGGAAGTCGCGCTGGCAGGTTCGGCGAAGTGACACGGCGCGACTCGCGAAGGATCCAAAGAACCTAACCCCTAACCCCTTCCCGAGCGGGAAGGGGAACCGGAGGTTTCGTCGGGATCGTGTCGTCCTATCCCCCTCACCCCCTTTCCGACGCGGAAAGGGGGAACAGAGGCAGAGAGGTGGCGCGGTCCTCCTACCCGAAAAGTTCTAACAGCGACGCAGTCCCGCATCTTCTCTTTAAATACTGGGTGCAGGGGTCACCCTTGCCGCGGAAGCGTGAAACCCGCGGAGGGTTTCATCACAATTAAGTTCCTATTTCCTCATCCCTACTAGCGGCGTCGGCGGGCGTCCGTTAAAACTTATAGCTCGATGGATTTCCCACGAATCAAGCGGCTGCCACCCTACGTCTTCAACGCGATCGGAGAATTGTGCCTGCAGGCGCGGCGCGCCGGTGAGGACATAATCGACTTCGGGATGGGAAATCCCGACGAGCCGACGCCGCCGCATATCGTGGCGAAGCTGGTCGAGGCCGCCACCAAGAACGCCAATCATCGCTACTCGGTCTCGCGCGGCGTGTACAAGCTGCGGCTGGCGATTTGCGATTGGTACAAGCGGCGCTACGGCGTCGAGCTCGATCCCGATTCGGAAGCGATCGTCACGATTGGCTCGAAGGAGGGCATCGCGCATCTCGCGCTGGCGATTCTCGACCAGGGCGACGTGGTGCTCGCGCCGACGCCGACCTATCCGATTCATCAATACGGATGCATCATTGCGGGCGCGCAGGTGCAGGGCGTGCCGATTCGCCGCGGCGAGGAATTTTTCGACGAGCTGATGGCGACGGTGAATCGATGCTGGCCGCGGCCGAAGTTTCTCATCATGAACTTCCCGCATAACCCGACCACCGCGACGGTCGATTTGCATTTTATGCAGCGCGTGGTCGAGTTCGCGCGCGAAAACGACATCATGGTCGCGCAGGATTTCGCGTACGCCGACCTGTGCTTCGACGGCTACAAGGCGCCGTCGATGATGCAGGTGCCGGGCGCGAAAGATATCGGCGTCGAGTTCTTCACGCTCTCGAAGAGCTACAACATGCCGGGATGGCGGGTCGGTTTCGCGGTCGGCAATCGCGAGATGATCGCGGCGCTGGGGCGGCTGAAATCGTACTTCGACTACGGGATGTTCGCGCCGGTGCAGGTCGCGGCGATCGCGGCGCTCAACGGGCCGCAGGATTGCGTCGCCCAGATCAACGCGACCTACAAGAATCGGCGCGACGTGCTGGTCGAGGGACTCAATCGCGCCGGATGGCCGGTCGAGAAGCCCAAGGCGACGATGTTCGTGTGGGCGCCGATTCCGGAGCCGTTCCGCGCGATGGGCTCGCTCGAGTTCGCCAAGTTCCTGCTCGCCGAGGCCAAGGTCGCGGTCTCGCCGGGTATCGGCTTCGGCCAGGACGGCGACGGCTTCGTGCGCTTCGCGCTGATCGAAAACGAGCATCGCACGCGCCAGGCGCTCCGCGGAATTCGTCACGCGCTGCGCGCCGGTCATCCTGCAATTCCGATCCGCGCGGCCAGCGGCTCCTGAGCGCATTCGCGAAAGCATCGGGGAGAAATTGAAACCGGTACGGATTGCCCTGCTGGGATGCGGAACCGTCGGCGGCGGCGTGGTGAAGTTGCTGCTGCGCAATCCCGACAAATACGAGCGTATCCTCGGCGCGCCGCTCGAGCTCGCAGTCGTCGCCGATCGAAGCCTCAAGCCCTCGGAGGTGCCTGGACTGCCGGCGAAGCTGATCACGCGCGATGCGGCCGCGGCGGTGACGCGTGCCGATATCGATATCGTCGTCGAGCTGTTCGGCGGACGCGATCCGGCGCGCGCGTTGATCATGCAGGCGCTCAGAGCGGGCAAAGATGTCGTGACCGGCAACAAGGCGCTGCTCGCGGAATATGGCGGTGAGATTTTTCGCGAGGCCGGCAAGCGCGGTCTCGCGGTAGGCTTCGAGGCGAGCGTCGGCGGCGGTGTGCCAATCATCCGCACGCTGCGCGAGGCGCTCGCGGGAGACAGGCAGCGCGCTGTTTACGGAATCGTCAACGGTACCTGCAACTCGATTCTCACTACGATGACGGAGAGCGGCGTCGAGTTCGGCACCGCGCTCGCGGATGCGCAGAAAAAGGGACTGGCCGAGGCGAATCCCGCGACCGATGTCGAGGGGCATGACTCGGCGCACAAGCTTTGCCTGCTGGTGACGCTGGCGTTCGGCGTGCTCGTGAAACCCGCGCAGATTTACACCGAAGGCATCACGCGAATCACGCAGGTCGGATATCGAGTACGCGCGCGAGCTCGGATGCGTGATCAAGCTGCTCGCGATTGGCAAGGATGACGACGGCAAAATCGAGGCGCGCGTGCATCCGACGATGATCCCGCAGCGCCATCTGCTGGCGGGCGTCGGCGGCGCGTACAACGCGATCTATATCCACGGCGACGCGCTCGGCGCGACAATGTATTCCGGGCTCGGCGCGGGCGAGATGCCGTCGGCGACGGCGGTGATGGCGGACATACTCGAAATCGCGCGGCATCGCCTGGCTGAAGGCTCGGCGCGCACGCACGCGTTTGGATTTCCGATTCGCCTGATGAAGGGCGCCAGTGTCAAGCCGATGGACGACGTGGTATGCGAGTATTACCTGCGGTTCACGGCGCGGGATAAGCCGGGAGTGCTCGGCGCGATTGCGTCGGTGCTCGGCAAGCATGGGCTGTCGATCGCGTCGGTGATCCAGAAGGATCGCGGAAAGGCGCGCGAGGTGCCGGTGATAATGCGGACGCATGAGGCGCCCGAGCGCAGCTTGAAACGCGCGCTGGCGGAGATTCGCAGGAAGAAAATCGTGCAATCGGCACCCGCGTTTATCCGAATCGAGGAGAAGCTTTAGGCGATGGCGTCAGACTCGAAGAGCGGTTCGAAAGATCGGCGGCTGTTTCATTGGCCCGGGCTCATCGAGCATTACCGGCGCTTCCTGCCGGTGACGGATTCGACGCCGATCGTCACGCTGAACGAGGGCAACACGCCGCTGATCGAGGCGCCGGCGATCGCCGAGCGGCTCGGATTAAACATCAAGGTTTACTTTAAGTTCGAGGGCGCCAACCCGACCGGCTCGTTCAAGGATCGCGGCATGACGCTCGCGATCTCCAAGGCGCTGGGCGAGGGCGCTCGCGCCGTCATCTGCGCCTCGACCGGCAACACGGCGGCGTCGGCGGCGGCCTACGCGGGACGCGCCGGGCTGAAGGCGTTCGTGCTGATCCCGAAGGGCGCGGTGGCTCTCGGCAAGCTCTCGCAAAGCGTGATGCATGGCGCGCGCGTGCTCGAGGTGATCGGCAACTTCGACATCTGTCTGAAGGTCGTGCGCGACGTGGCGGAGCGCGATCCGGTCAAGATTCGGCTGGTGAACAGCGTCAATCCCGATCGAATCGCGGGGCAGAAGACGGCGGCGTTCGAGATTTGCGACCAACTCGGCGACGCACCGACGCATCATTTTCTGCCGGTCGGCAACGCCGGCAATATCACGGCGTACTGGGCGGGCTACCAGGAATACAAATCGGTTGGGTTGAGCGAGCGCATCCCGAAGATGATGGGCTACCAGGCGGCCGAGTCGGCGCCGATTGTCGTCGGCCATCCGATTGACGATCCGCATACCGTGGCGACGGCGATCAAAATCGGCAATCCCGCGAGCTGGAAGGGCGCAACCACCGCTCGCGACGAATCAGGCGGGATCATCGATATGGTCACCGATTCGGAAATTCTCGCGGCGTACCGGCTGATCGCGACCGGTGGTATTTTCGCTGAGCCGGCGTCGGCGGCGTCGGTCGCGGGACTGCTGAAATACGCAGCGGCGGGGCAACTCAAGCCGGGCTCGGTCGTCGTCTGCACGCTCACCGGTCACGGCCTCAAGGATCCCGACACGGCGCTGAAAAATTTAAGTAACACGATCGTGGTAGAGCCCGACATCGCGAAAGTGCTGAAAATCCTGGAGCGCGAGTAGTCAGCTCGATGAAGTACATCATCATACACGGCGACGGCATGGCGGATTGGGCGTGCGACGAGCTCGGCGGCAAGACGCCGCTTCAGGCGGCGCACAAGCCCAACATGGATCTGCTCGCGACGCGCGGGACGCTCGGGATGGTCGCGACGATTCCCAAGGGCATGCCGTCGGGCAGCGACGTTGGCACCATGACGATGCTCGGCTACGACCCGGCGAAGTACCACACGGGTCGCGCGCCGATCGAAGCGGCGAGCATGAACATCGCGATGGGGCCGGGCGACGTGGTGTTCCGCATGAATCTCGTGTCGCTGACGCCGGGCGACGCTGGCGCGATGATCATGAACGATTTCACCTCGGGCCATATCACCAGCGAGGAAGCCGCGCTGCTCGTCGCCGACCTGCGCAAAACATTGGCGGGCGACGGGATCGAGTTTTTCAACGGCGTCAGCTACCGGCATCTGATGATGTGGCGCGGCGGCGTCGCGACGACGCATCTGACGCCTCCGCACGACATCACGGGCAAGCCCGTCGAGGAGCATCTGCCGAAAGGCGCGGGCGCCGATTTGCTGCGCGACCTGATGCGCCGCTCGCGGGAGATTCTTCGCGATCATCCGGTGAACAAGGCCCGCCGCGCCGCCGGCAAGGCCGAAGCAACGTCAGCCTGGTTCTGGGGGCAGGGCACGCGGCCGTCGGTGCCGACGCTCAAGGAGCGTTTCGGCGTCGAAGGCTCGGTGATCTCCGCCGTCGATCTGGTCAACGGGCTGGGCCGTCTGGCCGGACTGAATTTGATCAAGGTGCCCGGCGCCACCGGATTTCTCGATACCGATTACGGCGCGAAGGCGCGCTACGGTCTCGAATCGCTCAAGTCGCGCGACTTCCTGCTGCTGCATATCGAGGCGCCCGACGAGGCCGGTCACATGGGCCGCGCCGATCTGAAAAAGGAAGCGATCGAGCGTATCGACGAGTTGATTATCGGCCCGATGCTCGCGGGGCTTGGCGTGCTTGGCGATTTCGCGATCCTGCTGATGCCTGATCACGCGACGCCGAGCCAGCTCAAGACCCATTCGCCGGAGCCGGTGCCGTTCGCGCTGATGACCTCGGCGCAATTCAAGTCGGGCGGCGGCGCGCCGCATCGCTATACCGAAGATGAAGGCACCGCGACTGGCGTACTCGTCGGCGACGGCTATCACCTGATAGAATCGCTGTTCGGCGGTCCCTTGAAGACTACCTCGAACTGACCGCGGAGGCCCTGGATGGAGCGGAATCTTGCCCTCGAAGTTGTACGCGCGACCGAAGCGGCGGCGCTGGCGGCGGCGCGTTTCATCGGCAAGGGCGACGAGCGGATGGCGGATCGGGCGGCGTGCGACGCGATGCGCAAGACGCTGAACTCGGTCGCGATGGACGGCAAAATCGTGATCGGCGAGGGCAAAGAGGGCGACGCCGAGTTTCTCTACGAGGGCGAAATCGTCGGCACCGGCGCGGGCACCGAAATCGACGTCGCGCTCGACGCGATCGAAGGTCCGATCATCTGCGCCACCGGCGGCCCCAACGCGTTGTCATGCGTCGCGCTGGCCGAGCGCGGACGTATCCTGCGATGCCCCGACACTTACATGGACAAGGTTGCGTGCGGACCGCTCGGCCGCGGCGTGATCGACATCGACCGCTCGCCGACCGACAATCTCAAGGCACTGGCCGAAGCGAAAAAAGTTTACGTCGAGGATTTGCGCGTCGCGATCCTCGATCGTCCGCGCCATGAAAAGCTAATCAATGAAGTGCGCCGCGCCGGCGCCGGCATCAAGATAATCTCGGCCGGTGACTTGTCGGCCGCGATCGCGACCACGCGTCCCGAAAGCGAAATCGACATGCTCATCGGAATTGGCGGTGCGCATCAGGGCGTGCTCGCAGGCGCCGCGATTCGTTCGGCCGGTGGCGAGATGCAATGCCGCTTCGTGCCGCGCAACTCCGAAGAAGCGGAAGCGTGCCTCGCGATGGGCATCATGGATCTCAAGCATCGCTACACGCTCGAGGAGCTCGCGGGCGACAACGTGATGTTCGCGGCGACCGGCGTGACCACCGGCGATTACCTGCGCGGCGTGCGCTTTTTCTCCGGCGGCGCGACCACCAACAGCGTCGTGATGCGCTCGAAGACGCGCACCATCCGCTTCATCGAAGCGATCCATCATTTCGATTTCAAACCTGAGTATTAAAATCGGCTGGCGAGAAGGTGGCGGGATATGTGGCTGCGCGTAACGATTAAAGACAAGCCGGTGATGATCAACGCCGATCGAGTGATAAAAATCGCGGAGATTCCCGGCAGTGCCGAGCGCAGCCGCGGATGCCACGTCTATGTCTCGCTTACCGACTACCTGGAAGTCGATCAATCGCTGCACGAGATGATGATTTCGCTCGGCTTCGAAGAGCGCCAGTAGTCAGTCCAGCATCTCCAGCGCCCGGCATGTACTCGAGTCGGTTTTGAACCTGCCGGCGAGACACGACATCTTGGCCGCGTCAACCAGCGCCGGCTCGTCCCATTTCGTCGGCCACGGACCGGTGTTGACCGCCGCGCACGCCTGCGCGTTCCCGATCGAGCACCACGCGCTCAGCTCGCTATGCAGCACCGCCATCTGCTCGCACGCGTCCTGCTGGCCGGCGTTACAGGCAGGCGTTTCGACGGGTATCGGCGCGGTCGATTCGATCGCGACCTTGGTGTCGCTGAGCGCCTGCACGATCGTGTGACAGGCCGCCTGGTTGCCTTCGTTGCATTTCTCGGTTGCTTCGGCGCGAACTTTGGTGACGAACTCGTCCGCCTGCGAACCACATCCCGCAACCGCGACGATCACGAAGGCGAGGGCGGCAAGAAGTCCGGCACTCGCGATGAATCTGGCAGGCACCAGCGCATTGTTTCGCGCCTGATGAGTCACGCGCAAGCGCGCGGGGGTTGACACTGAAACCGATGCGGGCGGAATTAGAAGCGTGGAACTTAAAAATATAATTTTCGACAAAGCCGCGATTGCGACGCTCACCGTGAACCGGCCGGCGGCCCTCAACGCGTTGAATCGCGAAGTGCTCGAGGAAATCGCGCGCGTGATTCGCGAGGTGCGCCACGACCCGTCGGTGCGCGTGCTCATCGTCACCGGCGCCGGCGACAAGGCCTTCGTTGCGGGTGCGGATATCGCCGCGATGTCGAAGATGTCGGCGCTCGACGGCCTCGATTTTTCGCGCCTCGGCCATCGCGTGATGGAAAGCTTCGAGGATCTGCCGATTCCCGTCATCGCGGCGGTCAACGGCTTCGCGCTCGGCGGCGGGCTCGAGCTTGCGCTCGCATGCGACCTGATCGTCGCCAGTGAAAAAGCGCGCTTCGGCCAGCCCGAGATAAATCTCGGACTCATCCCGGGCTTCGGCGGCACGCAAAGACTGCCGCATCGAATCGGCCACAACAAGGCGCGCGAGCTGATCATGACCGGCGACATGTTCGACGCGAAGACGGCGCTCGAACTCGGCCTCGCCAACCAGGTCGTCGCGCCGGACGCTCTGATGGAGACGACGCGCAAGCTGGCCGAAAAAATCGCGAGCAAATCCAGCAGTCGCGCTCCGTCAGGCGAAAGCCGCGCTGCGAGCCGCATTCACGATGGAAGAGGACGCTGGCCTGCGCTTCGAGCAGGAAGCCTTCGGCGTCACCTTCGGCAGCATGGACCGCGTCGAGGGCACCAGCGCCTTCGTCGAAAAGCGCCCGCCCAAGTGGCAGCACAAATAGCGTGCTGAAAGTTCGCTCGTACGGCGGCACCGGACCCGCAGTGATCGTCGTGCACGGCGGACCGGGCGGATGCGGATCGATGGCGCCGGTGGCGCGCGGAATTGACGACTTGTTCCGTGTACTCGAACCATTTCAAAGCGCCAGCAGCGCGACGGTCGCCGACCACGTCGCCGACCTGCACGAAGTCGTCGAATCATTCTCACCTGGCTCAGCGCCGGCTCTGGTCGGACATTCGTGGGGAGCGATGCTGGCGCTCGCGTACGCAGCGGCGCATCCCGACTCGGCGGGACCAATCGTGCTCGTCTGCAGCGGTACATTCGATTTGCCTTCGCGCGAGCGCTTCAGCGTCAATTTGTCGGAGCGCAAGAAGGATGAAGGCGCGCGTCAGCGATTCGAACGCGCGCTGAAAATCTCAGATCCAGATGATCGATTCCGCGAGTTGGGTAAGCAGACGCTTGAACTGTATTCGTACGACCTCGCGACGACCGACCAGGAGATAGACGAGTCGGAACCGGGATGTAGTGAAGGTACCTGGGAGGACATGGTGCGCCTGCAGAACGAGGGCGTGTATCCGGCCGCCTTCGCGGCAATCAAATCACCGGTACTCATGTTGCACGGAGCAGCCGATCCGCATCCGGGCGAAATGATCAGGGCGAGCCTCGCGCCCTATGTCCCGCAGTTGGAGTATCGCGAGTGGGATCGATGCGGCCATTATCCGTGGCTCGAAAAAGCCACGCGCACCGAATTTTTCTCTGTGCTGCGCAACTGGCTCGCGAATCGATTGAGCTAGCGCCGCACCCTTGTCCCTGAAACATTCAAATGAGTGATTTACCCTTCCCCGCGCGAGGGTTGACGACCTTCCCGCCCCTGTGGGAAACTCCGCCAATAGAAGAAGACGGCGCCGCCGCATGAGGCGGCGTTGGTCATTCTGATAGCATCATCAATCGAATTGAATCGTTCGGAGGATCTTCATGGCTGAGCAGGCTCAAGCTACTGACACGGGACCGCGCCCGATCGTTCCATGGCTCAAATTGGCGCCCAAGCCCCATCTCGAAGGGATCAAGTGCGAGAAGTGCGGCGCGATCTATCTCGATCCCAAACGCGTCGCATGCTCTAAATGCGGCGAGACTGACAAGTTCAAGCCCGTTTCCTTGTCCGACAAGGGCAAGGTGTACGTGTTTTCGGTCGTGCATCAGTCGTTCCCGGGAATCAAGACGCCGTACGTGACGGCAATCGTCGATCTGCCCGAGGGTATCAGCGTCCGCGCCAATCTGACCGGCGTCGATCCTGAGCAGGCGCAGAAGGAACCCAACAAGGTTTTCAATCTGCCGGTCGAGTTGGTGACCGGCGTGGCGGCCAAGGATCGCGAAGGTCACGACGTGGTGGCTTTTTCGTACCAGCCGAGTAAAAATTAGGGCGACAGCGGAAAGCTGGCGCGCGAACAACTTACGACGGACCTGAGCTTCGGGCCGGGCCGCCAGGAGGAATCAAGATGCGAAATGTTTATGTTCTCGGCACCGGGATGATCAAATTCGGACGTTATCCCGAGAAGACCGTTCCTGAACTCGGCGGCGCGGCGGCGCTGCTCGCGCTCAAGGATGCCGGAATCGCAATCAAGGACGTCGAGATGTTCGCCTGCGGAAATCTCTACCAGTCCAACGCGATGGTCGGGCAGCGAATCCTGCAGCAAATCGGCCAGACCGGAATCCCCGTGATCAACGTCGCGAACGCATGCGCCACCGGCTCGACCGCGTTTCGCGAGGCCTACATGTCAGTCGCGTCGGGGATGTACGACATCTCGATGGCGGTTGGCGTCGAGCAGATGGGCAAGCAGGGCCTGCTCGGCGGCGCCGGCGGCGGCGATCCCGCGTACTCGACCGAGGGCAAGCTCGGCTCGGGTCTGATGCCGGCGGTGTTCGGACAGGCGGGCATCGAGCACATGCGCAAGTACGGCACCAAGCTCGAGCACTTCGCGAAAATCTCGGTCAAATCGCACAAGCATGCGACCAAGAATCAGTTCTCGCAGTATCGCAACGAAGTCTCGCTCGAAGACGTGATGAATGCGCGCATGGTCGCCTATCCCAACACGCTTTATATGTGCTGCCCGACCGGTGACGGCGCGGCGGCGGCGATTCTCGTCAGCGAGGACAAGCTGAAGCAGCTCGCCGGCGGACGCAAGCGCGCGAAAGTCGCGGCCTCGGTGCTCACCTCCGATCCGTGGACCGATCGCACCGCGACGCTGCCCGACGTCAGCACGCTCACGCGGCGCGCGTCGAAGCAGGCCTACGAGAAGGCCGGCATCGGACCCAAGGACATCGCGCTCACCGAATTGCATGACTGCTTCGCGACCGCGGAGCTCGTGCACTACGAGAACCTCGGACTGTGCGGCGACGGCGAAGCCGGCAAGTTCATCGACTCGGGCGGCGGCATGCATCCGAGTCTCGGTGGCCACGATCCGGTCAACGTATCGGGCGGCTTGCTCTCCAAGGGGCATCCTCTCGGCGCGACCGGCGTCGCGAACATCTGCGAAGTGGTCTGGCACCTGACGCAGGACGATCGCGCGAAAGACCGCCAGGTGCCTAACGCCAAGGCGGGCCAGGCCCACGTAATCGGGCTGGGCTCCGCCTGCACCATCCATATCCTGACGGTGTAATTCAGGAACGACGAAACAACGCCTAATCGGCACTTCGAGAGAGGGCCGCCCAAACAGGCGGCCCTTTTTTCCTTTTCGTTCCGCGATGGGCCGATAAAATCGGATGCTCGAAGCAGTCAGTGAGGTCCGGACCGCGGCTAATCTTGACCCGAACAACGAGTGTCTTCCTGCAACGTTCGAAGGTGTGCCTGTAAAGCAAGAGGTGATGGATACATCATTCAGCGACACAGGTGACAATGTGTCTTCCGGTGAGTAGTAACTATTATGAGACTCTACTCGATGATTGCGGCGTCGCTATTGGTATGGATCTTACATATTTCGAAAGGTGGATGGATAGCAGGGATGCCACCCTTTCAAACTGAGACCGCTTGTAAGGCTGCCGCTCTAGAGATAGTGGCAGACAATAACAAAGAAGAAGCCGCCAGCGCGGCTGCGGCTAAAGAGGCCAACCCGAAGATCGACTCTTACACGACGACAGGAGGTCCCATCGATTGGAAGTGCGTCGAAACCGTGCCCAAGCCAGCTACTAAATAGAGTTGGTCAAATGAGCTGAGCGTGATGGTGCACGAGGAGATCGTGCAACGGCGGACATACAAGCGGTCTTGAAACACCACCCGGCTTGTAAAACAAGAAATTTGATTGACCCATCAATAATGTGACGAATCAAGAAAAATTTACGGCTG
Organism: uncultured delta proteobacterium; assembly: GCA_963756005.1. Taxonomy (GTDB): domain Bacteria; phylum Desulfobacterota; class Binatia; order Binatales; family Binataceae; genus Binatus. The sequence goes on from CAVWMC010000008.1 coordinate 736,252, forward strand.
AACGGCTCGGCTACGCGGCCGATGCGCGCGCGCTCATCCTCAATGCCGACGACTTCGGTATGTGCCACGACCAGAACGAAGGCGTCATGCGCGGATTGAAGGAGGGCGTGTTCACCTCATCGACGATCCTCGTGACCTGTCCATGGTTCGAGGAGGCGGCGGACTTCGCGCGAAATAATCCGGCGGCTGATTTGGGCGTGCATCTCACGCTCACCGCCGAATGGGACAGCTACAAGTGGGGTCCCGTGTCGGCGCGGCATTCAGTGCCGTCGCTGGTCGATGAACGCGGTTACCTGTGGCAGACCGTCGCCCAGGTTTACGAGCATGCGCGCCTCGACGAGGCCGAGGCCGAGCTGCGCGCGCAAATCGACAAGGCGCTCGCAGCCGGAATCGACGCGACTCATCTCGATTCGCACATGGGCACGCTGCAACTGCGCGCCGACTATCATGAGATTTACGCGCGCCTCGCCAACGACTATCGCCTGCCGATCCGGCTGGCATCGCGGCGCCGAATCGGCATCGAAGGGATGGGCGCGATTCTCGATCAGCTTGACGCGGCCGGCGTCGTCACGCCCGACCATCTCGTATTCAACGGACCGCCGACGGTCAGCGAGACCGAATCCTACTGGACGAATCTCATTCGCACGCTGAAGCCGGGCCTCACCGAGATTCTGTGTCATCCCGCAATCGCACGCGACGAGCTCAAGAGCTGCGCGCGCGACGCGGCGCAGCGCGAAGCCGACTTCCGCTACTTCATCGCGGACAAGACACGCCAACTGATCAAGCACGAACGCGTCGAGATGGTCGGCTTCCGCCAACTGCGCGATCTAATGCGCCGGAACCCTCCAACCCCGGTTCCCCTTCCTCGTAGGTAGGGGTTAGCTTGTGATGCGCTACGCGCACTGTAATGGGATGAAAGCCGAACAGCACATCGGATGCGCACTTCATCGGCTCACTGCCCCTGAGAGCAAAGTAGCGCGCCGCGCGCAACTTTGCGCTTCACACTGGGTGCAGGGGTCACCCCTGCCGCCCGCCGCGCAGGCGATTAGAGTTTTCGCCGCTCTAAGTAGTATTTGCCTTATTTTCGTCGCCACTTTCTTGATAGGGGTTAAGTGACTTGGAACTAACCCGACTTCGCGGATTTCGCGATCTTATCGGCGCCGACGCGCGGGCGATGAGCCTCGTCGAGGAGCGCGCGCGTGCGATTTTCGAGCGGTATTCGCTCAAAGAGATCAGAATCCCGGTGCTCGAACGCACGCAGCTCTATGCGCGCTCGAGCGGCGAGACTTCCGACGTCGTCGAAAAGCAGATGTACACCTTCACCGATCGCGACGAAGGCGAGACCGTCGTCGCTTTACGCCCCGAAGGCACGCCCGGCGTCGTACGCGCGTACATCGAGGCTGGCCTCGACCGCACCGATCCCGAACAGCGGCTCTTCTATTCGGGTCCGATGTTCCGTCGCGAGCGTCCGCAAAAGGGCCGCTACCGCCAGTTCTATCAGTTCGGTGTCGAGGTCTTCGGCCGCCCCGACGCGGCCTGCGACGCCGAGTTGCTGATAATGATCGACGAGCTTTGTCGCGATCTCAAAATTCCGTTTACGATGGAAATCAATTCGATCGGTGACCATAAGTGCCGGCCCGCTTTTCGCGAGGCGCTCGTGGCTTGGGGTCGCGCCCATTGGGACGAGCTCGACGACGACTGCCACAATCGCATCGACCGCAATCCGCTGCGCCTGCTCGATTGCAAGCGCGACGCAAAGGTCACCGAGTCGGCGCCCAAGAGCCTCGACTACCTGTGCGACGAATGCCGCACGCACTTCGAGACGGTCAAGGAACTTCTGAGCGCGGCGAGCGTCGAGTACGTCGTCAATCCGCGGATGGTGCGCGGCCTCGACTATTACACGCGCACCGCGTTCGAGGTCATGGCGGGCGGTCTCGGCGCACAAAGCACAGTGGTCGCGGGAGGCCGATACGACGGGCTGGTCGAGACGATGGGCGGTGCGGCGATTGCCGGAATCGGGTTCGCAATCGGCGTCGATCGAATGGCGCTCGCCCTGGAAGCCGCTGGCGTGATGCCGGCGATCGCGCCTGACGCTGCGATCATCGCGATAGGTCCGGCGGCGACGCGTCAAGCACTCCTACTGGCGCGTGCTCTGCGCGCGGCGAAGCTCAACGTCGAGATGCTCTCGCCTGAGCGCAAAATGAAGACGCTGCTCGCGCGTGCATCGAAGATCGGCGCGCGCTTCGCCGTGATCATCGGCGACAACGAACTCGCACGCGGCGTCGTGCAGTTGCGCGACCTGAAGCAAAGCACGCAGCGCGAGGTCTCTCTTGGCAGAGGCCGCCCACGCAATCGCAGACGCTGACCCGAGCACGGGTTCCCCTTCCCGCGCGGGAAGGGGTTAGGGGTTAGGTTCCTCGCAGGTCTGATCCGGATTGACAAGACTCTGCGCTATACGCTCGCAATGCAGGCACGCGTGACTGACAAGCAATTCGGGTTTGACGATCTGATCGGAATCGTGGACGGATGGGAAGCCGAGCAAAAGAGTGAATCAGCAAACGCGTCAGCGCTTGATCTGGATAGATGTAATTGCGCTGATTATCCTCGGACTCTTCTTGCTGGTAAAAATTCTTCAACTTGCAAAAGTTCCAGAATGGCTGAATACCCTGATTCCGATTGCAGGCGCGGGCGTGATCGCAAACAGTCTATGGCAGCGTATTCGTCAACGGGATTCAAACTAAGGCACTGCCTATGTCTGACTGTTTCTTACGCTTCATCGCACAGGTATTCTTCGAGCGACGGGATAACTTTCAATTGTAATGAGGAAAACCGACCAATATTCTCCGCTGCCGCCGTGGACGCGAACTGATTACTGCGGCGCGATCCGCGCCACCGACGTTGGCCGCGAGGTCGCGCTCTGGGGATGGGTGCAGACCCGGCGCGATCACGGCGGGTTAATCTTCATCGACCTTCGCGACCGCGACGGAATCCTGCAGCTGGTCCTGAATCCCGCGCATAATGCCGCGGCGCATGAGGCCGCCGGTGACGTGCGCTCCGAGTTCTACGTCGCCGTGAAGGGCAAGGTCGTGCGCCGCGCCGAAGGCACCGTTAACGCGGAACTGCCGACCGGCGAGGTCGAAATTGCTGTGAGCGCGTTCGAGATTCTTAGCGCGTCGGCGCCGGTGCCGTTTCAGATCGCCGACGGCGACGCGACCGCCGAGGAAATCCGCCTCAAGTATCGTTATCTCGATTTGCGGCGTCCCGAGATGCAGCGCAATTTGCGCCGGCGGCATCAAGCGCTGCAGGCGGTTCGCAGTCATCTCGATCAGAACGGCTTCATCGACGTCGAGACGCCGATTCTTTTCAAATCGACGCCCGAAGGCGCGCGCGACTACCTGGTGCCGAGCCGCGTCAATCCCGGCAAATTCTACGCGCTGCCGCAATCGCCGCAGTTGCTCAAGCAGATCCTGATGATCGGCGGCTTCGATCGCTACTATCAGATCGCGCGATGCTTCCGCGACGAAGATTTGCGCGCCAATCGCCAGCCCGAGTTCAGCCAGATCGATATCGAGATGACCTGTCCGCGCCCCGAAGACATCCAATCGATCGCCGAGGGCATGATCGCGTCGGTCTATCGGAGCGTGCTCAACCTCGACGTGCGCCCACCGTTCCCGCGGATGCAGTATTCGGAGGCGATGGAGCGTTTCGGCGTTGACAAGCCCGACCTGCGCTTCGGCCTCGAGCTGAAAAATCTCACCGCCGCGTTCGCGGGCACTTCGTTCAAGGTGTTCGCGGAAATTCTCGCGCGCGGCGAATCCGTCTATGGAATCAACGTTACCTCGAATCACACGTTGAGCCGCCGCGAGCTCGACGAACTTACGGAGACGGTGAAATCGCGGCATGCGATGGGCCTGGCGTGGATCAAAGTAGGCGAGTCTGGCTGGCAGGGACCGATCGCGAAGTTCCTGAGCGACGGCGAGAAGTCTGCCGCGACCGCCACGTCGGCTCTCACAGCCGGCGACACGCTCCTGATGGTCGCGGGACCGCCGGACAAAGTGCGCCCGGTTCTCGGCGATATCCGTTTGCAGCTCGCCGCGAAATTCGGGCTCGACAAATCCGACGACCTCAAGTTTTTGTGGGTCGTCGATTTTCCGATGTTCGACTACAGCGCCGAAGACAAGCGCATGGTCTCAGTGAACCATCCTTTCACCGCGCCGAATCCCGACGACCTCGCGCTGCTCGAATCCGCGCCGCTCACGGCTCGCGCGCTCGCCTACGACATGGTGCTCAACGGCCAGGAACTCGGCGGCGGCTCGATTCGTATCCATAGCCGCGAGCTTCAATTGAAGGTATTTGAATTGTTGGGGCTGACGCGCGAGGAGGCGGTCGATCGCTTCGGCTTTCTGCTCGACGCCCTCAAGTACGGCGCGCCGCCCCATGGCGGAATCGCCTTTGGAGTCGATCGGATTTGCATGATGCTGTGCGGCACGGATTCGCTGCGCGACGTGATCGCGTTTCCCAAGACGCAGAAGGCGGTCGATCCGATGAGCGGCGCGCCTTCGGAAGTCGATCCGCGCCAGCTCAAGGAACTGTCGATCAAGGTGACGTCATGAATTCCCGCCGGGCGGCCAGGTTGCTTCTCGTAATAGCAGCGCTATGGCTGGCGCCCGGATGCACCACGATGGCAGCGGACGCGGTCACCTCCACCACCGGCGCGGTGAGCGACGCGATCAACCAGCGCGACGTGAAGTCGCATGCGGTGCGCTCGATCAAAACCCTGACGATCAACCGTATAGCCGTGATGCCGTTGATAGAGGCCGGTGCTGGCGGTGCCGAGCCGCTGGCTCCAGGAGCCACTGACGCGATTACCGCCGAGCTCTACAGCCAGGTCGCGTTGGCCGGCGGATGGGATCCGATCCCGGCCCAAGACGTTGACGACGCGATGCAGAAGCTGCCGCCGACCACGCTCGAAGACCTCGATCAAAATGCGCTCAAGCTCGGCCATGACGTGTCGGCTGACGGCGTCATGTACGGCACCGTCGAGAAATATGTGGAGCGCGTCGGCATGGATTACTCGGCCGCCAGCCCGGCATCGGTCGCGTTCTCGCTCAAGTTCGTCGATCTCAAGAGCGGGCAAGTTGTTTGGACGGCAAAGTTCGCAAAAACGCAGGCGGCGTTAAGCCAGAATCTGTTTGACTTCGCCAACTTCGTGCAACGCTCCGGACGCTGGGTGCGCGCGCACGAAATCGCGCAGGAAGGCGCGAAGGAGGCGGTCGCGGATCTTCACGGCGATCTCAACCTGTCGAAGAACGTCAAGCGTTTCGAAACCGGCACCTACGGCCAGCTCAAGTCGGGACAACAGCGCTACAACGCTGGCGCCAACGGGATCTATTAGGCAGCTCGCGCTAGTCCCACGGCGAGTGAGGCTTTAGCTTCAACGCCTGCGCCACCGCCGGATGCACAACGTGGCCGTCGAAGATATTCAGGCCGTGGCGAATCGCGGCGTGCCGCAAGCCGGCGTCGAGAATTCCGCGATCAGCTATCTCCAATGCGTACGTCAGAGTCGCGTTGGTGAGGGCGTAGGTCGAGGTGTGCGGCACCATCGCGGGCATGTTGGTCACGCAGTAATGCACGACGCCGTTGCGGATGAAGGTCGGGCGCGCATGCGTGGTCGGCGCCGAGGTCTCCGCGATTCCGCCCTGGTCGATCGATAGATCCACAATCGCCGCGCCCGGCCGCATCCGAGAAACCATCTTCGCGCTCAGCAGCCGCGGCGCGCGCGCACCAGGCACCAGCACCGCGCCGATCACGAGATCGCAGTTGGTGACTTCTTCCTCGAGCGTCGCGCGATTCGACATCACCGTCGTCACGCGCCCGCCGAGCAAATCGCCGAGGTAGCGCAAGCGCGTCGGATTGATATCCATGATCGTCACCTCGGCGCCGACGCCGGCCGCCACCCGGCACGCGTTCAGTCCAGAGATTCCGCCGCCGAGCACCACCACCTTGCCCGGCCGCACGCCCGACGCGCCGCTGAGCAGCACGCCGCGTCCGCCGCTGCGCGCCTGCAGGCACCATGAGCCGGCCTGGATCGCGAGGCGTCCCGCGACTTCACTCATCGGCGCGAGCAGCGGCAGGCTCGCGTCCTCGAGCTGGATCGTCTCGTAACCGACCGCCGTGACGCGCCGGCGAATCAACTCGCGCGACAACCGCGGGTCGGCGGCGAGATGAAGATAGGTGAACAGGATCTGCCCCGGACGCATCAGCGGGTATTCCGGCGGCTGCGGTTCCTTGACCTTCAGGATCATGTCGGCGCGGCGCCACACGCCCGCCGCGCGCGTCTCGATCGACGCGCCCGCCTTGCGATAGTCGCGATCGCCAAAGCCACTGCCCACGCCGGCGCCCGCCTGCACCGTCACGCGATGACCGTGAGTGCGCAACGCGGCGACGCCCGCCGGCGTCAGCGAGACCCGCTGCTCGTCGGATTTGACTTCAGTAGGGATTCCGACATTCATGCAATCAGCTCCTCCGCATCCGCCCGACCGCTAACGCCATCGGCGCTCGACAGTCAAGAGTCGCGCGCGTGATCGACTTCCACAATGGCCGGAATCGGAACTTGACAAAACCCGCGCCGCTGCTTTTCATGAGCATTGACGCGATCGCGATCGGACTGGCGCGCGACGGCCGCCAAAACGCGCAGCGTTCACGATTTCCGGAGGAGTCATGGAGATCCCGCAGGGGCTCAAATATTCGAAAGAGCATGAATGGGTCGCGACCGAAGACACGGTGGCGACCGTTGGAATTACCGATCACGCGCAGGACCAGTTGGGCGAGATCGTGTACATCGAATTGCCCGCGGTTGGCGACAAGGTCAGCAAGGACGATCCGTTCGGCGTGGTCGAATCGGTCAAGGCCGTCTCCGACATCTACGCGCCGGTCACCGGCACCGTCATCGAGATCAACGAAGACCTGCCCGAGAGTCCCGAAACCGTCAACGAAGATCCGTACGGCGACGGCTGGCTGATCAAGGTGAAGATCACCGACATGAGCGATCTCGAAGACCTGATGGACGCCGACGAATACACCGAACTGCTGGCACGCGAGAAGGAATAATCGCGGCGGCGACGATTCAGGCGGCCGGCTCGGCGCTGATGCCGGCTTCGGCCTTCGACACCGAGAGTCTAATCTTGCCGGCGCCCGTGGGAGGATCGATGAACACCATCAGGAACGGCGCCGACGACGACGGCTCAATCGCGAACGCCTTCGACGGACTCAAGCCCTGAGAAAATTCGATTTCGCGCGGCGTCATCTCACCGAGCATCTTGGCCGAGAGCTCGTTGCCGCAATAGACACTCTGACTGGCGAGCGGACGCGCGCCGTCGCCAATCAAAGAGGCGTCGATCCCCACCAGGTGCAGCGGACGCCCGCCGACGTTCTGCGCGCTGCCGCTAATCACCAGCGCGACATGGCCGCCCTTGAGCGTGTAATACTCCGATCGCACCTCATGCAGCGTCACCAGCATCGCGGGCACGATCGGCCGCGCGAAGTAGCCGCCGATTCGCGGAGCACCGCCGAGAATGCGCGCGCTTGCCACCGGCTCGTCGCAGATGAGCGCGCTCGCGCCGAGGAAAGCGATCGCCACGAAGAAAAACATCGCGAGGAAAAATCCCGACGCATGGGTCGCGCCGGTGAACACCGGTTCGGCAGCGTCGGCATCGGCCTGACCCAGATGGAAGCCGGCCGATCTCGCGTGCGCCGGCGGCTGTGCGAATCGAGGCGCCTCGGCCTCCAGCGGCGCCGCCATCCGACGCACCGCCGTGGGCGCCGGCCGCGCGGGCGGCTCAGGCTCGGCCATCATTGTCGGTGCCTGCCGCATCGGCGCGTGCTCGAAATCCGCCGGCGCATCGCCCACCTGCCATCCGCCGTCGTCAGGCTCGTCGCGTTCGAGCTCACGCTCGGGCGGCGCATCGGCGAGCTCACCGCGCTCGTCGCTGAAATCGAATCTCAGATTTTCGCCGGTATCAGGTTTCTGATCGCGGTCGCCGAAAGTGCGATTGAGCGGATCGTCGGGTTCCACTTCCTGCGGCCGGCTCTCGCGTCGATCCTCGGGCGGCTCTGGCGCGGCCGCCGGCTTCGGCTGTTGAACGGACTCGCGCGGTGGCGTTGGCTCAGCCGCTTGCGCGCGAACCTCCGGCTTCGGCGCGAGGCTCGGCCGCGCCTCTGCGCGCTTGACGACGTCGCTCTCGACCGGAGACTTGAGCGCACTCGGACGCGGTCGCGCGGGCCGAATCGTTCGCGGCGCCTGCGGCTCGTTCTCGGTCGTTGGCGGCGCCGGTTTGCGCACTTTCGCCGGCACCGGATCGGCGTTGAACACATGGCCGCATCGCGAGCACTTGAAAGTCGGTGTATCGTCGGGCAGGACCCGCTCGTCAATTCGATAGCGGGTGTGGCAACTGGTGCATTGAATTTCGATCATACCCCCACCTCACATCCCGCGCAGAAAATTATCACACGCCGATGGCTCGCGCATCCGCGGAGCGCCGCGTAATGCGCATAGCGCTGCTCACGCGCCGATTCGATAGCAATGGCGGCGGTACCGAGCGCGATCTGATCGTTACCGCGCAAGGCCTGCGCGCCGCCGGGCATCAGGTGACGATTTTCGCCGACGAGATACGCGGCGCGGCCGGCGGCTGGGATGTCCGCCGTGTCGGCGGCGGCCCGCGGCTTGGACGCGCGTTGTCGCTGATGCGATTCGCATGGACCGCCGCGCCCGCCGCGCGCCGCGCAGGCACCGACCTGGTGCTGAGCTTCGCGCGATGCGTCGGCGCGGACGTGATGCGCTCCGGCGGCGGCGCGCACGCCAGCTACCTCCGCGCGGCGCGCAAGTGGCGCGGCGCACTCGGCGCCGCCGCGATGCGTATCAGCCCGTATCATCAGGTCCAGAGGCTGGTCGAGCGACAGGCTTTCCGCAGTGCCGGCCTGAAGCGCGTTATCGCGGTTTCCAATTTCGTTCGCGACGATCTGATTGGCGAATTCGGACTCGCGCCGGAAAAAACCGTGACGATTTACAACGGCGTCGATCTCGGTCGCTTTCGGCCACCGCTTGATCCGTCCGCGCGCGCCGCGATCCGCCAGAAGTTCATCGTGCCGGCCAGCGCCCGCGTCGTCGCTTTCGTCGGCAACGGCTTCGCCCGCAAGGGCCTCGGATTCCTCATCGAAGCATGGCCGCTGGTCGCGGGCGGCGCGTTCCTGCTGGTGGCCGGCAGCGATCGACAGACCGAAAAGTTTGTGCGCCGCGCCCACGCCCTCAACGTCGGCGCGCGAATCGTCTTCACCGGCCCGCAACCCAGCGTCGATCAAATTTTTCACGCCGCCGACAGTTTCGCGATGCCGTCCCTGTTCGAGCCGTTCGGCAACGTCGTCATGGAAGCGATGGCCTGCTGGATTGCCCGCGATGACCAGCGCCTTTTCGGGCGTTGCGGAAGTGATACCGCCCTCGATGCGCGGCTTCCGCGTCGAGAACCCCGACGACGTGGGCGAGGTCGCACTCCGCCTCGGCGCATTGTTCGACGCCCCCGCAAGCCTCGCCGCCGACGCCCGCGCCACCGCCGAGAAATTCACCTGGTCGCGCTACGCCAAAGAACTAAACGCGCTGCTCGAATCGATCAAATAAGAGGCGAGTCTCTTTCTTACCTCGCCCGTTATTTCACGGGAGAGGCGGTTGGATGCAACGCGGCCGGTGGGTGAGGGTGTCGCGACTCAAGCAACAAGCCGGCAAAGACCGCACTCCTACCCGCCCAGCCCGTCAAACATCCCGCGGGCGACCCCCAGCCGCCGCTCCTCGCGTGCGATTCGCGCGACGCCCGCGCGCGTGACTTGAGCAATTCGCAGCCGCATCCACGCGATCGCGTTCTTCGAGATCACGTCCGCCGCGGAATGCTTCTCATGCAGCATCCGGCACCTGCCGCGCTCGCGCGCAATCCGGATGAAGCGTTCGCGATTCGCGCGCGACGGATCGACTTCGTGATAGACCATCGCCTTGGGCGCGTAGCCGATCCGAAATCCCGCGCGCCGCAGCCGCTGCGACATCTCGGTCTCTTCCTCGTGCCCGCACGCGCCAGGCCCCAGTCGCTCATCGAACGGTCCCACTTGCTTGATCGCATCCGCACGAAACGCCATGTTCGCGCCGAGCACTCCCCGCACCTCGATCACGTCCTCTCCGTGATCGGCAATCGGCAGGTCCAGGTACACCGCGGTCGGTCCAACCTTTTTTTCCGGATCTTCCGCCGCGAGAATCCGCCCCTTCATCGCGGCGAACTCGCGATGCGTATCGAAAAAATCCTCGACCGCCTCGAGGTAGCCCGCCGCGACGATCAGATCGTCGTCGAGGAACACCAGGATCTCTCCCGACGCTTGCGCGATCGCGCGATTCTGGATGCGACATTTTCCCGCCCGCGGTTCGTGCAAATGCTTGAGCGGCGGCGCTCCGAGCGCAAGCTGCATCGGCGCCGGTGTCCCGTTTTCCGCGATGATTATCTCGCGCGATCCCGTCGCAACCTGCGGCGCGAGGCTTTCGATCAACCGCGGGATAGAGTCGGGCCGGTTGTGCGTCGCGATAATGACCGACGTCTTCACGGCTCTTCGCGTTTGCGAAATCGCATGATGATGTTTTCATCCATCAGCAGGCTCGCGCTGGTCATGAAGCCGAGCAGCTCGCGATTAATTTTGCGCTGCGCCGGATCTTTCACGCGCCCGTAGAGCATCCACGAGAAGCCCGCGATCAGCGGCCATAGAATCGGCGCGAGGATTCGCGCCCGCAGCTTGCGCCGGCTGCGCCCAATCGCGTCCATCCGCAGACCTGTACCCCACGCGATCCAATGCAGATCGTTGAGCCCCATCACGTGCCAGTTGCGCCCGTCGGCGACGCGATATTTGTACGCCAGCGGCGCGCGCCGTCCCTTGTAATAGCCGCTTAGCAGGTAATGTATTCGCGAGCTGACGTTCAGGCGATTCGGCGTGGTGACGATCGCGACGCCGCCCGGCCGCATCACGCGCGCGATTTCGCCGAGGATGTGCGGAATGTCCGCGAGATGCTCGATCACTTCGAGCATTATCACCAGCTCGAAGCTCGCGCTGCGAAACGGGAGGTCGTGGTCGAGGTTTACCGCGACCCAACCGCGGTTGCGCGTTCGATACTCGGTCGAAACGACGCGCCATCCACGTTCCGCCAGCATCCGGCTCGACAGTCCGTCGCCCGCACTCAAGTCCAGCGCGAGCGACGACGCCCCCGGCGCCGGCGCCAGCGCAATCGCCCCGCGCACCCGCTCACTCATCGTAACCCTGGCTTGTGTTTCACTGTTTCAGCGGCGCCGCGCGCCGCACAGACGGCCGCGCGAATTTTGCAGTCCCGGCTTGAATCGGAATCGTCAGCCGGTTAAACCCTATACTCTCGTCCTCGCTCGCGAGAGTGGCGGAATGGCAGACGCGCAAGGCTCAGGACCTTGTGAGCGCAAGCTCGTAGGGGTTCAAGTCCCCTCTCTCGCACCACTTTCCCTCTTCCCCTCGCCCTGTAAGGGAGAGGATCAAGGTGAGGGTCCGATTGCAGCGCGCGATTTTTTCGCACGCGATTCACGATTCCGCTCTTCCCCGGCCTCCGTTCATCCCAACGCTCAGTACGCTGAGGGCACCGCGTCGGCCGCCTTGTTTCCGGAGGTTGCCGGTCCGTGGCATTTCGCGACGTCGGCTTCGCTGGCGCCGATCGCCGATGCGATCTCGGTGTCGCTGCGCCCCGATTCCGCCTGCAGCTTCACGACGTTGCAATCGACATGGTCGGTGGTCATCGAGCTGCACCCCGAAATTCCGCCCGCAAGTATCAACGACCCCAATGCCGCAGCCATCCCCAGTTTACGCAGCGCGTCAGCCATGAAATATTCCTCCGCGGTCGAATGCCGTCCCCAGCGCCAAGCATGCGCACGATATTATTAAGCGCCGCGATTTTACAAGCTGTAGCGCAGGCGCGTCGTCCCGCTCTCAACGAATCGCGCTTGAGAGGCGGTCGCGCGGACAATATGATTTGTGCGAAGGGCGCTCGCGCCCTTTTTTCGACGGAGCTATTCAGTGGATTTGCCCAAAACATTCGATTCCAAGTCCGCTGAGGAACGATGGTTTCAGCATTGGATTGACCTCGGCTACTTCAAGGCCGATCCCGACGCGCCCGGGCAAAGTTTTCTCGGTCGTCATTCCGCCGCCCAACGTTACCGGCCAACTCCATCTCGGCCACGCGCTCAACGTCTCGCTGCAGGACATCATCGTCCGCACGCGCCGGATGCAGGGTTACAACACGCTGTGGCTGCCCGGCACCGATCACGCCGGCATCGCCACGCAGAACGCGGTCGAGAAGGACCTCGCGAAAGAGGGCAAGGATCGCCATCAACTCGGCCGCGACGCCTTCGTCGATCGCGTCTGGGAATGGCGCGAGACTTATGGCGACCGCATCCTCAATCAGTTGCGACGCCTCGGCGCGTCGTGCGACTGGAGCCGCGAGCGCTTCACGCTCGACGCCGGCCTCTCGCAGGCGGTGACCAAAGTCTTCGTCGATCTCTACGACAAGAAACTCATCTACCGCGCGATGCGCCTGATCAACTGGTGTCCGCGCTGCGAAACCGCGCTGTCCGACCTCGAAGTCGATCACAAGGACGTCACCGGCAGCCTCTGGTACATCCGCTACCCGCTCGCTGACGGGACTGGTGCGATAACAATTGCGACCACGCGGCCCGAGACGATGCTCGGCGACACCGCTGTTGCCGTGAATCCGGACGACGAGCGTTACAAGTCATACGTCGGCAAGATGCTTCGTCTGCCGCTGACAACACGCGAGATAAAAGTCATCGCCGACGCCGCGATCGATCGCGAATTCGGCACCGGCGCGCTCAAAGTCACGCCCGCGCACGATCCGGTGGATTTCGATCTCGGCAAGCGCCACAACCTCGAGCAGATTTCGATCCTCGACAACACCGCGCACATCAACCAGAACGGCGGTCCGTATCGCGGACTCTCGCGCGAGGATGCGCGCAAGCAAGTCGTCAAGGATCTCGAGCTCGCGGGACTCCTCGAGAAAATCGAGCCGCACAAGCATGCGGTCGGCGTATGCTCGCGATGCGACAGCGTCGTTGAGCCGATGCTTTCCGAGCAGTGGTTCCTGAGCATGCGCGCGATGGCCGATCGCGCGATCGAAGCGGTGCGCAAAGGCGACACGACCTTCCATCCGAAGCGATGGGAGAACGTGTTCTTCAACTGGCTCGAGAACATTCACGACTGGTGTATCTCGCGACAGTTGTGGTGGGGTCATCGGATTCCCGCCTACCGATGCGTGCGATGCGACCATCTGATCGTCGCCGTCGAACGCCCGTCGCGATGCCCCGAGTGCGACGGCTCCGACATCGTCCAGGACAACGACGTGCTCGACACCTGGTTCAGCTCCGGCCTGTGGCCGATGTCCACGCTCGGATGGCCGGAGTACACGCCCGACTTCGAGCGCTACTATCCCACCAGCCTGTTGCTCACCGGCTTCGATATAATTTTTTTCTGGGTCGCGCGCATGATGATGTTCGGGCTCGAGTTCACCGGCAAAGTGCCGTTCAAGGACGTGTACATCACGCCGTTGGTCCGCGACAAAGACGGCAAGAAGATGAGCAAGACCAAGGGCAACGTCGTTGACCCGCTCGACTTGATGAACCAGTACGGCGCCGACGCGGTCCGCTTCACGCTCGCGCAGTTGGCGGCGCAGGGCCGCGACGTAATCCTCTCGCACGACCGCTTCGCCGCCTCGCGGGCCTTCGCCAACAAAATCTGGAACGCCGCCCGCTTCGTCATGATGAATCTCGACGGCGCGCCGCAGCCTTTGCCGAAAGTCGAAGTCGCAAAGCTCGGCCTGGCCGAGCGATGGATCCTCTCGCGCCTCGACGACACCATCCGCGAAGTCAGCCAGTCGATCGACGCCTACGAATTCAACGTCGCCGCGATGAAGCTTTACCAGTTCATCTGGCACGAGTTCTGTGACTGGTACATCGAGCTGTCGAAGGAGCCGCTCAAGGCGGGCGGCGAACGTCAATCCGGCGCGCGCTGGATACTGATCAACGTCTTCGACAAGATGCTGCGCCTGCTGCATCCGTTCATGCCGTTCGTCTCGGAAGAAATCTGGCAGGTGATTCGCCCCTATCTGGATGAGCCGAATCTTGCCGCACATTTGCCAATCGCGAAGTATCCCGAACCATCGGCGACCAATCCGCTGTCGGACACGGAAGAAGTCGCGATGAATCACTGCATCGAGGCAACCGAAGCGATCAACTCGCTCCGCTCATTGCTCGGATGGCAACCGGGTCAGCGCGTCACCGCTTTTATCAAGCGAGCAAGTGCGGCTTCATCCGCCGAATTTGAAGTTTGGCGTCCGTATGCAAAGACTCTCGCAAAACTCGAAAGTCTCGAATACGTGGCGACCCAGGACTCCAACGTTGTATTCACGCAGATCTCGCTAGGCGACGTTGGCGTGGCGGCGCCCGATGGTTACGATTTCGAACTCGCACGCCAGAAACTGCGAAAACAACTCGCGGAAGTTGATAAGCATTTCATTCAGCATGAAGCACGGCTGAACGATCAAAGATTTCTTGAAAAAGCAGATCCTGAAACCCGGACAGAAGTTGAGCAACGGCGTGAAGCCCTTCGGGGCCAGCAGTATTTGCTGAAAGAGCAACTTCAACAGCTTGGCGAAACCGCGTGAACCTTCATTCAAAGCGCGGCGAGTGTCCTAACCTCTCCTTGTCCGAGGAGAGGTCGGGCGAGCGCGGAACGCGGCGAGCGCGGGAGAGGTTCAACGCCCGACACAGCCGACGAGTTCGCACGTTGCACCTCTCCCTGACCCTCTCCTTGGACAAGGAGAGGGGAAGTAAAAATCGCGGACAGATATCGCGGACGGCGATCTGATGGAACTGCTTCGACAAGCGGACCTCTCCGAGCTCATCAAGCGTGCGCTTGCTGAGGATGTGGGGCAGGGCGATATCACCACCGCCGCGACTGTTGCGCCCGGCGCGATGGGCCGCGCGCGGATCACGGTCAAAGAACCGCGGATGATTCTCGCCGGCGGCATCCTCATCGAGCCCGTGATGCGGCAGGCAAACGCCGAGCCGCGAATCTCCACGCTCGCGCCCGAAGGTGCTGAGTTGAAGGCGGGCGATATGCTCGCCGAAATCGACGGCAAGCTCGCGGGATTGCTGATTGGCGAGCGCACTGCGCTCAACTTCGTGCAGCTGCTCTCCGGAATCGCGACGACGACGCGCACGTTCGTCGATGCTGTCAAAGGCACGCATGCCAGAATCATCGACACGCGCAAGACTCATCCCGGCCTGCGCGTCGTCGAGAAGTACGCGGTTCGCGTCGGCGGCGGGCACAATCATCGCCTCGGCCTCGACGGCGGCGTGCTGATCAAGGAGAACCATATCGCGGCGGCCGGCACGGTGACGAAAGCGATCGAGGGCGCGCGCCGACTCGCGCCGCATACGCTCAAAATCGAAATCGAATGCGAGACCCTCGCGCAAGTTGAAGAAGCACTCAAGGCCGGCGCCGACGCTATCCTCCTCGACAACATGACGCTCGACAACATCAGCAAGGCGCGCGCGCTCGCCGGACCGAAAGTTCAGCTCGAGGTTTCCGGCGGCGTGTCACTTGAAACTGTTCGCGCGATCGCGGAGGCGGGCGCCGACCTGATCTCCGTCGGTGCGCTAACGCATTCGGCGCGATTCCTGGATATCAGCATGAGAATTGACGCGGTCTGATTGGCGGGCGCCGTGCGCGCCCGATTTGCAAAGTTAAAGTGACACCTCGGAATCCATATCTTGCTATCGAACGAGGCGCGCCCGGCCGCATCGGCTGGCGAATCCATTATTTCGACGAAATCGATTCGACCCAGGAAGCGGCGCGCGAGCTGGCTGCGAGCGGCGCCGACCAAGGTACGCTCGTAATCGCCGAGCGGCAGACCGCCGGGCGCGGCAGGATGGGCCGCACCTGGCATTCGCCGTCCGGCGTCAATCTCTACACCACGATAATCTTGCGCCCGCCGATTCCGCTCGCCGACGTGCCGCGCATGAGCCTGGTCGCCGGTATCGCGGCGGCTGAGGCGCTCGAGCGCGAGGCGCCGGGAATGGTCGCGCTCAAGTGGCCCAACGACGTCTGGCTGCGCGGGCGCAAGGCCGGCGGCATCATCGCCGAGGCGGTCACCGACGCGCGCCAGAATCTCGACTGCGTGCTGCTCGGCATCGGCATCAACATCAATCTCGCCGCCGACGACATCCCCGCCGACCTGCGCGACAAGGCGACCTCGATGCGGATCGCGACCGGCCACGCGTGCGACCGGATTGCGATCGCCGATTCGCTTTTTAATCTGCTCGACTCTCGCTATATGGAAACGGTCACGCGCGGCTTCGACGCGGTCCGGCCGGCGTGGGAGCGCTTCTCGGCGCTGACCGGCCGCCGTATCGCGATTATCGACGGCGACCGGCGCAAATCGGGAGTGGTGAAAGGAATCGACGCAACCGGTGCGCTGCTGCTAGACATCGGAGACCGCGTCGAGCGAATTGTCGCGGGTGAGGTGAGCGTGGAGGGGGCGTACGAGTAGGCTTATGTGACGAAGACGAAATAACTGCATCGTTCGGGGCGCGGCGCTCTGAATTCGGCGCTGGTCCCGGCGGGCAAGCTGAGAGGTGCTTCCATGGCAGTGGAGGAAATCGGACGGCTTCGGACAATCGCAATCGTGGGCCAGGGCGGAACCGGCAAGACGCAGGCCGCCGACGCGATGCTCTTCACCGCGGGCGCGGCGCCGAGACTGGGAAAGCCCGACGACGGCTCGGCCGCGATGGACTTCGAGCCCGAAGAAACCAAGCATCACATTTCGATCAGCTCCGCGTTCAACCATCTCAACTGGAAAAAGACCGAAGTAATTTTCGCCGACACGCCCGGCTACACCGCCTTCCTGCCCGAGACGCTGACGACGCTGCGCGCGGTGGACGGCGTCATCATGCTGATAAGTCCGGGCGCCGACACCAAAGTCGAATCTGAAAAAATCTGGGCCGCGACCGAGGACCTCAAGCTGCCGCGGATTGCATTCGTGTCGCGGCTCGATCGCGAGCGCACCAGCTTCGACGCCGCGATGAAGGATCTCGAGAAGGTCCTCGGCGCGCGCGCCGTGGCGCTGACGATCCCGATTGGCGAGGAGCTCGGCTTCAAGGGCGTTGTCGATGTGCTCGCGATGAAGGCGCTGACCTATGCCGACACCAGCGGCAAGTTCAAGGAAGAGGAACTGTCCGCCGACTTGAAGACCCAGGCCGAAGCGGCGCGCACCGCGCTGTTCGAGGCGGTCGCGGAAACCGACGACGCGCTGCTCGAAAAATATCTCGACAAAGGCACGCTCGACGACGCCGAAGTTCGCGTTGCGCTGCATGCCGCCGTGGTCGAGCGCAAAATCACGCCGGTGTTTTGCGGCTCGGGCGCGAAGAATATCGGCCTCGCGCCGCTGCTCGACGCCGTCACGACCTATCTGCCTGCGCCCAACGAGAGACCGCCGGTGGAATGCCAGAATCCGACGACCGGCGAGCCCGTTAGCCGACCCGCCGACCCGGCCGCGCCGTTCGCCGCGCTGGTATTCAAGACGATCATCGATCCGTTCGCGGGCAAGCTCTCTATCTTCCGCATCATTTCGGGCCACGCCCAAACCGATGCACCCGTATTCAATTCGACGCGCGAAACCAAGGAACGCTTCGGCCAGTTGCTGCGCCTCGAGGGCAAGAAGCAGTCGCCGATTGCCAGCGCGATCGCCGGCGAAATCGTCGCCGTCGCCAAGCTCAAGGACACCACCACTGGCGACACTCTATGCGACGAGAAAGCGCCGGTGCTCGTGATGCCGCCGCTGACGCGTCCTGCGGGCGTGATTTCCTTCGCGATTCATCCAAAGACCAAGAGCGACGAGGAGAAGTCGTCCGCCGCGCTGCAGAAGCTGATCGAAGAGGACCTCGCGCTCGAGATGCATCGCGATCCGCAGACCCACGACATCATCCTGTCGGGCACCGGCCAGATGCATATCGAAATCACGGTCGAAAAGCTGCGGCGCAAGTTCAACGTCGATGTCGAGTTGCAGGCGCCCAAGGTTCCGTACAAGGAGACGATCAAGGGCCGCGGCGAGGCGCAGGGCAAGTACAAGCGCCAGTCCGGCGGTCGCGGCCAATATGGCGATTGCTGGCTCAAGATCGAGCCGATGCCGCGCGGTAAGGGCTTCGAGTTCGTCGATAACATCGTCGGCGGCGTCATCCCGCGCAACTTCATTCCGTCGGTCGAAAAGGGCGTGCGCAACACGCTGCCCGAGGGCTTCCTGGCCGGCTATCCGATGGTGGACGTCAAGGTCACCGTGTTCGACGGCAGTTATCACGACGTCGATTCGTCGGACATGGCGTTTCAAATCGCGGCCTCGATGGGCTTCAAGGCCTGTCTGGAAAAAGCCCGGCCGATCATCCTCGAGCCGATCGTCGCGATCGAAGTCGCGTGTCCCGACGAATGCATGGGCGACGTGATTGGCGATCTGAACGCGCGCCGCGGCAAAGTTCTCGGCATGGACAGCAAGGGGCACGGTCAGGTGATCAAGGCGCAGGTGCCGATGTCGGAGGTGCTGAAGTACGCGCCCGACCTGCGCTCGATCACGTCGGGCCGCGGCTCGTTCGAGCAGCACTTTTCACACTATGAAGAGGCGCCGGCTCCGGTCACCGAAAAGATAATCAAGGAGACACACGCGGCGCGCGAGGCCGCCGGCGCCAAATCGGGGGGCCACGCGCACGCCCACGCATAGCCGTACGGGGACGGCGCCCTTGTATTGTAAGGGGCGCCCGTCTTGTACAATCGGTGCGGGGTCTGTTCCGCGATGGCGCCGATAGGAAAAAGCCTGGTCTTCGCCGGTATCGCGATCATCGTCGTGGGCTTGGCGCTATGGGGATTCTCGTCGGTGCCGTATGTCGGCAAGTTGCGCGGCGATATTTACCTCCGTCGCGGCAACTTCACCTTCTACTTCCCAATCGCCACCAGCATTCTGATCAGCATCGTTGCGACGTTATTCTTTTCGTTGATGAGGCGTTGACGAATTGGCAGCGCAAAAATCCGTAAGCCCGCATCGGCTCGCAGAGCGCAAACGGCGACGCCGCGAGCTGATCGCCGTCGGCGTGGCCGGCGCGACGCTGGTCGCCTTCGTGCTCGCGCAGACCGAGTTGCCGCCGCTCACGCGTCACACATCGCTGGTCTCGAACCTCGCCGTCATCTCGCTCTTCAACCTGAGCTTCCTGCTGCTCGGCCTGATGCTGTTCCTGGTCGGCCGCAATCTCGCCAAGGTCATCTTCGAGCGCCGGCGCGGACTCATCGGCTCGAAGTTCCAGGTCAAACTGGTCGCCGGATTCATCGCCGTCGCACTGATACCGAGCGCGTTCCTGCTCTACGTCTCGGGCGTGTTCCTGCACGCCGACATCAACAGTTGGTTCAATCCCGAGTACGAGCAGATACTCAACGACTCGCTCGAAATCGCGAAGACCTACTACCTGAACTCGGCTAACAACGCGTCGCATTTCGCGCGTGTGCTGGCGGGTGACATCTCGGCGCGGGGTTTGCTCGCGCCGGAAAAGCGCGACGAGCTTAAAGCTTTCATCAACAAGCGCCAGGAGGAATACAACCTCGGCACAATCGAGGTCTTCTCCGCTGATCGCAAACTGCTGCTGCTCGACCTCAGTCCCAAGACGCCCACCGGCATCGGCGCCTCGCCCGACTCGCCGATCATCTCGCAAACCCTCAAGGGGCAGGCGCTGACCCGCACCGATCGCCTCGGCAACGCCGACGTGGTCCGCGGCTCCGCGCCGATTTATGTCTCGAGCGAAACTGACAACGTACTCGGCGCGGTGCTGGTCGATTACTACCTGCCGCAAAGCCTCGCGACGCGCGCGACCAACATCTCGCGCGTCTCCGAAGACTACTTCCAGTTGCGAATACTGCGGCAGCCCATCATGAACAGCTACCTGCTGACGCTGGTGCTGATCGGGCTCGTCGTGGTGACGCTCGCGAGCTGGTTCGGAATATTTCTCTCGCGTGGAATCACCGGCCCGATCAAATTGCTCGCGCGCGGCACGCAGGCCATCGCCGGCGGCGATCTCAACTTCCGCATCCCGGCCGTCGGCGACGACGAAATCGGCCAGCTCGTCGATTCCTTCAACCAGATGACCGCCGACTTGCGCTCGTCCGCCGCCGAACTCGAGCGCCGCCGCCAGTACACCGAAACCCTGCTGCGCAACGTGTCGGCGGGCGTCGTCGGACTCGATCACGACGGCGTCGTCACCACCATCAATCCATGCGCCGAGCGCCTGCTCGATCTCAGCGCCGCCGATGTCATCGGCCGCAACTACCAGGGCGCGTTCCCGCCGCCGCTGGCGCGCGTGCTCGACGACGTGTTCGCCTTCGCCACCCGTCCGCGCGAGGCGCGCTCGACCGTCAAGCTCGAAGTCGCGGGCAGCGAGACCGAGCTGATGATGACGGCGAGCCCGCTCGGCGATACGCCCGGCGAGCCGGCCGGAACCGTGCTCTTCTTCGAGGACGTGAGCCAGATTGCCAAGGTCGAGCGGATGGAGGCGTGGCGCGAGGTCGCCCGCCGCATCGCGCACGAGATAAAAAATCCGCTGACTCCGATCCAACTCTCGGCCGAACGGCTCCGCCGCCAGCTCGGTGCGCGGCCGGGCATCGAATCCGCGCTGGTCGAGGAATGCACCAAAACCATTATCGGCGAGGTCGAGGATCTCAAGCGTCTGGTCAATGAGTTCTCGGCGTTCGCGCGGATGCCGCATCTGAATCCGGTTCCCGGCGATATCAACGCGCTCGCCACCGAGACCGTCGCGAAATTCCGCGAAGCGAATCCGAACGTCGAGTTCGCGCTCGCGCTCGATCCCGCGATTCCGCTAATCCCGATCGATCGCGACGCGATGAAGCGCGCGCTGGTCAACCTGCTCGACAACGCCGTCGCCGCCGTCACCACCATCACGCATAACGGCGCCGGCCCGCGAATCGAGGTGCGCAGTCACAGGCTTTCAGACAACTCGCTGGTGACGCTCGAAGTCGCCGACAACGGCCCCGGCATCGATCCGCGCCTGCGCACCCGCATCTTCGAGCCGTACTATTCGAGCAAAAAAGGCGGCACCGGGCTCGGCCTCGCGATAGTTTCCGCCGTCGTCACCGACCATCACGGCTTCGTCCGCGTGACCGACAACCGCCCGCGTGGAAGTAGATTTGTGCTCGAATTTCCTGTTAAACTTCAACAATTCGCAAAGGCAACCGGCTGATGCGACCCTTACATGCGCGCTAACTGGACGCGCTCCCCGGAGAAAATTTAACGTGAATGAGACCGTGTTGGTGGTTGATGATGAGGAGCGGATTCGGTCGTCGTTGCGTGGAATTCTAAGCGACGAGGGCTTTCGTGTCGTCGATACCGGCAACGCGCCGGGTGTGATGGACCTGATCGCGCGCGAGAGTCCCGCTATCGTGCTGCTCGACGTCTGGATGCCCGAGATGGACGGCATCGAGTTGCTGCGCCGGATCAAATCCGAGCAGCCGCGCGTCCCGGTCATCATGATCTCCGGCCACGCCAACATTCAGAACGCGGTCGCCGCCACCAAGCTCGGCGCCGCCGACTTTATTCAGAAACCGTTCTCGGTCAGCGGACTGCTCGCGTCGATCGCGCGCGCGCTCGAAGGCGACTCCGCCGGTCCCGATCCGTCCAGCACGCGCGGCCTGAGCGCCGAAGTTCGCGCCGCCGGCCGCAAAGCGATCCGCGCCGGCGCAACCGCGCAGCGCACCGTCGCACGGTCTATTGTGATGGGCGGGCAGGGGCTTCACACCGGCCTCAAAACCGGCGTCATCCTGCATCCCGCGCCCGCCGGATTCGGAATCGTATTCACCTCACTCGCCGACGAGACCGCGATTCCCGTCCGCTTCGAGAATGTCACCGACACCGGCTACAACACCACGCTCACCAGCGGCGGCCGCTCGGTCCGCACCGTCGAGCATCTGCTGTCCGCGCTCCACGCGTTCGGGATCACCAACCTGCTGATCAAGACCGACGACGAAGTGCCCGCGCTCGACGGCTCCGCGCTTGAATTCTGCAAGCAGCTCGGCGACATCGGCCTCACCGAGCAGGACGCGACCGTCGCGCCGATAAAGATCAAGCACAAAATCGTCGTGGGTGAGGAAGGCGAGGGCCTCGAATTCATCAAGGCCGAGCCCGCCGGTCATCTGATCATCGACTACACCCTCGACTATCCGAAGCCGATTGGCATCCAGCAGGTGCACTTCGAGCTTACTTCGCCCGACGCCTACGCGCGAGAGATCGCGCCGGCGCGCACCTTCGGCTTCGTGCGCGAGTTCCGCCAGATGGCGCAACTTGGTCTGGCCAGCGGCGCCCGCATCGACAACGCGATCCTCGTCGATGACGACAAGGTCGTGAACACGACGCTGCGCTTCCCGGACGAATTCGCGCGCCACAAGGTCCTCGACCTAATAGGCGACCTCTACCTGCTGGGCCGCCCGCTGCACGCACACATCACGGCGTCAAAGACCGGCCACTCCGACAACCTGGCCTTGGTAAAAGCAATCCACGCCTCCCTCCCTTAGTCCTATCCCCCTTCCCATAATGGGAAGGGGCTAGGGGTTAGGTCGCCGAAGCGCGAGCAAGCGATTTTTCTGATATCCGGTTCCCCCCGCGCGGGAAGGGGTTAGGGGTTAGGTTCCTAAGCCGCAAGCGCTAGTCTCTTCTCACCATGGATCTCAAAAACAAAGTCGCTCTGATAACCGGCGCCGGCCGCCGCCTCGGCCGCGCAATCGCGCTCGACCTTGCCGCGCACGGCGCGACGATCGCAGTTCACTATCGCAATTCGCACGCCGAAGCCGACGTAGTTGTCGCCGAGATCGCTGCGAAGGATGGCAGGGCGCAAGCATTCCGCGCCAACCTCGAACACGTCGCGGAAATCGAGCAGATGGTCGCGAGCATCCTCGACGCCTTCGGCCGTATCGACGTCCTCGTCAACTCCGCCTCGGTCTTTGCGCCTACGCCGCTCGCCGAAATCACCGAGCACGACTGGGACGCCAACCTCGACACCAACCTGAAGGCGCCATTCTTCTTGTCGAAATTCGCCGCCGCTGCGATGCGCCGGCAGGGCGCCGGAAAAATCATAAACCTCGGCGATTGGGCCGGCATCCGCCCCTACAAAGACTATCTGCCATACTCAGTCTCAAAGAGCGGCCTTATAGGACTGACCAAAGCCTTAGCCAAAGAGTTAGCCCCCGAGATTCAGGTGAACTGCATAGCTCTAGGTATGGTGATCCCTCCCGAGACCTACACCAGGGAAGAAGTGGAGCGCCTCGTCAATCGCACGCTCACAAAAAAAATGGGCACGCCCGAAGACGTAGCCCGCGCCGTGCTCTTCTTCTGCGAAACCGACTTCGCCACCGGCGCCGTATTGCCGCTCGAAGGCGGCCGCCTCCTCGTCTAGCACTAGCAATCTCCGATTTCACAAATAGCACGCGGCGACGTGCCATAGTTTCATCTCGAATCGCGGAACCCCCTTCACCTACCGGCCGCGATGCGGCCGGCCTCCTCTCCCGTAAAATAACGGGCGAGGTAATTCGGCGCCACCAAAAGAGAATCCCGAGCGAAATGTCGTCCTCGACTTTTCGCGATTAATACTAAGGTGCAGGGCTTAGCCCTGCCGAAGGAGGTGTGGAACCGACCGCGGGTTCCACATTAGATTTGTATCACTCACTCCCCGGCCTTCGCCGCCGCGCCGCTCTCCGCCGGCGGTGTCTTGAACTCGATCTTCGCACCCTTCGCGATCTTCTTGAGCATCGCCTTCACCAACGCGTCTTCATTCTCGTCGAGAATAAACATCGCGATCTTCGCCTTCACCTCAGGCAGCGGTGAGATCGTTTCACCGCGCCGCGCCACCACTTTGATAAAGCTGTAGCCAAGATTCGACTGCACGATATCCGTAAGATGCCCGACCGGCGTCGCGAACACTACCTTGTCCACCACCGGCGGCAGTTGCCCGGGCCGAAAGTAGCCGAGGTCGCCGCCCTTGGCCGCCGACTCCGTATCCTCGGAGTCCTGTTTCGCGAGCGCGGCGAAGTCCTTGGTTTTCTTCGCTTCGTTGTAAATCTTGATTATCTTTTCCGCCGCTGCCTTCTTCTGCGCATCGGTGGCGTTGGGCGGAATTTTCACCGCGATATGCGCCAGCTCGACCTCGCCCGGGTCCTTGATGAACAGATCGCGATGCTCCCCGTAGTACTGCTCGATCTGCGCGTCGGTCGGTTGCACATGATGCGCCCGGAATTCGTCGTCGAGCATCTTCTCGATTTCCATTGAACCGCGCACCGCGTTCATCAACTGCGCGTCCGGCGCGCCGTTGGACGTCACCGGCTGTCCGCCCGCGCCCGCAACCTGGAACTCGCGCGCACGCTGCGCCACTTCGCCGTCGGGAATCGTGATTTTGCGTTTCGCCGCTTCCTGCAGCAGCAATTGCCGGTTGATTAGATTCTCGCTCGCATCGCGAAACACCGCCTTCGATTCTTCGGTGCTGGTCGCGTTGATCATCTGCGCTTCGGTCTTGGCGTAGTCGGTGATTTCCGCCGCCGTAATCGGAGCGCCGTTGACCGTCACCAGCACCGGGTCCTTCGGATCGGGCTTGACCAGCGGGAGGATGCCGAGAAAGCGCTGTTGCCAATTGAGTCCCGATTGACCCAGTTGCGCGTGCACCGGATAGGCGGTTGCAACCGCGGCTGCAATGGCGACAATCAAAAGGACAATCGGCTTTCGGCTAATGCGCATCAATTCAAAACCCCCAAACGCTCGTGACCGGCAACGTGTACAATGAATCCACGGCCTATACTCACGCGCGCCTCGGCGTCAAGGCAATCCGGAGTATCGCGATGACGCAATTGCGCATGGTCAGCATGATCTTCGCGATAATCGCGAGCGTCGTCGCGCTAGTCGCCGGCTTCATCCTGTTCTTCGTGATCGAGCCGCCATTCCTCGCCTCGATTTTCCTGGCCTCCGCCTCAATCGCAATCGGATGCTTCATCCTGACCGGCATCGCCGCCTACTTTGGCTGAACATTTCCTGCTTTTCGCGATGTGTCATTCAGAGCGTAGCGAAGAATCCCGGATTTTTCTTCGCCGGTCAGCAGCTCAAACCTGCGAGCCCCGCGGCACCATCGTCGATCGATACGCCGTCCGGCACGGCGGCCCCGGCGCGAAGTAATGCGCAATCTCCGCCGTATCGCCGCGCATAAAGATCAAGCTCGACGAGCGCGTCCCGTAATTTTCGAGATGCAGACACAGCGCGTTGGGCCGTCCGGAGCGCGCATCAAGCTGCGTGTTATGATCGGCGAGCAACGCCCCCAGCGCCGCGCGATGCGCAATCGGATCGCGTTGAAAATCCTCACGACTCCCCAGCTCCGCAAATTTCCCGTACGACGCGCTAATCTTCGGACACTCGAAATCATTCAAATTGAGATTCGACAGCAGATGCAGTCCCGGCTTGATCTCGACGACTTCGATCGAAGCGCCGCGATTGTAAGCAACGAACGCCTCGTCGCGCGACACCATCAGCAAGTTGAACGGATTGTAAGCCGACCCGCGCTCCCGCGATGCGAACTCGGCCGCCTCGCGCGCAGTCCGCCGCCGCAACGCGTCGAGGCAGAGCAGCCCGCGCGATCGAGCATCCGGATTGCCGCCATTCTCCGCCCGCCGATTGAGCAGCCCTGCGACGATCCCGTTCTCGCTAATCCCGAGCCACGTCCCGCCGGCCTTGAGGTCTTTCCCGCCAACGACATGCGGATTTTCGAGCAGGGTAGTAGGATCCCCCGCCGCGCGCTCGAGAAACTCATCGCGATTAGCCGCTATAACGACTGGACAATCGCGCGTAGCCCGAAAATAAATCGCCAGCGTACACATTCCATCAAAATTGACAGCCCTTCGGCTATCCGCACAAGCCCTTCTTTAACACTGGGTGCAGGGGTCACCCCTGCCCAAGGAAGCGTGAAACCCACGGTGGGTTTCACATACGGTCACTCGTCCTTCAACCGAACGACTTTGATAGAATCGCCACGTGATTGCGGGCGAGCGATTCGACGTGATTGTCATCGGCGCGGGCGTCGTCGGCAGCTCGGTCGCGATGGGCCTGGCCGAGCGCGGCCTCAAATCCCTCGCCGTCGATATCGATCTGAGCGGACGCCTCAGCTCGAGCGAGAAGAACGCGGGCGGCGTGCGCGCGACGTGG
Organism: uncultured delta proteobacterium; assembly: GCA_963756005.1. Lineage (GTDB taxonomy): Bacteria > Desulfobacterota > Binatia > Binatales > Binataceae > Binatus. The sequence goes on from CAVWMC010000008.1 coordinate 762,638, forward strand.
TGGCAGCGCGTGAACATCGCGCTATGCCGCGCGTCGATCGAGTACTACCAGCGCGTGCGCGACGAGGTTGGCTTTCGCCAGAAGGGCTATCTCTGGCTCTACGATAAAGACACGTTCGCCGGTGCGCTCGAGCATATTCCGCTCCAGCGCGAACTTGGTCATCCGATCGAAGCGCTCACCCCCGCCGAGGTCAATCGCCGCGTGCCCGAAATCGACAAGCTCGACGGGATCGCCGGCGCCACCTTCTCGCCCGCCGACGGGCTCATCAATCCGAACCTGCTCAAGGAGCACTACCGCGCCCGCGCGCTGAAACTCGGCGCGCAGTTTCTCGATCGCACCTACGTCGTCGCCATCGACGCGAGCCCCGCGGGCGTGCGCATCCAGTGCTGGCAGTCCGACGTCCCGCACAGCGACGACGGCCTCGTCCGCATGATGACGCAGGACGGCCCCGGCGAGGCCGAGACCGGCCGCGTCTTCGAGCTCAATTGCGATTCGATCGTCGTCGCCGGCGGTGCATGGTCGCCGTCCGCGATGAAGCTGCTTGGGCTGCGCAACTGGACCGAACCGATTCGCCGCCAGGTATGCATCGTCGATAACCGCGAGACCAATCTCGCGAACTACGGCATGATCGTCGATACCTCGGGCGTGTATTTTCACAACGAGGGCACGCACATCCTCGCCGGCTACTCGCCGCCCGACGAGCCACCCGGTTATCATTTCAACTACGACGGTGAAGCCGTTCTTCCAGAGCGAAATCTGGCCGCGGATGTACGCGCGGATGTCCTCGATGGAACGCCTGCGCCACGTCACCGGATGGGCGGGCCTTTACGAAGTCAGCCCCGACCGCAGCGCCATCGTCGGCCTCGCCGCCCCACGCGTTTACGAGGCGCACTCATTCAGCGGCCGCGGCGTGATGCAATCCTACGGCGCCGGCCAAGCCCTCGCCGACCTGATCGCGAATGGCGCGTACGGCCGCTTCGACGCGACCGCACTGTCCCGCGCCCGCTTCGATCGCGGCGAGCAGGCCTGGGAGGAACTCCACATTTGAGCCTATAGACGCGGATCCACCGGTTCGCTTTCCATAGCCAGAACGCCGAAGACACATTCATGTATGCGTCTGAGCGGCTCCTTACGGACAAATCGTTCCAAGCCCTCGATTCCGAGCGCAAATTCGCGCAGCGCCAACGATCGCTTGACCGACAGCCCGCGCGAGCGCAGCCGGCTCAGATTCTCAGACATTGTATATTCCGGGCCGTAGATGATTCTCAAATATTCCCGGCCGCGGCATTTGAGCGCTGGCTGAACCAGTCCGCGCCGTCCGTGCGCGAGGAAGTCGAGCGGCTTCACCACCATGCCTTCGCCCCCGCGCCCGGTTAGCTCTTCCCACCAGCGCACGCCATCCGCCTCTGATCTCGGATCTGTGAGATCGACAACCAGATGCGCCGTTGCTAGGAGAATCGGATCGCCGGCGTCACACAGCTTCGCAAGCATCGAGAGATGCCATCCATGATCCTTGTCGACATGAACGCCACTCTCGCTGGCGAGCAAGTGGAAAGGCGCCAGTTTCAGGTCGTCCACCGAAGCAACAGGCCAGCAGTAGTACCTGTATGAGTCGACATACAGTTGTGCCAATTTTGCACGCTCCTGCGTGCGCTCGAGAAGGTTGGCCACGTCGGCTCCAACCCGCTCAGCTCGTTCGAGAGCGGCGATGGCCTCTGGCAGAGCGAGGCCGGCGGCGGCGCCGACGGCCGCATACTGCGAAGTGATCAGTTCTTGCGCCTTGGCCGACCAGGGCATCAACTCGCAATCGAGGCACAACCAGTCGGTATCAAGTTCTTCGAACAGGCCGGCGTGCTCAACCGCCGAACGGACGCGGGAGAGGAACTCGCGCTCGATTTGCGCAGAATCGAAGAAGCGGCGGCCGGTGCGCGTGTAACAGATACCGAAATTACCGTCGACGACGCCGAATCGGCGCCGCGCGGCGTCTTCGTCCCTGCACATGATCAGCACTGCGCGAGAGCCCATGTGCTTCGCTTCGCAGATAACGCGCGGCACTCCCTCATGGCGGTAATACGCGAACGCTTGGGCCGGATGCTCTAGCAAGCCAGGCGCGTCGGACGTGTCCGCCGGCGCCATCGTTGGTGGCAGGTAGATCAGCCACTTTGGATCGGCCGCATAGCGGCTCATCACTTCGAGCGCCGCGGCCGCATTCTCTTCGCGGATCGTGACGTTGCGATAGAGTCGCGTGCCGACGATCCGTTTTCCGCTGACATCCTCCATATCGAGGACATCATCATGCAGCTGTTGCGCATTGAGTGCCGGCGCCGCAGCGCCTGGTTCAAGAAATGGCCGCGCCGGTTCGCACCAAGTGCGTTCCGCCGGTGTCGATACGAGCTCCTTCTCGGGATAGCGCAGTGCTGTGAGCTTCCCGCCGAAGACGCATCCAGTATCAATGTTTATCGTGCCGTTGAGCCATTCCGGGTCCGGCACCGGCGTGTGCCCATAGACAACCATAGCGTTGCCGCGATATTCCGCCGCCCAGTTGTATCGAACTGGCAATCCGAATTCGTCGGTCTCGCCGGTGGTCTCGCCAAACAACGCGAACTCGCGGACCTTGCCCGAACCACGCCCCTGCATCGACGCCTTCATGCCGGCATGGGCGACGACTAGACGTCCGCCGTCCAAAACGTAATGCGAGACCAGGCCATCGATGAATTTCGCCGCGGCCTCGACAAACTCCTCGGGTTCTCGGTTCAATTGCTCCAGCGACTCGGCAAGGCCGTGCGTGATCTGCACATCGCGTCCGCGCAGTTTGCGCAGCAACTTCATCTCGTGATTGCCGGGGACACAGATTGCGCTCCCCGTCTCGACCATCCGCATCGCTATCCGCAACACCCCCGGAATGTCGGGACCGCGATCCACCAGGTCGCCGAGGAACACTATCTTGCGCCCATCAGGATGGCGCCGCGTCGCAGGGTCGTACCCCAGCTTCTTCAGCAGCTTCTCCAGCTCGCTCCGACAGCCGTGAATATCGCCGATGATGTCGAAAGGACCGTGATCACCTTTGCGATCGCACCAAAGCGGCTGCCGTTCGACGGTCAACGTTTCGATTGCCTCGGGCGAATCCAGAATGTGGATGTGACGGAAGCCCTCGCGGTCGAGCCGTCTGAGCGAGCGGCGCATCTCCTGCACATGCTGGCGGATCACGTGATTCGAGAAATTACGATCGGGCCGCGTGGAATTGCGCTCGGCGCAGATTCGCTCCGGAATGTTGAGCACGATCGCTACCGGTATGCAGTGATACTGGCGAGCGAGCGCGACCAGCGGCTTGCGCGACTCGGGCTTCACATTGGTCGCGTCAACTACCGTGAGACGCCCTGCCTGCAGCCGCTTGGCGGCGATGAAGTGCAGCACCTCGAATGCCTCGACCGTCGCCGCTTGATCGTTCTCGTTGTCGCTTACAAGTCCTCGACAAAAGTCCGACGAAAGGACTTCGGTAGGGAGGAAGGCCCGCCGCGCGAAGGTCGACTTGCCAGAGCCGGACGGTCCAATCAGCACCACCAGCGAGAGCTCAGGGATGGTAATGTTCACCGGCCGAAGACCGCCATCTGGGTCGGCGCACCGACCGCCGCATCCTCATTCCCAACCGGTAGGAATCGCGGTTCGTATCCGAAGCGTTCGCCGATATCCTGGGCCCATCGCTCGAATTCAGCGCGCGTCCATTCGAAACGATGGTCACGATGACGTAAGCGGCCCGCAGGCAGACCCTCGAACCTGACGTTGTACTCACTATTGGGTGTGGTGACGACTACGGTTCGAGGCCGCGCGAACTCGAATACGTTGCGCTCCATCGCGCGCAGCCGCGGCGGATCAAGATGTTCGATCACTTCAACCAGAGCGGCGGCGTCGTAACCTTCCAGACGGCGGTCGCGGTACATCAGCGATCCGTGAATCAGGCGCACGCGCTCGCGTTGCCGCTCCGGCATACGTTCGAGTCGCAGGCGGTCTGAGGCGCGCTCAAGCGACCGATGGGAAATATCCATCCCGACGATTTCGTGAAAGAGTTTTTCTTTCAGGAGCGCAGCCAATAGATGACCCTCGCCGCATCCAAGATCGAGCACCCGTTGCGCCCCCGACTGCTTCAGCATAGCCAGCACTGCGTCGATCCGTTGCTCGCCGAGCCTTATCCGGCTCTCCAATCGCTGCTCTTCGACCGCATGCTCAGTTTCGAGGGTGTCGGCTTCTGGTTCCTCTTCAGCCGTTAATCGTTCAAGCGCGGCACGAGCCAGGCTTCTCTGATGGCGCAGATAGCGGCGCACGATCAGATCGCGTTCGGGATGCGAGTCGAGCCACCCTGCGCCGCGACGAAGCAGCTTTTCGACCTCGTCATCGCCGACCCAGTAGTGTTTGTCGTCGTCCAGCACTGGAACCAGAACGTAGAGATGGGTCAGGAGGTCAGCCAGACGTCGGTTTGCGCGGAGTGTGACGCTGAAGTAGGGGCTCATGCCCCATTCCGGATGTGATCGATCGAGTGGTGCTTGCGTCGCGTCAAGCCGATAGCCGAGCGGCTCGAAAAGCCGTCTCAACAATCCTTCCCCGCCATGGCAAGGCAGCGCCGCCAGGTGCGCCTCGAGCGGCAGTTCCTGTGCTGCCAGCTCGGGGCGTTCTTTACTGGTCCCCGCCATCGCTGACGCGAACACGCGTGCGATCGCGACGCTTAAGAAAGACGACGCCGCGTACGGCCGATCGTTCACGTACTCTTCGAGCTTGCGATCCGCACCAGCAGGGCCGTTGCGTCCTCGTACCAGTCCAATCGGATCGACTTCGAGTAGCAGCGCAACGGTGCAGCGTTCCGCGTTGACTTCTGGATAGAACACGTGTGCCTTGCCGAACCCGAGATCGGTCGATTGCGCGCGGGACGGATTCTTGTGCAGCAAATAGCCAAGATCAGTCGCCGGAGAGAAACTGGCTGTTATTGTCAGAAGCATCGCGGTTTCGGATAATTCAGAAGCGTACCGACCTCGCCCGTAGATTGCGATATGCCGACGGGGCGCGACCGCCAGTGCCCGCCAGCTTCGGTGGGTTTCCTCGCCTTAACTCGGCGTGATATTTAATCTAATCCGCGCGGGGCTTGTCCCTTCAGCTTCGCTGTCGAGGAGGATGGATGTTTTCATCGATCGAGGACGTAATCGAGCGGTTCGCCAAGAACAACTACATCGCCAGCCGGCGAATCGCGACTGTCATCTACCTGGCGAGCGAGATGCGCAAGCCCATCCTGGTCGAAGGCCCCGCCGGCGTCGGCAAGACCGACCTGGCCAAGGTGCTCGCCGCGTCGCTCGGCTTCGATATGATCCGCCTCCAGTGTTACGAAGGCCTCGACGAGGGCAAGGCGCTCTACGAATGGGAGTACGCCAAGCAGCTCCTCTACACGCAAATCCTCAAAGACAAAATCAGCGAGGTGCTGGTCGGCGCCAAAGGCTTGACCGAGGCCGTCGATCGAATCGCCGCGCAGGACGAAGTATTTTTCTCCGAGCGCTTCGTGCTCCCGCGCCCGCTGCTCAAAGCGATTTCCAGCGAACAGCCGTCGGTCCTTTTGATCGACGAAATCGACAAGGCCGACGCCGAGTTCGAAGCGTTCCTGCTCGAGTTGCTTTCCGATTTCCAGGTCACGGTGCCAGAGCTCGGCACGCTCAAGGCTAAGCACATCCCGCTCGTAGTGCTGACCTCGAACAACGCGCGCGAGATGTCCGACGCGCTGAAGCGTCGATGCCTGCATCTGTACATCGATTTTCCCGATCGCGCCCAGGAACTCGCGATCGTCAAGCTCAAGGTGCCCGAGGCCGCCGGCAAGCTCGCCGAGGAAGTCGTGACCGTCGTGCAATCGCTGCGCAAACTCGATCTCAAGAAGACGCCCGGCATCAGCGAGACGCTCGATTGGGTCAAGGCGCTGACGCTGCTCAACGTCAACAGCCTCGACCAGGAGCTCGTCACCGAGACGCTCGACACGATCGTCAAGTACGAAGGCGACGTGCGCAAGGCGCAGGAAGAGCTCAAGGACTACGTCCGCCGCGTGCGCGCGCGTCGCGGCACCGAGGCCGGCAGCGACAAGGATTTGCTAAACTGATCGTGATGCGACAGCCAACGGTCATCCTGAGCTTGGCGAAGAATCTCGAAGGGTAGGGCACCACCGCACCATGCAAGAAAAGCTGGTCGAATTTGCGAACTTGCTGCGCGAGAACGGCGTGCGCGTCTCGCTGGCCGAGACGCTCGACGCGTTCAGCGCCTCCGAAGTCACCGGCCTGCAGGAGCGCGACGCGTTCCGGGCCGCATTGCGCGCCACGATGGTCAAGCGGGCCAGCGAGTTGCCCGTCTTCGAAGAGCTGTTCGACATTTATTTCTCCGGCCTCGGCGAGATTATCAAGCAGGCGAGCGAGGCCGTGCAGAACGCGCTCTCGATGTCCGATCAGGAATTTCAGAAGTTCCTGGACGAAGTCGAGAAGATGCTCAAGAAAGAGGGCAAGAATCTTTCCGAGCTCGCCAAGCAACTGCTGCAGAACAATTCGGGCGAGATGGAGCGCAAGATCCGCGAAGCCTCGCGCGCCGTCAAGCTGCAAGGCATCGAGCGCACGATCGAAGAAAACTATTTCGCGCGCGCGCTCGCGCGTCAGCTCGGGCTCGACAAAATTGAAGCCGAGATCAAGGAGCTGCGCGAGCAGCTCGAGAAGATGGACATCGGCTCCGAGCTCAAAGCCAAGATGGAAGAATACCTCGAGCGCCGGTTGAAAGCGCTCGACGATATCATCCGCCGCTACGTCCGGATGGAGCGCGAGAAGCGCGACATCAAGCAGAAGGAAGATCAGCGTCTCAACCAGATCGGCGAGAAAAGTTTTTATTACCTCACCGAAGACGAGCTCAAGAAAATGAACGAGGCGGTGACGCGCCTCGCGCAACGCCTGAAAAACGTGATCACAGTCCGCCGCAAACGCTCGAAGAAGGGACGCTTCGATATCAAGCGCACGCTGCGGCAGAATCTCGCCTACGGCGGCGTGCCGTTCAAGCTCCGCTTCGAGAAGCGCAAAAGGGAAAAGCCGCAGGTCGTGATCCTGTGCGACGTTTCCGATTCGGTCCGCAACGCCTCGCGCTTCATGCTCCAGTTCGTGTACTCGCTGCAGGACCTCTACTCGCGCGTGCGGAGCTTCATCTTCGTCGCCGATATCGGCGAAGTCACCGAATGCTTCCGCAACAATGACGCCAAGGAGGCGCTCGACGTCGCGCTCAAGGGCGATATCATCAACGTGTACGCCCACTCGAACTTCGGCTACGCGTTTCGCAACTTCGTCACCGACCACATCGGCTCGGTGAACAAGCGCACCACCGTGATCGTGCTCGGCGACGCGCGCAACAATTACAACCTGCCGCACGATTGGTGCTTGCGTGAAATCCGCCAGCGCGCGAAAAGAGTGATCTGGCTTAATCCTGAGAGCCGCAACACGTGGGGCTTCGGCGACAGCGAGATGGATCGCTACGCCCCGCACTGCGATATGGTCGAAGAGTGCCGCAATCTCAACCAGCTTTACCGCGTCGTCGATCGTTTGGTCGCAAGCTGACGGACTCGATCCTCGCGGCTGCGCAGCTTGCTCGGTTGACCACACGCCGTCTTTGGGCCAAGATATTTTCATCGGGTAGCAAGCGTGATTTCGACTCGAAACCGCGCGCGCTTGATGGGAATAGGTTGATGAGCCCCGCTATGGCAGGTCACAGGGAAGACTTCATTTTGATGATTGTTGGCGGGATCACGCTCGACCCCTCAACCAAAATGCCGATCGTCGTCCTGAAAGATCCCGACAACAAGCTCAATCTGCACATCTGGATCGGTCCGCTCGAAGCGACCGCGATGGCGACCGAGCTCGAGGGCATCAAGCCGCAGCGTCCGATGACACACGACCTGCTGCGCAACCTGATGACCGAGTTCGGCGCGACGGTCGAGTCGGCCGAGATCACCGAGCTGCGCGAGAACACCTACTTCGCAAGGATCCTGGTGAAAACGCGCGACGGCAAGGCGCTCGAAATCGACTCGCGGCCGAGCGACGCGATCGCGCTGGCGCTGCGCACCAAGTCGCCGATTTACGTCGCCAAGAAAGTGCTCGAGGCCTCGAGCGAACTCCACGAATCCCAGGGCGAACCGCAGACCTCCGATCAGAACCTCGCCGGTGTCTCGCGCGACAAATGGTCCGAGATCCTCGAGCGGATGTCGCCCGAGGATTTCAAATACAAGATGTAGGGCGCGTGCGCGCCACCGACTCTGATCCTCAGCCGGGCGGCGCCCGCGGGAGCATTCGATGCCGCCGACTAAGCATCGCCCAAAACTAACTCAAAAAGAACTCAGAGCGCCCGATGAATTCACTACCTTCATCGACAGCGCCCGCGACTTTTTCGTCAACAATCTCACCCAGGTGATCGTCTCGGCCGTGGTGGTCGTGGTCGTCGGCGCGGTCGTGATCGGCGTGTACTACTACGAGCGCAATCGCGACAATGTCGCCTCGTCGAAGTTCTACGACGCGATCACCGCGCTCAACGCGGGCAAGAACAAGGACGCTGAGACACAGTTCAAGCAGCTGGCCGATGAGGAGCCGGGACGCCGGCTCGGACGCCTCGCGCGCTTTTACGCCGCGAGCGCGTACATCGCCGACGGCGACCTCGCCAACGCGCGCGATTCGCTGGTCGCGTTCCTCGCCGAGGAGCGCGATCCGCTGTTCCGCAGCCTCGCGCTGACCAACCTCGCCGTGGTTTACGAGCGCATGGCCGATTGGAAGAAAGCGGCTGGCGCGTATCAGCAGGCGGCCGCCGATCCGGGGCCCGAGCAGACGAGGGCGCAACTCGGCGTCGCGCGGATGCTGGCGAAGGCCGGCGACAAGCAGGGCGCGATCGACGCCTACCGCGGCTTCCTCACCGCGCATCCGTTCGCGCAGCAGCGCCAGGACGTATTGGAATCGCTGGCACTCCTCGGCGCCCCCGCCGACGTCGCGCCGCCATCCTTAGGCGCGTCATCAGGCCCGCAGCCCGTCGTCATCCACTAATCCAGATCGTACTTTTGACTATTCCGGCGCGACGTGGGCTATGATGCGCCGATGAATCGAACCACCGCGCCCTGTAGAAACCAGCTCAAGAGCATCGCGCGACGAGCGATGCTTCAACGCGGCCTGCTGCCGGATTTCTCCGCCGAGGTGATCGCCCAGACCAACTCGATTGCGCACGCGGCCGCCGCCGCGTCGGATCCATCGTTGAAAGACCTGCGGCGCCTGCTGTGGGCCTCGATCGACAACGATGATTCGCTCGACCTCGATCAGCTATCGGTCGCCGAGCAACTGCCGGACGGCGCGGTAAAGATTCTCGTCGCGATCGCCGATGTCGATGCGATCGTAAAGAAGAGCTCGCCGATCGACGATCATGCGCGGACCAACACCACTTCGGTTTATACCGCCGCGCAAATCTTCCCGATGCTGCCGGAGAAGCTCTCGACCAATCTCACCTCGCTGGCCGACGGGATGGAGCGGCTGGCGATCGTGATCGAGTTCGAAGTTGACGCCGACGGCGCGGTCGGCAAATCCGACATCTACCGGGCGCTGGTGCTGAATCGCGCCAAGCTCGCCTACAACAGCGTAGCCGCGTGGCTCGATGGCACCGCGCCCGCACCCGCGCCGATAACCAAAGTTCCCGGCCTCGACGATAATCTCCGCTTGCAGGATCGCGTCGCGCAAGCGATGAAGGCGCGACGGCATCAGCACGGCGCGCTGTCGCTCGAGACGATCGAGGCGCGGCCGGTGTTCGATGGCGATTCGCTGGCCGATCTGCAAGCGGACCGCAAGAATCGCGCGACCGAGCTGATCGAAGATTTCATGATCGGCGCCAACGGCGTGACGGCGAGATACCTCGAGCAGAAGGGCCTGCCGGCGCTGCGCCGCGTTCTGCGATCGCCCGAGCGTTGGGCGCGAATCGTCGAGCTGGCTCGCGACTCGGGCGGCAATCTTCCGCCGCGTCCCGATTGCCGTGCGCTGCAGGAGTTCCTCGAGGATCGGCGCCGGGCCGATCCCGTTCGCTTTCCAGACCTGTCGCTGTCAGTGGTCAAGCTGCTCGGCCGCGGCGAGTACGTGGTCGATTTCCCCGGCCAGCCAGTGGCGGGACACTTTGGCCTCGCGGTGAACGACTACACTCATTCGACGGCGCCCAACCGGCGTTTCCCCGACCTGATCACGCAGCGCCTGTTGAAGGCCGCGCTCGTCGGGACGCCCGGCCCCTACAGCTCCGACGAGCTTAACGATCTGGCCGGCCACTGCACTGACCAGGAAGACAACGCGTCCAAGGTCGAGCGGCAGGTGCGTAAATCGGCGGCGGCGCTGTTGCTCGAGTCGCACGTCGGCGAACGGTTCGACGCGATCGTCACCGGCGCTTCCACGAAGGGTACCTGGGTGCGAATCGATCATCCCGCGGCGGAAGGGCGAGTCGTGAAAGGATTCAAGGGCTTCGATGTGGGCGACCACGTTATCGTCGATCTTCTCAGCACCGACGTGGAGCGCGGGTTCGTCGATTTCGCGGGGGTACGAAGATCATGAAAGCGCGCAAACCGAATTCACCCGCGTCCAATCCGCCGCTCGCTTACAAGGACGAAAAGTTTCTCGACAGCGACGAGGCGCGTCCGATCCGGATTATGGCGGAGTATCTCGAGCCGCTTCGGATTTTTTGCCGCGAGCAGGTGCATGAGACAATCGTGTTCTTCGGCTCAGCGCGGATTACGCCGGACGGCCCGCTCGGGCGTTACTACGAAGACGCGCGCGAGCTGGCGCGAATGATCACCACCTGGTCGAAGGGCCTGCGGTCGAATTGTCACCGCTACGTGGTCTGCTCCGGCGGCGGCCCCGGCATCATGGAGGCGGCCAATCGCGGCGCGTCCGAAGCAGGCGGCAGGACCATCGGGCTGAACATCGGTCTGCCGCACGAGCAGCGGCCCAATCCGTATATCACGCGCGGGCTGTCGTTCGAGTTTCATTATTTTTTTATGCGCAAGCTGTGGTTCGCGCATCTCGCGCGAGCGCTGGTGGTTTTCCCCGGCGGCTTCGGCACGCTCGACGAGATGATGGAGTTACTGACTCTGCAGCAAACGCAGAAACTGGATCGCGCGATCACGGTGCTGCTGTACGGATCGCAATACTGGAAGGAGATCATCAACTTCGAGGCGCTGGTGCGGCACGGCACAATCAGTCGCGAAGATCTCGAACTGTTCAGCTTCGCCGACGATCCCGCCGCCGCGCTTGGCCTGCTGCAGAAGGGGTTGCGGGCGCATCCTGAGGAAGAACCGCCGGCGTTTGCGCATTCCGGCACGCCAAAATGCCACCCCGACTGAGCATCCGGGAATCGCCGGCGTCAGGGCAGGGCGCCGACCGCGCCTTAGTTGATCATACGCCCCTGAGAGCAAAGTAGCGCGCTGCGCGCAACTTTGCGCTTCTCACTGGGTGCAGGGGTCGCCCCTGCCGCCCGCCGCGCAGGCGATGCATTTGAGTTATTGTTCATCGCACTTTTCGGTAAGCCCTTATTCCTTGGTCGCCGAGGCGGACGGCCCCTTACCCGCGAGCTCCGAGTCGATCACGAAGTCCATAATCTTCCCGTCGGGCAGTCCCACCACCGGAATTCCGTTGACGAAGAACGTCGGCGTCGACGAGACGTGAATTGTGTTGCCGTCGGTCTGATCCTGCTTGATGCGCGCGGCGGTCTGCGCGCTGTCCATGCAGGCCTTCAATGAAGGCGCGTCGAGCTTCTGCTGCCGCGCCAGCTTATCGACGTTGTCCTCGATATTCTTTGCGTTGATCGATCCCTGGTTGGTGTAGAAGTAGCGCGCGAAGTCCCAGAAGGCCGCGGGGTTCTGCAGCCGCGCGCATTCGGCGGCCTCGGCGGCTTTCATCGCCCACGGATGCACGTTCAGCGGGTAGGCTTTGAAAATCACCTTGACCTTGCCTTTGTAGGTAGTGTTGACCAGCGTCTCGATCACGCTGAACGCATGCGCGCAGAAGGGGCATTCGAAATCGGCGAACTCGACGATCGTCACCGGAGCGTCCGCCGGTCCCTGCGTCGGGCGATCGTCCAGGCTGACGCTGCCCATGTTGACGCGTCCCCACGGCTCCATACTGGTGTCGAGATACTGTCCGATGATCGCCTTGGTCTCGCTCTTGTCGAAGAAGATAGTGGTGGAGACGGTCTGTCCGGCTTCAGTGCCCACGATCAATTGGCGCGCGAACAATCCGTCGATCGGAGTCTTGATAGCCGGGCCCAGCTTGATCAGTTCGCCGCTGGGAATCTTGAAGTGCTTCTGGAGATAGTTCTTCAGCGCCGCATCCTTCGCGGGATCAGTCTCGACCGGCGCCGCCACGGAAGGGGAAAGCCCGGGCGCATCCTGGGCGAGGGCCGCGCTTGAGGCCCCCAAAGTGAACACGAATGCGCAAACAGCAGCGATCGTGCCAAGATAATTTAACTTCGCATAAGAAGTATTATGTAAACTAGCCGAGATACCTGAAAATCGAAAAACGCCTGAAATCATTGATGCTCCAACGCTCCCCTGTCTCCGAGGTGATCGTGTCCGGCCTGGGTTGCAAGAAATGCAGCCGCCGAGTTCCGCACAGTTCTAGCTAATCGCGGCGGCTCCGTACAGCGCTCGATTGCTTGGGCGCCGTCGCCGGTTTGTGGCCCAACGCGCTCAACGCTCGGCGAACTACGAAATTTCGCGGCTCCAGCTTGAGCGCCTCTTCGTAGTACGCGATCGCCGTAGCGCTTCGCTCCATTCCCGCGGCGCATCGACCCATCGCGCTTAGCAACTCGATACCGCCGGCGCCAAATTCTCGCGCGTGCTTGAGCGCCACGAGCGCGTCGTCGAACTTTTCCTGCTCGGCAAGAGCCAGGCCGAGTCGCAACATCGCCTCCGCGTTCAGCGGGTCCAGCTCGAGCGCGTCGCGATACATCGCCAGCGCCGACCGCCTCGCCCCCTTCTCGTACAACTCGCGCGCGACCGACGCCATCCGCGTGCCCTCCTCGGGCCATCCGCGCGACTCGATTTCCACCGTGATTTCGTCGTGCGACACTTCCGCCTTGACCAGCTTCAGCTTGGCCCCGAGGTATTCGCGGATTCGCTCGAGCACCGCATCGCCATCAGTCTCCGGCGACTCGAGAAACGCGAGCCCGACCGGATCGCCGACGTGATCGACGCGCCGAATCACGATCGATCGCCGCGCGCGCGACCGCGTCGTCCTCGGTGGTGCCTGCTTGTCAGACGCGCTCATTGGGATCGAAGAGCTTGCGGTATTCGTCGAGTGCGAAGCGATCCGTCATCCCCGCGATATAGTCGGCGACGGCGCGCGATATCGGTTCGCCATATCGCTCGGCGCGCGCGACCACGTGCGCCGGCATCTGGCGCGGCTCGGTCATGTAAGTTTGAAACAGCGCCGCGAGCACCCTGCCCGCCTTTTCGGTCATCCGGCTGACGCGATAGTGCCGATACAATCGATCGCGCATGACCTGCTTGATTTCATCGACCTTCGGTCCCATCGCCGAGCTGAACGACGCCAGCACCCTGCCCGCTTTACGCACGTCGTCAACGCTGCGAATTGTGTTGCGCTCGAGTTCCTCGGCGAGATTGTTCATCAGGTCGGTGGACATCGCGTCGATCATCCTGATGACGGTCTGGTAGCGAAGCACGCGCATCTCGGCCGCCGGGTACGCGTCGCGCGCCGACGCCGCCGACTCTCTGAAGAGCACCGATGCGTTCAGCTCCTCGACTGACAGCATCTGCGCTTTCAGGCCGTCGTCAACGTCATGCGCGAGGTATGCGATCTCGTCGGCCAGATCGACGATCTGCGCTTCCAGGCATGGGTAAGTGCTCGCATCGAACTCCTGCGCGGCGGGACGCGTCTGGAAATGCGAATGCTTGACGATACCCTCGCGCACCTCGAAGCTGAGATTCAGTCCGCGAAAATTCGGGTAGCGAATCTCGATCCAATCGACGGTACGCAGGCTCTGCGCGTTGTGATCGAAGCCGCCGTACGGCGTCATCAGCTCGTTGAGCACTTTCTCGCCCGCGTGCCCGAACGGAGTGTGCCCGAGATCGTGCGCAAGTGCGACCGCCTCGGCCAATTCTTCGTTGAGTCCGAGCGCCCGCGCCACCGTGCGCGCGATTTGCGCGGCCTCGAGCGTATGCGTCAGGCGCGTGCGGTAGTAGTCGCCCTCGTGATTTACAAAAACCTGGGTTTTGTATTCGAGGCGTCGAAACGCGGCCGAGTGAATGACGCGGTCGCGATCGCGCGCAAATACGGTGCGAATCGGATGCTCCGGTTCGGGAAAGCGGCGCCCGCGACTGGCCCGCGACGCCATCGCATACGGCGCCAGCGTGCGCGCCTCTATTTCCTCCAGCTCCTGCCTCGTCCGCAGCATCGCATTTTACGCTTGAGATGCTACCACGCCGCCGGCGGCTCTCGAAGCGCCCCGCTCGACATCGGTCAACATGGCGTGAGCTTATGCGGCAAAGGTTTGATTCCTGTAATTTAGACCCGGTTGACCGGCGTGTTTAGCAGTCGAATCGAAAGAACAGTTCTGCGAATCGTCTTGGCACTGGCGCTGAGCGTGTTCTTCGCCGCGTGTGCCGCGAGCCGTCCAGCGCCGCTTCCACCGCCATCGCCGGTTCGCGCCGCGCCGCAGCCAACTCCGACGCCCGAGGTGGTCGGGATGGCGTCGTGGTACGGCCCGGGCTTTCACGGCCACAAGGCTGCAACCGGCTCGATCTACAACCAGGAGGATATGACGGCGGCGTCGATCGCGTTTCCATTAGGCAGCCGCGTGATGGTCACGAATCTCGACAACGGGCGCTCGGTCGAAGTCACGATCACCGACCGCGGGCCCTTCGTGAAGGGCCGCAAGATCGATCTCTCGCACAAAGCGGCACGGATGATCGGGATGCTCGATCAGGGCACCGCCCGCGTGCGCATTAGGCTGATCAGCAAGCCAGCCGGGACGCGCGAGGTCGGCGCGCCGCTGCGCTACTGGGTGCAGGTCGGTTCATTTTCGGATCGGCAGAACGCGGAACAGGTGCGCAACAAGCTGGCGTCCTCTTACGCCGACGTCCACGTGACCGACGTGCTTGATGCCGATCAACACCGCTATTACCGTGTACGGATGGGCGCGTTTGCGACTCGAGCGGCGGCCGCGGCGCGCGCGTCGGACTCGGCCCGATTTGGATTTCCAGTGGTGGTCGTCACCGAATGACCAGCCGCGTCATCAACTTCGCACGACGGCTCTGGTGGCCAATCTGCGCTATCGCAGCCCTGCTCCTGTTGCGCGGATGCGCCTATGAGCTGCTCAACGGCGACCGCGTCAACGCCCGCCAGGAGTCAACCATCGAGGCCGGCATCCAGGACATCCGCCAGCTTCGATTCAAGCGGCCCGTTCCGCTCGTCGTCAAGACGCCCGATGAAGCGGAATCGATGATGGAAGCCGACCTGATGCGCGACTACACCAACGACCAGCTCGCGGCCGACGGAGTTGCGGGCGCGCTCACCGGTCTCTATCCCACCGGGATTGATCTCAAGGCCGCGTCGCTCAAGCTGCTCAAGAGCCAGGTCGCGGGCTTCTACGATCCGCACGGCAAAGAGATGGTGCTGGTCGAGGGCGGCGGCGATCTGGGCTTCTGGAACGGCGCGGCGCAGTTCATGATTCAGCGCGACGTCGTCGGCCAGATGCTGCTCGCGCACGAGCTGACCCACGCCTTGCAGGATCAAAACTTCGATCTCGAATCGAGCCTCGACAAGGTCAAGGACGACGACGATCGCACGCTCGCGCTGAAGTGCGTGGCCGAGGGCGATGCTACGATCGCCGGCTTCGCTTACGTCACCGGACATATGGACGACAGCACCGCCGACGCCGTCACTGACAGCCTCAAGCAACTGCCGCAGGCTCTGGCGGCCGACGCGCCCGGGACGCCGGAAGGCCTCAGTGTGCCGCTGCTGTTCCAATATTCCGATGGCGCGCGCTTCGTCGGCGAAGCTTATCGGCGTGGCGGATGGGCGGCGGTTGATGCGCTTTATCGCAACCCGCCGCAATCCAGTCACCAGATTCTGCATCCCGAACTTTACTTCGACAGCAACGCGCCGACCCCGCGCATCAAGCTCGCCGGCTATGAGGGGATCATGAATGGCTGGAAGAAAGCCGACGACGACACCTACGGCGAGCTGCTGCTCCGCACTATTCTCGAGCGCAACCTCGGCGCCCAGTCCTACGAAGTCGGACTCGCCGCGCAATGGACCGCGGACCGCATGATCATCCTGCGGGAGGGCAACGAGGTGAACGTGATCTGGATGCTGACCTTCAGCAACCAGCAGATCGCCAGCCACTTCACTGTCGTCTATGAGACTTTGCTCGATCGTTTGCTCGGCGACTCCACCCCGCATCGCATCGACACGCGCTCGAACGCGGTGCTGGTCATCATCGGAGCGGGGGCGGACTATTTTAGGACGCTAGCGCCCGCCATCTGGGACGCGAGCACGATCGAAACCAACGGCGTCGCGGCGCGGTTCGAGCCGTCAGCCAACTCATCCAATCAATGAGAAGGCTTCGCGGCAGCCTAGCCTACGTCCCCCAGGCTGAAACCGTGCGCGAGCATTTTTCTCACGGCCGCGCGCGCGCCTTCCGATTCGCGGCTTGCCAACGATGGATCGCGAGCGAGCCAATCGTCAGCCAGCTTGCGCGCGCGTTCGATCGTGCGATGGTCGCGAATGAGATGCACGAACTTCAGTGGCAGCGCGCCGGTCTGTCGCGCGCCGAGCAGGTCGCCGGGGCCTCGCAGCCGGAGGTCGGCGTCGGCGACCGCCGCGCCGGTCGTGCACTCGCGCATCGTCGCGAGGCGTTCGAGCGCGGTTTCGTCCGCGTCGCCGGACGCGACGATGCAGCAGCGGGACGCCTTATCGCCGCGCCCCACCCTGCCGCGCAACTGATGCAACTGCGCGAGGCCATAACGCTCCGCCGCGACCACCACGATTATCGTCGCCTCGGGCACGTCGATTCCGACTTCGACCACCGTCGTGCAGACGAGCAGGTCGAGCGCGCCGTCGCGAAATTCGCGCATCACGCGATCCTTTTCCGCCGCGCTCATTCGGCCGTGCATCGCACCGATTCTTGCGTCGCGCAGCGCCCCCTTCTTCAAGCGCGCCGCCGTGGCCGCCACCGACTTGGCCTCATCTTCATCACCGTCGATAAACGGCACGACGTAGTACGCGCGTCCGCCGCCGTCGATCTCAGCGCGCAAGCTCTCGTGCACTTGCGCGAGGTCGTCTTCAGTGTAAATGCGGGTCGCGATTGGGGTGCGCCCCGCGGGCAATTCGTCGAGAAACGACACGTCCAGATTGGCGAACAGGCTCATCGCGAGGCTTCTTGGAATCGGCGTCGCCGTCATCATGAGCAGATTTGCCTTGGGCCCCAATGCTTTCATCCTCGCGCGATCGAAAACGCCGAAGCGATGCTGCTCGTCTATGACGCCGAGCGCGAGCCCGCGCATCCGCACCGCATCCTGAATCAACGCGTGAGTTCCGAACACCGCGCCGATTTCTCCGCTCGCAAGGCCGCGCAAAGTCTGGCTGCGCGCCGCACCCGTCACGCTCCCGGTAAGCAGCGCGTGCCGCACGCCAAGTCGTCCGCACATGCGAGCGAAACCGCGCCAATGCTGCTCGGCGAGCAGTTCGGTCGGCGCCATCATGGCCGCCTGATGCCCGCATTCGATCGCACGAATCATCGCCCAGAATGCGACAATCGTCTTGCCGCTGCCGACGTCGCCCATCAGCATCCGGTTCATCTGGTTCGCCCGCGCAAGATCGATGGCAATTTCGTCGATCGCGCGCAACTGCGATCCAGTCAGGACGAACGGCAACTCCTGGACCATCTTCGCACTAAGGCTTTGCGAGCCGTCGAGCGCGATCCCAACGCGCTGCGTGCTGCGGCGACGTTCAATCGAGAGTGCCAGCTCGAACGCGAACAGCTCATCGAATGCCAGTGCCAGATGCCCGCGGGATTCTCCGTTCGCCAACGCGTCGAAGTCGGCATCAGCCGGCGGGTCGTGAAGGTAGCCGAGCGCCTCGCGAATCGTCAGCGTCTCGCCGCGAATGTCGTCCGGTATGGCACCGCCGATCGATTCATCCATCTCGGCGAGCGTGCGTGATACCAGACCCGCAAACAGCCGCTGACCAACAATCGAAGGCAGGCGGTAAACCGGTCGAATACCCTTCGGCTCGCCCTCCGACAGACGATGGAGTTCCGGTTGCACTATCTCGATTCCATCGTCAGTGGCCGCCGCTACGCGCCCGCGCACGAGAACGCGCTCGCCGCCCGGGAGATATCCGCGCATGTACGCGGGCAGGTTGAACCACACGACGCGAATCTGCCGACCGCCGACGTTGAGCCATCCGGAAGCAAGCCTGCGCCATCGCGATCCGCGCATCGGCCGCTCGGAAATCTTGCCGAGCTCCCCTTCGACGACGACGATATTCCCAACGCGCAGATCTTTGGCCGACGAGCGTTCGCGCCAATCCTGGTAACGCGCCGGCAAATGAAAAATGAGATCGCCGGCGGTAGCGATCCCGCGGGCTTCCAGAGCCGCCGCGCGCTTGGGGCCAATTCCAGCCATCGCGGCGATGGGTCTTGCGAGAGTCGCTTTATCCGATCCTTCGACCGTTACTTTGCGCGAGAGGTTAGGTGATGCGGGTGCGCTCGGTGGCGGTTTCACGACCGATGGTAGTCCTGCAGCGCATGCACCTCGAACACTTCATGCTTCAGCGCGTAGATACCCTCGACGGCGGCCTTCGCGCCCGCCATCGTCGTGAAGTACGGCAAGCGCAATTCCAGCGCGGTGCGCCGAATCGAAAACGAATCCCTGGCGCCGCTCGCGTCCGGCGTATTGACGACCATCGCGACGCGCCCATCCTTCATTGCATCCACAATATGCGGGCTGCCTTCGAGCACCTTGTTGACGCCTTCGCATTTGAGTCCGAGATTCCGAATATGAGTCGCGGTCCCGCGCGTCGCGATCAGCTCGAATCCCATCGCCACCAGTCCGCGCGCGATCGGCTCGAGCTGCGGCTTGTCTTCGTCGCGCACGCTGATGAATACCAGGCCCGCGTCCGGCAGATTCGACGACGCCGCCAGTTCCGCCTTGGCAAACGCCATCGCGAACGTGGTGTCGATCCCCATCACCTCGCCAGTCGATTTCATTTCGGGTCCGAGGATCGTATCGACGCCGGGGAATCGTCCGAATGGAAACACCGACTCCTTGACTGCGACGTGCGCCGGCACCCGCTCCGTCGTAAACCCAATCTCGCTGAGCTTCTTCCCGGCCATCACCAGCGCCGCGTATTTCGCCAGCGGCAGGCCGATCGCCTTGCTCACGAACGGAATCGTGCGCGATGCGCGCGGATTGACTTCGAGGATATAAACCTCGCCGCGGTAAATCGCGTACTGAATATTAATCAGCCCGATCACGCCGAGCTCGCGCGCCAGCATCCTGGTTTGCCTGATCAGTTCCTGCTGCAGCGTCGCGCTCAGCGTCGTCGGCGGCAAAGCGCATGCACTATCGCCGGAATGGATTCCGGCGTGCTCAACGTGCTCCATTATTCCGCCGACCACTACAATTTCGCCGTCGGAAATCGCGTCCACATCGACTTCAATCGCGCCCTGCAGATAACGATCGATCAACAGCGGATGGCGCTCGGAGGCTTGCAGAGCGTGCGTCACGTATCGCCGCAGCTCCTCCTCGTTGGGAATCACTTCCATCGCGCGCCCGCCCAGCACGTACGACGGCCGGATCAGCACCGGGTACCCAACTTTCGCGGCGCCCGCGACTGCGTCGTCGAGATCGCGCGCCAGCACTCCTTCCGGTTGCCTCAGTTTCAGCCGCGCGACCATCTCGTTGAATCGCTCGCGATCCTCTGCGCGATCGATCGCATCCGGCGTGGTGCCGAGAATCGGAACACCCGCGCGCGCCAGCGGTACCGCGAGCTTGAGCGGCGTCTGTCCGCCGAATTGCACGATCACGCCGACCGGACGCTCACGCCCGGCAATCGCCATCACGTCCTCGAAGGTCAGCGGCTCGAAGTAGAGCCGATCCGAAATGTCGTAATCGGTCGAGACCGTCTCGGGATTGCAATTCACCATGATGGTTTCGAAGCCCGCTTCCTTGAGCGCCATGCTGGCGTGCACGCAGCAGTAGTCGAACTCGATCCCCTGCCCTATCCGGTTCGGGCCGCCGCCCAAAATGATCACTTTTTTGCGCGCGGTCGGCGGCGCTTCGTCCTCGCCCTCGTAAGTCGAGTACAGGTACGGCGTGAACGCCTCGAATTCTGCGCCGCAGGTATCCACCGATTTGAACACAGGCAAGACTCCAGCATCTCGCCGCGCCGACGCGACCGCGGCTTCATCGACGCCGCGCAGATCCGCGATCCGACGATCCGAAAACCCCATCGGCTTGAACTCGCGGAAATATGCCGCCCCGAGCGGCTCACGCGCGACGCGCTTTTCCTCAGTAACCAAATCCGCGATCGCGTCGATAAACCACGGATCGATCTTGCTGAGTTCGTAAACTTCCGCGCGGCTGATGCCGGCCCGGAGCGCGTCCGCCAGATGATACAAACGATGGCTGCTCGGCATCGCTACCTGGTCGCGAAGCTGCGCCAGCGCATGCCCGCTCGATGGCTCTGAGAGTCCACTTTCCAGCCCGTGCGATCCGATTTCGAGCGATCGCAGAGCCTTTTGCAGCGACTCCTTGAAGGTCCGCCCGATTGCCATCGCCTCGCCGACCGACTTCATCTGCGGCCCCAGCTCGTCGATCGCGCCGCGAAACTTCTCGAACGCGAAGCGCGGTATCTTGGTCACCACGTAGTCGATGGTCGGTTCGAAGCACGACGGCGTCATCCGCGTGATGTCGTTGGGAATCTCGTCGAGCCGGTACCCGACGGCGAGCCGCGCCGCAATCTTGGCGATCGGAAATCCGGTTGCCTTCGACGCCAACGCCGAGCTCCGCGACACGCGCGGGTTCATCTCGATGACCACCATGCGGCCGGTCGCCGGATCGATCGCAAACTGGATGTTGGAGCCGCCGGTATCGACGCCGATTTCGCGGATGATGCGGATCGCCGCGTCGCGCATCAACTGGTATTCCTTGTCGGTCAGCGTCTGCGCCGGCGCCACGGTTATCGAATCGCCGGTATGCACGCCCATCGGATCGAGATTTTCGATCGAGCAGATGATGACGACGTTGTCGGCGGTGTCGCGCATCACCTCGAGCTCGAATTCCTTCCAGCCTTCGACTGATTGCTCGATCAGGACTTCGTGGTTCGGGGATTGCTCGAGTCCGTAGGCAACCTTGGCGCGATACTCACTGAGCTCGCGCGCGATCGAGCCGCCGGTTCCGCCGAGAGTTCGCGACGGCCGAATTATCAGCGGGATTCCCAGTTCGCCCAAGACGCGCTCAGCGTCAGCCATCGAACGCGCAATCGCGGAACGCGGCACCTCGAGCCCGATTTTCAGCATCGCGTTCTTGAACAGCTCGCGATCCTCGGCCTTCTTGATCGCCTCGAGCTTGGCGCCGATCAGTTCGCACTTGAATCGATCGAGCACGCCCGCCTCGGCCAGTTCGATGGCCAGGTTGAGCGCGGTCTGGCCGCCGACCGTCGGCAGCAGCGCGTCCGGCCGCTCGCGTTCGATGATCTTCGTGAGCACGGCGAGCGTCATCGGCTCGACATAAGTGCGATCCGCCAATTCCGGATCGGTCATGATCGTCGCGGGATTCGAGTTGACGAGAATCAGGCGCAGACCTTCCTCGCGCAGCGCCTTGACCGCCTGCGTGCCCGAGTAGTCGAACTCGCAAGCCTGCCCGATAACGATCGGCCCCGAGCCAATCAGCAAAACCGATTTCAGATCTTTACGAAGCGGCAACTTGAAAATCCTGATTCATTGAATTTACGACTGCGCCGATGCCTCGGCGGCAATGATCCTCTCGAGCGCTTCGGCGCCGTAGCGCGGAAACGTTTCAACCAGTTTTCTGAATCGCGCGAACAGGTAGCTTGAATCATGCGGTCCCGGCGACGCCTCCGGATGATACTGCACGGAAAAAAATGGCACCCCCGTTCCTTGCAATCCCTCGACGGTGTTGTCGTTCAGATTGAGATGCGACAATATCGCGCGTCCCTTCAACGATTCGTCGTTGACCGCGAAGCCGTGATTCTGCGACGTGATTTCGACCCGCCGCGTCCGCAGGTCCATCACCGGATGATTGGCGCCGTGATGGCCGAAATCGAGCTTGTAGGTCTTGCCGCCCAGCGCCAGCCCCAGCAGTTGATGGCCGAGGCAGATGCCGAACACCGGCTTCTTGCCGAGAACGCCCGCGATGGCTCTGTAAGCGTACGGTAGCGCGGCCGGATCGCCGGGACCGTTCGAGAGAAAGACCCCGTCAGGATTGTGCGCGAGGACCTCCTCCGCGCTCGACGTTGCCGGCAAGACCTTGACGCGAAAGCCCGTCGCGACCAGCCGGCGCAGAATGTTCAACTTGATTCCGTAGTCGAGCGCCACGATCGAAGGCGCGTCACGCATCGCTTCACGGCTCGCGCGGACGTGCCCGCTGCCCAGTTTCCAGTCGCCGAAGTCCCAATCGTAAGGCTCGGCCGAGGTAACCTCTTTGACGAGATCGCGGCCGACCAATCCGGGCGACGCCTTGGCTTTGCGCACAAGAGAATCAGGGATTGAAATCGACGCTCGAAATCACCGCTTCCTGTGCGCCGCGCGTGCGCAAGTGGCGGACCAAAGCGCGCGTGTCGATTCCTTCGATACCGACCACACCCGCGTCTTCCAGGTATTTTCCGAGCGGCATCTCCGAGCGCCAGTTCGACGGCCGCTCCCAATATTCCTTGACGATGAAGCCCTCGACGTACACGCGCCGCGACTCCGCATCCTCGGCGTTGATTCCGACGTTGCCGATTTCCGGGTACGTCATGCACACGAGCTGGCCCTTATACGACGGGTCCGTCAGCACTTCCTGGTAGCCGGTCATCGCGGTGTTGAAGACCGCTTCGCCGACCGTCTCGCCTACCGCGCCGAATGCGCGGCCGCGAAAAATTCGCCCGTCGGCCAGCGCCAGTATCGCTTCGCGTCCCTTGCTCATCGATCCGCTACGCCTTCCTCCCGTCGTAAACGATTTCGCCGCCGACCATGGTTAGCACCGCCCTGCCCTTCAACCGCATCCCCGCGAACGGGGTGTTGCGACTCTTTGAAAGAAACTTTCCCGGCGCGACAGTCCACTCAAGATTAGGATCGATCACCGTGATGTCGGCGACCGCGCCCTCCACCAGCGTACCTGCTTCCAGCCGCAGCAGCGCCGCGGGATTGAGCGACATCATCTCAACCAATCGCGCGGGCTGGATCAACGATCGATGCACCAGTTCCAACGCGAGTCCGAGCGACGTTTCGAGGCCCACGACTCCGTTCGCCGCGTGCGCGAATATCTCGGCGTCGCCCTGATCGAGATGCGCCGCCTGATGTTGCGGGCCGAACAGCGCCCCGAGTTCGTCCATCCGCTTCGACTTCGGATCATGCGGCGCGTGGTCGGTCGCGATCATATCGATAGTGCCGTCGCGAATCGCCGCGTGGAGCGCTTCAACGTCGTCCCGATTGCGCAGTGGCGGATTCATCTTCGCGTTCGGTCCCCAGCTCAGTGCGGCATTTTCGTCCAGGCTGAAATGATGGGGCGTCACCTCGCACGTGACCTGCGCACCATGCCGGCGTGCGGCGCGAATGAGATCCAATGACTCGGGCGTCGATACGTGGCACACGTGAACGGCACCGCCCGCACCGATCGCCAGCGCGAGATCACGGCGCACGCGTTGCGATTCCGCCGAATCCGCATAACCGCTGACGCCCAGGCGCTTGGACACCGCGCCGGCGTTGAGCGCGCCGTTGCACGACAGCACGCGATCCTCTTCATGCAGCGCGACCGCGTAACCGAGCCGTTTGGTTTCATCCAACGCGCGCGACAGGATCATCGCGTCATCGATGGGAATCCCGTCGTCGGAGAACAGCCGCGCTCCCGCTTCAACCATCGCAGCGAAATCGACCGGTTCAGTGCCGCCGAGCCGATGCGTCACAGCCGAGACCGGCACCAGTCGCGCCGAATGAACTTCGCGAGCGCGTTCGAGCATGTAGCGCGTCGTCGCAGGATTGTCGTTGACCGGCGAGGTGTTCGCCATCGCCGCCACGGCCGTGAAGCCGCCGGCCGCCGCGGCGCGCAATCCGGTCTGAATCGTTTCCTTCTCGGGGAAGCCCGGGTCACGCAGATGTACGTGCGGATCGATCAGGCCAGGCACGATCCAGCATCCGCGCGCGTCGATCACGGTGACATCCTGCAAATTAATGTTTGTCTCGACCGCCGCGATCTCGCCATCGCGGATCAACACTTCATACTGTCCGTCGAGCGCGTTGGCCGGATCGATTACCCGGCCTCCTCTGAGCAATATTGGCTTCAATGCGCCGCCTCGGGTGCCTTCATCGGCTCGACGATTGAATAGATCATCACGCGGTCGTGTGACTTGGCTTTCGGATCGGTGCCGGTCATTGCGAGACGCACCTGCACGCGCTCGGTGCGCGAAGTCGGGATATTTTTGCCGACGTAGTTTGGCCGAATCGGAACCGCGCGATGCCCGCGATCGATCAACACCGCGAGCTTGACGGCCGCGGGACGCCCGCGCTGCCAAATAGTCGCCATCGCGCGCTGCACGGTCCATCCGCTGTTAATCACGTCGTCAACCAACACGATCGCGCGCTCTTCGACCGAAAACGTTTCGGCGCCGTCGATCGGATGCAACGCGTTGTCCGGCTTGTACACATCGAGCGCCGCGCACGGCGGAAAGACCTTGGTCTTCGATCCGATCAGGTCGCGCAGGCGCAGCGCGAGCATCGCACCGCGGCTGACGACGCCGACAATCGACACCGCCGACATATCCGGAACGTCCGCGATCACTTGGTCGGCGAGCGATTCGACCGCGCGAACGACTTCATCCTCATTCATGACTTCGCGCTGCGGGCCGCGCTTGTACGGTTCGTAACCACCCTCTTCCGCCTGCTTGACGCTGTCGAATACGGCGAGCGATCCCTCTTCGATCCATTGCTGGACGTAGCCTTGCAGGTTTTCGTCGAAGCGATAGTAGCGATGCGATCGCGCATGACCGACGTATTCGGTCTTCAGTTCGCGTTCGCAGTAGCCGCATTTCAGCGCGAGCACGGTGGTATCGGCGCTGCGGCCGAGCGTGAATCGCGGCGCGAGGTAACTGCCTTCAAAGCGCGTGATGCAGTTCAGATTGGCGCATCGCGGCGGCGGTTCGGCCTTGAAGCGAATCGGCTCGACCACCGGCCGCGTAACGGCGGATGCGGCCGCGGCTTTCTCCATCAGCCATGCGATCAGCGCCATCCGGACCGGCACGCCGGCGGCAGCCTGCTCGAAATAAACCGCGCGCGGATCGGCGTCGAGCTCGTAGGCAAGCTCGTTAGTGCGCGGCAGTGGATGCATCACGACGGCTTCATTGGTGCGGCTGGTGCGGAGCGCGCGCGCGTCGAAGCGGACGTAATCGGCGGCGCTCGCTTCCTTTCCCGACATGCGCTCCTTCTGCAGACGCGTGACGTAGAATGCGTCGAGCGCGACGGGCGGTTCGCCCACCGGAATTTTTCGCAGACTCTCGTCGCCGGTGAAGAGCGCCATCTGATGCGGCGCGCTCGGCGTCAGGTAAAGCGCGTCGAGCCCGCCGGCCAGCGACTTCAGCTCGTCCATCGTGACAGTCGAGAAGCTGTAATTGCGCTCGGCGGCCAGCCGTTCGAGAACGTAATCGGGAACGTCCATGCCGCTGGTCGGCACGGCGACGATGTTCGCGCCGAAACGCGCGAGCGCATAGATCAGCGAGTGGACGGTGCGGCCAAACTTGAGGTCGCCGCACAGCGCGACGGTCAGTCCCTTCAGATGGCCCTTCTTTTTGCGCAGGATGTAGAGGTCGCACAGCGTTTGCGTGGGATGCTCGCGGCTGCCGTCGCCGGCGTTCAGCACCGGACATGGCGCATACTCGGCGGCGACGCGCGCACTGCCGTCATGCGGATGGCGCAACACGATCAAGTCGGCGTAGCCGGCGACGACGCGCACCGTGTCGGCGAGACTCTCGCCCTTGGCGGCGGAGCTCGCCTGCATGTCGGCCGAACTGATCACCGCGCCGCCGAGTCGATGCATCGAGGACTCGAAGCTGAGCCGCGTGCGGGTCGAGGGCTCGTAAAAGAGCGTCGCCATGATGAGTCCGGCGGCGGTCGTGATTTGTTCGCCGCGCTCGAGCTGTGCCGCGAAATCGTCGGCGAGCGCAAACACGCGTTCGATGTCCGCGGTTTCGAGATCCTCGATCGACACTACGTCAAATTTTGCCAGGCGTGACACTTTAGTATTCGATGCGTGTTGAGCGCGCGCGTTCGACCTCATTTGCCGTTTGCGTTTCCAATCACGACCGCGTCTGCACCGTCTATTTCAGTCAGCCGTACGTAAACCCGCTGGCCGCGCGGCGCCTGGATATTCTTGCCGACGTAGTCGGCGCGAATCGGAAGCTCGCGCTCGCCGCGATCGACCAGCACCGCCAACTGCACCGACTCTGCGCGTCCAAGATCGGAGATCGCGTCGAGCGCGGCACGTACGGTGCGCCCGGTGTAGAGGACATCATCAACCAGCACGACGCGCTTACTGTCGAGCGAAAACGGAATGTCGCGGCCAATCAGGCGCGGATCGCCCGGAAGACCCTTGCCGTCGTCGCGATAGGACGAGATGTCCAGCGTGCCTACCGGGACCGCGCGCTTGCCGTTGGCGCGCAGCTCGTTGGCGATGCGCTCGGCGAGCGTCGCGCCGCGGCGAACGATACCGACCAGCACGACATTGTCGGCGCCGCCGTTGCGCTCGGCAATTTCCATCGCGATGCGCTTGACGGAACGCCCGACCTGCGCACTGTCGAGCGCGACGTTGGACGCGGCGCTCATCGCGACACCGAAAAAAAATCCCGGCTGCAAAAACAGCCGGGTCGGAAAACATACACTTTCATTGTCATTCCTTTTCGCTATCTCAGTAGCGGATTAAAGGGTGACTAGAATTTATGATCGCCAGCGGTGAGGGTCAACCCCGCCTTCTCAATTTCCGGCTAGACGCGTGAATTCAAGACACGAACGGCGCAGCCTTATAGGAATCTGTACGCGATTAGTGCGTCACATGCATCGCCGTGCCGTTTCTTGTATAACTTCCGGTCGAACCGTCCGAATTCGCACACAACGGGTTTCGGTTCGGAAGGAGACACGGTCATGCGAAAAGACACACAAAACGAGTTCGACCGCTTTTGAGGTAACCAGTAAGCGCCGCAAAGGGTTCGCCTCCGAAACCAGGGTCAAACGAGGTAGGCGGTTCGTGCACGGCGACAAAGAACTGACGGAAAAACTCGGTCGCAACGATCTATGTCCTTGCGGCTCCGGACGGTGCTTTCAAGCGATGCTGCCTCAGCAGCGGCCGCTACGACGGATCCATCCGCGACTACTACATCAGAGAATGAAGCGAAGGCG
Source organism: uncultured delta proteobacterium (assembly GCA_963756005.1). Classification (GTDB taxonomy): domain Bacteria; phylum Desulfobacterota; class Binatia; order Binatales; family Binataceae; genus Binatus. The sequence goes on from CAVWMC010000008.1 coordinate 790,322, forward strand.
GGGCATCGCCTGATGCCCCGCCTTCTTCGCCACGAGAAATGTTCGCGGCATCCGCTGCTCAGAGATGCTCGCGATTAGAACACATCGAAGGTCGGAAATTTCGAGGTTGCTCTGACGCAGTCCCAGAGATAGATCGCGAGGCCGAGGTCTCCGGTCCATAGCGAGTACTTGCGCTGGCCGTGTTGTTCGAGTGCGCTATTGGATTGCTCGATCGCGTGCATCGCAAACTTCCGCGCGCGATCAAGCCAGCGGTCGTCGCCGGTGCGCGCGTAGAGCTTCAGCAAAGCGTAGCCGCTGCCGGGCGCGCCGTGACATAGACTGGGCATTTTGACCGGCGGGCCGGCGTCCCAAACGAGCGCGCCCGCCTGCGACAGCAAGGCGTCGATAGGCCAGCGCGGGTCGCTGGGAAATTGCGCCAGGCTGTTGATAACCCCCGGCGCGCCAATGCAATGCTGCACGACGATCGACAGCGGTGTTGGCCGCGTCGTCGAGCCAACATTGTTCGGCCAGTTCGCGTGCTTCCCTTCGATCAGCGCGGTCGCGTGAGAGGTCTCGTGGATTCGGCGCAACATTTCGTCTGCGCGATCCGGGTCGAGCAAATGGCGTCCGCGGAGCATCACAGACGCGTTCGCGCCAAAGCCGTGAATGCCTCCGAGGCGCATCTCCGTGACCCCGTACAGACTCGAGGTCCAAAGGCGGCATCGCGTTTCGTCAGAGTAGTTGAATTGATTCCACAGCGCCTCGAAACTTCGGCGGAAGAGATCCCTCCAGCGCGCGTCATCGGTACGTTCGTACATGAAGAGCGCGGCGAGCATCGCGCCGGCGCCGCCCCACGCAATCCCGCGCGTATCGCCGATCGTCGCTTCGAGATGGCTATAGATTTGCCGCGCAAGTCTCTTCGGACGGCGCCAACTTGAATTGCAGGAGAAGAATTCCAGCCTCGCCGAGAAGGTACGACGCAACTTCGGCGCCCATGTACTTGCGCAATTCCGGGTACTGGTCGAGGTCGGCGCGAATTCGCGGAATCAACTGACGCACGGTGGGCAGATAGTCGCGCGTGAGGGGCGCGGCAGTCTTCTCGTTCAAATAGTCGAGCGCCCAGATCACTCCAGCCGCGCCGTGGTACAAGTACTTGATCGAATCGGGTGGCCGTTCAGGCGAACGATCAAGTGGATGGATTGGCCACAGCGCGTCGGGGTCGAAGATACGATTCGCGTCGGCGGCTATTCGACCGATAGCGTCTCGCGCACGGTCTTCGTTCCACTCGGCGCCGGCTAGCCGTTCGTGTCGTTCGGCGTCGAAGAGTGGCATGCCAGGGCGACGCTAGCTACGCGCCGCGCTTGCGTTCGAGTTTTCTGAGGCGTTGGTCCTGGTCGCGGGTTTGAACTGTGATGCGATCGTCGAAGCGGTCGAATTTGTGCGCGAGATTGGCCAGCGATTTGTTGGTTTGCTTGAGTTCGGCGCTGAGCTTCTTTGCGGCCATCTCGGCTGATGCCGCGATTTCGCGCTTGATAGTTTTGGTCGTCTCGAGGCCTGACGCCGCGGCCTGATTGCCGGTGGACGCGACTGCGCGCGCGGTTTCCTCGCGAAACTCGACGGCGTGCCCGGTGAATTCGCCGCGAAGCCCGGTCTGTGCGGCGGCCAGCTCGTCGCGGAACTCGACGCGCGCCTTGCCGAGCGCCTCGCCGAGCCGGATCATCTCGGCGCCCAGGTCGTCGTGGGTGGCGACAATACTTCGCCGATTTTCGGCAAGCTGCTCGGAGAGGAAGCGAATCTGGCCGCCAACTTCCGCGAACTGCCCGAAGATTTCGTCGCGCAATATGTCGAGACGCCCGCCGAAGCCCGAGACCGCTTCGACCACCAGATCGAATCGCGCGCCGAGCTCCTCGAGGATCGCGCCAATCCTGTTGACCGCTTCGTCAGCCACTGATGCTTCCTCTTCGGTTTCGTTCTAGTGCACGATCATCCCGAGCCGATCCCACCTAATGTACTCGAACCACGTGAAGACCACGCTAAGCGTCGATGCCGCGTCGGCCTTCTCTTCGTTCCAAGGCAGGTAAATGATCGTCGCGCGTCCTTCGACGTCGTTGAGATCGACGAAGCCCCAGAAGCGGCTGTCGTAGCTGCGATCGCGATTGTCGCCCATCATGAAGAGCTTGCCCGGCGGCACGGTCACCGGTCCGAAGTTGTCGCGCGGCGAGACCGGAGATCGATCCTGCGGCGCAACCTCCCAGTGTCGATGCGGGTCGTCCATCGGCGAACCGTTGAGCCAGACGACGCCGTTCTTCACTGCGATCGTGTCGCCGGCGACGCCGATGACGCGCTTGATGAAGTCCTTGGTGCGATCGGGCGGAAAGACGAACACGACGACGTCGCCGCGATGGACCGGCTCGAGATGGAAAAGGTACTGGCCGAGCGGCAGGCCGGGAATCTCGAGTCCGAAGATCGAGTCGGGCATCCGCAGTCCGAAAATGAGCTTGTTGACGAGGATGTGATCGCCGATGAGCAGCGTCGGCTCCATCGAGCCCGACGGAATCTTGTATGCCTGCACGAAAAATGTGCGGATGAAGACCGCGAGCACGAGCGCGATGATCATCGCCTCGGCATATTCGCGCGTGACCGACTTCTGCGCGGGCGCGCGATCGGCCTCGCGGGCAGTCGGCGGCTGTGCTTTTGGGATCTTGCGAGCTGATTCGGCCACTGCCGCCCTACTCCCCGACCTTGAGCAGGGCCAGGAAAGCCTCTTGCGGAATCTCGACCCGCCCGACCTGTTTCATCCGCTTCTTGCCTTCCTTTTGCTTCTCGAGCAGCTTACGTTTCCGCGTGATATCGCCACCGTAACATTTGGCGGTGACGTTCTTGCGCAGCGCCTTGACGGATTCGCGCGCGATAATCTTGGCGCCGATTCCCGCCTGAATCGCGACTTCGAACATCTGGCGCGGGATCAGCTCGCGCATCTTTTCGCACAACGCGCGGCCGCGCTCGTAAGCCTTGTCGCGATGCACGATTATCGAAAGCGCGTCCACCACCTCGCCGTTAATCCGTATGTCCAATTTAACCAGAGGCCCCGCCCGGAAGTCCAGAAACTCGTAGTCGAGCGAAGCATAGCCGCGGCTCACGGATTTCAGGCGATCGTAAAAATCGAAGACGATCTCGGCCAACGGCAATTCGTAGTGCAGGATGACCCGCTTCTCGCCGAGGTAGCGCAGGTCGCGCTGGAGGCCGCGGCGATCCTCGCACAGCTTCATCACGGCGCCGAGATACTCGTCGGGCATGTGGATAGATGTGAGGATGAACGGCTCCTCGATCGCCTCGATCGTGTTCTCGTCGGGCAGATGCGCGGGATTATCGACCGTCGTCAATTCGCCCGAAACGGTGCGCACCTGGTAGGCGACCGTCGGCGCGGTCACGATCAGGCTGATGCCGAACTCGCGCTCGAGCCGCTCCTGCGCGATTTCCATGTGCAGCAGGCCGAGAAAGCCGGCGCGAAAACCGAAACCGAGCGCCTGCGAAGTCTCGGGCTCGCAGATGAGGCTCGCGTCGTTGAGGCGCAGCTTTTCGATCGCGTCGCGCAGCGCGCCGTACTGATTCGACTCGGTGGGATAGAGTCCCGCGAACACCATCGGCTTTAATTCTTTGAAGCCCGGCAGCGGCGCGACCGCGGGATTGTCGGCGTCGGTAATCGTATCGCCGACGCGCATGTCCGCCACCGTTTTGATCCCCGCGACGATGAAGCCGACTTCACCCGGCCCGAGCGTGTCCGCGCGACGCTCGTGCGGCGTGAAATGCCCCAGGCGCATCACCTCGCCCAGCTTGTCGGTGCCCATCAGCCGGACTCTCATCCCGACCCGCAGCTCGCCGCCGAAGACGCGAACCAGGCCGATCACACCTTCGTACACGTCGTACCAACTGTCGAAGATGAGCGCGCGGACACTGTCCTCGTCGGTGGGTTTGGGCGACGGGATGCGCGCGACGATCGCTTCGAGGACTTCTTCTATACCCACGCCTTCCTTGGCGCTGGTCAGAATCGCGTCGGAGGCGTCGAGCCCGATGATCTCCTCGATTTGCTGTTTGGTGCGCTCGACATCGGCGCCCGGCAGATCGATTTTGTTGATCACCGGAATAATTTCGAGCCCATGATCGAGCGCGAGATAGACGTTGGCGAGCGTCTGCGCCTCGACCCCCTGGCTCGCATCGACCACCAGCAGCGCGCCCTCGCACGCGGCCAGACTGCGCGAAACTTCGTAGGCGAAATCGACGTGGCCGGGAGTATCGATCAGGTTAAGGACGTAGCCTTTGCCGTCTTTGGCGGTGTAGTTGAGGCGCACCGAGCGCGCCTTGATCGTGATGCCGCGTTCGCGCTCGAGGTCCATCGAGTCGAGGAACTGGTCCTTCGACTCGCGCATCGTGAGCGCGCCGGTGCGCTCGAGGATCCGATCGGCGAGCGTGGACTTGCCGTGATCGATATGCGCGATGATCGAAAAGTTGCGAATCGAGGCGGCTTCGGTCATTTCAACTCGGACGGTCGCGTTGCTGCTTGAAATATTTGTAGGTCTCCTCGAGGCCCTCCGCGAGCTTCTTCTCGGGACGCCAGCCAAGCTCCTTTTCCGCGCGTGCCGGCGAGATGACCGAGCGCTTCTGCTCGCCGGGACGCGCCGCCGCGTGCTCCGCCTTGGTCGGGAAATCGGCAATGCTGGCGAGCGTCGAGTAAAGATCGTTGACGTTGGTCTCGAGGCCGGTGCCGATGTTGAGCGCGATCCCGGACGCGCGGGACTTAGACGCCGCGATCACCGCGCGCACCACGTCGCCGACGTAAACGTAGTCGCGCGTCTGCGTGCCGTCGCCGTAAATCGTCACCGGCTGGCCGTCGAGAATCTTGCCGCAGAAGATCGAGATGACGCCTGCTTCGCCGTGCGGATCCTGGCGCGGGCCGTACACATTGCCGAATCGCAGCGCCAGGTACTCGATGTTGTATTCGACCTTGTAAAAAAACAGGTAAGCTTCGGTCGCCAGCTTGGCGACGCCGTACGGACTCACCGGGCGCTTCGGATGATCCTCGGTGCACGGGAACTCGTCCTGCTCGCCGTAAATCGCGCCGCCAGTCGAGGAAAAAATCACGCGCTTGAGCCCCTGTTTGCGCGCCGCTTCGATCAGATTTAGAAACCCGACCACGTTCACTTGTGCGTCGAAGGCGGGGTCGGCGACTGAGCGCCGCACGTCCATCTGAGCCGCGAGATGGAAAATAATTTCGGGCCGCGCCTTCTCGACGACGGAACCGACGGCGGCGGCGTCGCGCAGATCGGTCTGATAGAGGGTCGCTTTCGGGTTCACCTGGTCGCGCTTGCCGGCGGACAAATTGTCCAGCACCGAAACTTCGCCCGCGTCGGACGCGACCAGCGCATCCACCGTATGCGAGCCGATAAAGCCGGCGCCGCCGGTCACCAAAATTCTCATCGAAGTGTCCTTGTCCTAAACGGGATGCCGCCCGACCGAATAGTATCGCAGCTCGAGCGCCTTCATCAGGTCTGGATCATACAGGTTCCGGCCGTCGAATATCACCGGCTCCTTGAGCTCGGCCTTGATGCGCTGGAAGTTGGGATGCCGGAACTGGTTCCACTCGGTCAGGATCAGCAGCGCGTCGGCGTCCTTGAGCGCCTCGTAATTGGTTTTGTGGTAGGTGACGCGATCGCCAAAAATCTTGCGCGCATTGTCGAGCGCTTCGGGATCGTGCACCCGGCATTTCGCGCCCGCCTGCAGCAGTTCCTCGATCACTACCAGCGACGGCGCCTCGCGCATGTCGTCGGTTCGCGGCTTGAAGGCGAGTCCCCAAATAGCGAACGTGCGGCCGCCGAGGTTCTCGCCGAAGTGCTGCTTCACGCGCGCGGGAATCAGCCGCTTCTGGCGGGCATTCACGGCTTCCGCCGCGCGCAGCAGCGCGAAGTCCAGGTTGTGCTCGCCGGCCGTGTGAATCACCGCCTGCACGTCCTTGGGAAAGCACGATCCGCCGTAACCGACGCCCGGGAACAGGAACGACGGCCCGATGCGCTTGTCGGTGCCGAGGCCGCGGCGCACGGCGTTGATGTCGGCGCCGACCGCGTCGCACAAATTCGCCATCTCGTTGATGAACGAAATGCGCATCGCCAGCATCGCGTTCGACGCATACTTGGTCAGCTCGGCCGAGCGCGGGTCCATCACGAGGATCGGATTGTCAGTGCGCACAAAGGGACTGTGAATTTCCTTGAGGATGGCGGTCGCCTGCTCGCTCAGGCTTCCGATCACGACGCGGTCCGGCCGCATAAAATCTTCGATCGCGGATCCTTCTTTGAGAAACTCCGGCACCGAGCACACGTCCACGCGATGCTTGGCGACTTTCCCGACGACTTCCCGCACGCGATCGTTGGTGCCAACCGGCACCGTGCTCTTGACCGCTACGATGTGATAGCCGGTGATCGCTTTGGCGATGTCCTCGGCCGCTTTGAAAATCGCGCTCAAGTCCGCCGCGCCCGACGAACTCATCGGAGTGCCCACCGCGATGTACGAAACCATCGACTGCTTGATCGCTTCGGTGATGTCGGTCGTGAAATGCAGCCGGCCTTCGTTCAGATTGCGCCGCACCAATTCTTCGAGACCCGGCTCGTAAATGGGAATCTTGCCTTCGCAAAGCTGGGCGATGCGCTCCTCGTTGATATCGACGCAGAATACTTCGTTGCCACTCTCGGCATAGCAGGTGCCGCTGACCAACCCGACGTATCCGCTGCCCACGACTGCGATGTTCATCGATGGCCTCTAGAATTCTTCTCTGATTACGTAGATCGGCTTGCCTTGCGACTCGTGATAGGTCCGCGCCAGCATCTCGCCGAGCAATCCGAAAACCACAAACTGTACTCCGACGACTACTAACATCACGGCCAACAGCAACGCCGGCCGATTACCCAGTTCGCGTCCCAATACTACTTTCTCCAGCACCAGGATTAACGTCCATAGACTGCCGAGTCCGCCGAGGATTATTCCGATCAGGCCGAAGACTTGTATCGGCGCGGTCGAATAGCGCGAGAGAAATTTAACCGTGATGAGATCGAGCAGCGTGCGCACGATTCGCCAGAGGCCGTACTTCGAGATGCCGGCGCGGCGCGGACGGAACCCGATTTCGACTTCCGCGATTCGCGCGCCCTGCTCCGCCGCGATCGCGGGCACGAATCGATGCATCTCGCCGTAGAGCTGCAGGCTGCGCGCGAGGTCGCGGCGGTAGGCCTTGAAGGTGCAGCCGTAGTCGTGAAGTTTGACCCCGGTCATCGCTGAAATCAGCGAATTCGCCGCCATTGACGGCAATCGGCGCGTGAACCGCTCTTCCTGCCAGCGCTCGGTGCGCCAGCCGCTCGCCAGGTCGTAGCCCTCGTCGAGCTTGTCCAGCAGCTTTGGAATGTCGGCGGGATCGTTTTGCCCGTCGGCGTCCATCGCGATGATCACGTCGCCGGCCGCACGCGAGAATCCGCACGCCAGCGCCGCTGTCTGCCCTGAATTTCGCGCGAGCGCGATCACGCGCATCGCCGGGTCGGCGGCCTTGAGCTGGCGCAACACTTCGAGGCTCCCATCGACGCTGCCGTCGTCCACGAATATCAGTTCGTAGGCACGGCCAAGCGACTGCATCACGCGACTCAACTCCGCGTGCAGCGGCGCGAGACTGTCCCGCTCGTTGTAGAGCGGAATGACTACTGAGTAGTCCATCTCGAATGATGAGAGTCGATCAGATTGATAAACTCCCGATAGCGATTGTCGATTTCTTCCCAGCTCAGATCCAACAGCCTTTCCAGCGAGAACCGCTCGACTACGTATGACGCCACCACGCTGCCGTACACCACCGCCGTGCGCAGCGACGACTCCGTGATGCGTCCGTGACGCGCCAGGAAGCCCATCATGCCGCCGGCAAACGTATCGCCCGCGCCCGTGGGATCGACAACCTCTTCCAGCGGGTACGCGGGCACCGCGAACATCCCTTCCTTGCTGAACTGCAGCACGCCGTACTCACCGCGCTTGATCAGCACGGTCGCAGGACCCATCTTCAGGATCGCGCGCCCGGCCTTGACCAGGTTGTGCTCGCCGGTAAGCGTGCGCGCCTCGCTGTCGCTGCACAGCAAAATCTGGATTCGCTCGAGAACTTTCGCGAGGCCGGGCCGCGTATTCTCGATCCAGTAGTCATAGAGATCGGCCACGACCACTTTGGGACTGAGCACCTGGTCCAGCACGTGTTCCTGCAGCGCGGGATCGTTCGGCGCCAGGTAGAGATAATCGGCGCGGCACTGATCGGGCAGCAACTCAGGGGTGAAGCCTTCGAGCACGTTGAGCGAAAGTGCGACGGTGTCGCGCATATTCATGTCTTCGTGATAACGGCCGTGCCAGCGCGTGGTCTTGCCTTCGCGTTTGGCCACTCCGCGCACGTCGATATTCCGATCCGTGAATAGCCGCATATCATCGGCCTTGAAATCAGAACCGACCACGGCGACGATGCTGACTGGTGAAAAAAATCTGGCGGCAATCGCGAAATAGCTGGCGCCTCCACCCAGAACTTCCTCGACTTTTCCACCCGGCGTTTCAACCGTGTCGTAGGCTAGAAACCCGACCGCAACAATACTCATCTACCTTGCACCTTCATCATCGAAGAATTTCGTGCGTCCTAGAGGTATTTGCCGACCAGCGGACGCAAATCGTCGATCAAGCGCTGCGGAATCGCTGCGCGATCGGTAATGATCGTGTTCTTCAGCGCACGCTCGCATGCACAAGTCCGCGGACGATTGCCAAGCGCATGCGCCAGCGCCGACACCGCGCTCTGAGCCTTGTCCACGTTGAGGTTCATCACGCGCAGAATCTCGCCGATATCCACCGCCGCCACCGATTCGTGCCAGCAATCGTAGTCCGTCACCAGCACCAGCGCCGCGTAACACATCTCCGCTTCGCGCGCGAGCCGCGCTTCCTGCATCGCGGACATGCTGATTACGCTGGCGCCGAAACCGCGGTAGAGATTCGACTCGGCGCGCGTCGAGAACTGCGGCCCTTCCATGCACAGGTAGGTCCCGCTGTCATGGACCGTCGCGCCACTGGTTCGCGTCGCAACTACAAGGTCACGCGCGAGATTCGCGCACACCGGATCGGCCAGCGAGACGTGCACCACGAGACCGTCGCCGAAAAAAGTCTCGGGACGCTTGAACGTGCGATCGATAAACTGATTCGGTACCACCAGTTCGCCCGGATGGATTTCCTCTTTCAGGCTGCCCGCGGTCGATACGGAAACCAGGTGCGTCACGCCGAGCTGCTTCATTCCGAAAACGTTGGCGCGAAAATTTATTTCCGACGGCAAGATTCGATGACCACGGCCGTGACGCGCGAGAAAGACGACTTCGATCTCCCCGATACGCCCCTGGTAGAACGGATCCGACGGCTTGCCGAACGGCGTCTCTAGCTCCATCAGCTCGACCTTGTCCAGCCCCTTCATCTGGTAGAAGCCGCTGCCGCCGATAACTCCGAGTACGTTGTGTGACATTTGTTTTGACGCCTTCAGGCCGGGATGTGCTGTTCGGCGTACAGCTGGCCGCATGCCGCCGCAATATCGAGGCCCCGGCTTTCGCGGATTGTAGCGGTCAAATTACCGTTCTTCAGGATCGCTTGAAAGGCCTCGACCGCGGCGCGCGAGCTGCTCCGCAGCGGCGATCCCTCCATCGGATTGTAAAAGATCAGATTCACTTTGCCGCGCAACGGCGCGAGCAGCTTCAACAGGCGCCGCGCGTCCGCGGTCGAATCGTTCACCCCGGCCAGCATCACGTACTCGAACGTGATCCGGCTGCGCCGCTTGATCGGCAGATTGCGGCACGCGTCGAGCAGCACTTCCAGCGGATAGCGCTGGTTGATCGGCGCGAGCCGATCGCGCAGCTCGTTGGTCGTCGCATGCAACGACACCGCGAGATTGACCGGCGTCTCATTCAGCAACCGCTCCATCATCGGCACCAGCCCAACGGTCGAGACCGTGATCCGCCTTGGCGAGATGCCCATGCCCCAGTCGGAAGTCATGATCGCGAGCGTGCGGATCAAGCGCGGATAATTCGCCAGCGGCTCGCCCATCCCCATGAAAACGTAGTTGGTAAGCTCTTCGTCGGCGTTGAGCTCGCGGCGCGCGGCGAAGATTTGCGCCAGCATCTCGGACGCCGTTAGGTTGCGATGCAGACCCATGCGCGCCGTCGCGCAGAACTCACACGCCATCGCGCATCCCACCTGACTCGACATGCAAAGCGTCACGCGCTTTTCGGTCGGGATGATTACCGACTCGATTTCTTCCGCATCGTCAAGCCGTATCAGCAGCTTTCGCGTGCCGTCGGTCGAGCTTGATACAAACGACGACACCGGATGCCCGATGGTGAAGTTCTGCTTCAGGTAGCTGCGCAGCGCAGCCGGCAAATCGCGCATCTCGTCGAACGATTCGACGCCGCGCGCGTGCACCCAATGCAGGATCTGGCGCGCGCGATACGCGCGGTCGCCCGCGCTCGCGACCAGTTGCTCGACTTCATCGAGCGTCAGGTCGCGGAAGTCGGCGCTCGTCGGCGCCGGCTCAGCCGAGGTCTGGCGATTGTCGTTCACAGCCCGATTATTCTAATCGAAACGCAGCCGTGAAAGCAGGACGGTCTTGCTAGGAGAGGATTTCGCGCGCCGGGAAGAAAAACGCGATTTCATTGGCCGCCGTCTCGGGCGCGTCGGATCCATGCGTCGCGTTCTGCTCGACGTCGATGCCGAAATCCTTGCGAATCGTGCCCGCGTCGGCCTTTTTGGGATCGGTCGCGCCCATCAACTGACGCCACTTGCCAATCGCGCCCTCCGCTTGCAGCACGAGCACGACCACCGGGCCCGAAGTCATGTACTTGCACAGTCCGTCGAAGAACGGGCGGGCCTTGTGCACGTCGTAAAACTTTTCGGCGTCGGCGCGCGACAGATGTATCTTGCGCATCGCTACGATCGCCAGCCCCGACGCTTCGATTCGTTTGACGATGTCGCCGGTGAGTCCGCGTCTTACTGCGTCGGGTTTGACGATTGCGAAAGTTCGTTCCATCGAATTTATTTCTTGCCCTCGAGTACTGATTTCATAGTCGATCCGAGGTCCGCCGGACTCGACGCCACCGAGATGCCCGCTGCTTGGAGCGCCGCGATTTTATCCGCCGCGGTGCCGCGACCGCCCGAGATGATCGCGCCGGCGTGCCCCATTCGGCGTCCTTTTGGCGCGGTCTGGCCGGCGATAAACGCGACCACGGGTTTCTTAAAGTGTTGCTTTATGTATTCCGCGGCCTCTTCCTCGGCGGTTCCGCCAATTTCGCCAATCATGATCACCGCGCGCGTCTTCGGATCTTCGTTGAACAGCTTCAGCGCGTCGATATGCGTCGTGCCGACGATCGGATCGCCGCCGATTCCGATGCAGCTCGACTGCCCGATTCCAAGTTGCGTCAGTTGATACACCGCCTCGTAGGTCAGCGTGCCCGAGCGCGAGACGACGCCGATGTCGCCCGGCTTGTGGATGTATCCCGGCATGATGCCGATTTTGCATTCGCCCGGCGTGATGATGCCGGGGCAGTTCGGGCCTATCAGGCGCGACTTTGTGCCGGCCATGTACGCCTTCACCTTGACCATGTCGAGGATGGGCACGTTTTCCGTGATGCAAATGACGAGCTCGATGCCCGCGGCGACCGCTTCGAGCATCGCGTCCGCCGCGAATGCCGGCGGCACGTAGATCACGGTCGCGTTGCAGCCGGTCGCCTTGCGCGCCTGCTCGACCGTGTCGAAAACCGGGATACCCTCGAAGTCGGTGCCGCCCTTGCCCGGCACGACGCCGCCGACCATCTTGGTGCCGTATTCCTTGCACGCGCGGGTGTGGAGCTGTCCCACCGCGCCGGTAATTCCCTGCGTCAGCACCCGGGTGTTCTTGTCGACTAAAATGCTCATCTAAAATTCCTAAGCCGCGATTGCTTGCACGATGCGCTTGGCGGCGTCGGCCATGTCCGCCGCGGCGATCACCTTGATGCCGGAGTCGGCGAGAATCTTTTTGCCCTCGACGACGTTGGTCCCTTCCATCCTGACGACCAACGGCACGTTGAGCTTTACCTGTTTCGCCGCTTCGACGACGCCCTGCGCCAGCACGTCGCATCGCATGATGCCGCCGAAGATGTTGATCAGCACGCCTTTGACGCGCTTGTCCGCGAGCAGGATGCGGAACGCCGCGGCGACTTTCTCGGTGCTCGCGCCGCCGCCGACGTCGAGGAAGTTGGCCGGCTCCGCGCCGTAAATCTTGACGATGTCCATCGTCGCCATCGCAAGGCCTGCGCCGTTCACCATGCAGCCGATGTTGCCGTCGAGATGCACGTAACTGAGATCGTACTTCGCCGCCTCGGTCTCGGCGGGATCTTCCTCGTTGGGGTCGCGCAGCTCGCGGATATCGGGATGACGGAAGAGCCCATTGTCGTCGAATGACATCTTCGCGTCGAGGCAGATGATGCGGTTGTCCTTGGTGACGACCAGCGGATTGATTTCGATTAGCGAAGCGTCGGTTTCGATGAACGCGCGATAGAGCGCCGCGAGCAACGTCGCGAACTGGCCGACTTGCTTGTCCTTGAGGCCCAGTGAAAAAGCGATCTTCCGCGCCTGGAAGCCCGACACGCCGAGCAGCGGACTGATTTGCTCAGTCAGAATTTTGTCCGGCGTCTTGCTGGCGACTTCTTCGATATCCATGCCGCCTTCGGTGCTCGCGATCACGGACACCGTTCCCGCTTTTCTATCGACCAGCATCCCGAGGTAAAGCTCGCGCGCGACCTCGCTCGCCTCCTCTATATATACGCGCCGCACGACGCGGCCTTCGGGACCGGTCTGATGCGTCACCAGCGGCTTGCCGATCAGCTTCGCGGCGAAATCGCGTACGTCGCTCGCGGCCGTCAGCAGCTTGACGCCGCCCGCTTTGCCGCGGCCACCCGCATGGATCTGCACCTTGGCGACGGCTTTCGGCTGGCCGAGTGCCGTGAACGCGGCGGCGGCTTCGTCGGGCGTCGTCGCGAACTGCCCCTTGGGCACTGGAACGCCGAAGCGCCCGAGAATCTGTTTGGCTTGATATTCGTGGATGTTCATTCAGTTACCTGCGAACGTTACTTCATGAATAAATCGCGCAGCCATTTGATCGACGTCTGCCTGCCGACCGCGCCGATTGCCGTCGTCAGCGGGATTTCCTTGGGGCAGACCTCGACGCAGTTCTGCGCGTTGCCACAATCCGCGACGCCGCCCTCCGACATCATCGCCTCGAGCCGCTCCTCGTGATTCATCTTGCCGGTCTGATGCTGGCTCATCAGGTAAACCTGCCCGATGACCGCGGCGCCCATGAACTTCGAATGCGTATTAACCTGCGGGCACGCCTCCAGGCAGCATCCGCACGTCATGCATCGCGAGAACAAGTACGCGAACTCCTGCACGCTCGGCGCCATTCGCGGCCCCGCGCCGAGATCGTAAGTGCCGTCGATCGGAATCCACGCATGCGCTTTCTTCAGCGCCTCGAACATCTTCGATCGATCGACCCACAAATCCCGAATCACCGGAAACTTCGACATCGGCTCGACCGTCACCGGCCCGTTGAGACCCTCGGCCAGTTGCGAGCATCCCTGCCGCACGCGCCCGTTGATCACCATCGTGCACGATCCGCAAACTTCCTCGAGACAGTTGGCGTCGAACACCACCGGCGCCACGCGCTTGCCCTGGCGCGTGACCGGGTTGCGCCGTATCTCCATCAGCATCGAGATGATGTTGTGATGCGCCAGGTACGGGATCTCGAACTCCTCGTAATACGACTCCGAGTTCGGCGATTCCTGCCGCTTGATTCTCAAGACTTGCGTCTTTTCTGCCACTGCGATGCTCCTGCTCGACCTACGCCGCTTTCGGCTCGCTGGCGGATTTCTCGACGTCGTAGCGTCGCGGCCGCGGCTTGATAAGGCTCACGTCAACCGGCTCCCAACTGAAGCGCGGACCGTCAGACGACCACGCCGCCATCGTCGTCTTCATGAATTTCTCGTCGTCGCGCTCCGGAAACTCGGGCTTGTAATGCGCGCCGCGCGATTCGTTGCGATTGAGCGCGCCGAGCGTGACCGGCCGCGCCAGTTCGAGCATGTTCCACAACTGCCGCACGAACAGCACTTCCTGGTTGGCCCACTTGCCCTTGTCGTTGAGCCCAATCTTGCCCCATCGCTCTTTGAATTCGAGCAGCTTGTCGTCGGTCGCCTTGAGCTTGTCGTTGTGCCGCACGACGGTGACGTTCTCGGTCATGAGGTCGCCGAGCTCGCGCCACAGCGCGAACGCATTCTCGGGACCGTCCATTTTGAAAATCTGGTCGAACGCTTCGCGCTGCAAGCTCAGCTCCTGATCGAAAATCGTCGAGCTCGCCGCGCTCTTCTTCGACTTCGCGTAGCCGATCATCGCCGGCTCCGCGATATTTCCGCCGTGCATGCATGACAGCAGCGAGTTGGCCCCGAGCCGATTCGCGCCATGATACTGGAACTCGCACTCGCCCGCCGCGAACAGCCCCGGCACGTTGGTCTGCTGATGGTAATCCACCCACAGGCCGCCCATCGAGTAGTGCATCGCCGGGAAAATCTTCATCGGAACCTTGCGCGGATCCTGTCCGGCAAACTTCTCGTAGATTTCGAGCACGCCCGCGACCTTGCGATTCAGCTCCTCGGGATCGAGATGGCTGACGTCGAGGTAAACCAGCGGTTGGCCGTCGATGCCGAGCTTCATCTCGAACACGACCTTGTGAATCGCGCGGGTCGCAATATCGCGCGGCACCAGGTTGCCGTACGCCGGATACATCTCTTCGAGGAAGTACCACGGCTTGCCGTCGCGATAGGTCCACACGCGTCCGCCCTCGCCGCGAATCGACTCCGAGATGAGGCGGAACTTGTCCTCGCCCTGCATCGCGGTCGGATGCACCTGGATGAACTCGCCGTTGGCGTAGGTCGCGCCCGCCTGGTAGCACGCGCTGGCCGCCGATCCGGTGTTCACCAGCGACTGCGTCGATCGGCCGAAGACCAGGCCCGGGCCGCCGGTCGCAATCAGCGTCGTGTCGGCGGGAAACGCGCGCATCTCGAGCGAGCGCGTGTCGATCGCAACGATCCCGCGGCAGTCGCCCGACTCGTCCTGCACCAGGCTGAGCATCTCCCAGCCCTCGAACTTTCGCACCAGCCCGGCAGCCTCGTAGCGGCGGACCTGCTCGTCGAGAGCGTACAGAAGCTGCTGGCCGGTGGTCGCGCCCGCGAACGCAGTCCGATGATGCTTGGTGCCGCCGAAGCGGCGGAAGTCGAGCAGGCCCTCGGGCGTGCGATTGAACATCACGCCCATCCGATCGAACAGGTAGATGATCGACGGCGCCGCCTCGCACATCGCCTTGACCGGCGGCTGATGCGCCAGAAAGTCGCCGCCGTAAATAGTGTCGTCAAAATGAATCATCGGCGAGTCGCCCTCGCCCTTGGTATTGACCGCGCCGTTGATTCCACCCTGTGCGCATACCGAATGCGATCGCTTGACCGGCACGATCGAAAACAGATCGACTTCCTCACCCTGCTCCGCCAGCTTCATCGCCGCGGTCAAACCGGCCAGCCCGCCGCCTACTATGATGTGATGCCCTGGCATTGCTTGTTCTCCTCAGGCGGGTGCGCGAAATGCGATCAGAATCGAGACGCTGACAATCGTCAGCACCACGAACAGCGCGACGCACGCGCGGTTCACCAGCGTTTGCGCCCGCGCGCCGACCGCGATTCCCCAGGTGATCGTGAATGTGAAGATGCCGTTGGTCAGGTGGTAGACGCACGCGATCGTGCCGACCAGGTAGGTCGTGAGAATCAGCGGATTCATCATGAAGTTATGCATCCGCATGTAATCGGTCTCGACGCCGGTCGCGTAAAAGTACGCGCGCGTCGAAAAAACGTGAAAGCCGATAAACAGGAACGCGAGAATCCCGGTGATGCGCTGCAAGCTGTACTGGTAGTTGCGCTCGTAGGGGTAGTCGTTGGGCTGCGCGGTCGCCGTAATCACGATGCCGTAAATCGCGTGGTAGAGAATCGGAATCCACAGCACCAGCGCTTCGACCGCTATTTGAAACGGGATGTTGCGCGTGAACTCGGTCTCTTTCCACCACGTGCCGCCGCCCTTCAGCACGAACGCGTTCTCGAACAAATGAAAAAACAGGAATCCGCCGATCGGTATGATGCCCGACAGAGAATGCAATCTGCGCAGCAGCCAGTGGCGCTCGTCCGCCGTCATCCCGCTGCGAATCGCCGGCGCCGCAACCGCTTCTGCTTCAGCCATAATGCCTTTCCTGTGTATCGCGATCGCCGCTCAGCCGGCCGCGATTACTTTGTCCATCGCCTCGACCAGTTCGCGCACGTGCGCGACCGAACTGTCGAAGGCTTTCTTCTCGGCCTCGGTAAGCTGGATTTCCACCACCCGCTCGACGCCGCCCGCGCCAATCACCACCGGCACTCCCGCGAACAATCCCTTCACGCCATATTCGCCGTCGAGATACGCCGCGCACGGCAGCACCGACTTGCGATCGAGCATGAACGCCTCGACCATTTTATAAACCGCGGTGCCAGCCGCGTAGTAAGACGAGGTCTTCATCAGCTCGACTATTTCGCCGCCGCCGCTGCGCGTGCGCTTCTCGATTTCCTCGAGCCGCTTCGCCGCGATCAGCCGCTCGATCGGCTGTCCGCCGACCGTGGTGTAGCTGCGAATCGGCACCATGTCGTCGCCGTGACCGCCCAGCACCATCGCCGATACGCTCTCGGTCGAGACGCCTAATTCCGAAGCAAGAAATGTCCGGTAACGCGCCGAGTCGAGCACGCCCGCCTGCCCGACGATGCGGCCCTTGGCAAAACCGGTGACCCGTTTGAGCTGCGTCACCATCGCGTCGAGCGGATTCGTGACGGCAATCACAAAAGCGCCGGGCGCGTGTTTCTTGATCGCGCTGCCGACGTCGGTCATCACCTTCGCGTTAATCTTGAGCAGGTCGTCGCGCGACATCCCGGGCTTGCGCGGCGATCCCGAGGTGACGACGCAGCACTCGGCGCCTTCGATCTGCTTGATGTCGGTGGTGCCGATGACGTTGACGTCGATACCGAGCACCGGCGCCGATTCGAGCATATCGAGCGCCTTGCCCTGCGGCAGGCCGTCGATAATGTCGTAGAGCACGATGTCGCCGAGTCCGCGCAGGAAACATAGATGGGCGCAGGTCGCGCCGACATTACCCGCCCCGATGAACGCAATTTTCTTCCGCGCCACGCTTATGCTCCCGCTCTTGTTCTGAAGATTATCTTATATTCGCGTTTTTGTTAATGAGCAATACTTAAGTGAGTCCAGCGCCCGCTCGCACACGAATCATCTCATCGCGATGACCCAAACGTCGAATAGATAGCAGCGTTCGTCGAGATTGTGAAGCAATCGGAACTGCCCGGTATCGTGCTGGATTCTGAATTAAGTGGGGCGGGCCGCGTGCCCACCCCACCATTAAAACCGGAAGCTCCTCACGCCTGACGGAGCCAGCGCGACAGTTCGCGAATCGTCGGGCGCTTGCCGTACATCAGGATTCCGGTCCGATAGATTCGCGCGCTGATGAACATCGCCGCGCCAATCATCGCGATCAGCAAAAGCACAGACAGCACGACCTGCCATGGCGGCGGATTATGTACCGCGATCCGCTCGAACATCAGGATTGGCGAGCAGAACGGAAACAGCGATGCGGCCACCGAGATTGCCGAGTCCGACGAGGTCGCAACCGGCAGAATCATCGCCGACGCGGCTATCAGCGGCAGCACGACCACGAAGTTCCACTGCTGCGCCTCGTCGACCGAATTGAAGATCGCGCCGACGCCGGCGAAGACCGCGCTATAGAGCAGGTAGCCGAGCGTATAAAAGATCACGAAATAAACCACCAGCGACGGGCCGACGTCGAGCGCCGACATCGCCGTGTGCAAATACAGGCTGCGCGACGCACCGAAGCCCGCGAGCGACAGCCATACACCGATCTGCGTCAGGCCCACGCTGCCGGTGCCGAGAATCTTCCCGGCCATCAGTTCCTGCGCGCTCGCCGCACACATCAGCACCTCGGTAATGCGGGAACTCTTCTCCTCCATGACCGATCGCATCACCATCACGCCGTACGACAGCAGCGAGAACAGCATCACGAACATCAGGATAAATACGACCACGGCGCCGCGCAGCGCGTTGTACGTCGCGGCGGTATTGCCCGCGCGCACCGCGGTGAGCTCGACCGGCGCCAGTATCGCGGCGATGTCGGCGGGGTTGCTGCCATGCTTCACCATTCGCTGCGCGGCGAGTGCGTACGACAACGCGTCGCCGAGGCGCCCGCGCAGGATGAAATCGCCCATCCGGCGCGTCGTGAAAACCACATGACGCGAGGCGATCGCCGTGTCGTCGAGCCACACGTAGCCTTCGAGCTCGCTATCGTCGAGCTTCTGGTCGAGCTGCGCGCGCACGGCCGGCGACGTCGGCGAAACAATCGAAGGTTCGTAGCGCGTGCCATGCTGGCGTACCAGCTCGCCGCTGACCAACTCCGCCAACGCGCGATTGTCCGACGCAATCGCGACCCGCGCCGGGCGTTCGTTGTCGCGCATTATGCCGCGGGCTGCTGACGTGCTGATCAACGTCGGCATCACCAGGAACGCCGCCATCAACACCGGCGTCACGAAGGTCGAGAGCAGAAACGATCGCGTCCGCACGCGCTCGAGATATTCCCGCTTCGCGATGATCCAGACTTTTATGATCGAGAACTCAGTCATGTTTGCCCGAGATTCGTTCGATGAAAATCTGTTCGAGCGACGGGTCCATCACCTGGAATCGAAGCACGCGCAACTGGCTCATTGCCGCCCGCAGCAGTTCCTGCGAATCGGCGCCGGGCTTGAGCCGCAGCTCGGCGTGATTGCCGTAGTCATTCAGCGAATCGATGAGCGGATTGCCGGCCAGGCACTTGCCGTCGCCTTCGTAATCGATCTGCACGAAGCGCCGGCCGTTGCCGTTTTTCACTTCGCTCAGACTCCCTTGCAGCACCGCCTTGCCGCGATTGATCAGGCAGATCGAGTCGCACAGCTTCTCCACCTGGTCCATGCGATGGGTCGAGAACAGGATCGACTTCCCCGCCGCGCGCAGCCCGACCAGCACGTCCTTGAGCTGCATCGTGTTGACCGGATCGAGGCCGGCAAACGGCTCGTCCATCACGATGAGGTCGGGATCGTGAATCAGCGCCGCGATGAACTGGATCTTCTGCTGCATCCCCTTCGACAACTCATCGACGCGCCGATCGACCCAATCCGCAATCCCCAGCCGTTGCGTCCACGCCGCGATTCGCTGCCTGGCCGTCGCGACCGAAAGACCCGCAAGCTGTCCGAGGAAAACCAGGTTGTCGCCCACCGTCATCCGGCGGTACAAGCCGCGTTCTTCCGGCAGATAGCCGACCCGCCGCAGCGCGCGGCGTCGGAGCGGCTCGCCGAAAACTCGCACGACACCCGAGTCGGGCGACGTGATGCCGATCATCATGCGGATAGTGCTGGTCTTGCCGGCGCCGTTGGGTCCCAGCAGTCCGAAGATGTGAGCGGGCGGAATCGAAAACGAAATTCCGTCAACGGCCGCGAATCCGCCGTACGACTTTCGCACCTCGAGCAGTTCGACCGAAGGCCTCACTACTCGCTAGTGCGCCCACACGAGTTGCGGGTTGGTCTCCCACGGATAAACGTGAACCATCCAGCCGAAAACCTGCGGATAGAATCGACCGCCGGCGGCGTCGCAGGCTTCCTTGGTCGCGATCGATCCGTTGGGACCGAACTTCGTCCAGTCCGCTGTCTTCATGTCAGTGCCGCGCGCTGGGATGCAAAAATTGATGTGCCGATGCCATCGCGCGACGCTCAGCGGCACCCGCTCATTGAGCTGGTCCAGCGTGGCGCCCTTATGATCGGTGTACATCGCGCCGATCAGCTTGTAGCCGCCGTCCGGCGTGCGCTCGTAGAGCAGCGAGGTCGGCTCGTTCGGATTGAAGGTGAACATTGCTTTGAGGCCGTTCCAGTTCCTGGTGAAATGCACGACCTTCTGCTGCTTGAACTCGGGATGAAACGGCTTGAAGCCGTCCGCCTCGGCCACGTGATAGTCCTTGTACTTCGCGAGCGCATGCTGGAGATCGGTCACCAGCACCGCGGCGCGCGCCTTGTCAGCGTCGTTGGCGGGACGCAGGTCGGTGTACGCCATGTGCAGCGACATATTTTTCATAGCGCCGTTGCCCATGTGCATGTCGTGATCCATCGCCTCGTCCGACATCGAATCCATCTCGCCTTCTTTCATCGTCGTGGCATCGGACTGTTTGGCGCCGGGCATCTGCGACATGTCATGACCGCTCATATCCATCCCGCTCATATCCTGCGCAAAGGCGGGCGCTGCGACGGCGAGAGTTAGCGCCAGCATCGCGGTGATCTTTACAGTTGAGTGTCGGAGCGGCATTGCGTGGGTTCTCCGCACCCGAGTCTATGCTCGGAACGGCTTCCAGCCAACGATTTGAATGGTCGCGCTAGGATTCGAGAAAAGGTGGTGCGTTTGGATGGCGTCTAGTATGTTGGTGCGGGGAGAGAAAGCGATGAAGACCTGGCAACATATTTCAGTGAATCCGATCGCCGGCGCTTTGGGCGCCGAGGTCGGCGGAGTGCATCTTGGAGAACTCGGCGACGGCGCGCTGGACGAAGTGCGCGCCGCGTTCATCGAGCATCAGGTGCTGTTCTTTCGCGACCAGGAGATCACGCGCGACCAGCACAAGGCTTTCGGGCGCCGCTTCGGCACTCTTCAGATTCATCCCTACCTTCAGCCGCTCAAAGATGAAGGGCATCCCGAGTTCGTGGTGCTGCAAAGCGACGAACAGCATCCCTACCTCGCGGAGGCATGGCACAGCGACGTAACCTTTATGGACGAGCCGCCGCTTGGCTCGGTGCTGAAATGTATCGTCGCGCCGGAGTTTGGCGGCGACACGATGTGGGCGAGCATGTACGCGGCCTACGAGGCGCTATCCGACAAGATGCAGCGGATGCTCTCGGACCTGGTCGCGATTCACAATACTGCCACCACCTTCTCGCGCACCGGCTATAGGACCGATCACCTCGGCGGTACGCAGGCGCCACAAGTGATCTCGGCGGAGCATCCGGTGATTCGCACCCATCCGGAGAGCGGGCGCAAGGGCTTGTTTGTCAATTCGACTTTCACCGCGTCGATCAAAGGAATGAAACCGCGCGAGAGTCTGGCGCTGCTGGGCTTTCTCTACCGGCATATCGAGACGCCGGATTTCAGTTGCCGCTTCCGATGGCGGCCTAACTCGGTCGCGATGTGGGATAACCGCTGCACGCAACATCGAGTAGTCGCCGACAATCGCACCGCCAATCGTAGAATGGAGCGAGTAACAATCAACGGCGACAAGCCCTTCTAGGCACTCGTATTGCTGAATCAGACTCTTACCTCGCCCGTTATTTCACGGGAGAGGCGGCCGACCGCATCGCGGTCGGTAGGTGAGGGTGCCGCGATCCCACCACAGACGCGGGCTTATTCAAGTCCGAACAAAGCAGCTACCAGGCATGCGCCTATGAGTATCGACATTCCGCCCGGGCCGGCGAAGAAGTACTCCCATCCGATTGCACTCAGCAACACTTCACCTACAAGGATAGTTACAATCAACGGCGCTGCTTGCCGCGGCGCAGTCTTACTGAGGTCGCCAAGCTGCCAGATGAGTACTGCCATAAGTGCGAAGACTACAGTTATGGATAACTCATAGCCTCGATAGAAGTCCCAATGACTGCGACTGACTCCCGCTATCCGAAAATGAAAGGACTGCATCGCGGCGAACACGGCTTCTTCCGCTGGACCGCGGCTCGGCGAGTCCATCGCCGCGATTGTATGAAGGCAGGCGCCGAGGCCTTGAAGGACCGCTGCTATCCTTAGCCAGAGCCATGGTTTCATAGCTGCGACGCGTCCGCCTTGCGACCGAACGTGAATCCTTCTTTCAGCGGCCACCATCTGCCGATTTCTTGGGTAAAGACGCGGAACACAGTTTCAGGTGAGCGATCCACTCGAATCGATTTTCGAATCGTCATCGGCTTTCCTCCGCGTAGCGCTTGAATGCGTCGAGCGCGGTGTCCCAGAACGCGCCTACCTCTTCCAATTTTTTGATCAGTTCCTGAATCGCGAGGCGCCCGCGCGGCGCCAGCTCGTAGATACGCTCGCGCCCCACCCTCTTCGCCCTGATCAGGCCGGCGCGGCCGAGCATCCGCGTATGTTTGCAAATCGCAGGACGGCTGATCGCGAACCCGCGCGCCAACTCCCCCGCGCGGCACGGCTTGTCTGCGAGACGTCGCAGCAATTCCCGGCGAGTGGAGTCGGCGAGCGCCCCGAAGGTTGTGTCTATCGGCATCGCGAATTATGTAACCTAACGGTTACGTATCTGTCAAGCGCGATGCGATAGCGAGTCGACGGCTACGGGGTATCCGGTTAGATTGGTCGCGCAGAATCGAATCACTCGCAGAGACCTAATGTACAAGGGAGGCATGCGCACCAGTGCGCTGACAACGACCGCGCTAGGCGGCGCGGGGATCGTGCTGTTGAGTCTCGCTTCGGTCTGGGCGCTGCGCGACGGCTACCATGATTGGGTTTGGAACACCCCCTCTCAGGGCTTTCTTGAGGTACTGCCGACCACCGCGTGGGCCGCGCTCAGGCTTTGGACATTCTGGGCGTTCGCGACCGCGGTTGCCGGACTCGTTCTGCTACGAATTGACACGAAGCTAGGACTTAGCGACGCGATCTTAGGCGGCGCGGCCGGCACCTGGATCTTCGCGTATCTCGCGGGCAACCAGCTTGGGCCGATCGGGCTTTTTCGATCGTGGACTATTTGGCTAATCCTGATAGCGGCGGTTGTCTGGTTGGCGCGAAATCCGCCAACGCTCGCAATTCATCCGCTCTCGACCGGTCAGAAGCTCGCGATCCTGGCTTGCCTGATCATGGCGGTCAGCACAGTGCCGGTGGAATTAGGATCGCCGGTGCCACCCTATATGGACGCGCTGAACATTCCGGCTGCGGTGCAGCGCATTCTCACTTTCAGCAGGTATCTGCCGTTCGACAACGATCCTTACGGCTACTGGAGTCCGACCAACCAGACTCCCGGCGCCGAGTTGCTGTATGCGTTTCTAGGATTCGGCGCGGGCATCCGGCTCGGCGTGCTGGCGGTGACGGCGGCGATGGTCCCGATGGCCGGTCTGATCATATTCGCGACTTACCGACTCGGCCGCGCGCTGATGGGAGACGTTGCGGGCGGCATGGCCGCCCTGCTCCTGTTTGCCGACACGCTGTTGCTGCGCGCTCAGATCGGACGTGGCACACCGGTCGCGTTCGCGTTGGTGGCGATTGGGTTGGCGTTCCTCGTTGACCGCGACCGGCGGCCGATGCGAACCGCGATTGGCGCGTTGGCGTTGGGCACCGCGTTCGCAGCGCATGCGATCGACGGTGGCTTCGCAGTGGCGACCGCGGGCGTCGTCCTCTTGATCCGGATGCTCGACGACGATTTGAGAAACGTATTGCGCGAGGGCATCTGCTTGGCAGGAGCCGTGCTGGTTGGCCTGCCGGAATTTCCGATAGCGCTACAAATCAAGCTGCCCTATCCGGTTCTGCCGGCGATCCAACTCGCGGGCATCCTGATGATCTGGCTGGCCGCCAGACAGCTGCCACCTCGACCCAACCGGCGCTCGACTCTCGCGGATTGGTCCAAGCGCGTGCCGATTCTTATCGCGTTTGCGTTTCTCGCCTGGCAGGGCGAGGGAATCGGGCATTCCATGTATGTCTATTTTCCGACGCTACTTATTCTGTGCATGGCGGGTTTGTTCATCGCCTTGATCTCGTGGAGCCCGGCGCAAAATCGAACTGTCTATGTCGCCGCGATCGCATTGATATTCGGTGGTCTTGCGGAGCATCTCGTGCTGTCGGGATCGCTGATGAGCGCTGGCGCGCAGGGAAAATTCGGCGTGCAGGATGTGCTTTACAAGGTCGAGGAGTATTGGGACCCCTATTTTCTCCTGTTTCCGGCGGCGCTGTTATTCGACTGGATATACAGACATCTCTCAAAACCGATCGCTGTTGCAGTCCTATTGGCGCTGCTGATCTTTCCCTGGTCGCAACCCGCTGTGGACCTCACTTACTACGAGCATCCGGTCGCCGAGGAATGGGCTAAGAACTGGCTCTGCGCGAAACTTGGATGGTGGGCCGGCGCACCCGATCATCGATGGGTGCAGAGCCCATCGGAACTTGCGCTCAGCGAGGCGTTACGCGCGGAGATTCGAGCCGGACGAATCACGACTGCTACGCATATCGTTCACGTGACTCCGCACGCGTCGATCTGGCATGACGTATTGCTGCATTCGGTGTACACCGGAATCGACGACGACATTTACGTCATTCATCCCGACGGCGACCTGAGCAAGGGCGGCTATGCCGGGAGCCGGATGCGGCCGATAGCGATGCTGCCGGCGGCGGTCGCGCGCAATCCACCGTACATCGTGGTGTTTCAAGAGCCGCCACCGTCGCTGTCTCTACCGCCGCGAGGATACGACGAGATATTCAACGATGACGAGACGATTCGGCTCTACCGCCGCGGCGACCTCGCGCCAAAGCCGCAAGCTGAAAGAGCAAGCCAGTGACCATCGGCAAGTAACAGGAAGGCAAGGCCACGGTTCATTTGAACGATGTGGCAATTCGACAGCGACTCCGTAATCGGTTAGTTTGAGCGCGGGGGAATCTTCATGTTGACATTCAGTTCCCGTCGTTTTTCGTGGGTACTGATCGCATTGCTTGCCGCGGCGACTGAGATCGTCGCGTATGATGTTGCGATTGCCGCAGATCTGACGGTCGCGCCGGAGTCGAAACGGTCCGACTCAGCCGGAACTCTCAAAATCACACCCGACAAGCATGACTTCGGCAAAGTCATCGTCTTTCTCACGAGTGCGCCTCAGACGATAACTGTAACGAACAATTCCAAGTCAGCTTCGATTAATTTTACCCGCATCGCTGCTTCATCACCGTTCTCGATACAGAGCGACAGATGCTCCGGATCGCCGCTGGCCGCCGGCGGATCGTGCAACGTTGATGTCGTTTTCCATCCGGCCACCCGCGGAAAGGTGAAAGACAAGAAGGGGCTGATTTTCACCGACTCAGCCAGGAAGAGTCCGCAACACGTCGAGCTCTCGGGACAGGGTATCGTCGGTGCAACGCCGACGGCGACCGCCACTTCGTCGCCGACTCCGTCGCCTACTCCATCGCCGTCGCCGACCGGGGTAACGCCGACCCCGACTGTAACCGGGACCCCGGCCCCATCACCTACCTGCACGCCTCGCCCCTCAGCGACACCGGATATCGCGCATCTCGTTTTGATCACGGGAGGACAAGCAGCCGACGGGACTCCACTGAACAGCGCGGAAGTCTTCAACCCGGCTACCAATATATTCACCGTCACGACCAATCCGATGAGTGATGCGAGGTACAGCCAGGCAGCCGCCGCGATCAACACGAGCGGAGGAGCTGAAGTCCTGGTGACAGGCGGCGTCGATCCGGCTGGCGTCGCGCAATCCACCGAGACCTTCACCGGCTCGACGTTTGTCGCAGGCCCAAGCATGACCGATTCGCGCGAGGGTCACACGGCAACGGCGTTCAATGACGACTCTACCGACGTGTTGATCGCGGGCGGGCAGGACGCCAGCGGCACCGTCCTCAATACAGCCGAGATCAGTGGCACGGGTACCAACCCAATGAATACGCCGCGCGTGAACGCTGCTGCCGCGCTGCTGGCAGAGCCGTTCTCAAACACGTGTCCGGCAAACGCGGTGATCACAGGCGGCTCGGACGGGGAAACCCCGCTGCAAACCGCGGAATGGTTCAACCCAGCCACCCAAACCTTTACTCTGACCGATGATGTTTCGCTGGGCGGCAGTCAGATGAACGCGGCGCGTGCGTTCCATACCGCGACGCTGCTGCACAACTCGGGCGCCCTCAAGGCCCTGGTGGCGGGCGGCAAAGGCGTCACCGGGATAGCACTCGCGAGCGCAGAAATCTTCGACGTGGCGACAAAGACCTTCACGCTGACGACCGCACTTGGCGGAACGGACATGACGGTCGCGCGCCAGAAGCATACGGCCACGGCAATTGGGGAGACGACGGTCTTGATTGCGGGAGGCGTTGACGGTTCCGGTAACGCGCTAGCGACTGCCGAGGTGTTCGATCTCTCGACGAATTCGTTCACGGCGGTCGGCCCGATGCATAGCGCGCGATACAATCACGCGGCGACAAAACTGTCGAACGGCAAAGTGCTGATCACCGGCGGCGAAGATGGAAGCGGAAATACGCTTAATACCGCCGAGATCTTCGATCCATCGACGAACACATTCACCCTGACTACCGATGCGTCGCTCGGCGGCAACAACATGAACGTCGCGCGGAAGCTGCACACGGCAACAGCCTACTAGCGGCGGGAAGCGCGCCGGCAAGCTAACCCCTAGCCCCTTCCCATTAATGGGAAGGGGGACCGGATTGAAGAATTACATATTATCGACGATTGCTTTGCCGAACTCCGAGCACTTCAGCAGCTTCGCGCCGGTCATCAGGCGCTCGAAGTCGTACGTCACTTCTTTCTTCGCGATGGTCTTCTCGAGGCCGCGAATGATGCCGTCGGCAACTTCCTGCCATCCCATGTGCTCGAACATCAGTACGCCCGACAGAATAACCGAGCCCGGATTCACCTTGTCCTGATTTGCATACTTGGGCGCGGTGCCATGCGTCGCTTCGAAAATCGCGTGGCCGGTCAGGTAGTTGATGTTGGCTCCAGGAGCGATTCCGATGCCGCCGACCTGCGCCGCCAGCGCGTCGGAGAGATAGTCGCCGTTTAGGTTCATCGTGGCGACGACGTCGAATTCGTCGGGCCGCGTCAGCACCTGCTGCAGCGTGATGTCCGCGATCGCGTCCTTGACCAGCAACTCGCCGGCCGGCGGCTTGCCGTTGCAATCGTCCCATCCCACGGCCTTGCCCTTGTACTCGCGGCGGACGAGTTCGTAGCCCCAATCGCGGAACGCGCCTTCCGTGTACTTCATGATGTTGCCCTTGTGCACGAAGGTCACGCTCTTGCGCTTGTGCTTGATCGCGTAATCGAGCGCGGCGCGAATCAGGCGCTCGCTGCCCTCGCGCGAGACCGGCTTGACGCCGATGCCCGAGGTGTTGGGGAAGCGGATTTTCTTGACGCCCATTTCGTCCTGCAGAAATTTGATGACCTTCTTAGCCTCGGGCGACTCGGCCGGCCATTCGATTCCCGCGTAGATGTCTTCGGTGTTCTCGCGGAAGATCACGACGTCGAGTTTCTCGGGATGCTTGACCGGGCTCGGCACGCCGGCGAAGTAACGCACCGGCCGCAGGCATACGTAGAGGTCGAGCATCTGGCGCAACGCGACGTTGAGCGAGCTGATGCCGCCGCCGATTGGCGTCGTGAGAGGTCCTTTGATGCCGACCAGGAATTCGCGGAAGGCCTCGACGGTTTCGTCGGGCAGCCAGGTCTTCCACTGGTTAAACGACTTGTCGCCTGCGAACACTTCCATCCACGCGATCTGGCGCTTGCCGCCGTAGACTTTCTTGACGGCGTTGTCGAAGACGTACTGCGACGCGCGCCAGATGTCGGGGCCGGTGCCGTCGCCTTCGATAAACGGAATGATCGGGCGGTCGGGAACTTTCAGAGTGTGATTGGCGCCAAGAGTAATCTTTTCGCCGTTGCTGGGAACCTTGATGTGCTCGTATGCCATCGGAGTCGCAATTCGCCTCGTGTTTTGATGATAGAGCGGATGCGCGACGCGCGCCTCGACGTCGTCCCGCAGCGCTCAGAGTGTTCAGCTATCATATAGCAAAGGATTCGTGATGCCAGTATCGACGATCGATGAGCTTCGCTAACGGGAATTCGCCGATCGCGCTATACTCGCGCCGACTATTCACGCGGAGCTGCCGATGGATTTTACTTACACGCCGGAACAGGACAAATTCCGCGCTGAGATCGCGGGCTGGCTCGAGCAGAACTCCGCCGCAGCGTTCGGGCGCAAGGGCGAGGGGCTCGGCGGCTCGACCGCCAGCCTGCTCGACGTGCGCGACGACGGCCGCTGGGCGCAGCTCCTCGACTACCATCGCCGGCTCTACAAGGCCGGTTACGTCGCGCTGCACTGGCCGAAGGAATGGGGCGGCGGCGGCGCGAGCATGATCGATCAAGCCATCTACCAGGACGAAGTGCTGCGGCTCGGTCTGCCGCTCTATGGCGCCAATCAACTCGCGATCGATCGTATCGGCCCGACTATCATGCATCTAGGCACCGAGCAGCAGAAAAAACGCTACCTGCTCAAGATGCTCACGGGCGAGGAAATCTGGTGCCAGGGTTATTCCGAGCCGGGCGCGGGCTCCGATCTCGCGGGCCTGCAGACGCGCGCGGTGCTCGACGGCGACAATTTCGTAGTCAACGGGCAGAAAGTGTGGACCAGTTTGGCGCATCGCGCGGACTGGCAGGTGCTGCTGGTGCGCACCGATCCCGCGGCGCCGAAGCACAAGGGGATTTCGTACCTGCTCGTCGATATGCATAGCCCCGGAATCACGGTGCGGCCGCTGGTTCAAATCACCGGCGACGCCGGATTCAACGAAGTCTTTTACGACAACGTGCGCGTGCCCAAGGAAAACCTGGTCGGCGATCTGAATGCGGGATGGCAGGTGTCGATTGCGACGCTGATGTACGAGCGCGTTTCCGGCGGCACGCGGCATCCGGTGGAACGCACGATTGGCGAGCTGCTCGACCTCGCGAAGAAAGTGGACTTCGAGGGCGGGCCCGCGTGGAAACATCCTTATGTGCGGCAGAAGCTCGCGCAGTTCGCGGTCGAGGCGCGATGCCTGCGCTTGTCGCGCTACCGCTCGCTCTCGGCGCAGCTTAAGGGCAAGGTGCCAGGCGCGGAGAGTTCTTTCGGCAAGCTGTTCGCCACCGAGCTGAACCTGCGTGTCGCGATGTTCGCCGACGAGATGCTCGGCGCGTTCGCCAACGTCGAAGGCGGCAGCCTCGGCGCAGTCGAAGGCGGCCGCTGGATGCATCGGACGCTCGCAGCGCGCGGGCTTACGATCGCGGCAGGCTCGAGCGAGATTCAACACAACATCATCGGCGAGCGAGTGCTGAAGCTGCCGAAGGGTTAGCGGGACACGGTCTTTCGGCTCTGCCGCATCCGCTCGGAATGACAGAAAAGAGACTGCCGGCCTTCGCCACTGAGAACGACATCGGCTGGCGATGGATTTCGAGCAGGCCGGCGTACGCGTTCGTCGCCGTAGTGACGCTGGTCGCCGCAATCCTGCGGTTGCTCTACCTGGGAAAGGAAAGTCTCTGGGGCGACGAGGCGTTCACCGTCGCCCTCGCGAGCATCCCGCTTCCCACGATGCTCAAACTGCTGGCGACGGACGAACCCAACATCGCGCTTTACGTCCTGATGCTTCGCGGCTGGCTCGCGCTCGGCGATAGCGAGTCGACGATCCGTTTGCTGTCGGTGGTCTTCGCAGTCGCGACGGTGCCGTTGCTCTATTGCGTTGCGCGGCGACTCGCGGGCCAACCGGTCGCGCTCCTGACGATCCTGCTCTTCGCCGTCAACGCGTGGGCAATTCGGTATGCACAAGAGGCGCGCGGCTACACCTTGTGGATGATGCTGACACTCGCGTCATGGCTGTTCTTTCTGCGCAGTCTCGAACGTCCAACCCGGTGGAACCTGGGGGGATACATCGCCGCCAGTGCGCTGGGGTTGTACGCACATTTTTTTGCAGTGATGTCGTTTGCCGCGCAATGGATCGCGGTGCTCTTGTACGCGCGTCGCGAAACGCCGTGGCGTCCTATGGTCGCGAGTGCGGCGGCGATTGCCGTGCTGGGCGCACCGATCGTGCTGGCTACACGGTTGGGCTACGCCGGCCAACTGGATTGGATACCGCCCACATCGTTTCAAACGATACAGGTAACGCTGTATTCATTTTGCGGTTCGGTAGCCGGCGGCCGATTTGCGACGATGTTGCCGCTCCTGTGCGTGACATTCTGGGCGGTGGGTTTTCTGGCGCTCAGCCGCGAGAGCCGGAAGTCGGCGCTGGCGGCGCGAAACCTGGCGTTGATCGTGCTGGGAGCCGCGCTGCCAGTCGCAATCGTGTTCGGCGTCTCAATTGCGAGGCCGTCCTTCATCCCGCGCTACTTGTTCCAGTGTCTCCCGTTTTTCTCAATCCTAGTCGCGGCCGGTCTATGGCGCATGAGACCGCGATGGATCGGAGCGGCAGCCTTGCTCGCTATTCTGTGCCTGTCGCTCTACCAGGACTATCGCTACTACCAGTTTTATTTGCGCGACGACTGGCGCGGCGCGACCGAATATATCCTGAGCAACGCAAAGACCGGTGACGGCATCGTGACTTACGACAGCCCGGCCAGGTGGCCCTACGACTACTACGCATCGAATTTCGGATCGCCCGCGGCACGCCCTGACCTTATTTTTCCTCAGTGGGATGACGAGTTCCGGGTCGGTGGATTGTCCTATCCATTCGCATTCCGGAAGTCGGCCGGACGAGAAGCGGTGATGATGCGTGCGCTCGATAGGGCCGCGAGCGTTCATCCCCGAATCTGGCTCATCCTGTACCACAACGAAATCCCCGCCATCGGTACCGACGCGGGCACGGAGCGCCTGCTGGCTGCGCTCAACCAGCACTACCGCATGACGGCCGAACGCGACTTCGAGGAGATTCGCGTGCTGCTGTTCGAGCGTGCCGGCAACGCGCCGCCGCCATGAGCCTAGCGCGCGGAGTCGAGCAGCTTCTGTAGATTGCTCGTATCGCCGCGCTCGCTCGCGGTTTCGCCGGCGCGATCGTAGAGCACCTTACCTGAAGAATCGATCACCGCGATCGTCGGGATGTAACCGTGGTAGTAGCGCGCGATCAACGCGCGCTGCGCTGGCGACGGACTGCGCAAATCGACGATCACGAAGCGAAGTTTGTCCTTGTAGCGCGGATAGAGTTGCACGAGACGTTCGGCTTCGCGCGCGGTGTTCCAGCAATTCGCGGTGCCGAAGAAGATCACGGTGGCGTGGTCGGCGGCAATCGATCCGTCGGAGAGATTCTTGCCTTCGATGGGAAAGTTGGGACTCGAATCATCGGCGAAGGAAAGCGCGGGCGCCAACTTCAAGTCGGTGGCCGGTGGACCCGAAACTTCCGCTGCCAGCGCCAGCGCGAAAATCAGCGTGACGACGATCGAAACGGAAATTGTGATCGTCTTGATATTTGGTTTCATATCACATTAACCGATCGGCGGGGTTGTATGTTCCGAGGATGCCGTATGCGAACGAAAAGTAACAGTTCACCGAATGCATCGTACGGGCCGGGCGGCGACGGCGCGGCAATCGCGTACGCGATTGCCGATTCGGCGCTTGGGCGCTTGCTGGTGGCGGGCACGCGGCGAGGCATCTGCTTCGCTGCGATGGGCGAAGCAGATTCGACGCTGGTCGCCGAGCTGCGGCGCGACTATCCGCGTGCGACGATTCGGGTCGCAGACCCGAATCGTCGCGAGGACGCGCGCGTCGGCCGGTGGGCCAATGCGCTCGCGGACTACGTCGCGGGCCGCTCGAAGATGCCGGCGCCGCCGATGGATATCCGCGGAACTCCGTTTCAGTTTGCGGTCTGGGAACAGTTGCGCGCGATCCCGCCCGGTGAGACGCGCTCCTACTCCGAGATCGCGCGGCGTATCGGACGCCCGCGCGCCATCCGCGCCGTCGGCACCGCCAACGGCGCAAATCCGGTGTCGATTATCATCCCATGTCATCGCGCAATTCGCGCGTCGGGGCATCTCGGCGGTTATCGATGGGGATTGGATCGGAAGCGTAAGTTGTTGGAGATGGAGTCTCAAAAACCTAACCCCTGACCCCTTCCCGCGCGGGAAGGGGAACCGGTTTCTTTTTCTTTTACTCGTTCAGGACATGCCTTGGATTGGGGAGGCCCAGCGGGTGAAGACGGTGTCCGCAATTGTTGTCAGGCGCGGGATGAACTCATCGGATTGTGCGATCATCCTATCGGCCGGGATATTCTCGCGGACCAGTTCCTTTGCGAAGGCGGCGGCCATCGCGGAGACTCCTTCGCGCGTGACCTCGAAGTGGAACTGCAAGCCGTAGGTCTGGTCGCCGTGGCGGAATGCCTGGCACGGGGTCTTGTCCGACGATGCGAGCGAGACTGCGCCGGGCGGCAGATCGAAGATGTCGCCGTGCCAGTGGAACGGCGTCATCGTCGCCGGCAAGTCACGCATCAGGCGATCATCTTTGGCTGAATCGCCCAGGCGAATTGGATGCCATCCGATTTCCTTGCCGTTGGGATTGCGATCGACCTTCGCGCCGAGCGCGGCCGCGAGAATCTGCGCGCCGAGGCATACGCCGAGCACTGGCAGATCCGATTTCATCGCGTCTTCGATCAGGCGCATCTCGTCGCGCAGCCATGGATAGCGATCGGTCTGATAGACGCCCATCGGGCCGCCCATCACGATGAGGCCGCCGGCGTTCTTCATACTCGCCGGCACGGGCTGGCCGTCGTTGACGCGGATGTATTGCCATGCGAGCGCACTGGCTTCGAGCGCGTCGGCGATGGTGCCGAGATTTTCGACCGGGTGATGCTGCAGGACGTAGATTTTCGCCATCGAGATAACCGTCAGAGCAAAGTGCCTCGGCGAGTTCGGCCGAGGTGCGTGTAAGCGCGCTGGGTGGCGACGCGGCCGCGCGAGGTGCGAGCCAGAAATCCTTCCTGTAACAGATAGGGCTCGTAAACCTCTTCGATGGTGTCGGATTCCTCGCCGACCGCGGCCGCAAGACTCTCGACCCCGACCGGGCCGCCGTCGAACTTGTCGATGATCGAGCTCAGAATAGCGCGGTCCATCTTGTCGAAGCCCGCCGCGTCGATTTCGAGCAGCTCGAGCGCGCCGAGCGCGATCTCCCGCGTTACAACCGGCTCCGCATGAACCTGCGCGAAGTCGCGGACGCGGCGCAGCAGGCGATTGGCGATACGCGGCGTGCCGCGCGAGCGCGCCGCGAGCTCGTGCGCGCCGGCTTCATCGATTGCGACGTTCAACAACGCCGCGGAGCGGCGCACTATCTCGCCCAGTTCGGCGTGATCGTAAAAGTCGAGATGGAAATGCTGGCCGAAGCGGTCGCGCAGCGGCGAGCTGAGGAGGCCCGATCGCGTGGTCGCGCCGACCAGCGTGAACGGCTTGACCGACAGCTTCATCGTGCGCGCGCCCATCCCCTCGCCCATCACGATGTGAAACTCGAAATCTTCCATCGCGGAGTAGAGGCGCTCCTCGATGGCGCGTTGCAAGCGATGAATCTCGTCGATGAAGAGCACGTCGTGCTCTTCGAGGTTGTTGACGATCGCGGCAAGATCGGCGGCGCGCTCGATCGCGGGACCGGAGGTGATGTGGAGGTTGACGCCGAGCTCGCGCGCGATGATGTGCGCGAGCGAAGTCTTGCCGAGTCCGGGCGGTCCCGCGAACAAGACGTGGTCGAGCACTTCGTCGCGTCCGCGAGCGGCGTCGATCGACATGCCGAGAATTTTCTTGTTGCGGGTCTGGCCGATGAATTCGTCGAGTTTGCGCGGTCGCAGCGCGAGATCGATTCGGCGTTCGTCCTCATGGCCGACGCGCGCGGCGATCCTGCCATCCGCCGGCGGCGGCGTCATCCCGGCATCCGCGTTGCTTTTACTTTTCAACCAGCAGCACCGCCAACGATTTGCGAATTATAATTTCGGAATTTTCGGCCGCGCTCGCGTCCGCCGCGATGACCGCGTCAACTGTGCGCTTGGCCTCGATCGGTTTCATGCCGAGATTGATCAGCGCGGAGACGGCTTCGTCAGCGGGACCGGCCGGGCGTCCGTTGCCGTCGGGCGTGGGACCCAGATTGCCGTTGGACGCGCTGGTGGACGGCGCCGCCATCTTCAGGTCCGCGACTTTGTCCCGCAGTTCGCGCACGACGCGCTCGGCGACCTTGGGACCGACGCCGGGCACCGCGTCGATGCGATCGACGTCGCCCTTGCCGATTGCGGCGACCAGTTCTTCGGGCGCGAGCACCGACAGGATCGCGAGCGCGAGCTTCGGGCCGACGTGCTGCACGCTCATCAGCAGGTCGAAGGTGCGCTTTTCGGTGACGCTGGAAAATCCGTAGAGCATGAGCGCGTCCTCGCGCACGACCTGGCGTATCTCCAGTGCGACGCGCTCGCCGAGCGGCGGCAATCGATAATAGGTGCTCAGCGGTATCAGCACTTCGTAGCCGACGCCGCCGGTCTCGACCACGATGCGGCCGGCGTCGCGCACGGCGAGCGCGCCTGACAGTGTCGCGATCACTGCGGCACCATCCGCGGCTTGATTCGTCGCGGCGGATGCGGGCGAACGCGCTCGATCGCCTCGACCAGATTGGGCATGCGCCCGCGGCCGAGATGGCAGAGCGCAATCGCGAGCGCGTCGGCCGCGTCGTCGGCGAGTTCGAGCGCGGGGTCGAGCTTCAGGGTCTTGCGCACCATGTATTTCACCTGCGCCTTGTCGGCATGCCCGTGGCCGGCGACGCAGAGCTTAACTTCATTGGGCGGATATTCGTACATCGCGAGCTTGCGCTCGGCCGCCGCGAGCATCGCCATCGCACGCGCCTCGCCGAGGCGGAACGCGCTCTGCACGTTGGCGGCGACGAAGTGGCGCTCGAGGCTGAGCGCGGTGGGCGCGAACTCATCGATGATGGCGAGAAGGTTTTCATGGATGCGATGCAAGCGCGCGGGACCGGGCGCGAGCGACGCGCATCGAATCGTGCCGGCGGTCACGTAGCGCGCGGGCCCTTCGACCACGCCGTAACCGCATACCGCACTCCCGGGATCCACCCCGAGTATCCGCATACCCCACCTCCGCGGCAGCCCGCGCCCGGCGTCAGGCCGCCGAGAACTGCGCCATCTCTTGATCGCTGATGTCGAAGTTGGCGGCGACGTTCTGCACGTCGTCGTGATCCTCGAGTTCTTCCATCAGCTTGAGCACCTGCTCGGCCGCATGGCCGGAAACCGCAACCGTATTTTCGGGAATCCGCGTTTGTTCCGAATGCGCGATCGCGAGGCTCGCTTTTTCGAGCCTATCACGCACCGCGTTGAGCTTGTCGGGCGCAGTGAGGACCTGGAAAGTATCGCCGTCGAGGGTGACGTCGTCGGCACCGGCGTCGAGCGCGAGTTCGAGCAGCTTGTCTTCGTCGATGGCGGATTTTTCGATTCCAATCACGCCGCGCTTCTTGAACATCCAGCCGACGCATCCGACTTCGCCGAGATTGCCGCCGCGGCGCGAGAACACGAAGCGCAATTCCGCGACGGTGCGATTGCGATTGTCGGACAGCACGTCAACCATGATCGCGACGCCGCCGGGGCCGTAGCCTTCGTAGGTGATTTCCTCGAGCGACGCGCCCGCGATTTCGCCGGTGCCCTTCTTGATCGCGCGATCGATGTTGTCGTTGGGCATCGACTGCTTCTTGGCGACGGTCACCGCCGTGCGCAGGCGCGGATTCGAGTTGATGTCGCCGCCGCCGAGCCGCGCCGCGATCGTGATTTCCTTGATCATCTTGGTGAAGACGCGGCCGCGCTTGGAGTCGGTGATCGCCTTCTTATGCTTGATCGAACTCCATTTCGAATGACCCGACATGACAAATACCTTCCGCGGGACCACCTCAGCGGGCGGGTCCCGAACGACGCCGAGATTATCATAAAGATTCGCGAAAGGGAGAATGCCAGTTGAGACGATGGCGTAGCCGGTGGCGAGTATGAAAAACTTGGGGCGCGCGCGCCGCAATCCGCTTCGGTCGGGATTGCGGCCGCCAACGAGCCAGGTGGAAGAACATGCGTCGGGTGACAGTTTCAATTTTGTGCGCGATCGCGGCGCTGTTCGCCGCTGGATGTTTTGATCCGCCGACCACGCAGCCGCCGCCTGACGAGCTGCAACAAGTGGTGATTCCGCTGCCGTACGATCTCGCCTGGGACGCGGTGAACGCGGTGGTCAAAGAAAATTCGTTCCACGTGCAGGCGCAGGACATGACCAACGGAATCATCGAGGCGGTGGGTCCGCGCTTCACGCTGCACGACGCCGATTGCGGCAAGGTCAAGAGCCTGGCGGGCGCGTACAGTGCCGAGCCGCAGGCGAACTCGTCGTCGGTGTACAACTTCCTGGTGCGGCCACGCGGCCGCGAGGCGACGCTGGTCGAAGTGCGCGCGACCTTCAACTCGTCGGTCACCGTCCCGCTGCATCCGACTACCGACGTCGATTGCGTGTCGCACGGAATCCAGGAATCGAATCTGTTGCGCGACGTGCTCGCGGAGGCGAGGAAGACGCATCGCCCGGAATTCGCCGGTCCGAGCAGATCGCAGCAGGCATCGCCGCCGGCGAGCGCGCAAGCGTCGGGGCCGGCTACTGCGCGGAATCAAGCCAGGCCACCGTCGTCGATCGACAACACAGCTATGCAACCAAGCGCGCCGCCGTCGTCGATGCATGGATTTTCGCTGGGCGGGAATTTCAAGCTGCCAGCGCCGCCGCCGCAGTAGGCCAGCACGCGCGCGGGCTTGACATTTTTTTGGTCCGGGATGACACCGGGGTCATCACCGCTTTCCTCGCGCTTCGGAGGGCTTGCCATGAAAGGTCGCGTCGCGTTTATCCCGACCGCACACAAAATTGAATTTCACGAGTACGACGTTCCCGCGCCCGCGGCCGGCGGACTCGTCGCGGCCGTCACACAGACCAACGTGTGCGGCTCGGAAGTGCATATGTGGAAGGGCGAGTTCGGGCGGCGCGGCGTGATGCCGGGGCATGAGATGTCGGGGCGGATCGAGGCGCTCGGCGCGGGCGTGCGCGCCGATTGGGCGGGCGTGCCGGTCAAGGAAGGCGACCGAATCGCGCCGGTTTACTATACGGTGTGCAATCGATGTGTGAATTGCGTGGCTGGGAATCATGCGGCCTGCACGGCCAAGGTGCTCGGCGCGCGGCATCCCGACGAACCGCCGCATTTCACGGCCACGTTCGCGACGCACTACGTCGTCAAGCCCGATCAGCATTTCTACCGCATCCCCGACAACGTGCCCGACCTGGTTGCGTCGTCGGCGAATTGCGCGATGTCGCAAGTGTTCTGGAGTCTCGATCGCGCGCGGCTCGCTTACGGCGAGACGATCGTGGTGCTCGGCGCCGGCGGCCTCGGGCTGCATGCGATGGCGATTGCGAAGGCGCGCGGTGCGCGCGTGATCGCGGTCGATGGGGTCGATCTGAGGCTGCGCGAGGCGCGTCGATTCGGCGCCGACGAAACGGTCGATATGCGCGATTACGCCGACGCCGAGGCGCGCGACAAACGCGTGCGCGAGCTGTGCGCGGGATGGCCCGATGTAGTGCTGGAAGTGGCCGGCGTTCCAGAGGCATTCAGTGAGGCGCTCAAGATGGTGCGCGTCGGCGGCCGCGTGATCGAAGTCGGCAACATCTCGTCGGGCTTGACGGTCCAACTACCGCCATCGACGATCACGTTCAAGTCGCTTGAGATAATCGGCGTAGCGACCTATCCACCGCACTACCTGAAGAAGTCGCTGGACTTCCTGGCGGCGAATATCGACCGCCTGCCCTATCGCGAAATGTGCGACGCAACCTTCCCGCTATCGCACGCCGCAGAAGCATTGGACAAAAGCGAGCGTCGGGAGGTCACGCGCGCCGGGTTGATTCCTGCGCAAGACTAGCGCTGGCGGCGGAAATAGTCGCGGAATTTTGAATCGCGCGCGATAGGAATCGGACGCGGTAACAAGGGCCCTCACCTTCGATCCTCTCCCATTCTGGGAGAGGGAAAGACGACGAGCTAGTTGCCGGCGCGGTCGGGGATTAGGGCTTCGGTGGGGATTATTTCGAGGTCCGACGTGGCGGGGAGTTTCCAGTATAGGTGTAGGTAGGAGCCGCCGCCGATGTTGCGCTCGCCGACTTCGATGCTATGCGGGCCTTCGGTCAGGTGGATGCTGCCAGTGTCGTGGACCTTGGTGGTCGGGCCGGGGTCGTGAATCACTGGCGTGCCATCGATAGTGACCCATCCGGAATCGTCAACGTCGATCGTGAATTCGTAGTCTCCGGTCTTCGGCGCCATGAGTTGGCCGCGCCAGATGTCGCATGACGGAAACGGCATCGCACCCATCTCGGCAATCGTATCGAAATCCAGCTGCGGATCGACGCGCACGATGTGCGGCGGCGTCTCACCGCATTGGTCGCCAACGTAATACCTGCCGAGCAAGCCGTGATGGCCGCTCTGCAGGAAACGCTGCATCACCAACTGATTCATCGAGAGCAGGAAGACCGATGCGATTCCGACGGCGGTGGCGATTTGCGTCAGGCGGCGCGATGCGCCCTCGCCCCACAGGCCGAGCGTTTCCGACAAATCGAATGCGCCGATGATCCAGAGTCCCGCTAAGGGCCACAGTTGGAACGGGCCGGGCAGTCCGATCAGCTTGCCGAGGTTGAACGCGACCGAATCGCGGACGATCATGCCGCCGCCGAAGAAGGCGTCGCGGTTGGTGGCGAAGTCGCCGCGCATGAATTGCTGCAGTGCGAAGTCGCGCACCGGGTTGTCGTATTCGTAGGGGAAGTGCGGATTGGTCGCCGTCGCCATCAGCATGATCGCGGCCGACAGCGCGCCAACCGCGCCCAGCAGCCAGTTGAACGCGGCGGGAAGGAACGCGAGCGCGAGGACCATGAACGGCACCGACGCGACGATTTGCCGCGGGCCGGTCGCGGTGCCGCCGCCCCACGAGACGATCGACTCGCCGTACGACGCGTTGAACAGGATCAGCACTACGAACGAATAGACCGTGACGACGAACTCGGCGCGCCACTGTTTAAGCCGCGCGAAATAGCCGACGCCGACGATCGACAGCAACAGCACCGGGTTGCAGAAGAACAGTCCGCGTTGCGGATCGAGCAGCACGTTCCAGAGAATGCGCATCTTCGGGTAAGTCAGGCCGACGAAGCCGACCGCCTGCTCGGGGAATTGGCGATTCTCGGTCGGCGCGAGTTTGAACGCCTGGTAGCTGAAGAAAAATGGATTGCCGAAGGCCCCCCAGTTGTAGGCGAGCATGATTGCGACAGTGATCGCGGCGCCGGCGGAAAACGCCGCCAGAAATTTCAAGTCGCGCAGTTTGAACAGCGCATAGATTCCGACGGCGGCGGCGACCAGGAAGACCGGGTAGTCGTTGAGCACCGCCCATCCGGCGAGGAAGCCGGCCGCGCACGCGCGTCTCGACGACGGGCGCGTCTCGAACGTCGCGAGCAAGTAGAACGCGGCAAAGACGCATACCGCGGCGACCGGCTCGCCCGTTAGTTCAGTCGCGTATGGAAACGCGATCGTCGCAAGCCCGAGTATCAGCGCGACGCCGGCTGAGCGGCCGTCTGACGCGCCGAGAAATCGCGCGAAGCGGAACATCACGACGCACATCGCGGAGATCAACAGTCCGGTCGTGAACACCGTCGTCAGGTACGTGACGAATGCCCAATACACCGGCTCGTGCGCCGCGTTCATCGGCAGCAGCGCGATGCGGAAAATCATCCACGGGTATCAGCGCAGTGTAAGACGTGCCGGGCGCCTTCACCGAGTAGATGTGGCCGTGGAAGGTGATGATGTCGGCGGTGTTGTAGCCGCAAAAGTCGTTGATGTAGAGCGCGCCCTTCTCGATCATCGAGCGCAGCAGGTCGAAGCGGCACGCGATGCTCTGATCGGCGCCCTGGTAGAAGTAGGCGTAGGTGATGAACGGGATCAGGAAGATCGCGGCTTCGAGCTGGCGGCGGCGATCCTCGGGCGCGACCGCGCGGCTGGAGTTCGCCCCGCCCCACTTCATCGCTTCTTCGGGCGCCCCGCCATCGCGGCGCGGATCGGATTGAAAATGCGGAAGTCGTCGTCGCCGTAGATGCGCCAACCGGCCCATGCGATTCCCGCCAGCGCGATGAAGGTGACCACCAGCGAGATTGGCGAGCCGATCGGCACCGGCGCGCTCTGCTGGCGGATCGCATTCAAGTCGTAAGTAGGCGTCGCGCTGGGCGGCGGCGCGTCAATCGCGACCATCGACGCATTCCTGAAGAACGCCTTGCCGGTGTTGAGACTGCCGAATCCGCCGACGCGCAGCGCGACGTCGATATCGGCGCCGTGTCCGCCGACCTTGAGATACAGCGTCACGCGCTGCCAATCGGTGGTGCCGTGAATATCGGCGGACATGATGCCGTCTTCCATCACCGACATCGACGCGCCGGATTCCTTGGCGCCGACGTTCTCGGTGCGGACATCGACGCTGAGCTGATACCAACCGGGCGGCACGGTCAGCGGTTGCATCCAGCGGCCGTCGTTGGCCTGGAGATTATCGACCTCCATCTCGCTGGGCTTGTCGGAGTAAGAATGCCAGTGGGTTTGAAATGCGTCGGGGCTGTTAACCCAGGCCTCGGTGCGCCACGAGTCAGGTTGATCCTCGGAGCCTTTTTTGAAGTCGCCGTTGAGCAGCAGGTTTTTCTGATCGGCGGCATACGCGAGGTGAGGCGTGGATGCTGCGGCAAGTGTAATCGCGAGGAGAAGGAGTGCGGAGAGGAACCTAACCCCTAACCCCTTCGCGCGAGGGAAGGGGAACAATCGCGCAAGGACGCGATACGAATGCTGCTGCGCGATCAGATCCAATTGCGTATCCCGGCTGATTGCAGCCACATGCGCGCGTAGTAACCTTCGCGGCTTATCGGCATACCGACCCAAATCGGGAAGTAGTACACGAACAGAATCACCGCTGTGGCCGCGAACACGGCAGCGACGTAGCGGCCCGCATACGGCGTCCGCAGCAGGATAAAGGCGTACGCGCCGATGACGACGATGAACGTGATCCAACCCCACGTCGGCGGCAGGCCGAGAAAAAATACCGGCGTCATCGTCAGTAACAGCGCCAGATGCTCCCATGGCTCCGCGCGTTCCTTGAAACACTCGGCGAGCAGAATCGCCAGCGCCAGGTAACCGA
This sequence comes from uncultured delta proteobacterium, assembly GCA_963756005.1. Classification (GTDB taxonomy): domain Bacteria; phylum Desulfobacterota; class Binatia; order Binatales; family Binataceae; genus Binatus. The sequence goes on from CAVWMC010000008.1 coordinate 831,521, forward strand.
AATAGACTGACGCCATGTAGTGGTAGAGGAACAGCGTGCGGCCGATCCACGCCCATATCAGCAAGTAGCTGAGATAGCCGATGACGAGGAACCAGCGGGTGAGCGTCGGGCGCTCGAACGCCTGCACGGCGGTGATCGTGATCGCGGTCAGCGCGCCCCACCATAGGAGCGGATTACCGCCGCCCCAGACTGTTTGCACGTCGCCGGTCTTCGGGAAATTCTGCCAGTACGCGATTGGCCGCAGCATCAGCGGCCAGCTCCACCATTTCGAGGCATACGGATGCGTGGCGGTCGAAACGCTCTTCTCATACCAGACAACGTCGCTGTAGTACTTGAAGAGATCGGAGATGCCGCCCCACCATCCGAGCCAGAAATGCGGGATGAACACCGCCAGGTAAGTGATGGACGCGACGGCGCCGACGAGCACGATCGCGCCAATGCTCATCGGCTCGAACAGCTCGGCCATCGACGGCATCGGCAGCCGCGGCGCCCCCGATGACGGCGAACGGCCGCGCCAGAAAATCTCCGCAACGCGAATTGCGAGCACTGCGAGAATGCTCAGCAGGATGTAGCCGGCGCTGGCGCCGCTCAGGACCAACAATAGTCCGAGCACAATACAGATGAGGGCAATGAAGAGCGTCGAGGTCGGATCGAAGAGGTTGATTCCGGCCGCGACCGGCGCTCGCGCTTTGACTTTCTTCGACTTGGACTCGGCCACCGGCTTCGATTCAACCTGCGGCGGTGGCGGTGCGGGATTCGGACGATCTCGCGCGATCACGTAAGCGAGAAAGCCCAGCACCAGCAGAAACGTAACCGCCGGGATATAGAGTTTGCTGGCCAGGCACAAGCCCAGCGCCAGACCAATCCACGGCAGGATGCGTCGGCGCGCTTTTGCATCGACTGTCTCGGCGAATTTGAAAAGGAGCAGGTACGCTACGGCCGCGCAGGTCAGATATACGATGTCGATGACGGCGTAGTGCGAATCGACCAGGTACATGCCGTCGCAAAGCAGGATCGCGCCGGCGAGCGCGCCGACCAGCCGCGAGCCCGTCAGCCGGCGCCCGAGCAGATAGGTGATTCCCACCAGCGCGGTGCCGATCGTCGCGTTGCCCACCCGCCATCCAAACGGCTTGTCGCCGAAAATCAGGATGCCCAGTGCGATTACCAGCTTGGCCAGCGGCGGATGAGGATCGAGGAACGACTCGCCATGCAGGTAGTGGCGGCCTTGCGCGACGAAATGGACCTCGTCGAAAACAATCTCGGCGGGATGGCCCAGATGCCAGAAGCGCGTGACCGCCGCGGCGATCAGAAGAATCGAAATAATTATCGTGTCAGTCGCGATCCACGGCGGCGCCGACGCCGGCTCTTCGACGTAATCCTCAATCTGCCGCGGCATGGCGAATTTCCCGATGAACTCACCGACCGCGTCGGTCTCAGTGCCGGCGTCCTGCATCCGCGTCGATCCCCAGTAAACAGCCAGCCCGAGCGCGACCACGTTGAGCGCCGAAGTGAGCATCGCCAGCCCGTCGCGCGAGTCCAGGAACACGACGGTGTTGAGCGTGTGCAGAATGTAAGCGAGGTTGATGAAGCAGGTGATCGTGATGATCGCGAACACCGCCAGCATCTCGGGCGCTTCCAGAGCCAGCGGCACCGCCAGCGCGATCGCCGGATACAGGTAGCGCTCGTGCATCCGGGGCGCGACCATGAAGAATCCAAAAATCGCGATGAACGACGCGAACAGCAGGCGCGTCGGCGTGCGGCCACGCCACAAGATCCACGCGACGAACGCGTAGAGCGGCACCAGCAGGCTCATGCCGAGCGCGAAATACGACACTCCCAGAAATGTGTTCGAGTCCGCCTGCCGCAGTCCGCCGAGCAGCGCCATCAGGTTGAATGCGTTGACCGAAGTCTCGTGATAGTAGGCGGCGGTCGAAGTGTAGAGCTTGATGATCCAGTTCCACTCGTGGCCGATTTGAAATGGCGCGATACCGATGATCGCGACGAAGATTAGCGCGAGCCCCGATCTGATCCAGGTCGCAAAATCGGTCTCGAGCATCGTCCAGAAGCCGAGCACCGGCAGCATCATCAGTCCCTGCGGCTTGACCAGCACCGCGATCGCGGCGAGTCCCCAGGCGATTTCGTATTGATCGCCGAGGATCGCCACGATGCTGAGCAGGGTGACGAAGGTCATCACCGAATCGCTCTGCCCCCACACGACGGTGTCGAACAGCAGCGGCGGATTCAGCGCGACCATCAGCATCGCGATGAAAGCCATCTCGGGCCTGCCGCCGCGCCGCATGAACGCGTACATCAGGATCGCGAGCGCGAAGTCGGCGACGATTGCGGGACTTTGGATTATGACGCGATAGAAATCTCCCGTCGCACCGACCGCGTGCGCGAAGATCCCCGCGACCCACAGCCCGTAGAGGTAGCCCGGCGGATAGTCGAGGAAGAATCCCTGCTGATAGGTATGCGCGGGGCCGAACGTCGCGATTTGGCTTGCCCACGCCTGGTAATCGCCAACGTCGGGGCCGAAGCCGGGAAAGTACGGCATCACCACCAGCTTCAAAACGGCCAGCGCAGCGAGCACCAGCAGCGCGGGAAGGAGGCCGGCGTCGGGATCCTGAGTCAAAGGGCGCAGGTAGTCGATAAAGGCGTAGATGACGAGCGCGATCATAATCGCGCCCGCGATGAATCCCGGCAATTTTCCGGTGGCCGCCGCCGGCGACGACGCGGCCGCGATCGCGGCTACTGCCAATGCGGCGACGCCCCACGGCGCAATCCGCGCCCACGCGCCCCACCCTTGCGGCCGGTCTTCCGCGACCTTCAGACTTTCGATCATCGTGCCATCGCCCACATCGCGCAGCCGCTAAAGATAGCGGTTATTTGAGCCGCGATGAACAGGCGACGGTGCCGGCATTTGCGGTCTTCGGCTGGCGAGGGAACTCGCGGGCAGTCTATTATGCGGCAATGCCGCCAAGGAGAACGCATCGATGCGACTGATCCACACTGTCTATGAGCCGGCCGGCGAAGGGCCGCATCCGACGCTGATTGCGATGCACGGCTTCGGCGCCAGCGCGCTCGACCTGCTGGGACTCGCGCCATACATCGCCGACGGCCGCTTCATGCTGATTTGCCCACAGGGTCCGATGGAGGTGCCGATCGGTCCGACGCGCGGCTACGCATGGTTTCCGATTCGGATGGGTGCGTCGCCCGATCGCGGCGCAATCGACGACGCCAACAAGATGGTGACCGAGTTTCTCAACGAGGCGCTGAAAAAATATCCGGTCGATCGCAAAAAGCTGGTGGTGCTCGGCTTCAGCCAGGGCGGTATGATGGCGTATCGGCTTGCGATCCGAAATCCCTCGAAGTTCGCCGCGCTGGTCGGACTCTCGACGTTCTTCGCGCCCGACCTGAAGGATGAGGTCAACGACCCCGCCGCGCTCGAAGCCCTGCCGACGCTGGTACAACACGGCCGCGCCGACGACATGATCGAAATAACGCGCGCGCGGGCATCGGTCGAATCGATCCGCGCATTGAAGGTACCGTTGACCTATCGCGAGTACGATTGCGGCCACGAAATAACCGCCGAAGGTTTGCACGGACCTGTCAAACTTCCTCACCGAGAAAGTCCTCGACCCAATCGTGAAGCCCTAATTACCTCGCCCGTTCTTTCACGGGAGAGGCGGCCGGCCGCATCGCGGTCGGCGGTGAGGGTTCTGCGGCGCAACCACTAATCCTCGACAATCGCGACCGGGCGCACCCATCCTGCGCTGCCGCCGGTGATTTTAATTGGCAGCGCGCTCACCTTGAACCCGAACGGATGCGGAATCGCGCCGAGGTTCGCGAGCTTCTCCATGTGAATATGCTCGCGCTCGCGGCCGACGAAATGCGCCGGGAACAACGCGTCGGGCTGACCCTCGCGCAACCCGCGCGCCATCGTCGCGAACGACACGTCCATCGCGATCGCGTCGATCCCAATCAGCTTCACTCCCTGATCGAGTAGAAAATTCTGGCCTGCCACTGACAGCCCCGCCTGCCGCCGCACGTACTCATCGACGTTGTCGAGATACTGGTCGCTGCCGGTCCACAGCAGCACGATATCGAGCGGTTTGAGCGCGTAGTCGATCCGCGCAAGCTCGCCCTTGATGTCCTCGACGCTGATGTCCTCACTCTGGCGATGCCGAAAATCAAGCCGCACGCCGTCGCCGTAGCACCACTCGAGCGGAATCTGATCGATCGTCCGCGCCGGGCGGCCCTCGCACAGCGGACCGAAATGCCACGGCGCATCGATGTGATTCCCCGCGTGCCCCGTGAGCGTGATCGTCTCCCATCCGAGCGCCATCGAACTCGGATAGTCGCCGACGTCGGAGCCTTTGAACAGCCGCAGCATCGCGCGCGCACCTTCCTCGTGGCTGACGCGCTTGAAGCGATAGTTCCACGGCGGATACGGCGCCGCGTCGAGCGGCACGCCGATGTCGATGATTTTCACGCTCGCTCCTTGTTGGGTCCCGCGACGATTCTAACTAGGATCGCCGTTATGAGCGAGGACACAACCGCTGCGCATGCATTCGCGAAACTGCTCGCGGTCGTCACTGAACTGCGCGCGCGATGCCCGTGGGATCGCGAACAGAAGCTCGGCGACACGCCGCGGCATCTGGTCGAAGAAGCGTACGAGGTCGCCGACGCGGTCGCCCGCGGCAATCCAATCGACATCGCGGAAGAACTCGGCGACGCGATCGTGCAATGCCTGTTCACCGGCGTGATTCTCGCCGAAGAATCGAAGCTCGACCTCGCGACGGTGATGCAAAACGCGGCCGACAAACTAGTCCGGCGGCATCCGCACGTTTACGGCGACATCCGCGCCGATACTTCGGATCAGGTCATCGAGAATTGGGAACGGATCAAGCTCGATGAACGCGCGAGCAAGAATCCCGACGACGCCGAAGAGCCTCGCACACGTCGGACGCGGCCTGCCCTCGCTGATGCGTGCGGAGAAGCTTGGCGAAAAGGCGCGCCGCGCCGGCATGGATTGGGCCAACATCCGCGAGGTTATCGCGCAGGCTCGTGAAGAACTCGACGAAGTCGAGCAGGCGCTCGATCGCAACGACACCGCCCACGCCGCCGAAGAACTCGGCGACCTGATGCTCGCGATCGCCAACGCCCCGCGCTTCATCGACCACGACGCCGAGACGACGCTGCGCGCCGCATGCGACAAGTTCGTCGCGCGCTTCGACGAAGTCGCAAGAATCGCCGCCGCGCGCGGCCTCGATCTGAAGTCGATGTCGCCGGCTGAAGTTGATACCATCTGGAACGAAGCGAAGGCCGCCGGAACTAACCGGAAGTACCGCTAACGATGGACCGGGCTATCTACAGGGTCATCACATTTGCCGCAATCGGCCTTGCGCTCCTATACCTGTATGAGAACTTCGATCCGATCGCCAACGCAATCAGAATGTTTGTGAACGACTGGTGGCATTGAATCGCTCGAACCTGCGTATTGCCCCCGCCGCCGCGCGCTGTTAGAAATGACTGGTTATGCCTCATATTCCCGTTCACCCGTCGGCCGAGAAACGTCATCGGCAGAGTCTCAAGCGCGCTGAGCGCAACCGCGTCGTCCGCACACGTGCCCGCACGTTGGCCAAGACCGCGGGCGAAACGATTGCCTCCAGCAGCGACGAGGCCGCGGCGCGCGAAGCGCTCAAGCAGGCGACCAAGGTGCTGTACAAGGCTATTAGCAGCGGCACGATGCATCGCAATACGGTGCGGCGCAAAGTCGCGCGGCTGTCCGCCAGCCTGCATCGCAAGTTCGGCAAGAAAGCCTAGTTCGTCGCGCTAGTCGGGCGCGGTCATCAGTTCGAGGATCAATCCGGCGAGCGCTTGTTCGCGCTCCTTGATCGTGCCGTCCTTGAACCCCGCGTCCATCGCGCACGCGCGCCAGTAAGCGCGTTCCAGCCGCGCCAGCCCGAAGCGCCGCGCCCCTTCGATTGCGCGCGTCGCCAGCCCACTCTGCGGCGGCAGCCCGAGCGCGGCCGCGACATCGCCCTGACTCCTTCGCGCCGCCATCATCGAGGCCGCGATCATCATCCGGCGCATCATCGGGATTATCTCGACGGCGAGGATCTCGAACACTTCGCGCCCGAGCGCGAGCGCGCGTCCCAACTGCGCCAGCGCCGCCGACGGCCGTCCGCGCGCGACGCTCTCCGCCAGCTCGAACGCTTCCGGCATCCGCCGCGCGCCCTCGTCCAAATCACCCGGCTGCACCGGTTTGCCGGGCTCGGCGAAAATAGTGACCTTGCCGAGCGTGTTGGCGATGGCCGCCAGGTCTCCACCGTGACGTGAAATGATCAAGTCGAGTGCGGCGGGCGACAACTTCAATCCGAGCGACTGTGCGAACGCGTTGACGTACTGCTCGATCTGATTGTCGAACGGACGCATGCAATTCACGAGCAGCGCCGGTTTTTCGGCGACGCGGCGAACCTTCGCCGGTGCGTTATCTTTTTCGTAGAGCAGGACGAGGTGCCCGGGCCCTTGCGCCGATTCGATTGCCGCGACCAGCGCCGCCTCCGAGCCGCCGCTGCCCGACGCGCGCGCGTCGCCGGCGTCAGCGTCAGTCGCAGTCTCAGCTTTGTCGCGGCGCGACTTCAGGATTCGGCATGCGATCGCGCGCTTGGGTGCGAACAAGTCAGGCGCGCTGAGTTCGTTCAGCGCGGCGCCATAGTCGTCGCCCGCTCCAATCTGAAAGCTGCGATACTGGCATCCGTCAGCTACCAGCGTGCGAACGATTGAGTCGAGCACGTATTCGCGCAGAAACGCATGCGGCCCGAAGATCACCGCGACCGGCGGGATTCGCTTTCGCTGCTCGCCACCCGCTCCTCGAATGTACGCCAGCGCGGTTTCAAGCGGCATGCGATGGTGTCCTGCGCGGCGTTCCCAAACCGTGAAGAGCTAGAAGCCGTCGGCCATCTGGGCGTAGAGGTGCTGCGCGAGCCGCTGCATCATCAGGTCCTGCATCGACGCCGTTTGCGATTGTGCAGTCTGAATATCCGTCATGTTTGCGATGTCGTCAGCGCGCAGGTTCTGCTGCAGGAAGGTTGGCGTCGTTGCCACCGTCGTCTGCGGCACGACCGGCGTGTGCTCGCCGCTGCTGACGTTGTTGGTGGACCAAATCGTCTTCTTGTCGTGCATGTCTTTAAGCATCGCCGACAGCACGATGCTCTGGTTGTATTGCGTCGGTTCGAGCGCCGAGTTGAAATTGGTCGGCGTCTGCAGCGCGAACCTGACCTCGCCCGACAGCTCGAGATCGGCGGCGTCCGGACTATCGACCACCTTGAGCCTCCGATGCAGGTCGATTTCGTCTTTGATGTAACGCATCAGCTCGTCGTTGATTCCGGTCACCCGCGTCTGATTGCCGAATCGCTCGACGTAAATCGTCTGCGCGCTCGCCGGCAACATGTCGCCCGACGCCGCGAACTGATAGCCGCATCCCGAAGCCAGGAGCGCCGCGACGAAAACGCCGCCGAGCAGCCTACTCGGCCTTGGATTGCGTGACATCGTCGCCCTTCTGCTTGAGCCCCAGGCGCCCCGCGATCTCATCCAGCACGCCGTTGACGAAGCGCCCCGACTCGATGTCGCCGTAGCATTTCGCCAGCTCGATCGCTTCGTCGATCGTAACGCGCGCCGGAATGTCCTCCATCCTGAGCAGTTCGTAAAGCGCAATCCTCATCACGTTGTGATCGACCCGCGACAACCGCTTGACCGACCAATGTTCGAGCGCGTCCGCCAGATGCTTGTCGAGCGCCGGCTGCTCGCGCCGCACCCCTTCGACTAACTGCACCGCGAATCTGCGCGCTTCATCCTCGACCGGAAAGCTGTCGAACAGCGCGGTCAGGTCGTCGCTGCTGGCGCCGCCGCAGATGTCGATCCGGTACAGCGTCTTGAGCGCAAGCTCGCGCCCCTGATGTCTAAGTCCCATGGCAATTCCACAGTCGCGGGCGGCACGGCGGGCGCCGGCGCCGCGGCTTAATTTTTCAAGTGATCAGTTTCAGTTCCGAGAACAGATGGCCGAGCTTTTCCTTCTTGGTTTTCAGGTACCCGATATTGCCCGCGTGCGGCGTGACCTCTATAGGCACGCGCGAAACATTCACTCCGTAACGGCGCAGGCTTTCTATCTTGTGCGGATTGTTGGTGAGCAGCTGCACCTCGCCAACCCCGAGATCGCGCAGAATCTGCGCGCCGATTCCGTAGTCGCGCAGGTCCTCGTCGAAGCCGAGATGCAGATTCGCTTCGACCGTGTCCATCCCGTTGTCCTGTAGCGCGTACGCGCGAATCTTGTTCCCCAGCCCGATTCCGCGGCCCTCCTGGTGCAGATAAATCACCACGCCGCGATCCGACGCCATGATCCGTTCAAGCGCCTCCTGCAACTGCTCGCCGCAGTCGCATCGCGCCGACGCGAACACGTCGCCCGTCAGGCACTCCGAATGAAGCCGAACGAGCGCGGTGCGCCCGCCGCCGACCTGGCCTTTGATTAGCGCCAGATGCTCGCGGCCATCGACCACGTTTCTGAAGACGACCGCACTCAGCATTCCGCCCTCGATCGGAAACGGCTGCTCGGAAACGCGCTGGACCAGCACTTCATTGGTCAGGCGATGGGAAACGAGTTCCTTGACGTAAACAATCGGGATCGAATGCTGCGCCGCGAACTCGCGCAGCTCCTTGAGGCGCGCGGCCTCGCCGTCCTCGCGCAGGATCGTGCACAGCGCGGCGACCGATCCAATCCCGGCCGATCGCATCAGATCGACCGCGCCTTCCGCGCGACCGATTCGCACCATCACGCCGCCGCCCAGCGCCATCAACGGCAGAATGTGGCCCGGCATGACGATGTCGTCGTGACGCGATTCGTCGAATGCAACCACCGAAATTACGCGCGCGCGATCGCTCGCCGAAATACCGGTGGTGGCGCCTTCGCGCGCGTCGATCAGCACGCCGGCCTGCTCGTTCGAATCGCCGTTGGCGGTCGAAGGCTGGAGTGGAATTCCTAACGCGCGGAAGCGCTTCTCTGGAATCGCGACGGAGATGACGCCGCGCGCCTCGCGCGCCATGAAATTGATGTCATCCGGGGTGATCTTTTCAGCGGCCATCACGAGGTCGCCCTCGGCGTCTTCGCGCTCTTCCGCGATCATCACGACCATCTTGCCGTCGCGCAAGGTCGCGAAAATTTCTTCTAAGGGAGCCGATTTCATGCTTTTCAGTTCAACGATGGCGATATTATCACCGGCCAGAGAAGCTAACCAGTGCGGTCCGCGCGCGCGCTGACGCGGCCTTCGAGCAGCAAGTCGCCGCCGATTGGGCGCGCGGAAAGCTCCGTCAGCGCGATCGCGTCGCGCACACTGCGCGACTTCATCCCGTCAATCGCGGACAAACCAGCGCCAATAATTTTCGGCGCGACGAAGAATGCGACGCGATCCACAATTCCAGCGCTCAGCGCCGATCCGGCGAGATTGGCGCCGCCTTCGATTAATACGCGGCACCATCCGCGATGCCCAAACTCGAGCATCAAGCGCTCGAGCTCGATTACTCCGCCATGCGTCGCGACTGCGATCACTTCGACGCCGCGGCGCTCGAATCTCGCTCGCGCACGAGCGAGATTCGCCGGCGTGGTCACCAGGATGGTGACCGCGCTCGAGCGCTGCCGGTACACGCGCGCCGTCGGCGAGGTGCGCAGATTGCCGTCGATGACGACGCGCACCGGGTCGCGGCCGCCGGCGGCGCGACACGTCAGGCGCGGGTTGTCGGCGATCACGGTGCCCGCGCCGACCATGATGGCGTCGCATTCGCGACGCCATCGATGCACCAGTTCGCGCGATTCGCGCGAACTGATCCAGCGCGAATCGCCGCCTGCGGCGGCGATTCGCCCGTCCAGCGACAGCGCCAGCTTCAGTATCCCCAGCGGTCGCCCTCGCATCACCCGCGTGATGAACCCCTCGTTCAGACGCATCGCTTCGGCTTCGAGCACTCCGGCTGTCACTTCGATCTTCGCGCGCCTGAGGATGGCGATTCCGCGTCCGCGGACTCGCGGATCGGGATCCACGCATCCGATCACCACGCGCCGGACACCCGCCGCGACCAGCGCCTCAGCGCACGGCGGCGTCTGCCCGAAATGCGCGCACGGCTCGAACGAGACGTACGCCGTCGCACCGCGCGCGCGCGCGCCCGCTGTCGGCCAGCGCCACAGCTTCGCCGTGCGGACGCCCGCCGATGCCGGTGACGCCGCGCCCGACGACCTTGTCGCCGCGCACGATCACGCATCCTACTGACGGATTGGGGGTTGTGAATCCGAGCCGCTCTTGCGCCAGCGCCAGCGCCTCGCGCATCAAGCGCTGGTCCCGCAGCGCGGCCGAATCAGGCGGCGCCGTCGCCTTTCTTTTCACCGGCGCGCGATGCGGGCGTTTGCTTGCGTTGATTGATGAGGTCTTCGAGCTCGTGCATGAACTCGTCGATGTCTTTGAACGAACGATAGACCGACGCGAAGCGCACGTACGCCACCTGGTCGATCTTGTGCAATTCGTTCATCACCGCCTCGCCGACCGTGTTGCTCGCGACCTCGCGATCGCTCTGCTCCGCCATCGCGGTCTCGATGCGGTTGGCGATCTGGTCGATCGTCTCCATCGAGACCGGACGCTTTTCGCAGGCGCGCTTGAGCCCGGCGATTATCTTGGCCCGATCGAACGGCTCGCGGCGGCCGTCCTTCTTGACCACCATCGGCGCATTGTCGCCCACCCGTTCGTAAGTGGTGAAACGCCGCTTGCACGCCGAGCACGCACGCCGCCGCCGAATCATCATCGCGTCGTTCGACAGCCTCGAATCGACGACCCGGTTTCCGCGATGACGGCAGAATGGGCACCGCATGCTCTAGTCCTGCGTCGCGCGCGCGCGTTGCGATTTGTGTCGAACGGATGTTGCGCCGCGCAGCTTCAGCTCTTGTGCGCCTCGATATAGGTGACGACGTCCTTGACCGTGCGAATCTTCTCCGCATCTTCGTCGGAGATTTCGATGTTGAACTCCTCTTCCAGCGCCATCACCAGCTCGACGATGTCGAGTGAGTCCGCGCCGAGGTCCTCGATGAACGAGGCCTCCGGAGTTACTTCGTCGGCGGCCACGCCTAGTTGCTCGCTGATCTTCTCGCGAACTTTGGTTTCGATGTCTTGAGCCATCGTGCTCTGGTTCCTCCTGGCAGCGAGCCGTGGTTAGGCCGCCATTCAATATTCTAGCATTATCCCACTGCCGCGAAGACCAGAGGTAACGGGCGAGAGGGCCGGACTAAATTATCAGGGGAGCATAAGGACTGAAAGCATCCGACGCAAGCCGCCGCTCAGGCTTTGGCTGCTGGGATGGTCGGATTAGTCCGCGCCATATTCTCTACTTATGGCGTTTGCTCGTTCGTTTCAGAGTCTTTCGGCCACCGCCTCTCCGATTTCGTTTTTCCATGATCATGCTCCCTTCTTGATTCGCTTGTCTCGCAGCGCGATCAAATGTTTTGCGAGCCGTTCAAAATACAGGAAATACGTCGGATCGTCTTCCGCACCTCAAACCGAGCCGATCGCCTTCCGCATGTGCTCATCCTCCCACGCATCGATAATTGAGTCACCCAGAATCTCATCGACCAATTCCACATCTACAAGGTTACGATGGAAATAGAGCCCGATCTCTTCAAAAAATCCAAGATAGTCATCAATCTCATCATCTGTAAGAGGCTCTTTCTTGATACTGATTTGTCGCAGATTCTCATCTTCACTAAATTCGCGTCTGAATCGTTCGAAACTTTGGATCTGAAATCTGAGCAGTTCTCTCTTCGTCGCCAAACGATGGCTGACGAATTGCGCCGTTATTGCTGCCGCGGCACCCACAATTGCGCCAACGAGGCCGCTCAGTAGGATCGGGTTCATGCGATGAGCAGAACCTTACTCCTTTGGTCAACCTTTCAAAACTGATAGTTGCCCTTCACGCTTTGGCCGCTGCACCTGGCTCCGACACTGCCTTCAGCGATGCGAGATCTTCCAGCGGGCGGACGCGGATCGTCCGATTGATCCGGCGCATCAAGCCCATCAGCACCCGGCCGCTGCCGAATTCGATCGCGTCGGTGACGCCGCTGCGCGCGACCACGCCCATCGATTCTTCCCATCGCACCGGCGCGGTTATCTGTTCGAGCAGCAGCGGCACGACTCGCGCCGGATCCTTGTTCACTTCCGCCGTGACGTTGGCGATCACGCCATACTTCAGCTCGCCGACCTTGAGCGCGCGCAATACCGGCTCCATCCCGTCGCGCGCCGGCTGCATCAGCGGACAATGAAACGGCGCGCTGACTTTCAACTCGACCGACATCGGCGCGCCGCGCTCCTTCGCTATTTCGAGCGCGCGGCGAACCGGCGCCGCATGCCCCGCGATCACGATCTGGCCGGGCGCGTTGAGATTGGCGGGCACCGCGATCATCCCGTCAACGCTGACCTCCGCGCAAATCTCACGTACTTGTTGAAGTTCGAGGCCGATCAGCGCCACCATCGCGCCCTGCCCCATTGGCACCGCTGCCTGCATCAGGCGTCCGCGCTCGCGCACCGCACGCACCGCGTCGGCAAACCCGATCGCCCCGGCCGCAATCAGCGCGCTGTATTCGCCGAGACTGTGGCCCGCCGCGACTTCCGGCTCGCCGCCGATTTCCTTGCGATAGACCCGCAGCGCGGCTATCGCAGCCGTCACCATCGCCGGCTGCGTGTTCGTCGTCAGCCGCAGCTCATCTTCCGGGCCTTCGAAGCAAAGTCTGGAAAGCGGAAACTCAAGCGCGTCGTCAGCTTCCCGGAACGTTTCGCGCGCGGCTGGAAAGTTGTCGGCAAGCTCCTTGCCCATCCCGACCCGCTGCGATCCCTGCCCGGGAAAAAGAAATGCCAGCTTCATCTATCGTCGGCGCCTCACGTATCGCTCTTCGGACGCTCGGGTGAATGTGCTTCTGCATCTGAATCGTCCTGCGCATGCAGTTCGCCCGACTTGTGGCCTTTATCGACGCCGGTCGCCGTGCCGTTTGTCGCGGCAGGCGCGGCGGCGCCGTCGGCGATCTCGACCCGCGCTTCATTCTTGAGCGAACCGCTGCCGCGCGAACTCGAATGCGTTGATTCGTAGTTGGCGCGTTCGATCTTCGGATCGACATGATGCTCCGCGACCTGCTCCGGCGGCGGCTCGCTCAACGATCCGGTGCCGCTCGACGCGGGATGCGCGTCGTCGTGCCTGGCCGCCTCGCCTTCCTTCTCGCGGCGATGCAGACGTTCGCGCATCTTGCCGAACAACGCGCGGATCCCTTTGCCGGCGGCCGGTTTGCTCGGTCCGACCGGCTGAATCTTTCCCAGTATCTCCAGGATTTCGGCGTTCACGTGATGCACCAGTTGCTCGTTGGCGGCGGCGCGGATCGCATTGCGAATCGCCTTCGGATTCGACGATCCGTGGGCGATGATCGACACGCCGCTGACGCCGAGCAGCGGCGCACCGCCATATTCCGACGGGTCGAGCCGCTCGCGCATCGCGCTGAGATTCTTCCGCACCAGCAGATACGCCAGCCGCGTGCGCCAATTGCCGCCGAACACTTCGCGCAGGCTGCCGAGCAGAAACGACGAGAATCCTTCCATCGTCTTCAGCGCGACGTTGCCGGTGAAGCCGTCGGTGACGACCACGTCCACCTTCGCGCGGTTGATGTCGCGGCCCTCGACGTAGCCGATGTAATGCACGTAGGTCGGCATCTGCTCGAGCATCGCCGCCGCCGCGCGCGTGTTGTCGTTGCCCTTCGACGCTTCCTCGCCGTTGGAGAGAATCCCGACGCGCGGGCGCGAGACGTTGCGCACGTGCCGCCAGTACACGCTGCCCATCACCGCGAATTGCACCAGGTTGATCGGCTTCACATCGACATTTGCACCCGCGTCTATCAGCAGGCTGAAGCCCTCGCTGGTCGGCACCAGCGACGCGATCGCGGGCCGATCGACATGGTTGAGATTGCCCAGGATCATCATCGACGCCGTCATTACCGCGCCCGAATTTCCCGCGCTGACAAACGCGCTCGCGTCGCCGCGCTTCACCAGGTCGAGTCCGACATGAATCGACGATCGCGGCTTCGACAACACGGATTCGAGCGGCGAGTCGTCCATCAGAACGACCTCGGGCGCGTGTTCGATTCGAATTGGCAGGTTGGCGGCGTCGTGGTCGGCAAGTTCGCGCGCGAGGATCTCGCCGTCGCCGACCATCACGACCTCTATCCCGAAGTCGCGGGCCGCCAGCACGGCGCCCTCAACCGTCGCCTTGGGGGCGAGATCACCCCCCATCGCGTCGAGCGCGATTTTCACGGCCGGACCCCGCGCGCCCTATTCCTTTGTCTCGGCGAGCTGGCGGCCGCGGTAGGATCCACAGTGGCGGCAGATGCGATGCGGCATCACGGGCTCGCCGCACGACGCGCACGATCCGGGATTTACCGCGCGGAGCGCATCATGCGCGCGGCGCATGTTTTTCTTCGAGTGCGAACTACGGCGTTTGGGTGCTTGCATGACGGATTACTTCCTAATGTTGAGGTTGAGCTTATCAGGTGCGCGGCAGTTTAAGCGACCGAATTGCTTCCAGCCGCGGATCGACGATTTCCACGCGGCAATCGCACGTGCCGCGATTCAGATTCAACCCGCAATGCGGGCACAGACCGCGGCAATCTTCCCGGCACAGCGGCCGCGTCGGCAACGCGAGCAGCACTTGCTCGCGAATCAGAGGGCTCAGGTCCACCTCGTCGCCCTCGTACAGCGAAAATTCCAAATCCTCAGCGCGCAGCGCGTCGTCGTCGTAGCCAATCGACTTGGGCGACAGCACGAACCGGAACGGACGATCGCCGGCCGCATCGAAGTCCTCGGCACATCGCGCACACAGCGCGCCCGTCCGCGTCTTCAGCTTGCCTTCGAAGAACAGCTCGGTCCCCGCGCGGTAAAACGACACCGACACATCGACCGGCCCCTCCAGATGATATTCGCGGATCGGTCCCGCGCCCAGGATCCGGTTGATCTCCTGCTCCGGTTCAGCAAACGCCAATTCTTTGGCATCCGCCGTTATGTCCTCGATTCGGATTTTCACCGCACCTGACGCCTTGGGACGGGTTAGTGGAACGGGAATTATTACATTTCGCGCGCGATGTTCAAATACGCCGGTTGGCGAAATCGCGATTTAGCGGTAGCGTCGAAAATATTCGTTCCCGAGGTGTATCTGCGATGGCCAACGAACACTTCACCTTCCCCGCCAATTTCCTGTGGGGCACCGCGACCGCCGCGCACCAGGTCGAGGGCAACAACCTCAACTGCGACTTCTGGGTGCTCGAGCATACGCCCGGCTCGCCCTTCGCCGAACCGTCGGGCGACGCCTGCGACCACTACCATCGCTACGCCGACGACATCGCGGTGCTCGCGCGGCTCGGCTTCAACTCGTACCGCTTCTCCATCGAATGGGCCCGCGTCGAGCCCGAGCCCGGCGAGTTCTCGCGCGCCGCGCTCGACCACTACCGCCGCGTGCTCGCATGCTGTCACGATCACAAGCTCACGCCGATGGTGACCTTCCATCATTTCACGTCGCCGCGATGGCTGGCGGGCGATGGCGGATGGGAGGACAAGAAGACCGCCGCTCTGTTCGCAAGATACTGCGAGCGCACCGCCGCGCATCTCGGCGATCTCATCGGCATCGCATGCACGATCAACGAGGCCAACCTCGGCGCCTATCAGTATCTGATCGGAACGTTGCCGTTGAAGCTCGACCCGTCGCGCTTGAAGTGGCTCTCAGAGGCCGCGCGCCGCATCGGTGCCGATCCGAATCGCTTCGCGCCGTATCTAATGTGCGATCAGATGAAGGCGCGCGACGTGATGCTCGACGCGCATCGCCTCGCGACCGCCGCGCTCAAATCCTCGCGCGGCAAATATCCGGTCGGCATCAGCCTCGCCCTCGGCGACCTCCAGGCGATGCCCGGTGGCGAGGCTCGGCGCGATCGCATCAAGGCCGAATGCCAGGACATCTTCTATGAGGCCGCGCGCGGCGACGACTTCATCGGCGTGCAGACCTACACTCGCAACCGCATCAGCGCCGACGGCACGCTGCCCCCGGAAGCCGGCGTCGAGACCACGATGATGCGCTACGAGTTCTGGCCCGAAGCACTCGAAGCCACGATCCGCCAGGCCAGTGCAGTCGCCAAGGTCCCGGTCATCGTCACCGAAAGTGGCATCGGCACCGACCAGGACGATCGCCGCATCGAGTACGTCGCACGCGCCCTCAACGGCGTCGCGCGATGCATCCGCGACGGCATCGACGTCCGCGGCTACTGCTACTGGTCCCTGCTCGACAACTTCGAATGGATCTCCGGCTACCGCCCCACCTTCGGCCTGGTCGCGGTAGATCGCGCCACGCAGGCCCGCACAATCAAACCCAGCGCCGAATGGCTAGGCAAAATCGCCCGCGCCAACGCAATGAATATTACCGACTGACCAAAAAACTCCGGTTCCCTTTTTCATCGATGGGAAGGGGTAAGGGGTTAGGTTCTGCGCGCGCTTCGCACGCACTGTCATCCCGACAGAGCGAGGACCGCGAGCCCATGTGTCATCCTGACAGAGCGAGCAACGAGAGCGGCAGGAAGGATCTCGGACAGCTTCACGCAGTTCTTGTGATCCTGACGACGGGAGCGTTAGCGACGGGAGGAACGGATCTCGGACAGCAGCGCGCAAGCGCCGCCGGTTCCGGTCTCTGAAATCGCGCAGCGCACCAACTCCCGCACGCGTCGCAAACGATCCGGACAAACCTGACCTCTACCTTCTGGTGGAAGCGGAACCGGATTTGGCACGGCGCGGCCTTCGAGCAGCCTTCCCCACCCCCACCCGCGGACAATCTCCCGCGATCGCACAAATCTCGCACTGCGGCTTCCGCGCGATACAAATCTGCCGCCCGTGCAGAATCAGCCGCATCGAGAACGGCGTCCAATCCTCCGCCGGCAGAATCTTCTGCATGTCGATCTCGATCTTCTCCGGATCCGTATCCCTCGTGAATCCCAGCCGATACGTCAGCCGCCGCACGTGCGTATCCACCACGAATCCCGGCTTGCCGAATATATGCCCGAGGATCACATTCGCCGTCTTGCGCCCGACGCCCGGAATCTTCACCAGCGCGTCCATCTCCGACGGAACCTCGCCACCGTAGTCCTCGACGATCTTCCGCGCCGCGCCCATCAGCGATCGCGTTTTCTGCCGGAAGAATCCCGTCCTGACGATTAACTCCTCGACGCGCCGCGGGTCCGCCGCCGCCATCGCGCGCGCGTCCGGATATTCCTTGAAAAGCCGCGGCGTCACGCGATTGACGCCCGCGTCGGTCGATTGCGCCGACAGAATCGTCGCCGCCAGGCATTGCCACGGCGTCTCGAAATCAAGGCTGATGCGCGCGTTGGGATACAGCTTAGCGAGCGCGCGCGCGACTCGGCCCGCGCGCTGCTTTATCTCCGCGATCGATTCGCGCGCCGCCATAACAGCTCACGCGACCACGCGACGGCTATTCTGCTCATGCGTAAAGCTCGCGACTTCGGCCTGCTCGCGCGCGCGATCCCATCCAAGCTCCGCCGCCATAATTCGCGCCACCGCCGCCGCGCCCGCTTCCGCCTCGACCGGCGCCCGCCACGACAACGACGTGCGCCGTATCAGAAAGTCGCCGACCGAATGCGCCATCTCGTTGCTCACCGCATTGACAACCTCGGCGCCAATCGCCGGACAGTTCCGCGACAGCGGCTCCGCCAGCTCCGGCCGCCGCTCCGCTATCCGCGCGACAATCGGCGCGCGCGTTCCATAGCGCGCCTTCAGAATCTCCGCCGACGCCGCGGGGATACTTCGCATCGAGATCGTCGCGCCACCGCCCGAGCTGTCGCCGTCTGCCAATGCGCGCGCGCCCGGCAGCGGAGTCTCGAGCGTCGGACAAACTCCCACCGCGCGCCCCAGCGACCGCATCACCCGATCGACCAGCTTCTGCGCAATCGCGCGATGCGTCGTGAACTTGCCGCCGGCGACCGTGATCAGTCCCGCCGGGCTTTCTAAAATAACTTCCTCGCGCGGCACCGACGACGGCGCGTCATTCTCTTCTCTGATCAGCGCGCGCAGTCCCGCAAAGCTCGTCGCCACGTCCGCGCTCGTCAGCTTGATTCCCGGCAGACTCTCGGCCAGCACCGCGATCAGATATTCGACGTCGGCAATTTCGGTCCGGACGCTCGCCGGCTCGCCCGCGAAATCGGTGTCAGTCGTGCCCACCAGCACGTACCGGTCATGCGGCATCACGAACACGATTCGCCCGCGCTCGTCCGCCAGCACGATCGATTCGCGCACCGGCAGAAGGGTTCGCGCGAACACCAGATGCACGCCCTTGGTCAAGCGCACACACGGCTTCGCCGCCCGGTCGTCCATCCGCCGAATCTCATCGACCCACGGCCCGGCCGCATTAAGGAATTTCTTCGCGCGAATTACTTCGACGCCGCCGCCGATCAGATCACGCACGCTCGCCGACACGATCTTGCCATCCGTGACATTGAAACTCTCGACCGCCGCGTAATTCGCCACCGCCGCACCGTGCAAGTCGGCGTCGAGCACGTTCTCGAACGTGACGCGCGCGTCGTCCGCCCACGCGTCGAAGTACATCGCGCCGCCGGTCAATCCTTCGCGGCTGAGCGCGGGCTCGGTCTCGCGCACCTCGGACGCATTCAGGCTCGAATGCCACTCCTTGAACGGCATCCGCGCGAACAGGTCGTACAGCGTCAGCCCCATCGCCATCGTGAAGCGATTGAATCCGCGCTTGCGATAAACGGGGAACAGAAACTGAATCGGATGCACCAAATGCGGCGCGGTCTTATGCCGCAGGCGCTCGCGCTCGCGCAGCGCCTCGTACACCAGCTTGAACTGACCCTGGGGCAGATAGCGGAAGCCGCCGTGAATCAGCTTCGACGATCGCGACGACGTCGCGCCCGCAAAATCGCCGCGCTCGATCAGCGCGACTTTCAGCCCGCGCATCGACGCGTCACGCGCCACCGCCGCGCCGTTGATCCCGGCGCCGATTACCGCGAGATCGAATTCCTCGTCGCGAAATCGCGCCAGGCTTTTTTCACGATTAAGAGTTGCGGCCAACGAATCTGACCGGTCAGCCCTCGGGCTCTTCCTGGAACGAGTAACGCTCCTCGGTCCACGGGTCCGCATGGTTGTGATAGCCCCGCACTTCCCAGAAGCCGCGCCGGTCGATATCCGCAAACTCGATCGCGCGCACCCATTTCGCGCTTTTCCATCCGTAGAGCTTCGGCACGATCAGCCGCAGCGGAAATCCGTGGTCCGGTTCGAGCTCGCGCCCGTCATGCCGATACGCCAGCATTACGTCGTCATCCAGAAATTCGTCGAGCGGCAGATTCGTCGTGTAGTCGCCGTCGCAATATACAATCACGTGACGCGCTTCGGGACTGAGCTTCACCAGCTTCATCAGCTCCGCAACCCGCACGCCTTCCCAGGTATTGTCGAGCCGCGACCACGTCGTCACACAGTGAAAGTCGGCAACCTCGCGCGACTGCGGCAGCGCACGGAATTCCTCGTATGAAAAGCGCAGCGGCTTCTCCACCAGTCCCACAACTTTGAAATCCCAAGTCCTCGGATCGAAGCGCGGCGTCGGCCCGTATGTGAGCACTGGAAATTTGTCAGTCAGGACCTGTCCCGGCGGCACCCGCGCGGCAACGTCCTGTGAAGTAATCGGCTTGGCCATGATGCGTGACTAATATCTGACAGATAGATCTGGTGGAAGGGTTAATCGGATCACGTGGCACAGGCTTCAGCCTGTGATTCTTTCCTGGATTTGCATCGACCAGAACATCACAGGCTAAAGCCTGTGCCACCAAAATCAAGAACCTGAGAGCAAAGTATCGCGCTGCGCGCAACTTTGCGATTCTCACCGGGTGCAGGGGTCACCCCTGCCCAAGGAGGTGCGGAACCCACGGTGGGTTCCGCTTTCAATCAAGTGATTTCCCCTTCCCTATCCCCGCGACATCGCCCGCACGATCGCCGCCGTCACCTCGCCGGTTGACGCCTTCCCGCCGACGTCGCGCGTCAGCACCTTGCCCGCTCTCAGCACCGACGCCGTCGCCGCGCGAATCCTGTCGCCGGCCGCGCGATGGCCCAGGTAGTCGAGCATCATCGCACTCGACAGGATCATCGCGATCGGATTGGCGACGCCTTTGCCCGCGATATCCGGCGCCGTGCCGTGGACTGCTTCGAAGATCGCGCCCTTGTCGCCGTAGTTCGCGCCCGGCACCAGTCCCAATCCGCCGACCAGCCCCGCGCACAAATCCGAAACGATATCGCCGTACAGATTTTCCAGCAGCAGCACGTCGAACGATTCCGGCTGCGTCACCAGCCGCATGCACGCCGCATCGACGATTTGCTCCTGGTACCGAATCTCCTTGTAATTGTTCGATACCGCGCGCGCGCATTTCAGGAACAGCCCGTCCGACAGCTTCATTATATTGGCTTTGTGAATCGCGGTGACGGATTTGCGCCGATGCGCCCGCGCGTACTCGAACGCGAACTTCGCGATTCGCCGCGACGCCCGCGCCGTGATCACCTTGATACTCTCGACCACCCCCGGCGCGATCTCGTGCTCGATTCCCGCGTACAGGTCCTCCGTATTCTCGCGCACCACGATCAGATCGACCTTGTTGAACGGCGTATGCACTCCGGCGAAGTTCATCGTCGGGCGCACGTTGGCGTAGAGGTCGAAGGTGCGCCGCAGATGCACGTTGATCGAGCGCCAGCCTTCCGCCACCCGCGTTTCGAGCGGCCCCTTGAGCGCGACCCGCGTGCGTTTGAGCGATTCGATCAGCGCGTCTGGCACCGGCGTGCCGAAGCGCCGAAACGCATTCATCCCCGCGACCTGCCGATCCCATTCGATACCGACGCCGGTCGCCTCGATCACCGCCAGCGCCGCGCTCACCACTTCCCGCCCGACGCCGTCGCCCGGAATCAACGTCACTGCACGCTTGCCCGAAGTTTTCGTACCTGCCGTTTTGCGCGAAGCCTTCGATTGTTCTTTTCTTTTCAAAATCTTAGCTGTGCCCGACGCTCCCCCGTCTTAACCTCTCCTTGTCCGAGGGACCTTTGCATAACCCGGCTCGCCTCTCCTCCCCTCTCCCTGTTAGGGAGAGGATCGAAGGTGAGGGTCCATTTGCAGCGCGCGTTTTTTCGCGCGCGATTCAAGATTCTGCCTCTGCTCCGAATCCGCTCGCAGGTTATGCAAAGCTCTCGCACAAGCAGTGGGAACTGGACTGGACATTCGGCGCCACTAGTAATTCACCAGTCCGAAAAAAACGTCGCTCACGTTGGTCCCGCTCGGCCCGGTCACGAACAGACCGCCCGCCGCTGTGAAAAAATTGTATGAGTCGTTGCGCGTCAATGCGGTCGCGGCGGCGACCCCGGCGCGCTCGCCGTCGGCCACCGTGTCCGGCGACGCGAACGCGCCCGCGGCGTCGGTCGGCCCGTCGATTCCGTCGGTGCCCGCGACCAGCGCCGCGATTCGCCGCCCGCGCCCGATTTGCGACAGCTCGATCCCCATCGCGAGCGCGCATTGTTGCGCCCGTCCGCCCTTCCCGGCGCCGCGCACCGTCACCACCGGCTCGCCGCCCGCGATAACGCACACCCGCTCATGCGTGATCTCGCACATGTACTCCGCCAGCGCGCGGCCCGCGTCGTTGGCCTCGCCATGGAGCGCCTTCCATCGCTGCGGATGAAACCCGAGTTCCACCGCCGCGCGCTCGGCCCCTTCCAGCGCCAGGCTGCTGTCGCCGATGATTACGTTGGTAACGCGCTCGAGAATCGGATCGCCGGTCCTCACCATCGCGCCGACTTCGCCCGCCACCGCGCGCTCGAGGTACGATCGCACCGCCTCGGGCGCGCGCCCCCACACCGCGCGCCGCTTCAGCACCGAGACCGCGTCGCCGAAGCTGCTCCAGTCGCCCGCGGTCAGCCCCGATCCGATCGTCGCCAAATCGTTGCCCGGCACGTCGGAAATAATCAGCCCGAGCACGCGCGCGCCGCCGCAATGGTGCAACAGGCGGCCACCTTTCACCGCCGACAGATGCTTACGCACGATATTCAGCTCGCGAATCGACGCGCCCGCCTTCAGCAGCGCCTGGTTCACCGCGATCTTGTGTTCGAGCGTGAGTCCCTCCGCCGGCCGCGTGAACATCGCCGACGCGCCGCCACTCAGCGCCACGATCACCAGGTCGTCGGCCGCCGTCCCATGCAACATCTCGCACGCCAGATGCGCCGCCTGCTCCGACGACTCGTCCGGCACCGGATGCGCCGACACGATCACGCGGATTTTCGAGCCCGCCGAGATCAGCGCCGAGCAGGCGCTCCGTTGATCTTTAGTAACGATAGCGATCGCATCGACGAGCTTGTCGCCGACTCGATGCTCGATCGCGTGCGCCATCCCCGCCGCCGCCTTGCCCACCGCCAGCATCCGGATCCTCGACGCCCCCTCAACCAAATCCGGAACCTGCTCCGCGCCAGCGCAGACGCCGTCCATCGCGGCGCCAACCAGCCGCGCCGGCTCAACCGCCGCAACCGCCGCCCGATAAATCTTCTCGAGCTCAGCCCTCTCCGGTTTTTCTGTCATCGTGAGAGTCTGCGAGTTTTTGCAGGGTTTGTCATCCCGACAAATCGAGCACCGCGAGCATTTCCGTCATCCTGACGAAGCGAGCATCGCGAGCGGCAGAAAGATCTCGGACAGCTTCGCGCAGTTCTTGTCATCCTGACGACGGGAGCGTAAGCGACGGGAGGAACGGATCTCGGACAGCAGCGCGTACGCGAAGCCGGTTCCGGTCTCTGACATCGCGCAGCGCTCCTCCGTCCGCCCTCACCGCTTCAGCGCCCGAATCTTCCCCGACGCCTCCGCGATTAACACGATACCCGCCATCCCAATAAACAAGCCCGTCCCGACCACGCCCGGTATCGCGAGCAGCTCGCGATCCAGCCGCGCCGCATTCGCAATCGGCTTTACCGCGCAATCGAGAATCAAGTTCCCGTTATCGGTGATGAACTCCTTGCCCGCATTCTCGCGAACGCGCGGCTTCATCCCCATCGCCTTGATCTTCGCGCTTACCAGCGGCAAACCGAACGGCACCACCTCGACCGGGAGACTCCCGCGATCGCCGAGCCGCTTCACAATCTTCTCGTAACCAACCAGCACGACCAGCCGCCGCGACGACGCTGCCACGATCTTCTCGCGCACCAGCGCCCCGCCATAGCCCTTGATCAGATTGAGCCGCGAATCGACCTCGTCCGCCCCATCAAAGTCGGTGTCGATCTTCCCCGCCTCGCCCAGCGTAATAATCGGAATCCCTACCGACCGCGCAAGTTCCTCAGCCGGTGTCGAGGTAGGCACGCCGCGAACTTGAATTCCGCTGGCTCCCAACGCCCGAATAAACGCGCTAGCCGCCCTGCCAGTCCCGAGCCCAACCGTATGCCCCGGCTTAACGAACCGAAGCGCATACGTTCCAAGCGCCTCCAACGATGCGTCATCAGCCGCCATCGATTTACCCTCTCTCGCTATCGCTTCTTGTGGTGTGTATTGATAAGATCCATCATACACACTGTAGGTGAACCGACATGCGGACCAACATCGATATTGACGACCAGTTGATGAAGCGCGCAATGCGCGTGTCGGGCACGACCACCAAGCGCGAGACGGTCGAGCGCGGGCTCGAATTAATCGTGCGTTTGGAGGAACAGGAAAGGGCCATACGGTCCTTGCGCGGGAAGGTCCATTGGGAGGGCGATCTGAAAGCTATGCGTCGTGACCGCAAACCGCGGAGATGACGGTGGTCGACTCTTCGGTCTGGGTCGACTATTTCAACGGGCGCATTACCGGCCAGACCGATGCTCTCGAGCGAATACTTAAAGCGCAGATTCTTATCTGCGACCTTATCATGACGGAAGTGCTGCAAGGCTTCGCGTCCGAAACTGATTTTCAGCGCGTGGCGGCAGCTTTCGCGCTGTTCGAGTTTCGGGCAATGGGTGGTCACGAGATCGCGATTGCCGCGGCGCGAAATCATCGCGCTCTCCGATCGCGCGGCGTGACGCCTCGCAGCACCATCGATACAATCATCGCAACATTTTGCATCGCTGCGGGCCATGACCTTCTTCACTGCGACCGCGAGTTCGATCCCTTCGAGCGCCATCTAGGTCTGCGCGTCGTTAAAGTCTGAGTCCCCCACCGGCCCAGTTTCGCGTTTCGTTCTCCTGAACTAAAAACGTTTCACGTGAAACGTTTTGCGCTAAACCCTAGCAAGTACCGACTCTATTTCGAGGAAATGCCCCCTGACTTTGCCCGGCTACGGTTTTCCGTTGCGCAGCAGTTGCATGAACTCGTGCCGCGTCTCGTGATTGGTGCGGAACACGCCCAACATCGCCGACGTCGTAACGTAGGAGTTCTGCTTCTCGACGCCGCGCATCCGCATGCACAGATGCTCGGCCTCGAGCACCACCGCGACGCCGAGCGGATCGATCTCCGACATCAGCGTCTGCGCGATCTGCGTCGTCAGCCGCTCCTGCACCTGCAAGCGCCGCGCGTAGATCTCGACCATCCTCGCCAGCTTCGAGATTCCAACGATCTTGCGATTCGGCAGGTAGGCGACGTGCGCCTTGCCCATGAACGGCAGCAGGTGATGCTCGCACAAGGAATAGAAATCCAAATCCTTGCACAGGATCATTTCCTGGTAGTCCTGCTCGGAGAACAGCGCGCCGTTGATCGCTTCCTTCGGATCCTTGGCGTAGCCGCTGGTCAGGAACTCGTAGGCCTTGGCGACGCGCGCAGGCGTGCGCTCGAGTCCTTCGCGATCCGGATCTTCGCCGATATGCCGCAGGATCACGCGCACCGCGTCTTCGATTTTTGCGCCATTCGACGCGCCATTCTTGTCAGCGCCAACTTTGGCCCGCGAACCATTTGCCTGGGTGCGGTTCATTTACCGATCTCCTTGCGCCACCGGCTGAACTGAAGCGCCAGCTCGATTGCGAGTGACGGGCCGCCGCCGCTCATGATGATGAACCCACTGGCCTCGCGAGCCAACGACTTCATCAGCGCCAGGTTCTCGCGGATCGACATCGCGCGCACCTCTTCTTCGCTCATCCCGGCGTATCTGTCCAGATGGCTGCGCGCGCCGCTCAGGTCCTTGACCCGGTCGATCAGGTAATTCGCCATCGCCGCGCGCTTGACCGGCAGGATCCCGAGCATCGTCTTGAGGCCGAGCGCTGTTCGCCTTCGCGATGAAGCGGCGCGCGGTCTCGGCGTCGAACACCGGCTGCGTGATCACGAAGCGCGCACCTGCGGCGGCTTTGCGCGCGAGCAGCTCGAACTCGCGCTCGATATTTTTTCGATTCGGATTCGCGACTGCGCCCGCGACGATTGACGGAAGCGCTTTCAGAATCGCCTTGCCCTCGCCCGTATCGCCACGATTGAGCGCGGCGACCATCGAGAGCAGCGCGTAGGCGTCGATATCGTGCGAGACGATCGGGTTGCCATCGGGGCCGGGGGCAATCTTGTCGCCGTTGAGCGCGACCATCGCGTCGATTCCAATCGACGCCGCGCCCAGCAGATCGGACTTCAGCGCGAAGCGGTTGCGGTCGCGGCACGAGACGTTCAGCACCACCGGAATTTTCAGGCGCTCCTTAATCGCAGCGCTGAAAACCAGACCCGACATTTTTACGTTGCCGAGCGCGTTGTCCGTCAGGTTGATCGCATCGACCTGTCCGGCCAACTCGGCCAGGCGCTTGAGCAGCGGCGCCGGATTGATTCCGCGCGGCGGCGATACTTCCAGCCACAGCGCGGGCGCGGCGGCGTTCAGGCTGTCGAGGATTGAAGGCAACGGTCGGCCCCGCGGATTGGTGGATCGGCCGCGCTTCAGGCCTGGCGGCGCTCGGTCGCTTTGACCTTCTGATATTTGCGGTAGTCGTATCCGGTCGCCATCGCCATCAGCAGCGGCTCCATCCCGCCTTCGCGCTCGCGGCGCAACACGCGCAGGCGCTCGAAGAACTCGCGGAAGTCCTTGTCCACGCGATGCTTGCCGTCCACCGGCGAGAGAAAGAAGTCGTGCAGGCGCGTCACGGTGAAGCGCAGCGACGAAAATCGCAGCTCGTTGGGGAACGCGTCCCATTCCGCCAGCGACAACGTCCGCACCGACTCGTAGCCCGACAGCAGGTAGCGGAAGCGGTCGAGCGAGTACGCGCCATCGACGAAGCACAGCGCGTTGACCGCGGTCGCGATATCGAAAATGAACTTGCCGCGGCAGGCAGCGTCGAAGTCGAGCATCGCGGTCAGCTTCTCGCCGCGGAACAGCAGGTTGTCGGCGAAAATATCGCCGTGGATTACGCCCTTCGGCAGCTTGCCCTCGAGGTAGCGCGTCAGGTACTCGACCTCGTCGTCGAGCGTGCGGCAAATCTTGCGGAAGTAGTTCGGCAGCCGGTTGCGCACCGTCAGGTAGAGATCGGCGATACGCTCGAAGCTGAAGCGGTTGTCGATTCCTTTTTTGTAAGCCTTGCCGATCACGTGCAGGTCGCCGAGCGCGTGGCCGATAGTCTCGAGCTGGCTCGGCTTCATGCGCGGGGGCGCGAGCACCTTGCCTTCCTGGTACTTGAAGAGCGAGACGCAGCGGTTGTTGAAGTTGTGGTAAAAGCGGCCCATCCGATCCTGCATCGGATGCGGGCACGGGAACGAATGCTTGCGCAGAAACGACAGCAGATCGATCTCGCGCTTGAGCTCGTTCTCGCCCTTGACCTCGTCCACCCGCAGCAGGAATTTGCCCTTGGCCGCTTCGAGCACGTAGTTGCTGTTGACCGAACCCTCGGGGATACCGGTCGCGCTGGAAACGCGGCCGAGGCCGTAGTCGTCGGCCAACTCTTTGAGGAACGGTTTGCTTAGCTCGGTGTAAACGGCCATAGGAACGTGGACGCGATCAATTGAAGAATGTCAGCCCGCCAAGTCTAAGGTGTCACCGGCACGTCGTCAACTAGGGGCCGCGAAACCCTTGTAAAATGGGGGTTTGATGCGTTCCTGAGAGTTCCAGGTTGCCTCGGATAGCGGGCGCGGCTAAATCAATCGCATGCCGACAGCCAAAACCTCCACCCGCAAAGCTCCGAAGAAGTCCGCCAGCGCCGCGCTCGAAGGCAAGAAGGCGCCCGCCTTCGTGCTGCTCGACGCCGGCGGGAAAACCGTCGCGCTCAAGGATCTGATCGGCGCGAACAACCTCGTGCTGTATTTCTATCCCAAGGACATGACGCCCGGCTGCACCATCGAGGCGTGCAGCTTCCGCGACAATATCGCGCCGATCAAAAAGCTCGGCGCCAAGGTCGTCGGCGTCAGCGGCGACTCGACCGACTCACACGGCAAGTTCATCGCCAAGCACGAGCTCAACTTCCCGCTGCTCGCCGATCCCGGCAACAAGGTCTGCAAGCTCTACGGCGTATATAAGATGAAGTCGCTCTACGGGCGCGAGTTCATGGGCATCGAGCGGACGACGTTCATCATCGACAAGGCGGGCGTGGTGCGCCGCGTGTTCCCGAAGGTGAAGGTAAACGGGCACACCGAAGAAGTGATCGAGGCGCTGAAGGCGATCGCGTAAGTACTCTGCCGGGCACGACAATCCGATCCGATCCTCGCCTCCTCCGTTCGTTGGAGGAGGCCGCCGTGCGGCCACGCGCGGCGGGTGGAGGACCTAATTTTCTGAATCTCTGGTTGCCCTTCGCATCCGCGTCGGAATGTGCCGCGCTCCAGAGATTTGCGCGCCACATTTGTCCTCCACCCTAACCCTCCTCCAACGTAGGAGGAGGGAACTGGAGAGACTCTACGAAGCGGCGGCGCTGGTTGTGCCGAGCAGGTTGTCGCGCAGGAAGGCGCGAAGTTCGGGCTCGACGCGCTTGCCGAGGTCGTGCGAGGCCGTCGGGAAATAGCAGGTCTCGACCTTGGCGCCGCGCTCGCGCAATGCGTTCGCGAGCGTGACCGCCTGCTTCACCGGCATCCGATTATCCTGCTGCCCGTGCATTATTAGAACGCTGAGGTCGAGCTTCGGCGGCAGATGCGCGATCACGCTGCGCTCCTTCAGGATGCGCTTGCTCGGCCATACTTCGCGGAGGATCGAGAGCTTGGTGCGCAGCGGCGCTTCGGGCCACAGCGTCAGCGGATCGTAGCATCCCGATTCGAGGATGAGCGCGCGCGGGCGCGAGTCGTAGTCCATCAGGAGGCCAGCCGCGAGCGCGCCATGCCCAAGTCCCCAGACCGCGAGCCGTGACGAATCGACGTCGGTACGTCCGGCAAGCATGTCCAGCGCCTTGCGCGACGCGAGCACCGACGGCTGTCCGACGAAGCGGCTCGGTCCCGAAGAATTGCCGTAGCCGGGGATGCTGACGCAGGCGACCTGGATGCCCATCGCGGCGATGCCCTGGCTCATCTTGACGCATTGATCTTCGTTGCCCTCGCCGCCGTTGAGCACCAGCAGTCCGGGCCGCTTTCCCATCTCGGTGCTGCGGGTCAGGTATCCTTCTATGTGGTAATTCTTTGGGCCCTGCGCGACGTCGAAGTTGAATTGATCGACGTTTTTATAATTTGAGGCAATCGACTTGCCGGGTATATGGCAAGCTGCAAGAGCCGTTGCGAGCACGATCGCCGCAATATAGAGGACGCTCGAAAGTGTGGCTGATTTGCGGATGGAGCGCAGGTACATCGGTGACGACAAACGAGGAGCGGGACTTGGGAGGTTCTGAGACATTGCCTCGTAATCTACACGTCTTGTCTCCAATTAAAAACCGTTTGGAGATTCAGGACAAGTCGTGAAACCGCCGCAGCATTGAATCGAAGCGGGGATTCGCCGATACTTCTTGATTCGCAAGCGCATTTTTACGCGGTGACATCCAATGGCGACGCAGGCAGAAAAAGCAGATTCGGCATCGGCGGCGATTGATTTCGACAAAAACGGCGGCGTGGTCGCCGCGATTGCGGTCGATCATCGGAGCCATCGCGTGCTGACTGTCGCCTACATGAATCGCGAGGCCTTCGACGAGACGGTCGCGACCGGGCGTGCGTGCTACTTCTCGCGATCGCGCAACAAGTTGTGGCGCAAGGGCGAGGAGTCGGGGAATTTTCAGATCGTGCGCGAGATTCGCATCGACTGCGACGCCGACGCGATCGTGGTCGCGGTCGAGCAGCTCGGCGACGGCGCCGCATGCCACGAGGGCTACGAGTCGTGCTTCTTCCGCAAGCTCGACGCGGGCGCGTGGAAGGTTGTCGATGAGCGCAAAGTCGATCCCGCCAAGTACGGCCCAAACTACGGGCATCAGAAGAAGTCGGCCGGCTGATCGCGATGGCTGATCAAGTTTTGAAATTCGGCATTCCGAAAGGAAGCCTCGAGAATCAGACGCTCGAGTTGATGCGCAAATCCGGCTGGCGCATCACCGCCGACGCGCGCTCCTATATCCCGGCGACCGACGACGCGACGCTGAGTTGCCGCATCCTGCGCCCGCAGGAGATGCCGCGTTACATCGCCGACGGATCGCTCGACGCGGGCATCACGGGCAGCGACTGGATCGTCGAGAACAACGTGACGCTGCAGCAGGTCGAGAGTTTCATCTACGCCAAGGCGACGCTGACGCCATCGCGATGGGTGCTGTACGTGCGCAACGACTCGCCGGTGAAGCGGCTCGAGGACCTGCAGGGCAAGCGGATCGCAACCGAGCTGGTGCGCTTCGTCACGCGCATCCTGGGCGAGCGCAAAGTCAAAGCGGAAGTCGAATTTTCATGGGGCGCGACCGAGGCCAAGGTCGCCGAAGGAATCGCCGACGCCGCGATCGACGTGACTGAGACCGGATCGTCGATTCGCGCCAACGGCCTGCGCATCGTCGAGGAGCTGATGACCTCGAATCCGGTGCTGGTGGCGAATCCGGCGGCATGGACCGACAAGTGGAAGCAGGCCAAGATTCGGCAGATAGGGAT